>CAWCCV010000027.1:0-111976 GCA_963794175.1 uncultured Acidobacteriota bacterium | reverse complement strand
ACACGCAGGAATTCGTCCGAGAACTGCGCGGAATGAAAATCACCCCACATGTGGCGCAGAACGATACCAACCGCAGGAGCGCGGTGGACGAGCGAACTACGCGGCATGTGGGGTATGAGGTGAGTCAGCGAAAACGAAAACGAGTGGAGCAATCGTTCGGCTGGATGAAGATGGTGGGAATGCTAAGAAAGTGAAGTTGCGAGGAATCGACAAGGTGGGGTGGCTGTTCATCTTCACCGGGGCTGCCTACAACCTGTGCGATTGCGAAACCTGATGGCCAGAACATGATACGGAGCTTCGCTTCGGGCCCGCTCGGGACATAGAACAACCCAAAGTACCGATACCAGGCTCGGCAATGCCCAGAAATTCAGAACGGAAAACTGCACAAACTCAATTGTTCAACAAACTGTTAGTGCGTTTACCAGGAGCTACGGTCCGTCGGGGTTATGAAAGAGCACGTCCGAAACGGGAGTTCACGCATTTTCTTGTGTTGGGGAGCGGGTCCGCGCTGCCTGTTAATTCTGCTGTCCCGGGCAAGGCCGTAAATCAAATACAATCCCAATCAGTCCCGCTTCAGCGTCTCTGCGAATGGTCACAATCTCGTCGGGCTTTGCATCGCTTCGCAAGACCACTTGAAGCTCCTGAACAAACTGCTCCAGCCGCAATTTGCTGAAAGCTTCTCCTGACTTCGGGATCGATTCCCTCAACCTTTTTTCCACTAAAGAGTCTTAGACCCAAAACTCGATCTCCCGTATTCGATATTGCTTGTCGGGCCTTATCAGGATAACCATGTCGATGGTATTTCCTGCATTGTCAAAGTCAAACTCCGGCTCGGCCGTAAAATCAATGTAACCCTCTTCACCATACATGCTCGTGAGGTTGCGAAGGCCTTCGCGAATCTTCTCCGCGTTCATAATCTCCCCGTGTTTCAACGGAATCTTCTCTCGCAGTGTATCGGGACCGTAGAACTGCGCTTCCCCTCGATCTGCATGTTTGAAAACTATTTCTCCGACCGAAATTGCCTCTCAGGTTCGGCGCCAACATTTGCCGCCACATCAACATCTACCCCTTTCGTTTTCAGCACCTCTAGCTCGGCGTACGTCAGCGCTTGCAAATAACCGTGGCTTCGCAACAGCTCACCCGCTCCCTCGTCGGCGATCTCTTTCGCCACATTTTGCAAATAGTCCGAATCCGCCTTTACCTCATGCGTCTTGCCTGTTTCGTTTTTCGCAATCTCTTCCTGGATGTCCACAGGAATCTGGCTGTCCGGATCGAACTTCACCTGAATCACATGCACATAGACCTTCGCCTCGGACGCCGACAATTCTCCTATGTCCTTCACTAGCAGAACGTCTGGCGGACACTGTTTCGGAAGCTGTGCCAAGGAAGGCGTCGTGTACCACAAGAAGACTACAAAACTCGCCAGCAATCTGCGCGACAACATTCCGGCACTATAGTCCCGCGTTTTGCGTAGTTCAAGGAATGAAACTCACTTCAGTCATCTTGGCGCTGTCAACTCCTGATTTGTCGGAAATCGGACATGTGGATTTGCGGATCTGCATTGTCCGAGTATGGCGTTAATCGGGACCTTGGCGACACTCACGCACGGGGGCGCACTGCCACGAAAATCGTGCGCACAGGACTCCGCACGTGTCTGGATGAAGGGTTGCCGGAAAAGCGCGCTTACGCTAAGGCCATCTTCGCAGAAACTAAGCGTCGTGGAGAAGGACAGCCCGATGCCGCACTCGCCCTTCAGCCAAGCGAGCCAAAACGCTATTGATTTCATTCATCCGATAGGTTTCCATTTTGGGTTTTACTTTCCCGGCGGCAACGAGATTCACAATGTCGATCAGGTCAGCGGTATCGTTGTGCGCCGAGCCGAGAATCGCAGTTTGTTTGAATAACATCTGGACTGGGTCAGCTTGAATAGGTTCTGCGCTGGGCGCCGTTTTACGAGCCTTCCGCCGGCTCGCAGTCCCTCCATAGCCTGGCTGTTCTGCTTCATGGCGGGAGAAAATGACAGAATTACGTCGGCTCCTCCGATGGCCTGCAACTCCTGGCCGACGTGGCTCTTTATGACGAGAACCTCGTCCGCGCCCATTTCACGGGCGTCCGCCGCTTTGCCCGGGGTGTTGGTGATCGCGACAACTTCATTCCCCATTGATTTCGCGATTTGCAAGGCCAAATGACCCAGGCCGCCGATGCCGATCACAGCAACGCGCTCGCCCGCCTGGGGTCTGGCGATTTTGTACGCGCTCATCGCAGAGAAGCCTCCGCAAAAAAGCGGCGCGGCGCTGTCCCACGCTAATTTCTCGGGCAGCAAGGTGCAGCCATTGGCTTCCGCGATCATGTAGTCAGCATAGCCGCCGCCGTTGGTAATCCAAGTTTTGGGCTCCGCGCAAAACTTGAATCTTTTCTTTTGGCAGGAAGAACACCTTCCACAACCGTCCTGAAACCAGGAAACGCCGACGCGATCGCCGGGCTTGAGGGATGCGGCCCCGGGCCCACGGCATCTATTGTTCCTACCGGTTCATGGCCGGGAACGATAGGCAATGGCACCGGCAATTCGCCGTGCCATATGTGAATGTCCGTTCCACAAACGCCGGTAGCATGCAGACGGATTCGCACCTGCCCCGGACCGGGTTGCGGATCTGGAATATTACGTAGCGAGAGTGGTTGGTTTACTGCCGTCATCAGCATCGCTTTCATCTCTCCCTCCTTGGGGATAGCGAGTCGGAATTTACTGAGGGTGAAATCATTTCTGAACTCCGACCGGATGTGATGGAGGGAACCCGGTGCGCCTCCGGCAGGCGTAGTAGCGCGAAGATGCTCCGGGCAGTCGAAGTTGTCAAGGACTCTTTTGGACGACGAAAAGATTTGCTGAAGTTCTCCGTAGTCCTGGTAAGTCGAAATCGGAAACTTGAATCCACTTCGACGATTAGAGCGTTTATCAGGCAGTAGGGGCGCCTTTACCTGAGGTGTCCTCCGACCACCGACTTGTATTACATTTTCCCCATGCCAAAGCTCAGTTGCCCCCACTGCGGGTCACCAGCCGTTAGAGCAAGTTTAATGGATGGCTACAAGTTCTATTGTTCTCGTTGTGGTTGGAATCACCAGATTGTTTTGGGAGAGTTGTCTTCCACTATCAAGGTCAGTCTGGTTCTGGTGGCTCTCGGGGTGATGTTCGCGGTGTTTGTTCATGTGAAGAGCCCCCACGAGGGCCGGGCATGGGTAGGCATTCTACTTGCGTTTTCAGGTTTGCCCCTGTTTTGGACATTCTCCGCACTGCACCAAGTCCGCAAATTGAGAAACCTGCGGTTTCCAACCGCTACTCACGAGGATGGGGCGTTCACCATTTCAGAGATAGAACCCTCGACGGGAGCCCTATCGAATACGATTGTGTTTAAGGAAAACTCATTTCTCGAACTAGCTGCCCTTCCGCGTCCGCGAAAACTAAGACTGAGATGGAAGGGGCGCTGTTACTTTGCCATTGTCTCGGCGGTGGTGGGCCTGTATACGCTTTACGGCCTCCCAGCAACATGGAAAGCGTTCAGCAATCCGCACTCAACCAGTGGAAAGGAGTGGACGCTTCTCGCGCCGATAGCGATGATTTACGGGTACTCCTTCGCATTCTTTCGCAACCGATTCCGCGAGAGACACCTTCTGGCGAACGGAGAACTGACCTCTGGTTACGTCACCGCTCAGAATAATGGGGGGTACGTCCAATCCATTCAGTACTGCTTTCGTCTCGCTGGCGGCAAACTCATCACTGGACGATGCAACGACGCTTCACGCTCCCTTTACGAGGGCATGACTGTTCCCGTTTTTTACGATTCAGAGAACCCAACACGCAGCGTGCCGCTCGATTGTTCTCTGACGAAAATTGCCAACTCCCGATAAGTCGCGTTACCGTACATATGGATTTGCCGAATCGGCACTTGTCCGAGTAGCGCGTTAATCAGGAGTCGGGCTAGGAATCGTGCCACCGTGTTAAGCTCTGCGAAATGAGCCAGCAACAACACAAATCGCGCGCTGAACGTGTCTTTTCGATTCTAGTGATGGAGTTCTCCCGCAAGAATTGCCCATTTTCCAATCGAGACCACACTTGGAAGCAGTTCCACACATTTAGAAATGCAGCAATGGATATTCTGTCGTCCTACGGTACTGTTGGACCAACTGGGAAGATGCCAATTCTCGACAGTTACGAGGAATCTGCAAAGGAGTGGCGGGGTGGCGATAAGAAACCTGATTTCTTTGTTGTCGATGACGACATGTATGGGTTGAGCGTCCGCGTGGAAGCGTCTTGGACTCTTATCAAACCAGCTCTACTCGAAGAGTTGGCTATGTTCCTAAAACAGCGTCAGGAATGGTGCGTGTACCTTGCCCTTGTTAAAGGCGGCTTGTTCACATTCCATGACCGAATCCTGTATGAAGGTACTTTTTTCGCCGGTTGTTGCTCCGTCGAAGATTTGTATCTTCGCTGTAGTTCAGATGCCTGAGTAGCCGCGTAATCGGAAACTTGATTTCACATGGACAATTACCGCGTTTACCAGGATTTGAGGCGGGAATGCTTGGCACGAGAATCTGAATGGATGCCGATGATAAGATTCGTCAATGAAGAGCGCAGGTAAATTCTGGCACGTAAGCGACAAGCGCCGTTTGTTGTTGGCCATGATGGAAGAATTTGCGGGAGACGCCCACATTTCTTTTGAAGGCGACTTGAGCGCACTCCCTTTATCAAACATCCCCGGTGCCTCGCAGGAAGAAACCGTTGTCCTCAAGCGAAACACTCTGTGGCCGAAGCAAGACTTTATAGTCCTGCCGCTGGAACCATCCACGAGCAGGACAATTATTTCGGCTATCGGAGGGACGGTTCCGAACACGATAATTCACATCCAAATCGAGAAGGGCGGCACTCTTCAATTCGCGGCTTACGACAATTTCCATCTGCAATGCATTGTCTTTCACTCAACCGTCAAACCAGCATTCCTTGAATCCCTAGTATCCGAGAGCATTGTGAGGACGTACACGGAGCGACCGCCTCGCCGTCGAGGGCGAAATCCACTTCTCCGGTAAGAGCGTTTATCGGGAGTTGAGACTGGCCGGGGCATTCGGGAACTTTACGAAACGTCTTTGCTTGGGAACTGTCTGCTAATCTAGCGCGAGTATCGGGGGCTGATTTTGGGAATCCGCGAGCTTTTCAGGAAACGCAGGCAAGACGAAGTCGTGGGAACTAGGATTCTCGTAGCATCCTTGGACCCAAGATTCGCGGAAATGGCGAATGGGGACTGCCGCAGCTATTCTCGGTTCTATTCCACTCCGACCGAGTCCGTTTTTGAGAGCGCACAGAAGCTAGTTGCAGAGATTGGTAAAGGATACGACGTTGTTCATCTCTTCTGTGACGTGACGCCTCAGGGAAATATTACTGACGTTAAAGGGCAAGAAACTGCTGCCACGCGCCTGATTCAGACTTGCTCCGATTCAGATGTGAAATTACTTTGGTTGGCGAGTGAAAATAAACCAGAGGGATACGTCAAGGGTTTCAAAGCGGCCCAGAAACCATTGAACTTAGTTCTAACTCTTGACCGCAGGGGCGCACGTTTCTCAAACTTCCTGGAAAATCTACTTCGCAAGATGTCGGCGGGTCAGACTATGCCCCTTGCGTGGGTTTCATTATCGCCGCAAAACTCGGATGATCCTCGCAATAAAGACGCGCCTGCCTGTATTTTTGCCGCTGGTCGTGGTGGAGTGCGGCTCCGTTAGACCGCCGTCTTGCCTAACTCCTGTGTAGTCCGCAAATCGGAAACATGCGATCCGCATTTCCTTGCGAGTCAATCAGAGCGTGGGGCTTTTGCCGTTTATGGGGATGGTGGGTCACGCTGAATCAAGACGATGCGCCTAACCTGATTGCGATTAAGATTTTGGATAGCCCCACCAATGCGTATGAAAACTTCTGTGGCTGACATGGACTGTACGTCGCCGCTTAGAACGGAACCGTCGCGAAGTTCTAGAGTATCGTGGGCGGAGACTCCAAGTTCGTAGCTTACGCTTCCTCCAGAAACATCATTAGGAGTGATCTCAAGTGGAAACGTGCCGGGATTAAAGCCTTCCTTGCTGAAGACGAGGGTATGCTTCCCGGGAACAACTTGAACGACCTTTGGCGTCGTTCCCACAGAAGTGCCATCCATTTTCACATCCGCCCCCTGGGGCACGGAATTAACTGTGATGGAAATGGATTTGGGAGGAAGAACTGGTTGTAACTCCGCCGGAAGCGATTGGGGAACAAGTTCCATCGAGGCGATGGCTCCGGAAGCGGCAATGCTGATCTGGAACTTAACCACTCCCGCTGGGTTAACATCGCTAATGCCAACAAAGCCTTCGCCAACGCGCACTTTGCCCTTGTCGTAAACATAAAGGGTGAACTCCGCGTGGGAGATTTTCTTGTTCCAAAGATTCTCGGCAGTGACATCCGAAGTATACATGTGCCGCTGACCGACGGAGCTAATCTCCTTGAACTTGCCAAAGCTGAACCGTACTACCGTTGCACTTGTGGCTGGCCAGTTTATCACTTGCAGCGGGGGGTCCTTGGGACTTGCCACTGCACAGAAAGCAAAGCTAAGGTAAATAAATCCCGTTGTCAGTTTATATAGACGCATCAATTCACCTTGCCCGTTAGAATAAACCGATAGCCCTAACGCACCAGCGCCCGATAAGTCACCAAACCGGTAACTTGGGTATCAGGCACCACTTGAATCAATGATTCATTTCTAACAAGATCAACCATTCGCCGCTACGTCCGCGCCACTCTGAGGCAATGTATGCAGTCTGATTCGGAAATCGTTCTAGGCAAATGGGTCTCCCGGCGTCGGCAACCTGAGGTCGAATCGCCTTCCAGAAGTCAAACCGTTCCTGCATCGGTATCCAATTCAGCTTCGCCCCACAGTCGGCAACGATAAATTGAACCTGTCCTGTCCCCATGAGCCCTCGGATGAGGTTCCCGTCAACGTGCCGGATACGCTCGCCGGGCAATGCGCCCGTCTCGTCCCACAGTTCAGTGAGAGGCAGTTCCGCGACAATGCGCTGGTCAGGTCTCATTCGGAAGCTCGAATTTATCACGATTTGGCTCAAATGCCTGTGTAGTCGCCTTACCGGAAAGTGAAAATCCATTTGGACGGTAACGGCATTACTCAGGCATGTGGCCTTCGGACGAAACGCCTTGGCTTAAACTACGCTCGACCTTTTGGGATCAAGAATTCGGTGACGTCTGCCTCTATTAGTTTTCCTTCAAGGGTGTCTGAATCGAAATTCTGTTTGAACTTCATCTCTTGCTCTAAGAGTGGAATCAGGGCGAGGTAGTGAAAAGTTCTGCCGTCTTTTGTCTCCACCCTATCCGCACCTTCGGGAAAGGTCGCCGGATTTACGAGCATGATCCCCGTGAAGCATGTCTCCGCGTGTAGCGGTTCAGGTCGGTCAACACTGCCAACGGTATGCCCCCATGAAAACCATGTTTGATGTATGTGGGGGTATTTCGCGGCATCTTTAAGTACAGCGATGGGCCAAAAGTATTTTGGCTCTCGCCATCCAAAATCGTCCATCGAGAGAGGCCAGTCTTTCGGGAGGCACAAACAGACTTCTGCGAGCGCGATGTGTTCAAGACCTTCTGGCACTGGCATATCGAGGTCGCTCATGCCCGATGTTAGTAGCGTAAAGAAGGGTCTTTTTGAAGTCGGTTGGACGACATGGACATCTATGTGAACGGTGGATGATCTTATTTCATCGAGGACAAAAAAGTCGGTGCCAAAGTGCTTCTTGATGTGTTCGGTGATCGTTGGGAGGTACCGTATGGGTGTGGGAACGTCGGGCATATATATATCGGATTTTATATCACTCCAACGGTTCAACTGATAAGCCTCACCGGAGATCATGCGGCATGGAGGGTCGGACTTGTCCGAGAAGCGCGTTACTCAGGAGTTGACCTCATGAATCGAAAGTATTTCTATATTCCCGTCGAAACCGCCTTCGATGCACGCTGAAATAGCGTTAGAGAACTCGTCAACGAGTGCAAGCCCGTTCGAGTCGAAATCATTCTCCGCTTGCAGAATGAGTTGGGACCCGTCCCAGACGCACGTTACATTCTGATGCTGCGGCCTGCGCGCGAACTCGTTGGAAATGTCGCGCGCACCGATAACGCCAGCGTGAGTTGGAACACCTTTGCAAGCCAGAACTATTCGATACATGGGCGTGAGTACTGTCAAAGTTCTTCGTCGAGAATCGCTGAATTTATCACAATTTGTCTGTAGCGCCTGATTTGTCGCCAAATCCGACAAGTGTTTTTTCGCGATTCCATTTGTCCGAGAACCGCGTTTATCAGGACGCAGTCACGCTTCACGAATCAACGGCTAAGGCGGGCAATCCGTTCGTGTGGCTGTTGCCTCAGTGAAATTGCAGCTTTCGTCTACGGTAATACACCAAGGAAAAGAGCCAGACTAACAGCAGCTCCGCCTCGAAGAATGCACTCCCTCGGTCGCCGGGGTCCGTGTAATGGCGTATCGCCATCGGAAGTTTAATCATCATCAGCAAAAGGGAAAGACCAAACATTGCATAAACCAGAAGGAGAGCAAATGCTCTCTTTCGCAGCAGTCCGTATGCGAGAGGTAATCCCAGGAATCCCATCAGCAGACCAATTGTCGTCAGATACCAGGGTTCCGATCGCGGTTTCGGGAATTCCATAATGGTTCCAATAATGATCAGCAAAGACCAGGGGATGAGAGCCGCCCCCTGAAAATATCCCCACCGATAAGGTAGTGTTTTTGACTCTTCGGAAATGAGCGCCGTCATTCGCTCTAACCTACGAGTTTTCGCTCCGGCATCTGATGAATCGTCCATGATGTTCGAGGAAAGTCTAGCACGCCCCTAACTCTGGTCGCGTACTCGGAGAAGTGACCGACCTCACGGATTTCAAATTGACGCGAAGAGCGTTAACCAGGACCTTGCCCGACTTGCAAGCTGTTTCCCTTGCAATTCATAATCAGCGATGAAGTTAGGGCCAATGGTCGGTGAGGAGCGATTTCCCCAGATGGTTAGGAAATGTTTGAAAGTTTTTCTATGGAGCGTGGGGGTTGCACTGGCGGGCGCTGTGCTCGGCGCTAGACAAAGTTACGCCACGAGTTGGTGCTTGGCGCTCTTGGACAAGCCGACCTTTTTGTTCATAGGCGGGGCGCGGGGTTTCTTATCGGGATAGCCGCCATCAAAAGCGAACGGCAAATATAGCCTGAGAGCCGATTGCACGTACCGGTATCCACTTTTCCGGTTTCGGCGTTACTCAGGACTTGCCGAAGTATACGGGCGGCTTACTCGGAGTTTTTCTCGTGCTTCGCACGTCGTTCAGCCCAAAACAACAACAACCGGTTGAAAAGGCGCGACCCCACCAATGCGAGGACGAAGAGACCAACGAAGAGAATTAGCGCGAGATGCGGATTCGGGGCGGAAGATACTTGCGGAAACTGTCCCAACTAATGTTGTATTCAACCGACAAAACAATAGCAATGCCGATGCCGAAGGCAATAAGCACTCTGCAAACGACAGGCGGAGATGCGCCGGTCGTTTGAAGTGAAAAACCGGGCGAGTATAAAGACGTCTATGGCGAAAATAAATTTCGTGCTACCAGGCCAGTTATCATTTTTTGCAGGTACGAAGCGTGGACGATTCTTTATGCCTGGACGAATAACAGGATAGCTAAAATCTGGATTATGGATTAGCCAGAGGGGCTGTCGGGAGAGCTAATCCTGAGTTGCGTCGCGAAACCGGACATCTGGATTTGCGGACCGGACTTGTCCGAGTAGCGCGTTTACCAGGAACTACGGTCCGTCGGGCTCATTTCGTTAGGCACGACACGCCCATCGATATAGCCGCAACTGCGAAATAAAGGTGAGGATTCTACCCGCCCATCTAGCCCGTTGGTTTGTCCTGGGGTCGGGGTAGATTTCTGTCCGCAATCAGGTCATAGGTGGCCACCGCAAACCCCACCAGAATCCAGAAAATGCCCTTCGTAGTTGACCCAAGCTTTATTAATAGCCAATCCGACAATCCCGAGTATATGAACCCAGCACCAACCACAGCAAAAATCGTCCTGCCCACCCACTTGGGCATCGGCTTCCCGTCTGGCCGTGGACGACGCATGAAGGCCCGATAAAATTGGTCCGCAGTGAACCCAAATATTATGGCCACGAGTCCCACAAATATTTGAAAAATTCCAGCAGCCAAAATCCGCTCTCCCGCTTGAGGATTCGGCCATAGTCTACTGTGTTTGGATTATTTCCGCGCGTAACTCCTGATTTGTCGGGCTAACCGGACATATGGATTTGCCGAATCGGCACTTGTCCGAGTACGGCGTTTACCAGGGACTGAGTCTGTTTTCTGCTAAATCTCCTGCGCGGCTTCCTTACAAAGTTGGCGACACTGAAGTAGCAATATTCGCAAATGAAGCCAAATTACGCCCATCATCAAGAGTTGTACATCCGCCGTCAGGGAGCGGCGAGGAATGAAGCGATTTAGAATTGCTCTACTCAGTTTCGTTTGCATCTTCTGCACGGGCGCGCATTCGCCGTCCATCTTGGCACAGCAAGGGAGCGTAGCCGTGGACTGGAAGGCTGAGTTGGCAAAGGCCAAAGCTGGTATCGAGAAGAACCCAAAGTCGACGTTCTGGCACAACCAAGCGGGCGTGGCCTATGACGCATTAGGCGACTTTGAGAGCGCGGTGAAAGAACTTAAACTGGCGTCCACCCTGGACCCGTCGAATCCAAACGGTGATTACGCACTCTATGCCCTCTACAAAAGAAAAGGAATGCACCCGGAAATGCGTCAGATGCTCCTTGATGCGCTGGAAAAAGACCCAAATAATCCCATGGGGCGTTTTGAATTTGCCCACATCCTCGAAGAGGAGAAGCATTGGGCAGACTCTCTTCGGGAATATCAGGTGGCTAAGCACCTGGCCGCCAGCGTGAAAGGGCCCATGTACATAGACCCCAGAGGCAACGCATACGAAATCGACGGCGTCCGCGAGGAAGTGGGAAAAGCGATAGACAGAGTTGCCAAGCTCAATGCACGGCGCCAAAAATGACGCCCGCTGCATTCCAGTGCCCGGTTAGTACTCGGAAACTTGATTTCATTTGGACGGTAACCGCGTTTATCGGGACCTGACATGACCTGATGTATGATGCGTCAATTTTCTCGTGAAGTTATCAGGCTTGCGAGAACTGTGAATTCGGATTCGCCTTCCGTGGATTCGATGCCAAGGGGCTTGTCTGTTGTGATAAACACTAATTCCCGTCCTTCGTTGTCGCGGTATTGCTTCAAGATTTCGCAGCGAACGGTCCCCGCCTTCGGGTATCTACTTTCAGCATCTAAATCTTCACTTGTCACAACTGGAACTTTTTCGATTATCGTGTGCGAGTGGCCCTCAGCATCCACAAACTCGCACTCCACCCAGCCGGGTTGATGATTGTCAACAAATCGAACGATTTGGACCATAAGGTCAGCCATAGAACTGAAATAGAACTACAGTCAGCACTCGAACCGCAACCGCTTCTTGTAGTGCTTTTTCGCGATTCCATTTGTCCGAGTAGCGTTTATAAGGACCTAACTCAGCTCACTTCGAGCTGACGTGGCCTTACTGTGGGAGTTTTCTCGCGTCATTACGGAGGCTTTTCGCGCCAGCAATGCGCCGAGAGAATAGGCCACTGACGAATAAAACGGCATAGTAATAAGCAATTGGGCGATGCAGTGTTCCCGTGGCTGACAGCCCCATCCGAAGAAAAAGGAAGCTCGCGTATGAACTGAATCGGGCGGGAACAACACTGACGGATACGGGCGATGTGTGGCCGCGAAGGCATAAGCAAGGATTACCAGAGGGAAAATCCAAATCCATCGCATGCACCTGTGTTGGAAGCGCCGACCAAGCAGCCATCCGAAGTACAGGCCAACGACTATCTGCACTGGATAAAACGGGTTCTCAGTGAGTACCCAATGCACGAAACGCATGGAAGGTTTCCAAGGGGAAATCTCGGCCAATATGCCGAAGAACTCGAAAAGCCCAAACGCTGCGAGAAAGGCAATCCCCCACGTCCCAATGAACTGGTGAAAGGCGAAAACTAGAAGGGATTTCACACGCGTCATGGCAACGGAACCGCCGTGAGTTTATACCACGTTAATTCCAAAGTCCTGGTAAGTCGCGTACTCGGAAACTTGATTTCATTTGGACGGTAAGTGCGTTTACCAGGATCAAGGGTTCACCACTGTTTTTTGTCCCACGGATTCTTTTTCTGCGCTATTAACAAGACTGTCGATTAGGATTACCGGACGTGTCCTATAAAAGGGAATGTCAAGAGACATTCTTCGCCGTCGGCTCGGTGCCGACACTTTTTTTGTCTCGGCATTCAGCCCAACCGTTTGAACGTGCACTCGTGATCGAGTGGTCTTGCTCAGGCGACGTAGTTTCGTGCTTCGTTTCGTCACACGAAACGTGATCCTTCTTTTTCCCTGTGGTTCCATTTCACTTGTTGTGACGGCGCCATTCGTTTCTGAAACATCAAGCCGACAGTTATCCACTTTATGAGTGGCAACGCATGGTCCTATCGGAGACTCGTGGCCTATGGCTTTCTTGGATTGTCCGAGAGGGCATAGGGTGGATTCGGAGACTCGCGTGCTTTGAAGCACGGGCCTGACATGTCCGATGGATACTTCCCCTCGAATCCGAGCGTCTCAAGAACCCGACAGCTACCGCCAGGAATGGTTCCCCAGGTGGAACGGACTCTTTGCCAGAGACGCTCAAGCTGCTTGTTGTTTCAAATAGTTGTCGTCGAAACATACCTCCTTCTTCCAGACGATCAACGTGATCGCGGCAATCTTCCTCGCCAAGGTCAAGCGCGCCATCGTGGGCTTCCTTCCCTTAGCCAGCAAAGCCTCGTAGAAATTGCGAAGCGGTCCAGCAGCGGTGCTGGCTCTCATAGCTGCACCCTTGAAAATATCTTTGAGGTCGTGGTTATGATTGTCATTGAGACCGCGCAGGGTGACGGGTTTCTTCGAGCGTTGTAGATGTCCCTCCACGACGCGGTACTGCGCGCTGTCGTGGGTCTCCAACCCCAGCCCGCTGTAGGTCCACAGTTGCCGCTTGGTGCGAAACCGATGAGGCGTCTGCATCAACGCCACCAAGTGCGCCGCTCGAAGCGGACCAATACCAGGAATCTGGCGTAGTAACTTTGTCGCACGGTGCTTCCTCGCCTCGGCCAACAGTTCTTTCCGGGCTTGTTGGCGCACCACCCGCAGGGCGTCGAGTTGTTGGTAGTAAAGTTCTGCCCGCCGGCGCACGCCTGCTTCGTGAATCTTGGCGAGCCATTCCGAACGATAATGCAGTGCGTAGACTTGCGTCCCGGCACAGGGAATGGCCCAGCCCCGATACAAGGCCTTGAGCCGATTCATCACTCGCCCGAGATCCTTGGTGATCGTCAAATAACTGCGGGACAATTCCTTCAACATGCGCAGGCCGTGTTCTCCGTGATACACCGAACTGAGCTTGCTCATGTACAACAGTTCGGCCAGCTTGCGTGCGTCGATGCGGTCGCTCTTGCTGCCTTCTTTCAGCAAGGCAATCTTCCGCGGATTACACACCAGCAGTTTCGTGACATGCGGCTTCAGCAGATCGTACAACCAGCCAGCCCATGTGCCTTCTTCAAACGTGACTTGCAAATCGCCACGCAGCCCGTGGATAAACTGCAGAAGGGTGCTCGCTTTGGTCTCGATGACACATTCCATCACCACCTTGCCGGCGAAATTCAGAACTGCGATCGAAATGCTTTCCTTGTGCACGTCCATGCCGATATATTTAGTGCTAGTCATAGAGGGTGTTCCTTCTGTAGGAATGAGCCAAGCACTCAAAACCTACTCCAAAAGGGGCGCCCTTTTATAATGTGTGGATTTCCGGACTATTCCCCTCACTGAGAAAGAACCATGGTGCGACTCAATACGTTGGTGTTAAATTCCGGCCCGCTAGCACTCGATGCACAGTGCGGAACTGATGGAGTGTCTATGACGCTGCGAATCGCCTTGTGAACTACATGAGTATAAACCCCACGTATGTTTACGATGGAAACGGCCTCCGCGTTAAGAAGTGTCTTCCCAATTGCAGCAGCCCCACTTCTTCTACCGTTTATACCTTTTCGGGCTCCAAAGTCATCGCCGAATACGACAATGGTGCAGCACCCTCCTCTCCTTCCCGCGAGTACATCTACTCCGGCGGAGCGCTCCTCGCCAAAATCGAAGGCAGCACGACAAATTACTTTCACCCAGAGCATCTCTCCAACCGGCTGATCACGGATGCCAGCGGCAACGTCGTGGGGCAGCGCGGCCATTTCCCATTTGGAGAAACCTGGTACGAAACCGGCACAACCACCAAACTGAAATTTACCACCTACGAGCGCGACGGCGAATCCGGCAATGACTTCGCGATGGCGCGTTACGATATGAGCCGGCTGGGCCGATTCGCTTCTCCCGATCCGCTTTCTGGCTCGACAGCCGATCCGCAGTCACTGAATCGCTACTCGCACGCGCTCAACGACCCGATCAACCTCGCCGATCCTTCCGGCATGTTTATCGCCCCGCAGGAAATGGGTCTCCGCGGCATCGGCGGCTATCTCAATTTCGACCCCTTCGGCTGGAATTGGAACGGCGCCGATCTGATGAGAATACCGGTGTATGGTTGGGGGTATTTTTCAAAAACCGTTCCAGGTCAAAATGGCGATGGCACCATAACGTCGAGTAGTTGGGGCTACGGGATCATTGGATATTTTCAGGGCGTTCCGGCTCCGGACATTCAATCGCCGATTCCGCCAGACCCAATTGCGGTCTTCGGTGGGCCGAAGCAGCCGCGATCTCCATTTTTGATTTTCATGGATTCAATGTCCCAGAAGTGCAAGGATGCCCTTCAAAATATAGGCTTACTCGACGCTGTTGCGCGAGTGGCCCAGACAGCCAACATCTTTGACATCACGGCCATAGCCATGCAGGCAGCGAGCACCTATCTAGGAAACGCGGTTGGGAATCAAACCGTGGGGGAATTTTTTCGAGCCACGCCGGAGCGAAGTGCAAAGACGATCATAGACGTTCCTAAGCCCGGGATCTATGTTCGCGGTGGAGCAGGGGCTTTTGGTGGGGGAGATATGTACTGGCTTCTGCACGAAATGACGCATTTGGCCCAGCCTGCAGCCGACGGTCGTAATCTCGACGTGTCACTTGCGAGAAGACTCGGCGTGCAGCCACGAAATGACCAGAACGCGTCCCAGGCGTTGAGCGATTACTTCAACAACGAGTGTGAGAACGGAGGTCCGCAATGAAGTGCGCAATCCTTTCTGTAATTTTCTTACTCCTCGCCAGTGGTGAAGCGAAACCTCCATCATGGCAAGGGAAAAACCTCGGTAGAGTTGATTCCGCCTCCCTACCTTATCGATCGAAGTTCCGGTATGTCATCGCCTACAATCTGATTGATCCGCTCGGCCCCAATAGCACCGAAAGACGTAGCATCGGGGTTCTCATGGAGCCAGCCGCATTTACGGAAGATAATCTCAAGCTTCTATTTGAATTAGTATCCAAGCGTTTTCCGGATCCTACATTGATGTACGTTGACGTTTTCACCGATCTCGAGGACATCGCCACACCAGAAGAACAAGAATCTCCAGCAATGTCGGAACTCCCATCAAGCCAGGAGAGAATTCCGAGGGTACAAGCCTCGTTTATTCGAAACGGCACGAACCGTTTGATTCGATACTGGTACACATCGCCGAAAGGATTGGTAGCTGGCGAAATTAACCTCCGAAAGTAGTTCAGGGGAGACCGTCAACACACTCCCCATTTTATTTTGTGATCAGAGGCGCCTTTCGGAAGGCTGTTCCAAACCAGAAGGACCTAACATCTGATGAGAAAAAGCCTTCCTTCCTTTTGATGCTGGAACGGGGAACGGAAGAGAACGTTTGGCAACTCTCCAAAAGGTCGAAAATCTTTCTCCCGCGCTTCCAATACGAATCGGAAGCTGGTGTCTGGCGAGTAACGTTGTGTTTACTTTGCCTCTGGCAAACAACGAAACGCAAAGGTCAGATCGAGAACGCGGTGCATTTGAAGTTGATTTACGACGACGATCTTCACAATTTGCTGAAGTAACGAAATGTCGGATTGGTTCTGGCGCATCTGATTCATATCATTTCGAACCAACCGCCAGCTTATCAGAACTATTTCATGGGCCTTTCCTTCGTGGCGAAGACGGATGTTTTGGGCGACACAACAAGAAATGCGTAACACAATAAAGACAGTTTACTGTGGGCTCATGCTAAAACGCAGAAGAAAAACCGTTGATCGATTCAAATCTGAGGACGCGAGCTACTAAGTCATGGCAGAAACATTTAAAGACGAAGCACCAGGTGAATTCGATCTTGTTCAACAATTCTGGGAGTTTCACACTAAGGCTCTTTTGGCGAGAGGTGTCGATCTTAATCAACGGCTTTTGAGTTGGGTACAACAGCAAAAAAACTCTTTCAGCGACCCGCAATCAGCCATCGAGTTTGAAGAACTATGCCGTGACGGTTGTGTGCCACAGGTTCTTTCAGTGCTTCTCTCTTTTGTTCGCAATTCAACGAGGTTGTCGGGCTTTTGGACACTGATGGTTGGCGACGCACATTCGCGAAAGGCCATGTCCAAGGTACTCGATGAAGCTGCAGATGCGCTCGAAAATCGGTTCAAGGAACTGATTGCAGATGACAGTCCGGAGCAGCGCAAGCAGTTCGAAGATCTCGACAGAGTGCCTTTGTCTGCACTTGTTGCTGAGTTGCGACTGTACGTCAGTATTTTAAACTTTGCGGATACGTTGAAGATTGAAATCGAAACCCGCTCGGTGGAAGAGTTCGCAAGATTCCTTTTAACCGACTACGTAGGTAGATCCACTGGCCGGTTCCATGATCGCAACATCGCCACTTTATTTTGCGACATGAAGCAGATGGAGGTGTACGAAGAGGCTGCTCAACGCATGTGGCGGGAGCGAAACTACGACCGCCTCTTCGAGCATCACCAAAAGATAGGGAATTTTTTCCTCGCGATCGGCGCTGTTATAGCCCGCCAAACATAACGAATTCCGAAAAAAAACTTGAGCCCGTGTGCTGTTCCGCCTTTATGAATTCTGTTCTATTTGTCTGCATGATCGCCGAACAAAAGCACGATTGGCATTTGCAGCGGGTGCCAGGGCACGCGCCAACAAACCCGAAAGTCGACCAGCCTACTTTTCGCCAAGAAGAGCTTCTCTTATTGCGGCGTTTCTTTGACCTCCTGGCCAGTTGGGAGACTCGGGAGAAATCCAATGTCAGTTGAAATCGTCGTCGATCTGGCGTTGGTTTCGGCGAAAACGCCCCTTGTGGCGCTTGCGGATGTGAAACTCCGGTGGCCAGACTCTGAAGTCACGATTCGGCGTTGCCCGGTCTTCCGAAAATCCGGACCGCCTTGGACCAATCTCCCCAAAATCCCGATAGAAAAGAATGGGAAAAGACATTTTGCCCCGTTGATAGAACTCTCCCGCGACTTACGAAATGCAGTCTCGAATGCAGTGCTAAATGAATACCAACGAAAGCAATCGAGTGGGCATACGAGTTCCCCTGGTGTCTCGGACCAAAGTGCCAGCAATCTCATGGGCTTGAGAACTGGCGACGGTGAACGGGAAGAGACGCCAGGGGGTCCCAATTCCCGGGACCGGAGAAAAAAGCCCGCTGAGAAACTGAGAATGCTGAGAAGTGCCGCCGAAGGCGGCACAACTTAATTTATTCATAAGGAATAACTGAGAGAACTGAATGGCCGAGAACACTGAAAAAACTGGCGAAGCCAGCCATGGCGCGGCGCCGCATAAGATTTGGCGGAACCCGGCTTCAGCCGACGAGCCGGTGGCATATCTCGGGGACTACTATCCCCCTTCCGGTCGGCCGTTTTTTGTCGCCGGGGATCTGGTGGAACTCGGGTTCGGTCCAGGCGCGTACACAATCCTGGCTCCTGGGCGCCAGCGTTTTTCCAAGCTGACTTCTAAATGGCAGACGATAGAGGTTCGTTGATGTTCGACGTGAAAAAAGCCGAATGCGAAGCGCAGTCGTGGGGAATATCCCTCGTCGACCATATGGAATTAAACATCCGGCTCCGGGGAACCGTAGACGTGTTTGGAGACGCGACACTCAATGAGGGCGCGGATGAAAATTGGCGGGAGGTTGTCGCCGGGGTCCTCGTAGAGAATGGCCTGATCTCCAAAGCTAATCGGTTCCTTGAATGTTCGAAATTTGCGCACATCTACCAGTGCGAAGGAGCGGCCCGCCACAAGTTATTCTCGCCGATCTACTGCGATCTCAGATTCTGTCCACGTTGTGGCCCTCGCCAATTTGCCCGTTTATTGAAGAAATATGAGCCGATCCTGCGAGCAACGAATGCCAACCGTCAACCGGGCTTTAGGCTGCGCGAGATTACTCTCACGACTGCAAATCCCGGGTCGCTGACTTCAGACCAAATAAGACGGTTCAATACGGCAGTTAGGAAGACGCTCAAAAAGCTAATGAAGAAGGTTCGAGGCTGGGGTGCAATTTGGTGCGACGAAGTTGGGTTTAATAATACCAACCTTCACGCACATATTTTGTTTTTCGGTCCATACATCTCGCAAAAGAGTCTGGCTGAAGTTTGGAATAAAATTTCCGGACATCAGGTAGTTTGGATTAAGGAAGCTCGCGGCAATGGAGTAAGCGCGCTCCTTTATTTACTGAAGTACGTCTCAAAACCTCCTAGTGATGATCCTCGCGTCCTCGGGTTGCTAGAAGCTGCATTTCACAAGACTCGACGCATTCATTCGTTGGCCTTGTTTTACGACTTCGCGGGCGGAGACCCTGACAACGAATTCAGCGAATGGACTTGCTGTCCGCATTGTGGCGCGGACATTACAAAGGAGCCGGGTAACCCGAGGATCGAAAAAGCGATTTTGGAAGGACGCACGTTTGTAGGCACTCGACACACCGAAAGGAGAAAGACATGGGTGAATTAGAGCAGAATCAGTGCCAGGGCAACGTTAACGTAACGTTGGACCCAGCCGCTCAGTTGCTGGGAGACCTGGCGGCAATGGAATTTCCGTGTCCCTTGTGCGGCGCGGGACTCCCGATCCGCGCTTCTAAGAGAAAAAAGCCGTATTGCATATGTAATCTTTGTGGGGTCCAACTCTTTGTACGTGGAAAGGAAGGAATTTCGCGTTTACGCAAGATGGCGACAGCGGGAATTCTCATTTCCGGCAAAGAAGAATCTGCTTCATACGGAATTCGTCTTTATAACCGATTGGAACAATTGAAGTTACAGAAACGCGAATTGAAACAAAAACAAGGAATCTTTTTAATAGATGAAAATGTGGAAAACGCAATTTCCCTTGTTGACGCGGAAATAGAAAAGATAGAAGGTGAACTCGCAAAAACTGCGGCAAAAATGGAAAACAAAGAGAAAAAATGAAAGAAGCCGTAATTTACGCGCGCGTTTCCAGTAAAGATCAGGAACGGGAGGGATTTTCTATTCCCGCTCAATTGAAATTTCTACGGGAATACGCAACGAAGAACGATTTTCGCGTTATTCAGGAATTCGTCGACGTTGAAACGGCAAAAGTAGCGGGAAGAAAGCATTTTGGGGAAATGCTTTCATTTCTGGCTCAGAATCCGTACTTGTCGCATTTTGATTGTGGAAAAGACCGACCGTCTGTATCGTAACTTTCGGGACTGCGTCACCTTGGAGGATTTGGATGTTGAGATCCATTTGCCCAAGGAAGGCCAAATCATCAGCAAAGACTCCAAGTCGCAATCGAAGCTGATGCACGGCATTCACGTTGTCATGGCGAAAAACTACATTGAGAATCTTCGCGAGGAAGTGAAGAAAGGAATGCGGGAAAAGGCGGAACAAGGCATCTACCCGAGCCGCCCACCTTTGGGGTATCAGAATAATAAGCTGGAACACACGATTGAGATTGATTCGAAGAAAGCTCCATTGGCAAGTAGGATGTTTGAGCTCTACGCGACTGGGGGACATTCGCTTACGGCGCTGCGCTTAGCTCTGAAAAAGGAATTCGGCGTCGACCTTGCGAAAGGCTATTTAGATCGCCTCCTCAAGAACCCCTTCTATATCGGTCAGTTTTATTGGGAAGAAAAACTGTATCGGGGAACTCACACCCCGCTGGTTAGTTCTGCCCTATTTGATAGCGTTCAGAGTGTTTTTCAGGGGCATAACAAACCACGCTACATTACAAGCAGAATTCGCCGTATCGGGGATTACTGACATGCGCGCTATGACGACTGCAAAGTCACAGCTGAGATTAAGAAGGAAAGATACACATACTATCGATGCACGCAGTTTCGCGGGAAATGCGCCTCTTCCGTATTTCCGGGAAGAAGTTCTTGGAGATCGCCTTGGGAAGATCCTGCTAGACATCCATATTCCAGATGCGATTTTAGAGCAGCTCCAAAAGCTGCTCTTGAGTGATAAAGGGCGCGAGGAAGCAACGAGGAGGACAGCAGAGACGACTTCTGGAGCAAAGAGTCGCCCAGGTACGGCGGAGACTCGATCAGGCCTACCAGGACAAACTAGACGGCAAAATCAGCGAAGAGTTTTGGGAGAGGAAGTCGCGAGAATGGCAGTCGGAAGAAATACAAGTAGTCGCTTCTTTGGACGATTTGCAGGCGGCTCGAACCCTGAGCGATTGCTGGATGCTGCAAGGATTTTAGAACTCGCGAATAAGGCTTATTTTCTATATGTTAAGCAAACTCCCGAGGAAAAAGCCAAATTGCTGAAAATGGTACTTTCGAACTGCGCGATAGATGCCGTAAGTATCTATCCTGCTATAAGAAAGCCGTTTGATTTGATCTTCCAAAAGGTCAAAACAGAAGAATGGCGCGCCCGGAGAGATTCGAACTCCCGACCTTCTGGTTCGTAGCCAGACGCTCTATCCAGCTGAGCTAAGGGCGCGTCGAGATAAATATTTTAGCACAATCGAGGGCGGTGCCAAGCGGCCTGAGTGGGTGGCAAAAGGAAGCTCAGGCAGATGTAAAATCCTTGCCGTGCTGCTCTGTGCCGCAGAGCAAGAGCACGGACAGCGTAACAATCGTAACGATTTCGAATCCCGCGATGGCCCATTGGTAGCCGACATGATCGCGGAGGACGTATTGCACAGAATTAGTTGGCGACGCGATTAAGATTCCCAATTGGTAGGCCAACCCCGGCATCAAGCCGCGCGCGACGTCCGCAGACATTTCGTTTAAGTGCACAGGGATAACGCCCCACGCGCCTTGCACTCCCATTTGCATGACGAACGCACCGCAAGCTAGAGAGTAAACGCCATGCCCGAAAGCCCAGAATGGAATGGTCACGAGCGAGAGTGCAAGTGCAGCCATCATTCCCTTCCGCCTTCCCATGGCTTGCGAGGCAAGTCCAAAAATGATGGCGCCGACTACAGCGCCAACGTTGTAGAAAATTGCGATATTCGCGACGACTCTCGGAGCGATCTTGTGAATTTCGTGCAAGAAGTCTGGAAATAGGTCTTGCGTTCCGTGCGAGAGAAACATCATAAACGTCATCAAAATGACGAGATAGATGAACCTCGGCCACTGCCCAAAGACTGCGCGCAACACTTCGCTAGTGCTCGCGGCGCGATTTTGCTTCCACGCTTCCGATTCCGGAACCTTGGTGCGGATGTAGAGAGCAAGCAGTGCGGGAACTGCACCGAGCCAAAACATCGATCGCCAACCCCATGCGGGAAGCACAAAGCGATACGCCAGAGCGGCAAGCAGATAGCCAATCGAGTATCCGCTTTGCAAAATGCCGCTGAGAATTCCGCGCAGCTTCTTCGGCGCAGCTTCCATAGCCAGTGAAGCACCCACGCCCCACTCGCCGCCCATACCGATACCGAAGAGTGCGCGAAGGATCAGAAAGACGGTGTAATTCGGCGCGAATCCGCAAAGAAGCTCGATCAGGGAAAAATAGATGACGTTAGCCATTAGCGGCACGCGCCGGCCGTAGCGGTCTGCGAGAATGCCGAATAGCAGCGCGCCGACGGGACGCAAGGCCAGGGTGGCGAAGGTCGTAAAAACAATGTCCTTCTTCGTCACGCCAAATTGGTGCGCAAGCGTATCGAAGAGAAAGACCACCACAAAAAAATCAAACGCATCGAGCGTCCAACCGAGAAATCCGGCAAGGACAGCATGGTGGTTTGCATTGCCGGAGGTTTTGCCCGCCGAGAAATTTGCCATGAGAGGTGCGCAGGATTATTGCACGAATAGTTCAGAAAAAAAGCCCGGGCCGCTGGGGGTGGCGGCCCGGGTGGGGTATAGCTGAGGGGGGCTAAGGGAAACTCGTTTTATTCCGCTATCAATTCACCGTTTGCGTGGTTATTTCCGTGAGCATCCGGAGTTCATCCAACGTAAAGAAATACTCCTCGTGCATTCCGACCACTTCCTTGTGGCCAAATCCCGCTTCTTTCGAAATCCTACAGAGCTCTTTTTCAGACATTCTAAGAAGAAGAGCCGCTGCTGCCTGGCCAACGTATTTGGGCTCGGCTACATTCATCGTTGTCGCCTCACGCCGGAATCAACGCCATGGCATCTTCTTCCACGGCCAAAATCATCACCTTATAAATGTCTACGTCCCAGCCATCGCCGATGCGCATCCGCAGCGTTTCGCCGCCGTCTTTCAACACGCGCCCGCGCAGGGGTACTTTGATATCGCCAAGAGCTACCTGGAGCACAACGGCCTGGCCGATCCAAGGTTGGAATGCAGTGTCCATTTGTTCTCCCTCAGAGAAATTAATGCCGCCCACGAACAGAGAATCGCGTGGCGCACCGAAAACCGGCAATGGTACAGCGAGGGTACGGGAGTAGGAGAAAGGTACTGTTTAGGGTTTGAGCAGCGATTTCTGTGTGTTTCCAACGCAGTACTTTTGTACCTCTATTTCAGGACGCATCTCCCATAGGCCCGCGCAGGCCGTCGCGTCATTCTCGACCCGTGATTCAGGGCGTCCCAATCCGCAGCGAAGTATCAGCACGTCCGGCCGCATCCCAGCCCGGCATTGGCCTGGCCCTTGGCGGTGGGTTCGCGCGCGGCTTTGCCCATCTGGGCGTGCTGCAAGTCCTGGAACAAAACCACATTCCAATTACACACATCGCGGGGACCAGCGTTGGCAGCATTCTTGGCGCGGCCTACGCAAGTGGAGCTCCTTTGGCGAAAATCCTTGCCACAGTGCGCAACCTGAAATTTCGTGACATCGCGCGGTGGCGTGTTTCGCGGCTCGGCCTTGCCAGCAACTATCGCTTGTCGGACTTAATGGAACGAGTCTTCGAGGCAAAACAATTTGAAGACTTGCGAATTCCGATGGCTGTTGTGGCTACGGATTTGGCCACTTGCGATCCGGTCATCTTCACGCAAGGCCGCCTTGTGGATGCAATTCGTGCAAGTTGCGCATTTCCCGGTCTTTTCGAACCCGTCGAAATCGGCACTCGTTGCCTTGCAGATGGCGGACTGGTCGCACAGGTTCCCACTATCGCGGCTCGTCAAATCGGGGCACAGCGCGTTCTTGCCGTTTCCGTCGGATTGCAGGATGGGCACCGCGGCGCGCCAAAAAACATTTTCCAAGTGGTCGCGCGCTCCGTCGCTGCGGCACAAAAACACCAGATCGAATCCTGGGAACGTCAGGCGGATCTTGTTCTGCGACCCGACGTGCAGCACCTCGCATGGGACGATTTCGATCGCGCAAGCGAGTCCATCGAAGCCGGGGTGGCAGCCGCAATGCGCGCACTGCCTCGGATCAAGAAATTGCTCGAACCGCAGTCCCAGCCGGAAGATATTTTTGCTTCCGAAGCTCACTCCCACCTTTGGCTGGCAGAGGTTCACCGGTAATTCGTCGCGCCGTGGTGGGTAGCCCCGATAAATGCATTCGTACTGCTCCGGCACGAAAGCGGAGAGAATGTCGCAGTTTTTTGTTACCGTATTAGCAGGAGCGCGGCGCTGTGGATTCGCTCCCGGGCGGAATATATAGCCGCCTCGTTCTAACCTAGTGACTGGCGGCTAACTTTCTTTGGATTCCATCCTTCACTTTTTCCGCTCTCTCTACACTTCCGAAGGCCTGAAACAACTTATTCAATGGGTTGGCCCCGTGACGTTTTGCGGGATCGTCAGCGGCATCCTTTTTGTAGAAACTGGGCTATTTGTAGGCTTCTTTTTGCCGGGCGATTCGCTTCTGGTGACTGCCGGAATCTTCTCCGGCCAGAACGTTGTGCCACTTCAAGTGGCTTCTGATTCCCGGCATCTTGTGCGCGATCATCGGTGACCAATTGGGATACTGGATTGGGCGCAGCGCCGGCCCCGCGCTCTACAAACGCGAAGACTCATTTCTGTTCCGCCGCAGCCATTTGCAGCGTGCCCACGCTTTCTACGAAAAGTACGGCGGGAGAGCGGTAATTTTGGCGCGCTTCGTTCCCATTATTCGCACGTTTTGCCCGCCGGTTGCCGGCGCCGCCGGCATGCCGTATTCGCGTTATCTGCTTTTTGACATTTTCGGCGGCATTTTTTGGGTCGGAAGCATGGTATTGGGCGGATATCTGCTCGGTTCGCGTGTGCCGAACATCGGCAAGTACCTTCACCTTGTAATTGGTGGAATCATTTTGCTTTCGATTTTGCCCCCGATTATCGGCCTGCTTCGCGCACGCCGTTCAGAGAGCAACTAGCCAATGGCCGCGCCGCAAATCAATACGATTATCTTTGATATCGGCCGCGTGCTCGTTCGCGTAGATGTTTCTCGCGCCATGCAGGGCCTCGCGCAAGGCATTTCGCTTTCGCCGCAGGAACTCTGGACCGCGATCGAAAACGATCCGCGGTGGCCGGATTGGCAGGAAGGTCGCATCTCTGCCAGCGATTGGCATTTGCATCTCGCCAGACGCATGGGCAGCTCGCTCACCTTCGAGCAATTTGCAGAAGCCTGGAATCGCGCGCTCGATCCGAAACCGATTCAGGACAATTCGCTATTCGAATCGCTTCGCAAAAATTTCCGTCTCGGTCTTCTTTCAAACACCGATCCCATTCACGTCGCGCATCTTGAAGCCACGTACGATTTTTTCCGTTTCTTTCCGCGGTCGACGCGAACCTATTCCTGCGCGGTTGGTTCCAGCAAACCGTCTCCGCTGATTTTTCGCGATGCCCTGAAAGCCCTGCGCTCCAAAGCCGAAGAATCGGTCTTCATTGACGACATCCAGGCTTATGTGGAGGCAGCCCGAAGCCTGGGGATGAATGGCATCCACTACCAAGACGCCGCGCAGCTCCGCCAAGAGCTTAACGCTCTTGGGGCAAACCTCCCTGTTTGACCGAACCCCAAAATTTCAGGGTCTCTTTAACCTCCGCGTAAAGATTGCAGGGACTAGTACTTGACCGCAATTCGCCACTTTTCGTCGCATCTTCGCTTACCCCCTCATTTTCATTGTGTTACACCTTATCCACAGCCACCTGCCCGAAAGTACAGGTTTGGCTCCCGGCTTGCACTTTTGTATACCACGAATGGATTCCGCAGTAAGGTACAGGCAGTGGGGTGAGAGCCGCAAAGCGGCTCCCCAGAAGAGGAGAAAGAGTTAGTCATGGCCGACGAATACAACAACGTGGAAGTGAAGAGCGCGCCCGCGTGGCAGCTGCCAGCAATCATCATGCTGGGTTTGATTGCCATCGGTGGCTTGGCATTTGGCTGGAACGCATCTTCGAAGCTGGATGCCACCAAGCAAGCCGTGCCCCGCAGGTGAAGACTATGCAGACCGTCGGTTCAACAGGATATGTCTTCGCTGAAGGATCGCCTGGCGCAGGACGAAAAGACCAACACCGACCTTCAGGGCGACCTGAAGGTTGTCACTGGCAAGCTCAAGATCACGCAGGGCCAGCTCAAGAAGGCTCGCGAGGAAGCGGCCGCAAGCCAACGAAGCCACCACCAGAAGATCACCGCGCTTGACACTTCCGTCCATACCGAGCTCGCGACCAAGGCGGCTAACGATGACGTGAAGAACGTGGACACCAAAGTCGTGGCGTTCACACGGACCTCGACGCCACCCGCGAAGACCTGAAAATGGCTCGCAGCGAGATGGGCACCCTCATCGCGCGCAACCATGATGAAATCGACCAGCTCCGCCGCCTCGGCGAACGCGACTACGTCGAGTTCACCATTGACTGGCAAGAACAAGCCGCAAAAGGTGGGCAACATGACCGTCGAACTCAAGGGCGTCAACGAAAAGAGCAGTCAGTTCAGCGTCGACCTGACCGCCGAAGACCGCCAGCTTCGAAAAGAAGAACCGCGCCATGAACGAGCCCATCTTCTTCTACACTTCACGGCACGAAGATTCCTCGAGGAAATGGTGATCAACAAGGTTGGCAAGGACACCATCAGCGGATATGTCAGCATCCCGAAGGCGAACGCGGCACCGGCTGCGACGACTTCCACTTCCGGCAACTAAGCAGATAGCCTAACAGCCGGTTTGTTCCGGCGATCAAAGAGGGCGGCCAGAGCCGCCCTCTTTTTTTGTGCTACCTCTGGGCTCTTCAGTCCAACAAAGGCACACCTCTAGCAACTTTTCCGCGGTTGGCACGATCCGATCGAATCACTTCTCGAAGCCACCTATGAATCCGCGATTCCTCGCAACGACATCTATGAACGCGACCCCATCGCTAGCTGGCACAAGAATCCCGTCACGCTGCCGGGAGACGCAGCGCATCCGACTACACCGAATTTAGGGCAAGGCGATTACCAGGCAATCAGCTCGTGCGGTCAGCACTGGGAACTGGCGCCGGAGGTACCGAGATTTCCCGTACAATTGGAGCTCCCTTCGGAGGCCGCATTTGCTCAGGACAAAGACCGTCGTCTATTGCGCTGTGGACCCGTTTCTCTCCTCGCGCGGCAAATTCCTGCACGGATTCGAAGGCTTTCAGGCTGAACTCGACGAGCTCGAAATTCCCTGCGTTTGGGTGACCGGCAAATCGCGTGTTCAGCTGGACGATCCTCGCCGCCGCGTAGGTCATACCGAGCCCTTCTTCGCTGAAGATGGTTGCGGCGTCTATCTTCCAGAAGACTATTTCCACCTGAAACCGTCGAGCAAAACCGTTCGTTTGGCGCGCTACACGTGTATCCCGATTGCAAAGCAGCAGCCCGCCGCCGAGGAAGCCCTCGAATCGCTGGCCGAAGAATCTGGTGTGCCCGTCGTTCCCCTGCGTACACTGAGCCCGCGGGAGCTCGCTCAAAATGTCGGCTTGCCAAATCAGGAAGCGGAACTCGCCCGCCAGCGCGATTTCGATGAACTCTTCTTCTTTGCTGGAGCCGCCGAAGCGGATATCGCGCGTTTCAGATTGCTGGCGGTCCAGAGGAATTATGCTCTGCGCGAACAGGGAGTGCTTTGGTCGCTCGCAGTTGAGCCAGACATCAAGCGCTGTATTCGCGAAATCGGTGACCTTTACGATCGTTCCTTTCGCGCACATGCAATTCGCTTCGCAATCGGACCCGTGGGATTCTCTGCCCTTTTCTCCTCCTGCGACCGAGGGGTTCAGTTCACCGCATCCTCAAGAAATGAATCCAGTGAGACAAGTAATTCTGCGCGCTTCACGAAAAGTGCAATCACCGCGCCTGACCTTTGGGAAACGGCCCTTTCCTCCATCAAAGCTCATATCTGACTCCCGCAAGATTCCGCGGGAAACAATGTTTCGCTAAAGCCCACGGTTGTGCACACATTTCCAACGTACCGGTGCAGAACTCTTCCTCCTATTCCTCCATTTTCCTCAGAAATGTGCAGATTTCTCAGACCGGGAAGATGTGAATTTCCTTGGCCACGAAATTGCAGCTCTCTAATCCGTCAAAGCTTTAGAGTACTAGGAGGCCTGTACATGTTTTGGCTCATTCGCACTCTTCGCTTACCCGCGCGCGAGTCGCACACCAACTTCGCTCTCGCAATCTGTGTTTTCCTAATGAGTCTTATGTCCATTGGTCTTATTTGGCAGGCTCAAATCATTGCCAATCAGCGCGACGCCATCCGCTGGCTCGAATCCATGAAGCTAGGCAGCTAGAATCTCGCCGAGCTTCCGGCTGCATTTTCCCGCCCATAGCCGCTGTTCTTCCCCTAGACATTTTTTATGACTTGAGTATTCTGTACTCACAGGGGAATTCGTTCGCTAAGGGACATCGTCTATGAAAAGATTTCTCGCAATTGCAGTCTTGGTTTCCGTTCCGTGCGTCGCTTCGGCTCAGTCGGGCGGTTCCATAACGCCGCAATCGGCCTCTGCCCCTGGGCCCGCTGTTACACCGCAAAACTCTTCTCAGGGCGCGACGGCTCAAGCGCGCCATCACCATAGCCGCAAGCACGGTTATCGCCATCACCGGCACCACGCGAAAGCCTCTAGCACCAGACAATAGTATGAAGAAACAAAAAAGGGAGCCTGGCGGCTCCCTTTTTTGTTCTATTTTGCTGAGTCGGTCCCGAAGCGCTTTAACTTCGAGCGCAATTCCGGGTCGATAACGCACCGCGTGCGCGGTGTGATCAGCTTTTGTTCAGCTCTAAGCCCGGTGGAGTCATCCTATTTTCTCCGTAGCTATGCGAGCCTACAATGTCTAGCTACGCCTCTGTAAAGTCGAATGCAAGCGAAGAGACGGAGAAATCCGAAGTCTTCCGGGTACTAGCTCCAGGTCTGTGGAAAACCCTTACTTGATGAAGAGCGTTTCACGGAGCTGGTCGCGGCCCACAAAGGACTTGCTGGTGCGGAAACGGCCGAAGAGCTCTTGAATTTCGCGGTTTTGGTAGACGCGCTGCGCCGGCCACAACTGCGGTGATGTGATGACTTGCAGTGTGTGCGAATCCGCCACGCGGTATCTTTGAAAAATCTCAGGCTTCTTGCTGTGGAACATAGCAAAGACAATCCCGCCCGGGCGCAAGAACTCCGTTAAGCATCCCACCGTCTGCTTTGCGACCGCTGGTTCAAGGTAATCGAGAATGTCCCAGAGCAATACGGCGTCGAACGAGCTTTCCGGGTAGCGGAGATTTTCTTCAATGAACCGGTTCGCGCGACCCGCAGGCGTAAGATCAACCGACTCAGGCCCGGCTCCCACATTCTTCAGCCGAACCTCTTCCTCTTTCATGAACTCTTTCCAGGAACGAAGAAGGTCATCTGAGGTAACTCGAAAGCCGCGCTCGATGAAAAAGCTCAGAGTCGTCTGCCAGGCCGGCCCCAAATCGAGCATCGTGCCGCGTCCAAGACCGTCAAGGTTCCAGAGAAACTCTTTGAGCCCGTTCGAAACACGCGTAATTTCATGCATTTCAGGCACGCGCGTCGCGCCTACAGCACCATGAGCGCCAGTCGCTGGGGGAGTCAACCGGCCACCGCTGGAAATCCCGGCCGCGTGCCGCGAAACGCTTCGGCTCGTTCCCGTGCCGATCCCAAGCCCAAGTTTGCTGAGAAATCCCATCGTTATATCGCCGTTCCAGCCGCAACACTACCGGCCTTCGGAGATTCGCCACTAACAGCGGTGCTGTTCCCTGCATCCGAACGATTCCCGCGCGGCTTGCCTGCTTCCACTTTGCCGCGCAATACTGCTCCATCTTCGATCGCCAGCCGTTCTGTTTGCACTTCTCCTGCCACGCTTCCGGTGCTCCAAAGCTGTACTCGGTCGCGTCCGGCCAACTTCCCGATCACACTTCCTCGCACAACAATTTCTCGCGCCACAATGTCGGCTTTCACTTTTCCGTTCGGCCCGATTGTGACGATCGCTCCAGTCAGATCCAGTTTCCCTTCCAGAGTTCCGTCAATGAGCAAATCTTCCTTGCCGGAAACTTCACCTTTGATTTTTATTCCCAGACTGATACACGCCCCTTCGTGCGTAGAAACCGGCACACTTCCCGGCGCATTCGTACTGGAAATTCCACTCGGCGCCGTCCCCACTGGCGCTGTGGAAATCTCCGTAACTCCTTGCGGCTTTGCGTCTTCCTTCTTCCACACAGGACACCTCGGCCCACGCTTTCAGTTTTTTCGAAGTCGCATTCGAAATCGGCTGGAGGGGACGCGACCCTGAACGTGAAGATAATATAGGGGTTAGTGGCTGTAAAGCGGAATACAGGGGACCAAATCTAGCGTGTTACTTGAACCTCTATACTATATGTCGTGGATTCGTCCCGCGTAAGTCTACAACCTATTGCGATTAAAGATACTTATGCACTTTTCCCCCGCAATTCCCACAGGGCAACGGCCATTCCTCCCAGTTCCCGAAAAAACAGCTTTATTCCCTTTCTCTTCTCAAACCAGTTCCCTGGATCAAAATCTCCGTCTCGAGCCGCGGCGACTTTCACAGAGATATTTCCGGGAAAAACTTTTTGAAAAATGTAACGCGCGCGCCGCGTGTGATAGTTCGATGTCACAACGATAATGCTCTTCCAATTTTTTTCTGCAGCAAGTTTCGCGAGGGATTCCGCTTCTTCTCGCGTGCTGTCCGCATCGTGCGCGAATCGAATGAATCTTTTCCTTCGGCACGCCGCGCTCGATCAAATCGTGCTCCATCAATTCCACAATACCAGCGCGCGGCCGGAGGCGCTTCCCGCTTGCAACTACAACCGGAGCCAGGCCTTGCCGGTAGAATTCCGCCGACCTGGTCGCTCGATCTGCGTAAAAATTGTCCGCACTAAGCACAATGATCGCGTCTGACTTCTCCAGGGGATCTTCTACGACCAGCTCTTCACCCGCGAAGCGCAGCAGGGGATGCCGCACAAGGTAAATCGCAGTCAAAACCACCACAAGACACAGCAAACCAATCAATTTTGCGGTGATCCCGCCGCGTTCTCGCCTCATGAACCCGGGTCCACCGACCTCAAATACTCCGCCGCCTGCTCCGGCAGCACCGCGTTAAAGTACGTCTCCTTGATGCTGTAGGATTTGCTGCGGCTTTCCACGATCGGCAGGATTTCAATGTGCCAATGAAAATCGTCCGGCAAAGTTTTCCAGTACCCGGCAAGTTCGCCCTTTTTGTTTCGCGTGTTTGGCGCCGTGTGTACCACCAGGTGATAGGCAGGCGCGAATTTATCCAGCCGCCTCAACACGCGGCCGAGCAGCGCTGCAAGCTGGCGACGGTTCGACCCCGGCTTGGGTTGTTCGAATAAGTGGTTGTGCCGCCGGTGCAGCAGCCAAATTTCATACGGCACGCGCGCCGCGTACGGACACAGGGCGTAGTAGTCTCCCTGCACATCCACAATTCGCTTTCCAAGTTTTTCTTCCTGCCGCACGATATCGCAAAAAACGCAGCGCTCCTTCTCTCGATACCATTCGCGCGAGGCTCGCAACTCATACTTGATTCGGCGGGGCACAAAGATCGTTCCCGTTACTTCGGAATGAGCGTGCGGCCACTCTTCTCCCGATAAAACTCCTTGATTCTTGAAAACGCTCACGTGTTTCAGGCGCAGATCTTTCTTGAGGTCTGCCACGCGCGACACCCATACCCAGATCACCCGCTCAATCTCTTCGTCGCTCAATTGCGACAGCTTCTTGTTGTGGTCCGGCGTCTCCACTACGACTTCGTGCGCGCCTACTGGTCCCATCTTGTCGTAGATCCCGTCCGCCCGGCGTCCCATTTCTCCTTCAATCCGGTAGAGCGGATCGGGATGCGGCACGACCCGCACCTGCCAGGGCCCTTCGGTGGGCCAGGAAAGAATCGTCTGCTGCTTGTCTATTGCGGGTTTTTCAAACGGACAATTTGTCTCATCGCTCTCTTCGCGATGTCCCAGTACGACCCAACTTTGCGTAATCGGATCTCTTCGGATTTCCATTCGTCGTTTTATGCGCTCTTTATCTTGTGATTTCGCTACGCTTCGTAGTTTGTTTCCCCCTCCAGTCCTTGTCAAGCCGAGCCGTCCAACTCGTTCCAGACGCGTTCTCGCATGCTATTCTTCCCTTTTCCATGCCAACCGATCTCGACTACATGCAGCTTGCCCTGGAGGAAGCTCGCTCCTCAGCGGAAGCCGGTGAAGTGCCCGTTGGCGCGCTCCTTGTTCACGAGGACAAAATCATCGCTCGCTCAGGCAATCGAACGATTCGCGACAATGACCCCACAGCCCACGCCGAAATCGTGGTCATCCGCGAAGGCGCAAAAATTCTTGGCAACTACCGCCTTGCCAACACGACGCTCTACGTCACGCTTGAGCCTTGCTCTATGTGCGCTGGAGCAATGATTCAGGCGCGAGTTCCGAAGCTGGTGTACGGCGCCGATGATCCAAAAGGCGGCGCTGTCCGCTCCTGTTTCGAAGTGCTTTCCCACCTGCGACTGAATCATCGCGTCGAACTCGTCTCCGGAGTCCTCGCGCAGGAATCTGCAGACCTACTTCAATCCTTCTTCGCCGCACGCCGTTAACTAGCGCCATTCGAGCAGAGGCAACTCGCCAAAAACACGCAAATTGTTGAGCAACGTTCTCGTCTGTTAGAATAGAGACGCACTGACCGCGGAGAGGTGACTGAGCGGTTGAAAGTACTCGCCTCGAAAGCGAGCGTGGGGGAAACTCCACCGTGGGTTCAAATCCCACCCTCTCCGCCATTTTTTCCAAACACAATTCTTCCCTCTCGATCTGTTGTAAGAAACACACCGTGTCGCAACACATTTTCCGTCTCCACCTTTGCTCGCTTGCTTCAGATTTGCGGTTGCGCAATGGCAATTGCATCTTTCACCCCGTGCCTTTCCCCAAGACGGCGATCTTTCCCCAGAGACCTCATGAATAGCTGCACGGTTCTCTGCCGCTGGTGGTGAAGGGTGGAGCGCTAAGACTGTGCAAATGGACGAACAGCTTCCTTTCCCTTCTATAGGATCCACAAACCTAGATTTCGTGCCGATTCACCTGTGGTTCTTGCTTTTGCAACTTTTCTCGCTTAGGGCTTTCCAATAAAAATCCGCGGACTGCTTCGTCCGCGGATTTTTCACGACTCAATTTGTTGTTGATTGGCTTTGGACGGCCGGTTCTTAGAAGTGGCAGCTCGCCGCTCCGCGCTTCTCCAAATACCGCTGATGATATTCCTCCGCGCGCCAGAACGGCCCCGCGGGAGTGATCTCCGTCGCGATCGGTTGCCGGAATTTCCCGTTCGCCTGCAATGCCGCTTTTGATTTTTTGGCGATTGCTTCCTGTTCTGGTGAGTGAAAAAAAATCGCTGTACGATATTGCTTCCCGAAGTCCGGGCCTTGGCGATTCACCTGGGTCGGATCGTGCATGTGCCAAAACGCTTCCACCAAAGTCTCGTAACTCACCTTCGCTGGATCAAACGTCACTTGCACCACTTCTGCATGCCCCGTCGTATCCGTGCACACTTCCTTGTACGTCGGATTCTCCGTGTGCCCGCCGCTATAGCCGGAAATCGCATCCTCAACACCCGGAATCATCCGGAACTTCTGCTCAACTCCCCAAAAGCACCCTGCTGCAAACGTAGCCAGTTCACTCATCGCTCCTCCTTTTCCAGATTCTACCGCGTTCCAAACTTCTTTGCTCTCCTCTGGGCTCTCTTTGCCCCCGGTGAGTTCAGCGTAAGATTTCTTTTTCAGATTTTTACCTTCCTCAACCGCAGCGCGTTCGCAATCACCGACATTGAACTAAAACTCATCGCTGCACTGGCAATCATCGGGCTCAGCAACAATCCAAACGCAGGGTAAAGCACTCCGGCTGCAACCGGTATCCCAATCGCGTTATACAGAAATGCGAACAACAAATTCTGCTTAATATTCCGGACCGTCGCACGGCTCAATTTTCTCGCCCTCACAATCCCGCGCAAATCTCCCTTCACCAACGTAATCCCTGCACTCTCCATCGCGACGTCCGTTCCGGTTCCCATCGCAATTCCCACATCCGCCGCTGCCAGCGCTGGCGCGTCGTTTACTCCGTCACCTGCCATTGCCACAACGTGCCCCTCTTTTCGGAGCGTTTCGATCGTTTGCGCTTTTTGATGCGGTAGCATTTCGCTTCTCACATCGTGAAGCTGCAGCGTCTTGGCCACCATCTCCGCCGATTCCTTGCGGTCACCTGTCAGCACCACGATCTTCAATCCTTCTTCGCGCAACTCGCGCATTGCTGCGGGCGCCGATTCTTTAATCGGATCTGCAAACGCAATCGCGCCCACAACTTCGTCGTTCATGCCAACCAAAACGTGCGTCGTGCCAGCCGCTCGCTCTACTCCGAAGTCGAGTTGAAGTCTCTGTCCGCTTCCTCCGGCTGCGCCCTCGACTCCTTTGTCGCGTAAAAATCTCTCCGATCCAACGATCACGCGGTCATTTATCACGCGACCTTCCACGCCTCCACCCACCGTGTATCGAAAGTCCATCGCATCCGCAATTTGCACGCCTTGTTGCTCGGCGGCGTTCACGATCGCTCTCGCCAGAGGGTGTTCGCTGCCGCGTTCGACACTGGCCGCGAGCCACAGCAAACCATCTTTGGAGATGCCTCTGTTTTCAAACACTGCAACGGCAGCAACGCTAGGCTTCCCTTCCGTCAATGTACCTGTCTTGTCCACCGCGAGCACCTCCGCCTTCGCCAAGCGTCTCCAAGGCCTCCGCTTTCTTCACCAGCACACCAACTCTCGCCCCGCGTCCCACAGCCACCATCACGCTCATCGGCGTCGCCAATCCCAATGCGCATGGACAAGCAATAATCAAAACCGAAATCGCGCTCACCAGCGCGTGCGCAAACCGCGGCTCCGGCCCAACCATCGCCCAAACCGCAAACGTGAAAATCGCAACTACAACCACCACCGGCACAAAAATCCCTGCCACGCGATCCGACAGCTTCTGCATCGGCGCGCGGCTCCGCTGCGCCTCGCTCACCAGTTTCACGATTTGCGCGAGCATCGTCTCACTTCCCACGCGGCGCGCTTCGAGCACAAAGCTTCCGCTCGCATTCAGTGTCGCACCTGTTACTTCATCCCCCGCGCGCTTCTCCACCGGCATCGGCTCGCCGGTCAGCATCGATTCATCCACCGCGCTCGCGCCTTCCCGCACCACTCCGTCAACCGGCACACGCTCCCCCGGCCGCACGCGCAACAAGTTGCCCTGTTGCACGGCAGCCAAGGGAACATCCTTCTCTTGGCCGGTATCGGAAATTAGATGCGCTACTTGCGGCGCAAGATGCAAAAGCTCCCTGATCGCCCCGGCGGTCTTCGCGCGCGCACCAAGCTCCATCACTTGTCCGAGTAACACCAATGTCGTGATCACCGCCGCCGCTTCGAAATACACCGGCGCCGCTCCCATCTCGCGAAATGATTGTGGAAACCATTCTGGGAAAACCGTCGCCGCAATGCTCTCCAAATATGCCGCGCCCGTTCCCAATCCAATCAGCGTGAACATGTTCAGACTTCGATTCACAATCGACGCCCAGAATCTTTCAAAGAATGGCCAACCGCCCCACAGCACCACCGGACTCGCCAGAATGAATTCCGCCCAGTGCATCCCCGACATAGAAATACCGAAATGCAAATGTTCGCCGAACATTCCAAACAGGAGTACCGGCAAACTTAGCGCCGCGCTTACCCAAAATCGCAGCCGCATCGAGTCGTATTCAGGATCAGGCCCAAGGTCCGCTACGACATCCATCGGCTCCAGCGCCATCCCACATTTCGGACAAATCCCCGGCCCGACCTGCACAATGTCCGGATCCATCGGACACGTATACCGAATCCCGGTCTTCGCTGTTGTAGGGGCCGCCTTCTGGGGCGGGCCGTTCTCGGCAGAAGTGTTGCCATCGCCGCTGCCGCTCTCACCTTGTATCCCGCCCGCTACCCTCATCCCTCCAATCGAAACCAATCCCCCACCGTGTCCATGCCCCATCCCGTGCATTCCGTCGGGCATTTTCGCACTCAAATATTTTTTTGGTTCTTTCTCAAATTTTGCCGCGCAACTCTTCGCGCAAAAGAAATACTTCTCCCCTTCAAAGTCCAACGTCGCCGCGGCTTTCTCCGGCACCACGCTCATTCCGCAAACTGGATCCCGTTCCACAACTCCCCCAATCTCGTCTCGCTTCTTCTCGGCGCCCTCTGTGACTCTCGGTGTTAGAAAGCAGCCCCAACCGGGCTCAGGCCAATCCAGAGCACCTCTATCTCTGCTGCAATTCCATCAGTCCAAGCAGCTCTTCATACATCACTTCCTTCTCTTCTCGCTTCCCGTTTCCCATCGCCTTAGCAGCGCAATGCCGCATGTGGTTCTTCATCAAGTTCCGCGCCACCCCCCGCAACGCCTGTTGCACCGACGCAATCTGGACAATCACGTCCGCACAGTAACGATCTTCCTCCACCATCTTCTGCAGCCCGCGAATCTGCCCCTCAATTCGCCGCAGCCGGTTCTGATTCGCTTCTTTCAGCTCCGCATCGACGCCAATCGCCTTGCGCCCGGCGCCATGCTTCTCGTTCTTGTCTCGTGTGGCCCTGCTTGCGCGTTTCATTCCAATACCCTCTCCCCCTACTTATACCCCTATCCCCTATGTTTATCAAATGGCCTGACGCTTGAGGCTCCTGGCTCTTGCGGCAGTCAAGAAGAAAGCACTCCGGATCTTCAACCTTGAACTCTTCAAATTCGACTGTCCAACGCCTTGTTATCACACGCACATCGTTCCAACATTCAAATGTTCTTGCTATAATTTCTCTATGACACTCCTCGAAGCCAAATTTGAATTGCAATCGCCACTCACTCACGCGCAACTTCGCTCCCTTGGAGAATTTGCCAACACTTACGGCCTCCGCCGCTTCTCCATCGACGACTCCAAACTCCATCTCTCTTTTGAATACGACGCTTCCCGTCTCCGCGAAACTCAGGTCACACACGTCCTCGGCCATGCCGGAATCCCCATCCTCCGTCGCATCAACTAACAGCAGCGCCCTAGACAATCCCGTGATGTCATCTTGAGAGCATCGGCAAAGAAGCGGAGAAGATCTCAATAGTTCAAATCGACTGGATTTAGCCGCCAAGGAAGAAGCGCCGATTCTGCAATTCAAGACTTGGAATGCAAGACATACTACCAAAAAATGGCTCACCCCTGCGTCAGGCCGCCTGGCACCCGTCAGAGACAACCGGGAAATGTGCTTCAGAGTGCCAGTAATGTTTTCACCCAGTAGCGTGGCGTCAATCCCAAGCTACCCGCTCTCAGGAGAACGGCACGCAACGCCCATCCTTGACTTCAAACGCCGCCAACTTGCATCGCCGGCTATCTCTGTAAATCCTTGTAAACAATAACGTTAACGGGGGATGGCTGGCCGCAACTCTCCCTACCCAATTTCGTCCTAGAACCTCTGTCCTGAACCTACCAATCCCACTGCGCCATCGGTTTTTTTTTCAATCCCCGGCACACTTCCCTTGTGACCGCTCCATTCCCAATCCAGGCTTTACTTCGCCGTGCCATTCTCTGGCTCACGTTTTTCGCTGCAGTTCTCCTAGCGTCAACCTTGATCCTTCGTGCGGATACGCCCGGCACGACACGCAGCGTTCCTGCAGGCGGCTGTTACTGCAAATGCGCTCAGTCCAAAACAAAAGTAGGTTGCACAAAAATGTGTGAACTGCCCCGTTACGCCTCGCGCTGGTGGGCCACCACTTGCGCCAAGCCCCGTGTGTCTTCGCCACAGGACAATCACGGCGCCGGCCCGCGTCTGCCTCACCCCGACCGCGCCGAACGCGCCGGCAACTAGGTTACTTGTTCGGCCGCCCCAGTAATGCCACGCATTTGAAAACAAGAAGAGGCCCCGCGAATTTTCGCGGGGCCTCTCAGGCCTCGTGCTCGCTTATCCCTATGCAGCTATCTGCCGGCTCAGCGGCACCGAGGACTTCACTTCAATCTTCCGCGGCAGCACGTCCGCTGTGATCGGCGCAGTAATTTCCATCACGCCGTTCACATACTCCGCCTGCAACTTCTCCGCGTTAACGCCATCCGGAAGCTCCAGCATTCTTTCGAACTTCCCGTACGCGATCTCCTTCTCATACAGCTCAACTTCTTTCACCGTGCGGACAAATTTCCTCTCGCCCTTCACAGTCAGGAGATTCCCTTTTACCGTAATTTCTACATCTTTCGGGTCCACTCCCGGTAAAGACACGCGGCAGAAATACTTCTTCCCCTCTTTGTCCACGAACGCCTCGATCGCAGGCGCAAATCCCTTTTCCGTCCACGGATGAATCTCTTCCTTCGTCCACGGCTTGACCGTCAGCATCCGGCTAAAAATCTGGTCGAAATCGCGGCGAAAATTGAACAGATCCTGAAACATGTTGTCGTAAATCGTCATTTCTCTCATGACATCCTCCCTCATGGAACCGCCTTTATTTCACAATCAGCGGTACCGGTTAGAAAAAGGGCGAAATGGATGCGATGGCCTTCTGCGCGTTTTGCCTCTTTGCTCTTCCGGCGAACCCACAGTGGTTCGAGCTCAGTCTCTCTGTTCCACTGCACCCATTTCGTCTTTTCTTTCTACGCTTCCCTTGTACTCCCTCCCCGTGCCCCTTTCAGTGACGCCCATTCCTTTCCGCAGTGACCACAGTCACAAAGCTGACGAATCTTCCTGCTTTTAACGAAAGTTATGCGGCCAATGCTCAGACTACGTCTGCGGTTTCGCTGATTGCTTCGGGAACCGGCTTTGCGGCAGATTGGTTCTCTCCGAGCTGCTTTTCCAGAATCTCCATGATCTCGAAAATCGCGCGGTTGTTTTGCGCGGCAGCGTTCTTCTTGAATTCCGCAAGGTTGCTCGGTTCCAGCATCTGCCGAACACCGCTAACCACATTCTCAAAACTCTCCAGCACCACGCCAACCTTCTTTTCGATCACCCACTCCGCGTTGTACCGCTCCTGCGGCAGCGTCCATGAATTGCATTCGACAATCACCGGCAAGCCCCGCTGCATCGCCTCCGCAATACTCCCCGGTCCCGGTTTGCCAATCAGGAAATCCGCCGCACGCATTAATTTGTGAACTTCTTTCGTAAACCCGATCACACTCGTTCCGATATTCCACTTCTTCGCTTTCAATCGCGCCGCCAGCCTTTCATTCTTACCGCAGATCAAAATCAGCTGCAGCGGCAGCCGCGCCGCATCCAGATTCTCAACAATGTCGTACATCACCTTCGACCCAAATCCGCCAAACAGCACCATCGCCGTCGGCAAATCCTCGCGCAAACCAAGTTCGCGCTTCACCGCCACGGCATCCACCGCACTCTCCGCATAAAATTCCGGCCGCAGCACCATTCCCGACACGCCAAACACATGCGCTTCATCTTTTCCAAACGCGCGCGCCTGCTCCACCGCTTTTTCCGTCCCTGCAATCACAACCTGGTTTGGTACCGGTTCAATCCAGAATCGCGGCGGAAAATCCGCCAGATCCGTTATCACCGTCACAAACGGCCGTCCGCGATAGACCTTCTCCCAACTCTGCGCAACCTCCCGATTGAAATGGGGGATCACCGAAATCAGCATATCCGCAGGCTTTTGCCGCCAAAATCCCGCCAGCAATTTCACCAGTGGCCTGTGAAAAATTCGAATGGTCAGTTGCAGCACCCGCAGCAAGTACTGGCTGCCCCAAGTCCACCCGTTCCTTAAGATAATGTTGTACTGCTCCTGGATCTGAATCCCCGTAACCTTTCGTAACACGTCCAGCCGGTCCGTCAACTCCTGGAACTGGACCAGTTCCACGTCCCATTCCCGGCTTTGGGTCTTGGCCATGGCCTGCAAAGCCACCGCCGCGTTCCGATGTCCCCCACCGGCATCGTGAAAAAGGATAAGTATTTTCTTCATTTCGCAATTCTGTCATCGCCTTTTAATTTTTTGAGAAGAGCATGCTCCATGCCATGTGGATAACTCTACAAGTCCCTTGTGTTCAATAAGTTCCATGAGCACATTCACCTACATTTCTCTACCTCTTCATGGACTGTTCATATCCTCCCGCCATACTTTTCCCATGCGCTGCGACCTTCACGTCCACACCAAAGCTTCAGGGATGTGCAATACGCCGTTCATCCGCCACTTCTGTCGGGAATCTTACAATGACGCCCAGGACGTCTATAACCGCTGCAAGCACCTGGGCATGTCTATCGTGACCGTGACCGACCACGACTCCATTGAAGCCGCCGAAGCCCTTCGCCTTCGGCCTGACTTCTTCCTCAGCGAAGAGGTTACCTGCACCATGCCAACGGGCAGCGAGCTACATCTCGGCGTTTACGACATCACCGAGCGCGATCACCTCGAAATCCAGAAGCGTCGCACCGACTTCATCTCGCTCCTCATGTATTTGACCGAGCGCAAGATTTTCTTCAGCGTGAACCACGTCTTCTCTGGGCTCACCGGCCGCCGCGAAACCGAGGACTTCGCATGGTTCGCTTCGTATGCGCCGGCTTTTGAAACGCGTAACGGTCAAATGTGGTCCCGCGCAAATTTCGAAGCGGAAAAATTCGCGAAGGCCAATGGAAAGATCGGTATCGCCGGAAGCGATTCGCACACACTTGCGGGAGTCGCACTTACCTATACCGAAGTCCCGGGCGCTCGCACCGTCGATGAGTTTTTCTCCGGCCTCCGCGCCCGCCGCGGCCAAATTCGCGGTGATCACGGCAGCCTCGGCAAAATTACCACCGACGTTTTCCGAGTTACTGGAGCGATGCTCTGCGAAAAGCCTTGGGCGCTCACCCTCCTCCCATTGGCTGTGCTTCTCCCCGCAATCACTGCCGGCCATTGGATGAACGAAATTCGCTTTTGTGAAAAGTGGACGAAGCTCATCAATGCCAACGAATCCGCGCCACGCCGCCTCTGGGAATTGGACGCGAATTTGCGCGAAGCCTGAGTTTGTTGTGTAGGGCCCGCTTCATAAAGCGGGCCCTGGTGAAACCGGCAAGATTTTGCAGTGGCGTTTTTTCGTGACCAGTTCTCTTGCGGCGAGGTTACCAATGGCGGTCGCTCGCAATCTCTGGGGCTTCATCGAGAACCGCGATCATCGCGTGATGCGCCGGTTAAATCGCTGGCGTGCGCCCCGCTGGATTCGCGTCTGGATGATTGCCGCCACGCGCCTCGGCGACGGCTGGATCTGGTATTCCGCGGCCGTTCTCGTCCTCATCTTCGGCGGCCCGCAGCGTTACGCCGCCGTGAGTTCCGCCGCGCTCGCCGCAGTTGTCGGAGTCGGCGTCTTCAAAGCACTCAAACGCCTCAGCCAGCGTCCCCGTCCCTGCCAACTCGAACCGCACTGCTGGTCAAAGATTCTTCCCCCGGACAGATTTTCTTTTCCGTCCGGTCACACGATGACCGCGTCATCCATCGCCCTCGTGCTTATCTATTTCTATCCTGGCCTCGAATACCCGCTCATCTTCCTCGCACTCAGCATCGCCCTCTCGCGCATCGTCCTCGGAATGCATTTTCTCAGCGACGTCCTCGCCGGCATCATCCTCGGAGTCGCCCTCGGTTGCTGTTCCCTAACAACCTTCGCCTCCCTCGGCCTCCTCTAATTTTGCTGTTTCTTCCCTGTGTTCTCTGTGCTCTCGGTGTTCTCTGTGCTAAATTCTTCCCTTGGCCGCCCCGCCACAACCCTCAAAAAAAATAGTTTCCTCTCCAATTTTTCTTTTCTCCTTCAAGTCTCCCGCCCCGGCCTTTGGACGACGACCATCCTCTTTTACCTCATGCCACTCGGCCGCTGTTTCGATACCCGTCACGCCAGCTTTTGGCTCGGCCTTTTCTACATCGTTTTTCCCCTCAGCCTGCTTCTCTACGGCGTCAACGACATCGTCGACGCCGAAGGCGACCGCCTCAATCCGCGCAAGGGCACCTACCTCTTCGGCTCGCGCGGAGCCGATCAGCAACTCCGCTCCTTGCGCTGGCAAATAGCCGCCGCACAAATTCCCTTTCTGTTCTTCTTCTGGTTTTCCGCCGGCCCGCGCATCCTGCTTTGGTTCGCAGCAATTCTTCTTCGCCGTATACGTCTACAACGCGCGCCCTCTTCGCACTCAAAGGCCGCCCGCCCTTCGACGTCCTCATCCAATCCAGCTACTTGCTCATCTTCATCCTAAGTAGCTGGCTCAATCGCGCCCCCCAACTCCCCTGGCAAACATTTCTCTTCGGCGCGCTCTTCGCCATGCACTCTCACGTCTTCGGTGAAATCATGGACATCGAGCCCGACCAGAAATCCGGCCGCAGCACCCTGGCCACAAAAATCGGCCGAGTCCCCGCAAAATTCCTCGTCGCCGCGCTTTTGCTCATTGAAGCTTTTCTCATCACACACTTTTTCGAAGATCCCGCCATCGCCATCTTCCTCGCCGCCGGAGCGCATCGTCTTCCTTCTCGACGCCACCGTCCTCTGGAAATCCCGCGCTTACTCCGCGCCCCACATGCGCCTATTCCTCTGGGGCTGGAACGCCGCCGCCGTCCTGGGCATCCTCTGGAACATGCTCCGCGGAACTCTTCTCCTCGCGCAAGCCCATCCATTTCATTTATAGTTCCCTCCGCTATTGCAAACGCCCACCGAAAACGCTATAAATTCTCTGCTCTATAGCACAATCTACGGAGACCTATGCCCCTCACTTCAACCGATTGGGTAGTCATCATCGGTTATCTCCTCATCAATCTCTTGATCGGCTTCTACTACCGCCGCCGTTCCAGCGGCACCACTGCCGAATTTTTTATCTCAGGTCGCGACGTTTCCTGGTGGCTCGCCGGCACTTCGATGGTCGCCACGACCTTTGCCGCAGACACTCCCCTTCTCGTCACCGGCCTCGTCGCCTCACAAGGCATCGCCGGCAACTGGCTCTGGTGGAACCAATGCCTCACCGGCATGCTCACGGTATTTTTCTTCGCGCGTTACTGGCGCCGCGCGGAAATCATGACCGACGTCGAACTCACCGAACTCCGCTACTCCGGCAAACCCGCCGCATTTCTTCGCGGCCTCAAAGCCATCTACCTCGGCCTGCTCATGAATTGCCTCATTCTCGGCTGGGTCACGCGCGCCATGGTGGACATCATCGCCGTCCTTCTCGGCCCCGCCATCGCGCAAGGAAAAGTCTGGGAGCTCGCCCTCGGCAATCACGTTTTATTTCACTACACGCTCGGCGAACCGCATCACACGGCACTGCTAATCTGCATCTTCGTTCTGATTCCCTTCACCGGCATTTACACCTTCATCGGCGGCCTTTGGGGCGTTCTCGTTACCGACCTTTTCCAATTCGTCCTGAAAATGGGCATGGTCATCGTCCTCGCCTGGATTGCCGTCAGCAAAATCGGCGGCATCGGCGCACTCACGCTGCGCCTCAGCATCGTAAGCGCAGAAACCGCAAAGGCCGGCGGTGAAATCGTCGCCAATCCCCTTGCCTTCCTTCCCGATTTTTCTCACGGCTTCACCAGTGAAGCCCTCTGGACGATCCCGCTCATCTCTTTCGTTCTTTTCCTCGGCGTCCAGTGGTGGAGCAGTTGGTATCCCGGCGCTGAACCCGGCGGCGGCGGCTACGTCGCACAAAGAATTTTCTCCGCCAAGGACGAAAAGAACTCTCTCGGCGCCACGCTCTGGTTCAACATCGCCCACTACGCGCTGCGCCCCTGGCCCTGGATCATCACCGCACTCGTCGCCCTCGCCCTCTATTCCCCGCACGGCGGCCTCACACCCAGCGAAGCCTTCGCCAACAATCATGAGCAAGGCTACGTCATGGTTCTGCGCGACTTTCTTCCGCCCGCTCTGCGTGGCTTGATGGTCGCCGCGTTTCTCGCGGCGTTCATGTCCACCATCGGCACGCAGCTAAACTGGGGCACTTCATATCTAGTCAACGATTTCTACCGCCGCTTCCTTGCAAAGAACAGCCCCGAAAAACACTATGTCAATGTCGGAAAAATTTTCACCGTCATTCTCGTGCTCGCCAGCGGCTGGGTCTCCAGCCAACTTGTCTCCATCTCCACCGGATGGACCATCGTCCTCGGCATCGGCGCAGGCACAGGAGCCGTCCTAATCCTTCGCTGGTATTGGTGGCGCATCAACGCATGGAGCGAAATCGTCGCCACCATCGGCGCCGCCGTCCTTACTTTCCTTCTTGCCAACATGAAATTCAGCGGCAACGGCGCCGTCGTCACCGCAAAGACCACACTTATCACCGCCGCCGTCACGACAATTCTCTGGCTAATCGGCACCTTCGTCACAAAACCTGAGCCAACCGAAAAACTCATCTCGTTCTATCGCCGCGTCCACCCGAGCATTTATGGCTGGCAACCCGTCGCCCAACTCTGCCCCGAACTGCCGCAAGTTCGCGACTTCGGCACCAATTTCTCCAACTGGTTCGCCGGTGTCGTCATGGTCTACTGCGCGCTCTTCGCCATCGGCCACATGGTCTTTCATCGTTTCGCCTACGGCCTCCTGCTCGCCACCATCAGCGCCGCAGCGGGCCTCTTCATCTTCAAGAATCTCTCCCGCCAGGGCTGGTCCACCCTCTCTGGAACAGAAAAATCTTGAGCAGCCGCAGCCGACATTGCCGTGGCGATGCAACGGCCTGCGTAGGCGCTTTAGTGCGCCCTCTTCGATGCCGCCCGCGCCGCTAATCGCATCCGTTTATCACGATGACCACTCCGCTATTCCCACTCTTGCGTGTCATTCCGAACCCGGGCACTTATGGCCGGGTTCGGAATCTGCTTTTTCCCAAGGGTATCATTCCAAACGGCGGTGTGCGCCGGAGGAATCGACGGCCTGATGCCGCCGCCCACACTACCTACCGTTCCGCCCACTCCATGACCACCCCCCGCCTCCTCCTCGAAATCTCCGTCGAATCCCTCGCTTCCGCCATCGCGGCTGAACGAGGCGGCGCCGACCGCATCGAGCTCTGCGAATTCCTCGCCGTCGGCGGCGTCACTCCCTCCGAAGACCTCATGCGCAAAACCCGCGCTGCAGTAAAAATCCCCATCTTCGCCATGATTCGCCCGCGCGACGAAGACTTCGTCTACTCCGTCTCCGAACTCGCCCAAATGCGCACCGAAATCGATCTCGCCAAATCCTGCGGAATGGACGGCCTCGCCCTCGGCATCCTCCACCGCGACAACACCATTAACGTCGAACAAACCCGCAAACTCGTCGCACTCGCCCGCCCCCTGCCCGTCACCTTCCACCGTGCTTTTGACGAAACTCCCGACCTCTGCGCCGCTCTCGAATCCGTAATCTCCACCGGCGCATCACGCATCCTCACCTCCGGCGGCAAACCCACTTCCCTGGAAGGCGCCTCTGTCCTCGCTGATCTCGTCTTTACCTCCGCAAACCGCATCATCATCCTCCCCGGCGGCGGCAACAACGCCTCCAACCTCCGCGAAGTCGTCCGCCTCACTCACGCCCACGAATTTCACTCCGGCCTCGGCACCACTCTCCCCTACGGCCAATCCTCTCCAGCCCAATTCGAATCCGCCGTCCGCCAACTCGCCGAAATCCTCGCCGACATTTCTACTTCGCCTTCTTGAATTTTCTTTCACACCTCGCCGCCTTCACTCTCACACGGCGAGTTGGATCTCTATGCCATCCTCCTGACGACAAAAAGCCGTCATAAGGCTTCGCGTTCCAACCCGGACAGACCAAACGGTGGCACAGCCATACTTGGCTGTGCGTCGCATGCTGGGCCGAAGCGCGGTGTTTGTTGTATCCGCGCCCAGAAAGCGCAGACTCAAGTGGCAGGAGAGGAAGTCAAAGTCTCGGGAGCTTTTTTCAGAACTTTTTCGCTGCGCATGATTAGCGCCCCGGTGATGCAAACCACGCCGCCGACTATCGAAATCCACGACACATGTTCCGCGCGAAAAATCACTCCCAAAAACAACGCTTCCGCGGGAATGAGAAATGCTGCTGATGAAGCGCGCGTCGCACCGAACCGTCCTGCCGAAACCGACATGATTGCAAACGCGATTCCTGTGCTGAGCACGCCCAGCGCAAGCAGCGCCGCCAGCGGCCCGGGCGCCCACTTCACGTGGAATACGTCGCGCACACCGATCGGCGCAACCAGCACCAGCGCCACCAGTTGTGCCCGCAAAATCACCGGCAACGCGCCATTTCGCTGCTGCAGCGGACTTGCCAAATTCAGCGCCACTCCATACGAGACCATCGCCGCCAATATCATCCCCACTCCGGCAATCGTGCTTTTCCCCTCGTGCAATGTGGGCAGACCGATCACAACAGTTCCCGCCATGCCGATCACAATCCCGAGCATCACGCGACGCGAAGGCAATTTCCACCCAATCATCGCCGCGACCGCCGCTGCAAAAAGCGGATTCGCCCCATTCAACATTCCTGTGAGCGCGGAAGAAACGTACCGCTCCGCGAACGGAAACATGCTGAGCGGAAACGCCATCCAGAACACGCCGAGAGCCACAATCTTCAGCCAATCCGAACGCAAAACCGGCTTGCGCGCCGCTGGAAACAAGCACAACGTCAAAAATCCAACAACCAGCCGCACAAACGTCACACCGCCCGGCCCAATCGCCCCCAGCGCATCCGCAATAAACAAATACGAAGCGCCCCAAATCAGCCCCGGCAAAGAAAGAATCACCCAGTCCGCCGCACCAGAATGGCGAGAAGCGTTTGAACTTGTGGAAATTGTTTCGTTGGGCATGAGCGCGTTGCCTGCGAGCAGGATAAGTGCAAAGACGGCCGAGACGAAGTGCCATTTTGGTGACCAAGGATGAACCAAGGCCGCAAAAAGTTCGTTGAAATTGACTTTGCCGCCTGCCGGCAAAGAAAAAGGGGCACCAGCGATTGCCGGTGCCCCAAAGGAAGATCGAGGAAAAATTAAGCCTTGGATGCTTGGCGGCGCAAGAACGTAGGAACGTCGAGGTCGTCGCTCGGAACTTCGCGGGCAACGTCGCGGACGTTCTGCTGAACTTGCTGAACGACGTCGCGATTCACGGCGGAGCTTGCGGCCCCGGCAGCGGCCGCCATCGTAGCAGGAGTTCCCTCTTCGCGCCCCGCTTTCCAGGTACGCGGCATGAATTGCGGACGCTGCGTCGTGTTCTTCTTGTTGGCTTCCTTGAAGCCCGCGGCGATGACGGTAATCTTCACGGCGTCCTTCATCGTCTCGTCCTGCACCGCGCCGAAAATAATGTTCGCGTTTTCCGCGGCGGCTTTCTGGATGATCGAAGACGCTTCGTGGACTTCGTGCAGCGAAAGGCTCGGGCTGCCGCAAATGTTGATCAGGATTCCTTGCGCGCCCTGAATCGAATTGTCCTCGAGCAACGGGCTGGCGATGGCGCGATTCGCGGCGTCCACGGCGCGATTCGATCCGGTAGCCACGGCGGTGCCCATCACGGCATAGCCCTGGCCGCTCATGATCGCCTTAACGTCGGCGAAGTCGCGGTTGATGATGCCGGGTACGGTGATGATGTCCGAAATGCCCTGCACGGCCTGGCGCAAAATATCGTCCGCGATGCGGAACGCGTCGAAGAAGCTCGTGCCTCGTTCGACGGTTTCCATCAAACGCTCGTTCGGAATCACGATGACGGTGTCCACCGCGCCGATGAGATCCTGGAGCGCCTGTTCGGCCTGCAGCATGCGGCGCTTGCCTTCAAACGCGAACGGTTTGGTGACGACAGCGACGGTGAGCGCGCCGAGTTCGCTCGCAAGCGAAGCTACTACTGGCGCTGCGCCGGAGCCGGTTCCTCCGCCGAGACCGGACGTGATGAAAATCATGTCCGAGCCTTCGAGCGCTTCGATAATTTTTTCGGTGTCCTCGAGCGCGGCTTTGCGGCCGACCTCGGGATTTGCGCCGGCGCCAAGACCTTTGGTGAGTTTCGCGCCGAGCTGCAACTTCACAGGCGCCTGCGAAAGTTTCAGCGCCTGCAAGTCGGTGTTGGCCGTGATGAATTCCACGCCTTCGACTTTGGCGCGGATCATGCGGTTCACGGCGTTACAACCGCCGCCACCCACGCCGATTACTTTGATCTTTGCAGGAGACAGCTCTTCGCTGAAGCTCATGCGGATTCCTGCGTCTTTTGCCGTCATTCTCTCCCCCTGTTCCGGCTGGAAGCCCGTGTGCGAAGTCTATGGAAAATACTTCGCGAAACTTTTTCACAACCGCCAATCTAAAGACTGGCCACTACATATCCGCGCCGAAAAAGTGGCGCAACTGCAGTCAAGCCCCGGCGAACATCGCTTTCAACTTCCCGACGATGCCACCCGAACGTGCGGGCGCGTTGCGCCGCGCTTTCGCTCCGTACAAAACGAGGCCGACCGCGGTCGAGTATTCCGGCTGCGCGACTTGCTCCGGCAAGTCGACAATTCCTTTTGGCTCCGCGATGCGCACGGGCAGATGAAAAAGCTGTTCGGTCATTTCGTCAAGCCCGTTCAAACGCGCGCCGCCGCCTGCAAAAATAAATCCAGCAGGGATTTGCTTGAGCAAACCAGCGCGCTGCAAATCGTCGCGAATCAGCGCGAGCAATTCCTGCGCGCGCGGCTCGATAATTTCCGTCAGCGATCGGGCAAAAATAGTGCGCGGCGGGCGGTCACCGACGCTGGCAATTTCAATCGAAGCATCATCACGAAGAAGCGCGGACGCCGCGCAGCCGTGATGGCGCTTGATGCGCTCGGCTTCCGGAATTGGCGTGCGCAAGCCGACGGCAATATCATTGGTGAAATGATCGCCGCCGATGGCCACCGCGCTCGTATGCCGGATCGCGCCGCCGCCGTAGGCGATGATTTCGGTCGTGCCGCCGCCGATATCGAGCAGGCAGCAGCCGAGATCCCGTTCATCCTGCGTGAGGCAAGCGTCGGAAGCGGCAAGCGGTTCAAGAACTGTGTCGCTGATCAAGATTCCCGCGCGATTCGCAGCGGTGACGAGATTTTGCGTTGCGATAATGGACGAAGTGACAAGCTGAACATTCGCTTCAAGGTGCTGGCCGACCATGCCGATGGGATCGCGAATCCCGTCATGTGTATCCACGATAAATTCGTGCGGAAGGACGTGCAGAATTTCGCGGTCTTCCGGAAGCGCAACGCTGCGCGCAGCATCCACCGCGCGCTTAACGTCTTCGCGTTCAATATCGCGCGGGCGATTCCCCAAGGTAATCCCGCCGCGGCTGTTCAAGCCGCGGACGTGGCCGCCCGCCACGCCGATCAGCGCGGACTCAACGGGAACTCCGCAAACCGATTCGGCTTCTTCCACGGCGCGCCGAATCGAGCTGACCGTGGAATCCAGATTGACGATGAGTCCCTTGCGCAAGCCTTTCGATTCCGCGGCGCCAAGCGCAAGGAATTTCACGGACTCTTCGACAACTTCCGCGATCAGTACGCAGGTTTTTGTGCTGCCGATATCCAGCCCTACGATGTATTTGTCCTTCTTCGACAAGCCGCCGCTCCCACAAAAAACTTTCTACTTCGACTTCTTTGCTTCGATGCGTTCGCCGCAACCGGAATTATCCGAGTTGAGGACGATCTGGCGCGCGAACTGCAAATCCACGGAATGCACGCAGCCTGCATTTGCCTGCCACGCTGCAAAATTGTCGACGAGCAGGCGGTATTTCGAAGTGAAATCCGCCGCGCCGAATTTGATGTTCACGGCCTGCGTGGCGTGCACGCCGGGAATTCCCGCCATCACAATGCGCACGTTTTTCGGATTGGAAAGATCCACTTCGCTGAGCTGGTTCGAAGAATCAGCATTGACGATGTTCAGACTGCGAACCAGGTCTTCATAAATCTGCATGCGGCGCTCGCGTTCGTCGCGCGCAAGCGAATCGGAAACTCCGGAAACGATCGGAAAACGCAAATCGACGTCCGACGGACGATCGAGCAAAACGCCATGTGCGTCAATCAACGCGATTTCGTTGCCGTTGCGAGCGAACGCGACTGGAGTGCGCTCGGTGATTTCCACGCGCAGACGATTCGGCAAAATGCGCTGGACGCTGGCGGATTCAACCCATCCAATTTCTTCAATTTTGCTGCGCCGCGCATTGAGTGGAACACGCAACACGCTGCGGCCATGGTCCGGGCTAAAGGCATTCACAACCGATTCGCGCGCGACAATCGTGTTGCCAGTCAGCTCTATTTGATCGGCCTTTAGCAAAAGCATCTGCGGGGAAAAGAGCGCGAAACGAATCGCGAAAACAAAAACGGCAATCGAAGCAACTGCAATCAGAACCAAAAACGTGACGCGGCGATAGTACGACCAGTTCCTTGCTCCGAATTTCTTCCGGCGAATCTCAACCGGCTTTTGGCGGCGCAAATAGCGCGGCTCGTCTTCCACCAGCTCCGGACGATAAGTGTCGGGGTCGGCGGCCGCCGTTGCGTTGCGCTGCATGGCCTTTACGCGTTCCAAACAACCACCTCGTTTTCGAGTTTCACGCCGTAAGCCTTTTCCACGCGCTCGCGAACGTCCGCGATCAGCGAAAGCATGTCTTTCGCGCTGGCCTTGCCGGCGTTGACGAAGAAATTTGCGTGACGGTCGCTGACGCGCGCATCGCCGACGCTGAAACCCTTGAGCCCGAGCTCGTCAATCATGCGGCCCGCGGACGCACCGGGCGGATTCTTAAAAATACAGCCGGCGCTTTTCTGACCAAGCGGCTGGCTGGCTCGGCGCTTTTCGTTGCAGATGCGAATTCCTTGGAGTATTTCTTGATACGGCTTGGAGGGTAGTTCGAGTGTCACTGCGAGCATCATATCATCGGCCGCAAAAGAAGTGTGACGATATTCGAAGGAAATTTGGTCGCCACGAAGGGTTTCGATTTTGCGGGTAGCGGCGCGGTAGAGCTTCACTTCGCGGACGTAGCTGCCGATCTGCATGCCGTAGGCGCCGGCGTTCATTCGAAGCGCGCCGCCGATGGTTCCGGGAACGCCGATGAGACCTTCCATGCCGCCGAGATCGTGTTTGGCGCAGTAAGTGACGGTGCGGCCGAGGTCGGCGGCGGCATCAACGTGCGCAAGATTTCCGTCGATGACGACTTCAGGGTCGGGCTTGGCGAGTTGCAGAACGACCCAAGGCAGTTCGCCGTCGCCAACGAGCAAGTTCGAGCCGCCGCCGAGAAATCTGTGCGGGACGCGGTTGTCGTCAAGAAGCTGAAGCAGTCCCGGAATGGACTCGTGCTTCGTCAATGAGAAGCAGGTCCGTCGTTCCGCCAATGCCAAGGGACGTGTATTCAGCCAGAGCGATGCCCGGCTGGCGCTCGACACCGAGCGCCGCGATCTTGCCGCAGAAGTTGCGAATCTTCAAGACGCATGAGGCGAAGGCTGCTCCGTTCCAAGCAAAACCATGAATTCGCTGCTGGCGCGGCTGACGTTGCCGGCGCCGATGGTCAGGATGGCATCGCCAGGTTTTGCGTTCTTCAGCAGAAACTCGATTCCTTCCTGCATCGTGCGGAAATAGTGGACATTCTTGTGGCCGGCTTCGCGAATGGCCGCGGCCAGCGATTCGCTGGTGATGCCGGGGATGGGCGCTTCGCTGGCAGCGTAAATGTCAGTGAGAACCAGCATGTCGGCCTGATTGAAGGCTGCGGAAATTCGTCCCAGAGATGCTGCGTGCGCGTGTAGCGGTGCGGCTGAAAAAGAACCAGCAGGCGGTTGAATTTGCAGCCGCGCGCGGCTTCGAGTGTGGCGCGAATTTCGGCGGGGTGATGGCCGTAATCGTCGATGACGGTGATGTCGTTGACGACGCCTTTGATGTCGAAGCGGCGGCCGACGCCGGCGAATTTGGCGAGGCCTTCGCGAATCAGATCGGCCGGGACGTTTAGGTAGAGCGCAACGGCGGCAGCGGCGGCGGCGTTGCGCACATTGTGGATGCCCGGCGGATGGATGAGATGGAACTTGCCGAGGTCTTCGCCTCTGTAGGTGAGGCGGAATTCGCTGCCGAGGCCTTCCAGCTAGAATGTCGCTGATAACCAGGTCGGCTTGGCTGGAAGTGCCATAAGTAATGATGGGCCGCTTGACGCTGCGGAATGATGGCCTGCACGTTGGGCTCGTCGAGGCAAAGGATCGCTGCGCCGTAAAACGGCACGCGATTGACGAACTCGATGAAGACGTCCTGAATTTCCTCGAGCGAGCTGTATTGGTCGAGATGTTCGCGATCGATGGTCGTGACAACGGCAACGACGGGCGCAAGCAAAGAAATCTGCGGTCGCTTTCGTCGGCTTCGACGACCATGTATTCGCCTTTGCCGAGGCGGGCGGTGGTGCCTGCCTGATTGACGCTTGCCGCCAACGACGAATGTCGGATCGAGATGCGCAGCGGCGAGAACACTGGCCACCATCGAAGTCGTGGTGGTCTTGCCGTGCGCGCCGGCAACAGCAATGCCGTATTTCAGGCGCATCAGTTCAGCAAGCATCTCCGCGCGCGGGATCACCGGAATCTTCCGTTTGTGCGCTTCCATCACTTCCGGATTGTCGTTCTTGATCGCAGAAGAGGTGACGACAACGTGCGCGCCTTCCACGTTCGCAGCTTTGTGCCCTTCATGAATTGCCGCGCCGAGATTTTGCAGGCGCTCGGTGATGGGCGAAGGCTTTGTGTCCGAACCGGAAACCGAATAGCCAAGCGTCAGCAGCACTTCGGCGATGCCGCTCATGCCGATGCCGCCGATGCCGACCAGATGAATGCGCTGAAAATTGTGAAATGTGACCATCATGACGCTCGCCCTTTGATCCGCAGACCCGCCACTTGCTCAATCAAGTTCACGATGTCACGCGCGGCGTTTGGCTTTCCCAAGTTGCGCGCGTTTACCGAGAGTTGCTCGATCTGCTGGGGCTGTTCGAGGAGAGCGAAAATTTCGTCCGTCAGGCGTTCGGCGGTCAGCTCAGTTTCAGACAATCAGCCGCGCCGCTTGCGCTCTGACCATTTCCTGCGCGTTGCGCAGCTGATGGCTGTCCGTGGCGTGGCCGAAGGGAATAAAGATGGCGGCGCGCCCGGCGGCGGCAATTTCCGCCGCGGTGATGGCTCCTGCTCGGCAAACGATCAGATCTGCCCAGGCAAAGCGTTCCGCCATGTTCGAAAGAAAAGGAACAACCTCCGCGTCAATTTCGCGCCGCGCGTACGCGGTGCGTACCGCATTATAGTCGCGTTCGCCGGTCTGGTGCACGACGCTCAATTCGGATTTGCGCGCAGCAAGGCGATCCATGGCGTCCACGAAGCAGCGATTGATGGGCAACGCGCCCTGGCTGCCGCCGGTGATCAGAATGCGAAACGGTTTTTCCGGCTTGCGGGCGGGGATTTGAAAAAATTCTTCGCGCACGGGATTGCCGGTGAGCGACGGCTTTGCTGCCGAATCGTTCCGCAGTCACGGAATAACCGGTGGCGATTCGCGTGAGAGGCGAGCGAGAGTTTTGTTCGTAAGCCGGGCTCCGCATTCGGCTCGAAGATGACGTTGGGAATACCGCGGAGCCAGGTCGCAAGCAGCATCGGGCCCGCCGCATATCCGCCGACGCCAAAAGCCGCGACCGGTTTGTGCTTGCGGACAATGGCGAACGCATCCGCCATGCCAGGAACAAGCGTGGCGAAGTTTTTCACAAGCGTCAGGCCGCCTTTGCCTTTGAGCCCGGCGGCGCGCAGCGTTTCCAGCGGCAACCCGGCTTGCGGCACCAGCTTCATTTCGATTCCGCGTTGTGTTCCGACCAGCACGACTTCTCTTTCCGCTCCGCGCGATAGCCATTCGCTGCGCAATCGCAATCGCCGGAAAAACGTGACCGCCTGTGCCGCCGCCCGCGATCAGGAGTTTCATCGCAGGGCCTGGACGAGCGCTCGAACCGCGGGCACGGTCTGCCGTCGCCCTACTCGAAGAGCTTTGAGACCGCGCTGGCGTTCGCAAAATCATTCCGCCTGCGCTTGCTGCGAATATTCAGGAGCACGCCGGTGGCCAGCAGCATCACCAGCAAACTAGACCCGCCATAACTGATGAACGGCAGCGGAATTCCTTTGGTCGGCACCATGCCAAGCACAACGGCGAAATTGATCAGCGCCTGGCTAAGGACCATCGCCGTGATGCCCAGCGCCAGAAGCCGCCCGAAGCTGTCCGGCGCGGCAAACGCCGCGCGCATGCCGCGCCAGCGCGTAAACGGCGAAAAGCGCGATGCACGATCGTCGCGCCGATGAAGCCCAGCTCTTCGCAGATCACCGCATAAATAAAATCGGTGTGCGCTTCCGGCAGATAAAACAGCTTCTGCTTGCTCTCCATCAGGCCGACGCCGGTAAATCCGCCCGAACCCACGGCGATCAGCGATTGCATCAACTGAAAGCCCGCGCCCTGCGGGTCGTTATCCGGGTGCAGGAATGCCATCAGGCGCGCCTTGCGATAAGGCGACACTGCATGATGAGCAGATAGCAAGCGCAGGAATCGCTGTCGCAGCGCCCGCCGCAAGCCATTTCCAGGAAAGCCCGGCGACGAACAGCATCGCCGTAGCGATGAGAACGATATCCACGGAGGTGCCCAGGTCCGGCTGAAGCAGAATGAGTCCGACGCAGAGCAGAGACCGGACCCGATTGCAGGAAGAATGGTCTGCAGAAAATCTTTTTTGCGAATTCCAGCGCGCCGGCCGACTTGCGCTTCAGATCGAGAAACCACGCGAGATAAAGAATGACGGCGAGCTTGGCGAGTTCCGAAGGCTGAATGCCGACGGGACCGAAGCGAATCCAGCGATGCGTGGCGTGCGACTTGTCCAGGAAAAAAGCGCCGACCAGCATGAGCACGACCGCGCACAGACGCGGTATAAACGACGGCCGGTTCACGGAGCCTGCGGTAGTCCATGCGCATCAGCGCGAACATTCCGCCAATGCCGAGTACCAGCCACACGGCCTGCCGCAGAAGAAAATAATACGAGTGGCCGTAGTCGCGGTCCGGCGGTGACGGCCGAGGCGCTGAAAATCATGACCGCGCCGAGCAGGCACAGGCCAGCGTGACGCCGAACAGCCAGCGGTCGTTTTCAATGCGTCTCGGCAGTTTTCTCACCTCTTCCCCAGAGGCCGCCGAACCGGAAGCCGATTGCGCCGCGCGATTCGCGAGCTCGCGAACCAAGCTGCTTGAAGACGCGGCCGCGATGCTCGTAATTTTCAAACTGGTCGAAGCTGGCGCAGGCCGGCGCAAGCAGCACAATGTCGCCGGGATGGGCGAGCGTGCGAGGCGATTTCCACGGCGCGTTCGATCGTTTCGGCGCGTTCGATCGCGACGCTGCCAGCGATTTGCTTTTCGATTTTTTCCGCGGCAGCGCCAATCAGCAGCGCGAGAATCGCTTTTTCGCGCAGCGGCTTTTGCAACACGGTGTAGTCGCTGCCTTTGTCCTTGCCGCCGAGAATAATCAGGACGCGGCCGGGAAACGCGTCGAGCGCCTTCAGCGTGGCGTCGACGTTGGTCGCTTTCGAATCGTTGTAATAGCGAACGCCGTCGATGTTCAGCGACAAATTCCAGGCGATGCTCGACTCCCGCGAAGGTGCGAATTCCATTTTCGACTTCGGCAGGTCGCACGCCCGCAAGCCGAGTGGCGATCACCGCGGCAAGCACATTTTCCAGATTGTGCGCGCCGGGGAGTGGAATCGCGGATTGCTTGAGAATGACTTCTTCTTCGCCGTGGTGGCGGAAAACGATTTGGTCGTTCAGCAAGAATGTACCCTGAGCGACGCGCTGTTTGCGGCTGAACCAGAAGACTTTCGGCTTGCGTTGGAGCGTAGGGTGTAGCTTGCCGGATCGTCGGCGTTCAAAATGGCGGCGTCGGTCGGCAGTTTGATTTTCGAAGATGCGCGCTTTGGCGGCTGCATAAGCTTCCATCGAGCCGTGCCGGTCGAGATGGTCGGGCGTGAGATTGAGAAACAAGCCGATATTCGGGCGAAAAGTCTCGATGAGTTCAAGCTGGAAGCTGCTGAGTTCGGCGACCGTAACCGTTTGGTCGGTGGTTTTCTCAACCACATCAATAAGCGGCGTGCCGATATTTCCGGCAAGAAGCGTGGAGAAGTCGGCGTTTTTCAGAATGTGTTCGATGAGAGAAGTGGTTGTGGTTTTGCCGTTGGAGCCGGTGATACCGATCAGGCGGCCGTTGAGAAATCGGTCAGCGAGTTCGATTTCGCTCCAGATGGAAATCTTCCGCGCGCGCGCGGCTTTGAGGATTCGTGAATCGGCAGGCACTCCCGGACTCGGAACAACCAATTCCTGGCCGTCCAGAATGTTTTCCGCATAACCGCCAAGATTCAGCGAAACGTTCGCCTCCCGAAGCTTCGCGGCAGATTCGGCGAGTTCGGATTCGGCGCGCGTATCGGCAGCACTGACTTGAGCGCCGTGTCGCGCACAGAACAGTGAAGTCGCGACGCCGGTGCGTGCCGAGGCCGATGACCAACATTTTCTTACCGCTCAGATCGAACTGCTTCCCGTATCTTACGTCTCAGTGTTAGCGGCGTTCCGGCGGGGCGGATGTCGCTACAAAAATCGTTAACGCAACTTCAGCGTCGTCAACGCAAACAGCGCAAAAACCAATGCCGCGATCCAAAAGCGCACGATGACTTTGGATTCGCTCCAGCCGAGCAATTCGAAATGATGGTGAATCGGCGCCATGCGGAAAATTCGCTTTCCGCGCAGTTTGAACGAGCCGACTTGCAGAATCACGCTGAGCGCTTCGATGACGAAAACGCCGCCGACGAAGAACAGCAGCATTTCCTGCTTGATGATGACGGCGATAACTCCAAGCGCGCCGCCGAGCGACAGCGAACCGACGTCGCCCATGAACACTTCGGCGGGATGCGCGTTGTACCAGAGGAATCCGAGCGACGCGCCGACGAGCGCTCCGCAAAAAACGGTGAGTTCGCCGACGCGCGGGATGTATTGAATTTCGAGATAGCTGGCCCATCGGTAGTTGCTGCTGACATAGGTCAGTACTGTGAGCGCGCCCGCAGCGATGACCGTGCAGCCGATTGCCAGGCCGTCGAGGCCGTCGGTGAGATTCACCGCATTCGAAGATCCCACGATAACGATTGCGACAAAAAGTAGAAATGGCAAAAAAGCGAACGGCCAGAACTGTTTGCGAATTAATCAGCGAATGAATGACCAGGTCCGGATGCATGCGCTTGAAGAATGGAAGAACAAGCTGCGTCGAGTAGGCGCTGTACGTTGCGAGAACGAGCAGCGAAGCCCCGACGACAAGGCTGACGAGAATCTGCAGGGAGAACTTGCGCTTGGCGGTGAGGCCTAGATTTCTTTGCTTCGAAACCTTTGCGTAGTCGTCCATGAAACCGATCGCGGCGAATGCCGAGCAGCGCAAAAAGCGCAATCAAGACGAACGCGTTGGTGAGATCAGCCCAAAGCAGAACGGGCACCGCCGTGGAAAGAACGATCAGCACGCCGCCCATCGTCGGAGTGCCGGCTTTCTTCTTGTGCTCTTGCGGGCCTTCTTCGCGGATGTATTGGCCGATCTGCAATTCGCGCAGCTTGCGAATCAGCCAGGGCCCAAACACCAGCGCGAGGAACATTGCCGTCAGGCTCGCGTAGACGGTTCGCACGGTGATGTAGCGAAACACGTTCAGCGGACTGAAATAGCGCTGCAACACATGGTAGAGGAGGTAGTAGAGCATCTTAGTGCCGAACCTCCTGCGCGGGATTCGCCGGATGCGTCATGCGTGCGTCGAGATCAGTGCTTCGACGATGCGCTCCATCTTTACGCCGCGCGAACCTTTTACGAGCAGCAGATCGCCGGGGTGGAAAAACTGTCTGCACAGAAATGCGCCTGCTTCTTCCGACGACTGAAAGAATTTTGTGTGCGCCGCGGTTGAAATCCGGCAGTCACCGCGCCTTCAATAATTTGCGCGGCGTCTCCTGCAACACCGATGATCCAGTCGACTTTCCCGGATTTCGCCGCGAGAGCGCCCGGCTTCGCGGTGCAAGTTTGCCGCGACGTCGTGCCAAGTTCGCGCATTTCTCCGGCAGCAAGAATGCGCCGCTGAAATCCTGGCGTTGCCGCGAGCAGCGCCGTCATTGCATGCAGCGCCGCGGGACTCGAGTTGTAGCTGTCGTTGATCAGGGCCGCTCCATTCGAAAACCGCAACAGTTCGCCGCGCATGGCCGGCGCGCGCATCGCGCGAAACACGCTCTGCGCTTCCGCCGCGCCTATTCCCCAAACGCTCGCCGCGGCAAGAGAGGCAAGCGCATTGGCAATCACGTGCCGCCCTGGCAACGGCAGCTCCAGCCGCACGCGGCCCTCCGGGCTCACATAATCAAACGCCGAACCCAGCGCGCCGCGGTCTTCAATCGCTTGCGCGCTGAAAAACGCCGGCTGCTCGATTCCATACGTCAGCACGCGCCCCGGCGCGAACGCTCCAAACGCCGCAACGCGCGGGTCATCCGCGTTCAACACCGCGGTCGACTCCCGCCCATTCAAGCCCTTCAATCAATTCGCGCTTGGCCAGCGCAATCTCGTCCACCGACGAAAAAAATTCCAGATGCGCCGGCGCAACGCGCGTCACCACGCCAACATCGGGCCGCGCAATTTCCGCCAGCCGCGCAAGTTCGCCGCGCCGCGACATTCCCATCTCCAGTACCGCCGCCTGATGCTTCTCTTCCAGCCGGAACAACGTCAGCGGCAACCCGTACTCGTTGTTCAAATTTCCTTCCGACTTCAAAACGCGGAGCTTCGCGCGCCAAGCAGTGCCGCCAGGATCTCTTTCGTTGTGGTCTTGCCAACGGAGCCCGTGACGCCGGCAATTTTCCCGCCCCATGCTTGGCGAACTGCGCGGGCGAGCTGCTTGAGCGCGACGAACGTGTCGGCCACGGCGATGCAGCGGCCGCGGATCGGCCTCGGGGTAGCTGGCCAGGCGGTCCTGCGCCACCACCGCCGCGAGTGCTCCGCGCGCCAGGCACGTCGGCGACGAAATCGTGTCCATCGTGACGCGGTCCGTGGATGGCGACGAACAGCTCTCCGGCGACGAATCGTGCGAGAATCAATCGAGACGCCGGCCACCCGGGCCACGGGGTCGAGCCCCGCCCCCGGCCGGGTACCCAAAGCGCCAGCCACCTGTGCAATCGTCCACCGCATAAATGCCTCAAAGGGTTCGCTTAAACCAGCTGCTCACGAGTTCGGTTGTTTGTCACCGGTTTGAGGGCTCCTCCTTTCGAGAAGCTGAGCTTTTGGCCGTCCTCGGCCACAAGGACTCGAGCGCCCTCGACCCACTCACAACCGCCTACCTAGACAAAGCGCGCTAGGTGCCAAACCCCTGGCCCGGTGCGGCTCCCTCTGGATTTCTTCCCGTCGATAACCGCGGTCGCGCAATGCTCGTCGCGCCTGTTCGCGGTCATCCCAACGCAAAGTCGCGTCGGCCAGAGCTTGATAATCCTCGTGGCCCTTCCCGGCAAGCAGCACGATGTCCCCTTCGCGCGCTTCGTCCATCGCCATGGCGATCGCTTTTTCGCGATCGGGCTCGATCAAATATTTTCCGCTGGTCTTCTGCAGGCCGACGACCATGTCGCTGATGATTTTCAGCGGATCTTCGCTGCGCGGATTGTCGTTAGTGAGAATCGTCAGGTCGCTAAAGCCGGCCAGCGACTTCACCCATCACCGGACGCTTGGTGCGGTCCTTGCCGCCGCCGCAGCCGAAGAGCGTGATCACGCGGCCCTTGGGATTCAGTTCGCGCGCGGTCTTGATGAGATTTTCGAGCGCGTCGTCCGTATGCGCGTAGTCCACGATGACGAGAAACGGCTGGCCGAGCTGCGACTTGCTGGAAACGGCCGGAGACGCTGGCCAGATTCTTGATTCCCTGCTCGATGTTTCATTCGAAAGGCCGAGCGCCTGCGCCGCGCCAATCGCGGCCAGCAGGTTGTAAACGTTGATGCGCCCGACGAGCGAGCTGACGATTTGCAGCTTGCCGTTCGGAGTATTCGCCGTGAACGTCAGTCCGGAAAAATTCAGCTGAAATTTCTTCGTAGTGATGTCCGCGGCATTTTCAATGCCGTACGTCACGGTTGATCTTGCGATTCCGCTGAGCCGCTGGCCGTATTCATCATCGGCATTGAGAATGGCAACTTCCGCCGCGACCGGCGCCAGTGCCTTCGAAAAAGCGTCGCTTTGCCGCAAAATAATCTTCAAACGTCTTGTGAAAATCCATGTGCTCGCGCGTCAGGTTTGTAAACACGGCGGCCTGAAAATGGCAGCCCCACAGGCGATCCATCATCAGCGAATGCGAACTTGCCTCAAGCATTGCGAACTTCCCGCCCGCATCGCGAATCTCCGCAAAGAAATCCCTGCAGGTCCACGGATTCCGGCGTGGTGTTCGGTGCGGGATAGTCGCCGAGAGGCGTGTGATACGCGATCGTCCCGAAAAGCCCGGTCTTCGCTCCCGAAGCCTTAATGATGGAATCGATCACCGAAGTCGTCGTCGTCTTGCCGTTCGTGCCGGTAACCGCAGCGAGCTTTAGCGCATTCGCAGGGTGTCCGTAGAAATTCGCCGCCGTAATGGCAAGCGCTTTGCGCGCGGCGGGAACCTGAATCCACGCAATGCTGTCAGGCAACGATGCGGGTGCCGCCGATTCGCTGACAATAGCAATCGCTCCGCGAGATACCGCATCGCGCGCAAATTTTGTGCCGTCTTCTTTTGCACCCAGCAGCGCAAAAAACAGTCCCTGTGGATGCGCTTTCCGCGAGTCGCACGCCACATTGCGAATCAAAATCGCCGATTGTGCCTCAGTCAGCTTCGCACCCGTGCCGGACAGCAACAAGTCGAGCCGCTGTGCCGCACTCTGCGTCCTTCCGCCAACCCCGTTGCCGGAACCTGATCCCGTTTCGTTCACCAGTTTTTTTTCTTTCTCCTGAAGTTCTATTGCCATTCTAATTCCTGGTCTTCTTTAGGTTTGCAGTTTGATGCGACTCGTGTGCCGCTTTGGTCTTCGGCGTCGCGGCATCAAACCGCACCGTAATTTTTGCCCCGCGCCGAACTTTCGCTCCGGCAGCGGGCGATTGATCTTGAGCAAGGCTGCTGCCAATTACAATCGGGTCGAGCCCAAGCCGCAAGCAAGTCTCCGTAACCTCACGCACAGTTTTGTCGTGAAAATCCGGCACGGCGATATCGTCGCCTTCATCGAGCGCCACCGTCACGCTCGGTGGCTTCGTCTCCTTTTTCGAGGGCGCAGCCGGCTTCGGCTGTTCGTCCAGGTTTACCGGATTAAAATCATTCAGAGAAGTGTCCGGCGCTTCATCAATGTCCTTGTAAGAAGCTTGCACAAGCTTTGCAGTCACGGGCACGTCGCGTGGCACATCCAGATACGGCAGCACCTGCTCAGCGATTCGCTTGAACGCCGGCGCGGCAACTTGTCCCCCTTCATGCAGGCCAACGGGCGAATCGAGCGAAACAAGAATCGTCACCGCTGGATTGTTGATCGGTGCAAAGCCGGTGAAGGAAGCGATAAATTGCGACGGCGAATAGCGTTTTGTATTTGGATCGATCTTTTGCGCGGTTCCGGTCTTTCCGGCCGCGGTCCAGCCGTCCAGCCGCGCGTTTTTCCCCGTGCCATGAGGACTCAAAATCACGCCCTCCATCAATTTCCGAACGGTAGCGGCGGTTTCAGGTCGCAGCACCTGCTTTGCCTCAGGCTGCGCCACGTCGCCGGAGTAAAGGAGATGGTCCCCTTTGCGTATCTCTGAAATCAGGTACGGCTTGCGAAGGTTCCCGCCGTTCGCAATCGCAGAAACCGCCGTAACCAATTGAATCGGCGTGACGCCGACTTCCTGCCCCATCGAAATCGCGCCAATCGAAATTGTGGACCACGTATCGAGCGGTGCCAGCATCCCGCGGCTTTCCCATGGCAGCTCAATTCCGGTTTTCTGCCCAAAACCAAACGCGCGAATGTAGTCGTAGAATCTCGGCGCGCCCATCCGCAACCCAATCTTGATGCTGCCTACGTCGCTCGATTGAGCGAGGATGTCCGACACGGTGAGCATGTCAAACTTCTTGTGATCGTGAATCGTGTGGCCGGCAATAATCACCTTTCCATTTTCGCAATCGAAAACTTCATCCGGCCGCGTCATATTCTGGTCGATCGCGGCGGCAAGCGTAATGAGCTTGAACGTCGAACCCGGCTCGTAGATTCCGCTCACCGCTGGATTCATGCGAGTTTCGGCTTTCACGTCCCCCGGAGAATTGGGATTGAATTTCGGCCAATTCGCGAGCGCGAGAATCTCTCCCGTGTTCGGATTCTGAACAATCACTGTGCCCGCCGAGGCATGCGTGCGCGCAATCGCCGCCTGCAATTCCCGCTCTGCGATGTACTGAATCTTTGTATCGAGCGTCAGAACAATGTTTGCGCCTTCATCGCGCTTCGCCTGCTCGGCGTCAAACCAGCGCTGGCGCGCATCCGCCATCACCAGAATGTGATCGCCCTTGCCGCGTACCTCTTTGTCCAGCTGGTATTCGAGGCCGCTGATTCCTTTTTCGTCCAAATTGACGAAGCCAAGGACGTGAGCTGCAAGATCGCGGTTCGGATAGAACCGCTCGTTCTCCTTCATCGTGTAAATGCCCTTGAGGTTGAGCGCCTTCACTGCGTCGGACTTTTGCGGCGGCAATTTGCGGGAGACCCAGACAAACGTGTTGCCCGAATTGAATTTGGAAGCGAGTACATCCCGCGGAATATCGAGAATTCCGGAAAGCAACCTGCGCCGCCTGATCCTTGTTGTCGGCAAGCTCGGTTGGAATCGCGTATGCGGATTCCACTTCCGTACTCATTGCAAGCGGGTGCATGTTGCGATCGAAAATCGCGCCGCGCTTCGGCGTAATTTCCACCGTTCGCTGCTGCTGCCGATGCGCGCGCGTCAGAAAATACGAATGCTCAACGAATTGAAGCACGCCGAGGCGGCCGAATACGCCAGCCAACCAAAGCGCCAGGCACCCGGCTACGAACAGCAATCGAAGTTGAACGCGATTTTCCTGCATTTAAGGCCCGGACCGGACGTCGTTCCCGCCAAACTCAGCTCGCATACCCGGTCTCCCGTCGGGGGGACGTGTAGGAATAAACCTGGCGCTTCCAATCTCTCCAGTTACTGCACGCGATTTGCGCGCATGTACCGGATCGAAGCCATTTGCGCGCCGCTCGGAGCGTCGTACTCACGCACTTGCTCCCAGCGGGATCGGTCAGCCCCAGCCTCCGACGTGCAATTTGATCAATGCGGCCCGGCCGGCTGAGCGTCGCGATGTTCAATTTCAACCCCGAATTCAGCGCGGTCGCTACGGCCTGCTTTTGCTTCAGCTCCTCGAGCTGAAAACTCAAATCGATGCACTTGAAGTGCTGAAAGACATAGAGCATGCAGCAAAGAGCGATGGCGCTGCCCGAGCGCTGCCGTCTTGTAAAAATTCTTCAGCTTCACCGGCTCGACGTGGCGCACCAGCCGCGAATTATCAATCCGCTTTACCGTCCGGAACTCCGTCATCGGCACTTGCTTCATCTTTCTCATGTCTCAAACTCTTTCCGCGCACCGCAACTTCGCACTTCGCGATCTTGGGTTTGCCCGCTCTTCTTCTTCGCTGGAGCGAATCACGTGTTTCGTCAAAATCTTCAGCGTCCCTTGACGCTCGCCTTCTTTAAAGGCTTCTTTGACCATTCGGTCTTCGCCGGAGTGATATGTCAGGATTACCAGACGTCCTCCGGAATTCATTGTGGCGGGGGTCCGAGAAAGAAACTGCCCGAGTGCCTCCAACTCTCGATTCACCGCTATCCGCAGCGCCAGAAACGTTTTTGTTGCGGGATGCAGTTTCTGCCTTCCCCATTGCTTTCGGGCCCCTGCCACAACCGTTGCCAGGTGCGCGGTGTCGCGAATCGGTCGCGCGCGCAGTACCGCCTTGGCGATTCTTCTTGAATCGTGCTCATCCGCTTCGCGGTAGAGCAAATCGGCCAGTTCCTTTTCAGGCCAGCGATTCACAATCTCGTCCGCCGTTAGTTCCCCGGCGTCACTCATTCGCATGTCCAGCGGACCAGCTTCGCGAAACGAAAAGCCTCGTTCCGGCCGGTCAAGCTGCATGCTCGAAACTCCCAAGTCGGCCAAGACCCCGTCCACCTTCGGAATCCCCAACTCGTGTACGACCTCCGCAATCCTTGAGAACGGAGATAAAACGCATCTCACTTTCGAGCCGAACCTCGCTAGCCGCTCCTGTGCGATCTGCAGCGCCAGTGCGTCCTGGTCCAGGCTGATCAACCGGCCCGATTCCAGTCTTTCTGCGATTGCCTCCGAATGCCCCCCTGCTCCGAGGGTTGCGTCCAGGAACGTTCCGTCCGGTCTTATTCGCAGCCATTCCAGCACCTCTTGCAACATCACTGGCACATGCGGCGCGTTCACGCTCGCACGCCTTAAATCCCAAGATCTTCCAGAGCCTTGAAGTCCTCTGCGGTGAATGGTTCCTTGTCCATGCCTTCCAACACCTTGGCGTGGTTCATCACTTCCAGGTAATCCAGCGCTCCGAAGACATCCACTTCACCCATGGTCTTTGCCTTTTCCCGTAAAATCGCCGGCAGCAGCACTCTTCCCTGCGCATCCATCTCTGCCATCTGTCCGTAATAGCTCGTGTGCATCAGAAACTTTCTCTTCGCCTGATTCTGCGAGGAAACCTTTGAGAGCTTTTCCTCGATTGCCTGCCAAACGCTGATCGGATAAATCCTTGCCGAATCGCCCGTCGGACTAGTGATATAGAATTGATTTCCGAATGCTTTTAGCTGGTCCAAATAGACAGCGGGAATCTTCAGACGGCCTTTCTCGTCTACCTTTGCCGGATTGTTGCCGCGCAGGTTCATTTGCCCGTTGTTTCATGGAGTGCGGATTCTGACGATGAGCCCTCAAACCACCCTTTTGCAGGTCGTTTTCGGTGAGAAAGTGGTTTCTGTTGCCCCAGATGACCACGTCGCCCATTGCCCTCTAAATCCGACTATCTTGCCCTACTTTGAACCGCTTCAATCCACTTCACTCCACTTTCTGCCACATATTAAGGATGTTTAGAAACAAGTCAAGAGAAATCCTGCGAATTTGTGAAAATAGTTGCGGGACGTGTGCCCGCTTGTGATGCTCGCAAAAAACCTACTGCGGATTGGGGTTTACTTCGATTGCGGCAACTAGGATTTGGGGTACAGTTTCGCCGTGTTTTCGCCGTGCGTTTTTCACAGGCTCATCATTCTTATTCCCTTCCCATTTGGCGCGTGCTATTCTCTGCTCGTCCAGTGAAGTTCAAATCCGGGAGGGACCTGATCATGGAATGGACGACCCCGCAGCATGAAGAAATTGATCTGAATTGCGAAGTCAGCTCGTACGCCAACGCTGAGCTCTAATCGGCTTCGCTGTGAACTTTCCGGGACGCGCAACAGCGCGTCCCTATTTTTTTCTCTGTAACTGTTGGCCACCTACCCTCCAGGACATCTTCCATGCGCATTAAAATTCTCGGCTCGGCAGCTGGCGGCGGCTTCCCTCAGTGGAACTGCGGCTGCCGGAATTGCACAGGCCTGCGCAAGAGCGCCATCAAAGCAACTCCGCGCTCGCAGACGCAGATTGCCGTTGATGCGAACCCGGAGTACACACATCGCACACACTGGGCGCTCATCAACGCTTCGCCGGACCTACGTACTCAGATTCTCAGGACTCCTGAGCTTTCTCCCATCGCTTCCACCAGCAACTCCACCCCGATCTACGACGTGTTTCTCACCAGCGCCGACGTGGATTCCATCGCGGGCCTCTTGCATTTGCGCGAGTTTCAGGGATTTCGAATTCATTCAACGCCGTCTGTGCGCCGCATTATGGACGAGGAAAACTCCATCTTTCGCGTTTTGGGACGGGCAACACCTCCGGTACAGTGGTATTCGCTCCCCTTGGCAACCGACTTTTCTCCGACCCAGATCTCCGACCCAAGAGAAGCTCCAAAATTTCACGTGAGAGCCATTCCCGTGGGAAGCAACTTTCCGGACTACGTCGGGGAAAAGCTGCGCGTGCAATTGAACCCGAGCGAATCCGTAATAGCGCTCGATCTGGAGTTCCGCGGAAAACGTATCTTTGTGGCGCCTTCACTGCCCGGGCGCGACGGCAACTGGAAAAAATGGGCGCTCGGCAGTGACCTGGTTTTGATTGATGGAACGTTCTGGAACGATGACGAACTAAGACGCGCAGGCCGCGGCAAAAAAACGGCGCGCGAAATGGGCCACATTCCGTTGTCTGGGCCAGACGGCTTGATCGAGCAGTATCCGAAAGGCGGCAACGCGCGGAAGATTTTGCTGCACATTAACAATACAAATCCGATCCTGATTGAAGATGGTCCGGAGTATCGCGCCGCGATGGATGCAGGTTTCGAAATCGCCTACGATGGCATGGAGATCCAACTGTGAACCAAGCGGAAAAGCCGCAACTCTCCGAAGCAGACTTCATCGCCGGCTTTATGACCATTGGCGAAGAGCGATATCACCATCAGCATCCCTTTCATGTACTGATGCACGAAGGCTCCCTCACTCGCGGCCAACTCCAGGCCTGGGCGCTCAACCGCTACTACTACCAGAGCCACATTCCTATCAAAGACGCGACCTTGCTCGCGCGCAGCGATGATCCCGTCTTCCGCATCGCGTGGCGCAAGCGCTTGATTGATCACGACGGCGAGCACGGCAAGCCCGGCGGCATCGAAAAATGGCTCCATCTAGTCGAAGCGACAGGGTTGCCGCGCATTCAAGCGATTCGTGGCGAAGGGATTTTGCCCGCAACGCGTTACGCCGTCGAAGCCTATGTCCACTTTGTTTCGCACGCTTCGCATCTGGAAGCAGTTGCTTCTTCGCTGACGGAACTCTTTTCCAAGAAGCTCATCACGTTGCGCATGGACCGGTTGCGCGAGTTTTATCCGTGGATGTCCAAGGGCCTCGATTATTTCGAAGGGCGCCTGACGCAAGCGCCGGAAGACGCCGAGTTCGCTCTTTCCTGGGTCGTCAAGAACGCGCGCACGCGCGAAGAACAGGATGCTGCGCACAACGCGTTGCGCATGAAGTGCGATATTCTCTGGGCCATGCTGGACGCGCTCTATTTTGCCTACGTGCAACCGGGCTGGCCGCCGCCCGGCGCGTTCAAGCCGGAGGAAGCTTCCTGATGGCGATTGATCCGAACAGCAAACCACAGCTCGCGCCGGGTGTTCGCCTTGGCGACGAACAACAATCAGCGCGTACTGTTGATGCCAGAGCGCGCCCTGCGATTGATCGGCCCAAGCCTCGAAATTGTCCAGCGCTGTGACGGAAAGCACACCGTTGAGCAGATCGTCGCGGACCTGCAGAAAATCTATTCGAAAGCCGAGCCCCACAAAGTTGAAGCCGACATCTTGGGTTATCTGCAACTTTTGCAAAATGAACGCGCTCTCGATTTCACAGCGTAGCCTCTCGAGTTTTCGATGACCGCATCGCGACACAACCCGCTGGCACTAGTCTGCGAACTAACTCACCGCTGCCCGCTCCATTGCGTCTACTGTTCAAACCCGCAGGAACTTGCCGCGCGCACGACAGAACTTTCCACCGATGCTTGGACTTCGGTTTTTCGTCAAGCCGCTGAACTCGGCGTTTTGCAAGCCGATTTCACCGGCGGCGAACCCCTCGCGCGGACGGACATTGTCGAATTAGTTCGCGCATCCCGCGCCGCAGGCCTTTATGTCAGCCTTATCACCTCCGGCCTTCCGCTCGACGAAGCAAGACTCGATTCCCTGATTGCCGCCGGCCTCGATCACTTTCAATTGAGCTTTCAGGGTTCCACAGAGCAGATCGGGGAAGAAATCTCCGGAACGAAAACTCACGCGCAAAAACTTCGCGTACTTGATTGGCTCAAATCACGCCGCATCGCAGTCACGCTGAATTTCGTTTTGCATCGCCGCAATCTTCATCAAATGAACGAAATGCTGGCGATTGCCGAGTCTTCTTCCGCCACGCGCATCGAGTTCGCAAACGTCCAGTATTACGGCTGGGGTTTCGCCAATCGCCAACTCCTTCTCTCGACGCGTGCGCAGCTCGACCAATTCCTTCTCGACGTCAAATCCGCCGAAGAGCGCTTGCGCGGGAAAATCCGCGTTGAATACGTCGTGCCAGATTACTACGCCAGATATCCCAAGCCCTGCATGGGCGGCTGGGGCCGCAAAGTAATGCTCATCACTCCGGCCGGCGACGCACTTCCTTGCCACGCGGCCGCAGTCATTCCCGGCTTGCGTTTTGCAAACGTTAAGGAAAAGCCTTTGCGCGAAATCTGGGAATCAAGTGAAGCCTTCCAAAAATTCCGTGGCGAATCCTGGATGCAGGAACCCTGCAAATCCTGCGACCGTCGCACGCAAGATTTCGGCGGCTGCCGCTGCCAAGCCCTGCTAGTCGCCGGCGACGCTTCCGCAACTGATCCCGTTTGCTCGCTTTCCCCAAATCGCGCAAAGGTGGACGCCGTTCTCGCCGAAATTCAAAAGCCCCCTACCTCTCTCAAAACGGAATTCATCTATCGCACAAATCCTTCCTGACTTCTCCTGTGGCAGCTTGTTGTAGAATGTCGCCGCAATTCCAGCTCTTCAGGAGCGCTCATGAACCTGCGCAGAGTTTCTCTAAACACTCTCCTCATTCTTGCCTTCGCAGCACCCATCGCAAACGCACAGTCCACCTATCAGCCCTCGCCAGAGAATCTGAAAGCCCGCCAGGAGTTTCAGGACGCCAAATTCGGCTTGTTCATCCACTGGGGTGTCTACAGCGTCCTCGGAGATGGCGAGTGGGTGCTCCACAATCGCAAACTCCAAATTCATGACTACGAGCGTCTGCCAAAATACTTCGACCCGGAGAAGTTCGACGCAAAAACCTGGGTGGCTCTGGCCAAAGCAGCTGGCATGAAGTACATCACCATCACCTCGCGCCATCACGACGGCTTCGCCATGTTCGACTCGAAAATTTCCGACTGGAACATCGTGCAGCGCACGCCCTACGGGAAAGACCCGTTAAAGCAGCTCGCCGAAGAAGCCCACAAGCAGGGCATCAAGCTTTTCTTCTACTATTCGCAACTAGATTGGCACAATTCCGACTACTACCCGCGCGGGAGAACGGCGTGGGACAACGGCCGCCCCAACGGCGGCAACTTCAATTCCTACATTGACGACTACATGAACGGCCAGTTGCGCGAACTCCTCACCAACTACGGCGCAATCGGCGGAATCTGGTTCGACGGCATGTGGGACAAGCCGGATGCCGATTGGCATCTCGACAGGACCTATGCGCTGATTCATCAACTTCAGCCTGCCGCTCTGATCATTCCGAACCATCACCAAGCGCCAAAGCCCGGTGAAGACGTGCAAACGTTCGAGCGTGATCTGCCCGGCAGAAACACCGCTGGCTTTAACACGACGTACGTCAGCGACGCGCTCCCGCTCGAAAGTTGCAACACGCTCAACGGCTCCTGGGGCTTCGACATCGGCGACACCAAATACAAATCAGCCGAAGAAGTAGAAGAGATGCTCGTCCGCGCCGCCGGAAACAATTCCAATCTTCTGCTCAACATTGGCCCGCTGCCCAGCGGCGAAATCCAGGAGGAATTTCAAACCCGCCTCCGCGCCGTCGGCGAGTGGCTGGGCAAATATGGCGACTCCATCTACGGCACGCGCGGCGGCCCGCTCGCTCCCGCCGATTGGGGCATCACCACCTGGAAGGCAAACAAGATTTACGTCCACGTCTTGAAGTGGAACGCACCGCTGCTCGCGCTCCCGCCAATTCAGAAATCCATCAGCGGAGCACAGGATTTGGCCTCTGGCGCAAAAGTGGAAGTGACGCAGTCACCAAACGGTGTTGTTGTGAAGCTTCCGGCGGCGACAAAAAACGATACGGACCGCGTGATTGTGTTGACCGTGAACTAAGCTTTCGCGACAACTGGCTTTGCACTTCGCGCCCACGGGACTCCGCGCCAGAAGTAAATCAAGCTGCCCGCTAAACAGATTGCACCGAACGCGGCTACCGTTGATGGAGCACCGAATCGCTTGGCCAGTCCGCCTGCAACCAACGAACCGATGGGCTGCACGCCCATGAACATCGTCGCGTAGACGGCCATCACGCGGCTGCGCAGCTCGTCAGGGACGCGATTCTGAACCGTAGTGTTTGTTGCAGCCATCTGCGACGTCGCGGCAAAACCAAAAATAAAAAGCAAAACCGCGGAAACCCAAAACCAGTGCGACTGCGAAAAAGCAATGAGCCCCGCAGATGCTATCAAAAACATCGTCCCAACCCATTTCAACATGCCTTTGTAACTGGTGCGGGCCGCAAATTGCAATGCGCCGAACACCGCGCCGATTCCTGATGCGCTCATGAGCAACCCAAGTCCGCGCGCCCCGCCATGCAAGACGTCCTTCGCAAAAATCGGCATGAACACCATGTACTGCAGCCCAAAGAAACTCAGCATGCTCAGCAGGATCAACACCGACCGAATCACGCGATCGCCCATCGCGAACCGGAATCCGTGCAAGAAGCTTTGCCAGGCGGATCGCTTCTCCGTCATCTCTTCCTGTGGCGCAATTCGCATTGCGAGGAGCGCCACAATCACCGCCAGGAAACTCAGGCCATTTACGAAGAAGCACCAGCCTTCGCCAATCAGCGAAATCGCGAACCCCGCTATCGCTGGCCCGATCACGCGGGCTCCGTTGAAGATCGAAGAATTAAGCGCGATCGCATTTGGCAGATCTGGTTTGCCCACCATGTTCACGAAAAACGACTGCCGAATCGGCACGTCAAATGCGTTGACGACTCCCTGCAGCAATCCAACGACAATTACAACCCAGGCACCGCGCCGATCGTAAATCGTGTGCGTAAGCGTCAGCGCTGCGAGCAGAAGCGCCAAAAACATGGACACAACCTGCGTCGCAATCACGCCACGATGCCGGCTGTAACGGTCGCCCACGTATCCGCCGATCGACGACAGCAGCAGCATCGGAATTTGATTCATGAAGCCGAAAATTCCCAGCAGCGCCGCGGAACCCGTCAGCCGGTAAATCAACCATAGCTGTGCCGTGTTTTGAATCCACGTGCCGCACAACGAAACCAGTTGTCCGCCGATGAATAGCTGAAAATTGCGATGCTTTAGTGCGCGGAAGCGGGAAGAGGAAATGCTTGAGCCGACTTCGTCCAGTCCAATTGCGCTGCGGCCCGTGGCCAAACGTATCTCCTCAATGAGTTCGATGCCCCAAATCGCGAATAGTCACGATGACGCCTTTTTCGCGTTCGTGTCAACCGCTCCATATTGTCTCTGATTTTGCATCCGCGAGAACGCGTGGTCGGGCAAACTGTGTCTTATTCGTGCGGCTCTTCCGGCGCACCGCCCACGTGGAGGTGGCTTAGGTCGCGCAACATTGATTTATCGTCCTCACTCATACCGCGCGTAAAGTTCGGATCCGCCAGATGCTGGTTGCGCGCCGACTCGGGCATGTTTTGCAAAACGTTGAGTCGACTACCGATTGCCCGTTGGCGGTCAGGTGGAAGTTGGCGCCACTTCGGCATCACGTCGTTCTTGATATGACCCTTCTGTTCCGTCGTCAGCATAGCCCAATTCCTCTGGGCCGCTCTTATTCGTTCTTTTTCCGCGGGGGTCCGTCGCTCGAAGTCCTTGTTATTTTCAAGCGTGCGCTGCTTCTGTTCCGGATTAAGGTTCTCGAATTTCTTCGTCTGCGCGTTCGCAGGAGGCCGGTTCGGATTCTGATTTCTCGCGTGCTCCGGCGGACGATTCGTATTCGGCGCAACGGAGTTATGCGAAGCAGGCGGCCGATTCGCGTTACGCTGCTGTTGCCGCTCTTGCTGCCGCTCGTGGTGTTGCTCCTGCTTGGCCTTCGGCGGCCGGTTTTGCGCTTCCACAGGAAGCACCACGGCTATGCCGAGTCCCAGCGCCACCAGCCAGCTCGCGAATTTGAGTCCTTTGCTCATCACCCTTTACATTTGCTGCGGCTGCGGTTGTTGCTGTGTATCCGTATCGCTTGAATCCTCTTCCGGCGCTTGCGACAAATCAGAAAGCGGCGCAAAACTCGAAATCACGTCGTAATCCGCATTCTCCACAACCGGCAAATCCTGCTCAGGAATTTGCGGCGCCGGCCGCTGGATCGAACCCAACCACACCGTCGCCAGAAGCAACATCGAAGCCGCAAACGCCACACGCGGCGACGGCGCAAACCACGCCAACCAATTGCTCCGCTTTTGTGGCTCCGCCGCTACCAAAGCATGCACGCGCGCATTGAACGCGCCCGAAGGCTCGATCACCGGCAGCTCATCCAGCAAGCCGGTCACTGCGCGAAATTCGTTCACTCGCAAACGGCACGCCGCGCACACATCAAGATGCTTTTCCATCTCGCAGCGGTCGTTTTCCTTCAGGCGGCCATCCACATAAGCCAGAATCCGCGTTTCCATCTTTTCACAACCCATGACTACCTTCCTTCTGGGGCCCTAAGCCTTCACCGACTGCGCCACAAGCGGGGCCAGTTCCACTCGCAGCGTTTCGTATGCCCGGAACAGCAGAGACTTCAGCGCGCTTTCCGAGCACTGCAAAATTTTCGCGATCTCCGCGTAGTCCAGCTCCTGGTATTTATGCAGCAAAACCGCCGCGCGTTGTTTTTCCGGCAGTTTTTCGATCGCGTGGTGGATCATTTTCTTCCTTGCCTCTTCCACCAGATGCTGTTCTATGTCCGGGTGCTCGTCCGCCACTTCCATCAATCGCTCTTCGCCGTCTTCGGCGTCCGCAACAATGGGCGCATCCATTGAAACCTCGAGCTTCTCGTAACGATGGTCGCGCACCGAATTCAGCGCGAGGTTGGTTGCAATCCGAAAGAGCCAGGTGGTGAATTTCGCGCTCGGCTCGTAATCTTCCCGTGCGCGATACACCCGTAAAAAAACCTCCTGAGCCAGGTCTTCGGCCTGTTCCCGGTTTCGAACCATCCGGTACAGGAAATTGACTAGTGGCGTCCGATAGCGCTGCAACAGAAGCTCGAACGCCTGTTGGTCGCCCGCCTTCACGTCCAGCATCAGTTGGACGTCCGACCTGGTCATAGCAACCACACCTTATCAAACACCTGAATTATCAGAAAGTTGCAGCCGGGTGTCCGCTTCAGGCGACACAGCTGGAGCGCGCTAAGCATGAAATAAGTGCTGCATTATCAGTACGCTAGCTACGCCAATAAACACGAGAACGGCCATCCGCCAGTTCGGCTCTCGGTTGACTTCCGGTAACAGGTCCGTGGCCGCTACGTAAGCCGTTACTCCGCCCGAAAGCGGCAGCGCATACCGCAGCTGGCTCTGAAGCAGGCTGGTCAGCAGCACACCCAGCAACGTCGCGCCGCCAAGCGCAGCAGCCGCTTGAATCGCCTTCTTCCTTCCCTTGCCGCAGGCAAGAAACACCGACGCGACCGTAAAACCCTCCGGAAGTTTGTGCAAAAATACCGCAAAAAAAATCACCATTCCCAGCCAGGTCGAAACCAGAAACCCGGACGCGATCGCAACCCCATCAAAAAAAGTATGAATGATCAGCCCAAGCATCACGCTGCTCTGCGCGCGATGACGAGACATCTCTTCGGGATGCGTCTCTTCCCCAAAATGAAAATGCGGCGCCAGCGTGTGCTCGAAAAGGTGTACGAGAAAAAATCCGGCGAGGACGTAGAAAAGCGCGTCCCTTCCCGCCAGCGCAATCGATTCCGGAATAATCTCTAGAAACGCAACCGCAAGCATGTAGCCTGCGCCAAGCGCCAGAAAATACTGTAAGAATTGCCGCGGCCAGTCCTTGCGAACAACAAAATATCCGCCCAGCAAATTCCCCGCAGCAGCAACAAGGCCGAGCCCTGCCGCCATCGCCGTCCGCGTCGCCAAATCGTGATCTATAGTGACGTATCCCATTGCCCCTGGCATACAGCCCCGTAGATTGCTCCAAAAAAGGAAGCCAACTAACTGGGCTTGTTGACGCAGAAGAATACAACACTCTCGCCTATTGTTTGGAATTAGTGCGGAGATATGGCCTGCGCGGCTGCGCGCAGCGATTCGGCACGCGTGTGAGCCGCTTGGGCCTTTGCGATATCACCCTGGGCCAGGGTAAGCTCGGCTAAAATATCCCAGACGGCTGGATTTTCCGGTGTCAGCTGCGTTGCGCGCTCCTGCTGTGCAACCGCGTCCGGCAAATCATTCATCGCCCGCAACGCCTTCGCCCGCGCAACAGCCATTCGCGCGTTAAAGTTGCGCCCTTCATCCGAAGTCGTGTCATTTCGAAACGGACTTTTCTCATCCGCGCGTTCAAACACCGCAAGCGCATCCTTCGGCCGACCCGTCGAAATATACAAAAGCCCCAGACTCCGCAGCCGTTCGTAAGGAACCTGCGAATACCCAATCGATTCCGCAACGCACCGTTCCGCTTCCGCATAGCGCTTCTGCCCGTTGTAAAGCGTCGCCAGCGCAAACCACGCTTCATCGCTCGGCTTCACACTTACCACGCGCAAATATTCCTGCTCCGCTTCCCCGGTGCGATTGTTCGCCTGCAAGAGCTGTGCTTTCACGAGATGCAAACTCGCTTCCTCCGGAAACAGCGTCTCCGCCTGTTGCAGCGCGCTGTACGCTTCACTGTCACGAGATAACAAATAGTAGAAAGACGCCGAATTCACCAAGAAATTGAATCGCTCGGCCCGCGCCCGCCAGGACTCGCCGCTCGCCACCCCTGGCGCCGCAAGCACGACCCTGTCGCACTTCACAGGAGACTTTTCGATCCATTGCGCATTCGCCGCGGTATTCCTGACAAAAAGAATCGAAACATCGTCTGCATACACCGGCTTCCACGCCGCGCTTCGACAATAATCGGCAAGCGGAAATGTTCCCAGCCCGGCATACCGCGAAAGCGAAAACACGATCGAATTGATTCCCCACTTCGCGGCGCCGTCTTCCCAAACTTTCGAATCCGGCGCCGCGGACCCCAGAGATCGCTGCTGCAAAAACAGTTCTTTGCCAAACGGAAGGTAACGTCCGTCCGCAAATACCGGATATTTTTCTCCCACGCGCCACGTCAAAAATCCGCCGAATCCGTAGGGATGAAACAAATTCCCGGGCAGTTTTTCCGCCTCCAGAAAGCGCATCGCCTTTTCCGGAAACCACCATGATTCGCCAGCCCCAAAAAAGGCAATCTCATTCGCCTGCAAAAACGCACGCTGCGTCACAACGTCATGCACTCGTACCCCGGTAAACAGCGCGGCGAGCGCAACTAAGGCTATTTCGAAAGTCAGATTCGCCCGTTTGCTCGGCAGCCTGTCCGCAATTTCTCCGAAAACGGCCCCACCAATCACAACCGTAAGAATGGCCAAAATCGCCTGAAACCGGATGTGCTGCACCGCTTCGCTTGCAGCTCCCAAAAGAAGAATCGCTTCGCCAATTCTTTTTCTGAAAAGACAAGCAACGATCGCCAGAGCCGCCAAAGCCAAAATCCACCAGTCCGCGCTCGCCGGATCGCGCATACTGAAAAGCTGCTGCAACGCCAGCCCGTTAAGATGCACCCCAGACCACTCACCAATAAAATCCTGCGAAGGCTTTGCCGCCTCATTCTGCAAAACCAAAGACCGGTAGATTCCCGCGTTCCACGGGTTAGCAAGCGTTGCGGCCAACGAAGCGACAATCCACGGCAAAGCCTTTTTCATCCGTCCCAGCGCGGCATCGCGTTCTTCCGCAAAGACGCTCCGCCCCAGCTCCAGCAGCAAATAACCGCCCAGCAAGGCAAGCCCGGCCGCAAAACCCAGATGCAGATTTGCCCAAAACAAAAAGAGCAGAGGCAGCAGCCAGAGACGTGCCTGTTTTCCTTCGTGGTAACGCCACAGCAGGAAGAGCAGCGCGGCAAACAAAACCGTCGTAAACAAATCGGCCCGCGGCATTGTCCGCAACGCAATCGTCGGCACCGCCACAATCGCCAGCGCAGCCGCCGTCCTTCCTCCGCTAGCTGCCAACAGCGCAATCGTGATCACACACGCGATTGCATTCAGCCAAGATAGCGCCGCAAATCCGCCCAGCTTGAACAACAGGTAGAAAACAATTTCAGAAAGGACCGGATAAACCCATTTCGCTTCCGGCACTGTGTAGGTATGCAAAACTTTCGATGGAATTTCGTGACATTGAACAATGTAGCGGCCGGTCGCCATCTGCCAGCCAAGATCCGTCTCGCTGACTGTGCGCAGCCCCGCAAAAAGCGCGTACAAAATCGCAATCGCGATCAGGCTTGCCCGCGTCCAGTCGCGGCTTTTCGATTGCTGATTCTCCATGACTTCTGAGTTTGGTTTGAAATTGCAGCTTCCGCAACGGGCGTTGCGAATCCATGTGACTGATTCCTACAATTTCGGCACGCTGCTCTTAGCCCGAATGGCGGAACAGAATCACATCGCCTTCTTGCACGATGTACTCTTTTCCTTCCAGCTTTACCTGAGCCTTCTCGCGCGCTGCACCCAGCGACCCTGCCGCGACCAAATCATCCCAACGCACCACTTCCGCGCGAATGAATCCTTTTTCAATATCGCTATGAATCGCGCCCGCCGCTTTCACAGCATTCGTATTTTTGTGAATCGTCCACGCGCGCACTTCCGGCTCGCCCGCCGTAAAGAACGAAGTTAGCCCCATCAGATCGTACGTCGCGCGAATCAAACGGTTCAGCCCGGGCTCTTTCAATCCGTAAGAAGCCAGCAACTCCGCCGCTTCCTTTTCATCCATCTCGGCAAGCTCCGCTTCAAGCCGCCCGCACACCGCCACAACTCCCGTATTCGGCCGTCCCTGCAACGCGGCGAGCTTATGCCGATCTACCGCTGAATCCATCTCCCCCGCTTCTTCGTCACCCAAATTCAGCACGTACAACATCGGCCGCTGCGACAAAAACAAAAATCCGCCAATCGGCCGCCGCTCTTCCGGCGTCAACGTCCAACTCGCGCAGTGGCTTTTCCGCCTCCAAGATGCGCCTTGCACTTCTCCAGAACGGCTTTCTCCGCTTCAAGCGCCTTGTCGGCCTTCTTCTTCAAATCCTTTTCAATGCGCTCCAAGCGCTTGGCAATCTGCTCGTGATCGGAAAGAATCAGCTCCAGATCCAGATTCGTCGCATCGCGCAGTGGATCGATGCTGCCTTCGCTATGCGGCACGCTCGGATCGTCAAACACGCGAATCACGTGCATGATGCAATCCACTTCGCGCAGCGACGCCAGCGACTCGCGCATGCGCTCTTTCTGCATGCCGCCCAAATCCACGTACTGCACCGTCGCGTAAGTAATTTTCTTGGGGTTATACAGCTTCGCCAAATCCAGCAGCCGCGGCTCCGGCACTTTCGCCACGCCGACCCGCGTCTCCTGCCCGCCTTTCGACGAATCAACATTCGCTTTCGTCAAAATCCGGAACAGCGTCGTCTTCCCAACCTGTGGTAGTCCAATAATTCCTGTCTGCATAAACCAGAAATTTTAGCACAGGCCCATCGTGCCAGCGGTGTAGATCGGGTCCGGTTCGGTTCGATTTCTATTTCCATAGATGGCCAGCTCTGCAGCTTCCAAACGCGACCCGTTCTTGTTGTATCCCCCGTCGAATCGGTTCATCCGGAGACAAAAAGCTCAACGCCCGAAAGCGCGGAGCTTAAATCATCATGAAATCGAGAAATGCGTGTGCTGCTTGTTGTGCTCCCACTCAAACCAACATGCCCAGACAGATTCACGACTATTTATGGCGCTTTTCAATCCTTTCGACACCATTAGTACAGGCAATCTTTTTAACGCAGGAAGCCGGAAGTCATTCTGCCCAATACCCAGTCCACAGATAAGCAATGCAGACAAAGGTCCGCTGCGCTCTCCGCTTTGCTTATCACCGCGAACCGCATTGCTGCAAAATCCTTCTTCGTTTTTATTTCGCCTTGGCGCAAGTTGCGATATTCTCTAGCACGAGGAACGCAACGTTGATCAACCAGCCGCCCACTCTTCCCTTCGACCTGTCCGCCGCCAACAAACACCTCTGCGCTTGCGACGAAGTCCTCGCCGAACTCATCGGCTCCACCGCTCCCTTCCAAGCCGAAATGGAAGCGCACCAATCTCCCTACGAAGCGCTCCTTGAAGCCATTGCCTACCAATCCATCTCCGGCAAAGCTGCCGCCACCATCTTCGGCCGCGTCAAAGCCCTCAGCGCTACCGGCGGCATCCCCACGCCGCAACGAAATTCTCAAATTACGCTCACCAGCCTTGCGCAAAGCCGGCCTTTCCGGCGCAAAAGTCATCGCCATGAAAGACCTCGCCAAGAAAACCATCGAAGGCGTCGTCCCCACACTCGAAGAATCCGAAAAACTCTCCGACGAAGAACTCGTAAAACGCCTCGTCTCCGTCCGCGGCATCGGCGCATGGACCGTCGAAATGTTTTTAATCTTCCGCCTCGGACGGCCCGACGTTCTCCCCATCCACGACCTCGGCGTGCAAAAAGGCTGGTCCGTCGCCTACGGCAAAAAACATAAGCCCAGCCCCAAAGAACTCCTCGCCTTTGGCGAACGCTGGCGCCCCTATCGCACCGTCGCCAGCTGGTACATGTGGCGCGCCTTTCAGCGCGCCGGCTACGCCGCCACCAACAAAATTCGCCCGCGCAAACCGAAACGTTTAAAATCCGCCGCAACCAAGAACAAGAAAAAGAAACGCGAATCGGTCGTGCTCAAGAAATCCACTCGGCGCCAATAGTCCTCTTGAATTACATTTACGGCTGCGTTCCCCTCAGGAAATTCGCATTTATTTAAAGCGGGGACTCGCCAGAGCACACTGCCCGGTCCCCGCTTTGCTTTTCACTCGCCAAAGCTCATAGCTCCAGATTGTTATTCCTGACGCACTCTTGCAGCGCCCTTCGGCCGGCGCCAGGAAGCCAAGCCATTAAATTATAATAGGTTGCGAACTCTTTGGAAAAGCGCCCCGGTGTCCCCCGCTGGGACCTGCTTCGCGCTTAAGGTCTATGACTACGGGGTGTGCTTGACCCGCGCGCCATCAAGAAAATACAGGCAATTCCAGCCAACATCACGGCGCTCTCGATAGTCACGGACACTAGGTGCAATCTCGCAAACGCCGCAAGCAGCGGGCTGTCCGGCGCTGTCGCCTGAATTGACCCCATCAGCCTACGCAACTCCACCATCTGGGGGGTAACGGCAACCTGCGAGCACAGGGTCAAGACAATCATGAAACCTACGCACAGCTGCACCGGATCGATTCGCCTTGCAAGCGCACGCTTGCGAAGCAACCGCAACAGCAGGATCGCCACGCCACAAGCAATGCCAATCAAATGCATCTTGGTCAAAGCGAAGCCGACGATTGCCCCGGCTTGGTCCCGGTTGAGCGCCGGCAGATGAAACGCGCCCGGAGCCACCACAAAGCTCAGGAAAACGTCGCTCCCAAGCCACAAGCTCAGCCCTAGAAACTCCAGCGCACGGAAAATGTTGACCATGAATTTCTTTGGTTAAAATGAAAATTGGAATTGGGAATGGTGGGCGACAAAGGACTTGAACCTTTGACCTCTCGCGTGTGAGGCGAGCGCTCTAACCAACTGAGCTAGTCGCCCAACTCCGCTTTCATTTGTAACAGGAAGGGCCCGGGTTTTCAACCAATGCCGACGGCAACCTCTCACGTCGTTTCGGAACTGCGCCGCAGCATCGCGCGCGCCATCTATGGCAAAGAAGAAGCCATTCAGCTCGCGTTGATCACTCTACTCGCGCGCGGCCACTTGCTCATCGAAGATGTTCCCGGCGTCGGAAAAACCACGCTAGCGCAAGCGCTGGCAAAATCCTTCCAATGCGGATTCCAGCGCGTCCAGTTCACTTCCGATTTGCTCCCGAGCGATGTCCTGGGCGTCAGCGTCTACAATCCGGAAACGCGCGAGTTTGAATTTCGCCCCGGACCGATTTTCGCCAACGTCGTCCTTGCTGATGAAATCAACCGCACGACGCCGCGCACACAATCCGCGCTGCTCGAAGCGATGAACGACGCGCAAGTTACCGTGGACGGCAAGTCCATGCCACTGCCCAAGCCGTTTCTCGTCATCGCCACGCAAAACCCCGTCGAGCACCACGGCACCTATCCCCTGCCCGAATCGCAGCTCGACCGCTTCCTGATGCGCATCAAGATGGGCTATCCCTCGCACGAAACGGAAAAAGAGATTCTGCGCAAGCGCGCAAACGAAGATCCGCTTCACTCGTTGCAGCCCGTTGCAGACGTTTCCGAAGTCCTCGCCATGCAGGAGGCCGTCACGCACGTGAAAGTAGATGGCAGCTTGCAGGATTACGCTCTCGAAATCGTGAATCGCACGCGCAATTCGGAGCAGCTTGCGCTTGGTGTCAGTCCGCGTGGCACCCTAATGCTGCAGCGCGCCGCCCAAGCCCGCGCTTTCCTCGATGGCCGCGACTTCTGCCTGCCGGACGACTTCAAGCATCTCGCCGTCTCCGTCTTCGCCCATCGTGTTGTCGCCAGCGCGCGCCATGCTTCGCTGCAACGCAAGTCGGAAACGACCGAAAACGCTCTGCGCGAAATCGTCGAATCCGTTCGCGTTCCACTCTAAAGAGTTGTCGTGGCACAGCCAATCACTCTCGCGCAGCTTTGGACGAAAGCGGACCGGCCCTCCGTTCGCGCATTTTTCCTTTCGGTTTCCGCGCTCACAGTCGCCCTGGTTCTCGCGCTCTACTCAGGAGTAGCAGGAGAAGGCGGCAACCTAATCGTTGCCACTACGTGTGCCCTGCTTGCCCTAGCCGTCGCGGGTTGGGTCGCGGTCACGCTGGTGCCGACGCTCGCAAAGCGCACGCCGCTTCGCTGGATCGGCTACAAAATCGAATACAAAATCACGCGCGCCGGATGGATCTACATTGCAGGAACGTTGCTCGTCGCACTTGCCGCGCTCAACACCGGCAACAACCTGCTCTTTCTGATTCTCGCGTGCCTGATTTCCATCATCCTGATGTCTGGCCTGCTCTCTTCCATCTGCCTTTCTGGCGTGGAACTGCACCTCGATATGCCGGACCACATTTTTGCCGGCCAAACCGAACGTGCACTCGTTGAGCTGCAGAATGAGAAATTGACCATGCCATCGTTCTCGCTGATGGTCGAAGCCGTTACGCCCAAAAATGCCGACACCGCGACGGCGATGTTGCAGACGAAAATTTATTTTCCCTACTTACCGCGGCAGGGTTCGCTGCGTCAGGGAGTGCCGGTTACGTTTCCGCGCCGTGGAGTTTACCGCCAGGACGCGTTTCGCATCGTCACGCGCTTCCCATTTGGCTTTTTACAAAAAGCCCGCCGCCTGGAAATGAAAAAAGAAGTACTCGTCTACCCGAGCGTGGAAACCGTCGCGGACTTTCAAGAGATTTTTGCGGGCATCGAGGGCGCGCTCGAAAGTATGGCCAAAGGGCGCGGCCAGGATTTGTACGCTCTTCGTGACTACGTCCCGACCGACAGTGTGCGCCACGTCCACTGGAAAGCTTCCGCGCGTCTCGGATCATTGATGGTGCGCGAATTCACGCTCGAAGAAGACTATCGCGTTCTACTCGTGCTCGATCCGCATCTTCCGCCAGATGCAGTCGTTCCTACTTCGCCGGAGATTCGGAACCAGCGTTTTGAACGCGCCATCACTCTGTGCGCGGGCCTCGCCTGGCATTTTTACGAGCGCGGAACGCAGCTTCAATTTCGGAGTCCAGGCCTTGAAACACCGCTCGGCGCCGCGGAAGCGAATATCTTTCCGATTCTCGAACACCTTGCCGAAGTGCAACCGCTTCCATTTGATTCCAGGCACGCGCTGATGCAGGATCTCGCGGCGGCTCCAGAAATTTTCAAAATCATCGTCACCAGCCAGAAGCACGGCACTATTCCCGCCATGCTTTGGCATTCTTCCTACGTGTTGTTTCTCGACGATTTCGTCGAATAGGCTCCTCTTTCTTCCCTGTGCGAGAATACAGGCCGCACATGCTTACCGGTCACGCGCTCTCTTCGTTTCGTAAATCGCTCCTCGGATGGTTCCGTCGATTTCAGCGCGATTTGCCCTGGCGCAAATCGAAAGATCCGTATCGCGTCTGGATTTCGGAAATCATGCTGCAACAAACGCGCGTAGCGGCGGCGATTCCCTACTACGAAAAATTCCTCGAACGATTCCCGGACGTCCATTCCCTCGCAAATGCCCCGGAAGAAGAAGTCTTGCGTCTCTGGTCCGGACTTGGCTATTACAGCCGCGCGCGAAATTTGCATAAAGCGGCGCGGCAAGTCGTTTCTGAATTCGGCGGAATTTTCCCCAAAACGAAAGAAAAAATTCTTTCGCTCTCCGGAATCGGCGAGTACACATCGTCTGCAATCGCAAGCATTTCATTCGGGGAGAAATGCGCGGTACTTGATGGCAACGTCGCGCGCGTTCTCTCGCGGCTCGACGCGATTCACGGCGACTTGCGCGAATCGAAAAGATGGCAGGATTTGCAGGATCACGCCGATCGCTTGCTCGATCCAAAAAGACCCGGCGACTGGAACCAGGCCATGATGGAATTGGGCGCAACCGTTTGCACCCCACGCGCGCCGCAATGCCTGCTCTGCCCCGTTGCAAAGCATTGCGAAGGACGCAAACAAGGCATTGCGGAGAGTTTGCCAGAGACCACAAAAAAACAAGAGCTTGTAGACGTCACACTTGCAGCCCTAGTGCTCCTGAATCCAAAAGGCGAAACCCTGCTTCTCCCTCCGCCCTCCGTCAAAAATCCGCGCTCTATTCCGGACCACATCCCGGCTCTCGTCGCTAATCTTTGGCACTTTCCCACTGCTTCCGCAACACGAGATCCCCGGGAAGTCGCCAGCGACATTTGGAAGAAATTGAGCCGGGGACAACAATTCCCGGCACAAACGGTGCCGCTACAACTGGTGCGTCACGCGGTCACCTTCCGCAAAGTGACCGTCCACGGATTTTTAGTGCCGGTCGCAAAACTGCCAAAGATAAAAGGCGCCGAAAAACTGGAAGTACACCAAGTTACCCACCGCGCCGTCTCCAATCTCACCCGCAAAATCGCCGACCGCGCCCTCGCGGCTTTGTCTACAAAACGCCAATAGCAGAGCGTTAATTCTTTCGTCCGCCCCTCGCCGCCGCAATACACACGGGTGCTATCCTGAATTTTCATCATGGCCAGCACCGTTTCCACTCTCCCATATCGTCGAGCTGCCGGCAGAGCGCTTTTTTCGCTCCTCAATTTTTCTGCTCGTTCTCACCAGCGTGGTGACTCTAGTCGCCACCGGCAAGCTCGATCTCGTCAGTTCAATCCTCTCGGTCGCAGGGCTTCTCTACAAAGGCCATCGCTGGTGGAATCATCGCCCGGCAGAACTGAGCGCGCCGCACCGCGACGTGGTTGGTCACGGGCTATCTTGCGTTTTTCCCAATCGATATTTTTGTTTTCTCGCGCATTCTGACGGCGAATTCGCCGAACCCCGGACTTTACGCCGCGCTGATCGCGGCCGTTCATTTTCTGCTCTACATCATGCTCGTGCGTCTTTACAGCGCTACGACCGACCGCGATGCGTTTTTTCTTTCCATGCTTTCGTTCGCGGCGGTTCTCGCTTCGGCCGTACTTACGGTAGACACGACATTTCTCGTTCTGTTTTTCGTCTACCTGCTTTTTGCCGTTGCTGCTTTTTCTTCGCTGGAGCTGCGGCGCGGGGCAACGGGAGCGGTATCCGCGCAAATCCTAAATCCACGCGAGCGTGAAAAGCGCATGGCGCGCGCGCTGAGCGTCGCCGTGTTCTGCGTAACGCTCGGGGCGATGTTCACAGGCGGTCTTCTTTTCTTTTTCTTTCCGCGTTTCAGCGCCGGCTACATGGGCCGCACGAGCATGAACACCACGCTGATGTCCGGCTTTACGGACGACGTGGAGCTCGGCGAAATTGGCGAAATCAAAAAGAACACGGCCGTGGTGATGCGCGTGCAAACCGGCGGGCCGGTGGAATATGACAGGTTACGCTGGCGCGGAATCGCGCTCGCAAATTTTGACGGCACGCGGTGGAGTTCCGGCGGACGCGGCTCGGTTGCGGTTTTTGCAAAAAGCGACGGGTGGATTCCCGTCGGCAGCGCACAGCAAAAAACGGGTGAGCGCTCAAAAATTCTGCAATACACCGTCGTGATGGAGCCGATGGCGAGCGACGCGCTCTTTATTCCTGGAAACGGAATCGCCGTGCGCGGAAATTTTTCTGGAGACCGTTCGAGCCCCTACGGCGGACGAAAAGCTTATTTGTTTCGCGATACTTCCGATTCGGTTTTCAATCCATTTCATAATTTCGTGGCGATGCGGTATTTCGGAATTTCGCGCCTGCCGCAATTTCAGATTGAAAAGCTGCGCGCAGGAGGCACGCAATACCCCGCTGAAATTACCGATTCTTATCTTCAATTGCCGAAGCTCGATCCGCGCATTCCCGAACTCGCAAAGAGCATAACGGCGCAAGCCGAAGACTCCGGTAGACAAAGCAATCGTACTCGAATCCTATTTGCAGTCGAAATATTCATACACGTTGCAACTGAGCGGCAAACCGGGCTCGGATCCTTTGGCGCGCTTCCTTTTTGAAACGCGCGCGGGCCACTGCGAATACTTTGCTTCGGCAATGGCCGTGATGCTGCGCACTCTGGGGATTCCTTCGCGCGAAGTAAACGGATTTTTGCCCGGGGAATACAACGAAATCGGCGGGGATTACATTGTGCGTGCCAGCGACGCGCACAGCTGGGTGGAAGTGTACTTCCCCGGAAACGGCTGGGTGATTTTCGATCCGACGCCGCCTGCGATTGGAGCAAAGCCGGGAATGTTTTCGCGGCTCGCGCTGATTGCGGACTGGCTCGAACTTACGTGGAACGATTGGGTGATCAACTACGATTTCGGCCACCAGGTGATGCTGGCTCAAACGCTGCAATCGAAGTCGCGAAACTGGCGCGACCTGGCGCGCGAATGGTTTGAACGCAAACAGGCGACCGGTAAGGGCCTAATGCGCAAATGGCAGTTCCATCATGCTTCGTTCGGCATGCTTGTTCCGATCGTGCTGGTCGGATTTCTTTTGATCTTGCGGTTTAACTTGATTGCCTGGACGTATCGAAGCGTGCGATTGTTCCTGCAATTGCGCGGCAAGCCTACCGCGCAAAGCAGCCCGCAGATCGCATCGCGGTTGTATCTGGAAATGCTGCGCATCCTGAACAAGGCCGGCTTTTCACGCGGGGAAACGCAGACACCGAACGAATTTGCTTCCGAAATCAAAGAGACGAGCCTCGCTAGCGCCGTGCAAGAGTTCACGCAACTCTATGCAGCGGCCCGCTTCGGAGGCGTGGCTTGCGACATTGGCCGCTTGCAGGAATTGCTCGGCCAAATCCGCACGACCGCGCGATCCCACTAATCATCATCATCGCATTCCTTTTCCTGACATTTTGCCTCCAGACCGTTCCCGGAGCCCGTTTTTCGGGCCTTTTTGTCGCGCGTGCTATACTTGAGAATTGCGAAAGAACACAAAAACCGCACCATGAGCCGCACCAATACCAAAGTTGGATTCGTCAGCCTGGGATGCCCGAAGAACCTTGTGGACAGCGAGGTGATGATGGGCATTCTCTCGCGCGAAGGGTACGAACTGACGCCGCGCGCGGAGGAAGCCGAAATTCTCGTCGTCAACACGTGCAGCTTCATTGAATCCGCGCAAAAAGAATCGGTCGACACGATTCTGGAGATGGCGGAGCACAAGAAATTCGGCGCGGCGAAGAAGCTGATTGTTGCGGGATGTCTGGTCGAGCGCTATCGCAACCAGATTCTGGAACAAGTTCCGGAAGTGGACGCGGTAGTTGGCACGGGCGAAGTCGAGCGGATTATCGAAGCGGTCGAAGGCGATCTGAGAGTTTTGCCGGCGCAGCCGCCGGCGTTTCTTTATCACGATTTGACTCCGCGGATCGTCACGACGCCCAAGCATGCCGCGTACATCAAGATTGCCGAAGGCTGCGACCATCCCTGCACCTTCTGCATCATTCCGCAGTTGCGCGGAAAATTCCGCAGCCGGCGTTTCGAGTCGGTTGTGAGAGAAGCGGAGAATCTTGCGGCGGCCGGCGCGCGCGAAGTCACCCTGATCGGGCAGGACACGACTTCGTACGGCGAAGATTTGGGATTGCGCGATGGCTTGGCGAAATTGCTTTCGACGGCTTGCAGAAATTGATGAACTGCCGTGGGTGCGATTCCTTTACGCGTATCCGAATCGCGTGACGCAGGGCTTGCTGGACACGCTGGCGGCGCATCCGCGGCTGGCAAAGTACATGGATATGCCGCTGCAGCATGCCAGCCGCAACGTGCTAGCGCGCATGAAGCGCGGATCGAACGGCGACGCGTTCTTGAAATTGCTGGAGCGGATTCGCAAGACGATTCCCGGTGTTTCGCTGCGCACTTCGTTCATCGTCGGATTCCCGGGCGAGACGGAAGCCGACTTTCGAGAGCTGTGCGATTTCGTGCGCGCAGCGAATCTTGACTGGATGGGTGTTTTCGAATATTCGGATGTGGACAACGCGGCGAGTTTTCCGCTCGATGGAAAAGTGGACGCGGAAACGATCACCGGCCGCCGCGACCGCTTGATGGCGATTCAGAAGAAAATCTCCAAGGAAAACCTGAAGCGATTCAAGGGGACAAACGGTTCGCGCGCTCGTCGAAGGCGCATCCAAGGAAAATCCGCTGGTCTGGGAAGCGCGGCTGGAAGGCATGGCGCCGGAAATCGACGGCAAACTTTATTTGACTGACATTGAATTGCCCGGCGGGGAAATTGCCGCCATGGGCGATATGGTTCGCGTGGAAATGAAAGACCGACGCTTACGATTTGATCGGGCGCGTAGTGGAAATTGAGCCGCGGCCTGTCGCGAAGCGGCAGCCCGCTGCCGGTACCGGCAGAGAGCCCTGACGCGAATCGCCACGGGCGCTCCGCTGCGTGTACTCGGATAACACGGCGGCGCGCATCTGAGTTACTATGTTTTGGAAATTTCGGCGCAGAATCCCATGAACTACAAATGCCCCATCTGCAAGACCGCGACTGATTCGGAAAAGGACAAGGATTTCCCTTTTTGCAGCGAGCGTTGCCGGATCATGGATCTCGGCAACTGGGCGAGTGAAAAGTATGTAGTTTCCGATCCGATTTTCGACGAAGAGGAATTGGAGAAGGTCGAACAGAGCCGCAGAACCATCATCCTCGACCTCAACGAAGAGCAAAGTGATACCGATGACACCGAGCGCTGAAACTTCCTCGCCAAAACAAAAGCCGTCCATTGCGTTGTTGATCGCCACGGCGCTGGGAGTCGGCTACGCACCGAAAGCGCCAGGGACATTTGGTTCGCTGGTCGGCGTCGCCACAATTTTTCTTTCCGCGGTTTTCTTTTTGCGGCCGGAACACTGGACCGATCTTTTTTCTCTGCACCCGCTTTCCGATGCGACGCTTATGGACCGGCATTTTCTTGTGCCAGGTTCGGACATTCATGACTCGGCGATGTGGCTGCCGCTGGTCTGCGCATTTGTGCTGCTGGTTTTTCTCGCGCTAGTGGGAGTTTGGGCTTCGCAGCGCGCGGCGGAATATTCCGGCATGAAGGATCCGCAATTCGTGGTGATTGACGAAGTCGCCGGCCAGCACCTCACGCTGGTGCTGCCGCTGATTCCGATTGCGCTGCCACATCTGACTTCGCGCGTGGATTTCTCCGTGTACGCGATTTTTTCCGCGCTGAGCCTGGTGAACTGGAAATATCTGCTGGTGGGCTTCCTTCTTTTTCGGCTGTTCGACATCTGGAAGCCGTATCCGATCAAAAAGCTGGAAAATCTGCCGGGCGGCTGGGGCATCATGGCCGATGACTGGCTGGCGGGCGTCTACGCTGCCATTCTGCTGCGGGTCGCGTTACACTTTGGGCTGGTATGAAATTGGGGTTCGGCTCTTCCACGGAAAAAAACGGAACACCACGCATTGAGCGCGTTCTGCCCGGCGGCGGCAATTCCCGGCGGTGAGGTTGCGCTGATTGGCAGCGGCTTTTCTTCCCGCGGCGCGATCGAAGCCCGTGGTGCGTTTTGGCGAAACGGAAAGCGATCTTTCGCTGGCCAGCTCGAATCGAGTCGTGGCGCAAGTGCCTGGCGATGGCGGACGATGGATTCGTTTCGATTGAGAGCGGCGGCCATCGCAGCGAGCCGGTGCATGTTTCGATCGCGAAGCAGATTGCCGACAATCTGCATCCAGTGGCGAATCCAGCCGTGGACTTTGAAGGAAATATGTACGTGACGTTCAGCGGGCCGCGCGGGCAGCGCGTGCCGGTTTCGCTCTACAAATGATTGCCGGCAATACAGGTGAAGCCGTTTGTGACTTCGCTGGTGAATCCGAGCGGACTGGCGTTCGACCGCGCGGGAGATCTGTTTGTTTCGTGCCGCAACGACGGAACGATTCACCGCATCACCCCGGAGGGCCGATCGGAAGAGTGGATTGAAGGCATGGGCGTCGCGACGGGGCTGGCGTTTGACCGCGACGAGAATTTTTATGTCGGCGACCGCAGCGGAACCATTTTCAAGATCAGCCCGAGCGCGCGAGATTTTTGTGTTTGCCACGCTGGAGCCTTCGGTCGCCGCGTATCACCTGGCGTTTCATCCCGACGGCGATTTGTATGCGACTGGGCCGACCACTTCGAGTTTCGACCGCGTCTATCGCATTTCGCAAGGCGGCGAAGTGACGACGTTTTATCGCGGGCTGGGACGGCCGCAGGGCTTGGCATTTGACCGCGACAGAAACTTGTATGTTGCGGCTTCGCACGGCGGGCGGCGCGGAATCGTGCGGATTTCGCCGCAGGGTCACGCGGAATTGGTGCTGTCCGGTTCGCAGATTGTTGGAATGGCTCTGCAGCCGGCGGGCCGCGCGATGATCGCCACGGTCAACGCAATTTACAGCCTCGACTGGGGCGTACGCGGGCTGCCACTTCCGGGTTGAGTCATGGCTCATACCCCTGAAGAGTTCTTGAAGAAGGGATGCACAATCCTCGACAGTGTTCTTGTCCCGCGCGGGTTCAGCTTCGAGTTTGCTGGCGCAGGCAAAGGTAGCGGGGGGCATTTCGCCACTGGCTCGCTATGCAAATGGCGAGCGAAGAATCGAACTGCACTTCAGGTTTTCCCTCGGGCTCGTCACGTATCATTTTGGGTCGGTCTCGATCGGTCATGAAGCCTACCTGGGTGCGATTCTGGGAGCCGGTGGCGGGAACAAATTCCCCGGATTTTCTGACGAGCCTTTGGACGGCTTCCGCGGCTTGGCCTATGATCTTGAAACATATGCGAAGGCTTTTCTAGCAGGCGACATGGCCGAATTTGTACGAAGCGTTGAGCTCGCACGAAAAGAAGAAGCTCTACCCGGCTTCGCGAGGCTTGTGAAAAGTGAAAGCTGAAATCATTGCGGTTGGTTCGGAGCTGCTTGACGCCCGACCGGTTGGACACCAATTCGCTGTTCCTGACGGAAGAGCTGAACAAGCTTGGCATTGAAATTGTGCGCAAAACCATTGTCGGAGACGACCGCGAACTGCTGAGCGAAGCGTTTCGCGATGCGCTGAATCGCGTGCCACTGATTATTTCGAGCGGCGGGCTGGGGCCGACAGAAGACGATTTGACGCGCGAGACGGTCGCGGATCTGCTTGGGCGCAAACTCAAATTGAATGAGGCAATTCTGGACGGAATCAAGGCGCGATTTCGTTCCTTCAACCGCGAAATGCCGGACATCAATGTGCGCCAGGCGATGGTGCCAGAGGGCGCGGAAGCGCTGGACAATCCGCGCGGCACGGCGCCGGGACTGTGGATTGAAGACGGCAATCACATGATTGCGCTGCTGCCGGGGCCGCCGCGGGAGTTGAAGCCGCTGTTTCTGGAAGAAGTTCTGCCGCGAGTGGCGCGGCGCGTTTCCGCGGTGCGAATGTTTCATCGCGAGTTGCGCGTGACGGGCATGGGCGAATCGGCGGTGGATCAGCGGATTCAGCCGATCTATAAGCGTTTCGCGGACGTGAACACGACGGTGCTCGCTTCGCCGGGCGAAGTGCAGATTCATTTGCGGATGTGGACGGACGACGCAAGACTCGCACAAAAAAATTTCGCGGAGATCGAGCAGGGATTTGAACTTGCGCTGACGGACAGAATTTTCTCGCGCGATGGTGCGAGTCTGGAAGAAGTAGTTGCGCGGCTGCTGACGCTGAACAATGCGACCATTTCCGCGGCGGAAAGCTGCACCGGCGGATTGCTGGCGCAACGGCTGACGAGTATCGCGGGCAGCTCCAGTTATTTTTTGGGCGGAGTGGTCTGCTACAGCAACGAAATGAAAACGGCGTGGGCGGATGTGCCGAAGGAATTGATTGAGGCGAAAGGCGCGGTGAGCGCGGAAGTGGCCGTGGCGCTGGCGGAAGGGATTCGGCGGCGCGTGGGAAGCACGCTGGGCGTGGGAATCACCGGCATTGCTGGACCCGGCGGCGGAAGCGAAGAAAAACCGGTCGGCACGGTGCATATAGCGGTAGCAAGCGCCGGCGAGACAAAGGCGCGCGCGGTGCGCTTCATGGGCGACCGCGACATGATTCGCACGCAAGCTTCGCAGTTGGCGCTGGATCTGGTGCGCGTGCATTTTCTCTATAACGGCTCGGCGAAGCGGGGCTGAGCTGTGCGGCTCTTTGTCGCGCTGCACGATTTCAGATGCCATTCGCGCAGTGCGTTGATGATCTGATTCGGGAACTGCGGCCGCTGGACGATTCCTGGAAATGGACGCGAGCGGAAAATCTGCACATCACATTGAAGTTTCTGGGCGAAGTTGCGATCGACAAAGTGCCTTCAGCGATTGAAATACTACGAAACGTTCCTGCTGAGTTTTCGATTCCACTGAAATTTCATTCGTTGGGATTCTTTCCGAATGAGCGGCGGCCCCGAGTCTTGTGGGTTGGCATGGATGCGCCGCAGAGCCTGTCGAAATTGGCGATGGTGCTTGACGAATCGCTCGCGCAGCTTGGGGTGGCGCACGAGGGGCGCGATTTCAGTCCTCATTTGACGCTGGCGCGGTGGGAGGAACGGAAAACCCTCGCACGGGCTTCGCGCGGCTATCGAAAAGCGCGCTTCGCGCGTGTTCGGCGAGATGAACGCTACATCATTTCACTTGATGGAGAGCAAACTAAAATCCACGGGCGCGGAGTACACTACGCTCGAATCGTTTCCAGGCGGACCTAAAAGCTAAATGGCCATTACACCGCTCAGCTCCTGCGATTATTTTTGTGGCTGCGTATTTTTGCGGCTCGATTCCGTTTGGCTTGCTGTTGGGGAAATTGTTTGGCGCGTCGGACGTGCGCAAAACCGGCAGCGGAAACATCGGCGCGACGAATGTGGCGCGGAGCGTCGGTCTTGGCGCAGGAATTCTTACGTTGCTGTTCGATGCGGCAAAGGGCGCCGCGCCGGTCTGGCTGGCGCGGCACTATTTTCCCGATCACGCGGCGTTTCAGATTCTTGCAGGGCTTGCGGCTCTGGTTGGGCATTGTTTTCCGGTGTGGTTGAGCTTTCGCGGCGGCAAAGGCGTGGCGACGGCGGCGGGAGTTTTTCTGGTTTTGTGCTGGCCGGCGGCGCTGGGCGCGCTGCTGGCGTTTGCACTGGTCGTTGGATTCTGGCGCTACGTTTCGCTGGCTTCGATTTCGGCGGCGGCGGCCATGCCTTTGCTGATTTATTTCTTGTGGGCGCCGCATTATGCGCCGCCGCTTACCATTTCGCTGGGTACGCTTGCGGCAGCAATTCTCATCATCTACAAGCACGACGCGAATCTGCAGCGACTGGTCGAAGGCACCGAGCCGAAATTCTCCTTGAGCAAAACTCCGAAAGCGCCGGAAGAGAAAAACGCGGAATGAGCCGGATTGCGATTCTCGGTGGCGGAAGCTGGGGCACTGCGTTGGGGATCCTGTTTTCGCGCACGCGCGAGACCCATGCAATATTGCTCTGGGCGCGCGACCGCGACTTGGCTCGCGCGATGCGGGAAAAGCGGGAGAACACTACATATCTGCCCGGGCAGATTCTTCCTGCGAATGTGACGATTACTTCGGACTTGCAATCCGCACTAAGCGGGGCGGAAATCGTGGTCGGGGTGATGCCGTCGGCTCATGCACGGGAGATTTATACGGCGGCCCTGCCATTTTTGCGCGCGGAAACGATACTTCTCAGCGCGACAAAAGGCTTGGAGGCGGCAACCCACGCGCGAATGAGTGAGGTGATTGCGGAGGTTGCGCGGACACGCTTCCAGGCGAAGGTCGCCGTATTGAGCGGGCCTTCTTTTGCGCTTGAGGCGGCGCGCGGGGAGCCGACTGCGGTCGTGCTGGCTTGCGAACAGGAGGACGTTGCAAGGCTGCTCCAGGAAAAGCTGGGCGGGCCCACGTTTCGGCTTTATACAAACAGCGACGTGCTTGGCGTCGAGCTTGCCGGCGCGATGAAAAACGTGATCGCCATTGCCGCCGGCACTTGCCAGGGCCTGGGGCTTGGCGCAAACACCCTGGCGGCACTGATCACGCGAGGGCTGGCCGAAATGACGCGGCTGGCGGCGACGCTCGGAGCGAAGCCTGAAACGTTGAGCGGTCTGGCCGGGCTTGGGCGATCTGGTCCTGACGTGCACGGGCGCGCTAAGCCGTAACCGATACGTAGGATTGGAGTTAGGCAAGGGCCGGGCACTGAAAGACATCCTTGCCGAAATGAAAAATGTGGCCGAAGGAGTTGGCACTGCCGCGGCCCTGCTGGCTTTGGCCCGTGAAAATGGGATCGAGATGCCGATTACGGAGCGCGTCAACGCCATCCTGCACGAAGGCAAATCCCCCGCTGCAGCCATCCGCGAAATCATGGAACGGCCGCAAAAGCGCGAATAGCTCTGCGAGCGCCCGAGTAGTACCTTCGTCCCATTAGCTGATGAGCGCCCTAGCCGCGCGGCCGTTCCCCACGTCCGCTCGCCTCCATTTTAAAATGGGGATTGGCGTATGGAAGCGAACTGGATACAGAGCGTCGACCGTATGCGGGCAGGGCGTGTCCGCATCCTCTGGCTTGTGCTGGGGGCGATGCTGCTGATCAGCGCGCTGCCGATCGGCCTTTATCACAGACAGGTACTGCAGCTCAGCCAGGACAAACTGGTGGACACGGAGCGCGTGCAGCAGTCGGAGTTGACGCGGTCGCTGGCGCAGGAAGTTCAGTCGTTTGACTCGAACCAAACCCAGCAACTGCTAAGCGAACAGCAAATTCTGCAGCTGGCCGGTCTGATTCAGGACGTGGAAGATCCCGCTGCCGAGCCGAAAGTGACGCGGCTGCTGGAAAATCTTGTCGAAAGCAATCGCAGCACGTTTCTTTACGTGACGGCGGTCAGCAAGAACGGAAAAGGCACCAGCGCTTCGCAGGGAAATTTTCGAGCGGAACAAGATCCTTTCGTAAACAAAGTGCTGAGCAGAGCGCTGCAGATTTGCCAGCAGCCCAACACGGTGAAGTTTCACAGCGACCCTCTGGCACTGGCGCCGAACAATGTGCCCGCGTTCGTGATCGCCATTCCGCTGCTGGATCAGGACAAATTTACGGGAATGCTGGCGGCAGTGGTTTCGTTCCGGCCGATCCTGCAGCGCCTGGAGGATGCAAGCGTGCGTGGTCGTACGGTGTTCATCGTGGATCACGACGGAAAACTGATCGCGCATCCCGACACGACGAAATTCATTCCGGGCGAAGACGCCGGGAGCGAATCAGGTCGTCGCGCAGATCAAGAGCCTGCCGAAGGATCTGCACAACACGGAAACGATGCGCTACGCCGAGAAGGCCGGCAAGAATTCCGTGGAAATGATTGGCACGTACAGCACGCTCAGCGAGTTGAATTGGGCGGTTGTGGCCGAGCGCAAGCTCGAAGAAGCGCGTACCGACGCGGGTGTGACGGAACTGAACCGGCAGGCGCTGGCGTTCGTCAGCATCGTTGTGATGGCGGCGATTCTGGTCGGCTACTTTTTTGCAGTGGGCATCAGCGGACCGATTCGCAGTTTGGCCGCCTCCACACGCGCAATCAGCCGCGGCGAATTTCATCAGCGCTCGCCAGTGCGCGGCGCTTCGGAAATCAGCGAGCTGGCCGAAAACTTCAACAAAATGGCCAGCGACATCGAAGAGTACATCGAGAAGCTGAAAGAAGCCGCGGAAGAAAATCGCGAACTGTTTATCGGCTCGATCCGCATGCTTGCGGCCGCGATCGACGAAAAGGATCCGTATACGCGAGGCCATTCCGGCCGCGTGGCGAAATATTCGCAGATTATCGGGCGTGAACTGGGTCTGGCGCCGGACGACTTGGACAAACTGCGCATCGCGGCGCTGTTGCATGACGTAGGAAAAATTGGCGTGGACGACCGCGTGCTGAAAAAGCCTGGATCGCTGACGCCGGAAGAATTCGACCTGATGAAGCAGCACACCGTGAAAGGCGCGAACATCATGCGCCCCGTTTCGCAGCTGAAAGAAATGCTGCCGGGAATCGAGTTGCACCACGAACACATTGACGGGCGTGGCTATCCGTACGGCCTGCCGGCCAGCAGATTCCGCTGATGGCTCGCATTATCGGTGTCGCAGATACTCTTGATGCCATGACGACAAACCGTCCTTATCAAACCGCGATGGACCTGGATTTTGCGCTTGGCCGCATCAAGGCGCTGACCGGATCGAAATTCGATGCGACCGTCGTAAACGCGCTCGATTCCGCAATTGCTGCGGGGCGCCTCCGCCTCTCCGCCGTCGAAGTGCAAGTCTGAAGCTAGGGCCCGCTGGCCGCCGCATTCCCCTACTCTGTTACACTTTCAGTTTGCGCCTGTGTTGGCGCAGCAAACTATGTTCTCCCTGTTTGGCAAAAAAGAGAAAACGGATAAAGTCGAGCCGTCACTGCTCGAGCGCCTGAGGGCTTCGGTCAGCAAGACCAAGGCGGCGCTGGCGGAAACCGTTGACACAATTTTTCTCGGCGAGAGAAAAATCGATCCTTCAATTTTGAAGGATTTGGAAACGGCACTGATTTCCGCGGACATCGGCGTGAAAACGACGCGCGAAGTTCTGGATTCCGTGAAAGAAAAAATGGACCGCAATGCGCTTTCCGACGCTGCGCAGTTGAAGCAGGAGATCAAGTCGCACATTGCACGGATTTTACAGCCTGCGACGGAGCTGCAGCTCACTAGCGGTTCCTCCAACGGAACTGGCCCACGCGTGGTTTTCGTTGTTGGCGTGAATGGGGCAGGAAAAACGACCAGCATCGGCAAATTGGCGAATCGCCTGCGCCAGCAAGGCTTGAACGTCGTTCTCTGCGCCGCGGATACGTTTCGCGCGGCGGCCATCGAACAACTGGAGATTTGGGCGAAGCGCAATGGCGTGGAAGTCGTGAAGCAAAAATCCGGCGCCGATCCCGCTGCAGTCGTGTTTGACGCGATGGCAGCAGCAAAATCGCGCGACGCAGACGCTGTCATCGTGGACACCGCGGGCCGCTTGCACACAAAATCGAATTTGATGGCCGAGCTCGACAAAATGAAACGCACCGCCGCAAAAGTGATTCCCGGCGCGCCGCATGACGTTCTGCTCGTGATGGACGCGACGACCGGCCAGAACGGCCTTTCCCAGGCGCGCGAATTCACTTCCGTGGTCGGCGTCACCGGAATTATTTTGACGAAGCTCGACGGCACGGCAAAAGGCGGAATCGTCGTGGCGATTTCGCGCGAGCTCGGTTTGCCGATTCGCTTCGTCGGCACCGGCGAACAGATCGACGACCTTGTTCCTTTCGACGCCGAAACCTACGTCAATTCCCTTTTCGACTGAACCCGTGAACGACCACGACATTCGCTTTCTGCAACACGCGATCGCGCTGGCGCGTAAAGGCGTTGGCCTTGCCAGCCCAAATCCAATGGTTGGCTGCGTGATCGTTCGCGATGGCGAAATTGTCGGCGAAGGTTTTCACCAATATGACTGGCGCGACCACGCAGAGATCGTCGCGCTAAAAACGGCCGGCGAAAAAGCGCGTGGCGCGACGATGTACGTCAGCCTTGAACCCTGCAATCACACTGGCCGCACGGGGCCGTGCACGGAAGCGATCAGCAAAGCTGGAATTGCGCGAGTCTTAGTCGCCACGCGCGATAAAAATCCGAAAGTCGCCGGCGCAGGATTGGAAAAGTTCCGATCCGGGGGAATCGCCGCGGAACTCGGCCCGAACGATGTCGAACTTGACGCTTTGGAACTGAACGAAGCGTTTTTTCACTGGGCCGCGACCGACGAGCCGTTTGTGACGCTAAAATCGGCGCTCACGCTCGACGGGCAACTCGCCCTGCCGAAACAGGGAAAAGGAATATCGCGCGAATGGATCAGCTCGGAAGAATCGCGCGCAGAAGTGCAGCGCATGCGGCACGCTTCAGACGCGCTGCTTACCGGAATCGGCACGATTCTCGCGGATGATCCTTTGCTTACCGACCGCAGCGGCCTGCCTCGACGTCGCCGCCTGCTGCGCGTGGTCCTGGACACGCACCTGCGCCTGCCTGCGCAATCGCGCATTGTAAAAACGCTCGACGACGATTTGCTCGTTTTCACCGCGGCTTCGGTGAAGTCTCCAGAAGCGCGCAAACTGCGATCTTCCGGCGTGGAAATCGTAAACGCACCGGCGAAAGGAGCGCGGCTCAATCTGCATTCCGTGATGAAAGAGCTTGGCCGCCGCGAAATTCTCAGCGTACTGCTCGAAGCGGGGCCAAGGCTGAACGGAGAGCGCCCTCGCAGCAAAAGTCGTCAGCAAACTCTTTCTTTTTTACGCGCCGAAGCTCGGTCGGCAGGCAAACTGTTCCCTTCGTTCGCCGGCGCCGTGGCCATGCCGCGTATCCGGGCACTCCACTATCGCGAAAGCGATTTCGGCGGCGACTTCGCCCTGGAAGCCTGGCTGCAAAATTCCTGAAGCTTCGTTGGGCGCGCGCATATCGCTTCGCCAGAATTTCCTGTAAACTCTACTTTAATTCCACAAAGTCTGCGGCAAGCGATTTTGCGGAATTCACTGTTCGCGATCGCCGAGGTACTTTCTATGTGTGCCACAGCCGTTTCTGAAATTCGCATTCCACATTTCATCGGCGGACATTGGACGAACTCCACGTCCAGCAACTGGCAGGATGTCATCAATCCCGCGACTGGCGCGTCGCTCGGAAAAGTTCCGCTTGCAGAAGCGAGCGGAAGTGAACGCCGCGATCGAAGCGGCCGCTGCCGCATTCCCCGAATGGCGCCGCACGCCGCCGGAAGACCGCATCCAGCCGCTCTTCAAACTGAAAATGCTGCTCGAAGAGCATCTCGACGAGCTGGGCCGCCTCATCACCATCGAAAACGGAAAAACGGTTACCGAAGCGAAGGCCGAATTGCGCAGCGCTATTGAAAACGTCGAAGTCGCCTGCGGAATTCCGATGATGATGCAGGGCTACAACCTGGAAGACGTCGCGCGCGGCATTGACGAAACGATGATTCGCCAGCCGATGGGCGTAGTCGCGGCGATTACTGCGTTCAATTTTCCGGCGATGATTCCCTTCTGGTTTTTGCCGTATGCAATTGCCACGGGAAACACTTTCGTGCTGAAACGCTCCGAGCGCGTGCCGCTGACCATGAAGCGCGTGTTTGAATTGCTTGAACAAGATCGGCTTGCCCAAAGGCGTCGTCAACATGGTCAACGGCGGAAAGACCGCCGTGGACACCCTTCTCGATCATCCGAAAGTGCGCGCGGTGAGTTTTGTCGGCTCGACGCCGGTGGCGAAATACATTTACGCGCGCGCCGCGGCCAGCGGAAAGCGCGCGCAATGCCAGGGCGGCGCGAAAAATCCGGTCATTGTGCTTGCCGGACGCCGACATGAGCATGGCCACGCAAATCATCAGCGACAGCGCGTTTGGCTGCGCCGGGCAGCGTTGCCTTGCCGTTTCCGTCGCGGTCGCCATTGGCGAAGCGCAAAAAACTTTTCGCGATTCGATTGCCGACGCGGCCGCGAAGCTGCGCGTCGGCAACGGCCTCGAAGAAGGCACGCAGATGGGACCGGTGATCACGCCGCAAAGCAAATCGCGCATCGAATCGCTGATCGGCGAAGGCGAAAAGCAAGGCGCGAAAGATTCTCGTGGATGGCCGCAACGCGAAAATCTCCGGCGGCGAAAATGGAAACTTCGTGAAGCCGACCATTCTCGACGGCGTTCCGGTCGAACAGCGAACTGGCACACACGGAAATCTTCGGCCCGGTGCTGAGCCTGGTCCATGCAAGAGATTTGGACGAAGCGATGTCTTTCCTCGAGCAAAAATCCGTTCGGCAATCAGGCTTCGCTCTTTACTTCGAGCGGTTCGGCCGCGCGCCGTTTCCGCTACGAAGCGCCCGCCGGAAACATCGGCATCAACATCGGTGTCGCCGCGCCCATGGCCTACTTCCCTTTCAGCGGATGGAAAGACAGCTTCTTCGGCGACATGCACGGCCAAGGGCGCGACGCCATCGAGTTCTACACCGACAAAAAAGTTGTCGTGGAACGCTGGGCCAAGGAACACTCGCGCAAATTTTAGCCTATGCTCAACAGCACCGTGCTCGCTACCACGCGCATGCCCTTTGCGATGGCGGAAGACGGACTCTTGCCCAAACAGCTCACGCGCCTTCATCCGCGCTTCGGCACCCCGGCGCTTTGCATTTTGATTTCGGGAATTGTTTACGCGCTTCTGGCAATCCACAGCCTCGCGCAACTCATCACGATTTACGCTTGGCTGCGTGTGGCGACTACGTTGATGACGGCGCTTTCGCAAGACGCACCCTGCGCTAGAACGCTCTTTTAAGATTCCCTGGGGAAAAGCAGGGTTATTCTATTCGGTCACGGCTCCGGTTTTCATGGGGATTGTCGCCACGGCAGGAAGTTTATTGAGCGCGGATAAATTTGCGCTTTATTGGGGACCGGCGGCTATTTTGCTCGGGCCGGTCGCCTATTTCCTCCTGCGTCCCAAAAAACAAAGCGCAGAAGCCACTCAGGTCAGCTGATCAGGTCCAGAAAGCGGAACCACATCCCCGCAAGCGGCAAAAACCAAGGCTTGCGGCGGTACAAACCGAGTGGCGCCCCCTTGAACGGAATCTCCAAAAACGGATTTGCATCTGGGCTGTCGGATCGTCGCTCGCGATTCTCTCCGCGATCTTTCGTCCCAGCAGCGTCGCCATCGCCACGCCGTGCCCCGCGTAGCCGACGGAATAGTAGAGCCCATCCATCTTCCCGACGTGCGGCATCATATCGAACGCAAAGTCGAGTGTTCCGCCCCAGACGTATTCGATTTTCGTTTCGCGCAGCTGCGGAAAAATTTCAGTCATATCGCGGCGGAGGATTTCTTGGCTTTCGCGGATTGTATTTTCGTTTTCGGGAAAGAACGCGGCTCGGCCGCCGAAAAGCATGCGGCGATCGGGAGTCAATCGGTAGTAGTGCGTAAAATAGAGCGAATTGTAGATCATGCGATTGCGCGGGCTGATTTCCGCGGCAAGCGCTTCGGGCAAGATTTCCGTGACGATGATGTAGGAGCCGATGGGAATGATGCGCCGGCGCAGCGCGGGCGTAGTTCCGCTGGTGTAGCCGCTCGTCGCGACCAGGACGTCGCGCGCCCAAAGTTCGCCGCGGGATGTGGATACTTTCCAGCCGGAATTGCCGGCATTTGCGCTGGGTTCGATTTGCTCTACGCGCGTGTGCTCGTGGATTTCCGCGCCAGCGCGAACTGCAGCTGCGCCGAGTCCCGCAACATAGCGCGCGGGATTCACTCCGGCGCTGACTGCATCCACAAGGCCGCCAAAGTAGTGATTCGAGCCAATCTCGGTGCTGAGTTCGCTTCTTGGAACGATTCGGACATTGTGTCCGAATTCCCGCGCCATGATTTCCGCGCTTTGTTGAAAGCCTTCAAAGTGTCCCGGCTTGTTTGCGACTTCCAGGTGGCCGCATCGGGAAAAAGCGCAATCGATTTTTTCTTCGACAACGATTTTCTCCACAGTCGAAATAGCTTCGAGCGACGCCGCGAACATGCGCTGTGTGGCTTCTTTTCCATAGCGTGAAAGCAAGTCCATCGCGCCTAGCTTCAGTCCAGTTAAAACCATTCCGCCATTGCGCGAACTAGCGCCCCAGCCTAGTGTTTGCGCCTCCAGAACGGCCACGCAGCGCGCCGCCCTTTGCCAAAGTCCGCGCTGCGGAAAGGCCGGTGAAACCAGCACCGAGAATTGCAACGTCAACTTTCTCGGGAAGCGGGCCCGTCCGATGCGCGGCATCTCCGCCGTCGTGAGCCAGAAATTTTTCTCTTGGATCATGTTAAGCAGGAAGTTCGCGTACGGCGCGATAGCGCTTCGTCTATCGCGGCGTCCGTATACGCGCGCGCAGCAGAATCTGAATTTGCAATTGTGATGTGGCCGAATGGCGCACGGCCGATTACATTTGGCCGCGGCCCGGGCGGCAGGTCGCGGTCGGAATACCAATCGTATTCGTACGCGTAGCCGTGTCCCCAGCGATTGGCCGTGATGGCGGCAATGTCGCGCGCGGCGTCGAAACCGGCAGGGCCAAGCATGCGCTGCAACTGTTCGCGCGTCTCGCGTTCGATTTTTTCAAAGGGAGTCGTCAGAAGTTCGTAGCGTCCGGCTCGATATTGATCGCGCCGCGGCGCGCCGGGACTGCACGGCGTGCGCAACATAAAAAGCACAGCGGGCTCGTCCGGCTTGCTCGGAAACTTGTAGTCGCCGATGCTCACGGGAAAATCCAGCGCAACATAGGAATAATAGCTGCCCGGCGCCATGATTTGGAAAATGCCAAGTTGCTCGAAAGCTTTCCAGTTGCGGATCGCCACGCGGGTATAAAGAAACGGCGCCTTCACGCAATATTCCAGAGCGCTTTTTTGTTTCGCCGGCAAATCGGGGCAAAGATACGGCACCATCGCGTTGTAACAGGCCATGACGCAGTGTTTTGCGGCGACGCTTTGCAGCTTGCCTTCGCGAACGTAAGAAACCGCGACCCCGCCGCTTGGTTCCCGACAAATCCTGTTTCGCGTGCACCACTGTCGTCTGTAAACGCACGCGCACCGGCTGATTTTCGCTATCGATCGCCTCGTAGTCCGCTTTCGCCGTGACCACGTCTTCCATCGTATGGCCGGGCATGGCCTCGGGAATCAAGGCGCGAATCAGCAACCGCGCAACGCTGGCGTTTCCATCTGGAAAGTGAAAAATGTACGGCTCTTCCTTTTCCTGCGGACCAAGGTCCAGACCATCGAATCCCGGATAGGTAAATGATCCATAGTCGTCGCCGTTCGTATAACAGCCATAAGCGGAAATCGCTTCAATGCCGACGGCAAACAAATCGTGCGAGAAGCTTTTGGAAGAACGGCAGAACCTCCGGTGTGGTTTTACAATACTTCGTCAGAAACTCCGCCATGCTGATTTTCTTGAGTAAAGTGATCTTCTGTTCGCGTGTCAAGCCCGGCATATAGTTCTTTCTTTTCGGCATAGACACGGACGATATCTCTCTTCACAGTGTCAGAAAGTGGCGCTTGCGCGAGGAACTCTGTCCACGGCTTCTTTCCCATCCCGGTGAGCATCGCGTCTGAACCAAATGTTTCCTTGTCAAAAAAACAGCCAGTAATCAGGTTCGCGTAAAGTTTCGCGTCGTAGTCTTTGTAAAACTTCTGTACTTCAATTCCTAATTCTTCAAAAAGCTCTTTCGCGACCCGGCTGTAGTCGGCCGGGCTCTCGATAGATTGCGTTCCGCCGTTCGCCAACAGCACGCGGCCGCCCACTTCAAATTCGTCGCGGCGCGCGTGACCGCCAAAATCGTCATGACTATCGAGCAGGAGAATTCGCGAGTTCTTTCCGAATCTCGTTTGGTAAAAATAGGCCGCCGCAAGTCCGCTGATTCCCGCGCCCACAACAACCAGGTCATACGTCTCGTTTGAAGTTTCCGCAGCGCCCAGCGAATGCCAGGCTTTTCCGTCCCGCAGCTTGTGAGCAATCTCATAGACACTCTGTTGATCTCCGCGCAAACCCGTCAGCGCGGGCGGATAAATCGCCGAGTTTTTTTCCTGTGCTTCCATCGAAGGAGCATGTATGGCTACCATCGCGCCGCCAACAGCAACCGCCACGCCATCCAGGAAATCACGCCTCGTGATAGAACGGTCCATTCCCAATTCACAGTCGCGCCGTTTGTCGCCCATTTTCTCTTCCTCAAAACGCCCCAATCTTACACAATTTTAGTAAGGTTTGCCTCCTTGCTCTGCACGTGCGATTTGGTTCCTGGCCGCGAATCCGCTATCTTGATCTATAGTTTGAAGCCATGTTCACCGGCATCATTGAACATCTCGGAGCCATCGCTAATCTTTCCTTCGCGAAGGGCGGTGGCCGCATCACGATACACGCGCCGGCGCTCGCCGCTTCCCTTTCGGTCTCCGGCAGTGTCGCTGTAAACGGCTGCTGTCTCACCGTCGTCGAATGCGACAAGGAATCCTTCTCCGCCGATCTTTCCGCGGAAACGCTGGAGAAAACCTCTTTCCACGCATTGAGGCCTGACGCGCTCGTCAATCTCGAACAACCGCTCACCGCTGGAAAAGAGTTTGGTGGCCATTTTGTCCTCGGCCACGTAGACGGCACGGGTAAAGTCACGTCGCTTGAATCCGAAGGCGAAGGCTGGCACTACTCGGTAAAAGTTCCTTCAGAAATCGCGAAATACGTTGTCCCGAAAGGCTCGATCACGATCGACGGGGTTAGCCTGACGGTTGCCAAGTGGCATGCCGACGTCGCGGAAATTGCCGTGATCCCGTATACCTACAAACACACCAACATTCGCGATCGCAAGCCCGGCGACGTGGTAAACCTCGAAGGCGATGTCCTCGGCAAGTATGTCGAGCGCTATCTCCGCGCGCGCACAGATTCGTCAGCGAAAGCCACGCTAGATCTTGAAAGGTTAATGGAACAAGGATTTTAGTTGTTCTCTTGAACGACCGGTTTCTTCTGCGGCACTCCGCACTTGGCACGGTTCTTGTCGAGAAATTTCAATGAGTCTGCGCGCAGTACACTGGTCTTGGTATCAACGCTTCCGATGATTTCAACAAAGTCTCCAACGTTTTTCTTCGCGATCTCCTGGTTTTCGATTACGAGCACGCGTTTTCCATCGGGGTCGATGATCGCAATTCTCTTGCCTTTTGCGATGCACTCTCGAGTGCAAGTGAGGCCGGGCACAGCATATGTCCCGCTGCTGGCGCGACTTTTTGCGCAATCTTCATCGGCAAGCCAACCGCGGATGGTCGTCTTGCCTTCCGTCGCAGCAAATCCACTTTGTGCCAGAGGAACAAGCGCCAGCAACCATGCCACAAGTAACTTTCCGATCATGCCGGCCTCCGAAACTGGTCAGGTCGGCTCGCTTTGCTTCGCGCGAGCACCCCGAGAATAAAGGAATAGTCCAAAAGCAATTGTCCCAACTGTCGTCCCAATCACCTTAACCACAAAAAGCATCCGATTCGACGAATCCCCAGGAGGAAATACCGAAACAACAATCGAAAGCAGCGTCACGCTCATCGCCAGCCCGCACGCGATGCAAACCCCGGCTTTGCCTCCGGGAACCAGCACAGCTTGCGGATTCGTTTTGCGGTCCGGCCGGTTGGCCAACTTGATTGCCGCCGCAAACATGTACAGAAACGGAATGAAATACAAAATGATGGTGATGTCCACAACGACTTGATACGCGCCGCGAGTGGTTTCATTGATCTGGCTGAGCAGCAGAACGGCCGCAGACAAAACCGCCTGCACAAGAATCGAAATGTATGGCGTGCGCCACTTCGGATGAATTTTTCCAAACGCCTTCGGCAGGTAGCGGTCGATTCCGACGACGAACGGGACGCGCGAGATTCCCGCCACGGTGCTGCCCACGCCGCCCGCGTTTCCGACCGTCACAAAAAGAGCCGCCAGAATTCCCACAAATCCAATTTTCAGCGCGACTGACCCGATCGTAATCGCATGAAACACGGCACTTTTCGGATCCGCTTCAGCCGCCGGCACCAGCGAAAGTAGTGAAAGTGTCCCCACGATGTACATCGCCGCAATCATCGCAGCTGCAGTCAATGCCGCACGCGGCAGCGTTCGCCGCGGATCGCGTATCTCTCCGCTCATTGCGGAGACCAACTCCAGCCCCGTAAACGCAAACGCAATCTGCGACCAGAAGTTCACCGTGTCCCAATTCCACGCCGGCATCATGTTCGCCCAGGTGAAATGCGTGACGCTCCCGTTCTTCACGTAAAGAACGGCCGCAATTCCCACAAGGATCAGCAGCGGAATGTATGTGGAAACGCCGCCGGCGTTTTGCAGCCATTTGCCGATATTTAATCCGATGATGTTCAAAAGAACCGCAACCAGCAGCAGCAAGAGCGAACCAATGAGCAGAAAAATCCGATTTTGGGCAAGCTCGGCGCCCTTCCCGCCCATCACGTATGCACTCATCGCAGTACTGGCGAGCAGCAGTCCCGGAAAATAAAAAATCGTGTACGTCCAATACGCCCAGCCCGCCACGAATCCATGAAAGTCTCCGAAAGCCTCTTTTGACCAGACGTACAGGCCGCCTTCTTCCGGAAAGCGCGAGGAGAGCTCGTTGATGACCAGTGTCATCGGGAGAAAAAAGAGAGCAGCAGCCAGAACCCACAAACTGATGGAAGAAGTTCCGTTATGCGCGGCGGCGGCAATCCAACGGGGACCTAAAACAGTGGTGATATTGAAGAACAGAACATCCCAAAATCCCATTTCGCGGCAGAGCAGACTGCGCGGATCAGCTGAGCCGTTGGCTTGGCTCACAGAGTCACGTCCAGCGCGGGAATTAGTTCATCCTGCGCGCGGAAATTGTGGAGGAATGGATCTCCGGAATTTTCGAATTCGGCCCAGGAATTGAATACCGTCGCTTTGCCATCCTGAAGAAAAACAATATTGTCCGCAAGACGCCGAGCGAGATGCGTGTCGTGCGTCACCACAATCGAAGTGCGGTGAAATTTTTCTTTCAGCCGGAGAATGATGTCGCCCATGTGCGATGCCATGATGGGGTCCACCATCGTGGTCGGCTCGTCGTAGAGAATCGCTTCGGGATTTTGCGCCAGCGCGCGCGCAATCGCAACGGCGCGCTTCGTCCCCGTCGAGAGTTCGCTAGGAATCTTGTCGAGCACGTCTTCCACTTCCAGCTCGCTCGCGAGCTTCGCGATGTACGCGTCCACGTCCTCGTCGGTCAGCCCGGGTTGGCCCTCGATCGGATAGGCAATGTTTCCTCGCACCGTCAGCGAATCAAACAGCGCGCCCGATTGAAAAACCATCGTCACCTTGCGGCGCACTTCGTAAAAGTCCGCTTCGGACAAATTTGTAACGTCCTGCCCGTCAATCAAAACCTGTCCCGAATCCGCCTTCAAAAACCCCATGATGTGCTTGAGCGAAACCGACTTGCCCACGCCGCTGCGGCCCATGATCACGCACGTTTGCCCGCGCTTCACGGTAAACGACACATGGTCAGCACCGGTCGCTCGTCAAACGCCTTACTCACGTCGCGAAATTCAAAAAAGTTTGCGGCTCGCCCGTTTTGTTTTTCTGTCTCCGTCACGAATTCCCCGAACTGAATACGCGAAGCGCTTCCTGGTAGTCGGCGGCAGTATTCATGTTCCAGAAGAGCCGCCCGTTCGTATCAAATCGTTTCCAATCCTTTTCGTCAAGAACTTCCACATGCAGTTGCTTCAAAGCCTCCGTCACTTTGCGTGTTCCAGCTTCGAAAGCCGCTCGAAATCGCCGGTGCAACCGATTTTCCAGCAAACGCAAAGCGGTTCCCATCCATGATCGCTCTTGGGCACGACGGCCTCCGCCTCGCTTCGTTCCGCGCGCTCCGCCAGAAACGTCAGCCATGTTCTGTCAAGAACGGCATGTCGCAGCTCAAAATCAGATTCCAGCCCTGGCTTCCGCTCGTCGCTTCAGAAGCAGCAACGCCGTCAAAATTCCGCCGAGCGGCCCCTCGCCGGGCCAGCGATCCGCAATTGTTTCCGTAGACGAATCTTTCAATTTATTCTTCTGCGCGACAATCGCAACGGTTCCGCAAACATTCGCTAGCAGACCCGCCGTCCGTGCCAACATGGACTTGCCCTGCAATTCAACCAGCGCCTTGTCCGAGCCAAATCGCGAACTCGCACCGCCCGCGAGTACGTAACCTCTCAGATTCCGCGCACCGGTCACGCTTCATCCTCCATCGGCTCGCGGCCCGGCCGGCGAATCCCGAGCTCGCGCAACTTTTCCTGCAAGCTTTGCCGATGCAAACCAATCGTCGCCGCTGTACGCGAAACATTCCAGCGATGACTCGCCAGTTGTTTCGTAATCCATGCGACTTCGAATTTCCGCTTTGCCTCGCGAAAATCGCGCTCGCCCATGCCATTGTCGGTCTCATTCCCGATTTTCTTTCTGTGTGAGCGCTTTCCCCGTCGCGACCTCTTCCGGCAAATCCTTCACGCCGATTTCGTTTCCAGCAGCGAGCACCATGCTTCGCTCCAATTGCGTTCTTCAGTTCGCGCACGTTTCCCGGCCAATCGTAGCGCTCCAGCGCCGCGTACGCTTCGCGGCTAAGCTGCGCGTCCCGATCCAACCGCGTCGCCGTGCATCTGCAGAAAACGAATCCGCCAGCACGGCAATGTCCTCCTTGTGCGCGCGCAACGGCTGGCAGCTCAATCGTCACCACGCGCAACCGGTAAAACAGATCCTCGCGAAATTTTCCAGTCGCGAATTTCCGCAGGCAAATCGCGATGTGTCGCGCTGATCACACGCACATCCACTGGAATCGATTGCGCGCCGCCCAGCCGTTCAATCGTGCGATTTTCCAGCGCGCGCAACACTTTCGCCTGCGTCACCGGATTCATGTCGCCAATTTCATCCAGAAATAATGTTCCGCCGTGGGCCAGCTCGAATTTTCCTTTTTTCTGCTGTGCCGCGCCGGTAAACGCGCCGCGCTCGTACCCAAACAATTCCGATTCGATCAAAGTTTCCGGCAGCGCCGCGCAATTCACCGCAACAAACGGCCTTCCCGCCCGCGGCGACCGCGCATGAATCTCCTGCGCCATCAAATCTTTTCCCGTCCCGCTCTCGCCCAGAATCAAGCACCGTCGAATCCGTCGGCCGCAACGCGGTCCGCCATCTCAAACGCCCGCCGCATCTCCGGCGAGCGCCCGATCATCCCTCCAAACTGCCCTTCCGCCGCCAACTGGCTCCTCAACGCATGAATTTTCCTTTTCCAGCGCCAGTCAGCTTCAGCAAATTCGCCACGCGCTGCCGCAACTCGTCCAGCTCAAATCCTTTCACCAGATAATCCGCGGCGCCGAGCGCAAAGCCTCCACCGCTGTTTTCGCCGTGTCCAGCGCAGAAACCATCAACACCGGCACTTCGTTTCCTTGCTTCGCGCAACAACTTCAAAAAAGAAACGCCCATCCTGCCCAGGCATCACCACGTCGAGCAAAACCAGGTCCGGCTTTTCCGTGAGAATCGCCCCGCGCGCAGCTTCGGCCGACTCCGCTTCGGCAATTCGATATCGCGATTCCAGCGCCCGCCGCAATCCATACCGCGCCGCCGGCTCATCATCCACAATCAGAATCGTCTTCACTATGCCTCCTTTACCTCGGGGCAAATTAATTTCGAACCGAGTGCCGCGTCCATCGCGTCAGCGGACTATTCCAAGCAAGCGTTCCGTCGCACTCCGCCACGCGCCGCGCTACGATTGCCAAGCCCAATCCGGTTCCCTGCGATTTTGTCGTAAAAAATGGCTGCAGAATTTTCTCCCGCAAAGACTCGGGAATCCCGGCGCCATCATCCTCAAAAAAAAGCGCTACAGCGGTTCCGCGCCGTTCGCAGCTCACCGTGACGCGCCCGCCGCCCGAAACCGCTTCCAGTGCATTGACCAGCAAATTCGAAACAATGTCGTTCATCGCCTCCGCCGCGACGGCCAAAGGAATTTCCTCACCCGGAAGCTGCAAGTCGCAGCGCAACTCCGCGCTTTTCCGCCTGTGGCCGCAAGAACAGCCGCGACCTCCTCAATCACGGCCCGCGCATCACAACGCAACGTGCCGTCGCCCGCCCGCACCGCAGGCCTGCTGAACTGCAGCAACTGATTCAGCTTCGCCGAGAGCCGGCCGATCTCCTCCAGCACCATCTTCGTTTCGCCGCGCATGCTTTCCGGCATCTCCGGATTTTCCAGCTGCACCTGCAAAATCGTCTTGATCGATCCCAACGGGTTCTTCAAATTGTGCGAAATGCTCGCCGCCGTCTGTCCCAAAAGCGCCAGCCGTTCGCGTTCCGCCAATTTCCTTTCCAGCCCCAGCTTTTCTTCGATCAGATCGCACACATCCAGCGCGGCCGGCAATTGCTCGCTCAGAAATTCCAGAGCCGCCATTGTTTCTCCGGAAATTGCCGAGCCGTGAGGTTTCACGCGAAGGTAACCGAGGAATTGCCCGTCACGCCGAAGCGGGAAAACTGTCTCCGTTTTTCTTCTCGCTTCCATTTCCTCAATCTCTTGCGGCGACCTGACGCGCTTCTGTAGCCTGGACGAAGCAGGATCTGCAAAGCGGAGCTCTGCCGATTCGAGCTCGAACTCCCGTTTCGTTTCTTGCTCGATGAATCGCACCAGCGCCACATGATTACCTTGCCTTGCTTCCTGCTGGATAAGAGCCATCAAGCGCTGGACACGATCCATTTCGCGCTGCGCAGTTTCCTGCAAGCGGCGGCCAAGCAAGCGCTGTAGTGGTTCAATGAAAACGACCAGAAGAAACAGAAGTACGGCCGCGGTCGCTTCCGGCGGAAGAACGGGAGCAAACCAATTGCTGATGCGCCGGACGAACGCAAGATAAAGCAAGGCAACAAACGTCGCCGAAACTGCGTAAACCAGATTTTTCTGCCTGCCAATGTTCAGGAAATTGTGACGCTGCACGAAATAAATTAGCGAAGCGAATGGAAGAAGCGTCGAAACCGAGACAAGGGCGGCAAGTGTTTCTCTTGTGATCCTGCTGAAACCCAAAAATGGCAAATGGATCGCGCCAATGAATAGCAGGGTAAGTAGTAGCGCTATCCCGACGAGCTTGTGAAATTTCTGCTCCGGCCTACCGGCTACTTCCCGCGCAAATTTCCGTTCCCAAGCGCAGCTGATCACAATGAGCAGGAACAGCCAGGCCAGGAAAAGGATTCCAAGCGAAATGCCGGGGATTGCAAAATCAAAATCGTGGCAACGCAGCCTTTGCGGCAGTGCGCTCCCCAGAAAATAAACCACCGGCAGGTAGGCCAACAGGAGCGCGATTGGCTTCCGCTTGATGGCCATGCCGCGGGTTTCGGCGAACTCCAGGTGCAAGTGAAAAAGGAGAGGTGGAACAAACGTCAACCCGGCGCCGATCAGGAGGGCAGCAAAATTGTCGAGCGCCTGAGGCGGCAACGGATAAAAAATCTGAGCGTTCAACGCCAGCAAAGAGCCAGCGTAGAAAAGAAAAAGTGCGAGACAGAGAAAGAAGAAAACTCGTTCGAAGTTCCGCTGGCGCCGGTACCCCAGGATCACCACCATCCAGAACAGCATCAGCAGCGTCCCGGCCGTGAATCCAATCAGGCGAACGTAGGTCAAGGATTGCATCTTAGGCTTCGCGCTGACAAGCGCCCGCTCTGAGCTCCCCAGAAACGCGCTCCAGAAACTATGAAGCACGCCCATGGCCAGTGCAAGATTTTTCTTGCATCTCCTACCATGCACAAAATAAATGTCTTAGTATGAAAAACGATGCCTGTGAAAATCCGATGGAAAGCATCGAGATTGTAGGAGAAAGCCTTGACTTGGAGCTTTTATCTGCTATATTAGCACTCGGCTGCGAGGAGTGCTAATCACCTTGCCCTCCTTCCTACAGTTCAAACCGAAAGCTTACCAACGGAGGTTTTTCGAAGATGGCAGTCAATCTTACCCCGCTCCACGACCGCGTGATCGTGAAGCGCATTGAAGAAAAAGAAACCGTCAAGGGCGGCATCATCATCCCTGACTCCGCAAAAGAAAAGCCCCAAGAGGGCGAAGTGATCGCCGTCGGCGCCGGCAAGCGCGAAAAGGGCGAGCTTGTCCCCTTGGATGTAAAACCCGGCGACCGCGTTCTGTTCGGCAAGTACAGCGGCACGGAAATCAAGATCGAAGACGAAGAGTTCCTCATCCTTCGCGAAGAAGAAATTCTGGCCAAGCTGAGCGGCGCGGCAAAAGCGGCAAAGAAGTAACCCCGTTGTAGAGGCCGTCTTCTAGGGCGGGCTCTGCTCCAGAGTCCTGTAGTGGCCGATCCTCAGATCGGAGATTTCTCGGCAGTTAGCAGTGACGAAAGAATTTCAGGAGGAATGAAGCAGTATGGCAAAGCAAATTGTGACGGGTGAGAATTCCCGCCAGGCGATTCTGCGCGGCGTGAACGCTCTTGCCGACGCAGTGAAGATCACGCTCGGCCCCAAGGGCCGCAATGCAGTGATCGAAAAGAAGTTCGGCGCGCCGATCATCACCAAGGACGGCGTGACCGTTGCAAAAGAAATCGAACTGCGGGATCCGCTCGAGAACATGGGCGCGCAGATGGTGCGCGAAGTCGCTTCCAAGACTTCCGACGTTGCCGGCGACGGCACCACCACCGCCACCGTGCTGGCCCAGGCCATCTTCCGCGAAGGCGTGAAGACCGTCGCCGCCGGCGCCAGCCCGACGGCCCTCAAGCGCGGCATCGAGAAGGCCGTCGAAGTCGCCGTCGAAGAAATCAAGAAGCTGCACAAGGACGTCAAGGGCGACATGATCGCCCAGGTCGGCACCATCTCCGCCAACAACGACAAGCAAATCGGCGGCATCATCGCCGAAGCCATGAAGAAGGTCGGCAAGGACGGCGTCATCACCGTCGAAGAATCCAAGACCATGGAGACCACGCTCGAAGTCGTCGAAGGCATGCAGTTTGACCGCGGCTACCTCTCGCCCTACTTCGTCACCGACCCCGAGCGCATGGAATGCGTGCTCGAAGACGTTCGCATCCTGATCCACGAAAAGAAAATCAGCTCGATGAAGGACCTGCTTCCCCTTGCTCGAGCAGATCGCCAAGATGGGCAAGCCGCTCTTGATCATTGCCGAAGACGTCGAAGGCGAAGCGCTGGCGACTCTGGTGGTGAACAAGCTGCGCGGCACGCTGCAGTGCGCCGCCGTCAAGGCCCCTGGCTTTGGCGATCGCCGCAAGGCCATGCTCGAAGACATCGCCACCCTGACCGGCGGCAAGGCCATCACCGAAGACCTCGGCATCAAGCTCGAGAACGTGAAGCTCGAAGACCTCGGCCGCGCCAAGAAGATCACCATCGACAAGGACAACACCACCATCATCGAAGGCGCCGGCAAGTCCGCGGACATCGAAGGCCGCGTCAAGCAGATCCGCGCGCAGATCGAAGACACCACCTCGCGACTACGACAAGGAAAAGCTGCAGGAGCGCCTGGCCAAGCTGGTCGGCGGCGTTGCCGTGATCAAAGTCGGCGCGGCGACCGAAACCGAGCTGAAGGAAAAGAAGGCTCGCGTTGAAGACGCCATGCACGCCACCCGCGCGGCTGTCGAGGAAGGCATCGTTCCCGGCGGCGGCGTGGCTCTGCTCCGCTGCATCGCGGCGCTCGACAAGCTCAAGCTGCACGATGACGAAGCCGTCGGCGTCAACATCGTCAAGCGCGCCCTCGAAGAGCCTGCTCGCCAGATCGCCCTCAACGCCGGCCAAGAAGGCGCCGTTGTGATCGGCAAGGTCCGCGACTCCAAGGACGAAAACTTCGGCTTCAACGCCGATACCGGCGAGTACGGCGACATGGTCAAGATGGGCGTCATCGACCCGGCCAAGGTCACCCGCCTGGCTCTGCAGAACGCCGCTTCCATCGCCGGCCTGATGCTCACCACCGAAGCTCTGGTCGCCGACATCAAGGAAGACGACAAGAAGGCGGCAGCCGGCAGGCGGAGCCCACGGCGGCCCAGGCGGCATGGGCGGAATGTACTA
>CAWCCV010000026.1:0-17387 GCA_963794175.1 uncultured Acidobacteriota bacterium | reverse complement strand
AAAGCAAAATGAACGGAGCAGCAAACAAAACGCCGATCCACAAGACCAGATGGTCTTCTTGCTCGGTTCCAAGATGCAGGGAAAGAATCAGGTAAATTGCAAAATACTTCAGACCGTTTTCATTAAACGCGCCCTGGAACTGCGTGACAATCAAACTCCAGAACCCGCGCCGCCAGTTAGGTGCCCCTTCGGGCATGCGTTTGTCTCCGTTTTTTAGGGAAAGCGATACCTAAAGCGTAGCCGCAATCCTACTCTCCCACGACCTAGAAAATCGTAATACTTTTGCAAAAGCTAACACTTGCGCACTAGCCCGCTTGCTTGCACGCGCAGAAAAACGGAAAATAGTTCTCTTACTGTGGTGAGTTCGGACGGACTGTGCTTACGGCTCCGCGCCCGACGGAGCAATTCTCGAATGGCGGATAAATTGACAACGCAAAAACGCCTGGTTGCCTATTTTTCGATGGAAATCGCGCTGGAAAATGCCATGCCTTCCTACTCGGGCGGTCTCGGCGTTCTCGCCGGCGACACGATTCGCGCCGCCGCCGACCTCAAACTTCCCATGGTCGCGATCTCGCTCCTCTATCGCAAGGGTTTCTTCACGCAGATCATTTCCGAGGATGGCGCCCAGTCCGAAGAACCTGTGGAATGGCGCGTGGAAGATTTCCTCAAGGAAGAAACTGCCCGCGTCTCGGTGCCACTTGAAAATCGCCGTGTCGAACTGCGCTGCTGGCGTTACGACGCCGTCGGCGCGCGCGGCCATATCGTGCCCATCTATTTTCTCGACGCCGATTTGCCTTCCAACCAAGAGCGCGATCGAAATCTCACCGGCAGCCTTTATGGCGGCGATTCTTACTACCGTCTTTGTCAGGAAGTCCTGCTCGGCATCGGCGGTGTGCGCATGTTGCGTGCGCTCGGCTATGAAGACATCTCCCGCTACCACATGAACGAAGGCCACGCCGCGCTGCTTACGCTCGAACTTCTCGGCGAAGAAGCGGACAAAGCCGGTCGCGAATCCGTCATCGGCGAAGATATCGAAAAAGTTCGCAACAAGTGCGTGTTCACTACTCACACCCCCGTGCCCGCTGGCCACGACCGTTTCCCGATGGAATTTCTGACGCGCGCCTTTCCCGGAGCAGACCGGCTTTTTTAACCTGAAAGATGCCTCTTCCGCCGAACTCCTCAAGCGTGTTCTGCAAGCCGAATCGAATTTTCCGGATCTGCACGATGCTGCTCGCAACGGCGCTTCCGTGAACATGACGCACCTCGCGCTCGGCCTGAGCAATTTCGTAAATGGCGTCGCCAAAAAACACGGCGAAGTTTCACGCCGCATGTTCCCGGAATTCCTCATCGAAGCCATCACCAACGGCGTCCACGCTGCCACATGGGCGGCGCCCGCATTTCAGCAACTCTTCGATCGCTATATTCCGTCCTGGCGCGAAGACAATTACAGTTTGCGCAGCGCCCTCGGCCTGCCCGCCGAAGAAGTTTGGGCCGCGCACCTTATTTCCAAGCACGAACTGTTTGAAACCGTCCGCCAAAAGACCGGCCTCAAGCTCGAACCCGACGTTTTCACGATAGGATTTGCTCGCCGCGCCACGGGCTACAAACGCGCCGACCTCATCCTGTCCGATCTCGACCGCCTGCGCGAAATTGCGAAAAACTCCGGAAGATTTCAGATTGTTTACGCAGGCAAAGCCCACCCGAACGACGGCGGCGGCAAGGAAATCATCAAGAAGATCTTCAAAGCGAAAAAAGCGCTCAAGAAAAGCGTGCAGTTGGTTTTTCTGGACAACTACAACATGGAAGTCGGCGGAAAAATCACCGCCGGCGTGGACCTCTGGCTAAATACGCCGCAGTTTCCGCTCGAAGCCTCAGGCACAAGCGGCATGAAGGCCGCGCTCAATGGTGTCCCGAGCCTCAGTATTCTCGATGGCTGGTGGGTCGAAGGCCACATCGAAGGCGTGACCGGCTGGTCCATCGGCGAACTTCATCGCGGCACGGACGTTTCCACCGACAACGCCGGCGAAGCCGAATCGCTCTATCACAAACTTGAAGACGTGATTCTGCCGCTTTACTACAACGACCGCCAAAAATTTCTCGAAGTCATGCTGCATACGATCGCCATCAACGGCTCGTTTTTCAACACCCAGCGCATGGTCCAGCAATACGTCACCGACGCGTACCTGCGCTAACTCCACTTTTATGTTTTGTTGGAAGTGACTGGTGGCACACGCTTCTGTTTTTTCAGTTCGGCGGCAATGTCATTTATGTTCGATTTTGCGAAATATTCGAAAAAGTCCCACTTCCCGTATTTTTCCTTGAGTTCCGGCAAAACCACGGCCGTCAGTGCGTCCCCATCCTTTCCATCATTCAACGCCTTGCGGACGTACGCCTCCAGATCGCTCAGGTATCCCAGAAATTCGTCCATGTCCTCGGGCGTCCCCACATCACCGTGCCCAGGAACGAGAGTGTAGCTCTCCATCGCTTGCTGATTCGCTTGAGCAAAACCCAGGAGCCCCTTCCAATCGCCCACTGTCGCGTCAATCAAATTCGGCAACGTCTTTCGCCAGAATAGGTCTCCAAAAAAATAAACGCGCGCATCGGGAATCATGACAACCGTATCGCCGCCGGTGTGTCCAAGCTGGTGGCCCAGCAAGATTCTTCGCTTTCCTAAAGTAAGGACAAGTTCCTGCTCGTACAGCACCTCGGGCACCGCAAGCCCATCCACCATCTGTTTCTGTTCCGGCTTTATGTTTTTGCCGAAGAACTTCAGGTTTTCCGTTCTAATCCAGTCGGCAACATGAATCTGCGCAACGATCACCGCTCCTGCATCCTGAAAAACCTTGTTCCCTGCAACATGATCCAGGTGATAGTGCGTATTCACCACAAACCGAATTGGCAGCGGTGTCAGCTTTCGAATTTCACTCAGTAATGCCCGAGCCGCCTTCTCATTTTCAAACGTGTCAACCACCAGCACGCCGTTATCGCCAATCACAAATCCGGCGTTCGCACCTGCGTCGCCCTTTGCGTCGTCGATCGCGGCGAATACGCCATGCCCCAGCGATTTAAGTGTGAAAGGAAGCGTGTCAGGGCTTTGTGCGGAGACCGCCGCCGCCGTGGCCAAAAAGAAGAGGAAAGCGATTCGTTTGATTTTCATGGCACGAAATCCTACCGCACTTTGCGAATTTCCGCGGGTTAACTCAACCGATTCTTGTAAACGGCCATCCCGACCGCCGCATCCATTCCCAATTTTTCAAGTGCCAGAATCTCGCGTTGCGTCTTGATTCCGCCAGCTGCAATCACGGGTTGCTCCGTAGCCGCGCGCAATGATTGAAACCATTTCAAATTCGCCCCGCTCATCGTCCCTTCGCGATCCACGTCCGTACAAAGAAACGCCCCGCAAAATGGCGCTAGTGCCGGCATCACATCCCGGGGTTGCAGCGAAAGCGTTTTTTGCCATCCCTGCACTGTAATTTTCCCGCGCCAAGTATCCAGCGCAACGACAACTCGCTTTCTCGAGATTCTTGCCGCAAGTCCGCGCAGGAATCGAGAATTGATCCGTCCATCTTTGAACGCCGCGCTGCCGACAATCACCTGTGCCGCGCCGAGGGTCACCAGCCGACGAGCGCGTGCCGCCGTACGAATCCCGCCGCCCACGCGCACTTTCATCTTGTATTTCGATTTCGCGCGCTTGCAGAGCTCTTCCACTAGCGCATTGTTGTCGCCTTTGCGCATCGCCGCATCCAGGTCAATCACGTGCAGCCACGCATATTCTTTGAATCGCTCAAGCAATCCAAATACATCGGCAACCGCCAACTCTCGCTTGCGCCCATGCACAAGCTGCACCGCCTGCCCATTTTGCAGATCGATGCACGGAATCAGCACGGGAGCCGGACCTCGACACCATTCTCCTGAAGATATTGTTTCAGTTCGCGAATGGACTGCGCGCCATCGTGAAATATCGAAGCCGCGAGCGCAGCATCCGCCAACCCCGCGCTGAAAATCTCCGCAAAATGCTCCGGCAATTTCGCTCCGCCCGAAGCAATCACCGGCACGGACACGCTCGCCGAAATCGCCGCCGTCAGCGCAACGTCAAATCCACTCTTTGTTCCATCCTTATCCATGGACGTCAGCAGAATCTCCCCCGCCCCAGCCTCCACCCCGCGCTTTGCCCACTCCAGAGCGTCGAGCTGTGCCGGATCATGACCGCCCCGCACACGCACATCCCAGCGCCCGCTTTCGCGTTTCGCATCAATCGCCAGCACCACCGCCTGCGCCCCAAATTCCCGTGACAATTCCGTAATCAATTCCGGCCGCTGCACCGCCGCCGTATTCACCGTCACCTTGTCCGCGCCGGCCTCCACCACCGCCCGCGCATCGTCCAGCGTGCGAATTCCTCCACCCGCCGTCAGCGGAATCGCTAGTTGCTCCGCCACGCGCCGAATCGTCTCTAGAAAAGTCGGCCGCCGGTCTCGCGAAGCCGCAATGTCCAGCACTACAAGTTCATCCGCGCCTTCGGTGTTGTACCGCGCCGCCAGCTCGGCCGGATCGCCCGCGTCGCGCAGTGCGGCAAAGTTCACGCCCTTCACTACACGCACGCCGTCCACATCGAGGCAGGGAATAATCCTTCGCGCCAGGCTCATGCCGCGATCCTCAAGAAATTCCCAAGCAGCTTCGCGCCCGCTTCGCCGCTTTTTTCCGGATGAAACTGCACTGCGCAAATCCGGCCCACTTCGAGCACCGCGCCAAATTCCGCGCCGTACTCACACACCGCCAGAGTTTCTCCGTTCGCCGCGCGCGCCGCAAACGTATGTGCAAAATAAAAATAGTCGTTCTCGCTCAAGCCTTCAAGCAGCCGGGACTCACGCCGGATTTTCAGACTGTTCCATCCCATGTGCGGCAACTTCACAGTCTCCGGCAGCGCGTAAATCCTCCCGCGAAGAATTCCCAGTCCGGCAAGCTCCGGCGCTTCTTCGCTCGATTGGTAGAGCGCCTGCAACCCCAGGCAGATCCCCAAAAAAGGTTTGCCGCGCAAAATCGCATCCACCAGCGGCCCTCGCAGCCCGCGTTCATCGAGAGCGCGAATCAAAGCCGCATAGTGGCCCACGCCGGGCAAAATGATTGCCTCCGCAGCCGCCAATCCTTCTGCGGTGCTCGCGCGCTCGGATTGCGCGCCAAGCTTTTGCAGCGCGCGTTCCACCGATGGAACATTTCCCGCGCCATAATGGATGACGGCCACCTTCATAGAAGTTCTTTCGTGCTCGGCAATACATTTTTCAACCGCTTATCCCGCGACACCGCAAATCGTAGCGCCCGCGCAAATGCCTTGAACACCGCCTCCACTTGATGGTGGGAAGACCGACCGTACAAACACCGCAAATGCACGTTCGCCTTCGCCGCCGCCGCAAATCCCCCAAAAAAGTCTTCCAGCAGCTCCACTTGAAACTCGCCCACGCGTTCCGCTTTGATCTTCGCTGTCACCACGCAAAACGGCCGCCCGCCCAAATCCACCGCCGCCGCAGCAAGTGTTTCGTCCATCGGCATCAAAAAGTATCCCGCGCGCAATATCCCTTTCTTGTTTCCCAGTGCCATGGCCACAGCCTCGCCCAGCGTAATCCCAACATCCTCCACTGTGTGGTGCTGGTCCACGTCGAGGTCGCCCTTGGCCTCTATGGTCAAATCAAACGCGCCGTGCCGCGCCACCAGATCCAGCATGTGATCAAAAAAACGAATTCCTGTCGCAACGCGCGATTTCCCGCGTCCGTCGAGATTGATTGCGAGACAAATGTCCGTCTCCGCCGTCTTGCGGTGAATCGTCGCCCTGCGCGCCATCAGCGTTTCTCTCTCAGCTTCCGAATCTCCCGCAGCGAAATCTCCATCTCGTCGCGAGTACCGATTCCAATCCGCACAAATCCCGGTCCAATCGCCTTTGTCCGTTCGCGCAACAAGATCCCCTTCTTTTCCAGCTTCGCGAAAAGAGTCGGCCCGCCCGGTCCAAAATTCGCCAACAGAAAATTGCCCGCGCTCGGGTATGTGAAAACGCCCATCTTGTTCAGCTCGTTCGCAAACCACTGTCGCGTTTTCAAAATTCCGCGAACAAACCCACGCAGCGTTTTCTTGTCTCGCAGCGCTGCAACCGCGCTCACCAGGGCTGCCAGATTAATCGGATACGGAGGCATCGCCCGTCTTAACAAATCGAGCGAATCCGCGCGCGCAATCACGCGCGCCCAAGCGCAAACTCGCGAGTCCGGCTGCCTTTGAAAAAGTCCGCGCGACAAACAAATTCGGATATTTTCCAATCCACGGAATTGTAGTCAGCCCGGAAAAGTCCGCATAAGCCTCGTCAAACACAACCGCCGTCCGTGGAGCCGCTTCCAGTATTTTGTTCATATCGGACAAGGGAACCAGCGTCCCGGTCGGATTATTCGGATTTGCCAGAAAAAACACACGTGGTTTCTGCTTCAATTTCTTCACAACATCCGCCAGCGGAAACCGCATCGCCGAGTCATACCGGCAAACATCAATCCTCGCGCCATAAATTTCCGAGTAGTATCGGTACATCGGAAACGTCGGCTCGCAAATCAAGACATGCGAACCCGCATCCACGAACGCATCAAAGAAAACCCGCAGCGCATCATCGCCGCCGTTCGTCAGTAGCAATTCTTCCGTCGCCACTTTAAAATGCCGCGCCAATTTTGCCGTACCCTTCAAAACCTCCGGATACATCGCAAGCTTTTTCGGAGTCAGCTTCGCCAGCGCCCGCAATACTGCCGGCGAACAACCCGCCGTGTTCTCATTGAAATCCAACCGGATTTTTCCTTCGCGACCCTCCGCGGGCGGCTCATACGTCTTCCGCTCCAGAATCGCGCGCCGCACCGGCAATTTCACCTTCATCGACGCACCTCGATCGCTTTCGCATGCGCGTGCAGCCCTTCCGCCTTCGCCAGCGTCGCCACGTCGTCCGCAAGCTTTGCAAACCCTTTCGCATTAATCGTCTGCAGGCTGATGCACTTCACAAAATCCATCGTCGAAAGCCCGCCGCGTCTCCGCGCCCAACCTCCCGTCGGCAATACATGATTGCTCCCGCTCATGTAATCTCCGAGCGGCTGCGCCGCAAGGGGCCCCACAAAAATCGTTCCCGCCGCGCGAACTTTCTCCAGCAACTCCTGCGCATTGTCCGGCAAACTCAAATGCTCCGGCGCAAACCGGTTGATGAAATCAAATGCGGCATCCACATTCGGAGCCACAACAATCGCGCCGCTCGTCTCCGTAGATACTTTCGCAAATCCTGAAGGCAACTCTCCAAGCATCGAGCCAACTTCTCGCTGTACTTCCCGCGCCAGCTTCGCCGAAGTCGTAACAAGAAAGCTTCCCGCATCCTTGGCGTGCTCGGCTTGCGCCAGCAAATCCGCCGCAATCCACCGCGCCTTTCCGTGATCTGCGTATACGACAGATTCCGTCGGCCCTGCAGGCAAATCAATCGCGCATTCGCTTGAAACTATCTGCTTCGCCGCCGTCACAAACTGATTCCCCGGCCCAAAAATCTTCTCCACGCGCAGAACGCCCTTCGTTCCGTACGCCAGCGCACCAATCGCCTGCGCCCCGCCAATTCGCGCAATCTCTCTTACGCCAAGAATGCTCGCCGCCGTAAGCAGCGCCGCATTCGGCCGCGGACAAGCCACAACAATATTCTTCACCCCCGCCACCTGCGCCGGAACCACCGTCATAATCAAGGTCGAAACCAACGCAAAACTCCCGCCCGGAATATAACAACCGATGCTTTCGATTGGTTCGACGCGCTGCGAAATCCGCACGCCGCGATCCGTCTCGATACTCCACGCCTTCGGCAACTGCTGCTCCGCCACGCGCCGCACATTTCGCGCCGCATGATGAATCGCCCTCACCAACTCTTTATCCGCTGCGCGCCCCGCCGCCGAAATCTCTTTCTCGTCGATCCACAGGCCGTCCTTCTTCAAATCAATTCCATCCAGCTTTTGCGTCCACTCAAGCAGTGCCCTATCCCCGCGTTTGCGCACGTCCGCAACAATCTCAGCAGCCACACGCTCTGCTCAAGCGTCGCGTTTCTCGCGCGCCTTGAACAATTTTCTCTCGCTAGCCGATGTCAATTTCAGGATTTTCATCAGAGCACGATCTTGTTCAGCGGATATTCCACAATTCCTTGCGCCTTTGCCGCTTTCAACTTCGGCAAGATCTGCCGTACCACCGCTTCTTCGATGATCGTATTCACCGCCACCCAATCCGGATCGCTCAACGCCGAAATTGTCGGCTTCTTCAACGCTGGCAGCACTCCCAGCACCGCCTCCAAATCGTTTCGATGCACATTCAGCAGCAATCCCACCTTGCTCGCCGCAGCAATCGCTCCTTGTAGCATCAAAATCAGATTTTCCACCTTCTCGCGTTTTGCCGCATCACCCGCCGCTTTGCGATTCATGATGAACACCGTCGCCGATTCCAGCACCGTATCCACCACCCGCAACCGGTTCGCCCTTAGCGACGAGCCCGTCTCCGTCACTTCCACAATTGCGTCCGCCAGCTGTGGCACTTTTACTTCCGTCGCGCCCCACGAAAACTCCACGCGCGCCTTCACTCCAAATTTCTTCAAATAGTTTTCCGTGATCCGCACCACTTCGGTCGCAATCACTTTGCCTTCTAAATCTCGCGCGTCGCGAATGTCCGAACCTTCCGGGACCGCCAGCACCCAACGCACCCGCGCCAGCCGCTGCTTCGCATAGACCAGTTCCGCCAGCTCCTCCACATCCGCGCCGGTCTCCACAACCCAGTCATGCCCCGTAATTCCCGCGTCCAGCGCGCCCGTCTCCACATAACGCGCCATCTCCTGCGCACGCACCATCAAGCATTCGATCTCCGGATCGTCAATCGTCGGCACATAACTCCGCGACCCCAGCGTGATCTTCCAACCCGCCCGCGCAAACAGATCAATCGTCGCGTCCTGCAAGCTACCCTTGGGAATCCCCAATTTCAGACGAGCCTCGCTGCTCATTGCTTTCCCTCCGGCCCGTAGACCCGTTCCGGCGAAAATGTCTTGCCGCTCCGTCACACGTGCCTCTCCCCGCTCATCGAGCGCACGAAAAAAGCAGCTTCGGTATCCCTCGTGACAAACCCCCGGCCCTACCGCTTCAACCCGCGCCAAAATCGCATCCGCGTCGCAGTCAATCCGCAGCTCGCGCACCTTAAGCACGTGCCCGCTCGATTCGCCCTTCTTCCAGAGCTTGTTCCGCGACCGGCTGAAGAAAACTACTTCGCCACCCCGTCGCGTCTCCGCCAGCGCCGTCTCGTTCATAAAGCCGAGCATCAGCACGTCGCCCGTTCGATAATCCTGAATTATGGCGGGAATCAATCCGCCCATTTTCGCAAACGCCAGTTCCACGTTCCCCTCCAAATCCTCGTCCCAAAAACAAAAAACCCGCTGGGCTTTGCTGCGCCAGCGGGCTAAAGAGTGCTTTGTCTATCGAAAATCTAGGCACACTCCACAGCACGCGGCGACTGGCCGTGATGATGATGCCCGTGAGTGTGGTGCGTTAGAGTCATGAAACAGCAGAGTAAAGAAACAGGCGAATTTCTGTCAACCAGGAAAAAGGGGTAAGAATTATGTTCGTCTAGCGTGGTCCGGGTCGCGCCGCCAGTTTTCACATTCATCGTGCCAAGCAGTTCCACGGCGATGCCAAACTTGTTGCTGTTCGGCAGATTTTCCACCCGAACTACGCGCGCCACATATTCGCAGCTCATGGGGTCGTGCGCCGACGTATAAGGGAACGTCACAAAGACCCGCATACCGGGGTAGTACTTTGAATTCCGCGTCAAGAAGTAGATCCCTTCTTTCGACGCGTTCACGCTGGTCGGCATGTCATCAAAATGATCGTCTTTCGGATCAGATGGACGCACCCGCACCGGCCGCGCTATCTTGGCACGGCGGCTCCGGCGCTGTTCCGCATAATTCTTTTCCGGCGGTTCGGGTGCGGTGATGGGGGCCTTTTCTTCCACGGGTCTTATATTCGAGCTCCTACCCCAGTATCGCTGGGCAAAAATGTAACGTCAAACGCGTGCACCGTATCAGATAATGCACGGGAAGAGCCATAACGCTCTCACCAGGAAGGAATCTCTTGACCGACAAGCTACAGAAAGACGATGCCGCTTGGCGCAAACAACTCACGCAAAATCAATACTATGTGACCCGCCAAAAGGGAACCGAGCCCCCCTTCACGGGCGAATATGAAGAGACGGAGACCGCCGGCACCTACAAATGCGTCTGCTGCGGCCAGCCATTGTTTCGTTCTGAAACAAAATACCACTCAGGCTCCGGCTGGCCCAGCTTCTACGCCCCTGCTAAGGACGAGGTCGTCGACACTGAAACCGACCTTAGCCACGGCATGAAGCGGGTCGAAGCAAAGTGCAGCAAATGCGAGGCCCATCTCGGACACGTCTTTGACGACGGTCCGGATCCGACGGGCCTCCGCTATTGCATTAATTCCGCTGCGCTGAAATTGGACGAGGATAAGAAGAAATAGCCCGGCAATCCGCTTAGTCTATGCGGCGGGGCAGGAGCAGGCGACCATCTCTGCCACGTGGTCGCGTTCCCACACGCCCAGCAGCAGCACTTTCGATCCGTTCGGATAGCGGAAAACGTAGTAAACGTTCTCCGGGCCTTCTACTTCAAAAAAGCCCGGCCGGCGCGGGTCAGGCCGCTTGGGCGCGTCCGTTGCGAGCAACAGACGCAGTTCCGCAACCTGCTCAGAACTATGATTTCTGAGGTCTTCCAAAACCGGCGGTAGTTTGTGTACGTTCATCATCTTGTTTCCATTCCGCCACATCTGCTCTGCATTTCCCTCACCTAGTAAGACGAATGAGCGGGAAAAATGTTTCATGAAAAAACATGCAAAAGTTCGGGCGTTATTGGGGCGGGCGAGTCACGAAAAATCGCAAATAGCCACTAAATACAAGTCTAATTTGGCTTGCCCCTTTTTAAGCCTCAAACCGCCCGGACTACCCCAATCAGTAACGCGTAGCCGAAAGGCTAAACAGCGCATCTTATTGGATGAAGAAATGCCCTGAATGGTTTTAGAGCCTGTTACTAGCTCAGTCGGCACTTGCGCGTTTTTCCCGTTCTTGCGATAGTGCTGGCTAAGTTTGCGAAGGTGGAACCCCAATTGAAAAAACCGGCCAAGAAGTCCTCGTCAACCGAACGCAAGACCTTTAATACCGACAAGAGAAGAAAGCACCACCACTGGCTGGTGACGGTCCATTATGCGGACGGCGAACGCTTTGGCCGCGTCTACACTGACAAGGATAAGGCGACCCGTTTTGCCGATCGTCAGCGCAAATCGCCCGTCGTGAAGTCCGCTCGCAGTCGCTCAGGTTTCCTGATTTTTGTTTTTCTTGAAACTGAACTGGTTTGGCAACCGGGTCTTGTGGCTTCGTGCGGCTGCGTGCTATAAAAGAAGCGTCAGTTGGGCGGCCTTAGTATAGTGGTAGTACGGAACCTTGCCAAGGTTCAGGTGTCGGTTCGATTCCGATAGGCCGCTCCATTCTTTTCAAGCACTTACGCCGCAGCTTCATTTTCCATATTTTCCAAAACGTCAATTTGATTGCCAGTCTTGGTGGAAAACTCCGCTTGGATTTGGTCTAAGGGAATCTCTCCGCTGTACAGCATTGTTATCGACATCTGCCTTAACCACTTGGTGGGATACAAACGAATAGTGTGGATCATCCGGCTGCAGCTATCGTTTTAGGACCTACAGGCACGCGAGCATGGATCGTCGTTCCCTTCCGCAATTGAGATTCAATCGATAGCTCCCCATGGACCAGCTTTAGGCGTTCTCGCATGCTCGTGAGGCCGAATCCGCTCCCCTTTAGTGCCTCTGTAGGATCAAAGCCTCGGCCCTCATCACAGATTGTCAGAGCAATCTGATTTGTGCATTCCGCGAGAGACACCTTGAAGTGCTTAGCTCCACTGTGCCTGACAGCATTCTGAAGAGATTCCTGCAACACTCGAAACATACATAGCGCAATGGCTTCCGGCAGTTCCCTGGCGATCCCGTCGCACTGAAAATCAACCACGACGTTTTGTTGCTTCGACAACTCTCCACAAAAACCCGCAGCGGCGGCGGCGAGACCTATAATGTTGAGATTAGAGGAGTGCAACCGGTGCGACATCCTGTGAACATCACTCGCAATATCCGAAATCTGTTCGATCGTCTTTCCCATGGCCGACCGCATTTCGCTTTTAGTAGAGCCTAAATCTGCTCTCTGGCGATCCAGCTCCACGGCCATCAGCGCGAGTCTTTGGCATATGTCGTCGTGGAGTTCCCTGGCGATCCGGCTCCGTTCCTGTTCCTGCGCGTCGATCAATCGGCGGCTTATCGAAGAGAGGGCTTCTTCGGCCAGCTTCTGCTCGGTGATATCCACACAAGAGCCAATGTATCCGGCAAAGGAGCCATCTTCATGAAACCTTGGCACGCCGATGTCGAGCATCCAGCGGTATTGTCCGTCGTGTCTTTTCAAACGACATTCTTTAGCAAAGGGTTGCCGTTGATCGAACCCTCGACAATAAATGTCGTGACACTTTGAGTAGTCCTCGGGATGAACAATTCCAGCCAAACCATTCTGAAGATCGGCCTCCGATTGTCCGGTGAAGTCCAGCCAAGGCCGATTGAAATAAGTAGTGCGTTTGTCCAGCCCCGACATCCAGATCATGACCGGTGCGCTGTCGGCCACCAGCCGGAAGCGTTGTTCGCTTTCTTTGGTAGCTTCTTCCGCCAGCCTGCGCTCGGTAATGTCGCATACCATCGCAAAAGCCCCGTCAAACTCACTATCCTCCCCGAGCATAGGAGTTGCGGACATTCGTACCCACAATTCCGAACCGTCCCTTCGCCGGAGCCGTTCTTCTAGCTGCTCACGCACTCCCTGCTCTCGGCGCGTCAAGACCTGCCTTTTGTGCTCGACATCCTCGGAAAAGTAAAAATCGAATACGCTTCGTCCAACCATATCTCCCGGTTCATACCCTAGCATCCCCGCCATCTGTTGATTCACATAGGAAGTGTGAAGTTTAGAATCGAGGAGCCATACTCCTTCGTTTGTGGTCTCGACGATCCTGCGATAACGCATTTCGCTTTCCTTGATAGCTTCTTCCGCCCGCTTGCGTTCCGTGACGTTTGTCACCAGCGCGATCAAATTTGTTGGTTCCCCTTTTTCGCCATGCAGAACAGAAACTAACTTACGAACCCACACCGGCTCACTGTTTTTGTGAATGTATCGATTTTCGATCTCAAAAGAGGGAATTTCTCCGGCTTGTAGGCGGCGAACCAGCACCAGATTGGCTTCCCGGTCTTCGGGATGAATGAGTGACACAAAGTCGATGGTCCGTAGTTCCTTTTCCGTGTAACCGACCAAGTCGCAGAAGGCCGGATTGCACTCCTGAAAAACGCCCTGCCAATCCGTGATCGCAATTCCCGTGGCAACTTGTTGGTATATCTGGCAATAAAATTCCTCAGTCCGTGGGATGCGAACCGATTCCGCCTTAGAGGTTGTGGTGCCGGATGATCCGAACAAAGACAAAGACTTCTCCATTGGCGCTTTATTTAATTGCAGACTATTACCAGGTTGGATGTGAACCAATGATACTGGATTCCCGCGGTTGTGCAACGATTAGGTGAACCGAGCGGTCGTCTTTATCGGCTGACGGATGGTCAACTGGCTAGTCCCGCCATACCGGACATATTCCGATTTCAGAACACTTGTCCTGTTTTCGGAACGGTGATCTGCTACTTCTGACAGTTCCGGCGGGGACTGTCAGAATGTAGATTTCACACAACATCTCCGAGGCAATAACCCCGAGGCGGCTTCTCCGAACGAGGCCGCCTCTTCTTCACAAAAACTACAACTAGTGGCAATCAAATGGGCCTGAATCGAAGTTCGCTTGTTGGCAGTCAGAATCCGGTAAAAGCTGCCTGCTCAGACAATCGATGTAACAGTTTGTTGAAGTCTACTCGCGGGAGTATGGAATCCTAAGGTCTTTCTGGGATGTTGATTCAAGCGCAGCGAGACCTGGTCGAGCTGCGTTTGCGAATAGCCAGACAACTATTGCGGTTCAAGAGTTGCGTTTATCGACAAAGTCTCACCCGCGCTGACGGATAGAGTTTTTTCCCAGACGTTGAATTTTGATTTTTCAAGCTTAATTTTGTGATCGAGACGCAGAGACCAATACGGCTAAGCTGGAGCGCACGACCTGTCCTCCGATTGTTATTTTGCAGGGAACTAACCAAGTGGCGCTACAATCAACTCATCTTAAAACGTTGTCAAGTGAATACCTTTCGAGCTTCACCTTGATTGGAGCCACTGTGAGAAACCACTACAAGGTTATTCTTGCCTTGATCGCCCTGACGGTTTGTTTGTTCGTTGGGGCGAAGACTCTATTTGCCGCGACATGTACGGGTTCGGACCCGTGTCATGCCTGCAAAAACTGCAAATATTGTAAACACTGCGCAAAGTTGGGAGGAAAGTGCGGGGTTTGCAAATAGCTCCCTTCGGTTTGCCTCTCTCTGCCGCTTGAGTCCAATTCCGCGACGCGCTTTTGGTCGAGAGAAAAGCGGGCTAGATTAACGGCGCTCGGGCCGCTCCAGAATTAAAACTCACCGCTTCTTATTTCCCCTAGTCCACAAAATCAATGATGGCGCCCTCATGGCGGTATAGGAAGCCGGCAAATTCCCCAAAGTTTGGCGAGGCAACGTTGTTGTATACGGCGTTGTAATTACGGTGATTTGTGACGTTGAGTGTGTACACTCCGAGCCGGATGTGGTGCTTCTTACCGCTTCTGTTTCCTAGAAATGGCACCCGGAACTGCCGATACAGTTTTAAGTCGAGCGAGAAATACGGTGAGAAGCGGTTGCCGTTGGCAACGCCCACATATTGCTGCCCGACATCCACCGCCGAATAGGGAAAACCCGTGTGAACGTCTGCAAGCGGGCTGAACGTCATCTTCCAGGGGATCGCAATGATTCCCCAAGCGATCACTCGATGCGGAACATCCGAAGGGAGAATTCCATAAACATTAGGTCGAATCACCGGCGAGGCAAACGGAATTGCAATATTGGAAAGACTGTTCAGGTCCCCGCGCACCCGGCTCCAGATATATGAGACATTCGCTTGATCGTGTTCCCGAAACGCATAATTTACCGTGGCTTCAAACTCGCGATAGTGGGACGAACCAGTATTGGTCAGCCCAATGAAAGACTCTGCGCCGGGTGCCGCCGTAAACGGTTCCACATTAAAGAGATACGTTGTGTGACTGTCAAGGTAGGCCGCTTTTAGTTTTAAGTTGCTGCGCAATTCATGGTCCGCTTCACCATTCCAGGTGACGTTCCGCGGCGTTGTCTCAGGCCGCTTTGGCAAGCTCGCGCCGACTAGCGGGTCCACGCTACCGGTATAGACGCTTGTATAGGTGATCGCTGGCCCGGTGGGAACGCCCGAAGCATCAAAATCCGTGATTGTACGGCTGGGATTTGACGCAAAATCTCCGGCAAGCAGTGGAAGCACTCCATAAAACATCCCTGCCCCTGCCCGAATCACCGTCTTGCCCGATTTTCCGGGGGAATACGCTACTCCCCCACGCGGCGCAAATGCCGCCGACCACCCGTAGGATTCCGTAGACAATCTCGCACCTAGATCAAGGCTCCACTGTGGAGTGATTACCCAATGGTCTTGGACGAATTCAGCCACGGAACTGTCCGACGGCACCTGAGCAGGCGCCGTCCCAAACGTAATCTCTTCTGCCAGGGAAGCGTCTTCGCGAAGCAGTTGAATCGGATGCGACAACGTGGTTCCAAAAAAAGAACGGTAGTCCACATCGGCGCCAACGCGTATTTCATGGTCCCCGTGCCAGTGTTTCTTGGAGAATTGATAGGAAGGGACGGCCTGAAATTCCTTGCCCCTTCTTGACCACCGGTTGTAGAAGTTACCGCCCCATCCTTCCGGCGTGATCAGCATATCTGCGTCTCCCTGACCGTGCGCATTGCTGTCAAATCGCATGTACTGGGCGACGAGGCTGATGATCGCTCCGGAATCGAATTGGTATTTGTCGTTGACCCCGATAGCCCACCCGCTTTGATTCAGATCGTTGGACGCCGGCTGTGGCACCAGCGCGTTAATGTCCACGTTCCTCTGGCGCAGCGGAAACGCATTGATATTAATCGTCAGCACATGATTCGGTGCAAGAATCGCTTCCAAAGTCGTGTAGTTGTTGAATCCCTGCCGCTTGCTGATATCGTCCGGCCACGGCAACCCTTGAACGGTCGTTTTTTTCATTTCGTACTGAAATACTTCCGACAGAAGAAATTTGTGAAGCACGAGAGGCGCATCGAAGGCGACGCCCGGGATGGCTTCGGAAATACCGACCATGTGGCCTTCCTTGCCGAGAACCGAAGGTATAATTCCGCGGAGTTTGAAGCCCCATTTATCGTCCGGAGGTCTTGTCTCAATCGAAGTGAGTCCGCCAGAAAAACTCCCCAGGCTCGCGTCGTACGGAGTCTTGTACACGGAGAAGGATTCGACTGCATCGGTGGGAATCGGTACTCCGAAACTCCCCGTAACCGGATCGGTCGTACGCGCAGAATTGACAATCAACAGGCTCTGATTTTCGTCTGCGCCCTTGAACGTTAATTTGCTGTCGAGTGTACGGATAACTCCCGGCGTAATGGGAAGGACGTCCTTTACCTTTTCCTGGGGCGTGGGAATGGAGGTCAGCTCGGTTTTCGTAACGGTTGCTGGCGGGACGGACGCACTCTCGGTCGTAATATTGCCGGCGGTCTCGTTCACTTCCACTTTTTCGGAAACGCTTTCGAGTTGCAGCGTAAAGTCCTGCACACTCTGCTGGCCCGCACCCAGAACGACCGACTTTGTAATTGCTTTGAATCCCTGCACGCTGATGGAAATGGTGTAGGTGCCCGGCTGCAGATTAGGGAATTCGTATTTGCCGGCGTCATCCGTATCCGCGCTGAGGGGAGCGCCAGCGGCCGGATCCTGCGCCAGCTTGATGGTGATTCCCGAAAGTCCTGCCGCCCCATTGTCTTGCGCCGTCGAAATTGTCCCGCGAAGTGCGGCCAATTGCGCGCCGCCAGTTTTGGGCGCGGGCTTCTGCGCCAGCGTGGCATTGGTCGTGCACAGCAACAGAATGGCTACCACCAATCGCCAACAAAATGCCAAAACGCTCCGCTCGCCAAGCGAGCGTAGCGCTGGTGTTATTCTCAGATTCTTCCAAATACTCAGAATTGTTTCTCCCATGGGCAGGACTATTTTAATTCCTGCGACGATTCCAGGTCACTCACTGGATATGTTCGGATGCGCCGATCACGAAG
>CAWCCV010000025.1:0-125571 GCA_963794175.1 uncultured Acidobacteriota bacterium | reverse complement strand
CTTACAATTTGACACCCCCGCCCGCCCCGCATAATCTCCGTTTCTTGTCGCGGTTCACCCGGGTGCAAAGTATGGCCACTGATCTACTCAAGTCCTCATCACAAGCCCAATCTTCGAACAACGCCATGGCCCTCCCCGACGCGCAAATCCCCGGCGGTCGCCGAAATGCTCGCCGCCACTCCGTTCATCGACATTCATACCCATTTGTTCGCCCCACCTTTGGCAAACTTTCTCTCTGGGGCATCGACGAGCTTCTTACCTACCACTATCTCGAAGCGGAACTCTTCCGCTCCTCGGACGTCACCCGAAGACTACTGGACACTTTCCAAATCCGACCAAGCCGACCTTATCTGGCGGACGCTTTTTGTCGAAAACACGCCCATTTCGGAAGCTTCCCGCGGCGTCATCGCTGTCCTCAACGCTTTCCATTTGCCGACGGACCATTCCGCTCTGTCCGAAGCCAGAGCCTTTTTCAAGAAACAATCTGTCGAATCGCACGTTTCACGCGTCTGAGATGGCTGGCATCAGCACATTGTGATGACCAACGATCCGCTCGACCCCGAGGAATTCCGCACTGGTTGAAGGGCATCCCGCGGCACAGCCAATTTCTCGCCGTCCTGCGGCTCGATCGCATTCTCTACACTTGGCCGGCCCATTGGCAAGTGTTCGCCGCGCAAGGCTACTCCGTTGACGCGCACGCCTCCGGCAATTCCGTCTCCGAAGTCCGCCGCTTTCTGCCGACTGGCAAAACGCATGAACGCCGTTTACATGGCTTGCTCGCTGCCGGACTCTTTCGCATTCCCCAGCGACACCATCAACGGCCGCCTTCTCGCCGAAGCCGTTCTTCCCGCCTGCCGCGAACTCAATCTTCCTCTCTCGCTCATGATTGGCGTTCGCAAACAAGTCAATCCGCGCATTCGCCTCGCAGGCGACGCCGTCGGCCGCGCCAATCTGCGTAGCGCTCGAAAATCTTTGCCGCGATTTTCCAGACAATCGTTTTCTTGTCAGCGTCCTCAGCCGCGAAAATCAGCATGAGCTCTGCGTTTACGCGCGCAAGTTTAACAACCTGCTCCCGTTCGGTTGCTGGTGGTTCATGAACAATCCCTCCATCGTCGAGGAGATCACGCGCGAACGAATCGAAATGCTCGGCACCAGTTTTATTCCGCAGCATTCCGATGCCCGCGTTCTCGAGCAAGTCATCTACAAATGGGCCAACACCCGCCGCACCCTCGCGCCCATCCTCGCCGAAAGCTATCGCCTGCTTTCCGAAGACGGCCGCGCCGTCACTCGCACCGACATTCAGCGCGACATCACGCGCCTGTTCCGCTCCAACGCCGAAACCTGGATTCCCTGCGCCCGCGCGCCTGAACTTCAATGTCCAAACGTCTTTTTCTATTCCTCGGAGGCCCGCAATGAAACGCTTCATTCGAACTGCCAAAATCGCAACTTCACTCGCGCTTCTCGCTTTTACGCTCCAATTCGCAAATCCACCTCTCAGCGCAAAACGCCGCCTTCCACAACGCGCCGCCTCCGCCAAATCCACGAAAAATCCGTATCAAGGGCAGGACGCCGAAGCCGGCCGCCCTCTCTACCAAAATCGCTGCGCCGCCTGCCACGGCCCCGCCGGCGAAGGCTCCGGCAACATCCCCAGCCTCACCGCTGAAAAAGCGCAAAGCGCCAGTGACGGCGAACTTTTCTGGTACGTCACCAAGGGCGACCTCAACAACGGCATGCCCTCCTGGGAAGGCATCCCCGAAAAAGAGCGCTGGCAAATCATCAATTTTCTTCGCGTCCTCGGCGGCTCCAAACCCGGCTCGCCGCGTGTCCGTCTCTCGGCGGAAGAAGCCGTCGCCACAGCTGCGAAGCGCCCGCGCCGAAACCTCCGTTCACCGACTATCGCTACGAGAAGCCCGGCGTCACTCGCAAGATCACGCTCGCCGATCTTCCCGAACCGTTCGTTACGCCCTCCGCGGGCAACGGCCCGCAAGTTGTCCCGCGCCCGGAAGATGCGTGGCCGCAAGTCCCCGCCGGATTCAAAGTCGAACTTTACGCCAGCGGGCTCAACGAGCCGCGCCTCATTCGCACCGCTCCCAACGGCGATTTCTTTGTCGCCGAAAGCCGCAAAGGTGAAATTCTCGTTTTCCGTGGAATCACTGCCGATGGCAAGCCGCAACAAACGGAAACATTTGCGACAGACCTTCATGAGCCGTTTGGAATTAATTTTTATCCGCCGGGACCAAGTCCCCAGTGGGTTTACGTCGGCAACACCGATTCTGTTGTCCGCTTTCCGTACAAGAACGGCGACATGAAGGCCACGGCACCGCCCGAGCACATCGCGGACATTCCTGGAGGCAAAGGCCACATCACCCGCGATGTCCAGTTCTCGCTCGACGGCAAAAAAATGTTCGTCTCAGTCGGTTCCGCGTCCAACATCGACGATCCCGACACGACTCCTGCCGAGAAAAATCGCGCCGACGTTCTCGAGTTCAATCCCGACGGCTCCGCCATGCGCGTTTTTGCCTACGGAATCCGCAATTGCGTCGGACTTGCCATCAATCCAAAAACCGGCGAACTATGGTGCTCGGTCAACGAGCGCGACGCTCTCGGCGACAATCTCGTCCCCGACTACATCACGCACGTTCAGGAAGGTGGTTTCTACGGCTGGCCCTGGTGGTACATGGGCGGCCACCAGGATCCGCGCCATAAAGGCAAACATCCCGAGCTGCAATCCAAAGTCATCACGCCGGACGTCATCCTTCATCCACACAACGCTTCGCTTGAAATGACGTTTTACGACGGCAAGCAATTTCCGAAAGAATATGCCGGTGATATTTTTGCCGCGGAACACGGCTCCTGGAACAAATCCGTCCGCGTCGGCTATGAATTAATCCGCGTGCCGCTTCACCAAACCGGCCACGCCACCGGCGAATACGAAGACTTCATGACCGGCTTCGTTGTGGACAACGGTCATGTCTGGGGACGCCCCGTCGGTGTCACCGTCGCGCCCGATGGCTCGCTCCTCGTCACAGACGACGCGTCAAAATCTATCTGGCGCATCTCTTGCACCGCCAAATAGCCTTTCAAACAGTTATGCAAAAGCCGCACTCGATTCATTCTCCGGTGCGGCTTTTTCTTTGGCGGATTTTCTCCGCTCTCTCCCGTGGAATTTCTTTTTTTTCGCGCCTAATACCCCAGCTTTTTATCCACAACATTCAGCAACGCCTTCCCATCCAGATATCGCTCGCATTGCTCAGCAAAAAACTCCATCGCATCGTCCAGCCAATCCGTCGTGTGATCCGCGCTGTGTGGCGACAGCAAAACATTTTCCATCCCATAAAGCGCATGCCCCGCAGGCAGTGGCTCTTCCTCAAATACATCCAGCGCCGCGCCCTTAATTCGTCCCTCGCCGAGCGCGCGAATCAGCGCCTTCTCATCAATTACTGCCCCGCGCCCTACATTGATTACCACCGCCTCGCCCCTCATCGCCGCAATCTCCGTTTCGCCAATCATTCCGCGCGTCTCCGGCGTCAGCGGCGCCGTCACCACCACGTAATCGCACCGCGAAATCATCTCTACCCTCCGTTCCGGTCCAAACGTCTCCTCCACCAGCGAATCCGGGTTCGCGCCTTTTTCCGGATGCCGCTTCAGCGCCAGCACTTTCATTCCAACCGCCTTCACGCGCGTCGCAACCGCCCGTCCAATATCTCCGTATCCGACGATTCCCACTGTTTTTCCTGCGGCCATGTGCACGTCGAACTGTTCCCACCGCCGCGCCATCTGATTCCGCACCAGCCTTCGGAAATCTTTAGCAAAATACCAAATCGCTCCCAGTACAAATTCTCCCAGCGCTGGGCTGAACACGCCGCTCCCGTTCGTCAGCATCGCCGCACTGTCGCGCAATTCCGGAAACAGTGTCTGTTCCAGACCCGCTGACCGCGAATGAACCCACTTCACTTCGGGCAAGCCGCAAACGCCTGCTCCAGCAATTCCTTCGACCCCGACCACTGGTAAATCACCGTGGCTTCTTTGGCATCTCCTGCAAGCTCCAACGCCGAATTCGCAGCCACGATCTTCACCCCGGTTAATCTCCCGAACAAAAGCTCCACTTGCGGCTCTTTCGCGTCCGCCAATATCAAAACCGTCTCTTTGCTCATTCCGTCCGCCTTCGGATGAAATTCAAATTGCCTGCCACCGGCCAAGCAAATCTCTTGTGAGTTGTACCTTTGAATGGTATTACGTTGCAGTCTCTTTTGAAAAATCCCCGCAGCTCTCGAGGTGCTCTATGACGAAAAAGCTTTTCCTGCTCTCGCTCTTGGTGATACCGTTTTTCGCCGTGAACTCACAAGCTCCGGCGCCCGCAGGTTTCGAACACTGGTCCGTCGCCGACATTCAGTCGCTTGCCAAAACCCTGGCGACGAACGCCGCGGCCGATCCTCACAAATCCGCTTCCAAAATCATCGTCGACTATCCCAATGACCTCTTCATGCTCGCTCACCGCGAAGCCGACGGCTCTCCCGAGCTGCATGAAACCCAGGCAGATGTTTTCTTCATGCAAACTGGCTCGGCAACGCTTCTGGTCGGTGGCACACTCGAAGGCGCCGAAACCGTAGCGCCTCACGAAAAACGCAATGGCACCATCAAAGGCGCCGCCCGCGTGAAACTCTCGGCCGGCGATGTCGTCCGCATCCCCTCCAACACACCCCATCAAATGCTTCTAGATGGCGCCAAAGAAGTCACCTACTTCGTAATTAAAGTAAAAAACTACTAGCCCCGCCAATTCTCCCAAATGCGGATAGCACGCTTTGCATTACGAAGCAGGAAGGGCACGCTTCTACGGGCAATCTTCGTGGCAAGCAGAAAGGGAGGCGCTCCTTGGCCTCCGAGACCCGTCCCCTTACCCCGCCACATGCGGCCCAATCGCTACCACAAAATACGTCGCCGCCTCTTTCCCCACATTCTTGATCCCGTGTTCCTCATTCGAATGAACGAATCCCACTGCCCCCGGCCCCATCTGCGTTGTTTTTCCCTCTACGTAAAGTTCCACCGTCCCTTCGCGAATCAACCACATCTCCGAATGTTCGTGCCGGTGCGGCGGATGCGGCATGTTGCCCACGCCCAGCGTCGTCTCATGCACCTCAACCGCTTCTCCCGTTGCCAGCTTTCCTTTCATCACCGCCCGATACTCCGCGCCTTCCGATTTGTTCACGCTCATCTTCTCGAAAGGAAACATTGCACTTGGCAAAGCCTTCACTTCATCCGCTTTCGCCGTCGCTAGAAGCACCCCCGGAATTGCCAGTCCCGGCGCCATGGCCATCAACTCTCTCCGTGTCACACTCATCTTTCCCCTCCTCAGCCTTTCGTCCGCACACGCCAAGCTTTTTACACCATTTAAATCCCCTCAATCAAAAGACAGCGCGTCTTTTCTTGTGCCTTCCCCTTCTCCGATGGCCGTCGTTGCCGTACGCCGCTCCGCCCCAATTTCCAGATTACAACTTGGTAAGGACATCGCCCGTTTTCTTTCCGGGGATCGCCTCTCTGCCAAAGACCTCACCGCCGTTCTAGGCTGTCTCTTCGCCGCGGTCGCCTTGGTCTATGTAAAACCCAAAGCCGCTGCAATCTCACTTACCGTCAAACTCTCACTTCATCCTCCCGGTTGCCCGGAACCGATTCATCATCGGCACCCAATTGCTCCCGCGCCCAAAAACTGCCACTATTCCTCCTGGCAACACAAAATCCCTATCCTCGCCGGAGACGAATTCCTCGAATGTCCGCATCCCGCGTCCTTCACCTCAATCCGAAAGACAACGTCCTCGTCGCGCTTGCGGACCTGCGCCCGGGCGAACAAATCGAATTCGGCGGCCAATCCATCACCCTGCGCACGGACGTCCCGGCAAAACACAAATTCGCAACCGCAGGACCTCGCCGCTGGCAGCCCGATCATCATGTACGGAGTCCTCATCGGAAAAGCCACCGAGCCCGTAGCCACCGGCGCCAAACTGACCACGCGTAACGTTCGCCACGAATCCGCCGACTTTCACGAAAAATCCGAGAAATACTCCTGGCAGCCTCCCGACGTCTCCCGCTGGGTTGAAAAGAAATTCCTCGGCTACGTCCGATCCGACGGCCAGGTAGGAACGCGCAACTACTGGCTTGTCGTACCGCTGGTCTTTTGTGAAAACCGAAACATCCTGGTGCTGAAACAAGCCTTTGAGGAAGAACTCGGCTTCGCGCCGCCGCAAATCTATCGCCAGCAAGTCGCGGATTTGGTCCGGAGCTACAAGGAAGGAAAATCGCCGGAAGCAAACGGCGGAAACGAAAATGATTCAAGCCCGGCACAAAAATCGCACGTCTTTGAAAACATAGACGGCATCAAGTTTCTTCTCCACGAAGGCGGTTGCGGCGGCACGCGCGAAGACGCCAACAATCTCTGCGGCCTCATTGCCGGATACATCCACCATCCGAACGTCGCCGGTGCCACGGTCCTCAGTCTCGGCTGCCAGCATTCGCAAATCGCCGTCCTTCGCGAAGAACTCAAAAAGCGCGCGCCGAATTTTTCAAAACCCCTTTTCGTCTTCGAGCAACAACAGAGCGGCTCGGAATTCAACATGTTGTCCAAAGCAATCCAGAAAACATTTGAAGGCCTGGTTGAAGCGAACAGGCTAACTCGCCAGCCTGCCCCACTGTCGAAACTTTGCGTCGGCCTTAAATGCGGCGGTTCGGACGGCTTCTCTGGCATCTCAGCAAATCCCGCTATCGGCCACACTTCTGATCTACTTGTCGCCCTCGGCGGCCGCACCATTCTTTCTGAATTTCCCGAACTTTGCGGCGTCGAACAGGAACTTATCAATCGCAGCGTGGAAAAAGAAGTCGGTGACAGGTTCATTCATCTGATGAGAGCTTATTCCGCCCGGGCGAAGGCAGTGGGATCGGGATTCGATATGAATCCTTCGCCGGGCAATATTCGGGATGGATTGCTGACGGATGCCATGAAATCCGCCGGCGCCGCAAAAAAGGGTGGAACTGCGCCAGTAAGTGCAGTTCTGGACTACCCGGAGTACTCAACCATGCCGGGATTGCATCTGCAATGCACGCCGGGCAATGACGTGGAGTGCGTCACCGGACAAGTCGGCGCGGGTGCAAGCGTGGTGCTGTTCACGACGGGATTGGGCACGCCGACGGGGAATCCCATCGCCCCGGTTGTGAAGCTGTCCACAAACTCTGAATTGAATTCGCGTATGCCGGACATTATAGACATTGATACCGGCGAAGTGATCGCCGGACTTAAGACGATTTCCGGAATGGGCGAAGAGATTCTGGAGCGTGTGATTCAGATTGCGAGCGGAGAAGTGAAGACGAAGGCCGAAATTCTGAGTCAGAACGACTTTATTCCCTGGAAACGCGGTGTTTCGCTCTGAGCGAGTAAAAAAATCAGAAGCGGTCGGGAGTTGACCACAACCCGAGCCCCGGGTTTTCAATAAAGAAAATCTCCTCGCCGTTGACCTCGTTCCAGCCTTGCTGCAATTTCGCGGGATCGTAAACCTGCTGCATTTGTTTTAGATCGCCGTAAGAAAAGCCAACTCCTTCCACTTCCTCACGAGTCAGATTTCCCGGGCACCAGGTAATTTTGAATCGCCCCTCGGACGAACCATGAATCAAGTGCGCAGCAGCGCTAAGATTTGCGGCAAGGTCTGGGTTATTTTTCACCATCTCGAGCGTTGCGGGCGTTCCGCGGTAGCCATACTTGCGAATCAGCTTGTCAATCTGCGGGTCCTCGCCAAATTCGCACACGCCCGGCGCAAAAATGACTAGCTCGCCGCCATCCGCCATCGCCATTCTCGTCCGATACACACCCTTGTTTCCCAGCCAGGTGCTGTGAAATTCGTGCGGGTCAAGATAAACGACGGCTTTGCGAATAGCCTTCGGGAGAAGATCGAAATTTACCTTCAGGCTGAGTTCCGAGGCGCGGAGGAAGCATTCGTCATCGTCGCCGACGAAAAGGCCTCGCACGATTGTGTCGCCTGAGGAGTTTTGCGAAACGACAGTGAGAACGTAGACGATAGGAAGTTCGGCGAGGAATTCTCTTGCGGCGCGGTTCAGAACGCGTCGGACTGGATTGTCCGCGCGCCCCATGATTCTCTCCATCCCGTAAACCGCTCCGAGGTAGTGACTGCGGTTGATGCTTTCCGGCCCGCCTGTGCCAATCAGAATATTTTTGTTGTGATTCGCCATCCCGATCACTTCGTGCGGAACAACTTGTCCGATCGAAAGTATTAGATCGAAATTTCCGCGCGCAACGAGGCGATTCACTTGCGCGGGCCAATCGTATTCGACTTTTCCTTCCGATTGTTCGCGAATGAATTCTTTGGGAATCACGCCAAGCGTTTCGACGTCTTCGCGCCATTTGTGCGCGCGAAAAAGCGCTTGCGGAACGTCTCCGAACATCGCCGTGAGCTGTTCCGGCGTCATCGCGTGATGCGTTCCGACGGCGAGAAGAATTTGCTTTAGGTCTTCGCCGAAGTAATTCCACGCGTAACGCGTCAATTCTCCGGCGCGCGAAGCGGCGCGCGTGTGATCCGGCGGAATCGCCAGAACATTTTTTCGTTTGCCAAGTTTTTCAAGCGAAGAAATGAAAGAGCTCGCGCAATTCTTCGGCGGAGATCGCGCGGTCAGCGCTGCCTTGTGCGCAAAAGAGGCTCATGGAAAGAAAAGAAATCCTCTGTCAGCGTATCACTGTTTTTATGGCATGGATGAAAAGGAAGAAGCGGAAGTGCGACGACAGGATCGCACTTCCGCTTTCGTTTTGAATCTTGAGCTAGAAGCGATAGGTCATTTCGGTAAAGCCGAGTGCGCCGCTGGCATTTACCGTATAGATTTTCTTGATCACGTCGCCGCCTTGCGCGTAGCCGAAATACAAGCCGAATGCGAGGCCGTATTTCCATTTGTAGTCGGCGCTGATGTCGTAAAGAGTGGCGAGATATTTCTGTCCGTTTGAAGGGCGTCCGTTAAAGCCGAACGTATTTGGCTGAAACGCTCCGCCGCCGGAATACCAGAGATCGCTCTTGCTGCTGAGCCACAGACCGTGGACGTCGCTGCGCAGCGTCAGCTTCTTCGATGGGCGAAGCATCACTTCACCGAACGCGTCGGTGTTGTTCATGTAGTTGAAGAAAGGAAATCGCGCGTAGACGCGAGGAGTCGGAAGAACCGCGAAGAATGTGCCGTGGGTGTCATCGGCCGGATTGCCATCGCCTGTCGCGTAAAAATATCCGCCGCGGAACCATGGATGAATTCTCTCGGCGCCTTTCGGTTGAAACCCCAATTCGAGAGCACCAGCTGCCGCGCGTTGCGTCAGGAATCCCCAATTGCCGTTTTGCAGCGCGCCCCAGAAAAGAAAATCAAACGTGCCGCCGGAAGTCGGTGTGGCGAGTATGAAGTGTCCGCCATAAGTTCCGATGTCGATGTTGCCGAGATCGCCCGCTTTCGCAGGGCCCGGACGGTTGTCCGTCTTTACGATGGGCCGATCATCGTTGTAATAGATTCCGAAGACGCGCCATTCCGCCTTCGATTCACCAAACTCTGCCTGCTTTGTAAGAGCGACGTAGGTAACAGGAGTTTTCACCCAGCCGGCTCCATCAACTTGAAAAACGCCGCGCGTGGGAATTGCGCTGAGAGCGGTGAATGTCCACGAATCATTCGCGTAGGAGAATTGCAGGCCGTCGAGGCTGCGTTGCACGATCGGAAAAACCGAAATTACCGATCAGGCGCTGGCCGATACGATCGGCTTTGAGTGAAGCGAGCGTCGCGTCCTTCGGAGTGACTTCACTGCCGTCAGTGAATTCCATGCGGCCTGCGCGAAGGCTGGAGTGTGCGCCTTTTAAGCGGAACCACGCCTGGCGCGGAAAGAGGAATGCGGCGTTTTGCTTATTGTCGTTTGCGGCGTAATACGAGCCACCGAGACCGTACTGCCCAAGAGGCGGGGGATTGACGGCGTGCTCGGGAAGCCCGAGCAAAATTGGCGCTTCAAGTTCAATGTTCCAGTCGTAGCGCTCTTTTTTCTGGGAAAAGCCAAAACGCACCACCGTCCCAGAGTAGCCGTAGAGATTGTTTCCCGTCGTCGGCTCAAACCAATTCCACACTTCGTAGCGTTCGCGAATACTTCCTGAGAAAGTGACGTCGCCGAGTTTGATCGGCGGAGCGGCATCCTGAGCCGAAACCGTCGCAGCGGCAACGAGGAGCAACAAGACAGCGAGAAAACTTTTCACGAAATCTCCAATCGAACTGGAATTCAGGCGGCACAATGCACGCCTGCTGCCGTCACACGAGTTTTGCGCGGCCACACAAATGACCCATGGCCGCTGCAAAAGCTGCAAATCTGATTCGCCTCCCGGGGTGTGATACACGGAGGCGCAAATGCTGAAAGTGCCAGTGATTTTAGTTAACGGCCGAAGGCCGCAATACTAGAAAAGCATTACGCGCGCCCCGGAAAACAGGGCGCGCGACAACGGCAGAAAAAAAGGGAATTACTTGAGCTTTGCCAGAATTTTTTTCTGGTTGGCAACGATGGTGTTCAAGGTCGCCTGATTCTTGAGAATTACGCCCTGATTCTTCTTAATCGTCTCCTGATTCGCCTTGATCGCCTTCTGGTTGGAGAGAATTGCAGTCTGGTTCTGCAAAATCCTTTTCTGGTTGGCGATAACGGCTTGTTCGGACATGTTCGGCTACCCCTTTGTTCTCCCCGTGCGGGAAGGTCTAGTTTAGGACAATGGCAGGGAGTCTGGCGGTCCCCGCAGAGACCGTCAATAGTGCATTTAGGGGAAGCCTGGCCCGCAGAAAGGGCACCTACCCCCGATGCCGGTCTAATATAAATGTATTATTGCCGGCTAAAGCCCTTTGATAGAGCATTTTGGCCGCACGGTTTTGCTCATTTGGGAGGGCAACAGCATGGCGGTTTCCAGTCCGGCGATCCACAGCGCACATTTTCCGTCTACCACCGGTTCGGGAATCTACGACAAGCTGAACTCAAGATGGCATGAGCGGGCGCTACAGGCGTTCATGTTTGTGGTGCTGGCACACTGGGGCGAGCATCTGTTTCAGGCGTATCAAATCTATGTGATGGGATGGCCACGGCCAAAGGCGAATGGGCTGCTTGGGTTGTGGTATCCGTGGCTGATCAAGTCAGAAGTTTTGCACTACGCCTACGCGCTGGTGATGCTCGTTGGAATTTGGATTTTGCGGAAGGGATTTACCGGCACGGGCCGCAAGTGGTGGACAGTCGCGCTGGTAATTCAGTTCTGGCATCACATCGAGCATTTGCTGCTGATCTATCAAGCGACCGTGCACCACAACTTCTGGGGCAAGCCGGTGCCGTGCAGCGTGCTGCAGCTCTTCTTCCCGCGCGTGGAGCTGCACCTTTTTTACAACACAATCGTGTTCATTCCGATGGTCATCGGAATGTACTTCCACATGTTCCCGACCGAAGGGCGAACAGGGACTTGCGGTTTGCTCTTGCGAATGGAATAAAACTGCGAAGGCCGACAAGGCGGCTTGCGCAGCTTGATAAGAATTTCAACACGCGCCCAGAGTCCGCGGAGTTAAGGCAAGAGATTTGATTTGCTTGAAGAAATCGCGCGTGTTCGTAGTGTGCCTGCTTGGGGTGTCTGCGAATTGTTGGGCAGGCGGTTGTGCAAGAAAATCACGCGGCACCAGGGAAGTGGCGCTGACCTGCACGTTTGAGGCGCACCCGAGAGTCGGTCCAACTACGATCACCTGCAAGTTAACAGGAACAACACTAGCACCGATAACGGGCGCGCGGGTTTCTCTCGAAGGCGACATGTCGCATGCGGGAATGAGTCCTACGTTTGGAGAAGCGAAGGAAATTTCGCCAGGGTCATACAGCGGAACCCTGGATTTGAACATGCTCGGCGATTGGGTGGTGATCGCGCACATCGTGCTTCCTGATGGCGAGACGCTGAACCAGCAGATGAAGATTCAAAATCTTCAGGCCGGCTGAATCCATGGGAATGGCAGGCACCAATTCGCCAGCGCTTGCCGTAGAAAGTTCGCGTTTTGATTTGCTGCGCGTGAGCTTGATCGGAGATTTTCTGCGGTGGCGCCATTCACGAACGGCGCTGCAGATTCCGCTGTTCCTGGTGAGTGCAGTGATGATCCTGCACGGATTCGTCGGGCCAACGCTTGCACCGAAAAATTTGGCTACGGTGCTGACGTGGATCCATTTTCGTGGCGCGCTGGTGCTGGCTTTACTGTGTGCGGGAAACTTTTTTTGCCTGGCTTGTCCGTTTATGTTGCTGCGAAATGTGGCGCGGCGAATGTTTCGGCCGCGATTTAACTGGCCACGCGCACTGCGGAACAAATGGATTTCTGTCGCGCTGTTTGTGGCGATTCTGTTTTGCTACGAACTATTCGATTTGTGGAGTTCGCCGTATTGGACGGCGGCGCTGGCGCTTGGCTATTTTGTAGCAGTCCTGATTGTGGATGGCCTGTTCAAGCATGCCGCGTTTTGTAAGTTTGTTTGTCCGATCGGCCAGTTTAATTTTGTGGCGTCCACCCTTTCCCCGCTGGAAGTGAAGGCGCGAGATTTGCGGGTTTGCGAAAAGTGCGCGACGAAGGATTGCATCAGAGGAAGACGCGCCGGGCCGGAGAAGAAAACCGATTTTGTGATTTTGCAGCGCGGATGCGAGCTGGCGCTGTTTCTGCCCCGCAAAGTGGGGAACATGGATTGCACGTTCTGCCTGGACTGCGTGCATGCGTGTCCTCACGACAATATCGGCGTGATGAGCCGGCTGCCAGCGTCTGAGTTAATGGTGGATCCTCTGCGCTCCGGAATTGGATATTTTTCGCAACGCAAGGACATTGCGGCGCTCGTGATTGTGTTCGCGTTTGGCGCGCTTTTGAATGCGTTTGGGATGGTGAGCCCGGTGTATGCGGTTGAGGCGTGGCTGGGCAAGGTGATATCCACCACACACGAGGCGCCGGTGCTCGGGATAATTTTTGCAGCGTTTCTGGTTTTGGCACCGATCGTTCTGCTGGGTAGCGCTGCATGGGCGAGCAAGGCTTTGAGCGGCGGAGAATCGTCATTGGGAGCGATTGCGGTGCGATACAGTTATGCCCTTGCGCCGTTGGGATTGGGGATGTGGCTGGCGCACTACGGGTTTCATTTTTTTACCGGAATTCTGACGATAATTCCCGTAACTCAGGCGGCACTCGCGAATGTTGGAGTACACATGTTGGGCGGACCGTTCTGGTCGTGGACGGGGATGCCGTCGCGATTTGTGCAGCCGATTGAATTGGGATTTTTGCTGCTCGGATTTATGGGATCGCTGCTGGTCGCGCACCATCTGGCGCACGAGGATTGCGCGGAAAGGCCGGTGCGTTCGTTTGCGCCCTGGTTTGTGGTTTGTGCGATTGTCGGGGCGGCGTCGGTATGGTTGCTGTTTCAGCCGATGGAAATGCGCGCGATGTTGATGGGCGGGTGACGAAATCGATGAGCGGAACGCTCAAAGCACGGAAGAGTTTGTGGCTGCGCGTGGGGATTTGCACGGCGCTGCTGACTTTGTGCTGCGCGGGAAATGCGGCGGCGCACAACGGCCCGCCGTTCCCGATTCTGGAAGGGCAGCATGTTGGGCCGTATACCATTGCTTTGTGGACGCATCCGGATTTGGGCACGGGAACATTTTTCGTGATGGTCGATCCGCCGCCCGGAGGCACGGTTCCGAAGGATTTGAAGATTCAGATTGCGGTGCAGCCCGCAACGGGGAGATTGCCCGAGGCGATATATTCCGCATGGGTGGAAGATTTGCGCGGGCAAGTGGAATACAAGGCGGAGGCGCAGTTCGATCAGCAGGAAGTTTGGAAAGTGCGGCTGGTGATGGCAAGCTCGATTGGCGGGGGAGAAGCGGACTCGCAGGTGATTCCGACGCCGGCGGGATACGGGCGATGGGACCTGATTTTGTACGCGCTGCCGTTTCTGGGAGTTGGATTTTTGTGGTGTATGGCCATCGCGAAGAGGCGGCGGCTGCGGAAATTGCATTCGGAGCAAACGGCGTGAACTTTTTGCGGAGGTATATTTTGCGTGAGAGACTAAATGGCAAATCCGCACCCCGCGTCGCGAAAGCGAAAATGATAAGGAATGAACGTGCGAGCCAGACCTGAACTGGTGTGTAAAGAGGGAGTTTTTGTGGTGAGAAAAAGAGCATCCCGGACGGCGCTTCTTGCGTGCTGTGCGTTGTTGGCTGTGAGCTTGAGCGCGTGCAAATCGGGCGGCAAGATTCCTAAAAAGGATTCCAAGGAATATGCGCTAGTGGTTTCCGCGTTTTACGTGGGACTGAGCGCGCTGCAGGTGGGCGACGATATTCATGCGGAGAGCGAGCTTTCCAAAGTGACGCAGCTTGTGCCGGGCGAGCCGGCGGGTTGGGCGAATTGGGGCGTGCTGGCGCTGCGGCAGAGAAAACTGGATGCGGCGGCGCAGCGATTTGAGCAGGCGCGCAAGCTAGCTCCGGACAACGATCAGATCTATCAATTGCTGGGAATACTGGAGAGCAGCAGGGGAAATTCGGCGAACGCGATTGCGGATTGGCGCAAAGCGGTGGAGATCAATCCGCGGAATTATCGGGCGGCGTATCAACTGGCCGAAGAAGTGGAGCGGCAGGGCGGCGCGAACAGTGATTCGGAATATGCGGCGTTGATTCAGAAAATTTTGGCTGCGCAGCCGGACAATCTGGCGGTGCAATTAGAGCTTTGCCGGATTACGGCGAAGAGCGGGGATGCCGCGACGGTGAAGACGATGCTGGCGAAAATTGCGGCGCGATCTGCGGCGTGGCCGGTGGAAGTGAAAGATCAGCTTTCAGCTTTACAAGCCGCAGCAGATGGGCCGAATCCGCGTTCGGCAGCGACTCGGACGACATTTTTGCGGAACACGCTGATGCGCGTGCCCGAGTTTCGCGAAAGTTTGGCGGTACTAAAGGCACCGCCGGGAGAAGAAGCGGAACCGTTTACGCGATTTGTGAAAGTGGAGCAGCCGGACTTCACTCCCGCGCCAGCGGATACGGCGCTTGCGTTTGATGTGAAGCCTGCGGCTAACGATTCCGGATCGTGGAGTTGGGTTGGCGCGATTGCACTTGGGAGCGAAGGAAAGCCGGTGGTTGCGCTGGCGAATGGGAAGGAAGTGCGATTGGCGTCTGGGGCAATGTTTGCGTTTCCAGGGGGGCCGGGGAACGTTGCGCCGACAGCGGATGGAATTTTACAAGCGGATTTTAACTACGATTTCAAGACGGATTTGGTGTTGGCCGGCGCCGGTGGAGTGAGATTTATGCGGCAGGATTCGCCGGAGAAATTTGCGGATGTGACTGCGGCGACGAAATTGACGAACAATGTCTTGCGCGCGGCGTACACGGGCGCGTGGGCCGTGGATATCGAAGCGGACGGCGATTTGGACATTGTTCTTGGGAAGAAAGATGGCTTGCCACAGGTCTTGCGGAATAACGGGGACGATACGTTTTTGGCGATTCAGCCGTTTCCCGGAATTTCGGGAGTGAAAGCGTTCGCTTGGGCGGATTTTGATTCGGATGGAAATGCAGACGCGGCGATTGTGGACGGCGCAGATCGTCTTCACATTTTTCATAATGAACGGCAGGGGCAATTCCGGGAAGTTGCGCTGCCATCGAACTTGACTCCGGTGAAGGCGGTGGCGGTCGCGGATACGGACGACGATGGAGTGTTGGATTTGGTAGCGGTGGAATCGAACGGAACGATTGCGAGCGTTGGATACAGCGAGAAAAACGGGTGGAGTGTCGTGGCGCTTGTGCAAGTGCCGAATCGAGCGGCGAATCTTGCGGGCGACGTGCGATTGCAGATCGAAGATTTGGATAACAACGGTGCGCTTGATTTGGTGTTGAGTCCTGAGAAAGTTGCGGCGGGGCAGGGCGCGGCGCCGATAATTTGGCTGGGCGATGCGAACTCGAAATACACGCTGCTTGACCATGCGGCGGGGCTAGCGAGCCTTTTTGATATAGCGGATTTGAGTGGCGATGGACGATTGGATTTGCTGGGTCTTGATGCGGCGGGAAAACCGGCTCAGGGTGTGAATCGCGGTTCGAAAAATTATCACTGGCAAGTGGTGCGGCCGCATGCGAAACAGGCTGTGGGAGATCAGCGCATCAATCCGTTTGGAATTGGCGGAGAGATTGAAATTCGGTCGGGCTTGCTTGTGCAGAAGCAGCCGATTACAGGACCGCAACTGCATTTTGGTCTGGGAAATCAGACGAGCACGGAAGTGGTGCGCGTGGCATGGCCGAACGGGACAGTGCGTGCGGAATTTGGAGTGCAGGCGGATCAGGTAGTCGTGACGGAGCAGCGGCTGAAGGCGTCGTGTCCATTTTTGTTCGCTTGGGACGGAACGAGAATGCAATTTTTGAAAGATGCGGTTCCTTGGGGCTCTGCGATTGGGCTGCGAATCAACACGCTTGGTTCGGCGAAAATTGCGACGACGGGCGAGTGGTACAAAATCGGACGCGATCAGCTGAAGCCGCATGAGGGTTATTACGATTTGCGGATTACGGCGGAACTTTGGGAAGTCTATTACTACGACAAAATTGCGTTGATGACGGTAGATCATCCGGCGGGAACCGAGATTTTTGTGGATGAGCGGTTCGCGATTCCACCGCCGAAGCCGGGATTCACGACGGTGGCGACGCCGCATTCGATTGCGCAAGCCACTGACGATAACGGGGCGGATGTGACGGAGATTTTGCGGGCGCTTGACGGAAAGGCGCTGGACACGTTTGGACGCGGGCAATTCCAGGGGCTGACGCGAGATCACTACGTGGAAATTGATTTGGGTGAGGACGCGCCGGAGAGTGGACCGCTTTATTTGATTGCACAGGGTTCGATTCACGACACGGAGTCGTCGCTGAACGTAGCGATCACGCAGGGCAATCGCTGGCACGCGCACGGGATGAGCGTCGAAGTGCCGGATGGGCACGGCGGTTGGACTACCGCGCAATCGAATCTCGGATTTCCAGCGGGGCGGAAGAAGACAGTTCTTTTCAATCTGACGAATATTTTCAAGCCGGGAACGCCGCGAAAAGTGCGGTTGCGGACGAATCTGGAGATCTATTGGGATTGTATTGAGTGGGCGGTCGGCGAACCGAACGCAGAAGTGAAAGCGCAGACGCTCGATGCAAGCTACGCAGATTTGCACTATCGCGGATATTCGGTAATTGAACATCCGGCGGGAGCGGGAGCGCCGGAGGTTCCGCACTACGATGAGATGATGGGCACCAAATCGCAGTGGCGCGACATGGTCGGATATTTCACGCGTTACGGAGATGTGCGCGTATTGCTGAAGAATGTTGACGACCGTTATGTGATCGTGAATTCGGGCGACGAAATGTCCATGAGGTTTGCGGAGCAGCCTGCGCCGCCGGCAGGGTGGGTGCGAGATTTTGTGCTGGTCGGTGATGGGTGGATCAAGGACGGCGATTTCAACTCGACGTTCTCGAGAACTGTGCTGCCGTTGCCGTATCACGCGAAAGATGAATACGTGACGCCACCGGGGCGGCTCGAAGATGAGTACGTCTACAAGAAACATCCAGAAGACTGGGAGAACTATCACACGCGGTACGTCACGCCGGATGTGTTTCAAAATTCGCTGAGGAGATCACCGCGACCGTGAAGCCAGGGATTCTGACCAGAACAACTGTGGCGGTTATTTTCTTTGCAGCTGGTATTTTCGCCGCTGTTCATCAAGCGGTACGAAGCGGGCCGCGACGAATCCAAAGCAAGACTGGATTTGCAAACGTCGCTTGCGCGGCACGGATTTTATTTGCAGGAAGTGTCTAAGCAGGCGGGCGTGAATTTTGTGCACGAAGCGCCGACGCTCGATCCAAAACTGGCTCACATCATGCCCCAAGTGGCTTCGATGGGCGCTTCGGTGTCGATTGTGGATTTTGACCGCGACGGCTGGCCGGATATCTACGTCACGAACAGCAAAGAGGGTTCGAAGAACGCGCTTTACCGGAACAATCACGATGGGACATTCACGGATGTTGCCGAGCAGATGGGAATTGCGGACGTGAACAAGCCTGGCACGGGCGTTTCCACCGGCGCGGTGTGGGGCGACTACGACAACGACGGGTACGAAGACCTTTTGCTGATCAAGTGGGGCAAGCCGGAGCTGTTTCATAACGATGGCGGCATGGGATTTACGCGCGTGACAGAGCAGGCTGGTTTGCCGCCGTGGGTGAACGCGAATACCGCGCTGTGGTTTGACTACGACGGCGACGGGCTGCTGGATCTTTTTATCGGCGGATATTATTCGGAAAACGTGGACCTGTGGCACCTCGCGTCGACAAAAATGATGCCGGACAGTTTTGAGTACGCAAAAAACGGTGGACGAAAATACCTGTTCCACAATTTGGGGAACGGAAAGTTTGAAGAAGTCAGCGAGAAGATGGGAATCAGCAGCCAGCGGTGGGCGCTCGCATCCACCGCGGCTGATTTGCGTGGAACGGGGCATCCGGATTTGTTCGTTGCGAATGACTACGGTGTGTCCGAGCTCTATTTTAACGACGGCAAGAAATTTCGCGAGGTCGGGCAGGAGACGGGAGTTGGATTCGCGCCGAAGAGCGGAATGAACGCCAGCGTCGGCGACATCTTGAACCAAGGGCGTTTTTCGGTTTACGTTTCGAATATTTCGGAAGAGGGCGTGCTGATTCAAGGAAACAATTTGTGGGTGCCGAAAGAGGGAACGAGCGGCGAAGGCACGAAGTATGAAAACCTGGCGCGGGATTTTGGAGTCGAGATTGGTGGGTGGAGTTTTGGCGCGCAGTTTGGCGACATAAATAATGATGGGACGCTGGATTTGTATTTGACGAACGGCTACGTCTCGCTCGACAGAAACAAGAGCTACTGGTACGACTTTTCGAAAATTGCCGGCGGGCACGCGCTGATTATCAATGACGCGAAAAACTGGCCGGCCATGGAAGGCCGCAGCTTGTCCGGATACCAGACTAAGCATTTGTGGCTGAACGATGGGAGCGGAAAGTTTGTGGATGTGGCACCGGCAGTCGGTGTGACGGACACGTACGACGGGCGGGCGGTGGCGTTTGCGGATTTGTGGAACCGCGGTGTGCTGGACGTAATTGTGGCCAATGAGCGAGGGCCACTGCTGATTTACAAAAACACGGTGACGCCCGAAAACAAATGGATTGAATTTGATCTTACCGGGACGAAAAGCAATCGCAGTGCGATCGGGGCGCGGATGACCGTCACCTGGAACGGCCAGCAACAGGCGCAGGAAGTTTCCGGCGGCAGCGGATTTGCCGCTCAGAACCAGCGCCGGTTGCACTTTGGACTTGGAAAATATCCGCAGATTGAGAAAGCCGTGATTGGCTGGCCTTCGGGAAGGATTCAAACGATTCCGAATCCCGTGCCCAATCAAATTCACGCAGTGAAGGAACCAGAATGAGCCAACAAAGCATTGCGATGGCGCCGCAACCGCTTGCGCCATTTCAGTGGAGGAAGTTTTTCAGCATGGAGAATCGCTACCTGGCGCCGGCGTTTATCACATGCATTTTGGTTGTGGGGCAGCTGTCTTTTGGTTTTTTAGAGAGCTATAAGAAAACAGGCGCGGCGATTCTTGCGAGTTTGATCACGGAGCTGATTCTTGGATGGATTTACCTGGGAAAGCGGCCGATTCTGGCGAGCGCATACATTAGCGGAATCAGCGTGGGAATTTTGGTGAGATCGCCAGCATTTTGGCCATATGTAGTGTGTGCGGTGGTTTCTATCATGTCGAAATACGTGCTGCGCGTAAACGGGAAGCACATCTGGAACCCGTCGAACTTTAGCATTTCGGTACTTCTGTTTTTGGCACCGGAGACCGTAGCGGCGCTGAGCATTCAGTGGGGAAATTATTTGCTGCCGATGATTGTGATCTGGGTGCTGGGTTCGATCATCATCTATCGGCTGCATCGCTTTCATATCACGGCGACGTATGTTGCCAGCTTCATAGTCCTTTCTTACGTGCGGAGTTTGATTACGGGGAGTCCTTGGCTGTCTGAAGTTGCGCCGTTGACGGGGCCGATGTATCAGCTCTTTATCTTTTTTATGATTACGGATCCGAAGACGACGGTGAAGTCGAAGAAATGGCAGATCGTCGTTGCGGCGATGGTGGCGGTGGTGGAAATGATTTTGCGCCTGAATCATGTCGTGTACGCACCGTTCTATGCACTGTTTCTCGTCGGGCCAGTCGCGTTTCTGGTTGACGGCTGGTTTTCGACCAGGCGAGCGGCGGCGCCGCAAGTTCCCGCATGATGCGATTGAACGCCAAACAATTGTGGATGGCGATTGGCGTTGTGGCCGTGCTGGCCTGCGCATGCCAGCGCAATGCTTCAAGAGAATCTTCACCCAAGGCTGGAGCAGAAGCGCCGGCGGCAAGCCAAACGCGAGCGGCTGCTCCCGTCATCGCGGAAATGGCTGGAGGAGTCTTCGACAACCTACGACCAGCTCGAGACATTCCGGGCCGATTGAATTTGTTGACGTGACGGCGCAAGCGGGAATCCAGTTCAAGCACAACACGGGCGCTTACGGGAAAAAATATCTGCCGGAGACGATGGGCAGCGGCGTTTGCGTGATTGATTACGACAACGACGGCTGGCCTGACATTTTCTTCGTAAATTCAATGGATTGGCCGGAGCACAAAACCGGGAAGTCCTATCCCGCGCTCTACCACAACAATCGCGACGGAACGTTTACGGACGTGACCAAGCAGGCGGGTCTGGCCGTGGAGAGTTACGGACTCGGCTGCGCGGTGGGCGACTATGATAACGACGGATTTGAGGATCTTTATCTGACAACTGTCGGGTCGAATCATTTGTTTCGCAACTTGGGGAACGGGAAATTTTCGGACGTTACGGAAAAGGCCGGCGTCGCAAGCCCCGGATTTTCGGCGAGTGCAGTTTGGGTGGATTACGACAACGATGGGAAGCTCGACCTGCTTGTGACTCACTACATCGAATGGTCGATTGAAAAAGATCAGTACTGCACGCTGGACAACAAGAACAAATCATATTGCACGCCCCAGACCTACAAAGGCGAGACGTCGCGGCTCTACCACAACAGGGGAAATGGAATTTTTGAGGACGTCACGAAGAAGGCGGGATTGTACGATCCGACCGGTAAGTCACTGGGCGTTGCACTGCTCGATTACGACAACGATGGCTCGATTGATTTGTTCATAACCAATGACACGGAGCCGAACAAGCTTTATCACAACAATCACGACGGGACCTTTACGGACTTTGGCGTGGCGGCGGGAGTGGCGTTCAGCGAATCGGGCCGAGTGCGCGCGGGAATGGGAACGGACGCGGGAGATTTTGACGGCTCCGGATATCCAGGGCTGATCATTGGAAATTTTACGAATGAAAGCATGGCGCTCTATAGCAACGACGGCTCGGGGTTGTTTTCAGATGAATCGATGCGATCGGGATTGGGACAGGCGACGAACCAGGCGCTGACATTTGGCTGCTTTTTTATGGATTACGATCTCGACGGAAATCTGGACGTGGTTGCGGCGAATGGACACGTTTCCGACGACATTGCGGTGGTGCAGCCGACCGTCAGGTATGCGCAGCCGATAGGAGTTTTTAGGAATTTGGGAAAAGGGAAGTTTGAAGATGTGTCGGGAAAACTGGGGAAGGCAATTCAGAAGTCGGTGGTGGGGCGCGGGATCGCGTACGCGGATTTCTTTGGAGATGGGGCGCTTGATCTGGTGGTGACGGCCAACCATGGGTCGGCGCGTTTGCTAAGAAATGTGAATGCGAATCAGAACGACGTGCTGCGGGTGAAATTGATCGGGACGAAGTCGAATCGTGACGCAATCGGCGCGAAAGTGACGATGACGGCGAACCCGGGCGCGACGGAAATGCGCGTGGTCAAAGGCGGGTCGAGCTATTTGTCACAGAGCGAATTGACCCTGACATTTGGCTTGGGAAAAGCGGGGAGTGTGAAAAGTACCCGATTGCAGATTATTTGGCCAAGCGGGCAAAAAGAAACACTGGCTGACGTGAAGCCGAATCAGATTGTGACCGTAAAGGAAGGCAAAGGGATTATTTCCTTTGCTCCAATCAACTTCGCGGCTGTTCCAATCCACTAGAAATTCCCCACAGAAATATCCGCACGAAAATTTCATTTCCTTTGTTGTGCCGGGAAGCCGATGGTGTATTTTGTAGGCGCGTTTTTTCGAAAGAGTGTTGCGACGGGCGTTGAGGCTCATCTCTGATGGCGATGCGATTGGGACTAATTGGCGGCGGAAATATCTCGGAAACGCATGGGCGGGCGGCGAAAGCCATTCCGGGCTTGGGTATTGCGGCCGTTTATGGGACGAATCGGGAAAAAGTGGAGCGGATGGCCGCCGTGTATGGAGCTGCCGCGTATTCGGATATTGAGAACTTTCTTGCACATCGGCCGATGGAGTGTGTGGCGATTGGGAGTCCTTCGGGATTGCACGCGGAGCAAGGAATTGCGGCGGCGCGGCGGGGATTGCATGTGTTGACGGAGAAGCCGCTGGATATTTCTACACGTGCGGCGGATGCGTTGATTGAGGCTGCGGCGGACGCAAAGGTAAAGCTGGGAGTATTTTTTCAGGATCGATTCAAGGCGGATTTGATTCGCGTGAAGGAGTGGATGGATGGGGGAATTTTAGGGAAGCCGATTCTGGCAGACGCGCGCGTGAAATGGTACCGGCCGCCTGACTACTACGGGGATTCCAAATGGAGAGGAAGGGTGGCGCTGGACGGCGGCGGGGCGCTGATGAATCAGGCGATTCACACGGTGGATTTGCTGCTTTGGCTGTTCGGTGATGTGGAGCGAGTGCAGGCGCAGAAGAGAACCGCCCTTCACAAGATTGAGGCGGAAGATACGCTGACAGCGCTGCTGGAATTTGCAAACGGGGCAACGGGGGTGTTGCAAGCGACGACTTCGGTGTATCCGGGATATCCGCGGAGAGTGGAGCTGACCGGCGAGCAGGGGACGATCATTATCGAGCACGACCGATTGGTTGTGGCGAATTTGAAGAATCCGCCCGCAGATGCGTTGGGAAGCGGCGATGACAAAAATCAGAGCGCTTCTTCGGCCACGGTGAGCGATGTACGTGGACATCAGGCGGTGATGGAGGATTTTCTTCAGGCGATTGCACAGAATCATGAGCCGCGCTGCAACGGAGTCGAGGCGCGACGGAGTCTGGCGCTTGTGGAAGCGATTTATGAGGCGTGCGGGTCGGGCAAAAGAGTCGACGTTAGAGCGGGGCGCTGAGCTTGCAGACAAGAATTCTTGAAAATAAAAGAGAGTTAAGCCGGGCGGCTGCGGAACATGCTGCGGGGGCACTGCGGCGATTGCTGAAAGAAAAGAGTTTGGTGCGACTGATTGCGGCGACGGGTGCGTCGCAATTTGAATTTCTGGAAATACCGACGTCTTTGCCGGGAATTGATTGGGCGCGCGTGGAGATGTTTCATTTGGATGAGTATGTGGGTTTGCCGATTACGCATCCAGCGAGCTTTCGGAAGTATCTGCTGGAGCGACTGATCGGAAAAACGCAAATCGGAAAATATCATTTGCTGGATGGCGAATCTGGATGCGGAACAAATTGCAGTGGAAGTGGGAATGGAATTGAAAAAAGCGCCGGTTGATCTGGCTTTTGTAGGGATTGGGGAAAATGGGCACATTGCGTTCAACGACCCGCCTGCGGATTTTGAAACGGAGGAACCGTATATCCTGGTCACGCTGGATGAAGCATGCCGTCGACAACAAGTGAATGAAGGATGGTTTGCGACGATGGCGGATGTTCCTACGCGCGCGATTTCGATGTTGGTGCGGCAGATTTTGCAAGTGAACGAGATTATTGCAATCGTGCCGGATGCGAGAAAAGCAGCAGGCGGTGAAGGCGTGTTTGGAGGGCGAGATCGGGTTTATGCATCCAGCTTCGATTTTGCGCGAGCATGCAGAATACGACGATATATTTGGACAAAAGTTCAGCGGCTTTATTGAGTGAAGCGACGCGAGCCGGTTTGTAGATTTCATCGCCAATGCTAAATTCCGAGAGCACAAGAGCTTCCCATGCGCGGCCGATAACGAATCTGCGCTGGTGGATTGGCGGGATGCTCTTTGCTTCGACGGTGATCAATTACATTGACCGGCAGACACTTTCGAATCTTTCTCCCTACCTAAAAGCCGATTTTCATTGGACGAATACGGACTACGCGAACATTTTGATCGCGTTTCGGGTTGCATACGCGCTGGGACAATTCTTGTGCGGGAGAGCGATCGATCGGCTCGGGACAAAGCGAGGATTGAGCATTTCTGTGCTCTGGTATTCAGTTGTTTCGATTTGTACTTCGTTTGCGGGCGGGCTTTCGAGTTTCATGGGATTTCGGTTTTTACTTGGTGCGGGAGAATCGGCAAACTGGCCGGGAGCTACGAAAGCTGTTTCGGAGTGGTTCCCGAAGAAAGAGCGCGGCGTCGCGGCGGCTCTGTTTGACAGCGGGTCCTCGATTGGAGGAGCGATTGCGCCATACCTTGTGCTGCCGATTTATTTTCGCTGGGGATGGAGGCCGGCGTTTGTGTTACCAGGCCTGCTCGGATTTATTTGGCTGATTGTTTGGAAAAAGTCTTATTTTTTGCCGAAGGATCACCCGCGAATCAGCGCAGAAGAGCGAGACATGATAGCGGCGGAAACCGCTGGCCCAAAGTCAGAGTCGGAACGTGGAGCGCTGGGGTGGGGCGGACTGCTGAAATTGCCGCAGACGTGGGGAACAATTGTTTCGAAGATGTTGACCGATCCCGTGTGGTTCTTTATTACGGATTGGTTTCCTATCTATCTTGTTGCTAAGGGAATTTCGCTGAAGAGTGGATTGATCGCCGTGTGGGTTCCATTTATTGCGGCGGACTTGGGGAATTTCTTTGGCGGATTCGCTTCAGGATTCCTGATCAAACGCGGGTGGTCACTTGGGGCTGCGCGCAAGGCAATCGTTGTATTTGGCGGGATTGGTGTGACGCTGCTGATTCCCACGATTCTGACGATTAACCTGTTTGCCATTACTGCGCTGTTTGCGCTGGCGACATTTTGCTATGCGGCATTTTCGACGATCGCGAACGTGCTGCCTTCGGATCTGTTTCACAGGGATTCGGTGGCTTCTGTGAGCGGGATGAGCGGAACTGGGGCGGGAATCGGGACGATCATTGCGTTCGAGCTGGTGGGGCACTACTCGGATGCGAATCAGGCATTGGCTACTCACACTTTCGACAAGATCATTCTTGTGGCGGGCCTGGTGCCGTTTGTGGGGATGCTGCTTGTGCTTTTGCTGGTGCGCAATACGCGGGCGACGGAAAAAGGCCTTGTTCGGCCGATTTGAGGCGGGGTAGCGATTTTTGGCAACCTTGCGCGCCGATCCCTTGTGAAAAAAGCGAAAGTCTGACAGAGTCAAAGGAAAGAAAACGAAACCCCGAAAACCTTTGGAGATTTTGCATGCTCAGCGAAGAACGCCGCCGCGAAACCCTGGAACTTTTGCGCAACGAAGGGCGGGTCCTGGTGCGGGATCTTGCGAAGCGGTTTCGCACGTCGTTGATCACGATTCGCAAGGATTTGGAGTCGCTGCATCACCAGGGATTGCTGGAGCGCACGCACGGAGGGGCACTGCCGATTCGCACCGGGGCGTTGCAGGACCAGACGCTGCATGAGAAGGAGCGGTTGCACAAACCAGAGAAGCTGCGTATCGCGGCTGCGGCGGTGAAGATGGTCAGGCCGGGGCAGGTGATCATTCTCGACTCGGGGACAACGACAACCGCAATTGCGCGCGGGTGCAGGCAGATTCGGAACCTGACGATCATCACGAACGCCACAAATATTGCCACAGAGCTGGAAGGCAGCAATGTCGAGGTTATCTTGACAGGCGGGACACTGCGGAAGAATTCGTTTTCACTAGTGGGACCGCTGGCAGAGGAATCGCTACGGAAATTGAGCGCGGACATGCTTTTTTTGGCAGTAGACGGGTTTGACGTAGGATATGGACTGACGACACCGAATCAGCTTGAAGCGCGCGTGAATCGTGCGATGTCCGAAGCGGCGCGGAGAACGATTGTCGTTTGTGACTCTTCGAAATTCGGGCGGCGGAGCCTTTCGCTGATCATGCCGGTTTCGGCGGTGCATGAAACGATTACGGACCGGGACATTCTCCGCCACGACCTGAAGGCGCTGCGTGAAGCGGAAGTCGAAGTGACCCTAGTTTAACTTGGTCCCTGCAGTACCCCGCCCTGGCAGAAATCTCTTTCCTTGACTTAGAAAGAAATAGTAAGTAAAAGAAGAAAAGCGTAAGTTGGCGTTTATGTCCTTACTCGGGGTCAATTTTTTCAGGGGGCGTCCATGTCATCGAACTATCGCAGCATTTTTTGTTTTTTACTGATTCTTTTCGTGCCGGTCATCCTTGCCGGGCAGGCAAATTACACGGCACAGCTCTCGGGAACTGTGACGGATTCTTCGGGCGGAGCGGTTGCCGGGGCGAAGGTGATTGTCACAGACGACGGGACGAACATTCCGGCGAACGCCGCCACCGACGAGCATGGAGCGTACGTGTTTACGGGACTGCGCCCGGGGAGTTACACGCTGCGGGTGGAAGCGAACAATTTTGCGACGGTCGAGCGCAAAGGCCTGGTACTCGCCGTAAACCAGCGGGCGACGGTGGATGTGACGGTAACGCCAGGCACAGTGTCTACAAGCGTGACGGTAACAACGCAGGCGCCGCTGCTGGATACGTCGGATGCATCGCTAGGCACGGACATATCGAACGAATACGTGCGCGACATTCCGCTGCCGAACCGCAGTTTTTTTGGCTTGGTATTTCTTTCCGGAGGAGTTACAGAAACGGCGGGGCAGGGAACAAATGATTCCTACCCTACAGGAACGAATTTCGTTTCAAACGGGCAGCGCAACGCCACTGCGGAAGTGCGCGTGGATGGCGCGCTGACGAGCGCTCCGGAACAGGGAGAAGGCGCGACGACAAACGTGTACTACCAGCCGTCGGTTGAAATCGTGCAGGAGTTCAAGGTCGAGAACAACAGCTTTTCATCCGAGTTTGGCAGCAACGGCGGCACGGTGGTGAACATCGTGCTGAAAGAGGGCGGGAACAAGTTTCATGGGAGCGGATGGTGGTTTGGGCAACGCGTCGGCGCTTGACGCGAATGACTTTTTCCGGAACGCAGAGGGAATACCGAATCCGGATCACGTGCGCGACCAATATGGATTCGCGGTTGGCGGGCCGATCAAGAAAGAAAAGACATTCTTCTTTGTGACTTTTGAGAAGACGCGGCAGAACGATCCGCTGAACATCACTGCATTTGTTCCGACTGCGCTGGAGCGGGCGGGCGATTTTCGAAACAGCTTGCAGCACATCTACAACCCTTTCAAAGTAACTACGGACCCGGTGACCGGCCAGGAGACACGAGCGGACTTCACGACGCCGAATCTGATTGATCCTGCTCTGATCATCGCCAACCCCATCGGGCAGGCGATCATCAATCTGTATCCGATGCCCACGGACCCGAACGCAGCGCTTGGCGATCCTAATTTCCATACAGCGGTACTCTCCAAATTTTCCGCGCGGCAATACGAGATCAAACTCGACCACCATTTTTCGGACAAGAACCATATTTCCGCGCGATACAGCAATCATCATGACGACGGCTCGACGCCAACTATTTTTGGCGACGGCGATTTCGGCGACGGATTTGGATTTAGCACGGACGTTCACAATGCCGTGATTGAGGACAATTGGAACCTGACGCCGTCCACAGTGTGGACAAACCGGTTTGCGCTTGACCGCGCTGTGGCGCCCGTGACGGAGAATTATCCGACCCTGTCGAGCGTCGGCTTTCCGTCCATTCTTGGGACAGGAAACGGGATTCAGCGCATGCCTGTGATCCAGATGGACAACAACGCGACTTCTTTGTTCAACCAGTGCTGCACGGACACGAATTTTGCGCATACGCTTTATTCCTACAGTTCGGCGCTCTCGTGGGTAAAAGGGAGCCAAATCATCAAATTCGGCGGCGAGCAGAGACTGTTCTTCAACAACTTTTTCCAGCCCAATCCGCCAACGGGATTTTTTCATTTTTCGACGGGCGTGACGGAGCAGATTGTGGGCGGGGGAAATTCCGATCAGGGCAATTCGTTTGCTAGCCTGCTGCTTGGGTATGGGGACACGGATTCGTTCTATGCGATCAATCCTTCGGTTGCGAACAAATCGAAAGAGACGGCGTTTTACGTTCAAGACGATTGGAAGATCAATTCCAAGCTGACGATCAATCTCGGTTTGCGGTATGAGTGGAGTACGCCATACAGCGAGCGACACGACCATATCCAGTTCAGCGATTTTTCGGGAGACAGCGGTATCTCGGTGCCGATCGATGTTCCAGGGCTTGTGAACACGACGGGAGACTTACTGGGCACGACAGTCTTTGCGGGTTCGGACATGCGGAACGCGCCGGTGGATCGGAACAACTGGGCGCCGCGGCTGGGATTTGCGTATGCGGTGACGCCGAACACAGTGGTGCGCGGTGGGGCGGGCGTTTATTACGGATTGAACGTTGCGACTAACTTTCAATTTCCCGGCACTGCGTTTGGAAACTGCGTCGCCGATTCGCTTCACGAAAGATAATTTCCAGACGCAATTTGCAACCTTGGCGAATCCGTTTCCGGATCGGATTGCCGCAGCCACAAGGCAAGACGGACGGTGCGCTGGCGCTTTGGGGATTGCCCAACAACAACAGCTTGGACACTGCGGAAGCGCGGAACGCGGAGATCTATCAATGGAATCTCGGCGTACAGCATCTCTTCCCGGGACAGATCGTGATTGGTGTGGATTATTCTGCGAACCGGAGCACGCATCTACCGTTCAGCTCGTTTTCGGGAACGGCGAATCGAAATTTCTTGCCGTCGGATATGCGAGAGCAGATCGTGAATGGTAACCTTGCCGCGTGCAATGGACTGGGGCCGTCAGACTGTTTGAATCAGCAGGTTGCGAACCCTTTTCAGTCACTTTTCGTGTCGGGGCCAAGCCAGATTTTCAACGAGCCAGCCTCGATTTACAACGACGACACGATTCCGCTGATCAATTTGCTGCGGCCGTTTCCCCAATTTGACGGGCCGTTCAGCGGGCTGACCCGGCTGAGCGCGGTTTCTTTTTACAATTCACTGCAAGTGCGTTTTCAGAAGAGGCCGAGTCACTACGTGAGTTTCGAGGGCAATTACACGTTTTCGAAATCCACGGACAATTCTTCGGCGGGAGCGAACTCATTTATCACGGAATTACTGAGCGCGGGCGTTCCGCAAGTGCTCGACAATTTGAAGGCTGAGCATGCGATCAGCGCGAATGATGCGACGCACCGCTTTGTGATGGCGACGATTGTGGACGTGCCCGTGGGGCGCGGTAGGTGGATTGGGCGCGATATGAATCGCGTGCTCGATGCGATTGTCGGCGGATGGTCCGTGTCTACGATTGTGACTTTCCAGACAGGCACGCCGCTGAGCATCGGCCTTGCTGACGCACGGCTTGCAGATGGCTTGCAACGCCCTGACGTTGTTTGCCCGCAGCTTTCGTCGGGCCTCAGCTACCACCAAGCGGCCTCGACCGGCGGGTCGTTCATCAACGCCGGGTGCTTCGCCGATCCGGGAGATCAGGTTGCCGGGAACGCGCCCCGCTATTTCTCCAATTTGCGCAGCGACGGCATTCACAACTCGGACCTTTCGTTCAGCAAAGAGTTTGCGATTCACGAAGGAATGAAGCTGCAGGTTCGCGGAGAGTTTTTCAACTTCACGAACACGCCGCGATTTGCTCCGCCGGATACGCTGCTTGGCGATTCGCAGTTTGGACAGGTAACGAGCACGCTCGGCTCGCCGCGACACACGCAAATCGGTGTGCGGTTCGAGTTCTAGGCAACGACATGCGCCCGCGATTGAAAACGTGTCTCGGTGCAGTGGTGCGTCTGCGCGGCCGCCCTTGCAGGTGCGTCTCGCGCAGACGCGCCGGAGCAAAACTGGACTCATTTCGTCCGTATCGGCGCGTACGGGCTTTCCTCGAACAATGCGGAGAAGATCGTGCGGGACGCGCAGGCTACGCATGTTTTCGGAATTGAAGTGGACAACGATATTCCCGGGCGGTACGAGAGTTTTCTTGACCCGACGGAAAAGCTGGCGGCGATTCACGCGGTCGCCGAGAGAGCGCATCAGGCGAACAACAAGGCGTACGTTTACATTGCCGGAACGGAATGCATTACGGCAAATGCGGACAAGTCGGCGCACTCGGTCGTGAAGGATCATCCAGATTGGCTGCAGCGAAAAATTACTGGCGAGCCGGCGGTGTTTACGGGTGGAGCAGCGTTCTGGATTCGCGAGGGCGATGAGGACGTCTGGATCAGTCCTTATGCCATGCCGTGGCGCAAGAATTATATGGAACGCGTGCGGCAGATCGCCGCGACGGGAATCGATGGAATTTACGTCGACATCCCGTATTGGATGACGCATTTTGACGGCTGGGAAAACACCTGGGCGAGTTTTGACGATTTTACAGTCGCTGCGTTCAAGGCAAAGTCAGGCCTGGACGCGCGGAAAGACGTGAAGCTTGGCGACTTTTCCGACGCAAACTTTCGCAAGTGGGTTGACTTCCGAATTACGACGTTTACGGATTTCATGCGCGATATTCGCGAGAATGCGCGGAGCGTGAATCCGCAGATCATGGTGATTCCAGAAATTTATCCGGGGATTGAAGAAGAGGCGGTTCGCGTAGGCGCGGACGTTTATCAGCTATACGGGGTGGTTGATGCGATCGCGCACGAGTACGAATTTGGCAGCGGCGATCACATGGCGGGATCGCGCTCGCAAATGGACTGGTTTTTGTATCAGGCGGGAATGTTGTCTTTCCGGGGATTTGCGCAAGGCAAAGCAACCTGGCTGCTGAACTATTCGTGGGACGGAGACAAGGATGTGGATGCGCGCGAGGCGATGAAGACGCTGGCCGCATCGCAAGTAATGGTGGGAGTGAATTTCTGGGATGCGCCCGGCCACTCGATGGGCAGGATCGAACGATCCGGAGACGCGGACGGAGATTTTCAAGTGGATCGAGAAGCACGAAGGAACGCTGTATCATCCGCGCAAAACGATTCAGCCGGTCGGAGTCTATTTTTCTCCTGATTCGAGGAATTACGACGCTGCGCATTTTCTGCCATCGTATCGCGGGACACTTCTGATGTTGTTGCAAGCGCACCGCGAAGTTCAGGTGGTGACGCCGCGGACGCTGGGCGAATTTCGCGGTAGCGCCCTGATTCTGCCGGATGTCTCGGCGGTTTCGGATGTGGAACATGCTGAATTGAACAAGTTTGTGGCGGGCGGTGGGCGCGTGATTGTGGAAGGCAAAGACGCGACAGGGCTGGCCGAATCCCCGCTGGTTACAAGGATTTCCTCTTCCCCCGGAGCTGGGCATCTGGCCAAACTGGAGAAAGACTTTCCGCAGGCATCTCGGGCAATCTCGACGGAACTGCTCCGCGTGCTTCCGGAAAATAAGGATTTGAAGATTGAAGTGTCACCGTTTGTCGTATCGTATCCGGCGGTGGTGGACGGGAAGCGGCACATTTTCTTCACGAATTTTTCGGGAATTGTGCCGCATCGCACGGTAAAACCGACTTCGGAAAGCGGCGCGAGCGTAACGCTTACGGCGGGAGCAAAAACAACGCTGACGTTTCTGCCGTTCCTCGGCGAAGAGCAAACGGTTCTGGGAAATGCCTCGGAGGGCAAGGTTACGTTTCATTTGCCGGCATTTGACCGCGGGGCAGTGGTGTGGGTGAACGAGGGCAAGTAGACTCTTCGTTTTGCGCAAATTGAAACTGGAGAACGCTTTGAGGCTTTCAGGGGGAAAACAGAAGGGGCTTGCTGCGCTTTCGACGGAGCGTGGAATTATAGCGGCGCTGGCGATTGACCAGAGAAGCGCGCTACGGAAGTTATTTGCCAAAGCGTCCGGCCAGAATGAAGCGGAAATTCGAGTGGAAAAGATGGCGGAGTTCAAAGTGCATGTAAGTCGAGTTTTGACACCACATGCGAGTGCGATTTTGCTCGATCCGGAATTTGGATTGCCGGCTGCTGCGCAACGCGCGAAAAATGCGGGATTACTGCTGGCGTATGAGAAGACGGGCTACGACAAAGCGATTCAGGGGCGGTTGCCGTCAACCCTGGACGGGTTTTCGGTTGCGCGCTTGCAGAACGATGGCGCGGACGCGGTCAAAGTCTTGCTTTATTATTCGCCGTTCAGTGTGACGGAAATCAATGCAAGAAAACATGGGTGGGTGGAACGCGTGGGCGCTGAGTGTGTGGCGGCCGACATTCCGTTCTTTCTGGAGATCGTGAGTTATCACGACGAGATGGATGAAAAAGGGCCGGAGTTTGCCCGAATAAAGCCGGACGTTGTGACGCGTTCCGTGGAGGAGTTTTGCAATCCGCGATACTTCGTGGACGTGATCAAAGTTGGCGTGCCTGTGAATTTGAAGTACGTAGATTCGCCTGTGGCGCCTGCGTCGCAGGTAATCTACTCGCGCGCGCAGGCCGCGGCTTATTTTCGGCGCGCGTCGGACGCTTGCACGCTGCCGTTTATTTATTTGTCCGAAGGCGTGACAAACGACACGTTCGCGGACGCGCTTTCGCTTGCCGCGGAGGCCGGGTCGGCATTTTCGGGAGTTCTTTGCGGGCGCGCTACGTGGCAGGACGGCGTCGCGATTTTTGTCAAAGAGGGCGCGAATGCGCTGGATGAGTGGCTGCGAGAGACAGGCGTGAAAAATATCGAGAACATAAATGCGCGGCTCGCGGCGGCGCGTCCCTGGCACGAAAAAGTCGAGGCAGTTGCGGAAGGGAAGCGATAGCCGCCGGAACATGTTCTTGTGCGTCAGCCCGAATCCGGGAATCGACAAGCGGCTGGCGATTCCGGCGCTTGTGGCAGGGCAGATTCATCGGGTGCGTACGGTGCAAAGTTTTCCGGGCGGGAAGGCGACGCACGTGGCGATGGTGTTGCGCACGCTTGGAGAAGCGCCGCACTGGATTGGGCCGTGCGGCGGGACAAGTGGAGAAGATCTCGTCTCAGGTTTGCGGGCTCTTGGTATTGAGCCGCATCCGTCGGAAGTGAAAGGGAAAACGCGCACGAACCTGGAACTGCTCGACGATGCGGGAATAGTGACGGAGATTCTGGAGCCAGGGCCGGAGCTTTCGGCGGACGAGCTTGGCGGGTTTGAGCGGGCCTGCCGGGAAACTTTTTGGGAAGTACGGGAAATCGGCATTTGTGCTTTTTTCGGGGAGTTTGCCGGCGGGGGCCCCAGAAGATCTGTATGCGCGGCTGATTGAGGATGCGAAGCAGTCCGGATGTAAAACGTTTCTGGATGCGGGAGGAGAAGCGCTGCGCCGCGGGATTGAAGCTGGTCCGGATTTTGTGAAGCCGAATGCGAAGGAAGCTGCAGCCGCGCTCAAGATTTCGATCGATTCTTTGAAGGATGCTGCCGGCGCGGCGGAGAAATTATGCTCGCTTGGTGCGCGGAGCGTAGCGATCAGTTTGGGTGCGGACGGGGTTGTTTACAGAGATGAGGCAAGCAAGAATGTTTTGCTGGCTGCGGCGATTGAGTTGAAGGCAAAGTCCACGGTGGGAGCCGGAGATTCCGCGTTCGCGGGATTTGCGAAAGGAATCGCGGGCGGGCTTTCCGCGGAAGAGACGTTGCGGCTGGCCGTTGCGTGCGCGGCGGCGAATTGCATCGCAGAGTCGCCTGGGACGGCGCGGCTTGCGGATATTGAAAAGTTTCGGAACCAGGTCAAGGTGCAGACGGTTGGTGCAGGATCGTAGATTGGAAATCGTTTGTATTTTGAAGTGCGCCGGCCTGGCGCGCAGAAAAGCAGTGATGAGTTTGCAGTCGAGGATAAACCATGCCCGCTTCCGGTTCGCCAGTCAGAGATTTGCATACATTCGCTGAAATTTGTTCGCAGCCCGAGACGTGGCTTGCTTCGCAGCGCGCGCTTGCCACGGATTTGTTCTTTCAGAAGACGGTAAACGCCGCGGCTGGGCGGAAAGAGTGGTTGTTTGTCGGGTGTGGCACGAGTTTTTATTTGGCGGAAGCTGCCGCTGCGTCGTGGACGCTGCTCACCGGGCAGCGGGCTCGCGCTGTGCCGGCTTCTGAGTTGCTTCTGTTTCCGCTGCTTTCGCAATTGGACGCAGCTGATTTGCAAGTGGTCGTGATTTCGCGTTCGGGGCGGACTTCGGAAGCCGTGCGCGCGGCGGAACTTTTGAAAAAGAAATACAAGTTGCCGACGCTGGGGATTACGTGCGCGAAGGATTCGGAGCTCGCGAAGGTCTGCCAGTTGACGATTGCGATTCCTGCCGCGGATGAACAGAGCATGGTGATGACGCGGTCGTTCACTTCAATGCTTTTGGCGCTGGTCGAACTCGCCGCTTCGCAGGGGAAAGCGGGGTCGTATTCTTCGGCTATCGAAGGGATCGCTGGCGCGCTTTCCGCGAAGATCGAATCGTTCAACGCGCGGATTGAAGAGTTTGTGGCGAAGCACGCGTTCGCCGACTACATTTATCTTGCGCAGGGACCTTTTTTCGCGATTGCGCGGGAAGCGGCGCTGAAAGTGACGGAGATGTCATGCTCGTACGCCCAGGCGTATCACACACTGGAATTTCGGCACGGGCCGAAGTCGATTGTGGCGCCGCAGACGTGTTTGACATTTTTCCTGAGCGAATCGGGGATGGACGAAGAGAGCGAAGTGCTGGTTGAGATGAAAGAACTTGGCGGGACGATTGTCGCCGTTTGCAATCACGCTTCAGATGCTGTGCGCGCTGCGTCGGACCTGGTGTTCGAAATTGAGGCGGATGCGCCGGAGCTGGCGTTGCTTGCGCCTTTCGTCGCGCCGGCACAATTGCTTGGTTTTCACACCGGCGTGAAAAAGGGATTCAACCCCGACGAGCCGAAAAACCTCAGCCGCGTTGTGATTCTCGACTGAAACGACAGAGAAACCACGCGACACTGGATCGCGCCACAATGAACGCGCAGCCAAAGTTTGATTTGAGTGCCGTCGGCGAGTTAAATCTCGACCTCGTGATGTATGGGTTGCCCGCGGAGCTCGAGCTCGATCGCGAACATCTTGCTTCCGACATGCGGATCACGCTGGGGAGTTCCTCGGCGATTTTCGCACACAATTTTGCGCTGCTTGGAAATCGGGTCGGTTTCAATTCTGCGATTGGTGCCGATCCGCTTGGAGAGCTTTGTCTTGCGCGGCTGGCTCAGAGCGGAACAGATATTTCCGGTGTGAGGGAATTTGCAGGGAGGCAGACCGGGCTGACGGTGATTCTGCCGCGGCCGCAGAAGCGTTACATTCTTACCTATCCGGGCGTGATGGCGGAGATGCGATTCGAGGATCTGAACTTGGAACACGTTTTTAATGCGCGACATTTGCATCTTTCTTCGTTTTTCCTGCAACGCGCGTTGCGGCCAAGCGTTGCGGAACTGTTCCGGCGGGCGAAGCAGGCGGGGCTGACGACTTCGCTCGATACGAACGACGACCCGGAAGATCGTTGGGACAGCGATGTGATCGAAGTGCTCGAGTTTGTGGATGTGCTGCTGCCGAATGAGAGCGAAACTTGCAGACTTGCGCAGCGGGAAGATCCGATGCAGGCGCTGGAAGTGCTTTCGGAAAAATGCGCGCTGGTCGTGATGAAGCGCGGGGAAGACGGCGTCACGGCGAGACGCGGTAACGAGATTGTGACGGCCGCTCCCGTAAAGGCGGAAGTTGTAGACACGATTGGTGCAGGAGACAGTTTTGACGCGGGATTTTTGCATCGGTTTATTCGCGGCGCGGCACTGGAAGAGTGTCTTCGCTTCGGAAATTTGACTGGTGCGCTCTCGACGACACGTCAAGGCGGCACGGAAGCTTTCCGCGATACGGCGCATCGCACGGCTTTCCTTAAAGGCTAGTTTTCGCCGACAAAGCCCCTAGTTAGTCTGCTGGTGTCAGTTCCAAAAGCAGGTTGCCTTTAAAATCCGCTGCGAGCTTTGCGGATGGACCCTGCACTGTTCCGTAGTCTTTCTTATTGATGTAGTCCACCGCGTGATATTGCCTGGCTTCGAGGCCGCGCAGTTCGACTGTGCCTTTGTAAGTTCCCGACTTGCCTCCCGTTTTGCCGGCCGGTTCGGGAGCATAGAAGGCATAGTACATCTTGCCGCTTTTTGAGATCGCGTACGCTTCCGGCAAGTCATATCCATAGACGTAGAGATCGAGAAACTGGCCTTTCGAGAGCATTTTTTCGTTGTAGAGCGCAATCCACTTTTTCCACTCTGGTTCTTTTTCGGAATTCAAATAGACATTCGAATATTTCTTGCCGTAGTCGGGCCAGGTGAATTTTGTTCCGAGCACGCCACCGGTACCGAGAGTTGAGGCAAAGTCGCTGCCGGTGTCTTGTTCATCGCCGCCGTTGGCATGGGAGATTTGCGTGAGCTCAACGTGGTCGCCGTAAATCGCGGCGGTGGGGCCGAGGAGCGCTTTGTACATTTTCATACGGCGGCGGACTTGCACTGAGCCAACGGGATCGGCGGTGACGGCCTGATCCATGTAGCGGAACCAGGCGAGGCTTGGCGGTGTGCCGCAGGGGCAGCTTTGCGTAACGCTGTCCGCTTTTAGCGCGCGCGTGGTTTCAAAAATTGTTTTATAGACGTCGCCCATGGCGTTGACGGAATCGTAGGGCGATTTGTGATGATGTTTCGGGTTGTAACATTTTGGCGTGGAGTAGATATTGTCGAGCTTGTGGCCGTCGAAATCCCAATCGCGAACGAAGCGTTCGGTCAATTGCTTGTAGTAGTCGCGAACTTCGGGGACGGCGGGGCAGAGCGTCGCAAGATTGCGCGTCATGCGCGCGGGCTTGCCGTGTTCATCAAGGATGAGCCAGTCAGGATGCTGCTTCACAACGTCGGAGACGACGAATTTGTGGCCGCCGTAGCCGTGCGTGCCGTCTTCAACGGCGAGCGGGAGCCACCACAGCTGAACTTTGACGCCTTGTGCATGGAAATCCTTCACGAGTTTTTGGATTGAATCGCCGGGAAAAGTGTCGGCGCGCGGCTGCCAATCGCCGTAATTGTCGAACCATCGATCGTCGAGCGTGGCCCAATGGATGCCGAGTTCCTTCAACTTGGGAATCGTTTCCACCATTTGTTTTGGGGTGACTTCTGACTCGTAGCCCCAGCCGCACCAGCTGACGGCGTAATTTTCGTCGTTGTTTTTTACCTTGGTGAGGCCCTCTCGATCGACTGCTTCGGACCAGAGACGGAGCGGTTCGTAGTAGTCGCCTTTGAAGACGGTTTCGAAAACACGCGGCGTGGAAAATGTTTCGCCCGGCTTGAGTGTGATTTCGGCGGGAACGCGCACGCTGGCTTCGACACGGTCGTCGGAAGTTGTGCTGACGGGGATGGAGACGGGGAGTGGGAGGGTTTCGAGGTGGCCGATCGCGAGGCCTACGTTGCGCGTCCAGAACGCGACGACCGGAACGCCGCCGCCGACGCGGCCCAAATCATCACCGGTATCCACGGGAACGCCGAAGGGATTTTGCTGGGAGAATTTTGCCGGAACGGGGAGCACGTCGTCTTTGCCCCACTTGAGGCTGGAGCCGAAGAAGGCATACATCTCATGCGATTTCGCGGCAGAGTCTGCCAGCGTCGCATTTAGCCGCTGACGATCGAGAGAGACGCTGTCGATGCGCACTTCCTTTGCGCCGGAGTTTTTGTAAGTGGCGGACAGGAGCGCGAGGGAGGGAAAGTCGTCGTAGATTTCGAGCGTGAGGGTTTCTTCGAGGCCTGTGCTTGCGCTTTTGCCGACGATTTGAATTCGTTTGCCGAGCGCGCCGAGTTTTCCGGCCGCGTTTTGAACTTGCGCGCGGTCGATATCCCTGACGAAATCCCCGATCGGCTTTTTTGCCGAGACAACCTCGACGCCCGGCGTGCTTTCCTCGAACGAGAGTTTGCTGTTTTGGGAGAGGAGGCTGCTCTGCAGATTTCCCGAAGCCGATAAGACAAAATCGGCGGTTTTGGTCGTGACGTGAATCGCTCCTCCGACAATTTGCACTTCAATCGTGGACTCTGCCGGGGTTTTTGCAATTTGCGTTTCCGGCTTTTTGCAGCCTGCAAAAGCCGCCAGCAAAGCCGCGGCCATACACGCCAAACAAACCTGTCCCGTGCGAATCATCACTTCCCCCCGTGGAACTGCGCGAAAATTTTCTCCGCGTTTTCGTGATAGACCTTCTTCAAGATTTCATCGGGCAGTCCGAGGCCGTAAATTCCCCAGCGTCCCTGGGCCGGATAATCCCAGTAGGGGAAATACTCGTCCTGGGTTTCGAGCCAGCGAAAGTAGTTTCGATACATTTCCGGAATGGGCGGCTGGTCTGTGCCAAACATGATTCGGTCCTGAAATTCCGTGAAGAATTTGAAGGCGCGGCGCGGCTGGCGGCCAAGTTCGGCTTGGCGCGCTCCGAATTCGACGTACATGTTGGGATATTTTTTTAGCCATTCAGAGACGACGTCGAGATTTTCCGGCCAATTGGCGACGTGTAGCGCGATGAATGTGGTTTTGGGATGTTTCGCGAAAACGTGGTTGCGCTCCTCAAGCAGTTCCTGTTTGCCGGGGAATTGCGGCCCATAGAAGCTCCAGCTCGGATTGTGTTTGAGCTCTTCGTAACGCTCGTTGTGCTCGTCGGTTGGGGTGAAGAACGCTTCCGGATCGGTGGAGTGAATTGCGACGGGAATGTGCAAGCGGCCGCATTCTTCCCAGACGGGATCCATGCGGGGGTCGTCAATGCGAACGAACTTGCCGGTTTTGTCTTTTACGCCGAGGCCCCAATCTTTCAGGATTTTCAAGCCACGTGCGCCGCGCTTCACTGCGTCGTCAAGCTGCGCCACCATTTCCTGGCTGAAATTCGGATCGTCGATTTTGCTCCAGTCCATTTGCGCGAAAACGATGAAGCGGTCCGGATAGGGCTTGACCATTTTGTCCAGGAGGCTTTGAAGTTTCTCCCCCCACATACCGGTGAGGATGATGACTTTCTTTACGTTTACCTCGTCCATGTGTTTTACGACTTCGGCCGCGGGAACTTCTTCGCCGTGCATTCCGCCGGGGTCGTTCACGTGGTTGTGCATGTCGATTACGTAGAATTTCGCGCGGTCCACTTCGTGACGGGGAAGATGGACCATTGTCTCGGGCGCCCAGTCTTTCAAGAGAAGCGTCATGTTTTTGCCGGCGTTGGGATCCTGGGCGTAGTGATTTTTGTCTGGCGCGGACCGCGGAGGAGAAACAGAGTGCAGCGGCGATGGCGAAAGCTGCTTTTGCGCCCAGCCAGAGTGATTGACGAGCGGTGCTCATCGTGCAAAGCTCCTTGAATTTTTGAGAGCGTACCCGGAGAGGTTACCCCGAAACGATGTAAAAAGAAACAAAAAGAAGCAAAGCGAAAGAGGCGAGTTTTCCTGGCCTGCGGCCGCAAACCGTTATCGCAGGATGGGGACGCGTAAGTTCAGAGCAATTTGTTTTTCAGATGCTTGGCTTCGTGTTCGGCGAGAACAAGATCCGCTTCCAATTCACTCTTGATGGCGCCGATCTTGCCGTGCAAGTCATGGCTTTGCGTGAAGATTGCCGCTCCGTGCATTGCGAATCGCTGCAGGTCCGTAAGGGGGCTCGATCCTGTTGCGCCATGACTTTTGCCATGCAACAAGTATTCGAGTTCAGCCTTGGCGTCTTGCCAAAAAGGAAATTCGGGTTTGGTGATTTTGGGTGTGTCGTTGCGGGGTGAAGTCAGCTTCAGGGCGCCGCTCACATCGAGTGCATTTGCCTGCCGCAGGCCAAGCTTGCCCCTCTGCAGATCAAAGCAGTTCACAACCGTACTCAATACGGAAGTGTGTTCGAAGATGTCGTGTAGCCTGGTTTGCGGCGGTGTGTAAGCGGAAACAACGATGGCCGGCACGCGCGGACCGAGGCGATCAAAGTTGAAGCCGATTCCGCCGGGCTGGCCTGGAGGTATGACATTTCCGTCGCCGTCCGGATTGATAGCTACGTTGCTTTCTGATGAGGTCGGCGGCACATGGTCGTAACAGCCGCCGTGCTCGTCGAATAACACGATTAGAAGGGTGCTTTCCCAGTCGGGGCTATTGCGGACAGCCTCGTATATGGTGGCGAGCAGGGCTTCCCCTCGATGCAAATTGGATGGCCCGTACATTTCGTACGGATTGCATTCCGGATGCATGTCATTTTCCGGGCCCCATACGAGCGAATCGAAATAGATCGGTTCGATGAACGAATAGTTGGGCAATCCGCCTTTTTGTTTTGCCGCGCTGAGAAATTTCCTGAAGTGGGCGAAATGATCGGTGAGCGCATACTTCCACATCGATTTTTGTGTCAAAAGAGTGAAGCTCTGCAGGAGCCATCCGCCGACGAAGACGTTCCACGTTTTCCCTGCTTGTTCCAGTAGATCGAAAATTGTGGGCGTTTCATTCACAAAGCAGAGACCACCGCCTCCGTTGTTGACGTATCCGGAAGAGGTGCCGGCATGCACGAAGGATCGATTGCAAAAAGTCTGTGTTGGAAGGGAAGCGAACCAGCGATCACAAAGTGCGTAGTTGTGAGCGAGCGAGGAAATTACAGGCAGAGTCTTTGGCGTCAGCGACTGCATGATTGTTCCGGCATCCGGCGGCGCAACTTTCTGAGCCAGATAGTTACGAATAAAGCCTTGCATGTTTGCGGGGTGCGGCGGGACGGGCGGAACTTGTGCGAATGGCAAAAGTGGTTCATTGAAAACCTGGCTGTAAACGTCTTCGAATGGCTCGCCGGGATCTGGCTGCGGGCCTCTTGGGTCCGTGGATTTTCCAGCGGGTACGATACGGCTGCCATCCGGAAAACGATTCGAAAGATTCTTTCCGTACAGGCCCTCGAAATCCGCAGGGACCACGTTGAACGGGGCGTCGTTCTCCGGGTCGTACAGCCAGCCGAGGAGATTGTCGAAGGAACGGTTTTCGAACATTACGACAACTACATGTTCGATTTTCTTTAGTGTATTGCCGGTGTCGCTCATAGTTCTCCGCCGAGAGGTAAAAGTTTCGGAAGAGAGAGCGCCACCGTTCATCGGGCGATGGCAGGTGCCAACGACTTTACCCTCGAACAGAGACAATTTCCAACACCAAATCCTGTCCCTTTATTTCGTGGTCTCTAACTTCACAGTCAGGGCTCTTGCCCGAATAGCCGGCAGTTTGATCTGGTTTTGCTGTAAGTTCGCCGCCGGAGCCATGATTTTCACGAACAAGGATGATGTGGAGTGTGCGCTTATCAAGCATGCCAGGGAATTTTCCGGAGCGGTCACCGACGGTTAGTGTGCTGGTCTTGTCGTTCCACGTGAACTGGATGGTCGAATATGCGCCAGATTCATAGTGGTAGGTGTCGTTTTCGTCTTCATACAAAGTGAAAGATCCGTCGGCTCCGGGATAGATGCGAATTTCGAGAGGGTCGGCAGGTTTCTCCGTGGCATATTCCAAATCGGGCCCCAGCGGAAGTATGGATCCCGCTCTCACGAAGAGCGGAAGACGTTCAAGGGGCGCGCTGGAATCAATCGGCTTTCCTCCCTGGGTTGCGGCTCCGGTCCAGAAGTCATACCAGCTAGCCTCCGGCAGATAGAGATGGCGCGAAGTAGCCCCGGCTTCTATGACGGGATTGACAAGCAGCGCCGGGCCGAACAGAAACTGGTCGCCGGTGTTTTGCGCGCGGAGGTCGTCGCGGAAGTCCATCACCAGCGGCCGCATGATGGTGTAGCCCTCGTGGGTCGTTTTCCACGCGAGCGAATAGAGGTACGGCATCAGGCGATAACGGAGCTTGTCGTAGGAGACGAGGATTTTCTGCGCGTCGGGGCCGTATGACCAAAGTTCGTTCTGATTTGTGGTTCGCGTGCCGTGCGCGCGGAAAATCGGGCAGAACGTGCCGAACTGGAACCAGCGAATGTAGAGTTCGCGATAGGCGGGGGAGTCGGGATTCGCGACGACGAAGCCGCCGATGTCTGTTGTCCAATAGGGAAGTCCGGATATGGAATAGTTCAGGCCGGCGGGAATCTGGCGGCGGAACGTTTCCCAGTTGGGATCAACGTCGCCGGACCAGGTAGCGACGGCGTTGCGCTGTGAGCCGGCGTAAGCCGAGCGCGAGAGGATGAAGACGCGCTTGTCGTTCGAAGCGGCGCGTTGTCCTTGGTAGACGGCAGTTGTGGTGAGCAAAGGAAACTCGTTTGCGTAGCGCGCGCCGCTGCCGATAGCAATTTTGTTTGTGACGAGAAGGCTGGTCTCGCGGCCTTCGGTTTCGGGTTCTGTTGTGTCGAGCCACCAGGCGTCGGCGCCAATGTTGAATAGGGCTTTGTGCATCAGGTCCCAGTAGTAGGCTCGCCCTTCCGGGGAAAATGGATCGTAGAGCGCCATGCGCGCTGGATGAAAGCCTTCGATTTTGGTGCGGTCAATGAAGAAGCCTTTCTTATCCATGTCTTCGTAGACGGGCGAACCCGGCCGAAAATACGGCCAGACGGAAATCATAAGATGCACGTTGTTCTTGTGCAGCGCATCGATCATGCCCTTGGGGTCGGGATAGTTCTTGTTGAAGATCAGGCTCGCCCATCGTGTTCCACCAGAACCAATCCTGGACGATGTTGTCGAGCGGAAAGTGCAAGTCGCGATACTTTTGCGCGATGGTGATCAGCTCCTGCTGTGAATCGTAGCGGTTCTTGCATTGCCAATAGCCGTAGGCCCACTTGCCGAAAAGCGGCGCTGTGCCGGTGAGTTCGCGGTAGGACGCGACGATCTTGTCGAAATCGGGCCCATAGATGAAGTAATAGTCCATCGAATCGGCGACTTCCGAGCTGAGATAGAGCGCGTGGACGAAGCGGTTGTTCATGCGGCTGCGCGAGCCGTTATTCCAGAAGATGCCGTAGCCGTTGCTCGAAACAAGCAGCGGGATGGAAATGTTAGTGTTGTCTTGTGAAATGTCCACATCTTCGCCGCGGTAGTTCCAGACGCCGGCTTGATGCTGGCCGAGACCGTAAAACGCTTCCTGGGTGTCCCACATGTTGGTAAAGCGTTCGGAGTGGTAGGTTTTCTCTCCGTTCACTTCGACGGGTGTAAGTGTGCGCGTGTTTTCCTGCGTCAGCTTTTTTCCGGCGGCGTCGTAAAAAACGATGGAGCCATCGGCCCTGGAGACTTCGAGTTTCAGCTGCGCAGTGGAAAAGGCGAGCGTTTTTGGATCATCCGTCAGGAAACGGAATTCGACCTCTTGGCCATTCTTTCTTGATGACGAGGAAGTCTTCGTGGCGCTTTACTTCGCGTTCGACGGAATATTCGATGCGAATGATGGAGTCCGTGCAGACGGTGAAGTGCAGGAAACCTCCATCCATTTCCAGCAGGGCACCGTCCGGCAAGGGAGAAGCGCTTTTAACCGAATTGCGAGCGAGCCACTGCGCGCCGGCAGACGGGGTGCCGATGGTTGCCAGGAACAGGGCGAGCCACAAAAGTGCGAGAACGGTTCGAAATTCGCTTGGGCATAGTCGTAGGAATCCAATCCCGAAAGTTGAATCAAGCGACTAGAGACTAGTACGAGTTTGACTCTATGTCATCTTTCCATTCCAATTGCCGCAAGTGAAAAAAGCTCGACATCATGATCGCCGTTACGAAATTAGGAAATACAGATGCTTGAACGGCAGCTGGTCGTTAGCGGGTGTAGACGCCACGAGCCGGTTGTGGCAATCTCAAGCCCGCGCAAAAAGCTGATTGGCGGTCGTCCCACAGTTTCCGATACAATCCCCTCCCACGGAGGAAGGTCCTTGGCCCGGCGGCAGCTACTTTTGCGGCTCCAGCTTCAAAGCAATCCGAAGGTTCTCTGCGGCGTGCGCGGAGCAATCTTCCCCATCGCGGCTGCTATTGGCTTCAATGAAGGGGATTGCCGCGCCATCACGCTAGCCCTGGACGAAGCGATCACCAACGTGATCCGCCACGCATACGGGGGCAAGCCTGGCCGCGGGATTGAAATTGCATTCAGCAAGCTGGACGGGACAAAGAAAGAGAGGCCCGGGTTGGAAATCCTGCTGTTCGACCGCGGGGCAAAGCCGAAGCCCGATTCATTCAAGGGTCTACCCCCCGGCGAGCTTCGTTCTGGTGGACTTGGATTGCATTTCATGCGACAAAGCATGGACATGGTTATCCATACCCGGGTCGGTTCGACCAACCGCCTCCGCATGGTCAAATTTATTCGCTGACGGAATCAACGAGGAGCGTAAGGTGCAAATTTCTGCCCGGCGTCTGGAAAATACCACGATTTTTGATGTGATTGGCGACATTGATCTAGCCAATTCGCCGGCTGTCCGCAAGGCGCTGCTGACCGAGATTAAAGAGAAGAAAATACCTCGCGTCATCCTGAACCTGGTAGGCGTCAAATATATTGACAGCTCGGGGATTGCGTCCCTGGTCGAGGGGCTTAAGGCCTCGCGCGATGCGCAAGCGCGCTTCATTCTTTTTGGACTGAGCAAGTCCGCGCGCGAAGTACTGCAACTGTCCCGGCTGCTGAAGCTGTTCGAAATTTACGAGAACGAAGAGCAAGCGCTTTCCAACGAAAGCAAGTAGACTTTTCGAAAATTTCCAGGTGCACGAGTGGAACTTGCGGTTCAAATAGGGCGATCCGTTCTCAATGCGCTCGCTTATCTGGGCGCACTTACAACCTTGAGCGGGCGGGCTGCGTACTACACGCTCGTTGGGCCATTTCAAGGGAAGCCGTTGCGTGTCCAACGCGCGGTCACGCAAGCCATGCAGGTCGGTGTGCGCGCTCTGCCCATACTTTCGCTGATTACTTTTTTTATTGGATTGATTCTGGCGTTGCAGAGCGCCTACGAGCTGAAGAAATTCGGCGCGATGAATTTTGTTGCCAGCGCGGTGGCCATTTCCATGAGCCGCGAGCTTGGTCCGCTCATCACGGCGATCGTAGTAATCGGACGATCCGGATCTTCCTTTGCTGCGGAAATCGGCACGATGAAAGTGACGGAAGAGCTGGACGCGCTGGAAACGATGGCCATCAATCCCATCCGCTTCCTGGTTACGCCAAAGTTCATCGCCATGATGTTCATGCTGCCGTGCCTCACCATTTGGGCCAACACCATGGGCATTCTTGGCGGCTCTCTTTTCGGAGTCGCAAAAGCCGGTTTCACCTTCGGCGGGTACATCAACGCTTCCATAAACGCGCTCTTTCTGCGCGACATCATCAGCGGCCTAGTTAAGAGTTTCATGTTCGGCGTAACCATCACCGCCGTAGGCTGTCAGGAAGGTCTCGTCCACCGGCGCGGGGGCGGAACAGGTCGGCCGCTCCACAACTTCCGCTGTCGTCATGTCCATCTTTCTCGTCATCGCTAGTGGACTTGGTTTTCACTACGCTGTTTTACCTCTTGGGAGGCCAGTAAAGTGGGTAACCCAATCTTTACTTCCGCAGAGGTGTCGAGCCCCGCCATCTCGCTGCGCAACCTCCGCGTGAGCTACGGGGAACGCGAGATTCTCCACGGCGTCTCGTTCGACGTGCAGCAAGGCGAAACTCTGGTAATCCTCGGAGGTTCCGGCTCCGGCAAGAGCACGCTCCTGCGCACACTCGTCGGCCTCGAGCGCCCCACCTCTGGCGAAATCTGGATCAAAGGCAAGAACCTTGCCACCATCTCCGGCGACGAACTCGATACCCTTCGCCGCCACATGGGCATGTCCTTTCAGGGAGGCGCGCTTTTCGGTTCGATGACCGTCGGCGAAAATGTCGCGCTGCCACTTCGCGAACACACCAAGCTCGAAGACCCTACGATTGACATCATGCTTCGGCTTAAGCTCGACCAAGTCGGCCTTTCCGGGTACGAAGATTACGTCCCTTCGCAACTCTGTGGGGGCATGAAGAAGCGCGCAGCCGTTGCCCGTGCTCTTGCCATGGATCCCGAAATCCTTTTCTTTGACGAACCCTCCGCCGGTCTCGATCCCATCATTGCCGCCGGTATTGATGAACTCATCCTCGATTTGAAGCAGGCGTTTCACATGACCATCATCGTGGTTACGCATGAGCTTGCCAGCGCTTTTCTAATTGCCGACCGCATGGTCCTCATCAACAAAGGCGACGTCGTCGCCCTCGGTACACCCGAAGAGATGCGCACCAGCACGCATCCGCGTGTGCGACAGTTTTTGGACCGCATCGCCGAGCCGGCAGTTTCGCAGGAATTGGATTACCTCCAGATGCTTACGGAGGACCGCCACGGCCAGCGCCGTTGAGCGAGAGGAGAAGGGAAGATGGAAGCCAGGCGTGAACAAGCTGCCGTCGGACTATTTGTCATTGTCGCCGCGGGACTATTAATCTTTACGGTCTTCGCGTTGGGCGGCGCTTTCAGCAGTTCCGCGGTCACCTACCGCGCGTATTTTCCTTTCGCAGGCGGAATTGAGCCTGGCGCCATGGTGCGCTATTCGGGTGGCCAGAAAATCGGCCGCGTGGAAATGCTGCGCATTGACCCGCAAGACTCCGCACGCCTCGAAATCACTATCAGCGTCAAGCAAGGTCTGCCCATCAAGTCGGACAGCAAAGTCCGCATCATGAGCATGAGTCGCTCTCGGGGAAAATCATGTGGAAATAATGCCGGGAAGTTCTCAAGCGCCTGCGGCTCCGCCCGGAAGCACGCTGCCTTCGGAACCTTACACGGACTTCAACGATGTGACGGCGCAAATCAAGGATATCGGTCCGAAAGCGCAGGAACTGCTCAAGAATCTCAATCAGCGCGCCATCGAACTTCAAGAAACTATCGTACGGGTAAACGATGTGCTCAACGCGCAGAATCGCGCCAATCTCTCCGCAACGATTTCCAACACACGGGGCATGCTGGAAGAAAATCGCCCTGCGATCAAGTCCAGTATCACGAATGTAGAGTCCGCTTCGCACAAGATTGGCCCGTTGCTCGACGACCTAAGGAAAACATCTGCGGAAGCCAACAAGACCATCGAGCACGTAGACGAGATTCTTGCGGAAAATCGCCCCGAGATTCACAGCGCGCTCGTCGAACTCCGGCAGAATCTTGCCCAGCTCCAGCGGCTCACCGGTCAGTTGAATAGCACGCTTGGATACGAATTCCGAAAATATTGACGAACTCCTTGAAAACTTGCGCCACGTTAGCGAAAACCTGCGCGAATTCACAGAAATCATTAAGACGCAGCCATCCACTCTTATTCGCTCTTCTACTCCCAAAGAACACAAGCCGGGGCAGCCATGAGAGTGGACATGACGCGCGCAAAACCAGATTTCATGCTTCTTGCCCAGAATGAGGTTGCTGCTATGAACGGATTGAAAAAAGTCTGCGCTCTCGGCTCGCTGGCCATCGCGGTTGGCCTCGCAGTCCGGTTGTGGCGCGGCGAGGCCCAGCAAGTATTACCAGCTCACTCCCCCGTCAAATGGCGCTACCGACCGCTGCCCAGGACCCGCTCCCTGTCTCGTTGCTGCTCGGTCGAATGCAAACGTCGCATCTATACCGCGAAGATCGCATCGTTTACAGCTCGGAGCGGCAGCAAATGGGCACCTACGAAACCGAGCGTTGGTCCGAACCGCCCGTCGAGATGTTCCAAGACGTGATGTTGCGTAAGTTGCGCAGTTCGGGCCGCTATCGAGACGTCAACACTATGCGTAGCGGCGCGCGCGCCGATTACGTGCTTCGCGGCCGCCTATATGATTTCAAGGAAGTTTCGACAAAACCGATGGTCGCTCGTCTCAGCTTTGAATTGGAACTGCAAGACGCCAAGACAAACGGCACGGTTTGGACGCACGTTTATAACTATGACGAGCCGGTCAGCGGCAAAGACGTGCCATCCCTCGTTGCGGCACTAGATCGCAACGTCCAGCGCGCCGTTGGAGAAGTGGCAGGCGCCCTCGATCAGTATTTTTCAAGCCGCCCGCCGAAATAAATCTTAGCGCTTCGGCGTTTTTACCGGATCCAAGGGACGCCCCGGCAGCTTCTTCGGTGCCGTGTCCATCGCTTTCAGCACTTCCGCGATGCCGCGTTCGAGTTGCGGATCTTTTCCGTCAATCACAGCCGCCGCTTCGTTTTCCACGACGATGTCGGGGTCAACTCCGTGGCCCTCAATCACGTACTGGCCTTGCACGGAGGCTGTTGCAAACTCCGGCACAAACACAGTGCCGCCGTCAATCAGCGGCCCATGGCCGGAAATTCCCACGACGCCACCCCAGGTCCGCTTGCCAATCAGGGGGCCAAGTCCGGCTTGTTTGAACATGTGAGGAAAAATGTCGCCGTCGGAGGCCGACGTTTCGTTTATGAGGCAAACTTTCGGTCCGTAGAACGTTGCGCCCGGATAAGTTCCCGTGAACGAATCGCCGCGAGAGTATTCCGTTCCCAGCAGTTCGCGCCGCAAACGTTCGATCAACATTTGCGAAACGTTGCCGCCGCCGTTGCCGCGCACGTCCACGACCAAGCCTTCCTTGCGAATCTGTGGATAGTAATACTTGATGAATTCGCGGATGCCCGCGGCGCCCATGTCCGGAATGTGGATATAACCCACGCGGCCGTTCGTCGCTTTCGAAACTATTTCGCGGTTGCGAGTCACCCATTCGAGATAGACCAGATTGCGCTCCTGCGTGATTGGTTTGTAGCCCGTCTGCCACGATCCTTCCGAAGTCGGCTTGTCGTTTAGTGTGAGCTGCACGGGGCGGTTCGCTTTGTTCAAGAGGAATTGATACGGATTGTCCTTCGCCGTCAGTTCCTTGCCGTCGATCGCGAGAATATAGTTTCCTTCGCTTGCTTTCACCCCGACTTCCGTCAGTGGCGAGCGGTAGATTTCCTCTTCGTTCTGTCCTTTGTAGATTTTGCTGATCTTATATTTTCCTGAAGCCGGGTCGAGTTCGAAACGCGCGCCCATCAGCGCCACTTGCGGACGTTTCGGCATTTCCCAATCGCCGCCCTCGATGTACGCATGACCCACACTGAGTTCGGCCACCATTTCGCCGAGTACGTAGTTCAAGTCGGACCGATGAGCGACGTAGTCCACGAGCGGCCGGTATTGCGCGCGCAACCCGTCCCAATCGTAGCCGTGCATGTTCTTCACGTAGAAAAAGTCGCGGTAACGGCGCCACACCTCGTTGAACGCTTCGACCCATTCCTCGTGCGGCACGCGGTCCACCATCAATCCGTCAGTGGAAACGTTCTTTGCGCTGTTTTTGCCTTCGGGCTTCACGTCGTACAACTTGTAGCCGTGGCCCTGGCGCACGAGTGTCTTTTTGCCATCCGCGGAAACCGCATAGCCCTGGATGTCTTCGGCGAGCGTGCTCTCTTTGCGATCCTTCGTAGAAAAGAAAACCAGGCTCGTTTCTGGGAACGATTCGCGGCCATAGAAGAAAGCGCCGCCCTTGCCGTACAGCAAGCCATCTTTCGTGACGATCAGACCAAAATAGCTGTCAGCGTCAACCGGCACGCGCGTTACGCGGTCGGAGAGCCCGTCAAAATCAATCTTGATGTACTCTTTTTTCTTTTCTTCTTTCTTGTCGTCCTTCTTCTCGTCTTTCTTTTCGTCTTTTTTGTCGCCGTCCTTGGAGATGGTCACTTCGTCGCTTTCCGGCGGAAATGGATTCTTGACGTCCTTGCGCAGCGACAGCGCGTACAAATCCTGTCCGCGATCTGTCGCGAAATTGAACTCGATCTGGCTGATCAACGGAGCGAAGTCGCGCACGGCGACATAGTAAAGATAGTTGCCTTCGGTGTCCCAGGCGATGTCGGTCGTGTCGAACATGTCTCCCGTCACACGATGGACCTGCCCATCGCCAACGCTCCACACGTAAATCGAGCGGAAATTGTTCGGATTGTTCATGGTGAACGCGATGTGGCCGCCGTCTGCGGACCAGATGTAGTCGCGCAATCTTCCGCTGGGATCCTGGGCGACTTGCACGAGCTTTTTGTCTTCAAGCGTCAGCACGTACAGCTTTCCATCCTTATCGGAAAATGCCAGGCGCTTGCCATCCGGCGCCCACTCCGCCGCGTAAAGCATCGCCTGTCAAACCGTGCGTAAGCTCCTCGGCCTTGCCGGAGCCGTCCTGATTGATCACATAAACTTCGTCTTCGCCGTCGGCATCGGAAATGTATGCAATCTTCGCGCCGTCTGGCGACCAGCGGCCCCACTTGTCATGCGCGCTTGAAGAGTTCGTCAAATTTCGCGTCGCGCCTTTTTCGATGGGGACGCTGAAAACGTCGCCGCGGGCGACAAACACGGCGCGCTCGCCCTTCGGGCTCAGGTCGAATCCTTCGACCTCATTTGCTGCAGAAACACGCGAAGGCCGCATCGCCACTGCATCCGTCGGCACGGTAATCGAAATGTGGTCGGTCTTCCCCGAGTCCGTATGGAAGACGTTCAACTCGCCGTCCATTTCGTAAACGATCTGGTTCTTGTGATCTGTGCTCGGCCAGCGCAAATCCCATTTCTTGCTGTGTGTAAGTTGCTCCGTCTTTTTCGTCGCTGGGTCGTAGGTATACAAGTTGAGCGTGTCGTCTTTATCCGAAGAATAGAAAATCTTGCCGCCGACCCACATCGGATCGCGATGCGCGCGCGGATCATCGGTGATCTTTTCTGCCGCATGAGAGCTCAAATCAAAGATGTAGAGCTGTTGAGCCCAACCGCCGGAGTAGCGCTTCCACGTGCGAAAATCGCGGAAGAGCGGCGAATATACAACTTTCTTTCCGTCTGGCGCAAAATCTCCCGCGCCAGATTTCGGCATCGGCAGCGCCACCGGCATTCCGCCATCCACACTCACCGTATAGAGCCGGCTATCTCCCAAATCGAAATGCTCGCGCAGCGAACGAAACAGCACGGACTTGCCATCCGGCGACCATCCATAAACCTGATTGTCGTAGCCCCACCTCGGCGTCAGGGGTCCGCGCGCCGGATAAAACGTGAGCTGCTTCGGTACGCCGCCCGTTGCGGGGATGATATAGACCTGCTCATCTCCGTCGTACTGTCCCGTGAATGCGATCCATTTCCCGTCGGGGGAGAATTTCGCGAACACTTCGAGGCCGGGATGTGAAGTCAGCCGCGTCGCCATTCCGCCGGATGTCGAGGCGACCCACAAATCGCCGCCGTAGGTGAATACGACTTTTTCCCCATGAATATCGGGAAAGCGCAGCAGTTTCGTCTGCGCGGCAGCCATTCCCGCAAAAAACAAACACGCAACCACACCCAAAACGACCGACTGGATTCGCCGATTCAGCATCGTTGTTGCCCCTCAGAAGTGATTTTCAGGAAATTTCACGTATGGTGAACGATGACTTACAAACTACACAACCCTACCCCGCTCGGCATTGTACACCTGCAAATCCCGACGGCTGTTTATTTTGACAGACATGCCCAGGCCGAGGCTTCACGCTCAAATTGGGCGAGCAAAACCCAACAACGTCACAATTTATGGCCAATCTATTTTGCAGGGGCTGCGCGGGTGCGGCCGGTACGGGAGTTCCCGCCAGTGCCGCTCTCACCGGTATCGTAATCTTGTCCGCGTTTTTCACGAGCACGGCCACCTGCCAGATTTGCGTTTCGCTCAATCGCCCTTTGAAGCCAGGCATTCCCGTCATGCGAATCCCGCCTTCCACTTTCCAATAGGACTCCCACTCTTCGTCGTCCGTCACGCCGGTCCCTTTGAAGAGTTGCGGCGGTCGCGGCGCCATCCCTTCGGCAATCACTGTGGGCGGTTCGCCGGGCAACCCATGGCACACCGCACAGTGCTCTTTATAAACTTTTGCGCCCTCCAGCAAATTGTTTTCATCCGCCGGCACTTGCGGCGCGGGGTGCGGAAGCTTTTCCAGGTACGCGTTAAGCGCTTTGTGCGCCATCTTGCGCTCGAACGGCATCTCCGGAGAAGTCACCGCTACCGGCGCGCGTCCTGTAGCAAAGTAGAAATAGATGGCCCCCAGCACAATCAATACGCCCAGCAGAATTCCAACCAGCAATCCCTTCAGCATTCGCTTTTCTCCTCGACCTGGGCAGAGCACTATAGCGCGTTTCGCCTTCTCCTGCCGCGAAATACCTAGCCCCTACGAGCCGCGTAACCATTCCTTGCTGACGCCCGTCCAATCTTTGCGTGGGCGTGTTTTTGCGATAGTCTGGCCTACTTAGCAGAGCATCCACGGTGCAGCGGTAAGGTCGTCCCCCACAGGCGGACGTGCTCACACCCCGCTATTGGTTTAGAGGAGCCATCGAATGAGTCAGTTGAAGTCCTTAGACCTGCCTGAGACAGGCAGCGCCACAGGAAGCCGTGCAGGCGGGAACGCCGCTTCGGGCGGTCGCTGGTGGATTTGGCTCCTGGTGATCGCCATCGCGATTGGCGGCTTCTGGTGGTATCGCAGTTCGCACAGCAAGGCCGCAGACTCGGCTGCGGTGCCCGGTGGCGCTGGCAGTGCAAAGGGCAAAGGACCCGTTGCGGGAGGCTTTGCCGTGCCTGTTGTCGTTGCGACCGCGCAATCGGGCGATCTTCCCGTTTTCTTCAATGGACTTGGCAGCGTCACTCCCTTGGCACCGTCACGGTCCGCAGCCGCGTGGACGGCCAGCTCATCGACTGTCACCTTCAAGGAAGGTCAATTCGTAAAGCAAGGCGACTTGCTTGCCGAAATCGATCCGCGCCCGTTCCAGGTTCAGTTGGAACAAGCCGCAAGGGCAGCTCGCCAAAGATCAGGCCGCAGCGCCGCGATGCCGAAGTGAATCTACGAACGCTTCAAACTGTCTGTTCAAGGAAGGCGTCATCCCTCAGCAGCAGCTCGACACGCAAGCAATCGCAAGTCGGTCAATTCGACGGCGCCATCAAATCGGACCAGGCGCAGATTGACAACGCCAAGCTTCAGCTCACCTATTGCCACATCACGGCGCCGGTGACCGGACGCGTTGGGCTTCGCCTTGTTGATCCGGGCAACATCATTCACGCCACCGATACCAACGGGCCTTACTCGTCATTACTCAAGTCCAGCCGATTTCCGTAATCTTCAGCTTGCCGCAGGATCAGCTTCCGCAGGTTTACGACAAGCTTCGCAAGGGCGTCCAGCTCGCCGTCGAAGCTTACGACCGCGACAATACTGCGAAAGATCACTTCCGGCAAACTGCTGACCATTGACAACCAGATCGATCCGACTACCGGCACGTACAAACTAAAATCCACTGTTCGATAACGCAGACAATGCGCTGTTTCCCAAATCAGTTCGTAAATGTCCATCTGCTTGTGGACACGAAAAAGAATCTGACGCTTGTTCCAGTGCCGCGCGATTCAACGCGGCCCGCAGGGAACCTATGTCTACGTGGTCGGGCAGGCGAAATACGGTCAACATTCGGCTCGGTCAACATTGCCCAAACCACCGGCAATAACGCGGGCCTTTCAATGCCGGGCTGAAGCAGGGCGAAGTCGTCGTTATCGACGGCCAAGACAAATTGCAGGATGGCAGCAAAGTGGTTCCCAATAGCTCGCCGGTCGGCGACGCTCGGCCGAACGCTTCGGGCCAGGACACAAGTCAGCCCACGCAGCAGCAGAGCCAGCCGGCGCAAGACAAGTCCAGGCCATCAGGGAGGCAAGAAGCAATGAGTCTTTCTCGGCCGTTTATTTTGCGGCCGGTCGCCACCACTCTTCTGATGGTCGGCGTCCTTTTGGTTGGCTGCGTCGCGTACCGGCAATTGCCGGTCTCCGCGTTGCCGCAGGTTGATTACCCGACGATCCAGATCCAAACGTTTTATCCCGGCGCCAGCCCGGACGTGATGGCTTCTTCCGTAACTGCGCCACTTGAGCGCCAGTTCGGCCAAATCCCCGGCCTCAATCAGATGACTTCGACGAGCTCTTTCGGCAGCTCCCTCATCACGCTGCAATTCAATCTCGACCTCAACATTGATATTGCCGAGCAGGAAGTCCAGGCCGCCATTAACTCCGCGTCGAATTTGCTGCCCACGGGCATTCCAAATCCTCCGATCTACAGCAAGATCAACCCTGCCGATTCGCCGATTTTGACGCTCGCGCTCAGCTCCAAATCGCTTCCGCTCTATAACGTTGAAGACCTAGCGGACACCAACCTCGCGCAAAAGATTTCGCAACTTCCCGGCGTCGGCTTGGTCAGCATCAGCGGCGGCCAGCGGCCCGCGGTTCGCATTCAAGCCAATCCCACCGCACTAGCTTCGTATGGCCTCAGTCTTGAGGATTTGAGAACGGCCCTTGGCACCGCAAACGTGAATCAGGCCAAAGGCACATTTGATGGCCCCCACCAGTCCGTTACACATCGGCAGCCAACGACCAGCTCATTTCTGGCGATTCGCTATCGCTCCGTCATCATTGCCTTTCGCAACGGCGCTCCCGTTCGCCTCACGGACGTCGCCAAGGTCACCGACGGCGTCGAAAACACCATGCAGGCCGCGTGGGCTGACAAGAATCCCGCCGTCATCGTCAACATTCAGCGACAGCCCGGCGCAAATATCATCAGCGTTGTGGACCGCGTCAAGAAACTTCTCCCTCAGCTGCAAGCAGCCCTGCCGGCTTCGGTGGATGTCAAGATTCTCACCGACCGCACCACGACGATTCGCGCATCAGTCGAAGACGTTCAATTTGAGTTGATGCTCACTATCGCGCTCGTCGTGATGGTTATCTTCCTTTTCTTGCGCAGCGTTCGCGCCACGATTATCCCCAGCGTTGCCGTGCCGCTCTCCATCGTCGGCACGTTTCGGCGTGATGTACTTGCTCGGCTTCAGCCTGAACAATCTCTCGCTCATGGCGCTCACCATCTCCACCGGCTTCGTCGTGGACGACGCCATCGTCATGATCGAAAACATTTCAGCCGTTACATCGAAGAAGGCGAATCGCCGCTGCAAGCCGCCCTCAAAGGTTCCGAACAGATCGGCTTTACGATTCTCTCGTTGACCGTTTCGCTCATCGCCGTGCTCATTCCTCTTGCTCTTCATGGGCGATATCGTTGGCCGCCTCTTCCGCGAATTCGCCATTACGCTGGCCGTCACGATTCTCGTTTCTGCCATCGTCTCTCTCACGCTTACGCCGATGATGAGCGCCAAGCTCCTGCGCCATCAAAAGCGAAGAAGACGAAACTTGGTTTTATCGAAAATCGGAAGACGCCTTTAACGCCGTCATTGCGTTCTACGGCCGCACGCTTACAGTTTGTTCTCCGCTTTCGCAAGATCACGCTTCTCGTCACAGTCGCAACGCTCGTCGGCACGATCCTTCTCTACATTTACGTCCCCAAAGGCTTCTTTCCCGGTACAGGATACCGGCGTCATCCTCGGCATCTCCGAAGCGCCGCAGTCGATCTCCTTCCTCTCCATGGCCATCGCATCAGCAAGCTCTCGCCGACGTCATCCTGCAGGATGACGCCGTGGACAGCCTTTCCTCTTTCATCGGAATTGACGGCACCAACACCACGCTCAACACAGGGCCGCATTCAGATCAATCTCAAACCGCTCGAATTGCGCCATCACGTTAGCGCCAGCGACGTCATTCGCCGGCTTCAGCCGAAGCTCGACAAAGTGGACGGCATCACGCTCTTTATGCAGCCGGTGCAGGATCTTACGGTCGAAGACCGCGTCAGCCGCACGCAATTTCAGTACAGTCTTGAAGATGTGGACGCCAAAGAACTCAACGCCAACGTCCCGAAGTTCCTCGAGCGATTGAAATCGCTTCCGCAACTTCGCGATGTTGCCAGCGACAATCTGAGTGGTGGGCTGCTTCTCAAAATCATCATTGACCGCGATTCCGCCGCGCGGCTCGGCATTCTCCCCGCGGACATTGACAACGCCCTGTACGACGCCTTCGGCCAGCGCCAAGTCTCCACGATCTACACGCAGCTCAATCAATATCATGTGGTCATGGAAGTGGACCCACAGTTCCAGCAAAATCCGGATTCACTCAAAAATATTTACGTCCACTCTTCCAATGGAACGCAGGTTCCGCTTACCGCGTTTACCCGCGTCGAAACCGATAGCGCGCCTCTGACTTTGAATCATCAAGGGCAGTTTCCGGTCGTCACTTTTTCTTTCAATCTCGCTCCCGGCTCCTCACTCGGCCATGCGGTCGACGCAGTCAACGAAGCAAAGGCTGACCTTGAAAATGCCGCCCAGCATTCAGGGGAAATTCCAGGGTACGGCGGCTGCTTTCCAGAATTCACTCGCGAACGAGCCGATTCTGATTTTCGCTGCGCTTGTCACGGTGTACATCGTTCTCGGCATTCTTTACGAAAGCTTCATTCACCCCATCACGATTCTTTCCACGCTGCCCTCGGCCGGCGTTGGCGCAATTCTTGCGCTTTTGATCTGCCGCGAAGAGTTCAGCATTGTCGCTCTTATCGGCATCATCCTGCTCATCGGCATCGTCAAGAAAAACGCGATCATGATGATTGACTTTGCGCTCGAAGCCGAACGCGAACACGGCAAGTCGCCGCTCGACGCAATTTACGAAGCTTGCTTGCTCCGTTTCCGCCCAATCATGATGACCACTATGGCCGCGCTGCTCGGCGGACTGCCGCTCGCTCTCGGTACGGGCGTGGGCTCGGAGCTTCGCCGTCCTCTCGGCATTACCATCGTTGGTGGCCTCATCCTGAGCCAGATTTTGACTCTCTACACAACGCCGGTCGTCTACCTCGCGTTTGACTGGCTTGCCCATCGGTTTGAATTCCGTGTTGGTAATCCGATTGAAGAGCCCGCTACGGGGGACTAGAGCGTGAATTTTTCTTCCAACTTCTCCGCACCCTTCATTCGCCGCCCCGTGGCGACGACCCTTCTCACAATTTCCATTTTCCTTTCAGGTGCGGTTGCCTTCCGATTTCTGCCGGTTGCCCCGCTGCCAAAGATTGACTTCCCGACCATCGCAGTAGGCGCGGGCCTTCCTGGGGCGAGCCCCGAAACGATGGCTTCCAACGTCGCTGCGCCTCTCGAGCGCCAGCTCGGACATATAGCCAGCGTCACGCAGATGACCTCTTCGAGTTCGATGGGTTCAACCAGCATCGTCCTGCAATTCGATCTTAATCGCGACATCAACGCCGCCGCTCGCGACGTTCAGGCGGCCATAAACGCAGCGCGCAGCCAGCTCCCGGCAGATCTGCCCGGCCAGCCAACGTATCGCAAGGTGAATCCGGCCGATGCGCCGATCTTGCTGCTTTCGCTCACTTCGACCAACATCAAGCCGGCCGAAATCTACGACGCAGCCGATTCGATCCTCGCGCAGAAACTCGCGCAGGTGGAAGGCGTCGGACAGGTTTTCACCTGGGGCAGTTCGCGCCCGGCGGTGCGCGTTTCCGTCAACCCGGACCAAATTAACAGTTACGGCATCAGCCTGGAACAAGTCCGCAACGCTTTGCGCAACGCCAACGCGAATCTTGCGAAAGGATCGCTCTCTGACGACAACCGCAGCGTCGCCATTGCGGACACAGATCAGCTTTTTAAAGCCTACGAATATCAGCCGCTCGTGGTTGCCGGTCACGTCGGCGCGCCGGTCCGTTTGCAGGACATTGCCAACGTGACCGATTCCGTCGAAGACGTTCGCAACCTTGGACTTTCTTTCGGCGAGCCGAGCGTGATTCTTGCGGTCTTCCGCCAGCCGGATGCGAACATGATCGAAACCGTGGATCGCATAAAGGTGATTCTGCCGGAACTTCGCGCTTCCATTTCCCCTTCTTTGCATCTCCGCGTCGCCATGGATCGCACCACCACGATTCGAGCTTCCATTCACGACGTCGAGATCACCCTTCTCATTTCCGTTTCGCTTGTCATCCTTGTCGTGTTCGTTTTTCTGCGCAACGTTTGGGCCACCATCATTCCCAGCATCGCCGTTCCGCTCTCTCTCGTCGGCACTTTCGGCGTGATGTATCTCTGTGGCTACAGCCTAGACAACCTATCGCTCATGGCGCTGACCATTTCCACTGGCTTCGTGGTGGACGACGCCATCGTCGTCATTGAAAATATTGCGCGTCATATTGAAAACGGCATGAAACCGTTTGCTGCCACAATGAAAGGTGCCAGCGAAATCGGCTTTACCGTCCTTTCGATGAGCAGTTCACTTGTCGCCGTATTCATTCCAATTCTGCTTTTCCCGGGAATCGTTGGCCGCCTCTTTCGCGAATTCGCCATCACGCTCACCGCAGCCATCACCGTTTCGATGGTCGTCTCGCTCACCACCACTCCGATGATGTGCGCCCGCTTCCTGCGCCACGAAACGGGCGAGCACGGTTGGGCTTATCGTGTGGCGGAAGGTGCCTTCAACGGCATTGTCCGCATTTATGATCGCTGCCTCCGCGTCGTGCTGCGCCATCAATTCGCCGTTCTTCTGATTACCATTGGCACGGTCTGCCTCAACGGATATCTCTTCTACATCGTCCCCAAAGGCTTCTTCCCACAGCAGGACACTGGCCGCATTAATGGTTCGATTCAGGGTGACCAGGACGCTTCGTTCGCTTCCATTGCCGGAAAGATGGTTGAGTTCACCAACTTGGTGCTGAAGGATGAAGCGGTCGAAACAGCCACGTCGTTTGCTGGTGGGGGCAATGGCGGCGGCACGGCGCGTATGTTCGCTCAACTAAAGCCGCTAGAAGAACGCAAGATGAGTTCTGATGAAGTGATCGCTCGCCTTCGCAAGAAAGCCGCAAAAATTCCCGGCGCGACTCTCTTTATGCAGTCTGTGCAGGATCTGACCATCGGCGGCCGCTTTGGCGCGGCGCAGTATCAATACACCCTGCAGGCGGAAAAGCTGGATGAGTTGAACTCCTGGGGTCCCAAACTACTCGACGCCATTAAGAAAATCCCGGGAATCAATGATGCAAACTCCGACCAGCAAGTCCGCGGACTGCAGACTTCTCTCGTCGTCGACCGAGACACCGCTTCCCGCCTAGGAGTGAACCTCACCGACGTGGATAACACGCTCTCCGACGCCTTCGGCCAGCGTCAGGTGTCAAACATTTACAAAGGTCTCAATCAATATCACGTCGTTCTCGAAGTCCAGCAGCAATACACGCAAAGCCCGGATGGTCTGAATCACATCTATCTGCCCAGCAACACGGGTAAAGTCATTCCGCTCAGCGCATTCGCTCATTACGAACCGACGAACACTTCGCTTTCCGTCAATCACCAGGGACTCGTTCCTTCGATTACGCTCTCCTTCAATCTCGCACCATCGCTGCCGCTTGGCGATGCCGTCAAGAAAATTCAAGAGGCGCAGACGCAAATTCACATGCCTCCCACAGTGCACGGCGGATTTCAGGGCACGGCCGCCGCTTTCCAAGATTCGCAATCGTCCATCCTAGTGCTGATCATTACCGCGCTTGCCGCGGTGTACATCATTCTCGGCATCCTTTACGAGAGCTTCATCCATCCGGTTACGATTCTGTCTACGCTCCCGTCCGCCGGCGTCGGCGCGCTGCTCACAATGATGCTCTTTAAAACGGAGCTCACGCTTATTGCGCTCATCGGGATCATTCTGCTCATTGGTATCGTCAAGAAAAACGCCATCCTCATGATTGATTTTGCGGTGCAGGCTGAAACGCAGGAAGGCCTTTCGCCAATCGAATCCATCCACAAAGCCTGCCTGCTCCGTTTCCGCCCAATTCTTATGACGACTATGGCCGCGCTTCTCGGTGCCCTGCCGCTCGCACTCGGACACGGCACCGGCTCTGAACTTCGTCGTCCGCTCGGCATCGCCATCGTCGGCGGCCTCATCCTGAGCCAGCTCCTCACGCTGTTCACCACACCCGTCGTCTATCTCTACATGGATCGCGTCCAGATCTGGATTCGGGGCCACCGCGCCGCTCGCCACGCGCATCGGTTCCCCCTTCCCGCCCAGGCTGACTGATTTTGCACGCAGCGAGTTGCGCCGGAGTTGGGCTCATGGAAGAATGCCGCATGCGAAAATCAGGAATTTGTTCTCTCTGTCTCGCGCTTTCCTTTGCTGCTGCGGTTTCCGCTCAAACCGTCCGCCCCGACGCCGAAAAGCAGCTCGCGCGTGATATCTACAAGCAATTCATCGAAATCCAATCTGGCTTTACCACGGGTGCCACGTCGCCGGTTGCCGAAGCCGCCGCCGCGCGGCTCAAAGCCGCCGGCTTTCCTGACACAGACATTTTTCTCGGTGGCGCCAGCCCTAAGAAATCGAATCTTGTGGTGCGCTATCACGGCACGGGTAAGCGCAAGCCGCTTCTGCTTCTCGCCCACATCGACGTCGTCGAAGCCAAGAGAGATGACTGGTCCATGGACCCTTTTCAGCTCATCGAAAAGGACGGCTACTTCTACGGTCGCGGCACTGGTGACGACAAGGCGCAAGCCGCCATCTGGATCGCAAACCTGATTCAGTACAAAAAGGAAGGCTTCGTTCCCGATCGCGACCTCATCGTCGCGCTCACGGCGGACGAAGAAGGTGGCGGACCGTTCAACGGCGTCGCGTGGCTTCTCAAGAACCATCGGGAACTGATCGAAGCTGAATTTGCGCTGAATGAAGGTGGCTGGGGAGAAATCGTCAACGGCAAAGCGGTGGCGAATTATCTTCAGGTCAGCGAAAAATACGTCATGAATTTTCGGTTAGAGGTACGAAACAAAGGCGGCCACAGTTCGCTGCCCGTGGCAGACAATGCCATCTACCGCCTCGCCGGCGCGCTCACCCGGCTTGCCGCGTTTGGCTTTCCACTAAAGACCAACGAAGTAACGTCCGCCTACTTCCACCGTATGGGGGAAATCTCCAACGGCCCCGAAAAACAGGATCTGCTCCAAGTTGCCGATGGCTCGTATGAAGCGATGCAAAAAGTCGCGGCGCTCGCTCCCGCTTTCAACGCGACGCTTCGTACAACCTGCGTCGCAACGCAACTCGAAGGCGGTCATGCCTTGAACGCGCTGCCGCAACTCGCTGCCGCCACCGTAAATTGCCGCGTCCTGCCGGAAGATTCGCCGCAGTACGTAGAAGACACTCTGAAAAAAGTCTTTGCCGACGACCAGGTTTCGGTGAATAGATTCGGCGATTTTGAACGCGGCCCGTCTTCGCCGCTCCGACCGGATGTTCTCGACGCCGCAACGAAAGTTACGTCGAAAATGTGGCCCGGCGTGGCTGTTGTTCCCAACATGGTCATGGGCGCCACGGATGGCCGAATGCTCCGTGCCGAAGGAATTCCTTGTTACGGCATTCAGGGCATCTTCATTGACCGCGACGACGTCCGCTTCCACGGCCGCGACGAGCGCATCTTCGTCAAGTCCTTCTACGAAGGCCATGCCTTTCTCTACGATCTCGTCAAGCAACTCTCGAGCACCACAAAATAGGGGACTCTCCTGTCGACTTTGGCTCGTGATATCCTCCCCCGCATGATTTTCCGCTTCAAGCGTCTCGCAACTTTTCTATTTCTAGTTGCCACGGTTTCTTTCCTCGCGGCTTCACCTCTGATTGCTCGGGTTAAACGCGTCGAGATCTCTTCCCGCTCAGACGTTGTCGAAGGCAAGTCCTTCGGTGACGCCGGGCCTTACGAGCGCATCACCGGCCGCGTCTATTTCACGGTCTCTACCACCAACGCGCACAACCAGCCGATTGTCGATCTTGCAAACGCAAGCAATCTCCAAAATGGCGAAGTCGAATTTTCCGCCGACTTCGTGGCCATCCGGCCCAAAGATCCGGCAAAAGGCAACGGCACGATGCTTCTGGAGAATCCCAATCGCGGCTTGCCCCGGATCCTTTCGTTGGTGGATGGTGGTGAGGAAGACCTTGTTCACAATGCCGGCGACGCTTGGCTTCTCCGCAACGGCTACACGATCGTTTCTCTCGGTTGGCAGTGGGATGCTGTCGGACCCGGCGTTGTTCGACTCTATGCGCCGGTAGCCAAAGAGAACGGAAATACCATCAACGGCCTTCTCCGCGGGGACATCATGCCCTCGGCAGACACTCTGGAGATCCCTCTCGGCCATCTGATGCAAGGCCGGATCGGTGGCGCTGAATATCCCGTATCGTCTCCAGACGATCCGCGCAACACGCTTACCGTTCGTGATTCTCCGACGGCCCTACGAACGACGATCCCTCGCTCCGAGTGGCAATTTGCCGCCACCGTTGACGGCAAACTTACTCCGAGCGACCGTTCCATTCATCTCAATAGCAGCTTCAAAGCGGGACGAATCTACGAATATGTTTACGTCGTTGCCGATCCCGTCGTTGCCGGCCTCGGATTTGCCGCCGTCCGCGATTTTGCGTCCTATGCAAAGCACGATAAAGACAGCGTCACTCCCGCCGCCCGAGTTCTGGCCGAAGGCATCTCGCAGAACGGCCGTTTCTTGCGCCATTTTCTCTACCAGGGTTTTAACGCCGACGAAGAAGGCCGCATCGCGCTAGACGGCATTCTTGCTCATGTCGCCGGCGCTGGCCGAGGCAGTTTCAATCACCGGTTCGCGCAGCCTTCCCGGGATGCACAGCCCACTTCATCCCTATTCTTTCCCACGGATGTTTTCCCGTTCACGGACCTGCCCGAAACAGACCCTGCGACGGGCGAAAAAGGCAGCCTTCTCAATCGTGCAAACGAGCAAAATGTCGTGCCCAAAATTTTCCTTTCCAACACTTCCTACGAATACTGGGGCCGCGCTTGCTCTCTGATTCACATTTCGGCGGGTGCTGAACGCGACGTAGCAATCAGCGGCAACGTCCGCATCTACTTTTTCACCGGCTTGCAGCACTACTCCGTTCGGTTTCCTCCGGCGCGCGGCGAAGGCCCAATCTTGAGCCAAAACCTGCAATCGCCTTTGCCCATTCGTTTTTTCTGGCGCGCTATGATCACCAACATGGATGTCTGGGTTCGAAAGGGAACTCTTCCTCCGCCTAGCGCCTATCCAAATATCTCCACCAAATCTCTCGTTCCACTTGGCCGCGTCGCCTTCCCCGCAATTCCGAACGCACACCTGCCTGGGGACACCAATATCGCGTATCACCTAGACTTCGGCCCGGAATGGAAGCAGGGAATCATCGCGAATCAGCCGCCGGTGGTTGGAAAGCCGTTTCCTGTCCTTGTGCCGCAGGTAGACCAAGACGGCAACGAACTCGCCGGCGTTCACCTACCGGAGATTTCCGTGCCTCTGGCAACTTACACCGGCTGGAATCTCCGCGACCCGTCCATCGGCGCTCCCGAGCAACGCTTGCCGTTCGAGGGTTCCTTCTTCCCATTTCCAAAGGATGCCGCTGCGCGCCAGAAATCCGGCGATCCGAGAAAATCCATCGCCGAGCGCTACGCCAGCCGCGAAATCTATTTGCAAAAGTTCGCTCAGGCCGCCGACGAGCTCATTCACCAACGCTGGATTTTGCCTGAAGATCGCGCCGCTCTGCTCCAACGCGGCTCGGAGGAATGGGACTTTCTCACGCGTTGATCAATTCCGAAGCTACTTCCTCATCTCTGCTTCCACTTCGTCCGCCGTACGCGGCAGGCCTTTGGAAAGCAGCAAGAGTTTTCCGTCCCGGTCGATATAGAACAAATCCTCTACCCGCACGCCCAGCTTTTCTTCGGGAATGTAAATGCCCGGCTCCAGCGTAAAGACCATCCCTTTTTCAAGCAGTCCCGGCTCGCTGGCATCATGCACGTTCAACCCCACGTGATGGCCCAATCCGTGGATAAAGTACTTCCCCAGAGGCTCCCCGTGTAAATCCTTGCCGTGGGTGTTGATGTAATCGAAGGCAATCTTGTAAAGCGAATCTGCTCCTGCGCCGCGTTCCAGCCTGGACTTGCCCAATTGGAAAGCCTGAATCGCGGCTTCCTGTGCGCCCAGAACAATGTTGTAGATTTCTCGCTGCCTTGCAGTGAACTTGCCGTTGACCGGAGCAGTGCGCGTAATGTCTGAAGTGTACATCGAGTATTCGCCTGCCACGTCCATCACGACCACATCGCCGTCTTTCATGACCTTGTCGTCTTCGGAATAGTGCAGCACTGTGGAGTAAAGACCGGAACCAACAATGGGCGCGTACGCTGGACGCTCACAGCCACGCTTGCCGAATTCGTACTGCATCAACGCGGAAATCTCGCGTTCACTGATGCCGGGGCGAATCGCTTTCAGTGCAGCATGGTGAGCGGCGGCCGAGGCGTCCGTAGCTTTCTCGATGAGCTGCAGTTCACCTGCATCTTTGACCATGCGCAGCTTCCCCAACAGCGGCCGGAGGTCATGGAACGAAACGTAGTTCGGAAACGAATTCGCGCGCCGCAGCCATTCCACCGGACCTGTGGACGCCGCCGATTGACCGTCGTTGCCCAAGTCGGAGTAAATCACAGCGCGCGCCTGCGGCAGAGTTTTCGCTAGCACATCGCGCATCGTGTCCAGGCTCGCAACCCGATCGAAACCTGTGACCTTCGGCGCCTCAGGGTTTTCTGGGCCCAGCTTTGGCCCGGTCCACTTTTCTTGCGTCGCGTTGTGCTCCGGAAGGAAAAGGATCTCTTGATATGGATTGGAGTTGATCACCATGGCTGCGCCGGGTTCCGCCAAACCCGTCAGATAGTAAAAGTTATCTTCTTGACGAAAGCCATAGAGGTTATTCTGGCCAGCCTGCTCCATGGGGGCGAAGAGCACCAGTATTCCGCTATCTGCGCTCATGACTTTAGCCAGCGCCATTCGGCGCGCGCGATAATCCGCGTTGGGCTGGCGCTCCGCAGCGGAAGTAACCACACCAAACATGACTAAAACCAAAACAAGTCTGCGGATCATCTTCAATTTCTCCAGGAATAGTGGGTTGGAGCATCGGATTCTAACACGAGGCAAACCCGTCTGCGGTCAGTTGTATACATGCCTTGGCAGGTCGTTTGGCTGAATCCACGAACTCTATTCATGAACAGAACTAAGAACTTCCAATGAGTATCCCCGTAAGCAGCACCAAAACGCCTCCGATCAGCACTTGAAAAGTCACCTGCAGAAAGGGCGAGTCCATGTACTTGTGGCGTATAAAGCTGATCGTTGCAAGCTCCAATGCCACCACCAGGAGCGCAACGATCATCGCAATCCGAAAATCCTTAATCAGGAAGGGAAGTGTATGCCCCATCCCCCCGGCTGTGGTCATCAGCCCCGTCGCTGCTCCGCGGATCCAAGGTGAACCTCGCCCTGTCAGCGAGCCATCATCGGAAAGCGCTTCCGTAAATCCCATGGAAATTCCCGCGCCGATCGAAGCCGCCAATCCAACCAAAAAGGCGTCCCAGGTTCGGTGCGTTGCGTAGGCGGCCGCAAAGATCGGGGCCAGCGTGGAAATCGAACCATCGATCAGTCCAGCGAGTCCCGGTTGCACAATCTGCAGCAGAAACAACTTCTCGTGCGATTTGTCTTCCTGTTCGCGAGCTTGCTTGGTCAGGTGTTTCTCTTCGAGCTCGCCCGCAGTCTCGGAATGTTTCCGCTCCTCGTCCGCGAGCTTGTTCAACAGCTCCCGCGTCGGTACGTGGGTCAGGCGGCTCGCGGCTCTCTCATAGAATCGCACCGCCTCCATCTCCATGACCTGGGCATGCTTTCGCGCCGCATCCACTCCCAGGGGCTTCACCAGCCACAGCGGCTTTCGCTTCAAAAACCCCTTTACGTCCTCGCGCCGGATCAAGGGAATATGATCTCCAAATCGTTCGCGAAACGTGGCAAACAAGCGGTCCCGGTGCGCTGCTTCTTCCTCTCGCATCTCTTCAAACATCTTCGCCGTCGCCGGATAGGATTCGCGCAACTGGTCCGCGAACTCGCCAAAAATTCTTCCGTCTTCTTCTTCGTTTTGAATCGCCAGCGCAAGGATTTCGCGCTCGGTTAAGTCCTTGAATTTCTTCAGCATTCGCCCCGCCCCGCTATTCTGCGCAGGAAGAATCGCACAACTCCGCGGGGAAAGTCACGCTGACGAAGCCTTACCAGGGTGCAGCCGAAGGAGAACAATCCGGCAAAAGGAAGCTGCCGTGTACCGCGCGGCCGATTAAAGAGTGGAACGTTGGGAGCCACGGTGAAAAATGGGCAAGCAGTCTCTGCCGCTCCTATCAATCGCTACTCCCCCACCGCCGGAATCGCTCGAGATTCGCCTCCTCGCAAAGCAAACGCTTTGCCAAAACCGGGCTGCGGCCTTCGAAGGTGCCCCTAAGTGTCTGTGCATGAATGACTTCCAGAAATCCCGCTCGTTGGTAGAAATAATCTGACTCCCGTCCGGTATCAACCCGCTTTCCGGCATTTTGGGCCTTCTCTCTTCCCCTAGTACTTCCGTACCAACTTTTCATGCTTCGGTCCTAATCTTTCTGGGTACCACTTCTCTATAGGTTTTGTTTTCCCACTCCGCGTACACTTTTTGTAGGAAAAGCTGTAAATTCTAAGGTGAACTTTAAATGGCCACGCAGGATTTGATGAGCAAGACTCCCAGCAAGTCAGTTACTTTTTCTCGACCCAACTCTCTGCCCGAACGCCGCGGCAGCCGTCGCTGCAAAATCACGCAGTTGATGCGCATCCGCCCGTCCGATCCGGAAAAAGAGCATTTCGAAGATCTGCGCGGCACCATGAGCGTTTCGCGCAGCGGCGTTTACTTCCAGACTAGCGAAAAGGGCTACGAAATCGGTCTTCGGCTTTTCGTCACCATGCCGTATTCCAAAGAGCCGGCTGCCATCAATCGCGAATACCTTGCGGAAGTGGTTCGCATGGATCCACGTTCGAACGGCCTCACCGGCGTCGGCATCAAGATGCTCATGGAAATGGGGACTTCAACAGCACAGCTATTCGTTCAATGCGCCGCCTCGAAAATAAGCGGACACCCTAGTGAACGGCTTGAAAGAATCTTCACCGAAAACAAGAATGGGCGGCTAGAGGACAACTAGCCGCCCATTCCCGCGTTTGGGGGTTGGGGAAACTCGATTTTTGGCTACGCTTTTCCGATCAGCGAAAGAGTCTCGTGCCGCAGCTTGCCAAGGCTTCGATTGATCGGGTGTTTGCGCCCGAGGAAAGACAGCACCGGCGAACGCCGATTGGTCAGTTTGTTCATCGCAATGTTTAGCCGGATGTCGCGGCGCGCGAATTTCAATCCAGCTTGCAGTGCCTCAACAGCCTCTTCCCGGCGGCCAGCAGTTGCGTAAACTTCCGCCAGGTTCAAGTACAACTGCGCTTGATTTCGCTTCAGGCGCACCGCGCTGTCGCAAAGCTTTTCCGCTTCGCCCCACTTCTGCTCCGAACGCGCCAGTACCACGCCCAGGTACGACATGTAGTACGGATTGTTTTTTTCCAGATCGACCGCGCGCTGCATGTGCGGCAGGGCTTTCACGGCATAGTTGTCCCGCAACAGCGTCAGCCCCTGCTTGAACTCTCGGAACGCCTCAGTATCCATCATGGACCACCTCGTCAATCGCGCGCTTCGGCGCGTAAGTAAGATTGACAACCCGGGAAGCAGAAACTCGTACGCGCTGATTGCGGGCTGCCGTGGACATGGGGTTCGGCCAACCCGGCACAATCTTTCCTGCCAGCATCAGGATGCAAAGCACGGGGAAGAACAGCGCGAGTGCGAGTTCCATCAACATCACTTGGAAAACTACGCGTCTGTTGCTGCGGAATCTACTGGACGGAGGGCCAGTCTTGGGACATCTGCACTTTGGAGCGGTGCGCCAATAAAGGTCAGTATTGCGGTGACACTAATTGCGTCTTGCTGGAACGTATACGCTTGTCGAAGTCGTACACGAACTCTGAATCTTCTAGTTCGCTTTACAATTCTTCGCTGTTTTGATCTCTTCTACTCGGCTTAGAAATGCACTTGTCCATTCTTCCAGCGCATCTTCTTCCGGATTCTGCGAACCCTTTGCGCGCAGCCGTTTGATTTGTGCCTGATCGGTCATCTGAAATCGCGCCGTTCGGAAAATCGCTTTGACCGTCTCCTTATCCAGCCTTGCCACCCGCTGAATCATCAGGTCCTGCGCTTCTTTCAAAACCTGCTTGTCGCCCAGGAGGGTTGCGCGTAGCTCGCAGTTCGCAGCGTTCGCGAATACGGTTTGCGGCCGCCATGCGTCGTAGATGCCTCTCGGATTCGTACCGAACAGATCGAATCCGCTCCGCTTCTTTCCAAATGTCGAACCCAGGTCATGTACATACATCATCGGCTTACTGCAGTGCTTGGAATTGGCGCTATCCCACCGCGCACAAACCAGCCGGTTCTGCTGTGGCAGCGCATTGTGATAGTGAATCAATCCGAGCGCCAACCGGTATGCATCGAACTCCACCTTTTGTTGGTGCGTCCATTCCCCATCCGAATAAAACTTCGCCGTATCAGTCCAGGACCAGGTCTCATCATCTTCCGGTGCGATTTGATCCAGATCCAGCTCCCGTTCGACGTTCACGACCTTGAAGACGTCCGGCGCGTCCTTCAGGGATGCTTTGTTGTCCGCCAGTTTGTTTCCAAACGGATCCGGTCCGCATCCAATGCAAGACGCCGTGCCTGCCGGATAAACGTCATCCGCAAGAAATCCCAAAACCCACATGAATCGCGTCGCCGCCACTGCCGTAAAAACCTCGTTGAACCGGGGATCGTGGTTGGGGAACGGGGGTTTCAGATATTTAATCTTCACCCGGTCCGCTTTGATCTCATGCTGATTCTGCGCATCGTCGCTGGGAAAAAGAGAAGCCGATTTTACTCCGTTCTTGTCCTCGCTAATCACAACCTTCACGCCGCTCGCCTGGATCGGCTGGCCCTTCTTGCTGAAAAATGCCCCGTCCGCCGCCATCTGCCAGCACTGAAATTTCATGCTGTCGCCCGGAACTTTTTGGAATGCGTAGTGCGGCCGGAAATAGCAGTGAATCGTGTCCGCCTCCGTGAAATACTTGAATCGCGTCGCATCGGGCTGCGAAGCATCAAAGTCCGGCCCATTTGCCAATTGCGTTGACGTCAGCGCTGGCTGCTCGAGTAAAATGCTGCCCGCTTTCATGCAGGGCAGCTTCTGCTCTTTCTTCATGTCGTCCGGCACATCGCACCCGCCGGACTGCGCCGCAGCCCCGGCAACAACCCAAAGAGCTATCATCGCTGCAAGAAATGTCTTTTCACCGATTGCACGCAACATGGCGCCTCCTCGTTTCGCGCAACTCCTTGCGCTTCAGATCGGCTGGGACCGCAGGAACTCTGGGAGAGAGTATTAGCCCGGGAGAAAATCAGTTCGGTTTTGCCGTACAAAAGTTCGGCACGCTTGGCAAATTTGCTGGATTATCAATAACGTTCAAGTCTGCCGGCTTGTCTTTCCACAAGCAGCGCGCCTTGGCAAGGTCCTCTCGCTTTGCCTTGAACGCTGCCACCCAATCCTTCAGGATCGTTGTCTCATCCACGCCGGACTTGAAGCTTCCATCGGAGTTGTGATACTTCGGCATCTCCGCCACGTGCGCCGCCCGGAACAAATCTTCGATCTGCTTGTCGGAAAGCTGGCACATCAGTCCCGCGTCAAACCTCCGCCCGTCCTCGCTGATGTTCGGGTTGTCCAATCCGTCGTGCGCAGACAGGCTCTTGCTAAGCGTCGCCTGGCATTGTTTCGGCGCTGCATCTGTCCCCGCTTTGTTCCACAAACTCTTGTGCGACCAAACGTCCAGATTGATCTTGGCCGAATCATTTCCCGTGAATAGTCCTCCGCCCCCAAATGTGGCGCCAACGTCCTGCACCAGCATCACAGGCTTCTCGCACGTCACCTTGAACGGATTCGTGCTCTGGTCAATGTTCACCTTGTCGCAACTCAGGCGTTGCTGCGGCGGTTTGTTGTCGCTGTGTTTCATAAACGCCGCAAGCAACTTCAATCCATCGCGTTCGTAGGTGGGCCTCCCATTGTCAGCGTCCAGTTCTTTCCAGCTCCAGCCCTGATCCGGTTTGTCCTTCTCGGTCATCTTATGGCCGCTGTATTTCCGGACAATCGTTGCCGGCTCATACGTTCGCGTCGCCGCCGCTCCCGATCCGCTCACCGGATTTTCCGGGCAATTGTGGCATTCCACCTTCACGGAAAACCACGAATCCGCGTAGTAGCCCATCGCCCACATCAGTCGCGTTGACACGATTTCCGCATATACTTCGTTGTCGGTTGCGCCGAATTTCACTTTGATCGGGTCGCTGTCATCCATATCGGCCGTAAGTGTCTGCACCGTGCCGTCTGCGCTTACCACGCTAGTGATCTTGCAGCCGAACTTCGGCGTTTTTCCGCCCATATCTTTTCCAGGTGTCGCGAAGTCGCAAATCACTTTGTCACCGGAATGAAACTGAAACTCTTTCTTGCTTTGTTTCGGGCCTTCCAGAATGTTTGCATCTCCGACCGCCTTTGGTTCGTAGAGCGCTGCGTCCTTCATTGCCGCAAGCCGGTCAGCTGCGGAATAGAATTGCTTTTTGACCTTTTGGTCGGTGTCATCACCCGACGCACGGGTCAGAGCCACATAGGCCGGCGAACCGAGCGCCACGAGAATCGCCGCTGCCAGAATCCTTCTGCAGACTCGTTCGAGAGTGGGGGAAAGGTGAGAAAACATAGTCATCGCGGGGAACTCCTTCCAATCTGGGGAGGGCGCCCTAGTATCCCTCCGGGCCAAGGCTTACGCCAATCATTTGTTAATGATTAGTGACAACGATCGACGAAACGTTTCGCTCCCTTTAGGGCACTATACTAATTATCGGCTGTGCTCATCCCGGGCAGGTCTACCCAACCTTCCTCCGGAATCTGCACAGAGCTCGGAGGGAATATGCTTTTTGTCACGCTCCACGGCGGCAAACCTGAAAAAAATCCCCATTTGAACAACGTCCATGCCTACGACAAAGACGGAAAAAAAATCACCACCTCGGTATTGCAGCAGGCCGACGGCGTTACTCCTGATGAACTTCGCGGCATTTATCTCGTCGGCGGAGTTTTGTATGTGGTCAGTGCGAATAAAGAGCAGAACAGTGTGCTCTGCTATAAGGGTGCGGGCACGGACTACAAATTTGCTTCAAAGTTTGTTACCGGTGTCAGTTGTAGCGGAGTTCTTCACCCGTTTGACCTCGCCTTCGATGATGCGGGCCACTGTTTTGTTTCCAGCCAGGACACGAACGTTGTCACGCGTCTAAAAACCTCAGCGGACGGCAAAACCGGCACTCCATCCCCGATCGCGCCCGCGCTCCCAGCCGGCGGGAAATTCCTGCCCGGTACTTTTGTAGCCTCCAGCAAGAGTTTGAAGCCGGCATCGACTCCCCTCGCGCCTCCCCAGGGACTCGAATACGCTGACGACGGCACGAAGAAGCATTCCGTTCGTGGAGTTGTTTGGGCCAACGGCGCGCTGTATGTCGCAGACCAGCCCGCGCGGCGCGTCAAGGTCTACGACAAAAATGGAAAATTTCTTGGCCAGAGCAACGGGGTCGAGTCTCCGGTTCACCTCGCTATTTGGAAAGGCTCCTTGTACGTGAGCGGAGGCGACGAAATCCGGAGCGCGAGGCTGCCAAATCCTCCGGGAAATTTCGAGCTGGTTGCCATCAAGGACGTCCGCCTGAAAAATAGTTCTGGAATGGCGTTTACGGACAAAGGGCACTTTTATGTTGCCAGCCGCACTGAGAGAAAAATCTTCAAGTTCGATTCTGACTTCCGGCCGATGAAGTTCGATTGCGATTTGCCGGACGATCCGGAGTTTTTGCTACACCTTTAATTCGCTGCAGTAGCGGCGGCAAATTTCTCAGCCTCGCGCTCTGTTTGCACTGGCTTGTCTTCCGTTTACGCGCGCTTCGTAAATCGGGAATTTTCCTGCAAGCTCCGCAACTTGCAAGCGAACTTTTTGCTCGACTTCCGCATTGCCTCCAGCTGCCGTCACACTGTCGAGGATATCCGCGATCCACCCGCCAATCACATCCATCTCTGGCTCGTGCATTCCGCGCGTCGTCACGGAAGGCCCGCCCAGCCGAATCCCTCCCGCCTTCATCGGCGGCAGGGGATCGAACGGGATCGAATTTTTGTTCACGGTAATGCCCGCGCGGTCCAGGGCCCTTTCCGCTTCCGTGCCGGTGATTCCGCGAGAATGAACTTCAACAAGGAACAAGTGATTATCCGTACCGCCGGATACGATCCGGAATCCGCGCTTAGTAACCGAAGCAGCCATAGCTTTTGTGTTTGCCACGACTTGCTTCTGATATTCCTTGAAGCTCGGCTCTGCCGCTTCCTTCAGGCAAACCGCTTTCGCCGCAATCGTGTGCACAAGCGGCCCGCCCTGCAATCCAGGGAACGTCAGTTTGTCGAGCTCTTTGGCAAACTGCGTTTTGCACAGTACCAGCCCGCCACGAGGCCCGCGCAACGTCTTGTGCGTCGTCGTGCTCACAAAATCTGCGTGCGGCACAGGGCTTGGATGCACTCCGGCGGCCACAAGTCCCGCGATGTGCGCCATGTCCACAAAGAAGAGCGCGCCGTTGTCCCGCGCAGCCTTTGCGATCCGCGCGAAATCAATGACGCGGCCATACGCGCTCGCGCCAGCCACAATCATCTTCGGCTTGTGCTCTTTCGCCAGCCGGTCAATTTCGTCGTAGTCTATCTGTTCTGTATCCTGACGCACGCCGTAGGCGATGAACTTGTACATGCGCCCGGAAAAATTCAGCGGATGGCCATGCGTCAGATGGCCGCCATGAGAAAGGTTCATCCCGAGCACCGTGTCGCCAGGCTGCAGCGCGGCCATATAGACGGAAACGTTCGCTTGAGTGCCGGAGTGTGATTGCACATTGGCATGGTCAGCGCCGAACAGCGCCTTCGCACGATCAATTGCAAGCTGCTCGGCTTTGTCCGTTACTTCGCAGCCACCGTAGTAGCGCTTGCCCGGATACCCTTCCGCGTACTTATTTGTAAAGACCGATCCCATTGCCTCCAGTACAGCTTCGGAAACAAGGTTTTCGGACGGAATCAGCTCCAGACCCGTCGCCTGCCGCACCGCCTCTTCGCGCAGCAATTCCGCAATCTGCGGATCGACACTCTCCAGCGGCCTCTGCATCCGTTCATTCGCTTCCGTGGTGCGCGTCATCTCCAGTGTCCTCAGCCTCGTTGTTCCGTCATCGGGGATGCATAAGTCTACCTTGAGCGTGCTCTGTGCGCGAGGGCAAGCCGCTCCTTGATGCTTCTTGCTTTGCGCGGCTCGCCGGCACCTGTCCTACAGGCTTTGTAAGCAGAAAGCTCTTAACAAAATGAACAACCGATGAATGGGCAAGAAAAATGAATGACATCTCCCAGTTAAAATGAACCTTGTGGAACCCGTAGAACGCAGACAGCTCGCTCACCTGCCGGGAATCGGCCGATGAACTCTTTCGATTTGGCCATTTTCCATTTCCTGAACCACTTCGCCCATCGAAGCTACACTTTCGATTTGATCGTCGTCCGCACCATGGAAAACGGACTAACGACCGGTGCCGTCATCGTGGCGCTATTCTGGGCGGCTTGGGAAATCGAAGGGCCGTCAAATGCTGACAAGCGCGAAACCCTTCTCTCCGGTTTGTTCGTCTCGATCTGTTCCATCTTTGTCGCGCGGGTTCTTGCTCTTGCGCTTCCGTTTCGCGTGCGGCCTCTGCACAATCCGGACATCGGGTTCCGTCTTCCCTATGAAATGAAGTCTGAAATTCTGATCAATTGGAGTTCGTTTCCGAGCGATCATGCCACGCTGTTTATTTGTCTTGCTATGGTTCTTTGGATGGTCTCGCGGCGCCTTGGAATCATCGCGTTCGTCTACGTTCTGCTGGTCATCGATTTGCCGCGCATCTATTCCGGCGTTCACTATCCCACGGATATCCTGGCAGGCTCACTGCTGGGCCTTGCCATGGCCACGCTCGTCAAACTGCCAAAGCTAAGAACGGCTATAGCGCGCTCCCGGCTATCCACTGGAAAGAGAGCTACCCACTTCTGTTTCACTGCGCCTTTTTTCTCTGTGCTTTTGAAATCGGTGAACTCTTCGCAACGGTTCGCGATTTCGGTTCCTATGCGATGCACGCAGCGCACATGGCTTCGCGATTCCATCACTAGCACAGCTCCAGGCCGAAAAGAATCTTCTGGCTTCCGGCGCGAGAGCTTTCAAGTTTGCCAATCTCCAGCTTCTTCATCTGCAACAGCGCTTGCATCACGCGCCAGGACTTTTGCGGATCGGGATCGCTCATTCACTGGTCGAGGTTCGCCGGAACGATCTGCCAGGAAAGACCGAACTTGTCCTTCAACCAGCCCGCACAAGCTCTCTTGCCCTCCGCCGGACGTCAGTTTCGACTAGTAGTTGTCGATCTCTTCCTGCGTATTGCAGGGAACAACGAACGAAACCGCTTCCGTAAACTTGAATTGCGGCCCCCGCGTTGAGCCCAACGAATTCCTTTCCGTCGAGCGAGAACCCTATCGTCAGCACAGAGCCCTCCGGCCCCGGGCCGAACTTTCCACTTCCTGCCATCTTGCCGATTTTCGAGTTAGGAAAAATCGAACGGTAAAAATTCGCTGCTTCCTCGGCTTTCGTATCAAACCAGAGGAAGGGATAGATTTTTGGCATGACCTGCCTGTCCTTTCAAGAGTGAGGGTTCTAGGACGGGCCCCTATTGTGGCGCAGTCCGATGGGCTGCGCGTCAATAGCCAGTCGCGGCATGGACGCGAATGGTTTAAAGTGAGCGGGACGGATGGAGGAGGAACTGAAATGGGCAAGGATTTTGCATTGCTGATTGTTCGGATTGCGAGCGCGCTGGCGTTTTTGTATCACGGCGCGGGAGTTCTCTTCGGTGCGTTTGGCGGGCCGGGCGCAGCAGGATTTGCGGGCTTCACACACACTTCGCTGACGATCGCGTATCTGGTGGGGCTGGCGCAGTTTTGCGGCGGATTGGCGATGCTCACAGGGATTTTTGCGCGAATCGGCGCACTCTGCATTGCAATCGTGATGGTGGGCGCAATTGAAATGGTCCATCTTAGCAACGGATTTGATATCGGCCGCGGCGGCATGGAATATGCACTGACGCAGCTCTTGATCGCGATTGCCATACTGGTCGCCGGCGCGGGAAAGTATTCTCTGGCCCCGAAAAAGATCGCAAATTGGTGAAATCCAAGATGAACAGACGAAAACTGGCTGCGATTGCAATTTTGTGGTGCGGCGGGATTGCCGGAAGCGTGCTTTGTATTTTCGCGCAAGAGAAAAAGGGGGCGGGATCGATGATTGCCAAGGGACCGTTTGAAGTAAAGATGGCGCCGGTGGATACCGCCCACAAAGACGAAAAAGCAATTGCGCGCTATTCGCTGGACAAGGTCTATCACGGCGACCTGGAAGCGACGGGAACCGGCGAGATGCTCGCCTCCATGGGCGACGTGAAGGGCTCCGGAACTTATGTTGCGATGGAAATTGTCAGCGGCACACTGGCAGGGAAAAAGGGGACGTTTGCGCTCGGGCATATCGGAACGATGACGCGCGGCGCCCAGAATTTGTCGATCGCCGTGGTGCCGGATTCAGGAACGGGAGAGCTGGCCGGCATTTCGGGGAAGGTGAACATTGTCATCGCGCCGGATGGAAAACATTCGTACGAATTCGAATATCAGATTCACAAATAATTCATGAAGAGGGAAAGCGGTATTGAGGCAGAATCTGCCGCGAGGTGGGTGCGATGACAAAGCGAGAAAGAGCGTCTTGGGTCACCGTTGTGGCCGCCGCGCTCGCAGCAATGTTGTTGGGGGCGGCCGGTTCGAACGCCCAAACAAAAAATCCCTACGCCGGCGACGCCAAGATGGCGAAGCTAGGCGAGTTCGAATTTCGCGCGAACTGTGCCTTTTGCCACGGACTCGGCGCGCGGGGCGGCGGGCGCGGCCCGGATTTGACGCGCACGCCAAAAAAACACGGTGACTCCGACGCGGAGCTCTTCAACACGATCAACAACGGCGTCCCTGGCACGGCCATGCCTCCGAACGGCGCGACGCAACAAGGCGTGGGCATGACCGAAGAAGAGGTTTGGCAGGTGGTGACCTACATCCGCAGCGTGGAGAAAAAAGCCGACGCCAAAAGTTTGGAAGACGCGGATCACGGAAAGCAGCTGTTCTACGGCTCGGCGGCGTGCGGAACCTGCCACATGGTCAACGGAAAAGGCGGTCGGCTCGGCCCAGACTTGAGCGGTGCGTCGGCGGGCCGCTCGACAGAGTATTTGAAAGAATCGCTTCGTGAACCCAGCAAGCGCCTCGCGCAGGGAATTTCCGAAGCCATGAAAGAATTTTCGCAGGAATACGAAACTGCGAGCGTTACGACCGCTGATGGCACCAAATACCAAGGCGTTGTTCTGAACGAGGATGCCTTCTCCGTACAGGTTTTGGATACGCGGGAAACTTTACATCTCTGGGACAAAAGCTCGCTGAAGTCGTTCGAAAAGTCGCGGCAATCGCTGATGCCCGCATACGACGAAAAAGCCTTGTCCGAAAAAGATTTGCAGGATTTGCTGGCGTTTCTCGCAGCGAGCGGCGCAAGAGGTGCAAAGTGAATGCTCGCCTTACGATTTTGGCTCTAGCTGCGATGATTCTTGCAGCATCGGCGAACGCACAAGTCACTTCAGATCGCCTGGTAGATGCTTCGAAAGAGCCGCAGAACTGGCTCATGTACAACGGCGACTATGCGGGACACAGATACTCCGCGCTCAATCAGATCGGCACTGGCAATGCCGGTTTTCTTGCGCCGAAGTGGGCCTATCAAACGATGGCCGGTGGAAAGTTTGAAACCACTCCGCTTGTTGTCGACGGAGTCCTGTACGGCACCGGCCAGGACGACCGCGCTTTTGCCCTCGACGCAAAAACCGGCCGCCCCATCTGGCAATATCAACGCGCGCTCCCCGGTGACATTCGCCCCTGCTGCGGACGCGTCAATCGCGGCCTCGCGATTCTGGGCGACAAAGTGTTTATGGGAACGCTCGATTCACACGTTATCGCGCTCGACACAAAAACCGGCAACGTAGTTTGGGACGTCACCGCTGTTGACTACACGAAGGGCTACAGCTTCACACTCGCTCCCCTCGTCATCAAGAATCTGGTCCTCGTTGGAGTGAGCGGCGGCGAGTATGGCATTCGCGGCTTCATTGAAGCCTACGACGCCGCAACCGGCGAACGGAAGTGGCGGTTCTACACGATTCCCGGCAAGGGCGAACCGGGCAATGAAACCTGGGAAGGCGAATCATGGAAAATCGGCGGCTCACCTGCTTGGATCACGGGAACCTATGACCCCGAAACGAACACGACTTTCTGGACGACCGGAAATCCCTCGCCCTCCAATCGTGGAATCGGCCGCGCCGGCGACAATCTATATTCCAACTCGCTGCTCGCGCTCGATCCCGACACCGGAAAACTGAAATGGTATTTCCAGTTCACCCAGCACGACGAGCACGACTACGACGCGACGCAAGTTCCCGTGATGGTCGATGACGGCGGCCAGAAACTCATCGCCCAGGCGAATCGCAACGGCTATTTTTACGTGATTGATCGCACAAACGGGAAACTCGTGCTTGCCGAAAACTACGCCAGGGTTTCCTGGAGCAAAGAGAAAGACGCGAATGGCCGTCCGATCCCATCGAAAGACGGTTCGCCCACGCCCGACGGAAACCGCGTCTGTCCAGGAGCCGCAGGCGCCACAAACTGGATGTCCCCGACGTACGATCCGCAAACAAAATTGTTCTACGTGACTGCGCGCGAACAGTGCGACGTCTTTTCCACGGCCCCGCAGCCCTATAACGCGGGCCACGCCTATTACGGTTCCGCCTATTTCCCGAACGAAGATGCGGAGCCGTTCTACGGAGCGCTTGCGCGCCCTCGATTTGAAAACCGGCAAAACTGTCTGGGAATGGAAGCACGTCTCGCCAACCTGGTCGGGAGTTGTCTCAACGGCCGGGGGAGTGGTCTTCACCGGAGACGCCGAAGGCAATTTCATCGCCCTCGATGCCAAAACTGGAAAGCCCCTCTGGCATTTCCAATGCGGCGCAAGCGTCTACTCCTCCCCAATGACCTATGCGGTCGACGGAAAACAGTACGTCGTCGTCGCTGCCGGCTCGGCGCTGTTCGCCTTTGGCCTGCAATAGCCCGCGAACCGATGGTCTTGAGAAAAATCGTCGGCTTCCATCAGGACGAAAAACAAGATTGGGTTGCGGACCTTGAGTGTGGTCACACCCAACATGTCCGCCACAATCCGCCGTGGGAAACCCGCCCGTGGGTGATCAAGGAAGAGGGCCGCGCCGAGCGCATCGGCCGCCAATTGCCCTGCGCAAAATGCAGCGGAGGCACTCCTGCCGGAAGCAAATAATGGTCTCGCAAGATGTGAACTGATATGAGTTGACTAGCGTCAGTTTGAAGACCCCGAGGAAGTTGCGCCTCCCCGATCGATTCGCCGTTCACAACCAGTTCGACGCGCCGATTTTTTTGTCTTCCTTCGGCGGTATCATTTGAAGCGACGGGCTGCGTTTTTCCGAATCCCCGCGACGTCATGGAAGGTTCAGGAACGCCTTGTTGGGCAAGAAAATCGAGCACAGAGCCCGCGCGTTCTTCCGACAGGCGCTGGTTGAACTCGTCGGCGCCGACGCTGTCGGTGTGACCTTCAATCTGAAGAATCAGGCCGCGATGCGCAAGCAGAATGCCGGAGATTTTCGCCAGCTTTTCGCGTGCGGCAGGGCGAAGTGTGTAGCTGCCCGTGTCGAAGAGCACGTCCGACATATTCACGATCAGCCCGCGTGCCGAATCTTGCGTTTGCAAGACGGCGTTCAGCTGCGCGAGAAGTTGGGCGCGAAGCTCGGCCTTTTCCTGCTCGGCTTTCGCGGCAGCGGCGCGCGCAATCACGGCGTCGGCTTCCGCAGCGCGCTTTTGTTCCAGCGCCGCCTGCTGATCCGCTAAAGCAGCCGCGCGGGCTTTCTCCGCCTCCTCCCTTGCCTTCGCAGCTTCCGCGGCAGCCTTTTCCGCTTCCGCTTTCAGGCGCTCGGCGTCGGCTTTTGCCGCTTCGGCGGCCAAGCGAGCTTGTTCGGCGTCCGCGCGGCGCTTTGCCTCGTCAGCCGCATCCTGCCGCGCTTTTGCTTCGCGCGCTTCCGCGTCCGCCTTGTCCGCGCTGGCTTTAGCCTGTGCCTCTTCTTCAGCCTTTTGCTTCACGGAAATCACGCGCGCTTCTTCCGCGGTTTGCACGGCATCGCGCGCAGCGGCGACCACGGTCTTCTTATCTCGCTTCTGGCGATACAGATCTTCCGCAGATTGAAGCTGCTGCGCCGCCCTGGCGATAGACGGACCTGCGTACTTTTCAGCTCCAGCGTTGCGCGCGATGCGCACTGCGTTCCGCGCCTGAAAAAGTTCGATCGGAGTTTTCCGATCAATGCCGAAAATGGCATTTTCGATCTTTGTGTTGGAGGAGGAATAAACGCCGCGGGCGAGAAGTTCGTAGCGAGCTTCGATAGTTTCCTGCGCCGCCTCATCCATGGTGTTTTCTGCGACGACTTCGTCGCCAGGCTGCGTCACCGCGAAATACGGCTCGGCGGTGACAATCATCCCGAACGTCTGCATGTCCGAGATCGCTTTCACCTGCGCCTTGCCGCTTTTCACCTCCACTTCACCAAGATTTACTGCGCGGCCTTGCGGAGAAATCGCCCAGAGCACATAAGTCAAATATTCCAGCCCAAACTTCGTGGCATCTTCGAGCCCTTCAAACTTTGCTTCGATTTCCACGCGAGTGCCCTTGTTTTCTACTTTGGCTTCGCCGCCAGCCTGCCGCATCAATTCGGTGCCGTGAAAAAGGACTTTCAGATTGGTACCCGCGCGGCGGTAGTTGATCGCCTTTGTGGTCCGAGATACGGGAATAGAAGTAGCAGCGGGTGCCGCAGCCTCGACTGTAAGCCCTGGCAGCCGTAAGGCCGAGCAATCGCCATCAGCCCAAGAGCCAGCGCTGCGAGTCTGAGGTTGAAATTAGTCCGCTCTGAATAAGCGGTACGAGCTGAAATGCGCTGGACCATAGTTATGCCATCCCGCTGCGGCAGCAAGAGGCCGCTGCAAATCAGAAATTCTTTCCCGTGTTTGATTCCAGAGTAACAAAAAGAAAAATGCGAAACGCGCCGCGATTCGCGCGGTTTGTACAAGTGATTACACCTGTACTTTGGGACAGGGGGAGCGCCGCCCGCTAACTGCTATGCTTGGCCAACTCATGTCCGACCAAACGACGAGCGAATCCCGAAAGTGGATGGACGCCCACCGCAGCCAACGTATCCTGATTCAAATCCAGTTATTGGATGCGATCGACACCGAGGAGACGCACAATCAGTCTATCGCCGGCGGGTTAGCCGAATGCAGATCAATGCGCACGTTCAAGGTCGTCCACAAGCCGTTTTGGGGCTTGGAGTTCCCGCACGATGATTGCAAGCCGTATCTGACTCAGCCGGCAAGAACGGTCTGCGCTAAACCGCTTCGCGCATCAAGACTCCGCTACTTACCCATCAACTCTTTCCAGCGCTTCCAGGAATCTTCTCGCGCCTTCTTATTTGCTTCGCTCGCGTCTGGGGCTTCGCCGGCTCGCATAAAACCATGACCCGCGCCATCGTACGTAATGGGTTCATAGGCTTTTCCTGCAGCCTTCATGTTGGCAATAGTGTCCGGAAGCATCGCGTTGATGCGCGCATCATTGCCTGCATAAAAGCCATACACTGGCGCCTTAATCGTCGCCATTGCTTCCTTGCCGGGAGACGGTCCGTAGAAAACAAAAGCGGCAGACAGATCAGCGCGCGTCGTTGCAAAGCGGAAACTCTGGCCGCCACCCCAGCAGAAGCCCGACCACGAAAAGCTTTCCATTGGAGGCAGGAAGCTTCAGGCCGTAGTCCGCAGCCGCGTTGAGGTCAGCAGTAACTTGCGACGGCGCCAGTTTGCTGACCGCTTCCATCGCAGCATCTACGTGAAAAGTCTTTTGTACGTCCGCCGTTGGAGGCCATTCCTGTAAGCAATCTGGCGCAACAGCGATATACCCAGCGGCGGCAAGTTCATCGGCCAGTTCCTGCGCCCAGTCGCTGAGTCCGAAAATCTCGTGGATGACGAGGACCACGGGTCGCTTGTCCTTCGATTCCGGATAAACGACGAGCGTATCCACGCTGCGCCCGTCATGTTTGATCGGTGACCCATTCCCGGTGTCGCGGCGACTTGGCAAGTTGCTCTTTGGCCCAGTCCTGCGCGGCGGCGATTTGGACGGTGAAGAGAAGTGCTACGGCGGCGAGAAGAATGCGTTTCATGGAGACCTCCTCAGTTGGCCGGGAGAGATGCTAGTGGGTAGGCAGGGGGAGATGCAAGCGGGAAGGTTAGGGGTCCGCTACCGCGAGCAGGAGGCAGGAAAACCAAAGATTGGCCGATGGCCAGGAAATGCGGGTTGAAAGCGAAGGATTTGCTTGGGCGACGCAGGTCCAGGCAGAAGCGTGGCCATAGTCGTGAGGGCGATCTTGGAGAGGGTGTCTCCGGATTGTACGGTCACTGACGGAGAAGCCGGCTTCGCGTGGTGTGTCATGGTGCGCGAAGGAAGCACCAGAGCTCGTTCCCGGCGCGAGGCGGGTCGGATCCGGCAAATTGGGGTTAGCGGCCATGAGTTCGAGCCAGCGCGTCCCGCGGCCAAGATGCTGCCGCGAGAGAGCCCAGAGCGTGTCGCCCGGGCGGACACGATGGTGTTCACGGGGCTGGCCAGAACAGGCGACGGACGCGAATACACGGCACGATTTGCCGGGGCCTCAACTCGAAGACTTCGGCGCCGCCAAATTCGGCTGCACGGTGGCCTCGGTTCGTTGGGACGAATCGCAACCGAGGGAGGAACTGGCTGCAGCCGCCGCGAGAACGGATCCACCCGGCGTAGGGAGCCGACGGCATCATTGGCGCGGCGACGTTCGGAGCTCGATGCACCGGCGCGGACGGATTCACGAGCTCGAAATTTCTGGCCGGAGGCTGAGGCTGCGGTTGAGAATTCGCCTTGAGTGCGGGAAGCGGCGCGAGCATTTTCGGCGCGGCAAGTTCCGGCTGATTCGCCGGCAAATGGAACGGCGAGGGGTGTACGGCTTCGCGTTTCAAATTCCGATAGCGTCGAGCGACGTCACCGAGTGGTTCCTGCGGCTTTCCGGAATTTGCATCGAGCGGTTGCGCGTCCGGTTTCGTGGTTAGCGCCGGTTGCGGTTTTTGTTTTGACGGCCGCCGCGCGAGATTGATCTTTCTGGGTAAGAATTTTTCCGCGGCGCAAATCTTCGTTCGTGTAGACGTGATGCTCGTCGGCTGGCTGCTGTTTGCGGGCGCGTTCCTGGCGAGCGGCCTCGGCGACGTCCTGCGAATTTTGCGTTGAGGAATCCGATTGCGCGCGCAGTTGCGGCGCGCCGACGGCGAAAATCGACCCAAGGAAAAATGCCAGCGCGAAGCGCGCAGAAAGAATTGCATTCACGCTGGACGGCGCTGTGTTGGCGGCGAAATGAGAGAGAACTGGACATTGTCGGCAACCAACCCAAGGGAAACACACCAGGATTACAACCGGGGACAGTTCGTTGCGGGAATCGTATGAAAAATGCCTGTTTTTAGCAATGAGATTCGATGAGCCAAATGGTTTGGAACCTTCGTACTGGAAGGTCCGCACGACATACACACCAAGTTATTAATTTACGAATAGTAATGTTTGGCGCAGAAAGAGACGGATTATTTCTTCTCCGGTTCGGCGAGCATTTCCCCGAGCCGATCGAACCTGCGTTCCCAAAGAGTACGGCGATCGTTGATCCATTTCTCGACAAGCGCAAAACCCTTTGGCTCAATTTGGCAAGTTCGTACCCGCCCGGTCTTTTCCGTTCTGATCAGCTGGCTCTCTTCCAGAATTTGCAGATGCTGGACGACCGCTGCAAGCGTCATATCCAGCGGCTCTGCAAGTGTGGAAACCGAAACCGGCCCCTGGCTCAACTTTTCGATAATGGCGCGGCGCGTAGGATCGCCCAAGGCATGAAACACGCGGTCCGTCGCGAGCTGTTGTGTCTGCATTTCTGATCCTTTCGACTATTGCCGTCGCAGGGGTCGCTTTCTGAAGCGGGCCGAAGGCGTCGGCGTGAAAAAAGCTCAATTCGCCAGCGTTCGCGCCAAGGCGTCAAACAGCTGGCGCCACCCGTCTTCCCGCATCTTCGCCCCATCGGACTTTTCAAAAAACGCCGCCTGCTCCGTAAACAGCATCGTCGTGCCGCTCCCCGTGGCCGTAAATTCAAAAGTCGATTGCGAAGACGAAAACGCGTGGCCGTTCATCGTCATGGTGTAAGCGATGACGATCCGGTGATTGGGCACGATCACGAGAAAATAGGTGTCGTTCGTGCAAGCAGGAAAATCCGCAAAGTGCATGCGAGTGATTTCCTTCCCGCCCACGCTGAAAGTCCAGTTCGTATGAATCAATCCGGAAGCCTTCGCCCTCCGCGAACCATTTGCGTTTCTTCTCTGCATCCGAGAACGCTGCAAAAACGCGTTCCGGCGGAACAGGGAAGTTGCGTTCGAGAACAATCGTTGCGTGTGTCGCTCTTTGGATTTCCATCACCGTTTCCTTTTCTCAAAAACTCAAATCCGAAAACCCGTTCGTGCTTTAAACTGCAGGCCCGTAATAGTGAATGACATTCCCGTTGGTGAACGACCGCGTCTTCAGCAGCTTCAGCGGCAAGCGTTGTTTCAATGTCTCAAACGGCGTCTTGCCTTTCCCCAACACAATCGGGCTGACCACGACTTGCAGTTCGTCAATCAACCGCGCCAGCGCAAGCTGCGTGATGATCGTCCCGCTACCGAGAATGCAGATTCCCTTTCCTGCCTGCTGCTTGAGTTTGTGAATTTCCCCGGGCAGGTCCGCTTTGAGCAGCGTCGTATTTCGCCAGGTCGCTTCTTCGAGCGTCCGCGAGAAGACAATTTTGGAGGCGCTGTTCATCCCGTCGGCCACGACGGGATTTTGCTGCTTTGCCATTGGCGTCGGCCAATACCGGATCATCAACTCGTAAGTCATTCGTCCAAAAAGAAGCGTGCCCCCCTGGCTAGCATTGCCGGAAACAAACTCAAGCCACTCGGGGTCGGACTTGTGCGCCCAGCTCATATCGCCGGAAGAGTCGGCAAAGTAGCCGTCAAGCGAAGTAGTGACAAAAGCCGTTACGGGTTGCATCGAAAGCCTCCTGACCGAATGAAACGCGAATAAGTTAAGCATCCACTAAAGTATTATCCGGCACCGATTAAGTGTCAAGTAAAAACTTTAGCATTGCGAATCACCCTTCCGAACAAAGCCACTCGCCTTGCGCCGAACCCGCGCCTTCCGGTACGCTGAATAATTCCTTCATACGCAAAGGAGCCGCAGGGTCCTCTAAGAATGGCTGAAGAAAAGCTTCCGACACGGGCACAGGATTTTTCCGAGTGGTACAACCAACTGGTCTTGAAGGCGCAACTTGCCGACTACGCGCCGGTGCGCGGCTGCATGATTGTCCGCCCGTATGGCTGGGCTCTTTGGGAAAACATCCAGGGCCAGCTGGACCGCCGCTTCAAAGCGACCGGCCACCAGAACGTCGCTTTCCCTCTGCTCATCCCAAAAGCTTCATCGAAAAAGAAAAGCACCACGTCGAAGGCTTTTCGCCGGAGCTGGCCGTAGTCACCATCGGCGGCGGCGAAGAACTGGCCGAGCCGCTGATTCTGCGCCCCACGTCGGAAACCATCATCGGCCACATGTGGTCCAAATGGATTCAGTCCTACCGCGACTTGCCCGTCCTGATGAACCAGTGGAATTCCGTAGTCCGCTGGGAACTCCGCACAAAACTCTTTCTCCGCACGCTCGAGTTTTACTGGCAGGAAGGCCACACCGCCCACGCCACCGCAACAGGAAGCCGAAGACGAAACGCGCCAGATGCTCGACGTCTACACGGACTTCGCCGTAAACGAAGCCGCAATCCCGGTAATCCCCGGCAAGAAATCCGACGCCGAAAAATTCGCAGGCGCAGACATCACCTATTCCATCGAAGCCATGATGGGCGACGGCAAAGCCCTGCAATCGGGCACGTCGCATTTCCTCGGTCAGAATTTCGCGCAAGCCTTTGAAGTGAAGTACCTCGATCAGACCGGCGTGCAACAGCATTGCTGGACGACTTCCTGGGGACTTTCCACGCGCATGATCGGCGCAATCATCATGGTCCACGGCGACGATCAGGGCCTCGTGCTGCCGCCCAAGCTCGCGCCGTATCAGGTCGTCATCGTGCCCATCTTCAAAAACGACGAAGAAAAAGCCGGCGTCCTCGAGCGTCGCAAAAGAAATCAAAGCGCAGCTCGTGAAAGCCAACATCCGCGTAACGCTCGACGAACGCGAAGGCCAAAGCCCGGGCTGGAAGTTCAACGACTGGGAAATGCGCGGCGTACCCCTGCGCATCGAACTTGGACCGAAGGACGTGGCCAAGCAATCCGCCGTCCTGGCCCGCCGCGACCGCCCGGGCAAGGAAGGCAAAGTCTTTGCCTCACTCGCAGACCTGTCCGGTGACGGTAGAAAAACTTCTCGCGGAAATTCAGGAATCGCTTCACGCGAAAGCGCTGGCATTCCGCCGCTCCAACACCCACAACGCCCAGACCTACGACGAATTGAAGAAAGCCGTCGAAGGCGGTTTTGCCTACTCCGGCTGGTGCGGCAGCGGCGATTGCGAAGCCAAAATCAAGGAAGAGACGCGCGCCACCATGCGCTGCATTCCCCTGGACCAGGAATCCGTCCTTGGAGCCGGCAGCGGCGCCGCTTCCGGCAAGTGCGTCTATTGCGGTCAACCCGCCAAGAACCGCGCGATTTTTGCCCGGGCCTACTGACGCTGCCGCTTTCGTATCAGCAAGTTCGCTAGTAACAGCGACGAAACAGCTGTCCTTCGCCACCTCGACACCCCCATAATCCGATGCTAGCCTCGCATCGGTGGAGACACGAATTGTGAACCGGAAAGTGCAACCTTTGCGGAGGACCGCCAGCGAGCGCGGCGAAGGCAAGTTCAAAGCGGTCCTCGTTACCGCCATTTTGATCTGCCATTGTGTATTCGGCGGTGAAGATGGTCCCGCCCTACATTGACGAATACCAGCTCAACGATACTATGCAGGAAACGGCGAAATTTGCCAGCGTGACGCGCAGCGGCGAAGACCAGATTCGCGCGACCATTTTCCGGAAAATTGAAGAATTGGGAATCCCCGCGACGAAAGACCAAGTCAAGGTCACGGCCGTCAACGGAAGAGTCGCGATCTCCGTCGACTATTCGGTCCCCATCGATTTGATTGTTTACAAGTTTGACCTGCACTTCACTCCGTCCACCTCGAACAAGGACATCATCTAGCGCGAATGTCGAACCTGGGCACAGCCACTTTCCAGACGCACTCAGTTAAGAGACAATAAAACTTCAGCCCGATGGAGAAAGCTTGCGCATCCGCATCCAAAAGGGATTCTGGACTTCCGCGTTTGGTCTGACCCTTCTCGGTATCGTTTTCTTTATTTTCTTTGTCAGTGCGTCGGTCTTCGCTTGGTATTACGTCAAGTATTCGCGAATGATTGACGCCCGCCTTTCCGGCCACGTCCTGCAAAACACCACCCAGATTTTCTCCGCGCCGGAACAGATTTCCACCGGCCAGACCTGGAGCCCCGAAGATTTCACCCAGTATTTGCAGCGCGCCGGATACCGGCCCGAGGCTGACGACAGCGCTTTGGGGCAGTACACCGTTCAGGGCAGCACCGTGGACGTGCGCCCCTCGAAGCTCTCCTACTTTGCCGGCGGCAATGCCATCGCCGTGAAGTTTGCCGGCAAAACGGTTCAGTCCATCCGGCCGCTCTCAGGCGGCGCCGAACTCGGTGTCGCCGACATCGAACCGGAACTCATCACCAATCTGTTTGACAGCGCTCGCGAAAAGCGGCGGGCCGCGCGGTATGAGGATTTGCCGCCAACCCTGGTGAACGCGATTCTTTCTGCGGAAGACAAAAGGTTTTTCGAACACCCGGGCTTCGACTTCATCCGCATCATGGGCGCCGCCTGGAACGATCTGCGCCACGGCACGCACCTGCAGGGCGCGAGCACCATCACCATGCAGGTCGCGCGGACCTTCTTCCTCTCCACGGATCGCAACTGGCGCCGCAAGCTCGCCGAAGCCATGCTCTCGCTCGAACTGGAGCAGCGGTTCAACAAACAGCAGATTTTTGAGATGTACGCGAACGAAGTCTATCTCGGCAATCGCGGCAGTTTCGGCATTCGCGGATTTGCGCAGGCCAGCGTCGCCTATTTCGGCAAAGACTTGCGCCAACTGACCCTGCCAGAGTGTGCGTTCCTCGCCGGCATCATTCGCGCTCCAAACTACTACTCCTCAGCGGATAGACATCCCGAGCGCGGTGTGCAGGCTAGGGACCGCGTGCTGCCGCAGATGCTCGATAACAAGTACATCACCGAGGCGGATGTACAGGACGCGAAGCGCCTACCGCTGAAAATCGTGCGGACATCGGTTTCAGGCAGCGAAGCGCCTTACTTCGTGGACATGGTGAAGGATCACCTCCTCGACAAATATTCAGAGAACGAGCTGCTCAGCGAGAATTTCCGCGTCTACACCACGATCGACCCGGCCCTGCAGCGCGCGGCCGTCGCGGCGCTCGATGCAGGCGCCAAGAATGTGGACTTGCTGCTGGCGAAGCGCTACGAGAAGTGGAAGAAGGAAGCGGCGAAAAAGGGAAGTACTGAACCCATACCACAAGTGCAAGCCGCGATGGTGGCGATTGATCCGCGCACAGGCGAAATCAAAGCGCTAATCGGAGGCCGCGATTACGGCCAGAGCCAGCTGAACCATGCGATTGCCCACCGCCAACCCGGCTCCGTATTTAAGCCGTTCGTTTATTCGGCGGCATTTACCAACGCCGTCGACGGCGTGCAGCCGGTAATTACTCCCATCACGACCGTGGATGACGAACCGACCACCTTTGAATTTGAAGGTCAGGAATACACGCCAAACAACTACGGCGAAAAATTCATGGGTCGCGTCACGGTGCGCGAGGCGCTGACGAATTCGCTCAACGTCGCCACCGTGAAAGTAGCTGAGCAGATTGGCTACGGACGCGTCGTGCAGATTGCGCGGCAAATGGGTCTCGGCAACAACATTCGCGCAACCCCGGCTGTGGCGCTGGGCGCCTACGAAATGACGCCGGTGGATGTCGCCGCGGGATATACCGCGTTTGGCCAGAACGGTGTACGCGCACGAGCCGGCGTTTTTGCGCAGCGTAATCAGCGCAAACGGCACGCACATTGGAAAAAGTGAGCCCGCAGACGCACAACGTGCTTGATCCCCGTGTGGCGTATCTCGTCACCAGCGTTTTGAAAGACGTCCTCAACCGCGGCACTGGCGCTTGCGTACGCGCTCACGGCTTTACCTTGCCAGCCGCAGGAAAAACCGGGACCTCGCGCGACGGTTGGTTTGCGGGATTCACTTCGAACCTGGTTTGCGTCATATGGATCGGTTTTGACGACAACCGCGACCTCGGCCTGCCTGGCGGCACGGCCGCTGCGCCGATCTGGGCGGACTTCATGCTAAGGGCCACGGCGCTCCCCGGCTACAAGAACGTAAAGGATTTCGATCCGCCCCGAAGGTGTGCAAACCACTTCCATCGATCCCGAATCGCTGGAACTCGCCACACCGAATTGCCCAACGACGAAAGACGAAGTCTTCGTCGCAGGCTCGGCCCCAACCCAATATTGCGAACTCCACGGCGGCGGCCACGGCGTAATTTCTTCCACCGGATCATTCCTGTCGCACATTTTTGGCGGCGGAGGAGACAAGAAGGACGCTGACGGCAAACCAGTCAATGCCCCCCCGGGAAACGCCAAGTACGACCCAAATCGCCCGCCCAACGCCACCGGGCAGGGAACCCCGCCTGATGGTGCCGATGCCAAGCCCGACGACAAAAAAAAGAATCCATTGAAGAAGATTTTTGGTATCTTTGGGGGTAAGAAAAAGCCCGAGCCGGGCAAACCCGACGCAGGCCAGCAAAACGCGAAACCGGACAATCCGGACAAAGGAGATTCGCCATGACTCCTTTTCGACTGGCGATTCCAGCAGGTCTTCTCCTCCTCAGTATTTCCGTAGTGGCTCCAGGACAAGCGAACGACGATGCCAAAGTGGGGACTGCGTTTGTGCCCCACATGCAAGCCCCCGGACAATCGGCTACTACAGGCGTGCCCGAAGGCGTGAGTCAACTAACGCCCGAGCAGATGGCCGACTTGCTCATGGCCCGGAAAGAATTTCGCGAAGCCGCGCTGGCCTACAAGAAATTGGCGGATCAATTTCCCACGAGCGCGACCATCTCCAACAAACTGGGAATTGCGCTGCACAAGGAATACGATCTGAATGGCGCGCTCCGCTTCTACGAACGCGCGGTAAAGCTCGACCCGACCTACGCCGATGCGCAAAACAACATAGGCGTGATCTGGTACGACAAGAAAAAATTTGGTCGCGCGATCCGGGCCTACCAGAAGGCGATTAAGATGCGTGCGGACCTGGCCGTTTCCTACAGCAATCTCGGTTACGCCTATTTCGCAGACAAGAAATACGAACAATCGATTTCTGCTTTTCAACAAGCGCTGAAGCTCGATCCAACCGTTATGGATCACAACAGCGGCCGGGCAGGCTCGACGGTGCAGGATCGTTCTGTGGACGACCGCGCCAAGTTTTACTTCCTGCTGGCGAAGTCTTTCGCTGAAACGGGGAACTTCGAACGCAGCATGGTCTATTTGCGCAAGGCAAAAGATGAAGGCTACAAGTCCATGAAGGACGTGCAGACCGATCCGGCGTTTTCGGCAATGATGAACCTGCCGGAGATGCAGGAAGTACTCGCGCCGAAAGTGCAGCAAGATCCAGCGCACTGAACCGCGGCGGAAATTCCGCCGTCAAGAAACAAAATGCTTCTGGAACAATCATGTCACTCGCCGCAAGTGTGCTTGCCCGCCTTTGATACAATTTTTCAGTGAAGCAGCGGAACCTGAACTTGTTTGCCCTGGTTTTTGCGGTGCTCGCGGCCTCGGCCGCGGCAGGCGCACAAACGCCCGCGCGGAGTTCGGCTCGGAGCGCGCCGGGCATTTTTCTCGTTTTCCCCTTTGAAAACGCAGGCGCAAGCCCGCGGCTCGATTGGCTGAGCGAAGGCCTCGAAGAGCTCACCATCCAGAAGCTTTCCGCGGCGGGGCAACAAGTGTATTCGCATGCAGGGCGCACCGCAGAGCTTGATCGTTACGGTTTGCCGCAAAGCGCGAGATTGAGCCACGCCACAATGCTCCGCATCGGCGCGGAGCTCGATGCCGACTACGTCGTGTTCGGCAAGTTCACTTCGGATGGAACTTCGCTGACATTGCAGGCGCGCATTTTGCGCGTAAATCCGGCTGGGCTTCAACCCGTCGTGCAGGAAACAGGCAAGCTCGATTCGCTTGATGGACGTTCAAGCAAAGCTCGTGTGGAGACTGCTCGCCGCGAACGACCGGCTGTATCCCTTGAGTCTCGCCGAATTCTCGAAGTTACAGCGCCCGCTGCGACTCGATTCGTTCGAGCACTATATCCGCGGTTTGCTCTCGAATGAAGATGACGCAAAGGTTCGGGAATTCCGAGAGGCTTCGCGGCTCGAGCCGGAGTGGGCAGAGCCCGCGTTTGCATTGGGGCAGGTTTACTATGGCAGGCGTGATTGCGAATCGGCGCTGCCATGGCTTGGCAAAGTTCCGCGAAAGAATCTGCGTTATGCCGAAGCGGTTTTCGCGACCGGAGTTTGCAGGCTCTGGATGGATCAGCCGGACAAAGCCGAAACAATTTTTATTTCGCTGCAGGAAGCGCTTAGAGACAACCTCGTATCGCGGCGCGGACTTGCCTGAAATTTTGAATAATTTGGGTTTGGCGCGCGCGCGGCAGGGCAAAACCGCGGAAGGAATCGCGGTGTTGCGCCGCGCGGCGGAACTCGATCCGGAAGAAGACGACTATCCGGTGAATCTTGGACTCGTCTACTTGCGAGCAAACGAGTTTGCAAAAGCGACGGATGAATTTCGCGATGCAGCCGAACGCGAACCGGAAACTGCGGAAGATCACTCTTTGCTCATATACGCGTTGAACAAAGCAGGGAAGAAAGAAGAGGCCGACGAGGAAAAAGATGCAGCCGCGGAAGCGCTGGGACCGGGAGCGTTGCCGGCAGTGAAGCCGGACGCTCTGGCGAAGATGGAGCGCGTAAAAACAGAGCTCGATACTTCGACGCTGCAACTGGAAAACCTGACGCAGCAAAGCGCGAACGCAGCGGGCGCCGATTCCACGAATAGTTCCACGGCGGCGCTCGTGCGGCGTGGCCGGCAAGAGCTTTACGCGGGGCGGCTCGATTCGGCGGAAGCTGCGTTTCGTGCGGCTATCGCTGCGGATTCCGGAGACGCGTCCGCGCATCGCGGACTTGCGGACATTGCGCGCCGCAGAAACAAACTGGACGACGCGGTGAAAGAGTTGCAAGCAGCGCTCGCGCGGCGCGATTCGGCGGTTGATCACGTTTCGCTCGCGCGCATTTACATCGAGCAAAAGAAAACGGATCTGGCGCGCACGGAACTGGAGCGCGCGCTGAAACTCGCGCCGAATTATGCCGAGGCAAAACAATTGCTGGGGCATTTGTCGGGCGCAAAACCAGGCGGCGCCATGCACTAGCTGCGGAGACGAGGCCGTTATCGAAAAAGACACACGAATTGTGTTTCGCTCTGCGTCCTATAGACTTGATAGCTGAATAAAAAATTGGGGGGCAAGAAAAGCTGCATGGCTTCTGGGGGAAAAAGAGGCGGCGCAGGGGATCGCGTGCTGGAAGGTCGGCACGTCATCGGATTATTTTTTCTGATGCTGCTGTTTTCCGGCGTGTTTTTCACGCTGGGCTACGTGATGGGCCGCAATCAGTTCGAGGGGCAAGTGCGCGCGGAGACTGCGTCGCACCCTTCGGACATGGTCATCAATTCAAAATCGGATGTGGAATCGAAGCGGACGAAAGAGATTCCGAAAGTTGAGCCGGCAACCGATCCGGCGACGGAACCGACGCCCGAGTGGGAGTTTTACCGCTCGGGAGAAAACAAAGCCAACGACGAACAGCTGAAGCCGGCGCCTGTGAACAGCGCGCCCGCGAAAACACAGGCTGCGCCTTCTGCAAAAAATTTGACCGCTGCGCCCAAGCCGGTCTCGCCTTCTCCTGCGAAAAGTGTTGCGAGCGCGCCGCAAGTTCCTCACGGTCAATTTGCAGTGCAGGTGGCTGCGTTGACGAAGCAAGCCGACGCAATGAGCATTGCCAGCACTCTGCAAAAGAAAAAATTTCCTGCCTACGTCGTTCCGCCACAAGGCGACAAATATTTTCGCGTGCAAGTCGGACCCTACTCGAACCAGAAAGCGGCGGAGGCAGCTCGCAAGAGCATCGAATCCGCGGGCTTTAAGGGCATAGTGAAGCACGGATGACGCCGCGAGGCTGGTTTGCTTTCCTCAATCCACAATCTGGCGCGGAGATGCCGTTCGCCATTCGCGTATTTTTTGCTGCGCTGACGGGCGCGGGCCTCTCGCTTTCGTTCACTGGTTTCTACCTGCAAATTTATTCGTGGGTCAGCATTGGGCTGCTTCTGATTCTGGTGATTGGCGCGAAACCACGTGTGGCGTTTTTGTGCGGATTCCTGAACGCGATCGCGTTTGTGCTGACTTCGGTGCCGTGGATCGCCATTGTGCTCAGCGTGCATGGCGGGCTTTCACCCGCGGGCGGCTGGGCGGTTTTGCTATTGATTGCGGCGGCGTGGGGAGTTTTGACGGGCGCGTTTGCGTGGTGCGTGAATCGGATTGGGCAGCGCAACAAAGTGCTTGCGTGCTTTGCGGCGCCGTTTTTCTGGGTGACGTTTGAATTTGTCCGGGCGCATTTGCCGGAGATCAGTTTTCCGTGGAACTTGCTTGGGTATCCTGCCGGGGCAAATCTCGCTTTGTCGCAGCTCACGACGGTCACCGGAGTCTACGGACTCTCCTTTTTGGTCGTCGCATTCAACGGACTGATTGCATGGGCAGACGTGGCGCAGAAACCGGCAAACCCGAAAAAAATCGGAATCGTCGGAGCCGTCACAGCTGCCATCTTGCTGGTGATGCTGCTAGGCGGAAAGCTTGTCCCGATGCCCGTCGCGAATCATTCGGCACGTGCCGTGCAAACGAACTTTCCCGAAGTGGAATCGTACGGGCAGGATTGGTTTGGAACACATCAAGACGATTTGAAAGATTTGGAAAACCTAAGCTTGTCGCCTTCTTCCAAGAATCCCGATTTGATCATCTGGCCGGAAGCGCCGGCGCCATTTTCCTGGCAGGACAATCATTTTGCGAAAATCGCATCGAACCTCGGAATCAAGAGCGGAAATCCATTTCTTGCGGGAACGATTGAATGGAAGGCGGAAAAGCTGCCTTCCGGGCTTTTGACACAGGCCCCGTACAACAGCGCGGTTCTGGTGGACAGACAAGGGCAAAGGATTTTTTCGTACGACAAGATGCACCTTGTTCCGTTTGGCGAATACGAACCTTTTCCGCTGATTCACCGCGTCGTATCGAGCGTTTCGAGTGAAGTGGGCGGATTCAAGAAGGGAACTAATCGCGTGGACGGGACGCTGCCGAATGGATTCAAATTCGGCGTCTACATCTGCTACGAAGCGATCTATCCCGGCGAGATTCGCGAGTTTGCGGAGCAGGGAGCGAATTTGCTGATCAATATCTCCAACGACGGCTGGTTTGGTAAATCGGCTGCAGCCGAGCAGCACTTGCGCATGGCACGAATGCGCGCAGTGGAAAACCGGCGGTGGCTACTGCGCGTGACGAACAACGGGATTACCGCGGTGGTCGATCCGTACGGGCGGACGTACTACTTCGATTCCTCGAGATGTTCGCGGGGCCGCTGATTTGCCGTACGATTTCCGGACGGATCGCACGATCTATACTCGGTTTGGCGACTGGTTCGCCTGGTTGTGCGTGATTGTTTCGTTTATTCTAGTAGGGCGAACATTCCTGAAGAAACGAAGCAAAGAAGCAACCACGTAAAGAAGAAACGAAAGAGCGATGACGAGATGATTCTGGAAGATCTGCAGTATCGGTATGAAGGACTGAAGCAGCGCATCACGCTTGTGCGGAGCTATCTTTGACGCCGCGCATTTCCGCGAAGAACTGAAATCCCTCGAAGAAAAAATCGCGCAACCTGGCTTCTGGGACGGCCAGGAGAAGGCGCAGGGCGTTTTGCGCGAACGCAAGCGCGCCGAGGACCAGGTGTCCGCGGACGCGAAGTTGACGTCCATTGCTGGCGATATTGAGACTTACATTGATTTGGCGACGCAAGAAACGAATGCGGCGCAACGCGAAGAGCTGATCAAGGATCTGGATCGCGAATTGAGCGCCGCCGAAAGCTTTGTCTCGGAGCTGGAAACGCGGACGCTGCTTTCCGGAGAGACTGACCACCTGAACGCGATCATGACGATTAAGCCCGGCGCCGGCGGAACGGAATCGCAGGACTGGGCTTCGATTCTGCTGCGCATGTATTTGCGCTGGGCGGAGCGCAAGAAATTCAATGCCGTGGTGCTCGATGAAACTCCCGGCGAAGAAGCGGGAATCAAGAACGCGACTGATTCAGATTACCGGCGAAAATGCGTACGGACTGCTGGCTGGAGAAACCGGCGTTCACCGACTAGTGCGAATTTCTCCTTTCGATCAGGCGGCGCGGCGGCACACGTCGTTTGCCAGCGTGTTCGTGATTCCGGAAATAGACGACCGGATTGAAATCAACATCAAGCCGGATGAACTGAAGCTCGACACGTACCGCGCGGGCGGCAAAGGCGGTCAGAACGTCAACAAAGTGGAGACCGCGGTCCGCATCACGCACATTCCGACCGGAGTGGTGGTGGCATGCCAGGTGGAGCGCAGCCAGCACAAGAATCGTGAACTCGCGATGAAAATGCTGCGATCAAAGCTGTACGACCTGGAACTGCAGAAACGTCGCGATGAAACCGACAAGCTCGACGAAACAAAGTTGGAAATTTCTTTCGGCAGCCAGATTCGCTCTTACGTAATGCAGCCATACCGGTTGATCAAGGATCACCGGACGAAATTTGAAGTCGGCGACGTGGATCGCGTGCTCGATGGCGACATCGAGCCGTTCATTCGTTCCTACCTGATGGCAAAGAAGACCAAGGGCAAGCTGACGGTCGAGCCCGAAGAAGACGTAGCCTAGAACCCCATCCCGCCCGCGCTATGACTTGCGAACCATCGACTGGTCGCGCCGAGGTTGCGCTGCCGCACCCTGCTTCACGCTTATCGGAGTTAGTCTTGAAGGAAAAAGAAATCTGAATCTGGTGCTCGCGAACTCGCTCCTGTCAAGGTTGCAACCGCCTCCAAGCTCTGATCCGGGCGAAAAGTTCAGGCGGCGACGACAAACTTACTGTATGCTCGTGCCGTTTGTGCTTCCTTGGCCAGAGTGCATAACTGAACGGAAGTCCGCTGCAAGATTCCTAGATGAATCCACATGACGGGGCAGAGAGATTGAGATTTGGAGCCGCGAAGTCGGTTAGAAAACCGCCGCGGTCCCGTTTTGCACATCAGCTTCGATGGACCGTCGGCGCTTTGCTTCTTTTGCTGTGCGCGGGCACCCTGGGCCAAACTCGTCCTGGCAAAGAAGGCTACGTCCGACTGTCGACGCCCAAGTTGCTGACATTCGATGAGCTGGTCGAGTTAGAGAAGACGGACGAACCGAATGCACAGCTTGCGGCTCGTTTGGATCGGCTTCTTCACACGCCGTTTCTGAGTAACGAGGCATTCTATAGCGGTGCAAAACCGAATCGTCCTTCGTCTGAAGCTCTAGGTCCCTTCCTCAGGGCGACGATGTGGAACATCGAACGGGGAATAGAATTTGACGGGATTCGCATTAGTCTGGCGGAGCCAGATAAGTTTGGAAAGTACATCGAACAAAAGAAGGACCCCCAATCCAAGCCCCTCACAAGGGAAGAGTTGGGTGTGGTCAGCAATCAACTCGATCTCCTTAAACCTACCGACCTGTTCATCCTGAACGAGGTGGATTACGGAGTGACCCGGACGGATTATCGCAACGTCGCCCGCGAACTCGCCCAGGCGCTCAAAATGAACTACGCCTACGCGGTCGAGTTTCTCGAAATTGATCCGCTGGAACTGGGCCTCGAAAAGGTAATCCTCGAGGACAAGGCCGCCCAAGAGGACATACAGAAATCCTTTGCAGCTGACAAAAGCCGTTATTTGGGCCTGCACGGCACCGCGGTTCTCAGCCGATATCCTATACGCAAGGCGAGCATCCGCTCGCTTCCCGTCTGCTATGACTGGTTTCTTGGTGAGAAGAAAGAAATCTCCAAGCTCGAATCGTCCAAGCGAATGGGGGCAAACCTGGCGTTCATGCAGAGAATTACACGCGAGGTTCGCCGGGGCGGCCGTACAGCACTCATCGTGGAACTCGCGGTGCCGGAATCTCCCACGGGAGCGGTAACCGTGGTTGCACCACACCTGGAGACGAAGTGCAAGCCGGAATGCCGCAGAAAACAAATGGCTGAAATCCTCGGATGGATTCGCGCTGAGACAAATCCGGTGATTCTCGCTGGGGACTTCAATACATCCAGCTCAGATACTTCGCCCACTTCTGTATCCAAAGTGCTTACGGACCGCCTCAAAGATCCGGACAAATGGGCTACCAGTGCAATCAAATGGTCGACGGGGGCTCCAACCATCTTGCTTATGCCCGTGAACATGATGCGGAACAAGAACGACCCCACCGGTTTCGACGTCCCCCTTGTTTCCCGCAAGAAAGAGGCAAAACTTTTTGGTGATTTAAATGATTTCCACTTTGAGGATGGCCATACATTCGACTTTCGCGGCGAAGCTGCTCGAAGTGCAGAAAGCAAAGGCGGAACGCTCAGTGATTCGAACGAGCGGGCCACCAAGGGCTTTCGGTACACGTTCGCTCTTGCTCGAACCTACGGTGGTCTCGTCGGTGAATACAAGCTCGACTGGATTTTTGTGAAAGGTTACGCGGCCGACTCTTCCAAGCCGGGAGGGAGCTACAAGTTTGCCCCTCACTTTGCCCGAACTCTCCAGGAATTGAACAATGCTCCCGACCATTCCTTGTCAGATCATTTTCCAATAACGGTTGATATTGCACTGACAGAACCACTTTTGAAAGTGGATCCACCCTGATGCATTTTCGAATGACCGGGGTAAGCCGCAAGCCGCGCATTGTTTCACAATGTTTTTGCTTGAATGAGATTTGCGCCCAGAGTATCTTTCGCAAGGCTGGCGCACCGTAGCTTTCTGAATTCGTTCCTTCCATCAATATCGCGGCATCGAGGCGTTCAGCCTGAGCACTCGGCGAAGACGTGCAACATCTTCGGAGGTGGAACATGCGCTTCACATCTTGCATGTGGTTGTTGGCCGCATTGTTCGCTTCTGCGCCCGTCTCGGCGCAAACGCAAAAAATCTCGCCCGAAGGCCAAAAGTGCCTCGACTGTCACGGCTCGACTACACCCGGCATCGTGTCGCAATGGAATTCAAGCGCACACGCGAAAGCGGGAGTGGACTGTTACTCATGTCACCAGGCAAATGCGAATGACCCTGCCACCTTCGACCACTACGGGCAGAAGATCGCGGTTATCGTGACACCGAACTATTGCGGCCGTTGCCACGCCAAAGAACTCGCGCAGTTTGAGAAGAGTCACCATGCCGCCGCGGCACAGTTCATCGGCTCGCTCGACAACATGCTCGGCGAGGTCGTTGAGGGGGGACCTGCAGCGGTCAACGGCTGCCGGCAATGCCATGGGAGCGAGGTGAAATACACTGGCGACGGCAAGTTTGATCCCGATACATGGCCTAACAGTGGCATTGGCCGCGTCAACCCCGACGGCAGCAAAGGTACCTGCGCCGCTTGCCACGGTCGTCATGAGTTCAGCTCTGCGCTCGCGCGCCAACCCGAAAACTGCGGCAAGTGCCACCTGGGCCCCGATCACCCTCAGATTGAGATCTACAACGAGTCGAAGCACGGCATTCAGTTTCATGCAAATGTCGCGAAAATGAACCTGGAATCGAAATCATGGGTGGTCGGGAAGGACTATTCGGCTGCACCCACCTGCGCCACGTGCCACATGAGTGCAACCCCCAATCAGTCGGTGACCCACGACGTCGGCGACCGAATCAGTTATACGCTTCGCCCGGCAATTACTGTCCATCTCGAGAATTGGGAGAAGCGACGTGCCGCCATGCAGGACGTGTGCTCCAACTGTCATGCCACCGGCTGGGTCGAGAATTTTTACAAACAGTATGAGTCCACGATACAGCTGTACAACGAAAAATTCGCGAAGCCCGCAAAGTCAATCATGGACAAGCTGTACGCCTCCGGCAAACTTACTCGAACTCCTTTCGATGAAAAGATCGAATGGGAATACTACGAACTCTGGCACCACGCGGGGCGTCGCGCACGGATGGGCACGGCGATGATGGGGCCTGACTACACACAATGGCACGGCTTTTTCGATGTGGCCAAGATTTTCTACACAGAGTTCATCCCAGAAGCCGAACGCCTAATGCCGGGGGTCACTGTGGACGTTATGAACTCGGACTACCACAAATGGACGAAGGGCTTGACGAAAGAACAGTTGCAGCAACAGATCGATTTCTATAAAGACCGCTACAAGCAGTGATTCCGGCGTGTGCGATCACGCCCGTAATGGGGAAAAAGCGAAAACTCGATACTTCCACGGATCCTCAAGTCCCATCTGGCTAACGCCCGGGGTCTCAAGATTTAGGGCACGGCGGCGAAGAAGAGAAAAACGGCAAATAGAACGAGGTGGACAATCCCCTGAAGCACGGTGGTGCGCCCCGTCCCTATGGTGAGTAGACAAATAATGAGGGTCACAGCGAGCAGCAATTCCTCTTTGGCGTCCAGCCCGAGCGTGAGAGGTCTGCCGAGAAGCATAGAGACGCTGGCGACCGCCGGGATTGTCAGCCCAATCGTGGCTAATGCCGAACCGAGGGCCAGGTTCATGCTGGTTTGCAGGCGGTTCGCAGTTGCCGCACGGTAAGCGGCTAGTCCTTCGGGGAGAAGGACCAGTCCGGCGATTGCAATCCCCACAACACTTCTTGGCGCACCGACGGCTGCAAGGCCGCGCTCCAGCGTTGGCGTGAGTGCCTTCGCCAAAGCCACTACCGCGACTAACGAGACAAGGAGCAAGCCCGCACTGACAAGCGCGAGCTGTTCGTCGGGGGCAGCGCATGCACTTCTTCCCCACCTGCAGCAGGAAGAAAATAATCGCGATGGCGAACGGTCTGCACAAACAGGAATGAACCATATAGGATCAGCGAAACAACGGAGGCAAACAGGAGCTGTGATGAACTGAATGTCGGCCCGGCCGCAGAGCTCGTGACATTCGGAAGAACCAAAGCCAGAGTTGTCAGCGCGATTAGTACAGAAAGCGAGGCTTGCGCGCCCTGAAACTGAAAACTCTGCTCGCGATGGCGAACGGCACCGGCGAGAAGGCACAGGCCAATAATGCCGTTGCAAACGATCATGACTGCGGCAAAAACCGTGTCGCGCGCCAGCCCAGCGGTGTCGGTCCCACCGGTAATCATCATGGAGACGATAAGCGCCACCTCAATAATGGTGACAGCCAGGGCAAGCACCAGTGTTCCGAACGGCTCCCCGACACGATGGGCGACGACTTCGGCATGGTAGACCGCCGCAAAAACTGTGGCGATCAGGGCGAAGGCTTCGGCCGCGGCCAATGGAACGCTGGGGCTAAGGGTTGTGTGGACTCCCAGAACGGCTAGCGCCAGGACCGGCCAAGTCCAGGCCCACCACGGCGTTCCCGTTGAGTTTGCAGATGACATGAAGGGGACGCTCCACTCCGAACGTACTAAGTTACCACATCGTCTGAAATCGATTTACCAAGCGTCGCTGCGCGGGGATATCGGGCTGTTTTCCAAATGGCCCTCGTCGGCGAGGCTCGCGGCCCGTCCAGTGGTGATAAGGGCTTGGCAAGGACTACATAGGAAAAAGCTATCTTGATTCGAGCACTTCGCGCTGGTTGAGCTTCTGCGTCGGGCGGTTATCGTGTGGATACAACTTCATGAAGGTAGCCAATTGCTCGCTGGAGAGACTGGATGCGGACTTCAAAATGTACCAGGTAACTCCCTCTGTACAGGGCGGCGTGGTGAGTGAGCCGCTATAGGTGTAGTAGCCATGCTGCGGCGGGATGAGGTCTTCTACATTTACGGACACCGCAGAAATCTCAACGGTTTTGTCCTTCTCTGACGGCATGTTCTTCCAGAGAGTTTCCACGAGCGGATTGGGATCGCCAGCTTTGAACAGGACAGCCATTACGGCGAGGTGGCCGTCAGCGTCGGCGTGCACCAGATGACCAACCATATCGAAGCCCTTCCCGTTGATGTGTTCCTCGCTGGGATGGTGGAAATGAAATTGTTTGAGGGAGTACGTCTTGTTGCCGACTGTGAGAGTGCTGCCTGGCGCATAGTTGATCATGATGGTGTGGCCGTTGTTAACGATGCTTAGAGGGACAGCCTTGTAATTGATTTTAAGCTCAGGGAGATCGGCGACTTTTGGGTGGCGGATGTCGATGGGGGACTGGTTGTGACCCATCTTGCAAGTAGCGAACGCAGGATCGAGCGAACTCCAGTGTTTTGGATCCTCCTTGCCTTCGTAGCTCCAATGGGAATCATGCGGTTCTTGAGCGCGAGAGATTGTAGGAGCAAGTGCAACACAGAATGTCAGGGCAAGACCGAACGAGTTCCATGCGAAAGAAAAAATCATAGGAACCTCCATAGTGACGTGTCTCGAGCCAATCTCACCATTGCTTAAGGTTCAAACGAGGCCCGCTGACTCGCTTCGCTTTGAGATCCACGGTCACCTCGACACGGTCTGCGATCTTGATGAAGGGAATGCCGCTGTTCATCCCATATTCCTTACGGTCGAAGGCCATTGCCCCTTTGATCGTTCCTGAACCTGTCCCCGCTCCACTAACCACCAGTGATAGCTTCTCCGTCTTGGTTACTCCACGGATCGTAAAGTCGCCGTTTACCTCGAAGGTATCAGGCCCAGTTTGGATAACCTTTTTTGACACAAACGTAATCACCGGATTCTGCTTGACGTTGAAAAAGTCCTTGCCTTTCAGCTTGCCATTCTTTATGCCACTTCCAGTTTCCACACTATCTGCCTGAATCTTGATGTCCAAAACTCCTGTTGCGATATCGGGAGATGTAAAGGCAAGTGTTGCGTCCCACTTGCTGAAAGTACCCTTTATGGCAACCGACGCTTTCACGTCGAATTTGACGCTGCTTTCTACTGGCGTAATCACGAAAACAGGAGCCTGTGCTTGGCTTGCAAGGGGCAGCACGACTGAAGCGGCAAGCCAAAGGATGGTCATTCGCACTGACTACCTCCGTCAACAAATTGCATGGGTGCCAAGCCTGAATAGATGGTACAGGAAAAATTTGGGGACGCGAGGCGGCCGGCTTCAGAAATCCCGCCCCACGGGGACTCGTTCTGAAAGCCTGGCACTCAAATCGAGCGAGGGCTAATGACAGGCCTAGGTCGCAAGAGCGCCGGCTAAAGTCTGTACCACCGGTGCCGGGCGGCTTGGCTGGACGCTTCGATTTGGGATTGCGTTGCAATTTCAAAGCGAGATCGTAGGAGCCAGGAATGCCTGTGCCGTGCGTTTCTGATTCAGGGCTTTTCGGGGAGAGCGAAAGCGTAGAGCGTGTCTTGGATTGGAACGATCAGGTATTGACGGCCGTCGAGCTCGTAGGTCATGGGAGAGGCGGCCAGATGGCCGCCGAGGTTGAGATGCCAGAGCGTTTTGCCGGATGCCGGGTCGAGGGCGAGGAGATTTCCGGTGTTGTCCGCAGTGAAGAGAAGACGGCCTGCCGTGGTAAGAATGCCGGCGATACTCTCTCCGTCGCCGAGTTCATGATTCCAGACAAGCTTTCCTGTTTTGTAATCGAGTGCGCGGATCGTGGACTCGGCCCAGAGATTTCTGTCGCGGCCGCCCCAGCCTTCTGCTTTGGTTTCGACGGTGTTGTAGTAGATGCTGAAGAGGCGTCGTGCGTTGACGTAAAAAAGATTGGTTTGCGGGTCGAAGCTGGGTGCCATCCAGTTGGTCGCGCCGTCTGATCCAGGTGAAACGAGAGCGCCGTCGGGGCTGGGAGTGGCTTCAGGCTTTGCGGTGGGACGGCCTTTTGAATCGATGCCGGATGACCAGGTAGTTTCGATGAATGGCGCAGTGGCGAGATGTTCGCCTGTGGAGCGGTCGAGCAGAAAATAAAAACCGTTGCGGCTGGCTTGCGCGAGGAGTTTGCGCGTTTTCCCTTTGTAGTCCGCGTCGAACAGAACTGGCGTTTGCACAGCGTCCCAATCGTGAACGTCGTGCGGCGACGGCTGAAAATTCCAGACGAGTTTTCCGGTGTCGGGATTGAGCGCGACGATGGTGCAGGTGAAGAGATTGTCGCCAGGGCGGCCTTGTCCGGCGAGAACGGGATTCGGGTTCCCGGTGCCCCAGTAGAGAAGATTCAGTTGCGGATCGTACGTGCCGGTCATCCAGGTCATTCCTCCGCCGTGGAGAATCGCGTCGGAGTCTTTGGGCCAGGTTTCTGAGCCGGGTTCGCCCGGTTTCGGCTGCGTGTACCATGTCCATTGAATCGCGCCGGTTTCGGGATCGGCGGAAACAAGGAAACCCGGAATGTCCGTGACGTCGCCGGAAACTCCCGCGATGATGTGATTGTTGACGACGAGCGGCGCCATCGTGGCGAAGTAGCCGAGCTTTTCGTCGGCGAGGACGATGTCCCACTTTACGGTGCCATCTTTTGCGTTCAAGCAGACCAGATGCGCATCGGGCGATTCAACGTAAATGTAGTCTTTGTACATTGCGACGCCGCGATGGCCGATGTGGTCGCCTTCTGATTTGCGCTGGTAGTGCCAGATTTGGCGGCCAAAACGCGCGTCCACGGCCCAGACGTGGTCTGGCGAAGTGAAGTACATGATGCCGTTCACGACGAGAGGAGTGGATTTGAGTAAGTGGGCAGGAGTGCGGAAAACCCACGCAAGCGTGAGTGAATTGACATTTTGGGAATTGATTTGATCGAGCGTACTGTAGCGGCGGCCGGAGTAGTCGCCGTTGTAGGTGGGCCAAGTGTCCGAAGGGGGCTTGAGCAGCGCGCTGGGATCGAGGCCCTGCGCGACGGTTTTAGGTGCGGACATCGCTGCGGCACAGATCGTGAGCAACAAGAACTTCTTGTACTTTGCGAATGAGGATTTCATTCCGGGCTCCTGGGCGATGCGCAACTACTTAAGTGTGTTGATGTACGCGAACAGATTGTGAAGGTCAGCTGGCGTGAGCTTGGGAAGAAGCTCGCGATGCGCGGTGAGCGGATCTTTGACTTCGACTTTCACGTCTTTGCGGCGGAAGGAGCGATACCAGCCGGTCTTGTCACCGACGCGAAGCGAAACGACGAAATCGTCGAGGTGAGCGATGATTCCGGAGATTTGTTCGCCGGAAGAGAGGGTCACGGTGGCGGGAATCTCCTTGTCGTCGGGGTAGAGCATGTGGGCCTGGAGTTCGATAGGTGGATATTTTTTTGCTACCCCGGCTAGATCGCCGGTGGGCGAGTGGCAATTCTTGCAGCCGCCTGCTCCTTCAAAAAAGCTCTTGCCTTTATCAGCGTTGCCCGTGAGTAGTTTTTCTACGGGGTAGGTGTTAGGAACGCCTGACGATTCCAGGGCTTCCTTTGCGCGCGTGTGGAGATAGGCGGTGATGTCAGAGATCTGCTCAGGGGAGAGAGGCAGAGGCGGCATGCCTTTGTCCGGGCGGCCTTCGCGAATGACCGGACCGATCAGGTCGCCCTTGATGTCATGGGCGAGGATCGCGGAGCGCACGAGGTCCGGGCCGCGGGCGCCGGTGGCGTCGGCTCCATGACAGAAGCCGCAGGATTGGGTAAAAGCGGTTTTGCCTCGGGCGGCGGCTTGTGGATCTGATTGCTGGGAAAGCGCGCCAGGAGCGAGGGTAAACGTATACAGAAGGACGGCTGATGTCGCGACAGCGGACTTCCAGTAGGGCATAGTCACTCCGCGAAAAAATAGTCGAGCCGCATTCTATCTAGGTCACGGGCGAATGTGAAGTTAATGCGAAAGGGGGTAGAGATCGTTTGAATTTTGACCGCTTCTATCACGAACCAAAAATTCAAACCAGCCCGCTACGCGGAAGGGCGAGCGCAGCCCTGAATTTTGCACAAGCGGGACCAGGGTTCGCCATTCGACCTCGATTTCTGACCTTTTAATACCTGCCTAAGGCATTTGAATTCAATGGGTTGTTTAGAGCGGGAAGGGATGTTATTTTGGGAAGGTGAAGGCGTGTGCTTTGAAGCCACGTACTGCGCGACAACCGCGAGTCCCAACTACAAGCGTTGTCTAAATCGAACTGTGCACGGGCATAGCCCAGGCAACTCAAAAGGGCTAACCCCAGAGGAGCGTTCGTTTTGAGCATCAAGAACTATCTTTTTACCTCGGAATCAGTGACCGAGGGCCATCCCGATAAAATCGCCGACCAGATTTCCGATGCGGTATTAGATGAAGTCATGAAGCAAGACCCGAAGGGGCGTGTCGCTTGCGAAGCGCTTGTGACGACTGGCCTTGCAGTGGTGGCGGGTGAAATCACCACTTCGGCGCACATTGATTATGACCAGTTGGTGCGCGACACGATTCGCGGCGTGGGTTACGATCGCGCGAAGTATGGCTACGACGGCGAAACCTGCGCGGTGATGTGCACCGTGAAGCGGCAGTCGCCGGACATCGCCATGGGTGTGGACACCGGCGGCGCTGGCGATCAGGGCTTGATGTTCGGCTTTGCCTGCGATGAAACCGAAGAATTGATGCCCATGCCGATTCAGCTCTCCCACCGCCTCACGCAGAAGCTCGCCGAAGTTCGCAAATCCGGAAAAGCTGATTTCTTGAGACCCGACGGCAAGTCGCAGGTCACGATTGAATACCGCAACGGGCGTCCCGCACGCGTGGATGCGGTAGTGATTTCGACGCAGCACAGCGACAGCGTTTCAAACGACGATTTGCGCGCGGCGATTATGGATTCGGTGATCAAGCCGGTTGTTCCGGCGGCGATGCTCGACAAGAACACGAAGTATTACATCAACCCTACGGGACGTTTTGTGATTGGCGGACCGATGGGCGATGCGGGATTGACTGGCCGCAAAATTATCGTGGATACCTACGGCGGATATAGCCGTCACGGCGGCGGCGCATTTTCAGGCAAGGATCCTTCGAAGGTGGACCGCTCGGCGTGCTATATGGCGCGTTACATTGCGAAGAACGTAGTTGCGGCAGGCCTTGCGACGAAAGCCGAAGTGCAGCTTGCCTACGCGATTGGCGTGGCCGACCCGGTTTCCGTGATGGTGGACAGCTTTGGTACGGCGACCATGGACGAAGAGAAGATCACGCAGCTGGTGCGTGAGAATTTCAAACTGACGCCGAAGGGAATTATCGAGACGCTGGATTTGCGGCGACCCGTGTATAAGCCGACGGCGGCGTATGGTCACTTTGGGCGGAGCGGGCCGGGCTTCACTTGGGAAAAGACAGATCGCGCCGATGCTTTGCGCAAGGCGGGGGATTGGGCGCGGCGGCGACTGCGGAAGTTGGCGCTCGGGGGTAGTTTTTGGGGGGGTTCCCCCTGCTCGGTGGTTCGCAGGACAATTCGAAGCAATTTTCTAAGGAGAAGTTTGTGACGACGACAGCGGAAGCGAAAAAAGGCGATGTGAAAGATATCTCGCTGGCAGATGCCGGCAAGCGGAAAATCGAATGGGCGCAGGCGCAGATGCCTGTGCTGCAACAGATCCGCAAGCGGTTCATTAAGGAACAGCCGCTGAAGGGGCTGCGCGTTTCGGCGTGCCTCCACGTGACGAGCGAGACGGCGAACTTGATGATCGCATTGCGCGACGGCGGCGCGGACATCGTTTTGTGCGCTTCAAATCCGCTTTCGACGCAGGACGAAGTGGCGGCTTCGCTGAATTGCGACTACAACATTCCTACCTACGCGATTAAGGGCGAAGACAACGAAACCTATTATTCTCACTTGAAAGTGGCGCTCGACCACAAGCCGCAGATGACGATGGACGATGGCTGCGACCTGGTGACGATGCTGCTTACCAAACGCACGGATTTGGTGAAAGATGTAATCGCCGGAACGGAAGAGACGACAACCGGCGTGATTCGCTTGCGCGCAATGGCGAAGGATGGAACGCTGAAGTTTCCCGTGATTGCGGTGAACGATGCGCAGACGAAGCACTTTTTTGACAACCGCTACGGCACGGGGCAGAGCACGCTGGATGGCGTGATTCGCGCGACGAACATTTTGCTTGCGGGATTGAAGGTCGTCATTGCCGGATACGGTTGGTGCGGTCGTGGAGTGGCGATGCGCGCGAAGGGGTTGGGCGCGGACGTGATTGTGACGGAAATCGATCCGGTGAAGGGTATTGAAGCGGTGATGGATGGATTCCGCGTGATGCCGATGGCGGAAGCGGCGAAAGAAGGCGATGTTTTCATTACGGTTACGGGTAACAAGGACGTAATTCGCGCCGAACATTTTGACGCGATGAAGTCCGGCGTGGTGATTTGTAACAGCGGCCATTTCAACGTGGAAATCGATATTCCGGCGCTGGAGAAGTTGTCCAGCGGCAAGCGCGAAGTGCGCCCGCTGGTGGACGAGTACACGACGAAGGACGGCCGCAAGATCAATTTGCTCGGCGAAGGCCGTTTGGTGAACCTGGCAACGGCGGAAGGCCACCCCGCGTCGGTGATGGACATGAGCTTTGCAAACCAGGCGCTTTCGGCGGAATACCTTGTGAAGAATGCGAAGGAAATGAAGGCGCAGGTGTACGTTGTGCCGGAGCATCTCGATAAGGAGATCGCGCGTCTCAAGCTGGGAAGCATGGGACACAAGCTGGACAAGCTGACGCCGGAGCAGGAGCACTACCTGGCGTCATGGCAAGAAGGCACGTAGGAAAGGCTAAAATCTCAGGATGAAACGGCGTCTCGAAAACCGGGACGCCGTTTTTATTTTGGTAATTGGTGTTTCTTCACTTCATGGTTTTTGAAATCAAAGGACATTTTGTGAGTTGCCCCGTCTGTGACCGTGCTCACGCGAAGTTTTGCCGGTAGTTGCAAGCCCTGCACTTCCGCATACTCGATTTCCGTGGTGATCTGCGACTTGCCGGGAACATTCGCATATTGATATTCCCCACTGAACTGAGTGATCAGGTAACCCTTGGACGTTTTCGCGAATTGGGGCCGCATCACCGCGGTCAGCTCTGGCGATATGACTTGCAGCTCGGTAATGGCGAGGTCTTCTTTGACTACCACGGAGACATCGATCGGACCTTCCTTGTATTTCACATGGTGGACTGCGTCGCGTGTCTCCATCGAAAAGCTGGCGTCGCTGTCGGGAAAAATCGTGGTGAACAGAAAAGGCGTAATCGATTGCGAAAAACCGGTAAGAACTTGTTCGACCCCAGAGATCGTTTGGTTGTAGTCTTCGACCGCTTTTTGATCCGTCGGTTTGGTGTCCATCTGGTGTGTCAACTTCGCCGAACCATTTTGGTCCAGGGCAAGCCAGAAATGAATCTCGTTCAACATTTTGATGGCGGGATGGTCCGGTGGAAAATCTTGATGGAGCTCTTCTTTTAGAGTCACAGACCAATCGGGAACTACGGCACACTGAAATTCAGTCAGACCTTCCGCCGGCAAATTGTAGTAAGCCTTGTTTGTGCGCTGAAGGGTGTCTTTCTGGGCGGCCGTGAGTTCGAAGCTTCCCGCAGGAGCGAAAGCAAGAAGGCCGGAGATGAGCAGGGAGCCGCTTCGCGCCGTGAACATATTTGCTCTCTTGTGGTCGCCGGAGTTGAGTGGAGTTGTCGCCAGCTCCATGCGGCCTGAAATTCCGATATCGAAGTGTACAATGGTTCTCTTCGCGGAATGTTGCAATGACATTTTGCGAATTTTGACAGGACAGCATGCAGACATGTGGGACCTAGCGGGACATTCGCTCGACATCGCGAAGCTTCGCGGCGCGAACTATGCGGACGCGCGTGTGATGCATTTGCGGCAGCGCGATTTGACCACAAAAAATGGCGAAGTGGGGACGCTGGCGCAGTCGGAGTCGATCGGAATTGGTGTGCGTGTGCTTGTGGATGGCGCGTGGGGATTTTCTTCCACGGACAGGCTGACGAAGGAAGGCGTGGCGGCTTGCGCCGCGGCGGCGGTCAAAATCGCGAAGGCGTCAGCGCTGGCCAAGCGTAGCGACGTGGTGATGGCGTCGGAAGACGCTTATGTGGACAGCTGGCAGAGTCCGTTCCGGAAAGACCCGTTTGAGATTCCGCTGGAGACGCAACTGGAGTTGCTACTGAAAGCGGACGGCGAGATGCGGCGAGTGAAGGGAGTGACCCTGACCGAGACCGATCTACAATTTCGGAAGATTGAGTCATGGTTTGCCTCCAGCATCGGATCGCGGATTCACCAGCGCAAACTGATCTCGGGATGCGGTGTCGTGGCGACTTCGTATCAAGGGGGAGAGATTCAGAAGCGGTCGTACCCGAATAGTTTTGGCGGGCAGCATGGGCTGCAAGGGTATGAGCTTGTCGAAGAGATGGATTTGGTAGCGCATGCGGCGTACGTTGGGGAAGAAGCGGTCGCGCTTCATTCGGCGGCGCAGTGCCCAAGAAAAAAGGGAACGCTGATTTTGGGCGGCAGCCAGCTGGGATTGCAGATCCATGAGTCGGTCGGCCACCCGATTGAGCTGGATCGCGTGCTGGGACAGGAAGCGAATTTCGCGGGCACGAGTTTTCTCACGCTCGACAAGTTGAACAAACTGAAATATGGGACGGAAATTGTGAACGTTGTGGCGGACGCGCGACTGGAGCACGGGCCGGGGCTGGGGACGTTTGCATACGACGATGAAGGCGTTCCAGCGCAGTGCACGGACATCATCAAAGACGGGCAATTCCGCGGGTATCTTTCGAACCGGGAGACGGCGCATCTGGTTGGGCTCGCGCGTTCTTCGGGCACCATGCGCACGGAGAGTTGGAACCGTTTGCCGATTATTCGGATGACGAATATCAGTTTGTTGCCAGGGACTTGGCGGGAAGACGACCTGATTGCGGACACCGATGATGGGATTTTGATGGATACGAACCGGTCGTGGTCGATTGACGATCGGCGGTATCAGTTTCAGTTTTCTACCGAGATCGGCTGGGAGATCAAGGGCGGCAAGAAAGTGCGGATGCTGAAGAATCCAAGCTACAGCGGCATCACGACGGAATTCTGGAATTCGTGCGATGCGATCTCCGCGCGCGATCACTGGACGCTTTGGGGTACGCCGAATTGCGGCAAAGGGCAGCCGATGCAGACGATGGGCACGGGACACGGCGCTTCGCCTTCGCGATTCCGGAACGTAAATATCGGGACGGCGTTCGACGAAAAATGAGCGCGGCGAATAAATCGCGTGCGAAAGAAGCCGCTGAATTGTCTTCGGAGAAGCGGCTGCATGAGTTGATTCAGACGGTGATTCGTCTTGGCAAGGCGGCTGGCGCGGAAGAGACGGAAGTACATCTGGACGAAACGCTCGATGCGTTGACGCGATTTGCGAACAACGGCATCCACCAGAATGTGGCGGAACACGGATTAACAGTTTCGGTGCGGACGGTTCTCGACGGGAAGACGTCGCGGGTCAGCACGAACAAGCTGGATCAAGATTCGCTGCGGGCGGCGGTGGAGTCTTCGCTGTCTTTGGCGGCTAGTCAGCCGAAAACTCCCCATTTGCTGCCGATGCCGGGCAAACAACGATACGCGGGCGTGCAACGGTTTGTGAAAGCGACCGCGGAATTGAGCGCGGCGGAACGCGCGCGCGAGGTTCGCAAGGCGTGCGATTTGGCGGTGAACACAGGGCAGGTGGCGGCAGGAATTTTTGTAAGCGGACAGATGCAATCCGCGGTTGGGAATTCGCGGGGGCTATTTGCTTCGCACCGGCAGACTCGCTCGGAATTTTCGATCACGATGCAGCAGGAGGCTGCGACGAGTTGGGCGAAGGGCAATGCGGCAGACGTTCGCAATCTTGATCCACTCGAACTTGCGCAGACGGCGAGCAAGAAAGCGAAGCTGGCGACGCAGCGCAACCGAACTACCTCCCGACAAATACACGGTGATCCTCGAACCGGCTGCGGTGCTCGATTTGGTGGGATTCCTTTTTTACGATTTTTCCGCGACTGCCCTGGAAGACAAGCGTTCCTGCCTGAACGACCGGATGGGCAAGCCGCTTTTCGGCAAAAACATTTCTGTTTGGGATGACGTTTATCACCCCGGCCAACTTGGCGCGCCGTTTGACGGGGAAGGAATGCCGCGGCAGCGGGTCAGCTTGGTCGAAGGCGGCGTGCCGCGAAATCTGGTCTACAGCCGGGCCAGCGCCAAGCGGGCGAAGAAAAAGCCGACAGGCCACGGATTCACGTTGCCGAACGAGTACGGCGAAGCTCCTATGAACCTGGTGTTTTCCGGAGGCAAATCCTCGCTCAAAGAGATGATTGCTTCGACGGATCACGGCCTCCTGGTCACCCGCCTGTGGTACATCCGCGAGGTAGACCCCTACGAAAAGGTGATGACGGGCATGACGCGCGACGGCCTTTTCCGCGTGGAAAAGGCCAAAGTGACCGACCGCGGCGCGGAATTTCCGGTTCAACCAGTCTGTGCTGGAAATGCTGCGAAATGTAGAATTGATGAGCCCGGCCGTGCGTTCGACGGGGGAAGAAGCCTTCGAAATGGTGGTTCCGGCCATGAAAATCAACGAATTCCAGTTTACGGAAGTGACGAAGTTCTAGACAAAAAAGGGCGACCAAGCCCGCCAAACGTCACTTGCTAGAAATTCAATTCAGTAAATCAATTTTCTGCGTTGTACATCCTCACAGCCCGACCCTATAAACGATGCATATGGGGCAGCGCCACCCGAATTGGGGTCATCCCGACCATGACGCCTGTGGTACAGGCTTTATTGCGCGTTTAGGCGGCGCGCCAAGCTACGACATTGTTCAATACGCGCTGAGCGCGCTGGAGAAGCTAACGCACCGCGGCGGCGTTGACGCCGACGGCGCGAGCGGCGACGGCGCCGGACTGCTGACAGGAATTCCTCACGGGTTTTTCACTGCAAAGGCCGCTGAGCAGGGAATCGAGCTCCCCGAACACTTTGGATTGGGCGTGGCATTTCTGCCTGCGGAGGAAGCTCGCACAAGCCCGCACCGCGATTGAAGAAGCCGCCGAAACCGAGAGATTGAGATTGCTGGGCTGGCGGCAGGTGCCGACAAATCCGGGCTGCCTCGGGCGTCGTGCGCTGGAAACGATGCCGGAGATCTGGCAATTTTTCGTCGCGCCGTTTCATCCGTCGCGAGGCGATGCGCGTTTTGAGCCGCGACTGGCGCTGATGCGCAAGCGGGCCGAATCGTTGATGCCGGCGCGATGTTACATTTCTTCGCTTTCTTCGCAGTCGGTTGTTTACAAAGGATTGCTCACGCCGTGGCAGTTCCCTCAGTTTTACGCAGACCTGCGCGATTCTTCCTACGAAACGATGTTTGCGATTTTCCATCAGCGATATTCGACGAATACTTCGCCGTCGTGGCATTTGGCGCAGCCATTTCGCTACGTTGCGCACAACGGAGAGATCAACACGATCGTCTCCAACCGGCGCTGGCTCCGCGCGAAAGAGCGGCAGATTCGCAACGATTTGGCGGTGGGGCCGTGGTTCCACGCGCTAGAACAAAACGTCAGCGACTCGGCGAGCTTCGACAACGGATTTGAAGTAAAGCTGCTGCAGGGATTTTCGCCGGAAGAAGCGATGCTGGCGATGGCACCGCCCGCTTTTGAGAACGACCCACTGCTTTCGCGCGATGTGCGCGCCGCGCTGTCTGCGCTTTCGCTGCACAGCGAGCCGTGGGATGGTCCTGCCGCACTGATTTTCTCGGATGGACAAGTCGTCGGCGCGAAGCTGGATCGCAATGGACTACGCCCGCTGCGGTATACGGTTACCCATGACGGTTTGGTGGTTGCCGGGTCTGAAACCGGCTTGATCGATTTTGAAGAGTCGCGGATTGCCGAGCGGCAACGGCTCGGCCCCGGCGAAATGATTGTCGCCAATCCTGCGGCTGGAACCCTTTTCCGCTGGAGAGAAATTCTCAAGCGGCTGGCGACGCAGCAGTCGCGGCGGCCTGCCCCGCAGACCCGCAGGCTTGGAGTTGCCGCGACGACCTCACCTCATCCAGCGGTGGAATTGCCGAAACGCGTCGCCGCCGCATGCGGCTGGTCGGACGACCAATACAAAATTCTTTTCTCGGGACTTCTGCACGGCAAGGAATCGGATTGGAGCATGGGCGACGACGCGCCGCCTGCGTTTCTTTCCTCGCAATTCGCGCACGCTGTGGGATTACTGCAAGCAGCGCTTCGCACAGGTGACGAATCCGCCGATTGATCCGCTGCGCGAAACTCACGTGATGTCGCTCGAAGTCAGCTTGCCGCAGGGCATTGCGCTGCCGACGCCGATTCTTACGCAAGCGGAGCTGGAAGAGCTGCTCGAAGCGTCCAGCCCAGTTCATCGCGAACCATTTTCATTTCCCTCCAAACTAGGAGTCCCGGGAGCGCGCCGCGCTGTCGCTCAGTTGACTACCCCTCTGAGTGGCGGAGCGCGTCCGGGGCTCTTCCTCCTTTCCGACCGCGGAATGGATGCGGAGCATGCGGCGCTGCCTGCGCTGCTGGCGACTGCGGCATTTTGGAAGCGCATGGTTCGAAGACGGATTTTGCGGATGTGCCGCTGATCGTGGAGACGGCGCAAGCGTTTGACACGCATCACATCGCGTCTGCTGGTTGCGGCGGGCGCAAGCGCAGTCGTTCCGTATCTGGCGGAGCAATTTGCGGAAGCGCAGGAACCGGGCGGAATGACGCAGGTCCGCGCAGCGATTACGGCTGGATTGCGCAAGGTGCTCGCGCGCATGGGCGTTTCTACGCTCGCGAGCTATCGCAACAGCTACCTTTTTGAAATTGTTGGACTGTCGGAGCAGTTGTGCGCGGACTTCTTTGAAGACGCAGCGGATTTTGCCGGACAGAAATCGCTGGATGATCTGCTCGCCGACTATCTTGAAGATGCATGAGAACGCGTTTGCGGCCGCAGCCGAAGAGATGCACGACGCCGGGCTTTATCGTTTCCGCAAAGGCGCGGAGCTGCATGCAAACTCGCCGGAAGTTGTGCGGCGAATTCATGCGCATGTCAAAGCGCCGGACGCGAAGAAATACAGCGCGTTTGAAGAGCTTGCCGATGCGCAGGGGCCGGTGTTCCTGCGCGATTTGCTGGAGACCGTAGTCTCCGATCCGATCCCTTTGCAAGAAGTGGAACCGCTCGAATTTATTTTGCGGCGATTCAGCACGCAAGCGATGTCGCTTGGATCGCTGAGCCCCGAGGCGCACAAGACGCTTGCGCTGGCGATGAACATGATTGGTGGCCGCAGCAATACGGGCGAAGGCGGCGAAGATCCGAGGCTGTATCTTGAAGAACCTGAAGCCGCGAACAAGATCAAGCAAGTGGCGTCCGGACGATTCGGTGTGACGGCAAATTACCTGGTTCATGCGCAGGAACTCGAAATCAAGATGGCGCAAGGTTCGAAACCGGGCGAAGGCGGGCAGCTTCCGGCGAAAAAAGTTACGGAATATATTGCGCGGATTCGCCACGCGACGCCGGGCACGCCGCTGATTTCGCCGCCGCCGCATCACGACATTTACAGCATTGAAGACCTGGCGCAGTTGATTCACGATTTGCGCGCGGTGAATCCGCGTGCCCGCATTGGAGTGAAGCTTGTTTCCGGCGCAGGCGTGGGAATTATCGCGGCGGGTGTGGCAAAAGCCGGCGCGGATGTGATTACGATCAGCGGCCACAATGGCGGAACAGGCTCTTCGCCGCTGACTTCGATCAAGAACACCGGGCTGCCTTGGGAAATTGGATTGCGCGAAACTCACGAAACACTGGTTCGCGCGGGATTGCGCTCGCGAGTTGCGCTTGCGCGTGGATGGCGGGCTGAAATTTTCGCGCGACATTTTGATTGGCTCGATTTTGGGCGCGGATGAATTTGGCTTTGGAACCGCCTCGCTGCTGGCCATTGGCTGCGTAATGGCGCGGCAATGCCACTTGAATACTTGTCCCGTCGGGATTGCCACCCAGGACGAAACTCTACGCATGCGGTTCAACGGAAAACCGGAAATGGTGATCGCGTACTTCCGCGCGCTGGGCGAAGAAGTTCGCAACAAACTCGCCGAGCTTGGCGCACATTCGCTGTCCGAATTGAAAGGCGCTTACGATTGCCTGCGTCCTCGCTCGGTGAATTTCGCGGAAACACCGGCGCTGGCGCTCGAATCGGACATGTCTTTCCGCATCGCGCCGCAGCAGGCGCCGGGCATGCACGCGGCGGTCGTCGAAGCTCCGGTGATGCCCGCGATGGATTTTTCTTCGTCTGTGCCTTTGCAGATTCGCAACTCCGACCGCAGTGTTGGAGCGGGTTTGAGCGGCGAGAGAATGAGAGCGCGCAGGGCTGGCGCCGGCGGGGAAGAGAATTCCGTTCACGAATTTGCCGGGGCTGCGGGGCAAAGCTTTGGCGCGTTTATTTCCGACGGAATGACGCTGAAACTAAACGGCGAAGCGAACGACTACGTCGGCAAAGGACTTTCCGGCGGGACGCTTTCGATTTCCGCCGGCCCGGGCGCTTCGCGTCGGGGAGACGTACTTGTTGGAAACACGGTTTTGTACGGCGCGACTTCTGGGCAGCTTTTTGTTGCGGGCCGCGCTGGCGAACGGTTTGCGATTCGCAACAGCGGCGCGCTTGCCGTGATCGAAGGAGTCGGCCAGCACGGCTGCGAATATATGACCGGCGGCGCGGTTGTCGTGCTCGGGCCGCTGGGGCTGAATTTTGGTTCCGGCATGACCGGCGGACTCGCTTACGTTTTGCGCGCCGAAGCGGTAGACGTGCTTCACAGGGAATTTGTACAGCTGGAAGAGATCGAGGCGGTTGAAGAGGTTTGGCTGCGACGCACGCTGCAAGCCCATGTGAATCTGACGCAAAGCCCGCGCGCGGCGCGGTTGCTTTCGCGTCGCGGTTCGCTTGGACTGATGCGTGTGCAGCCGCTGCATTTCCAGGGCAGTATTGAGAGTACTTGGGCGCCGCTGCTTGCCGGGCTTGGCGCAACGGATATTTCACAACCGGCGGCCGTGGCTGTTTCGGCGGGGTCACAAGCCATTCATGCCTAGGGGATTCTTTCGCTCGCGCGGGGCTTCCAGAATTGGATATAATCCGCTCCTGAACGGAAGGTTATGGATTTCGATCAACTGACAACTTTTGTTTATGTGGCAAAATTGAAGAGTTTTTCGCGCGCTGGGCAAAAAGTGTTTCGCTCGCAATCGGCGGTGAGCGCGCAAATCCGCCAACTGGAACAGGCGTACCGCTCGAAGCTGCTGGATCGTTCCGCAAAATCCGTTGAATTGACGCCCGCGGGAGAAGTGCTGTTTGACTACGCAGAAAGGCTTTTGCGTCTGCGCGATGAATCGGTGCAGGTGGTGGCCGATCGCGGAAACGTGGTGCAAGGTCCGGTGGTATTCGGAGCGAATGAGGCGACATGCCTGTACCTCTTGCCGGACATTTTTGCGGAATTTCAGAAGCGCTATCCGCAGGTGCATATCAGCATCTACCGCAATTTCAGCCACAAGATTTTGCAGCGGGTTGAAGACGGTTCAGTGGATGTTGGCATCGTTACGCTGCCGCTGAAATCGCCGAATTTGAAAGTGCACAGCATTTACAAAGACAAGTTGCGTTTCATGGTCAGTGTGCGGAACCCCCTGGCACAGCGTTCGAAAGTGACTCTGGAAGAAGTTGCCTCGCAGCCTTTGATTTTCCCGCGAACCGGATTTACGCGCCAGGTCCTCGACAAATTGTTCCGGCCGTATCGCGCGCGCGTGCACGTCGCCATGGAATTGCCGAGCATCGGCATGATCAAGCGGTTCGTTGGCGCGGACGCTGGCGTATCGTTTATCAGCGAGAGTTTCGCGAAGGATCAAGTCAAAGCCGGCGAAGTGAAATTACTCAGCGTCGAGGGAGTTGACTTGTGGCGCGAGCTGGGCCTAGTCTATCGCCGCGATCGCAGTTTGCCCCGCGCTGCACAGGCGCTTATCGGACTGATTCGCGAACATCGCAAGGGCGCAGAAGCGCCCGATACCTGACACCGGCTATAGGCCCTCTCTTGTAGGAACGATTCGACACCTTCCCTTCATTGTGCTCTTCCGTATTTCGCAGTTCTCAGGCCCTGAAACGCTTCCGCTCCAAATCTCACTACTAGGTCAAGGCCTCTCGGAAAGAGTGTGGCCCACCTTGAGAGCAAATCATGCGTACGCTATTAGCCGCGGGAGCCATCGGAGAATTTGTCAAACAAGTGCAGTCCACCCTAACGAGTGCCGGTTTTGATACCAACGGCAGGGACGGCTGGTTTGGAGACGATACCGCAAAGGCGGCGCGCGCCTATCAGCAAGCAAAGGCGCTGCATGTTACGGGGAATGTGGACGATGCAACGTGGCCCGCGCTCATGCAATCTCCCATTCCGGCTGTGTCCCAACGCTCCTTGCAACTTACCGCCGCGTTTGAGGGGCACGGTTTTGAACTTGCCGTCGGCAACTTTGATGGCGCGCTGCTGACCTGGGGAATCATCGGGTTCACTTTGACTTCCGGGGAAATCCCGCAAATTGTGCAGGCGATCAATGTTTCGAATCCCGAGCTTCTCGATCAGGCATTTGGAACGAGCAAAGCGGAACTTTTGCAGTTGATGACTGAGTCGAGAGCCATGCAAACTGCCTGGGCCAACGCGCACACGATGCCGAATGGCAGTCTTGCGCAAGCTTGGCGCTCGATGTTTGAATTGTTCGGTTCGTTTCCGCAAGTGCAAGCCGAGCAATTGCGTCATGTGAATCGGGATTACCTGGTTCCCGCAATCACGACGGCAAAAGGTTTGGGATTTACGTCAGAACTGGGACTCGCGCTTGCGTTTGATATTCACGTGCAGAATGGAGGAATCAAAGGCGCAGCAATGAATCAGATCCGGCAGCAATCGGGTCCAGGAATTTCCGAGGCTGACTTGCGGCTGATTGTGGCGAACTCTGTGGCGGATTTTGCAAATTCTGCCTTTATGAACGACGTGCGCAAAAGAAAACTTACCGTTGCAACTGGGCAGGGGCAGGTCCATGGACATACTTTTGTTCTAGAAAATTGGGGCTTGTCTGGAGCGCTTGCGGCGGCCGAACTGAATTGAGATCGCCTGGTTGAAACTTAGTTATGTGCGCTGAAGTCGAGACTCGAGATCGAGCGCGAGATGACATTTTCCTGAATTTGAATCAGGTCGGTGTCGGCAAAGGTCATTCCCAGCGCTGTGAGAACGTCTTTTCCACGCGATATCACGACGAGCGTACCCGACCAATCGTGATTGTCCGCCATGCCCCGGTATTTGTACTCGACGGCGGGCATCCCGCCCACGGTCGTCTTTCGTTGGGAAATCTGCCGGTAGTTTGAGTAGATCTCGCGAAGACGTTTTTCCACGCCGGCGGCAGCTGCTTCGAGCGGTTCCTTTGTTTTTTCCTCGCCGACCACCATGAGAGTGGATTCGTTGGAGGTGCCAAGTGCGACGATCGCATTCGGCAAAGACTTGCGTGCGTCTTCAATCAATTCCCAGCTTGGTGCCTTGTACATGCGGAAGCCGTGCGTGAAATTCGTGTACTGATTGCCTTGAATTTCCTCCTTATTCGGAGGCGGCTCCTCTTTTGGCGGTGCGGGAGGAGTTGCGCTCGCGGCAATCGCGGTATTTGCTGCAGGGGCTGCCGCCTTGATGTTCGGCGCAGGAGCACTTGAGGTTGTGGATCTGGAAGGGACCGTGGGCTTCACGTTTGCGTTGGCGATTTTGCTCTTCGCCGATACTTCGCTTGTGCTTGTGGAATTCGTTGCAGGACTCGCCGCGGGTGTCGCTGGCGATTCGCCTTTTGCGGGCTCTGCCGCAGGTTTCACCTCGGCTGGCTGGCCGGCCGGAGTATTTGGCACAATGGCCGCGATTTTGTCTTTCTCTACGAGCACATATCCATATTCGGTCTTGACCTTGAACATGTTGTCTTCATAGGCGACGATCACGCCGTAGAGCTTTTTGCCGTCTTTCAGACGAATTTCGTCGGCCGATGCGGGCACGGCCGCAATGGCGGCCACGGTGATAAACGCCAGGCGGAGGGCTGCGTTCTTTGCAGTGATGCTCATAAACTGAGTATGCGTCTGCGCTGGACCGGCTGCAAGATTCACGCGCGCGGACGTGTCCGGCGAGCTACCTCCGCCAGGAAGGCGGTAGCGCGGTTTGCCAACCGCTCGACGTCCGCCTGCAACTGGCTGAATTTGCCCCGGATTTCTTCCTCAAGTCTCGCATGCGATTGTTGCGCGGCGAGCGCTTCCGCTAGAATGCGCAGCACCTTTCGATGGCGCGGATTCAATCGCTCCCAGAGGCGGCGTCTTCCGTCTCGGTTTCTGCCCAGCCATTCTTCCGCGCTTCCCGTGGGGCGGCCCGTTTCCGGTTCAGCTGGGTTTTCCCGATGCGGCGTTCTTGGGTGGAAGTGCACTTTAGTGCTCCGGTTTCAGCGCTGCCAGTGATTCGCAATTTAGTTGCCCATTCGGCTCGACTCGGCCGGTGACCTTGAAGGTCCGCGTTTGATAAACGAGTCCGCCATAGCGGTCGTAAGTGTCGGGAAAAAGCACGGCTTCGAACAGCCCGCGCTGATCCTCCAACGTAAGGAACATCATGTTGCGGTAATTTTTTGTGCCGACGTGGCGATGGGTGACGGCCCAGCCGCAGAGCGTCACGCGCTTGCCTATGTGCGCGGGCAGTTCATCGCTCCAGAGCTCGCCGTTGCGCGGCAAAAAATCGAGCGGATGGCCGCTGACGCAAACTTCGAGCAATTCGCGTTCGTAGCGCAGCTTTTGTTCGCGCGAGTAATCCGGCGTGTCTTCCGGTAGCGCCAATGTGGCGACAGAGCTGTCGGCCGAATCGGCGAAAAGGGAAGTAGAAGGCTTTGCCGGTGGATGCGATTTTTGCACCTGGCTGAAATTCCATTGCCAGAGCAGTGCGGAACGCGTCGAGCGGCCGCGTTCTTCATCGCCGACGTTGTCAAATGCTCCACACTTGATGAGCGCTTCGATTTCATCGCGTTCGATGGCCACGCGCGCAGAAAATCCTGCAACGAAGAAAACTCGCCATCCTTCGCCGCGCGCGAAGAATGTTGCCGAGCGTTTCCACGCCCAGTCCGTGCACCTGCATTAAGCCGATGCGCAGCGCTTTCTTTCCGTTCGGCCGCAACTCCACGGTGTACTCCATGCGCGAATGGTTCACCGACGGCAACAGCACTTCGATGCCCCAGCGCTTGGCTTCTTCGACATAAGCCGAAACGTGATAAAAGCCCGCGCCCGCGCTGCACATCGCGGCGAGAAATTCCGCCGGATGATGCGTCTTCAAATAGGCCATGCGGTAAGAAATGTCCGCATAGGTCGCGGCATGCGCTTTGCAAAAGCCGAAGCCCGCGAATTTCTCCACCATCATCCAGGTTTCTTTGCGCTGCTCTTCGGTCAGACCCATCATTCCGGCGGCTTCGTCAGAACTTGGTGCGCAGCCGTTCGTAATCGGCTGCGGCCGGAATATTTCGCAGAGGTCCTTCGCACCAGATCCGCTTCGGCCAAAGACATTTTTCCCAGCGCCAGCGCAATCTGCATCACCTGTTCCTGAAAGACGCATACGCCCAGCGTGTCGTGAAGGATTGGTTTGAGTAATTCGGATGCGCGTAGGTGGGTTCTTCTTTTCCGCGCAGCCGCTTTATGAATAATTCTTTCGAGCCATATTCCGCGGCGCCTGGCCGGATAATCGCCAGGGCTATGGCGACTTCTTCCAGCGTTTTCGCTTTCATCATGCGCAGCATGCCGCGCATTGCCGGCGATTCGATCTGAAAAACGCCAATCGTTCTTCCAGAAGCGATCACTTCGCACGTGGCGGGATCGTTTTCCGGAATCGCGTCGAAATCAATCACGCGCGCCTGTGGCATAGGCGTCACTCCATCCGGCGCAACGATTTTTTCCGCTATCTCCGTGCTTTGCTGTTTTTCAATGTTGTCCAGCGCCAGCGACATCGTCGTGAACCCGCGCTGGCCCAGCAGATCCATCTTGATGAGGCCCAGCGCTTCGATGGCGTGCATGTCGTATTGCGCGACGATGATTCCTTTTGTGGCGCGTTCAAGCGGCGTATCGCGTCAGCGGCCGCGCGGAAATCACCGTGCCGCAGGGATGAATCCCCAGATGCCGCGGCGCATCGTCCAGACGCAACGCCACTTGCAGAATTGTTTTCCATGGCTCTTCGTCCACGGGCAGGTCGCGGCATTCCGGCAAGTCGCGAATCGCCTGCAAGATTTCCCGCACCGGGCGGTGCGGCAGCCGCTTGGTGAAGCGGTTCACTTCGAGCCGGCGGCACGCCGAACACTTTTGCGATTTCGCGCACCGCGAGCCGCGCGTGCATGGTGATGAAACTCCCGATCATTGCCACATGCGGGCTTTGCGAGTTCCCGCGTCTGTTCGCCCCAGCGCTCGTAAACGTAATCGAGCAATTCGTCGCGCCGCGCGCCGCAGATATCAATGTCAATGTCCGGGCAATCGCCGCGCTGCTCGTTCAAAAATCGCTCGAAATAAAGTCCCCAGCGCAGCGGGCACACGCGGGAAATTCCCAGCATTACGTCACCATCGAGCTTGCCGCCGAGCCTCGCGCCACTGCCGGAATGCCGCGCCGCTTCGCTTCCTCCACGATGTCCCACACCAGCAGAAAATATGGCGCGAGGCCGCATTTTTCGATGACGTTTAGTTCGTGCGTGAGCCGCGAAAGCACTTCCGGCGTCACCGGCTTGTAACTTTGTCGCGCGCCGTCAAAACACTGCTTCCACAAATAGGAAAACGCCGTTTCGTCCGTGCGGCACCGGGAATTCCGGCAAGATAAGTTTGCCCAGTTCGAGTTGCAGATTGCAGCGGTCGGCGATTTCCAGAGTTCGGTGCAGCAGTTCCGGATGATCCGGAAACAGCCGCTTGCATTTCCGCATGCGGCTTGAACCATGCTTCGCCCGTGGTGATTTCCGCTTTGCGCGAGTCCTGCGTGAGCGATGCGCCGACCGTTGTCAGCAATCCGCCTGTGCGAATGGCATTCATCGCGCGATGATGCAGATGCTCTTCCGGCTTGAGGAAATGAACGTTGTTCGTGGCGACGAGTGGAATATTCGAGTTCGCGGCCGATGCGTTCGGCTTCGCGAAATGTGCCGGCCGTCGCCGGGGGAAAGGCGTTGCACGGCGACGATAGCAGCCGATCCGCGAAAATTCTTTGCAGAGAACGCAGCGCACATGTTGTGCGTCATTTGATCGTGTTTGCTGGCGATGGGCCAGCGCGATCACGCCGCGGCTGTACTTGCGCCAACTCCTCCAGTGTTACCGGCCGCCCTTCGTTTTCCGCATCTTCTATTTTTGGATGCGGCGCTACTCGCTCCCATCTGCCGCAGCGTCACGAGCTGGCACAAGATTGCTGTAGCCTTCCGTGTTTGTCCGCCAGCAATACGATCGGCGATTTCGTGTTTGTCATTTCGAAAGGGTTTTATTGCGAGTTGCGAGGGGCATTCTCCGCACGACATCCAGCTTTACGCCGACAATCGGCTTGATGCCCGCTCGCCATCGCCGCTTTGTAAAACGGAATCGCCGCATACATGCCGTTGGTGTCCGTCAGCGCGACGGCGGGCATGTTCTGCCTCCACCGCCGCTGCAATAATTTCTTCCGGAGACGCCACCGCCCCGCAAAAACGAATAGTGGCTATGACAATGGAAATGAACGAACATGAGCGCCCGCAGCCGGCAAGAGGCGTTAGCGCAGCTGTTTCTCAGGTAGGGAAGCCGGAAGAGAAACTCTCTAGAGCAGAAATTACCGCGATAAGCAGGGAGTGGAGAGCACCAGGCCATTGGGCTTGCTGGCGTAATGTTCGCGCAACTCGAGCCTTTGCCGTAGAAGACGAGTTCCAGCCGTAGCGTCTGCGGGCATTGTCCACGCCGCGGTTCAAATACCAGCGGCGGTTTGCAGTGGTGTCGAAGAGTTCGTTCTGGCGGCGATCGGTGATCGAGATTTATCACGTTGACGCCGACGAGTCGCACCGCCACGCGGCGCGTGAATAATTTCTTGAACAGCTCCTTCGCCGTCGCGAGCAATTCGCGTTCGTCGTTGCTCGGCTTCGTCAGCCGCACCGTCTGGTGCGCGGAAAAATGGTCCACATAACGGATGCGCAAGCCGATGGAGCGCGCCTGCCGGCCGTAATCGCGCAGCGTCGAACCGATGCGCTCGCACAGATATTCGATCAAGCCGCCGAGAAATTCCGTGTCAATGGTGCCGCCTTCGATGGTCGTTTCGCGCGAAATGGATTTCGGCGTCGAGGGCAGCATCACTTCGCGGCCATCGAGTCCCGCGCGCACGCTCCCAGATCTGCCCGCCAATCACTTCGCCGAATGCCGCTTCCAGCGCAGGTCGCGGCACGCGGCGCAATTCCGCAATGGTCGTGACGCCGCGCTCGGCCAGCATCCGAAGCGTGGACATGGCCGATGCCGTGGAGCTTTTCCACCGGCAGCGGCGCAAGAAATTCCTGCTCCTGCCGGGAGCAATCAATTTGAAAGCCGCGCGGACGCTGCAACCGCGACGCAATCGCCGCCACGACTTTTGTTTTTGCGGCACCAACGGAGACGCTCAAGCCCGTCTGCTGAAACACTTCCATCTGCAGCCGCAGCAGCGTGCCGCGAAAATCGGGATAGAGCCGCTCGGTGCCTGCAAAATCGAGATAAAAATCGTCCAGCGCCGCGGTTTCCACCGCCGGCGTGTACGTTTCCAGAATTCGTCGCACGCGCTCCGCATAATCGGCGTAGTGCTCATACTGGCCGGGAACGACAATCGCTTTCGGGCAAAGGCGCATCGCTTCGCGAAAGGTCATTGCGGTCTTCACGCCGCTGCATCTTTGCTTCGTAGCTCGCCGAAGCCACCACGCCGCGACCCACCAGTACGGGCTTGCCGCGCAGCTTCGGGTTCAGCACCTGCTCGACCGACGCAAAAAATGCGTCCACGTCCACATGGACGATGTTGGGGATAGGCCCGCTGCAGTGCGGAGCTGGCTGCGCCTGCGAAGGCTGTTTGGGAGCCTCCGGCAGCGAAAGGGCATTGGGGTTGAGGACGGGGAATACGGTTTCGACACAGGCTTCCATAAACGCTCCCGGTGAGGACGGCGACGGTGCTAATTTCAACGGGTGGCGTCCGGCTCGTGAGAGCCTGTCCGGCAATGGAACCGAACGCCACTTTATCCGTGCCTGTTGTTCAATGCACGGGCCGTTCCCGTTTTCCTCTACCGCCTTGCAGTATAGCGAACAAAAAGCGAAAGTCAAGAGTGTTCTGCGATGGGCGAGTGGGTCTGTTTGACCGCCCCGATTTTCAGGCACTGTTCCATACCCACTCAAATTGCGCTGCAATTAAATGAACCTGCGTTTGACTCATGGAACAGGAGGAGCCATGCGGGAGATGCAACGTTCGGTTTTACCTGCTCATCGTGATTGCGGCGCTATACATGGCAGCTAACTTCTTGGGTTGGACGAACTCTACAAGATCAAGCGCGTGCTGGCACGCTACTACAAGTGGTTCCTTCAATCGGGCTCTTCAAGATGCACATGCTCCGCGGGATCAAATAACTTACGGGAGTTCGGTCGGCTTCCCGGCGACAGAACCCCCGTCGGCTATTGGTTTGTTTTGTCTGGCTTGTTTTCCAGCGGAAGCACTTCCACCGTTTCGCCAGTGCGCATGCAAAGCGCATCCACGCTGACGAAACCGAACCTGCGCGGCTCCGGCTTCGGCTCCGCCGCGGGTGCAGCACGTTCGACGTAGTCCGTGCAATTGCGCACCGGAAAGGGAACCACGCTCGCCGGAGTGGTCAATCGACACAGTGTCTCCACTTCCTTCGCGCGCTCTCCGGTACGCACGGTTCCCCAAATGCACACGGCGCACAGCGATTCGCGCCGCTTCCAGGCAAACGAAGCCCAGGGAATGACAGTCATGGTTCCTCCTTTCCGCGCGTTTTTTTACGCGTTCTTTTCCGTTTACTCGCGGAAAAAAAATAATTTCGATTGCTGCCGTCATAGCTTCCGCTCTGCAGGCAGCACCGCTTGAAATTTCCTCCCGGAACCGCACGGGCACGGATCGTTGCGTCCGAGTTTTTCTACCAGCTCTTTTTCGGCGCGAACCACGCGGTGTCCGCGTTTCACGTGCGTTTCCGAAGGGAATCCCTTTCTTCGTTTGCTGCTCCGTTCAAAAGCACCCGTCTTCAATTTGATGATCGTTTCGCACGGCGTCCTCCTTTAATGCACAGCAAATTCTTTTTTGAGCACTCTTGCGGTGTTTTGCATCGGGGCTCACCTTTCACTCTTTCAACTTCGATTCGATGGATGCCGCCGGTTGAATCTCTTCGCCGCTATCTTCCATCTCCTGGAATTGCTTCGCGGTAACAAAACCGATGCTGCGTCCCGCGGTTTTTGTTACCAATATCCAGGCGATTTTTTCCATGTCGCTTTTGCTGACGATGCGCTTGTCATCATATTCGGTGCATTCCGCGACCAGAAACTTGACGCGCCGTTCGGGGTAGTTCGCGCTACAGAAGATATCCATCTCCTCTGCCCGATAACCCTTCACGATGCGTGCCGAGCGGCACGTGGAACACAACGTTCCACGACTCTCTGGCGTTCCGCCATTTACCTTGATCGTGATCATAGCTTTCTCTTTTCTTTGAAGCGCCGTACGCTTCGGAATGGCTCAAACGCAAACGACCGCGTCGAGCTGACCAGCGCGAAATGCGAATTCGCACGTCAAGACGGCAAGCTTCGCCGTGCTTCAAAGTTCCGTTTACGCGAATTACCGCTGCGAAAGGAGGCTAGCGATCGTGAACAGACAACATCCAAACGCTGCCCAGGTGTCTTTGCACTGGCAACGCTTCGAAACGGCTCGTAGTTTTATTTGGCCGCATGACGTCGTCCTCAATTGGAAGGACTTTGCGCAGAATACCACGAATTCAGAATTTGCCAACCGGAAAATTCTAGTGCCGCAATGGGGTTTTCCCGCGCGGTCTGCAGCGACAGTTGGGAGCGAAATTGGATTCCCCCGCCGAAGTACACTAAGCTCTTTTCGGGACACGTGAATCCGTGAAACTGCTCTCCCTCAATGTTGGCCTGCCGCGCGAGGCCGTGTGGCATGGGCATACCGTTGCCACCGGCA
>CAWCCV010000024.1:0-27575 GCA_963794175.1 uncultured Acidobacteriota bacterium | reverse complement strand
TCTGCCGCGGGTTTCACCTCGGCTGGCTGGCCGGCCGGAGTATTTGGCACAATGGCCGCGATTTTGTCTTTCTCTACGAGTACATATCCATATTCGGTCTTGACCTTGAACATGTTGTCTTCATAGGCGACGATCACGCCGTAGAGCTTTTTGCCGTCTTTCAGACGAATTTCGTCGGCCGATGCGGGCACGGCCGCAATGGCGGCCACGGTGATAAATGCCAGGCGGAGGGCTGCGTTCTTTGCAGTGATGCTCATAAACTGAGTATGCGTCTGCGCTGGACCGGCTGCAAGATTCACGCGCGCGGACGTGTCCGGCGAGCTACCTCCGCCAGGAAGGCGGTAGCGCGGTTTGCCAGCCGCTCGACGTCCGCCTGCAACTGGCTGAATTTGCCCCGCATTTCTTCCTCGAGTCTCGCATGCGATTGTTGCGCGGCGAGCGCTTCCGCCAGAATGCGCAGCGCCTTTCGATGGCGCGGATTCAATCGCTCCCAGAGGCGGCGCTCTTCCGTCTCGGTTTCTGCCCAGCCATTCTTCCGCGCTTCCCGTGGGGCGGCCCGTTCCCGGTTCAGCTGGGTTTTCCCGATGCGGCGTTCTTGGGTGGAAGTGCACTTTAGTGCTCCGGTTTCAGCGCTGCCAGTGATTCGCAATTTAGTTGCCCATTCGGCTCGACTCGGCCGGTGACCTTGAAGGTCCGCGTTTGATAAACGAGTCCGCCATAGCGGTCGTAAGTGTCGGGAAAAAGCACGGCTTCGAACAGCCCGCGCTGATCTTCCAACGTGAGGAACATCATGTTGCGGTAATTTTTTGTGCCGACGTGGCGATGGGTGACGGCCCAGCCGCAGAGTGTAACGCGCTTGCCTATGTGAGCGGGCAGTTCATCGCTCCAGAGCTCGCCGTTGCGCGGCAGAAAATCGAGCGGATGGCCGCTGACGCAAACTTCGAGCAATTCGCGTTCGTAGCGCAGCTTTTGTTCGCGTGAGTAATCCGGCGTGTCTTCCGGCAGCGCCAATGTGGCGACAGTGCTGTCGGCCGAATCGGCGAAAAGGGAAGTAGAAGGCTTTGCGGGTGGATGCGATTTTTGCACCTGGCTGAAATTCCATTGCCAGAGCAGCGCGGAACGCGTGGAGCGGCCGCGTTCTTCATCGCCGACGTTGTCAAATGCGCCACACTTGATGAGCGCTTCGATTTCATCGCGTTCGATGGCCACGCGCGCTAGAAAATCCTGCAACGAAGAAAACTCACCATCCTTGCGCCGCGCACGAAGAATGTTGCCGAGCGTCTCCAAGCCGAGTCCGTGCACCTGCATTAAGCCGATGCGCAGCGCTTTCTTTCCGTTCGGCCACAACTCCACGGTGTACTCCATGCGCGAACGGTTCACCGAAGGCAACAGCACTTCGATGCCCCAACGCTTGGCTTCTTCGACATAAGCCGAAACGTGATAAAAGCCCGCGCCTGCGCTGCACATCGCGGCGAGAAATTCCGCCGGGTGATGCGTTTTCAAGTAGGTCATGCGGTAAGAAATGTCCGCATAGGTTGCGGCATGCGCTTTGCAAAAGCCGAAGCCCGCAAATTTTTCCACCATCATCCAGGTTTCTTTGCGCTGTTCTTCGGTCAGACCCATCATGCCGGCGGCTTCGTCAAACTTGGTGCGCAGCCGTTCGTAATCGGCGCGGCCGGAATATTTCGCGGAGGTCCGTCGCACCAGATCCGCCTCGGCCAAAGACATTTTTCCCAGCGCCAGCGCAATCTGCATCACCTGTTCCTGATAGACGCAGACGCCCAGCGTGTCTTGGAGGATTGGTTTGAGTAATTCGTGCGCGTAGGTGGGTTCTTCTTTTCCCAGCAGGCGCTTTACGAATAATTCTTTCGAGCCATATTCCGCGGCGCCTGGCCGGATAATCGCCAGGGCAATGGCGACTTCTTCCAGCGTTTTCGCTTTCATCATGCGCAGCATGCCGCGCATTGCGGGTGATTCGACCTGAAAAACGCCAAGCGTTCTTCCAGAAGTGATTACTTCGCACGTGGCGGGATCGTTTTCCGGAATTGCGTCGAAATCGATCACGCGCGCCTGTGGCAGAGGCGTCACTCCATCCGGCGCAACGATTTCTTCCGCTATCTCCGTGCTTTGCTGTTTTTCAATGTTGTCGAGCGCCAGCGACATCGTCGTGAACCCGCGCTGGCCCAGCAGATCCATCTTGATGAGGCCCAGCGCTTCGACGGCGTGCATATCGTATTGGGCCACGATGATTCCTTTGGTGGCGCGTTCAAGCGGCATGTATTGCGTCAGCGGCCGCGCGGCAATCACCGTTCCGCAGGGATGAATCCCCAGATGCCGCGGCGCGTCGTCCAGTCGCAGCGCCACTTGCAGAATCGTTTTCCATGGCTCTTCGTCCATGGGCAGGTCGCGGCATTCCGGCAGGGCGCGAATCGCCTGCTGGATTTCCCGCACAGGGCGGTGCGGAAGCCGTTTGGTGAAGCGGTTCACTTCGAGCGGCGGCACGCCGAACACTTTTGCGATTTCGCGCACGGCGAGGCGCGCGTGCATGGTCACGAAACTCCCGATCATTGCCACATGCGGGCTTTGCGAGTTGTTCTGTTCGCCCCAGCGCTCGTAAACGTAATCGAGCAGTTCGTCGCGCCGCGCTCCGCAGATATCAATGTCAATGTCAGGGCAATCGCCGCGCTGTACGTTCAGAAATCGCTCGAAATAAAGTCCCCAGCGCAGCGGACACACGCGGGAAATTCCAAGCGTGTACGTCACCATCGAACTCGCCGCCGAGCCTCGCGCCACTGCGGGAATGCCGCGCCGCTTGGCTTCCTGCACAATGTCCCACACCAGCAGGAAAAACGGCGCGAGCCCCCATTTTTCGATGACGTTTAGTTCGTTCGTTAGCCGCGAGAGCACTTCCGGCGTCACCGGCTTGTAAATTTGTCGCGCGCCGTCAAAGCACTGCTTCCACAAATAGGAAAACGGCGTTTCTCCGTGCGGCACCGGAAATTCCGGCAGGATAAGTTTGCCGAGTTCGAGTTGCAGGTTACAGCGTTCGGCAATTTCCAGAGTCCGGTGCAGCAGCTCCGGATGATCCGGAAACAGCCGCTTCATTTCCGCATGCGGCTTGAACCATGCTTCGCCCGTGGCGATTTCCGCTTTGCGCGAATCCTGCGAGAGCGATGCGCCGACCGTTGTGAGCAGTCCGCCTGTGCGAACGGCGTTCATCGCAAGAAAATGCAAATGTTCTTCGGGTTTGAGGAAATGGACGTTGTTTGTGGCGGCGAGTGGAATATTCAGGTCGCGGCCGATACGTTCGGCTTCGCGAAATAGCCGGCCGTCGCCGGGGGAAAGGCGTTGCACGGCAAGATGGAGCTGCGACCTGAAAATGTCTTGCAGAGAACCAACCCATTTTGCGTCATTTGATGTTTTAACCAGCGATGCTAGGGCGATCACTCCGCTGCTGTATTGTGCCAACTCTTCCAGTGTTACCGGCCGCCCTTCGTTTTCCACGTCTTCTGTTTTTGGATGCGGCGTTACTGCTCCCATCTGCCGTAGCGTCACGAGCCGGCAAAGATTGCTGTATCCTTCCGCGTTTTCCGCCAGCAGCACTATGGACGTGTCCGCAACATCCAGCTTTACCCCGACAATCGGCTTGATCCCACGCGCCAGCGCCTCTTTGTAAAAGGGAATCGCCGCATACATGCCGTTGGTGTCCGTCAACGCGACGGCGGGCATGCTTGCCTCCACCGCCGCTGCAATAATCTCTTGCGGAGATGGCACCGCCCGCAAAAACGAATAATGACTGTGACAATCGAGATGAACGAACATGAGCGCCCGCAGCCGGCAAGGGGTAGCCAGCTGTTTCTAGGTAGGGAAGCCGGAAGAAAGTCTTAGAGCAAAATTATCGCGACAAGCAGGGAGTGGAAAGCACCAGGCCATTCGGCTTGCTGGCATAATGTTCGCGCAACTGCAACCCTTTACCGTAAAAAAGCGAGTTCCAGCCGTAGCGTTTGCGTGCATTGTCCACGCCGCGATTCAAATACCAGCGCCGGTTCGCAGTGTTGTCGAAGAGTTCGTTCTGGCGACGATCCTGATCGAGATTTACCACGGTGATGCCGACGAGTCGCACCGCCACGCGCCGCGTGAATAATTTCTTGAACAGCTCCATCGCCGTCGCATGTAAAGCGCGTTCATCGTTGCTCGGCTTCGTCAGCCGCAGCGTCTGGTGCGCAGAGAAATGGTCCACATAACGAATTCGCAATCCAATGGAGCGCGCTTGCCGGCCGTAATCGCGCAGCGTCGAACCGACGCGCTCGCAAAGATATTCGAGCAAGCCGCCGAGAAATTCCGTGTCAATCGTGCCGCCTTCGATGGTCGTTTCGCGCGAAATGGATTTCGGCGTCGCTGGCAGCATCACTTCGCGGCCATCGAGCCCCCGCGCACGTTCCCAAATCTGACCGCCAATCACTTCGCCGAATGCCGCTTCCAGCGCAGGTCGCGGCACGCGGCTCAATTCCGCAATGGTCGTGACGCCGCGCTCGGCCAGCATCGAAGCGTGGACATGGCCGATGCCGTGCAGCTTTTCCACCGGAAGCGGTGCAAGAAATTCCTGCTCCATACCGGGAGCAATCAATTTGAATCCACGCGGCCGCCGCAACCGCGACGCAATCGCCGCCACGACTTTTGTTTTTGCGGCACCCACGGAGACGCTCAAGCCCGTCTGCTGAAACACTTCCATCTGCAGCCGCAGCAGCGTGCCGCGAAAATCGGGATAGAGCCGTTCGGTGCCTGCAAAATCGAGATAAAAATCGTCCAGCGCCGCGGTTTCCACCGCCGGCGTGTACGTTTCCAGAATTCGCCGCACGCGCTCCGCATAATCGGCGTAGTGCTCATACTGGCCGGGAACGACAATCGCTTTCGGGCAAAGGTGCATCGCTTCGCGGAAGGTCATCGCGGTCTTTACGCCCTGCATCTTTGCTTCGTAGCTCGCCGACGCCACCACGCCTCGACCCACCAGTACGGGCTTGCCGCGCAGCTTCGGGTTCAGCACCTGCTCGACCGACGCAAAGAACGCGTCCACGTCCACATGAACGATGTTGGGGATAGGCTCGCTGCAGTGCGGAGCTGGCTGCGCCTGCGAAGGCTGTATGGGAGCCTCCGGCAGCGAAAGGGCATTGGGGTTGAGGGCGGGGAATACGGTTTCGACACAGGCTTCCATAAACGCTCCCGGTGAGGACGGCGGCGGTGCTAATTTCAACGGGTGGCGTCCGGCTCGTGAGAGCCTGTCCGGCAATGGAACCGAACGCCACTTTATCCGTGCCTGTTGTTCAATGCACGGGCCGTTCCCGTTTTCCTCTACCGCCTTGCAGTATAGCGAACAAAAAGCGAAAGTCAAGAGTGTTCTGCGATGGGAGTGGGTCTGTTTGACCGCCCCGATTTTCAGGCACTGTTCCATACCCACTCAAATTGCGCTGCAATTAAATGAACCTGCGTTTGACTCATGGAACAGGAGGAGCCATGCGGGAGATGCAACGTTCGGTTTTACCTGCTCATCGTGATTGCGGCGCTATACATGGCAGCTAACTTCTTGGGTTGGACGAACTCTACAAGATCAAGCGCGTGCTGGCACGCTACTACAAGTGGTTCCTTCAATCGGGCTCTTCAAGATGCACATGCTCCGCGGGATCAAATAACTTACGGGAGTTCGGTCGGCTTCCCGGCGACAGAACCCCCGTCGGCTATTGGTTTGTTTTGTCTGGCTTGTTTTCCAGCGGAAGCACTTCCACCGTTTCGCCAGTGCGCATGCAAAGCGCATCCACGCTGACGAAACCGAACCTGCGCGGCTCCGGCTTCGGCTCCGCCGCGGGTGCAGCACGTTCGACGTAGTCCGTGCAATTGCGCACCGGAAAGGGAACCACGCTCGCCGGAGTGGTCAATCGACACAGTGTCTCCACTTCCTTCGCGCGCTCTCCGGTACGCACGGTTCCCCAAATGCACACGGCGCACAGCGATTCGCGCCGCTTCCAGGCAAACGAAGCCCAGGGAATGACAGTCATGGTTCCTCCTTTCCGCGCGTTTTTTTACGCGTTCTTTTCCGTTTACTCGCGGAAAAAAAATAATTTCGATTGCTGCCGTCATAGCTTCCGCTCTGCAGGCAGCACCGCTTGAAATTTCCTCCCGGAACCGCACGGGCACGGATCGTTGCGTCCGAGTTTTTCTACCAGCTCTTTTTCGGCGCGAACCACGCGGTGTCCGCGTTTCACGTGCGTTTCCGAAGGGAATCCCTTTCTTCGTTTGCTGCTCCGTTCAAAAGCACCCGTCTTCAATTTGATGATCGTTTCGCACGGCGTCCTCCTTTAATGCACAGCAAATTCTTTTTTGAGCACTCTTGCGGTGTTTTGCATCGGGGCTCACCTTTCACTCTTTCAACTTCGATTCGATGGATGCCGCCGGTTGAATCTCCTCGCCGCTCTCTTCCATCTCCTGGAATTGCTTCGCGGTAACAAAACCGATGCTGCGTCCCGCGGTTTTTGTTACCAATATCCAGGCGATTTTTTCCATGTCGCTTTTGCTGACGATGCGCTTGTCATCGTATTCGGTGCATTCCGCGACCAGAAACTTGACGCGCCGTTCGGGGTAGTTCGCGCTACAGAAGATATCCATCTCCTCTGCCCGATAACCCTTCACGATGCGTGCCGAGCGGCACGTGGAACACAACGTTCCACGACTCTCTGGCGTTCCGCCATTTACCTTGATCGTGATCATAGCTTTCTCTTTTTCTATGAAGCGCCGTGCGCTTCGGAATGGCTCAAACGCAAACGACCGCGTCGAGCTGACCAGCGCGAAATGCGAATTCGCACGTCAAGACGGCAAACTTCGCCGTGCATTCAAAGTTCCGTTTACGAGAATTACCGCTGCGAAAGGAGGCTAGCGATCGTGAACGGACGACATCCAACCGCTGCCTAGGTGTCTTTGCACTGGCAACGCTTCGAAACGGCTCGTAGTTTTGTTTGGCCGCATGACGTCGTCCTCAATTGGAAGGACTTTGCGCAGAATACCACGAATTTAAAATTTGCCAACCGGAAAATTCTAGCGCCGCAATGGTGGTTTTCCCGCGCGGTCTGCAGCGACAGTTGGGAGCGAAATTGGATTCCCCCGCCGAAGTACACTAAGCTCTTTTCGGGACACGTGAATCCGTGAAACTGCTCTCCCTCAATGTTGGCCTGCCGCGCGAGGCCGTGTGGCATGGGCATACCGTCACCACCGGCATATTTAAATCGCCGGTGCGAGGGGCGCATCAAGCTCCGTCGGCTCAATCTTGATGGCGACGCGCAGGCCGATCTCGAAGTCCATGGTGGAAAAGACAAGGCCGTTTATTGTTACCAGTCGCTGCACTATGAATTCTGGAAAAGGGAATTGCCGGGGCGCGATTTGCCGTTCGGCATGTTTGGAGAAAACTTCACGCTGGATGGCCTCTTGGAAGACTCGATCCACGTCGGCGATCGTTTTGCCGTTGGCTCAGCGGAAGTCGTCGTCACGCAGCCCCGCATGCCGTGCTACAAGCTCGGTTTTAAATTCCAATCCGACGAAATGGTTCGGCGATTCCTCGCCAGCCGGCGCACCGGTTTTTATCTAGCCGTTTTGCGAGAAGGCGAAGTCGGCGTCGACGACGAAATGAACCTGCTAGCCCGAGACGAAAGTGCCGTTCCCGTCTCGGAAATCACTCGCCTCTACGTAACGAAGCGATACGACAAGAAAGATCTCGCTTCCATCAAACGCTTGCAAGATATCCCTGCTTTGCCGGGAAGCTGGAAGCGGTATTTTCTCGAGCGTGCCGGGCCGCGCAGCTCCTGACGGCAAATCTTCAACTAGAAGATTTTCTTGAACGCCCAGATCTGCGTGATCTGCTTCTGCTTGACCTCGTGTAGCACCCGCAGCCGGTCCCGTTCTCGTTGGCTCAAAGCGATTCGCTCCGTTTCCATACGGCCCTCGGCCACCTATGAAACCGGACATTCTCATTTTGCAGCGACACACCTCCGGCCGGCTGCTTGACAAATCACCCTGCGGCAGGCAACGTGTCCGCGGAGAAATGTTTACGGTGCCTCGGCGGCGCGTTCTTTGTCGTTACCCGGTTCTAAACGCATGTCACCAGCGAAAGCCACCCAACAATCCCACTACGACGCCATCGTCATCGGCTCCGGCCAAGGGGGGACGCCGCTCTCGCAGGCGCTTGCCAACGCAGGCTTGCGCACTGCTCTAATCGAACGCGAACATGTCGGCGGTACCTGCATCAACGAAGGCTGTACACCCACCAAGACGATGGTCGCCAGCGGCCGCGTTGCGTATCTTGCGCGCCGCGCCGCCGATTATGGCGTGCACGTCGGCTCGCCGAAAATTGATATGCTGCGCGTGCGCAAACGCAAGCGCGACATCGTCAATCTGTTTCGTGGTGGCAGCCAGCGCCGCGCCGAGCGCACGGCAAACCTCGAACTCATTTTTGGCCAAGCCGAATTCGCGTCTCCGAATTCCATTCTTGTGCGAGACAAGAAACGCCAGGAGCACATACTCACCGCGGACCGTTTTTTTCTCAACGCCGGGTGTCGTCCCTCCGTTCCGAACATCCCGGGACTCAAAGACGTGTCATTCCTTGACAGCACTTCCGTCATGGAACTCAACACCGTTCCTGAACATCTCCTCGTTCTTGGTGGCGGCTACATCGGCCTCGAATTTGGACAACTCTTTCGACGACTTGGCAGTAAGGTCACCATTGTTCAATCTGGCCCAAGCCTGCTCGCCCGGGAAGACCCTGACGTCGCCGAAGCCGTTGCCGAAATCCTCAAGGAAGACGGCATCCAGATTCTCCTCGACGCTCGCGCGGAAAAAGCCGCCCGTCATGGCTCGCACGTTCACCTGAAAATTCGCCTCGGCGGCAAGATGCGCAGCATCGAAGGCTCACACCTGCTCGTCGCCACGGGCCGGATTCCCAATTCGGACACGCTGAATCTTTCCGCTGCGAAAATCGATACGGACGAGCGCGGCTTCATCCGCGTCAACGACCGCCTTGAAACTGCCACACCCAATATCTATGCGCTCGGTGACATCAAGGGCGGCCCCGCGTTCACGCACATCTCTTACGATGACTTCCGCGTCATTCGCACGAATCTTCTCGATAAGGGATACGCTTCGACCACCGGCCGGCTCATTCCGTACACGGTGTTCATTGATCCGCAGCTTGGCCGGGTCGGTTTAACGGAAAGCGAAGCCCGCGCGCAGGGGCGCAAGATTCGCGTCGCTCGCATGCCCATGACCTACGTCGCGCGGGCCCTGGAAACTGACGAAACGCGCGGCTTCCTGAAAGCTATCGTTGATGCGGATACGCGCCAGATTCTCGGGGCGGCCGTGCTGGGCGTCGAAGGCGGAGAAATCATGTCTCAGATCCAGCTCGCCATGATGGGCAATCTTCCGTATACAACGCTGCAAAACGCCATCTTCGCCCATCCAAATTTTTCAGAATCCCTCAACAACCTCTTCAATCACTTCCAGTAGCCAGAATTTCTTGCAAAGGCCCGCGTCGGCATTCGTGTGACAAGCGTCACGCGCCTTCGTGCCTGAAGTCACGGTAAATCGCCATCTTCCGGCCGTATCGTTTCTGTGATTGCTAGCATTCCCTCCGTGTCCGGGTTGATGCCGGCCCCGGGAAAGAGTGGAATTATATGAAACTCCTCTTGATCGCCCTTCTCGTCCTGATCGCCATTGGCGCTGCGGCCGTTGCCGTTCGCGCCTTTCGCACGTATTTCAAATTTCGCGGAAAGAGAATTGTTTCCTGCCCCGAAAATCACCGAGCTGCAGCCGTAGACGTTTCCGCGGTGAAAGCCGCGGCCAAGGCCGCCGTCGGTGCGCCGCTTCTTGCACTCAGCCAGTGTTCTCGCTGGCCCGAACGCGCGAACTGTGGTCAGCAATGCCTGGCACAGATCGAAGAAACCCCGCGGGCCTGTCTTGTCCGCACTATCGTCAATCAGTGGTACGCCGGGACGGATTGCGTCTATTGCCATCAACCGTTCCACGAAATTCATTGGCACGATCATCCTCCCGCGTTGCTCGACCAGGAAAATCGCACTATCGAATGGAAGGACATTCCGGCAGAGAGTTTACAGCAAACTTTCCGCACCCATCTGCCGGTTTGCTGGAATTGCCACGTGGCGCAGACATTTCGCCGCGTTCGACCGGAACTTGTCGTGATCCGTCCGCCCCACTGAGGGCTCAGAAAACCTTGCCCAGTTGGAAGAACCATTTCTGGTGGCCCGAGTCGCCCACGCTCCCGCCGAGAAACAGTGGTCCCAGCGCCGTTTGCGCGACAATTCCTGCCGCCCCGTCACACGGAAACGCACTCTGATTCGGAAATCCGTACATCTTTCCGAATTCAAATGAAGCTGTTGCGTAAATCTTCTTTCCCACAAACGGCGGCAGCGTAAATAGGTCGTGCAGGTAGCCGGCCCGGAAGGTGTAGTACTGATTTCCGAACAGCTCGTTTGTTCCGTACGCGCTCAATCGCCCGGGCCCGCCCAGGAAATATTGCGGAATTCCTGTCTGGTTGAATCCGAATGTGCTTCCTCCTTCCGCTGTGAAGAATATCGATCCTGGTTTCGACACCGGCTGGAAATAGCCCAATCGCATATCCATCGAGGGGAAATTTTCCGTTGCGCCGGGGCTCGTATCTACGAAGCGGAACAACGTGTCGAATTTGTAGCCGCGCCGCGGAATGATCGGATCGTCGGTATGATCCGTCAGGAACGTAAATCGCGTGTCGCCGGTCCTTCCTTCCACGGAAGCGAACTCCGGCGTTCCCAGGCGCAGCTTTGCATTGAAATATCCCACCTCATATCCCACGCGAACTTCCGTGAAGCGGTCGAATGAGAATCCAAAGTCTGAGCCAATGCTCGCACGATCCAGCCGGTATTCTGCCAGCGGATCATTCATACTGATAGATCTTGAAATTTGCGTCGCTCACGCTCCCCCGCGGCGCGATGAACCAGCGGCTGGTTGACGTAAGCGGCCGATAGAGCTCGCTTGAAATCCCGTAGGTATTTCCAAAGAGCACGTCCGTTCGCCATTCGGAGCGGTAGCCGAACTTGTCCTGAACGGTGATCCGCGAACCCAAGGTGAAACTCACGTCGCCGCTTTCCGAGCCATCCACTTCAAAGCCAATCTGCAAATAGGGCGGCGCATAATCTTTCTCATGAACAGTGATCAGCAAACCGCTCTTGTCGCCCTCGTTCACGATCGAATAGCCCACCCAGTCGAATTTCCCAAAGCCCGTCAGCCGTGTCAGCAAGCGATCCAGTTTTGCCTGCTCGATAGGTTTGCCCGCCATCGAATTCAGAAATTCCTGCAAGTGCTTTGCCGTGTTCGGGTCCGTTCCTTCCACTTTCACAAACTGCGGCACGGGCACGGTTGACTGCCTCCGCGCCTCGCGAGTTTTCCGATAATCGGCCCAATCCGTATCGTTCATCGAATAAGGGCTCAAAATCTGCTGCTTTGCCCCGGCCGCCTCCGCGCCTTGCTTGATAATCGTTTCCGCTTTCGGATAATCCATCGAAGTGAACGCATTCAAATTCACAGTCACAATCAAGTCCGCGCCGGACAAACCGCGCAGCTCATTCTCGCGAATCACCACATCAATCGAACGTCCCAGCACGTTGAAGAGCGACTGAATCTCTTCTGGTTTCGCTGGTGCCGTTTCCAGATGGACGGCAATTACCACGTCCGCGCCCATTTGCCGCACCACGTCCGTCGGCAAATTGCCTACCAGACCGCCATCTACGTAAACCTTTTCACCCGTTCTCACCGGTGAAAATATTCCGGGAATGGACATCGTCGCGCGCAGCGCCCGCGACAAGGAGCCATCGCCGAAAACCTCTTCTTTTCCGCTCACCAGATCCGTCGCCACGCAGCGAAAGGGAATCGGCAACTCGTCGAAGGACTTCAATTGCGAATAACGCCAGCGTTTCGCGGTCAATCAGCAGCGTGATCTGATGCCCGGCGTTCAGCCCCGACGGCAGGGAAAGCCCGTTCTTCAACCCCAAGACAATCTTGTTGGGGTAGTAGCGGCTGTCTTCCTTACGCCGGTAGGAGAGGTCCTCGTAAGGCGTAGAACCGCCGATGATGATGTCCCAGTCCTGCGCCTCCACAATTTCCTTCAGCTCTTTGGGGCTTTTCCCCGTGGCATAAAACCCGCCCACCAACCCGCCCATGCTCGTCCCGGCAATGTAGTCCACGGGAATGTGATGGTCTTCAAACCATTGCAGCACGCCAATGTGCGCGAGCCCGAGCGCGCCGCCGCCTTCGAGCGCCACGCCGATTTTGAGCCGCGCTTTCTGCGGCTGTCCCGCCATTGGCCGCGTTTGCTTTTGCGGTATTGGCCGGCGCGGAGGTTTGCTCCTGGGCGAGCGTACAATTTCCGGCAGCAGCAGGGACAAGACTGAGACAAACAGGAACCGTCTCATGGACAGCCTCCTCGGGACCTTGGCGGTACTGGACAACAATCGATTGCATGAAAAGTCTACTTGGCTTGTTGAGGGGAGGGAACTGCGAGAATCGCCAGCCATCGCCGGTTTGAGTCTTTGCAGCGACCTTTCCTGCCCGTCGAACTTGCGGCGGATTTCCTCGTAAAAAGAAACCGCCCCTGGTGTGTTACCCCAAGCGCAAACCCCGCGGCACAGCCTCAGGTAAAATAGAAGGTGGAAGAATTAGTCCCGGAAAGAAGCTCAGCGTATGAGCGAAACGCCAAACCGAGCAGTACTCGACAGGCTGGACCACGTGGCCGTCAGCGTCCGCGACGTCGCAGAATCCGTGAAGTGGTACACCACACATTTCAAATGCAAGGTCGTCTATCAGGACGCCACGTGGGCTTTGCTCGAATTTGGCAATGTCCGCCTCGCCTTTGTCATTCCCGAGCAGCACCCGCCGCACATCGCCATCCTCGGCGATCCTAAAGCGCATGGCGAACCCAAGACGCACCGCGACGGCACTTCTTCGGTCTATATCAAAGACCCCGACGGCACCAACGTGGAAATTCTGGCGCTCGCCGAGAAATAGCCTAGAATAAATCTTTTAGTGATCGGTGAACGATTGCGCAGGCGCGTTCACTTGGTGTGTCCTGGCTTTCGCCAGCTTGGTTCCTTCCCAGGACAAAACGCCGTGTTCAAAATCAATCGTCACCCGGTCCGCATTTAGCGCTAGCAGCGGCAGAAAACCGTCCAATTGATCTCCCGGGTATGGCCAGCCCATTTTCCGCAGCACTCCGGGCCCTTCCAGCTTTGTGTCGCTCAACCGCATTTCCTTCGTTTGGATGTACGAGACGGGCGTAACCGTAAGTTTGTGCTCAGCGCTCCCTGCTTCAGAGTATTCAGCTTGAATGGTTTCGTCTTCATCCGGTCCTGATCAAGCGTCACCACTTCGACTCCAGTCGAAAGCGCCAGCTTCACCGGCGTCCCTTTCCACTGCGCTTCCACTGCGTAGCCGACCCCGCATTTCAACAGCGGAACCTTGTGTTCTCCGCTAAGCGTGACGCCGAACACGAGCCGTCTCTCTGCAAAGTCCACCATCACGCTCTGGCGCTGCAGCACGTCGAGCCCGATTACTCCGGCTATCCCCTGCGGCACTGCCGGGATTTGCGACAGATCCACCAGAAATGCCCTGAAATCGTGAATGGACCAGGTCGCCGAGCTCCAGCTGGCTGATTCCCACCTCGGTGGACTGAACAGAACTGGCAAAGTGAGTGACCTCGAGTTTTTCCCCCGCCGCCTGTGCAGGAGCGAATTGGCGGTCGATCAGCGTGAGCGTGGTGCCAAAATCCACTACGAAATGCAGATTCTTGCGCCCGCCGATCGCCCCGCGCACCACGATCATGTGACCGTCCGCGTAATCGAACGGGATTTCGTAACGAGTCTCTTGCAGCTGCAGCAGGCGGCGCGGGAAGAGCCGTTACAGAAGCCTGGAGTTGTACGGCAAGAAATACGAAGAAAACAGTGGAACGGAAAATCTTAACGAGCATGTGCATACCCTCGAAGAACCGTGGCCACTCTCTTCGATAGAGACGCGCTGCCGCCAAAAGAGTTCAGCGCGAACCGCTGAATTCACTGTCAATTGTTCGTAAGCGCGAGGAAAGCGAGTCTAAGCGGAAAGTCACATGACGTTACAACGTGAATTTCTGCTTAACAGAGTTTGTCCAGCAGAGGACCAAATTGGAGCCGGCTCCCTCTATTCAAGGGGCTATTCGATGTGGGCGGTTTGCTTGATCGTCTTCTTGTCTTTCGCGATTTTCAGCAGCTCTGGATAAAACTGCACGAAGGAGTGTTCCACTGCTGCGTTCTGGTCGTGGCAGTTCCAGCAGTCGTTCTTGCTCGGCTTGGTAGCCTGCGAGGCTTCTTCCTTCGCATCAAAATTAAAATATGCCCACTTATCCTCAAACTTTTTTTCATCCTTCACTTCCACGTCCAACCCCATGAACTCGTTCTGAAAATTCCCATGCTTGTTGATCGAGCCCTTCGAGGATGACCCATAAACTTCCAGCACGAACATCGTCTTGTCTGGCCATGTTCCATGCTGCACGAAATAGTCGTAAGACGACGGTGTGACAAAAACGTTCGTGAACATCAGGTGCCCATCGGGTGACGCGTTGTCAGAATAGCTCATGCCATAGCCGGAAGAGAGAAACGCCCACTTGCGGTATCCCACCGGCCGCACGAGCTTGCCGTCTGCGCCGTATTGCGGCGCGCCAACCACGTCAGAAGCGCTCACGGCCGGCCGTGGCTGTCCCATAGAGCCTGCGATTCCAGCCAATACCAGCGCACAAGCCCCCAAACCGATTGCTTTTTTCATCTTTCTCCTCCTGGTTTCCTTTGCCGCCAGAATGGACCCACAAATACCTCGCGTCTAGGACAAAACTGACTTTTTCGAAAATTCTGGAAAAGGCGATTAGGCCGAAGCATGAACCGCGTCATGTAAAAAAACTCGGAATTTCGCCGGCGTGTCGCCTACGATGCTTTTGAACACCCTGCCCATATGGCTCTGATCTGCGAATCCCGCCTCCAGCGCCAGCTCATCCAACGCCGGCCAGCCCTGCGACATCTTCACGCAAGTAAATTGCACGCGCAGCCGGTTCACGTATTCGCCCATCGTGCAGCCATACTTTTTGCGGAATACCCGCGACAGGTGAATCGGGTGCAGATGCAATTCCTTTGCGATGGAATCCAGCGTAATCTGCGTCCGAAATGCGCCATGCAACAGATCAACAGTCTGTCCGAGCCACCGCGGGACCTGTTTTTCTTCGCTGACATTGACCAGCGCACAACCCTGCAGCATCTCGCCGCAAATCTCTTCCATCTGCAGCGCGTCGAGCGTCCCCGCCCGAAACGCACGGTAAAGCCTCACTCCCAGCCAAGTGGTTTCGCGCCCGCAAAGGTCGGGCGTAAAGTTCGGCGCCGCCAGCAGATTCTTGGTCCGCTGCCAGAACGTGTCCCGCACCTCGATACAAAACATCCGCGACCCGCAGGCGGCAATCTCATCTTCGTGCGTCAAACTAGGCGGATGAAACCCCAGCGTGAACGGCCCATACTCGGTAGCCCGCTGCGTGAACCGCTCGGTGTACCCGCCATCAAGCAGCAAGCCAAAATAAGCCGACTCATGTGTATGCACCGGCAACTTCCGCCCCAGCGCGTGACTTACCTCCGTCAGCACCAATCCAGCCGCGTCCACACGCTTCCGTGTGGCCCCATAGAACTGCCCTGTTTGTAGATTTGCGCTCATTCTGGCAACCCGCCCTACATCCTTCGACGCGCCAATCAGCCGCCCGTTTCACTTTGAGCCGTCTCCACCGCCTCGCAAAGAGCCGCATTGGCTTCCTGTTCTGGACGTTTCAAACGGTTGGCGAGAGCAATCCCCAACAGCACCAGAGCCCCACCAATCAACAGTGGCAAAGCCAGTGGTTCACGCAACAGAAAGGCCGCCAGCAACGCCGTCAATGGCCCTTGCGACAGCAGCGAAACCGACGTCACCGTCGCCGGCAAATGCCCCATCGCATAAGTCAGAAAGAAATACCCGCCAAGCTGCGAAACCAGTCCAAGCCCCAGCAACGCCCCAAACGATCGTCCCGAAGGGACTCCCGAGCGGCACTCGCATTGCCAGATTCAGCGCCAGCAAAAACGCTGCGCTGGACACAATCGCCAGCCGCAAAAACACCAGCGTCCCCGTGTGACCGCGCACCTCCTCCGTTGCCAGCAAATACACCGCGAAACAAGCCGACGCTGCCAGCGCCATCGCGTCTCCCCAGCCCAAATGCGCGCGTTGCGCTAGGTCTCCCCAAACGATCACCAACGACCCTGCCGCGGCGAGTGCCAAGCCCAGCCAAAACGCTCCGTCTGGCCGTCGCCGGAAAACGAGCCACGTAATCAGTCCGACAAAAATCGGAGTGTTGTTGCCAAGCAGCGTCGCATTGGCCGCGGAAGTCTTGAGGATGGAAGTGTTGTAAAACGCCAGATCCAGCGCGAAGAAAACGCCGCCCACGCAAATAATTGCCAAAGTTCGCGCGTCCACTCGTGGCGTCTTGCGGTCGAACAGCCAGGTCGGCGCCAGCACTAGCGCCGGAATCAACAATCTGTAAAAAGCAGACGCCGGCCCGGGAATGTCCGTCCACCGCACAAAAATTGCCGACCACGCAATGCACAAAATCCCGCCGACAAGCGCAAGATAAGCGAGGGAACGGCCAGTAGCCGTCGTGGAACTCATCGAGGAGGGGGGAGCAGGTCGTTATATTCCGGATGTTTTGCCATGAAAGAAGCCGTATACGAACAAGCGGGAACCACTTCGAGATGGTGGCTTCGCGCATACTCCAACGCAACGCGCGTCATCTTTGCCGCAATCCCTCGTCCTTCCAGTTCTTGAGGCACTTCCGTGTGCTGGATCAACATCCGCCCGGGCACCATCTTATAAACGAGCACGGCCGTCGATCCCTGCAAGTCCGCCTCAAACCGCCGCGCCGCTTCGTTGTGTTTTACTTCAATTTTGTCCAGCTCGATTCCCATTACGACTTCTTTCCACTGGCGCCAGGCAAATCCTCGGACAAAAATACGCGTGCCAGCTCTCCGTGCTCCATCACAACGTTCGGGTCGTTCTGAATCGCGTCAAAATATTTTTTCTGAAACGCATCCCCATCTGCTGTCGGCGTGAACATGTTTCGAGCCAACGCCACCGCCGTGTCCGCGTCTGCTGGCCCGACAGGCGCCTCGCCCGTCAGCGATTCGTCCAGGCGCACCACAAATTCTGAAATATTGTGCAGCCACGCGAATTGTGGATGGTCCACCACCAGCCGGAAAAACTCGCCCACGTTCACCGCGCCAAACTCTTTCTCATAGACGCGGCGCTCCATATCAATCAACGTCTTGTGCAGCCGCAGCAGGGCGCTCCGCAGCGCCACCAGTTTTTCACGTGCCGCCGGGTCGTCTCCCTCCCGCCGCGGATTGCTCGGTAAGGCAGCGCTCATACTTTCTCCGGCCTAGTCATGGTAGCGCTTCTCTCCGACGGGCAACGCCACGGGCAGCCGATTGCCCGCGGGCGGTAGCGGACATGTCGCATACGGCGTGTACGCGCACGGCGGATTTTCCAGCCGGTTGAAATCAAGCACCAGTTCTCCCGGCTTATCCAAGCCGTTCGACGGCAGCCCTGTGTACAAAAACCGGCAGGCGCCATACGTCGTCGTCGTGCTTGTCGTGTCCCGCATAATAAAAAAGAGCTGCGTGCTCGCCGGCTCTTCCAGCACGGGCTCCAGCCTGTAGGTCTTTCCCAGAAAGACAAATTCCGCCGCGCCCGGCATCGGTTGCGCGTAACTGGTTCCTACCAGAGTCACCAGCGTGATCGATTTCGGCGGAGTGTAAGGGATCCACTGCGCCTTCACGCGATACGCCGCATCCGGCGCGTACCACTTCAGTCCGTGAAATTCCTTAATCGACGGCGATCGAGAATCCTTAATCCGCAGCGCAAAGCGATCCTCGCGCCGAATCGCGTACAAATTCAGGGTCCCCACAATCAGATGCGGATTGTTCTTGTCAGTGTCCGCATCGGTACGCAGCGTCTGTTGTGCTGCAGACTTTCCGCCAACCATCAGTCCTGCAGGGAAGCCTTCTTTCGGCGGCAGCAAAGTCACCACATTGTTCTCCAAATGAAACACCGCGAGGTGCGCCGGATGCGCCGCCGGCAGCTTCACTTTGTTGTCAGGCGCGGAGCCCACACTCGTGTCTCCGGGCTGCAGCCATTCCAGCCCCACAAGCGAAAGCCATCCGTCCGGCTTCTGTAAATTGGCTGCATGCTTTTCGCGGAATTCATCAACACTTTTTTGCCAGGCCGGGTCCTGCGCACGCGTCGTGGCAGCGGCAAATAGCACTGCGGCAAAAGAAAGTACAAATGGAGCAAAAGGAAAAGAACTTCGTTTGCGCATAGCCATAAGAAAGTATAGCGCGAGCTTGAGGCCAGGCGACACCTCGCCCGGGCCCGCTCCGCGAAAGCGACTTGCGGCGCCGGCTCCTGCGTAGAAGGAGTGATAAGATGCGCCGAGCCTCATCTCGGCGAAAGACGAATCAGGGAGGTGTTTATGAATGCTTCTTCCAGCGTATTGCAATCGGATGCTTTGCAGGTGCGCCGCGCACAAGCCGGCGACCTCGCTCTCTGCGGCCCAATTTGCTACGAGGCATTCACTGCGCTAAACCGGCATCACAACTTTCCGCCCGACTTCCCAAACCCCGAGATAGCGGATCAAGTTTTAGGCTGGATGTTTTCGCACGAAAAATTCTATTGCGTTGTCGCCGAGCTCGACGGCAAAACGGTCGGCAGCAATTGCCTGGATGAACGATCAGAAATTGCCGGCGTTGGGCCGATCACGGTAGATCCTGGGGTACAAGACAAAAGCGTCGGGCGAAGCTTGATGCTGGCCGTGATGGACCGCGCTGCGAGACAGAAAGCTGCCGGAATTCGTCTCGTACAAATGGCATTTAACAATCGTTCGCTGTCCCTCTACACAAAACTCGGGTTCGATGTGATGGAACCGCTCTCGGTAATGAACGGTCCGGCGATAGGGAAGACGCCACCAGGCTATATGGTTCGCTCGGCATCAAGCCAGGATACCGATGCGTGTGACTCGTTATGCCGGCGAGTTCATGGCCACGAACGCCGGAAAGAACTCCTGGACGGAATTGCCATGGGTACGGCGCGTGTGGCTGAATACCACGGCCGAATCACTGCCTACGCTTCGGCTGTGGGGTTTTTTGGCCACGCCGTTGCGGAAAGCAGTCGCGATCTTCAAGCTTTGATTTCGGCGACAGAACAGCTCCTCGGACCGGGAATTCTCGTCCCGACTCGGAATGCCGCATTGTTCCGCTGGTGCCTCGAACAAGGATTGCGCGTCGTTGAGCCCGCGACTTTGATGAGCGTGGGGCTTTACAATCAGCCGGCGGGAGCGTTCTTGCCCTCCATCTCATTTTGAAGCTCGAAGTGCCAGCCTTCTCGGGAAGGGCGGGGAAAAGCGGAAAAAAGAGGGGGTCGCTAACCGCTCTCTTTTTTATCTGAAAAACTTACGACTTGCTGACGACGAGATGGTTCGTCACGGAGAACACGTTTGGAACTCCGTTCGCTTTCAATCCCGCCATATTCTTGTCGGCTTCGCTGTTCACGAAGCCTTCCAGGATCACGTGTCCGTTCTTCACAATGATGTGCACCGAAGGCACGCTGGCGATCCCGTACTGGAACAGGGCGCCCTCGCTGTAGATCGCGCGGTACACGGACCTGCGAATCTGGTCGTCCATCGGCGAAGTCGGCAGCACTTCAATCTGATTGTCCACGCTTGCAATGCCTTCAATCGACTTCACGGCCGCTTCCGCATCCGACTTCAGCGTCGGGCGTGCGACTTGTCCCATCAGCGTCACCTTGTCGCCTTCCACTTTGTAAGCAAGGTTGTCGAACACCGAGTAGTACGGCAGCATCACCAGTTCATGCCGCACTTCTTTGCTCAGATTGTTCGCCGGTTTCGGCTCGTTTTGTGCCTCGCCGCAAGCAGCCACGGCTGCTTGCGGCATGCTCGTCGCGCTCAAGACAAATATCGCACCAAAAAGAAGTGCCCCGATTCTCTTAGTCATGGCTTTGTTCTCCTCAGAACTGGATGTAGCTTCCTGTACGGTTAGATTCGGGGAACTTTCTAAAAGGGTGCATGCGGGAGGGCGAAACGGGTGCTAGCATAAGAAAATAAATGTCGGCGCTCTTCCACAACTTTCTTGCACGTCCCGTGTTATTCACAATTGGCGCGAGGAGATTCTAGCGTTGCTGCTCATCGCGCATCGCGGAGCTTCGGGCTACGCTCCGGAAAACACCATGGCAGCGTTTCGCAAAGCCATCGCCATGGGCATGAGTTTCATTGAGACCGATTTACAACTTTCTCGCGACGCCCGCTTCGTTGCCATTCATGATGAAACCGTAAATCGCACCACCAACGGCCAGGGCGCAGTTCACGATCTCACGCTCGCCGAATTGCGCCGCCTCGATGCGGGCTCCTGGTTTGCGAGTTCTTTCACCGGCGAACGCGTTCCCACGCTCGAAGAAATTCTCGAATTCGCAAAACGCCACGACGTGGTTTTTTATCTCGAAATAAAACCGCAAGGTTCGTGGGGCGGCGAACACGCGCTCATCGGCGCGCTCCGCGAGTCCGGCGAGATTGCCCGCGTCGTCATCATTTCGTTCGACGCGTCCATCGTTGCCGCAGTGCGCAGAGCCGAGCCTACGCTGATGACAGGTCTTCTCTACGACGGGCAGATCGAAAAGCCGATTGAAAAAGCTCTGGAAATTGGCGCGCGCCAGTTGGCTGTCCGGGGCGACCTCGTTACTCCCGCAATGATCGCCGAAGCAAAACGCAGCGATCTTCAAGTCATCTGCTGGACCGTCAACCATCCAGCCCACATGCGCTTGCTTGCTTCCGCCGGAGTCGCCGGTATCATGAGCGACTACCCCGACCGCCTCAACGATTTGGCAAAGAATGGAGAAGGGAAGTCCCCCCGCACCGGTTTCTCCTAGTAAGCGGGCCAGCCCCCGCTCCTTATGCCTCTCGGCCAATCCGCACTCCGCAACTCAACGAACGACCACGACCGTCTTGGTGTGGGTATCGATTTCCTGCAGGTCGGGAGCGCAATCGGGAATCGCAACAGGAACAAGCCTGTCGTGGGCAACTTGGCCCCTGCCACTGCACGGCTCCGGGCCCCTGCCGCGGGTGTGCCCACCGTCCCGTAAACGACCGGAAGGTGTCAGTGGCCTTTGGCCGGCGTCTGGGAAATAAGGCCGACCTTTGAAAAAATAGAGCTCAATTGCGTCACCGAGAGCTCTTCAGAGCGAGCGCTCTGCGCCAGCCCAAGCGCCTCCAATACTTCGTGGGTTGTCTCAGGTGCGGCGACCGCGCGCAAGTTGTTCACCAAAGTTTTTCTCTTCTGCGCGAAACACATCTTTACAAAATCGAGGAACTTCTTTTCATCAGCAATTTCCATCTTTGATTTTGCGCCGGGCAGCTTCAAGCTCACCAGCGCCGATCCCACCTCAGGAGGCGGACTGAATGCCCCTGGCGGAATTTCCAGCGCCATCACCGGCCACGAAAAATACTGCGTCAGCACGGATAGATATCCGTAGTCGCGCGTCCCTGGCTTCGCTACCAGCCGGAGCGCAACTTCACGCTGGATGACGATGTGAATCTCTTCAATCAAATCGGAGACTTCAAAAAGGTGATGTAGAATCGGCGAAGTGATGTAGTAGGGCAAATTCCCGTAAATCTTGATTCGTCTGCCGGATGCCAGCGTTCGCAAATCTGTTTTCAATACATCGCCGTGATGCACGGAGAGATTCGGATATTGCTCTGCTAGGTATTCCAGCCGCTTTGCCAGCGGCGGATCGAGTTCCACGGCAATCACCGGCTTTGCCGTGGTCGCAAGAAGCCGCGTCATCTCTCCATGGCCCGCCCCGATCTCTATCCAGCAAAACTCCTTCGCCTCGCCCGGGACAAAGAAATTCTGCGAATTGCGCGACGCTCCGATTTCCCGTGCGATCGCTTCCTGCCAATGTTCATCCGAGAGGAAATGTTGTCCAAGCCGCTGGCGTGCCATGAATAGGGAAGTGTATCAGGAAGCCGAACTGAGCCGCGTGGCAAGCGGCAGCGAAAATCTCGCTGCAATCTCCATCGCGTTTTCCCGGGGCGAAGTCTGCGTGCTGTTCAGTGTCAATTTCGGCAGCGGCATCGCTGGCGAATCGAAAACGCCATCGGCCTTCAGTTTGCGGAATAGCTCGAGCGAAACCAGTTTCTTGTGGTTTCTGCGCTCAGGAGTATCCATGCGCCGTTCGAGCTCCGCCGGATCGCAAACGATTTCAACAAACAAAACTTCTCCGCCGCGCGATCCAGCCGCGCGGATCACATTTTCGATAAAGCCCTGCCGCACCGAATTTTCCGGATTGAATGTAAAAATCAGCGCGGGTAGGGGAGCGGCCTCTTCAAGAATCGAAAGCCAGATTTTCTCGCGCAGTTCCACAAATGGCTTGCTTCCAAATTCAAAAATAGAAAGCAGCAAATCCACTGTCAAATGGTTGTGAAACAGTTTGTATCCGGTCAATAAAGAAAGTTCACGGGCAATGGTCAGCTTTCCCGTCCCCGGCAGTCCGTAAAGAAAAATCAGTTTCATGGAATTTCGTCAACCTACTTGGCCCCAAAGTATACGCGACTATGTGCGCGCCCGAACGCGGGTAATCCTGCGCACCTCGGCGCTTGACGCGCCACCAACTGCTCCTATAGCGTAATTTATGACGCCAACCGCATGAGAATCCTTTTTGTCGCATCCGAGGGCTTGCCGTTTTCCAAAACGGGCGGCCTTGCCGACGTGGTGGAAGCGCTTCCCAAAGCCCTGATGGCCCGAGGCCATGAAGTTGCCGTTGTCCTTCCCCGCCATCGCGGAACGAAAGCCACCGCCATCGTCATGCCCAGCCTCACGATTTCTCTCGGCACGCGTTTGCGTTTTCCTGCCGTGGCCGACGGCACGGTTCTCAACGGCGTCCGCTATTTTTTCGTCGACGATCCGCAATATTTCGACCGCGACGGCCTCTATGGCGGCCCGCAAGGCGACTACTGGGACAACGCCGAGCGTTTCAGTGAATTTTGCAAAGCCGCAATCGAAATTGCCAAGCACGTCTGGCCCACCGATGTCATCCATTGCCACGATTGGCAAACTGCGCTCGTTCCCGTTTTTCTGCGTACCTCCTATTCAGACGATCCTGTCATGAAAGACATGCCCGTCGTCTTTACGATTCACAACATGGGCTATCAGGGACAATTCGCCAAAGACGTTCTCGACCGCGCCGGAATTCCTCTGGCCACGTTCACCCCCGGTGGAATTGAGTTTTTCGGCAACGTGAATTTCCTCAAAGCCGGAATCGTCTACTCCGATTACATCACCACAGTCAGCAAACGCTATGCGCAGGAAATTCAAACTCCTGAATATGGATACGGCCTCGACGGCGTCGCTCGCGGACGCGGAGATCGCCTCGTCGGTATTCTCAACGGCGTGGACTACGCCGCCTGGAATCCCGCCAAAGACCAGTACCTCGCTGCGAAATTTTCCGCGAAGGACCTGACCGGTAAAGCGGCCTGCAAACAGGATCTCCTCAAGAGTTTCGGCCTGCCCGACGTTCCTGGCCGCCCGCTCCTCGGCATCGTTTCCCGTTTCGCCGACCAAAAAGGTTTCGACCTCATCGCTGAAGTAGCCCACGAAATCATGCGCGAAGATTTGTCGCTCGTCGTTCTCGGCACCGGTGAACGCCGCTACGAAGATCTCTTCCGCGCGCTTGCGTCCGCCTATCCCGATCGCGCCGCCGTCAAGATTGCCTACGACAACGCCATCGCTCACAAAGTCGAAGCCGGCTCGGACATGTTCCTCATGCCTTCGCGCTATGAACCTTGCGGCTTGAACCAGATTTATAGTTTGAAATATGGTACCGTCCCGATTGTCCGTGCCACTGGCGGATTGGACGACACGATCGAACCGTTTGATTTGGAACACGGCACCGGGACCGGTTTCAAGTTTTGGGACTATTCCGGCGGCGCACTTCTCTATACGATTCGTCAGGCGCTTCATCATTTTGCCGATGAGCGAATCTGGAAGCGCATTCAGCTGAACGGTATGACCAAGGATTTTTCTTGGAAAACGCCCGCGGCCGAATACGTAGCGCTTTACGACGCGGCACGGGCCGCTAGAAGTTTGGGGCAGCCGGCGCGCAACCAAAAGCCTGTTGCAACATCTAATTAACCGAACAAAGGAGATTGGCGGCGGGCTTATCGGGCCAAGCCGCTGAAAGTAAAGAACATGGCGGAAAACATCCAGGCTGTTACGGACGGAAATTTCGAAAGCGAGGTGCTCACGGCTAGCAAGACACAGCCGGTACTCGTGGACTTTTGGGCGGAATGGTGCCGCCCGTGCCACATGCTCGCCCCGACCGTCGCGGAAGTCGCAAACGAATACGCGGGAAAAATTAAGGTAATGAAGCTCAACGTGGACGAAGCGATGAACTCCGCCGGGCGTTACAACATCCGCGGCATTCCCACGATTCTCGTTTTCAAAGACGGGCAGGTCGTCGAGCAGATCGTCGGTGCCGTCCCCAAGGACCAGATCACCAAAGCCGTCGATCGCCACGTCGGCTAGCTTTCTCGTACGAAAATTCACGAGGCGTGCGCCGGAATCGCGGCGAACGCCTTTTCTTTTTCCGCGCCTCTTCCGTCTCAAGCCAGCTGGACTGCTGACGATTGCTGCCATGATTGTTTCCTGTAACTGTCCTGCAGAGCGGCGCGCCGCTACCGGCGCAGGGACATTCCGCAGAATTTCCCCCGTGTAGTTCTAGTATGATTCATCCATGAAGGAAATTGTCCGCTGCCACTGGGCGCAAAAAGAAATCAACATTTCTTATCACGACGAGGAATGGGGCGTTCCCGTCCACGACGATCGTCTCCTGTTCGAATTCATCATTCTGGAAGGCGCGCAAGCCGGCCTGAGCTGGGACACAATTCTCGCCAAGCGCGGGCGTTACCGCGAAGTCTTCGACAAGTTCGACGCTGGGAAAATTGCACGCTACGACAACAAGAAAGTCGCCGCTCTTTTAAAAGACCCCGGCATCATTCGCAACCGCCTGAAAATCGCTTCCACCATCTCTAACGCGCAATCTTTCTTGAAAGTGCGCCAGGAATTCGGCAGTTTCGACAAATATCTCTGGCAATTCGTCGGCGGCAAACCCATTAAAAACGCGTGGAAACAACGCCGGCAGGTTCCCGCAAGGACAAAGCAGTCCGATGCTATGAGCAAAGATCTGCAAAAACGCGGCTTTCGCTTCGTCGGTTCAACAATCTGCTACGCCTTCATGCAAGCCACAGGCATGGTGAACGACCATCTCGTCACCTGCTTCCGCTATCGCCGGGTGTAATCTCCGCTAAAAGATCTCCACATCAATCACATGAAACGCCTGCGTCCCCGCGCTTCCCACACGGTGCGTGTAGGGCTGCCCCTTCGCTTTGTGAAACGCCACTTGCCCTGGCACAACATCGTTCGGTGCACTCCATTTGCCGCCTGTCAATTGCGATTTCGTCTTGTCTCCGCTCAATTCGACGCTCACATTGTCGTTGCTGTGCGTGTGGAACAGCGCCGGATCGCCCGGTGGAAACAGCACGTCCAGCACACGCACAAACTGATTCTGCAAAACAACGTGATGATGCGGCTCCATTTCCACGGGCACTGGCTCTTTCAAAGAAGCCGGATCGACGCCCGGTGCTTTCACCAGAACCCCGGGGGAATTTGCTTTCTTCACTACAACCTCAATCGTTTCCACGGCCGCATCCGTTAAATTTTCCGCAAAGTGCGTCACACTGTCTCCCCAATATATTTCTCCCGGCTGTCGCTGCGTCTCCTGTGTCTTCCCGTCGGCCGTTGTCACGCGCAAATGACTGCCCGTGACGGCAACCACCACGCGCCCCGTATGGTTGTGCATCGGAGACATCGCCCGCGGTGCATAGTGCACCCGCAAGACGAGAATCTGCTCATTCTCAAATTCGACCTTGACGGTATACCCCGCCGTCGAAGCCGGCCCCGCAATCCGCGCCGGCAAGAACCCCAACCCGACCGCCAGTACCGCGACCTTCATCCTGCTCATAGCGTACCCCTTGCGGGCAGCATATCCGCCGTCGCATTTCCGCGCAACATCGCAAATCCAATTTCACTTCACGCGACTGCTTGCGTTGCAAGCACGGCCAGCGTACGATTTCTTACTGTCCGTTTCCGGTTTTTCCTTTTGAAATTTCACTCTTCGCAATCCTGAAGGGAACGGTGTGACAAACAGAGGCTGCGGAATGAAATCTGTCGAAGTCGCAGGCGCGCAGTGGGGCCGGGTTCCAGGGTTTGTACTTACAAATCCTGGCCTGAAAAAGGGGAACAGGGCATGAAATCGGTGGTGGTAGTAGGCGCGCAGTGGGGCGATGAGGGCAAAGGCAAAGTCGTCGATTATCTCGCGGGCTCGTTCGATTACATCGCGCGCGTCGCCGGCGGCCACAACGCCGGTCACACCGTCATCATCGGCAAAGAAAAGCACGTTCTTCAGCTCATTCCGTGCGGCATTTTGCGTCCGAAGCAGCACGCGGTCATCGGTGCGGGCGTTGTCATTGATCCCGGCGCGCTCGTCAAGGAGATAGAAACCCTTGCAAGCGCTGGCATTGACGTAAAAGGCCGCCTCCACATCAGCAATCGCGCGCACCTGATTTTTCCGTATCACCGTGAACTCGACAAAGCCGCCGAAGGCGCACGCGGCGCAAACAAAATCGGCACGACTTCACGAGGTATCGGTCCCGCTTACGAAGACAAGATGGCGCGCCGCGGCCTGCGCATGTGCGATTTACTCGATCCCGTGCTTTTCCGCGAAAAAGCGGCGCGTGTTGTCGCCGAAAAAAATCGCCTCGCCAAAGGCGCGTACGGCGCAGACATCGATTTTTCGCACGACGTCGAAGAAACCCTCAAGCAGGGCGAAAAAATCCGCGGCTACATTTGCGACACCGCCGCCCTCGTCAATTACGCGCTCGATTCCGGCAAAGCGGTCTTGTTTGAAGGCGCGCAGGGAACGATGCTCGACATCGACCACGGCACCTATCCCTACGTCACCAGCTCCAGCGCGACAAGCGGCGGCGCCACTACCGGCGTCGGCGTCCCGCCCACAAAAATTAAGCACGTCCTCGGAATTTCCAAGGCCTACACCACGCGCGTCGGCGGCGGCCCATTTCCCACGGAAATGCCCGATCTCGACGCGCAAGCCATTCGGGAACGCGGCAAAGAATTCGGCGCCGTCACAGGACGCCCGCGCCGCTGCGGCTGGCTCGATCTCGCCGTTTTGCGCTACGCAAAAATGATCAACGGCATCGATTCGCTTGTCGTCACCAAGCTCGACGTCTTCGACACGCAGCGTGAAATTCAGGTCTGCACCGGCTACAA
>CAWCCV010000023.1:0-177350 GCA_963794175.1 uncultured Acidobacteriota bacterium | reverse complement strand
GTTTCGGCTCGTTTTGTGTCCCGTTGTTCGCAGCCACGGCTGCGTGCGGCGTGCTCGCCGCGCTCAAGACAAATATTGCACCGAAAAGAAGTGCCCCGATTCTCTTAGTCATGGCCATGTTCTCCTCAGAACTAGGTGTAGCTTCCTATACGGTTGGATTCGGGGAACTTTCTAAAAGGGTGCATGCGGGAGGGCGAAACGGGTGCTAGCATAAGAAATAAATGTCGGCGCTCTTCCACAACTTTCTTTCATGTCTCGTGTTATTCACAATTGGCGCGAGGAGATCCTAGCGTTGCTGCTCATCGCGCATTGCGGAGCTTCGGGCTACGCTCCGGAAAACACCATGGCCGCGTTTCGCAAAGCCATCGCCATGGGCATGAGTTTCATTGAGACCGATTTACAACTTTCTCGCGACGCCCGCTTCGTTGCCATTCACGATGAAACCGTAAATCGCACCACCAACGGCCAGGGCGCAGTCCACGATCTCACACTCGCCGAATTGCGACGCCTCGATGCGGGCTCCTGGTTCGCGAGTTCTTTCACCGGCGAACGCGTTCCCACGCTCGAAGAAATTCTCGAATTCGCAAAACGCCACGACGTGGTGTTTTATCTCGAAATAAAACCGCAAGGTTCGTGGGGTGGCGAACACGCGCTCATCGGCGCGCTCCGCGAGTCCGGCGAGATTGCCCGCGTCGTCATCGTTTCGTTCGACGCGTCCATCGTTGCCGCAGTGCGCAGAGCCGAGCCTACTCTGATGACAGGTCTTCTCTACGACGGGCAGATCGAAAAGCCGATTGAAAAAGCTCTGGAAATTGGCGCGCGCCAGTTGGCTGTCCGCGGCGACCTCGTTACTCCCGCAATGATCGCCGAAGCAAAGCGCAGCGATCTTCAAGTCATCTGCTGGACCGTCAACCATCCAGCCCACATGCGCTTGCTCGCTTCTGCCGGAGTCGCCGGCATCATGAGCGACTACCCCGACCGCCTCAACGATCTTGCAAAGAATGGAGAAGGCAGGTTCCCCCGCACCGGTTCGCCCTAGTAACCTGCCAGCCCTCGCTCCTTATGCCTCCTTATACCTCTTGCCGCTGTGCTCCCAGCTCAATCCGCTTACGAACATGAGCAACAAGCTGCAGGCAATTTTGGAGATCTCGGACTGCTCTCACAAGCAAGAGCGGGTCAAGTGCCTGTCCCGGCCCTAGCAGGCATACCGGCAGCTGTGGCCGCGCCTGTCGCTGGTGCCCCAGCTTCTTCCCCTCCCCCTGCCCGGCTTCTAGGAAATAAGGCCGACCTTTGAAAAAATAGAGCTCAATTGCGTCACCGAGAGCTCTTCAGAGCGAGCGCTATGCGCCAGCCCAAGCGCCTCCAATACTTCGTGGGTTTTCTCAGGTTCGGCGATCGCGCGCAAGTTGTTCACCAAAGTTTTTCTCTTCTGCGCGAAACACACCTTCACAAAATCGAGGAACTTCTTTTCATCCGCAATTTCCATCTTTGACTTTGCGCCGGGCAGCTGCAAGCCCACCAGCGCCGATCCCACGTCAGGAGGCGGACGGAATGCGCCTGGCGGAATTTCCAGCGCGATCGCCGGCCACGAAAAATACTGCGTCAGCACGGATAGATATCCGTAGTCACGCGTTCCTGGCTTTGCCACCAGCCGGAGCGCAACTTCACGCTGGACCACGATATGAATCTCTTCAATCAAATCGGCGACTTCAAAAAAGTGATGCAGAATCGGCGAAGTAATGTAGTACGGCAAATTCCCGTAAATTTTGATCCGTCTGCCGGATGCCAGCGCTCGCAAATCTGTTTTCAATACATCGCCGTGATACACGGAGAGATTCGGATATTGCTCTGCTAAATATTCCAGCCGCTTGGCCAGCGGCGGATCGAGTTCCACGGCAATCACCGGCTTTCCTGTGGTCGCAAGATGCCGCGTCATCTCGCCGTGGCCCGCGCCAATCTCTATCCAGCAAAACTCTTTCGTCTCGCCCGGCACAAAAAAATTCTGAGAATTGCGCGACACTCCGATTTCGCGCGCGATCTCTTCCTGCCAATTTTCATCTGAAAGGAAGTGTTGTCCAAGCCGCTGGCGTGCCATGAAGAGGGAAGTGTATCAGGAAGCCGAACTGTGCCGTGCCGCAAGCGGCAGCGAAAATCTCGCCACAATCTCCATCGCGTTTTCCCAGGGCGAAGTCTGCGTACTGTTCAGTGTCAACTTCGGCGGCGGCATCGTTGGCGAATCGAAAACGCCATCGGCCTTCAGTTTGCGGAATAGCTCGAGCGAAACCAGTTTCTTGTGATTCCTGCGCTCGGGAGTATCCATGCGCCGTTCCAACTCCGTCGGATCGCAAACGATTTCAACAAACAAAGCTTCTCCGCCGTGCGATCCTGCCGCGCGAATCGCATTTTCGATAAAATCCTGCCGCACAGAATTTTCCGGATTGAATGTAAAAATCAGCGCGGGCAGGGAAGCGGCCTCTTCAAAAATAGAAAGCCAGATTTTCTCGCGCAGTTCCACAAATGGCTTGCTTCCAAATTCAAAAATAGAAAGCAGCAAATCCACTGTCAAATGGTTGTGAAACAGCTTGTATCCGGTCAATTGCGAAAGTTCACGCGCAATCGTCAGCTTTCCCGTCCCCGGCAGTCCGTAAAGAAAAATCAGTTTCATGGGATTTCGTCAGCCTGCTTCGCCCCAAAGTATACGCGACTATGCGCGCGCTCAAAACGCGCGTAATCCTACTCACTTCGGCGCTTGACGCGCCACCAACTGCTCCTATAGCGTAATTTATGACGCAACCGCATGAGAATCCTTTTTGTCGCATCTGAAGGCTTGCCGTTTTCCAAAACCGGCGGCCTCGCCGACGTGGTCGAAGCACTTCCCAAAGCCCTGGTGGCACGAGGCCATGAAGTTGCCGTTGTCCTTCCTCGCTATCGCGGAACGAAAGCCACCGCCATCGTCATGCCCAGCCTGACGATTCCTATCGGCACCCGTCTGCGTTTTCCTGCCGTTGCCGACGGCACGATTCTCAATGGCGTCCGCTATTTTTTTGTGACGACCCGCATATTTCGACCGCGACGGACTTTATGGCGGCGCCGCAGGGCGACTACTGGGACAACGCCGAGCGCTTTAGCGAATTTTGCAAAGCCGCAATCGAAATTGCCAAACACGTCTGGCCCGCCGATATCATCCATTGCCACGATTGGCAAACTGCGCTCGTTCCCGTTTTTCTGCGCACCTCATATTCGCGACGATCCTGTCATGAAAGACCTGCCCGTGGTTTTTACGATTCACAACATGGGCTATCAGGGACAATTCGCCAAAGACGTTCTCGACCGCGCGCGGAATTCCTCTGGCTACATTCACCCCCGGCGGAATTGAGTTTTTCGGCAACGTGAATTTCCTCAAAGCCGGAATCGTCTACTCCGATTACATCACCACCGTCAGCAAGCGCTATGCGCAGGAAATTCAAACTCCGGAATATGGCTACGGCCTTGACGGCGTCGCTCGCGGGCCGCGGAGATCGCCTCGTCGGTATTCTTAACGGCGTGGACTACGCCGCCTGGAATCCCGCCAAAGATTCACTACCTCGCCGCGAGATTTTCCGCGAAGGATCTAACCGGTAAACTCGCCTGCAAACAGGATCTTCTCAAACGTTTCGGCCTGCCCGACGATTCCTGCCCGCCCGCTGCTGGGCATCGTTTCCCGATTTCGCCGATCAAAAAGGTTTTGATCTTATCGCCGAAGTAGCGCCACGAAATCATGCGCGAGGATTTGTCGCTCGTCGTTCTTGGCACAGGCGATCGCCGCTACGAAGATCTCTTCCGCGCGCTTGCGTCCGCCTATCCCGATCGCGCCGCCGTCAAAATTGCCTACGACAACGCCATCGCGCACAAAGTTGAAGCCGGCGCGGACATGTTTCTCATGCCTTCGCGCTACGAGCCTTGCGGTCTTGAATCAGATTTATAGTTTGAAATATGGTACCGTCCCGATTGTTCGTGCCACTGGCGGATTGGACGACACAATTGAACCGTTCGATTTGGAACACGGCACCGGGACCGGTTTCAAATTTTGGGACTATTCCGGCGGCGCGCTTCTCTATACGATTCGTCAAGCGCTTCATCATTTTGCCGATGAGCGAATCTGGAAGCGCATTCAGCTGAACGGTATGATCAAGGATTATTCTTGGAAAACGCCGGCGGCCGAATATGCAACCCTTTATGAAGCGGCACGAGCCGCTAGAGGTTTGGGGCAGCCGGCGCGTAACCAAATGCCTGTTGCAACATCTAATTAACCGAACAAAGGAGATTGGCGGCGGGCTTCCGGGCCAAGTCGCTGAAAGCAAAGAACATGGCGGAAAACATCCAAGCTGTTACGGACGGAAATTTCGAAAGCGAAGTTCTCACGGCAAGCAAGACGCAGCCGGTACTCGTGGACTTTTGGGCGGAATGGTGCCGCCCGTGTCACATGCTCGCCCCCACCGTCGCGGAAGTCGCAAACGAATACGCGGGCAAGATTAAGGTAATGAAGCTCAACGTGGACGAAGCGATGAACTCCGCCGGGCGCTACAACATCCGCGGCATTCCCACGATTCTCGTTTTCAAAGACGGGCAGGTCGTCGAGCAGATCGTCGGCGCGGTCCCCAAGGACCAGATCACCAAAGCCGTCGATCGCCACGTCGGCTAACTTTCTCGTACGAAAATTCACGAGGCGTGCTTCGCAACCGCGGCGAACGCCTTTTTTTTTCCGCGCCTCTTTCCGTCTCAAGCCAACTCAATTCCGGCAAATTGCTGCTATGATTCTTTCCTGTAAATTTTATGCAGAGCGGCACGCCACCACCGGCGCAGGGACATTCGCACCTTTCCTCCGTTCCGAGCCACTTCGAAAAACGCTTTTCCCTTGTCGTTGAGCTCTGGCTACTTGCAACGCTGGCGAATCCAGAATCTCCGGCTTCAATATTCCGCAGAATTTCCCCGGCGTCGTTCTGGTCTTCGAACGGCTCGGCCAGCGCATTCACAAGATGATTCATCCATGAAGGAAATTGTTCGCTGCCACTGGGCGCAAAAAGAAATCAATATTCCCTACCACGACGAGGAATGGGGCGTTCCCGTCCACGACGACCGTCTTCTGCTTGAATTCATCATTCTGGAAGGAGCGCAAGCCGGCTTGAGCTGGGACACAATCCTCGCCAAGCGCGAGCGTTACCGCGAAGTCTTCGACAAGTTCGACGCAGGGAAAATTGCACGCTACGACAAGAAGAAAGTCGCTGTTCTGTTAAAAGATCCCGGCATCATTCGCAACCGCCTGAAAATCGCCTCCACAATCTCTAACGCGCAAGCTTTCTTGAAAGTGCGGCAGGAATTCGGCAGTTTCGATAAATACCTCTGGCAATTCGTCGGCGGCAAACCCATTAAAAACGCGTGGAAACAGCACCGGCAAGTTCCCGCAAGGACAAAACAGTCCGATGCGATGAGCAAAGATCTGCAAAAACGCGGTTTTCGCTTCGTCGGTTCAACGATCTGCTACGCCTTCATGCAAGCCACAGGAATGGTGAACGACCATCTCGTCACCTGCTTCCGCTATCGCCGGGTGTAATCCCCGCTAAAAAATCTCCACATCAATCACATGAAACGCCTGCGTCCCCGCGCTCCCCACGCGATGCGTGTACGGCTGCCCCTTCGCTTTGTGAAACGCTACTTGCCCGGGCACAACATCGTTCGGCGCACTCCATTTCCCGCTTGTCAATTGCGATTTCGTCTTGTCTCCGCTCAATTCGACGCTCACATTGTCGTTGCTGTGTGTGTGAAACAGCGCCGGATCGCCCGGTGGAAACAGCACGTCCAGCACACGTACATACTGATTCTGCAAAACAACGTGATGATGCGGCTCCATTTCCACGGGCACTGGCTCTTTCAACGATGTCGGATCGACGCTCGGTGTTTTCACCAGAACCCCCGGGGCATTTGCTTTCTTCACCACAACCTCAATCGTTTCCACGGCCACATCCGTTAAATTTTCCGCAAAGTGCGTCACGTTGTCTCCCCAATATATTTCTCCCGGCCGTCGCTGCGTCTCCTGCGCCTTCCCGTCGGCCGTTGTCACGCGCAAATGACTGCCCGTGACCGCAACCACCACGCGCCCCGTATGGCTGTGCATCGGAGACGTCGCCCGCGGCGCATAGTGCACTCGCAAAACGAGAATCTGCTCATTCTCAAATTCGACCTTGACGGTATATCCCGCCGTCGAAGCCGGCCCCTGAATCCGCGCCGGCAAGACCCCCAACGCCACCGCCAGTACCGCGACCTTCATCCTGTTCATAGCGTGCCTCGTGCGGGCAGCATATCCGCCGTCGCATTTCCGCGCAACATCGCAACTACAATTTCACTCCACGCGACTGCTTGCGTTGCAAGCACGGCCAGCGTACGATTTCTTACTGTCCGTTTCCGGTTTTTCCTTTTGAAATTTCACTCTTCGCAATCCTGAAGGGAACGGTGTGACAAACAGAGGCCGCGGAATGAAATCTGTCGTAGTCGCCGGCGCGCAGTGGGGCCGGGTTCCAGGGTTTGTACTTACAAACCCTGGCCTGAAAAAGGGGAACCGAGCATGAAATCGGTGGTGGTAGTAGGCGCGCAGTGGGGCGATGAGGGCAAAGGCAAAGTCGTCGATTATCTCGCGGGCTCGTTCGATTACATCGCGCGCGTCGCCGGCGGCCACAACGCCGGTCACACCGTCATCATCGGCAAAGAAAAGCACGTTCTTCAGCTCATTCCGTGCGGCATTTTGCGTCCGAAGCAGCACGCTGTCATCGGTGCGGGCGTTGTCATTGATCCCGGCGCGCTCGTCAAGGAAATTGAAACCCTTGCAAGCGCTGGCATCGACGTAAAAGGCCGCCTCCACATCAGCAATCGCGCGCACCTGATTTTTCCGTATCACCGTGAACTCGACAAAGCCGCCGAAGGCGCACGCGGCGCAAACAAAATCGGCACGACTTCACGAGGTATCGGTCCTGCTTACGAAGACAAGATGGCGCGCCGCGGCCTGCGCATGTGCGATTTACTCGATCCCGCGCTTTTCCGCGAAAAAGCGGCGCGTGTTGTCGCCGAAAAAAATCGCCTCGCCAAAGGCGCTTACGGCGCAGACATCGATTTTTCGCACGACGTCGAAGAAACCCTCAAGCAGGGCGAAAAAATCCGCGGCTACATTTGCGACACCGCCGAACTCGTCAATTACGCGCTCGATTCCGGCAAAGCGGTCTTGTTTGAAGGCGCGCAGGGAACGATGCTCGACATCGACCACGGCACCTATCCCTACGTCACCAGCTCCAGCGCGACAAGCGGCGGCGCCACTACCGGCGTCGGCGTCCCGCCCACAAAAATTAAGCACGTCCTCGGAATTTCCAAGGCCTACACCACGCGCGTCGGCGGCGGCCCATTTCCCACGGAAATGCCCGACCTCGACGCGCAAGCCATTCGGGAACGCGGCAAAGAATTCGGCGCCGTCACAGGACGCCCGCGCCGCTGCGGCTGGCTCGATCTCGCTGTTTTGCGCTACGCAAAAATGATCAACGGCATCGATTCGCTTGTCGTCACCAAGCTCGACGTCTTCGACACGCAGCGTGAAATTCAGGTCTGCACCGGCTACAAATACAAGGGCTCGCCGCTTGGCGAAATGCCCGCGCTCGCCGAGGAATACGAACACGTCAGCCCCGGTTTACGAAACACTTCCCGGCTGGCAGCAGGAAACCTACGGCGTAAAAGACGCCGGCAAATTACCCAAAGCGGCGCTCGACTACATGCGCTTCATTGGCGATTTTCTCCAGGTCGAAATCGGCATGATTTCCACCGGCCCCGAGCGCGACGCCACCATCGTCCCCGAAGGCACGCTCCTGGCCCGCTGGCTATAGCTGCCGCCTTCCGGGGCAGGCCCTTTTGGCTCGCGCCAACTCGAGTCGTCATCTTTCTCCCGATTTTGCCTTTTGCTTTTTGTTAAGTAGGAGCACGGTATGCCTTGCCCTCTTCGCAAGACCACCAAAACGCCCGCTGGAGCCCGATCCACTGGGGCTCGATTGACGATTCACGGGTTAGAATAAAGCTAGAATGCTCACCTTTGATCAGGCGCGGCGTGCCATCACTAGGGAAATGGGACTCATCACCTGTCCCGACGCGCTTAGCCGCGAAATAATTCCGCTCAACGATTCCCTCGGCCGCACCCTTGCACAAGAAATCCGCGCCGATCGCCCCTACCCGCCCTTTGACCGCTCGATCCGCGACGGTTTTGCCATCCGGTGTTCCGATGTCACCACCGGCGCAAAACTGAAATGCATCGGCGAACTGAAAGCGGGCGACACGCCAAAAATCTACGTCGCGCCGGGAACTTGCCTCCAGATCATGACGGGCGCCGCCGTCCCAGAAGGCGCAGACGGCGTCGTGATGATCGAACACACGCGCAACGAGGGGGACACCATCGTTTTCGATCGCGCCGCAACGCCCGGCCAGCACATCGTGCCCCGGGGCAGGGAAGCGGCCGAAGGCCAAGTGCTGCTCGCTCGCGGCGCCAGAATCGGTTACGCAGAGATTGGCGTAGCCGCGCAAATCGGAGCAGTCGAACTGCAGGTCTATCGCAAGCCGCGCGTCGCAATTCTTTCCACCGGCGACGAAGTCGTCCCAGCCGAAACCAAACCGGGCGATTTTCAAATCCGCAACAGCAATGCCTACTCGCTCGCCGCGCAAGTCACGCTCCAAGGAGGCGAACCTGTCGTCCTTGTCAACGCCAAAGACACCGAAGAAGATCTTCGCGAAAAAATCACGCAAGGCCTCAAGCAGGAAATGCTGGTCCTGTCCGGCGGTGTTTCAGCCGGGAAGTACGACCTCGTCGAAAAAGTTCTTCGCGATCTCGGTGCTGATTTTCACTTCGACTCCGCCGCAATTCGCCCCGGCAAACCAACCGTTTTCGCTATCTGCCAAAACAAGCCCGTCTTCGGCCTCCCCGGAAATCCCATCTCCACCATGGTCACCTTTGAACTCTTCGCGTCTCTTGCCATCCAGCTTCTTTCTGGAGCCGAAGCGAAACCGCTGGCGTTCCTTGAAGCACGGCTCGGCGAATCTCTCCAGGAAAAAGCCGGCTTAGCCCATTTCCTTCCCGCGCGCCTCGACTGGCCCGACGGCGTCCCCACCGCAAAACCCATCCGCTGGCAAGGTTCGGGCGACCTAGCCGCCGCGGCCAAATCCAACTGCTTTCTCTACATCCCCTCAGACCGCTCTGTCTTCCCCGTTGGCGGAATCGTCTCCGTCCTCCCCCGCCGCGACGTTCTCTAAAAGGCCACTCGCTCTTGTGGTCAAACATTTAAGCCGTACCTCGGGCGAAGAAGCGCCTTTCGAGCCAATTCGTCATCCATCCCAAACCTGGGCTAAACTGTCTCCTGTGCCCAAGCTGTCCCATTACGGCAAGCGTGGCCAGGTCCAAATGGTTGACGTCTCCGCCAAAGCCGTCACCGCCCGCTCCGCCAAAGCCCAAGGCTTTGTCAAAATGAAGCCCGCCGTCCTCAGCGCTGTCCGCAAGCTCAAGAATCCAAAGGGCAATCCCCTCGAAGTAGCCCGTATCGCCGGAATTGCCGCTGCAAAACGCACCGCCGAGTGGATACCTCTTTGTCATCCTCTCCCTCTCACTCACATTGATGTGACTGCCGCCCTATGCAAGAATGGCGTGGAGATACGCTCCCACGTAGTGGCGGCCGCCCAGACTGGCGTCGAAATGGAAGCCTTGGTCGCTGTCACTGCCGCAGCCCTCACGGTCTACGACATGTGCAAAGCCCTCGATAAAGGCATCGAGATTTCCGACATTTATCTCCTGGAAAAGACCGGGGGCAAAAGCGGGGATTTCCATAGAAACGCAGACGTGGAACGCAAATTGGCGCGCCGGAGGTTCTGTTGAGCGCCGCAAGCGGATCAAAGGTCAGGCTTTTGCTCGCGGATGACAATCCGCTGGTGCGCGATATTGTCCTGAAGGGACTGGAACCGCATTGTGAAGTCATCGTTGCAACGGACGGCGCCGACGCGCTCCTGAAAATCATTGACGATCCCCCCGACGCGATTCTCTGCGATTTCAAAATGTCCGGCCTCGATGGCCGTCAGCTTTTTGAAAAATTGCGCGGCAGGGAACAGACGCGCCACATCCCGTTTATGTTTATGGCGAGCCGTGCGGACATTGAAGAACGCCTTCGCCCGCTCGTGGACGGCGTGGAAGACTTCATCGCCAAGCCTTTCTTGGTGAAAGACCTCGTTCGCATCACAAAAAAAGTTGTCGACCGACTGCACCTGGAAAAATTGCAAAAGCGCGCTTCGCGCCCCGGCGTCATTCAAGGCCGCCTCGAAGAGATGAGCATGATCGACCTTATGCAATCTCTCGAAATGGGCCAGAAATCCTGCCGCCTCGTGGTGCATCACGATGGCCTGCAAGGTGAACTTTATTTTGCTTCCGGCCAGTGTCGCGATGCGAAAATGGGCAACATCGAAGGCGACGGCGCCGTCTACAAAGTCCTGCTTTGGTCCGCCGGCGATTTTGAAATTGATTTCAATGCCGCGAACGCTTCGAGCCGGACCACAACCACGCGCAACACCACCGGCCTGCTCATGGAAGCGATGCGCCTCATGGACGAAGCCAATCGAGATACGGTGCCCGCGCAATAGCGCGTTGTCATGGCTGAACCCGCTTCGCTCCGCGTCGCCATTATCACCATTAGTGATTCCGTTGCCGCGGGAAAGATTGAAGACAAATCCGGCCCGGCCGTTAAAGCGCGCTGCCGCGAACTTGGCTGGGAAATCAAATCGAGCTTGGTCATCCCCGATGATCCACCGAGCATCCGCGAGCAGCTCCGCGAACTCGCCGATTCCGGCCGCGTGGATCTGATTCTGACGACTGGCGGCACGGGCTTGAGCCCGCGCGATTCCACCCCCGAAGCAACTGTGGCGGTGGCCGACAAACTAGTCCCCGGATTTGCCGAACAGATGCGCCGCAAAGGAATGGAAAAAACGCCGCGCGCAATTTTGTCCCGGGCCGTAGCAGCAATCCGCCACAAATCGCTAATCCTAAATCTGCCTGGAAGCCCCAAAGGCGCCGTCGAATCCCTCGACGCCGTCGCCGACCTTCTTCCTCACTCCATCTCCATAATCCACGGCGCCCGCCACGACTAGGCAATTTGCAACGCGGCCTTCCAGCCGAACTCTATGCTAGCGAGGAATAATGGGCAGCGTGATCTTCGAGGGACTTTCTTTATCGTGATAAATGCGAATGTGTCCCGCTTGCGGAGACGAATAATTAATTTCAGATTCCCCTGTTTGCAAATTCCGGGAAAAATGAGGCGCCAACGCGCCGGACATTTGCACGCGAAGCCTGTGCCCGGCTTTGAAGACGTTCGACGTCAGCAGGCTGCCCAATTCGAGTTGATAGATTTTCCCGCCCGTCAGCAGCTCCGGTTTTGCCGATCCGTTGCGATAACTTGCTCGCAGCACGTCCAGGCCCGGGCTCATCAGGTTAAAGGCGCGCCCGTCCGGCCAAACGTCCAGCAAGCGCACCCACAAATCAAAATCGGGAACGTCAGCCGACGCGTAAATCGTCGCGCCAATCGGCCCTGTCACTTCGACGTCCGCTAGAAAATTCATCCGTGTCGAACACGAGCACATCGTCGCGCCCCGCAAGTTTCTTGTAGTCGCGCGCGCCAAATTCTTCATAAGGATCAGTAACTGGGTGAGCCGGATCGGAAGTGAATTCGGAAAACGTCCGCTTTGGATTCAGCCGAATCCTTTGTCAATTTCCCGACGCGCGCGGCAGGATCACCGCTCAAGAAATATTCCGTTTGGACCGCACGTTCGAGCGGCCAGCCGTCTTCGTCGCGCCATTTGTTGTCGCCCATCACAAAAATGCGCACCGGTTTTTCGCGGCCCACTCCGTTTTCTATTCCTCTCAGATAGTGGTCCATCCAGCGGAGAATAATTTCGTCGTAATCCACTTTTGCGTCCACGCCAAAATCGATGTCACCGGCTTTTGTGCGCTCCAGTTCGCCGTGCGTCCACGCGCCGATGATTGTTTGCGTGCGCGGATCTTTTTCATTTCTTCGCGCGGCAAGCAATCCGTTGAAATTTGTTGTCGCACCATCCGGGCCGTACGCTTCGTCATACCATCCCGAAATATTCAGCACCGCGCAGCGGACGCGGCCGTATTTACCGCGCAGCTCCGCCCAATCCCACCACGGGTCGGCGGGCGAATGCGCGAGCCATTCGTAGTAGAACGGTGCGACCTGTTTGAAATCCGGCAAGTCCGCGAGGGGAAGGAAATTCTGCACGCGTTCGTGTTCCGTTTTCCAGGCTGCGCGGGCTTCGCGGTACGTTCTCGGTCCGTCGAGGTTTTTCCGTTTGCGTGCGTCCGGAGCGATGTTGAACCAAATCCAATCGAGCCACGAACCATCGAACACGCCGCCTGAATAGAAAAAATTCCGCGGCGTGGAAAACGTCATTGCAGGAACCATGGCTTTCAAGTGAGGAGGATTCTCGACGGCGGCGAGCCACTGCACTGCGCCAGGGTAGGACAGGCCGAAGGTTCCGACGATTCCGTTTGACCAGGGCTGAGAGGCGGCCCACTCGATCGTGTCGTAACCATCGCGGCCCTCGTTCTTGTATGGGTCGAACTCGCCGTCTGAGGCGTAACGGCCGCGCACATCCTGAATGACAACGGCATAGCCGCGCGCGACGGCTTTGCCGAAAGTGGTCCACTCTTTTGGCGCGCCTTGTTTGCCGTAAGGAGTGCGATAGACGAGCGTGGGGAATCTTCCAGTTGCGGCAGGAAGCACAACATCGGCGCGGAGCACAACGCCATCGTGCATTTTGACTGCGACATTCTGCTTGCTCACAGTTGCGGATTGTCCGCTTGCGATCGAGCAGAGGGACACCAGGGCGACGAGCAGCTTTTGCGAATCGAACGTTCATGGCAGCGCATTTTACCCTAGTTGTGGCGGAGAAGGGCCGGCGCGGAATTCGGCGATTGACGCGCGAGGCTCCAGTCAGAAAGAATACTTGGACCATGGCACAAAAACTTTCTGACAAGAAGCTGGCGGTTTTGGGGGCGGGGAAGCTCGGTGGAATTTTGCTGCGGGCGTACTTGAAGCAGGGGCTGTTTTCGCCGAAGCGCGTGACGGCGACGGTGAAGCACGGCGAAAAAGCGGCTGCGCTCGCCAAAGAGCTTGGCGTCGGCGTGACGAATGCAAACCGCAAAGCGGTGAAAGGTGCGGATATTATTTTGCTCGGCGTGAAGCCGCAGGTTGTCGGAGATGTTTTGAAAGAGATTGCGCCAGAGTTGAGCGAGAAAACTTTATTGATCTCCGTGGCGGCTTCTGTGCCGACAAGTTACCTCGAAGAAAAACTCGGCAAGAAAGTTCCGGTAGTGCGCGCGATGCCAAACACGCCGTCTGCAGTAGGATGCGGAATGACGGGAATTTGTGCGGGGGCACACGCGAAGCCGGAGCACATCGAAATCGCACTGGCGATGTTCAATGCAGTTGGCCGCACGGTTGCCGTCGATGAAAAGAACATGGACGGAGTCACGGCACTTTCCGCCAGCGGGCCTGCGTACGCGTATATCATTCTGGAATCGCTCGCCGAAGCAGGCGTTAAAGTCGGTTTGCCGCGGGACGTGGCAACTTTGCTTGCCGCGCAGACGATGAAAGGCGCCGCGAGCGTTGTGCTGGAAACCGGCGACCATCCAGCGCTCCTCAAAGATGCGGTGACAACTCCCGCAGGCTGCACGATTGACGGCATCATGGAACTCGAAGAAGGGAAGCTGCGCGTAACGCTGATCAAGGCCGTGGTGAAAGCGACGGAACGCGCCGGCGCAGTTGCTGTTTGAAAAGTAGCCCACAAAATGGCAGACGATCCCAAAGCTTCCGAAAAGCTGACTGAGTCGCAAAAAGATACGCCGCGACATGACGTTGAATAGCCGGCCTGGCGATGGAACTGCCGTTCACGCTCGTTGGAGCGGTGGTGTGGGCGGATTCCTTGGGCTATTTCTTGATAAGTGGTTACACACTGCTCCCTGGCTGACTGATTGTTCTGCGGCGCATTTGGATTTGCCGGCGGGGTCGGTGAAGTGATTCGGCGTTTGCGTCCGCGTTGAATTATCCGCAGAGGAGCGGGTCTCGAGATCCGCCACTACATGACCGATGGCTGAAAATCTGCCAGGTGAACATGTTCTTGCAGCGGATTGCGCGGTTTACGATTGGCTTCGGTTTCTTGGGGGCGGCTGTCGCTTTTGCAATGCACCGCCCGGATTGGGGCAAGGGATTGCTGTGCGGGACGGTGCTGGGTTGGCTGAACTTTCGATGGATGAAGCGGGGAATGCTGGCGATGGTTCAATCCGTCAGCAAGAATGCAGCCGCAAACCTCGACATCGATACTCCAGAAACCGCTGAAAACATGGGTGATAGGAAAGGGTCGGCCACGCCTACGTATCTCCTTATGGCGTTCCGCTACATCTTGCTCGCGCTCGGGGTGTATGTTATTTTTAGTTATCTGCACGTTCCCCTGGTGAGCATAGGCTTGGGATTGTGCGCGCTCGGCGCCGCAACAATTGCGGCAAGTGTGTGGGAAGCACTGAAACCTGCTTCATGAGGAGTTAGCCCAACGAGGGCAAAGAGCCGATGGAAGAACACGTCAGTCCGATCACACAGTTCGTCAATCACTATCTTGGTTCGTTTGCGCTTTCCATTTTGAATGCGCTGCATCTGAAGCCTGAAAATCCGGATTGCCGATTCCGCAGCACGTCTTGATGGGTTTGCTGGTGCTGGTTATTCTGACGCTGGCTGCGTCTGATGTTCGTTCGCGACTGTCGGTGGAAAAGCCGGGCGCGACTGCAACAAATCGCAGAGACTGCTGCTTACCAATCCGATGCGCATCGGCATTCAGCGATGTTCTGGACGAAGCAGGCAGGACATCACGGCCGTTCGTTCCTTTGTATCTTTGTGGGCACGATCAGTATTTTTGTGCTGTTTCCAACTTGATGAGCCTGTTCCCCTGTTTTCTGCGCCGACGGGGCAACAGACAGTGCCGCTTGCCTGCGCCAGTCCTGACCTTCCTGTATTTCAATTTTCAAGGCATCCGCCATCTCGGAGCTGGGAAATTATTTCGAAGAACTTTGCGGCGGGCACTCCGCTGTGGATCGCGTGGCTGATTTCATGCCGCTCGAAATCTTCAGCACGTGCGCGCGCGTGCTTTCCCTCACCGTCCGTCTCTATGCGAACATTTTTGCCAGCGATTTGATTTATCTGATTTTCGTGGGCCTGCTTTCGGGCGTGTCGGTCTGGGGCTGGAGCAAGTCGCCAGCACTCGGCATCGCATTTGGGAATTTTCCCGGCGCTGATTCCGCTGGCTTTCATCGGTTGCACCTGCTGGTCGCGTTTGTGCAGGCTTTCATTTTCACGGCGCTGCCTTCCGTCTATCTTGGAATGGCGACGGCGGAAGAGCACTAATTCGGATTCGCGGAATCTGGCGCTTTCGTGGCTGCTAAGTTGAGTGGGCCGCCAGCGATTGGCAATTCCTGGTTCGAGTTTGATGGTCGTCGGAGCGCAAGGCCAAGAATGGCTTTGCCACAAGAGATTTGCCCCGATTTGTTCGCCGGCAATATGTCGCTTCAGTGTGAGCCCGGCTGCACGGTGTCCGGGAACCACCTCCTGGCGGCAATCTTAAGGAGGCAGTAATGAAGAAGCTGAGCATGTTGTTGACTGCGCTTGCGGGCGTGGCGCTTTTGGCGCCGGCAGCATTTGCGCAAACTGGTGAAGTCGCAGGCGCGAGCAAGAGCAAGCGCCGTCTTGGTAGTCGCGGCAATCTTTGGCGTTGGCATCGCGGCATTCGGCTGCGGATTGGGCCAGGGCCGGATTGGCGCGGCAGCGCAGGAAGGCATCGCACGGAATCCGGGAGCGGCGAAGAGCATGTTTATTCCGATGCTTCTTGCACTGGTGTTCGTGGAAACCCTGGTGCTTTTTACGTTTTGACCGTGTTCGTTGTGAAATCCTAAATTTCAGATTTGGCTTCGGGTTCTCGGGCCTTTTCTTCTGCCCCTTTCCGATCTTGGTCGGAAAGGGGTTTTTTGGCCTGTTTGGAGAGTTGCGGCGATTCTGGGAACGGGCCGCCGAAGCCCCCGCCCGGTGTTTGGCTACTTGACGGAGCCGATTAAGGTTTTTTGGTTTAGGAAGGTGAGGGCTTTTGTAGGGGCGAGGCCAAAGTAGAGGGTACCGGCGACGGTGACGAACAGGACGATGGTAGCCGTCAAGGGGAATTTCACGGTGGTGACGGCGGCTTCGGGCTTCGCTTCGTGCATGTACATGATGATGATCAAGCGGAGGTAGTAGTAGGCGCCGATGACACTGTTGGCGGCCATGAGGATGGCTAGCCAGATCAGTTTTGAATGGACGGCTGCCGTGAAGATGTAGAACTTGCCGAAGAAGCCGGCGGTGACGGGCAGGCCGAGCAGCGAGAGCAGGAAAACTGTGAGAGAGGCGGCGACCCAGGGCTGGCGCTGGCCGAGGCCGGCGTAGTCTTCAAGCGAGATGTGTTCTTCCTCCGCGCCGCCAAGTTGGGAAACGATAGTGAACGCGCCGACTTTTACGAGAGCGTAGCTCAAAAGATAAAAGAGAATCGCGGCGTAGGCCGGAGCGGCAAGCGCGGGGTCTTCCGCGGCCATGGAAGTGACGGCGGCAAAGGCGACGAGGATGTAGCCCGCATGTGCGATGGAGCTGTAGGCGAGGAGGCGCTTGACGTTGGTCTGCACGAGCGCGCCGAGATTGCCGAGGAACATGGTGAGGGCGGCGAGAATCCAGAATGCCCAGAACCAGTAGTGCGTGGCCGCGGGAACGCTGGCGAAAATGCGCAGGAGGAGCGCGAAGGCGGCGGCTTTGGGGCCTGCAGAGAACAGCGCGGTGACCGGAGTGGGAGCGCCTTCGTATACGTCGGGAGTCCAGATCTGGAAAGGCGCGGCGGCAACTTTGAAGCCGAGGCCGATGAGAATCATGGCGAGGCCGAGCTTCAGGAGGCTGCTCGACGGATCGGCGTGATCCATGGCGTTGATAACGGTGGTGCCGGTGGCGCCGTAGACCAGCGCGATGCCATAGAGGAAGAAGGCGGTCGCAAAGGAGCCAAGGAGAAAATATTTGAGCGCGGATTCGCTGGATTTGAGCGCGTCGCGGCGATAGCCGGCGAGGATGTAGCTGGAGATGGAGCTCATTTCGAGGCCGATGAAAGCGGTGAGGAGTTCCTGCGCGGAAGCGAGAACGCCCATGCCTGCCGTGGCGAAAAGAACCAGAGCGAAAAATTCGGCCGGGTCAAGATTTTCGCGTTCGAGATAGGCTTCTGCGGCGAGAACCACGAGGAAGGCGACGGTGCCGAGCAAGAGGTGGAAGAAGAGGCTGAAGGCGTCAAAGCGAATCAAGTTGGAGAAGCCCGGGCCGTAATTCCAGCCGGAGACGAAGGAAAGAACCGTGCCACCGAGAGCGCCGACCAGGGCCAGGAACGTGAAGAAATGGCGGTTCTTGATGAACGGCTGCAAGAGCATGAGGACGACGCCGAAGCCGCACCAGACGAGTTCCGGGTAGATGAGTTTGATATCAGTGAGGTTGGGCATGCCGTTATTCATTTAGCGGGTGCCGGACCTTTCGAAAGAAATTTTGACGCCAGAGTTTCCGGCCGGCAGCGAACGCTTCTCGCCAGTCGCCGTCGTCGGGCCGATCCATTTGCTGGCGGATGGTTTCAGTGGCGGCAGCGGTGCGGCGAGTCAGATAGGCCGAGCCGACGCCCATCCAGACAATGACGACGGCCATGGCGATGAGGATGCCGCGCTCGCGGGCGCTAGTGTCCGGAAGCGCGCGATTTTTTTCGTGGGTGACTTCGCCGAAGAAGACGCGTTGGTAGGCCCAGAGCAGGTAGCAGGCGGAGAGAATCACGCCGGATGCGGCCCAGGCGGCCCACTTCCAATTGGCGGCGTAGGTGCCGAGGAGGATCAGATATTCGCCGACGAAACCGTTGAGAATTGGCAGGCCGAGCGAAGAGAGCGCGGCGAAGAGGAAGAATGCCGACAGGCGCGGCATGGGAGTGGCCAGGCCGCCGTATTCGGAAATTTCGAAGGTGTGGCGGCGGTCGTAGAGCATGCCGACGAGAAGGAACAAAGCGCCGGTGGAGATGCCGTGGGCGAGCATTTGATAGATGGCGCCCTGCATGCCGATGGTGCCGAAGGTGAAGATGCCGAGGACGACGAAGCCGAGGTGGCTGACCGACGAGTAGGCGACTAGTTTTTTCAGGTTGGGCTGAACGAGCGCGACGAGCGCGCCGTAGATGATGCCGATAATGGCCAGCACGGCGACGTAGGGCGCGGCTCTGCGCGATGCGTCGGGGAAGAGCGGCAGGCAGAAACGCATCATGCCGTATGTGCCCATCTTGAGGAGAACGCCGGCGAGGATGACGGAGCCGGCTGTTGGCGCTTCAACGTGCGCGTCCGGCAGCCAGGTGTGCAGCGGGAAGAGAGGCACTTTGATGGCGAACGCCACGAAGAACGAGAGGAAGAGAAGAAGTTCGTTGCCGCGGCGAGAAGCTGTCGAGAGCCCCGGATGCCTGCAACGCTTGCTGAATTTGCGGCAGGTCGAAGCTGCCGGTGACGTTGAAGAGCCAGATGATGCCGACGAGCATGAGGATGGAGCCGGCCATCGTATAGAGAACAAATTTGACGGCGGCGTAGATGCGGCGGCCGTGGCCCCAGATGCCGATCAGGAAGGCCATCGGGATGAGCATGACTTCCCAGAAGAGGAAGAAGAGGAAAAGGTCGAGCGAGAGGAATACGCCGATGATGCCGACTTCGAGCATCAGCAGCATGACGAAAAATTCCTTGATGCGCTCGTGGATGCTGTTCCAGGAGGCGATGACGGAGATTGCCGTGAGGAACGTGGTCAGGATGACGAGAAAGACGCTGAGGCCGTCCACGCCGAGGTGATAGCGAATAGGCGGCGCGCTGATCCAGCTGAAATTTTCCTCAAGCTGGTAGCCGGCGGCGGTGAAGTCCATTTTGTAGAGCAGGACCAGCGAGAAAAGAAATTCGAAGAGGGAGACGCCGAGGGCGAAGCCTTTGATGAATTTGTGATCGTCGCTGCGCAGGACGAGCAGAGCGAGCGCGCCGACGGTCGGGATGAGGATGAGGCTGGTTAGGAGGCTGGGCAGGATCATTGCGCGCCTCCCGCCAGGGCCTTGATGGCAGGCCAGAAGACGATGATCAGCACAGTGAGCGCTCCAACGACGACCCAGACGGCGTAACTGCGCGTATTGCCGGATTGCGTGCGGCGCGTGACATCGCCGGTGGCGGTGGCGCCGTGGGCGATACCGTTCACGGTGCCGTCAATGGCTTCGACGTCGACGATTTTCCAGAGGACGTTGGTAGACAGAGCGAGAAGCGGCTTGACGATGACGGCGCCGTAGGCTTCGTCGACGTAATACTTGTTGTAAAGCGTGGTGTAGAGCGGCTTGAGAGATTTTGCGATTTCGGCGGGTTTGCCGGGCTGGCGAATATACAGCCACCACGCGACGAGAAATCCGATCAATGCGGCAACGACGGCGACGATTGCCAGCGTGATTTCGAGGCTGTGGGCTTCGGCTGCGGAGACGGCACCTTCACTGCGCCATACCAAATACGGGAGCAAGGAACGCGGTGAAATGATCTTCGCCACCCCAGAAGGAGGGCGCAGCCATCCAGCCACCGATGACGCTGAGGACGGCGAGAATGACTAGTGGACCGAGCATACTCCAGGGCGATTCGTGCACATGGACGTGATGTTCGTCGTAGCGTTGCTTGCCATGAAAGGTGAGGAAGACCAGCCGAAACATATAAAACGATGTGAGCAGCGCGGTGAGGAGGCCGATGACGTAGAACGGATGGCCGCCGGGGATTTGGAAAGCTGCTGCGAGGATGGAATCCTTTGAGAAGAAGCCGGCGAGTGGCGGGAAGCCGGCGATGGCGAGCGTGGCGATGAGCATCGTGCCGTAGGTCCACTTGATTTTCTTGCTGAGGCCGCCCATGTGGCGCATGTCCTGTTCGCCGCCCATGGCGTGAATGACGGAGCCTGCTGCGAGGAAAAGAAGCGCTTTGAAGAAAGCGTGGGTCATGAGGTGGAAGATGCCAGCGCCGAATGCGCCGACGCCGCAGCCGAGGAACATGTAGCCGAGCTGGCTGACGGTGGAGTAGGCGAGAACCTTCTTGATGTCGGTTTGCACGAGGCCAATGGTGGCGGCGAAGAAGGCTGTGGCGCAGCCGACGACGGCGACGACGAAGAGCGCGGTTTCTGAATGCGTGAAAAGAATGTGAGAGCGGGCGACGACGTACACGCCAGCGGTGACCATCGTGGCGGCGTGGATCAAAGCGCTGACCGGCGTGGGGCCTTCCATGGCGTCCGGCAGCCAGACGTAGAGAGGAAGCTGCGCGGATTTGCCGCATGCGCCGGTGAAGAGCAGGAGGCAGGCGATGGTGAAGGTGCCGAAAACGCCCCAGCCTTCATTAGACCACGGGGCCGCTTTGGCGAAGAGTTGAGTGAAATCCAGCGTGCCGAAGGTTTTGAAGAGCAGGAACATGCCGAGCATGAAGCCGAAGTCGCCGATGCGGTTGACGATGAAGGCTTTTTTGCCGGCGTCCGACGCGGATTTTTTCAGGAAATAGAAACCGATGAGCAGGTAGCTTGCAAGGCCGACGCCTTCCCAGCCGACGAAGAGGAGCACGTAGTTCGCGGCGAGGACGAGGATGAGCATGAAGAACATGAAGAGATTGAGGTAGGAAAAAAAGCGGTAATAGCCGCCTTCATGCGACATGTAGCCGGTCGAGTAGATGTGGATGAGGAAGCCGACGCCGGTGACGACGAGGACCATGATGACTGTGAGCTGGTCCATCTGGAGGTCGAAGCCTGCGCGGAAAAGATCGCCGCCTTTGAGGAGATTCGGGACTACGATCCAGTCGAAAAATTCCTTGCGAAATAGCTCCTCGATTGCGCACAAAGAGAAATTCGCGGACGGCTTCGAGAGCGGCGAGGAAGGAGAAGCCGGTGGCATTGAGAGCGACGGCACTGACGACCTTGTTTGGCCAATTTTTGCCGAAAAGGCCGTTGGTTGCCGCGCCAAGCAGGGGCAGCAACGGAATGATCCAGAGATGATCGAGCATCGGCGTAGACATTAGAGTTTCAGCAGGTTCACTTTCTCAATGTTGAGCGACTGGCGATTGCGCTGGATCAAAATGATGATGCCGAGGCCGACGGCGGCTTCCGCCGCCGCGACCACAATGACGAACAAAACAAAAACCTGGCCTTCCACTTTGCCGAAAGCCTGGCTGAAAGCGACAAAGGCGAGATTGACGGCGTTGAGCATCAGTTCGATGGACATGAAAATCGTGATGATGTTGCGTTTAAAGACAAAGGCGACGGCGCCGAGTCCGAAGAGGATGGCACTCAGAATCAGGTAATAGTTTGTGGGCACCATGCTATTTCTTCTCCCGCTGGGCGAGGACGAGCGCGCCCAAGATGGCCACGAGAATCAGGAACGAGGTCAGTTCGAACGGATAGACGAATTCCTTGAAGAGCATGGAAGAGATCTGCTCGGTGGCCTTCGGGATGACCGCTTGCGTCACGCCGGGCACGCTCGGATCGGGCTTGAAGACGGCGGCGGCGATGGAGGCCGTGAGCGCAAGGGCCAGCGGCAGGCCGGCGAACTTTGCGAGCTTAGAAAAATCGGTGCGCTCTTCTTCGCCGGCGTTCAGAAGCATGATGACGAAGATGAACAGAACCATGATGGCGCCGCCGTAGACGATGATCTGCACGGCGGCGATGAATTCCGCGCCCATGAGCAGATAGAGGCCGGCAAGGCAGACCATGACCACGATAAGCGAAAGCGCGCTGTGAATCGGATGCTTTTGGAAAACGAGGCTGAGTGCGCCGAGCACGGCGAGCGCCGCGAGAACGAAGAAGATGGCAAGGGCGGGACTCACCGATAGCCTCTCAAGATGATTACTCCCGCCGTGAAGATGACATTGGCGATCGAGACGGGCAGCAAAAGTTTCCAGCCGACGTTCATAAGCTGGTCATAGCGGAGGCGGGGCAGAGTGCCGCGCGCCCAAACGTAGAAGAAGAGGAACACGAAAATTTTTGCGGTGAACCAGAAGACGGGCTGGATGAATTCGTTGACGGCAGGTAAGGCAATCGAGAGCCCGCGCCAAGGCCGAATATGGCGAAACCGACGGCGGGAAGAACCAGCTTGCCGAAGATGGTTTCGTACTTGATGCCGTCATAGATGACCCAGAGGCCGAAGGGAATCAGCGTGACGCTGGGGATGAAATACGTGAAGTGCCAGAAGGAGTTGTTGGAAACGGAGAGAGCCAGCCGCCGAAGAAGAGAATCGTGGCAAGGCAAGAGACGGTGATCATCGCGGTGTATTCGGCGATGAAGAACATCGCGAATTTGAAGCTGGCGTATTCGGTGTGGAAGCCGGCGACAAGTTCGGATTCGGCTTCGGGAAGATCGAACGGCGCTCGGTTGGTTTCCGCGATGGCCGAAGTGAAGAAGCAGATGAAGCCGAAGATTTGCGGCCAAAAGAGGCCTTGATGCGTCCAGGCAATGATGTTCCAGCCGAGAAAGCCAACGCCCCACTTTGCGTTTGCCTGCTGCTCGATGATGCTTTGCAGGCTGAAGCTGTTCGCCATGAGGAGCACGCCAACGACGGACATCGTGAGGGCGAGCTCGTAGCTGATCATTTGCGCGGAGCTGCGCAGGCCGCCGAGAAGAGAATACTTGGAGTTGGAAGCCCAACCGGCGAGTGCGATGCCGTAGACGCTGAGCGCGGTGATGGAAAACAAGATGAGCAGGCCGATGTCCGGGATTGGTGATCCAGAGATAAACATTCTCGCCCAGGATCTTAAAAGGAAGTGGATTTGGGGCAAAGGGGATTACGGCGAGCGCGGTGAGCGAAAGCGCGAGCGCAAGAAACGGCGCCAAATAATAGACGAAGCGGTCTACGCCGTCCGGTGTTGGATCTTCTTTGAATAGAAATTTCAGGCCGTCGGCGGCGGGTTGCAGGAGGCCGTGCGGGCCGACGCGATGCGGTCCCCAACGAGACTGGATGTGTGCGACGACTTTGCGTTCAAACCAGGTGAGATAGGCGTTCACCGTGAGAACAATGAAGAGCAGCAGCACGATCTTGACGATCGTGATAATCCAGAAAGCATTCTGCTGGAGCGAATGCGATCACGGTTTTGCCTGCGCCTCCGGAACAGATTGGATGGCCTGGGTGTAGCGGCCGAGTGTGCCGCTGGTGAAGAGCGAATCTTGCGCTGGTTTGATGAGGCCGACCGGGACGTCGTAGGCGGCGTGGCCATTTTGCTTAACGGCGATGTGCGAGGCTTCGGCTTCTCCCGCGAGCAGGCCGGTTAGATCCACGTCGTAGCCGGGCACGGCTTTGCGAATTTCTTCATAAGCGGCGGCAGGCGTTTTGTAGTGGAACGCTTTGCCGAGGCCTTGCTTTTCGAGTTGGTGCGAAAGAATTCGGAGCAGGTCGAAATCGCTGCGCGCGCCCATGACTTCTGCGGCTTTGTGCAGCGGCTGGATTTCGCCGCTGGTGTTGGTCACGGTGCCGTCTTTTTCGTAAGCGGAGGCGGCCGGGAATACGATGTCGGCTTGCTTGGCGGTTTCCGTCATGAACATTTCATGGACGATGACGAGATCGGCTTTTCCGCGGCCATAGCCGAGCGTGCCGAAGTGCGCGAGCGGATTTGCGCCCATGACGTAGAGCGCCTTGAGGCCGCCGTTTTGCGCTGCTTCCACCATTTGCGGAAGCGGTCAAGCCGGGCTTTTGCGAAATTTTCCCGCCCCAGAGTTTTTCGAAGGCTTCGCGGGACTTGTTGTCGTCAAGATAAGCGTAGCCGGGCAGGCGATCGGGAAGAACGCCGAGGTCGGCTGCGCCGCGCGAGTTCGAGTAGTCGCCCAGGGTCATATAGCGCGTTTTGCCGGGCACATTGGAACCGATCTTGACAATGTTGGCGATGGCGGAGCCGGTAAGTTCGGCGCCAAAGACGATGGCGAGGTCGGATTCGGCGAAAAGCGCTGATTTGAGCGCGCCGAGCTGTTCGCCTGCAGCCCCCGCAATTTGGCCTTCGCCCGTGGCGAGCCAGCGAACGGCGGCGGCTTCCTGGCCAGCGGCGACTTTGACGAAATTCATGGCTTTGCGCTTCAGCTTGATTTCTTGCGAATTGATGATGAAGAGCTTGAGACCGTGATGGCGGACACCGGTGCGGATTTGCCATGCGACGAACGGATTCTGGTTCGTTGGGTCGTTGCCGATGAGGAGAACGGCTTTTGATCTGTACAGCTGATCCATCGTGAGCACGGAATCTTTTGCGTTTTCGCCGAGTGCGGTGAACAAGCCCGTATAGTCGGCGGTGCGGTGATGGTCAATGTTGTTGGTGCCGATGGTGACGCGCGCGAAACGCTGGAAGAGGTAGTTTTCCTCGTTCGAAGTGCGGTTGGAGCCGATAAAGCCGATGGAGTCGGCACCGTGCGCGTCTTTTACGGCTTTCAGACGGGTGGCGGCGGTTTGCGCGGCTTCTTCCCAGGAGACGGGGACAAGCTTGTCGCCCTTGCGGAGGAGCGGCTGCTTGATGCGTTCGGGATGCTTGGTGAAATCGAAGCCGAAGCGGCCCTTTACGCAGAGAAAATCGTTGTTGATGCCACTGAGGTCACGGTTGTTGGCGCGAAGAATTTCGTGATTGCGGACGCTGAGCGTGGTTTTGCAGCCGTTCGAACAGTGGGTGCAGATGGTGGAGACGTACTGCATTTCCCACGGGCGCGTTTTGTAACGGTAGGTGCCGCTGGTGAGCGCGCCGACGGGGCAGATGTCAATGCACATGCCGCACTCTTCGCACTCGAGGTGATCTTCCATATTGGGGATGATCACGGAGTTTGCGCCGCGCATGCCGACGCCGAGCGCTTTTACGTCCATCCCTTCATCGCAAACGCGCACGCAACGGAAGCAGAGAATGCAGCGCGGCGCGTCGTAATAGACGAGTTCTGACCACTTCTCTTCGGGCCGGTGAATTTTTTCTTCTACGAAGCGGCTGGTGTCCGCGCCGTAACGGAAAACCATGTCCTGCAGTTCGCACTCGCCGCCTTTGTCGCAGACGGGGCAATCGAGCGGGTGATTCGTGAGCAGAAATTCGAGAACGCCTTTGCGCGCCTGCTTAATCTGGGCGGTGTCGGTCTTGATGACCATGCCTTCGGTTGCCGTCAGCGTGCAGGCTGTCTGCAACTTTGGCATTTTTTCGACTTCGACGAGGCACATGCGGCAAGCGGCCTGCAGTGAAAGTCCCGGGTAATAGCAGAAGGAAGGAACTTCGGTGGCGATCTGCTTGGCTGCTTCAATAATCAACTCTCCCGCAGGCACCTGCAGTTCGCGGTCGTTGATTTTAATCGTGACTAGCTTTTGTTCCGCCATGATCCCTTACCGCGCCCCGAGCAGGAGTTCGTTGCTCGCCTTGTTGTAAGCGCAACGGCCGTTCAAGTGGTCTTCGAATTCGTTCCGCCACTTTTGCACGATGCTGATGGTGGGCAGCGCGGCAGCGTCTCCGAGCGGGCAGAAGGTACGGCCCAGCATGTTTTTGGCGAGCTCCCCGATAAGGTCAATGTCTTCCGGGCGGCCGAGGCCGGCGTGGAAGCGCTCGAGCATTTTGCGCAGCCAACTGGTTCCTTCACGGCACGGGATACACCAGCCGCAGGATTCGTGTGCATAAAAGTGCATGATGCGTCGCGCCATGTCCACCATGCAGGTGTCTTCGTCCATGACGACCATGCCGCCGGAGCCAAGCATGGAGCCGGCTTTGGCGACGGAGTCGTAATCCATGGGGAGATCAATTTCGTCGGCTGTCATGACCGGGCAAGAGCTGCCGCCGGGGATGACAGCTTTGAGCTTTTTGCCGTTGGGAATGCCGCCAGCCATTTCGTAGATGAACTTTTTCATGTTCATGCCAAGTGGAATTTCGTAAATGCCGGGCTTGTTGATGTGGCCCGCCACGCAAAGCAGGCGCGTGCCGCCGTTTTTGGGCGTGCCGCGATTGGCATAGGCTTCGCCGCCTTCGTTGATGATGGCGGGAACGGCGCTCAAAGTTTCGACGTTGTTAATAATGGTGGGGCAGCCGTAGAGGCCGACGACGGCGGGGAAGGGTGGCTTGATGCGCGGATAGCCGCGTTTGCCTTCGAGTGATTCCATGAGGGCGGATTCTTCGCCGCACTCGTAGGCGCCCGCGCCGGTGTGAATCAGCAAATCGTAGTCGAAGCCGGAGTCGAGAATGTTTTTGCCCAGATAGCCGCGCTCGTAGGCTTCGACGAGGGCTTCTTCGACCAGGTCGAGGACGTAGCGATATTCGCCGCGTATATAGATGAAAGCCGCGATTTGCCCCAATGGCGCGGCCCGCGATGACCATGCCTTCGATCAGCTGGTGCGGGTCCATTTCCATGAGCGGGCGGTCTTTGCAGGTACCGGGTTCGGATTCATCGGCGTTGCAGATGATGTATTTTGCTTTCGGAGAATCTTTCGGGACGAAGGACCACTTCATGCCGGTGGGGAAGCCGGCGCCACCACGTCCGCGGAGGCTGGACTTCTTTACCTCGTCGATGATGGTTTCCGGCGTCATTTGCTTCAGCGCTTTTTCGAGCGCCTTGTAGCCGCCGTTTTTCAGGTAGACGTCAATCTTGCGCGAATCCTTGATGCCCCAGCGTGCAGCTGATGAGAGGCGTTTCAAGCGGATGGCGATCGTGAAGCGCGCCGCTGATGACCGGCTCGGGAGCCGGCTTGCGGCCCTTGTCGAAATCTTCGAGGATGCGGTCGAATTTCAGGACGGTCAGGTTTTCGTAGAAGTCGTAATTGACCTGCATTGCCGGAGCGCCGGTGCAAGCGCCAATACATTCGACTTCTTCGAGGGAGAAGACGCCGTCTTCGGTGGTTTCCTTGTGGCCGATTTCGAGGCGCTTTTTGGCTTGATCGAGAATGTCGTAGCCGCCGCGGAGCATGCAGGCGACGTTGGTGCAAACCTGGACGTGATATTTGCCCATGGGCTTGCGGCGGAGCATGGAGTAGTAGGCTAGCGTCTCTTCAACTTCAACGGGGCGTAATCCCAAGCGACTTGCAATTTCCGTGATCATTTCGTCGCCGACGCAGCCGAACTCATCCTGCGCGTACATCATCATCGGGATGAGTGCGCTGCGCTTTACGGGATAGGCGTTCTGCAATTTCTCAAACTTCGCCGTAAGTTGTGGAGACATTTGCATAGGGTTACCGGTCCACGTCGCCAAGAACGATGTCAATTGTGCCGATGCAGGCAACGACGTCTGAAATAATCTGGCCTTGGACGATCATCGGAAGCGCTTGCAGATTGATGTAAGAAGGGGAACGGAAATGGCAACGCAGAGGCTTTGGTGAGCCGTCACTGGCGATAAAGCAGCCGAGCTCGCCGCGGGGCGATTCGATGGTGACATAGGCTTCGCCGGGCGCTGGAGAAAATCCTTCGGTGAAGATTTTGAAGTGGTAGATGAGGGCTTCCATCTCCGTCTTCATTTTTTCGCGCTGCGGGGGAATGATGCCCGCGGCTTCGGCTCTTGATGAGTCCGGAATCGGTGATCTTTTCCATGGCCTGCTTGATGATTTTCAGGCTCTCGCGCATTTCCGCGATACGCAGCATGTAGCGCGCGAAGCAGTCGGAATCGGTGCGCGTGGGAACGTTGAAATCGAACTCTTCGTAGCTGGAGTAGGGGAATACTTTGCGGTTGTCGTAGGCAAGGCCGGCGGCGCGGAGGGTCGGGCCGGTCATGCTGTATGCGATTGCGTCTTCCAGTTTAATGATGCCAACGCCCTTTGTGCGGGCCATCCAGATGCGGTTTTCGGTGAGAAGCGTTTCGTACTCATCGATGCGGCTGGGCATCATGCGCAGGAACTTGCCAACTCTTTCGCGCCAGCCCGCCGGAGGATCAAGCGCCACTCCGCCGATGCGAATGTAACTGGTCATCATGCGCTGGCCGGCGAAGAGTTCGAATAGCTTCAGAATCTCTTCGCGCTCACGGAAGCAGTACAGGAAGACGGACATCGCGCCGAGGTCGATAGCGTGCGTGCCAAGCCAGACGAGGTGAGAAGAGATGCGCTGAAGTTCAACCATCATCACGCGGATATACTGAGCGCGTTTGGGAACTTCCAGTCCGAGAAGTTTTTCAACCGCGAGGGCGTAGACCAGGTTGTTGCCGAGCGGGTTGAGGTAATCCATCCGGTCGGTCAGCGTGGTGGCCTGGGAATAGGTTTTGTCCTCGCAGGACTTTTCAATGCCGGTATGAAGGTAACCGACGTCCGGAACCGCTTTCACCACCGTCTCGCCGTCAAGCTCCAGCAAAATGCGAAGCACGCCGTGCGTGGACGGATGCTGCGGCCCCATGTTTAAAACCATGGTTTTGGTTGCGCCGGTTGCGGTCTCGACAGTGGTAGTCATGATCCTTATTTCTTGAGCCCCGGTAGATACGTTGCAGGAATGTCGCGGAAGCCTTCGACAGGATAGTCGCGGCGCAACGGATGACCTTTCCAATCCTCGGGCAGCAAAATCCGGCGCAAATCGGGGTGATCGTTGAAGCTCACACCCATCAGGTCAAATATTTCGCGCTCGAGCCAGCCAGCCCCGACCCAGACGGGAACCAGAGAATCCACGCTTGGCTGATCGCCCGGGACGCGTGTACGAAGACGAATCTTTTGTTTCCTGGGAATTGATGTCAGGTGGTACTGGAGTTCGAAGCGCGGTTCGACGGGGTAGCGGTCAACGCAGGTTGCGTCGGAAAGGAGGTCGAATTGGAGTGCGTCACGGCATTCCAGCGCCGCGGCACGCAACAGGGAATGAGGGACCACGATGGTCGTTTCGCCGTGAAATTCGATCACTTGCTCGACGGCTTTTGGGTTCCAGGCACGCAAATGCTCGACCACAGCATTAGGCGTTTTGATTGACGTTCTCCGCCACTCGTTTTCGTTTACGCGCTTCGAGCTACTTGTGCCAGTCCAGCGCGCCCTTTTTCCAGAGATAGAAGTAACCGACCAGCAGGATGGCAATGTATATCATCATTTCCACAAAGCCGTACATTCCAAGCTGGCGAAATACCAACGCCCACGGATAAAGAAAAATCGCTTCTACGTCGAACAAAATAAAGATCATTGCGACCAGGTAGAACTTTACGGAAAAGGGTTCGCGGGCGTCGCCGGTCGGTTCCATACCGCATTCGTAGGCCTGCTGCTTGGCCCTGTTGGGCCGCCGCCAGCCGACGAGCTTTGAAAGGCTTGCGATCGTGCCAGCAAGAAAGGCGGCAACCAGCAGGTGTATGACTAGCGGACCGTATGCATGAAGACCGGAATCAGTCATGGGCGAAGCGGTATAATAACGATTCTGGGCGTGGTCGGTCAAATAAAGAGCGAAAATATTTTTTGAACGTAGCGCCGGGAAGAGACGAATGTTATTTGGGCATAACACAAACGTGACGGTAGGGAACGAGCACTACCACGTGCAGACGGAAGATCGTGGTGTGGCAAATGCTGTTCTGGATACGACTGTCTACCTCGGCGGACGCGTTGTTCACCGCCGCAAGGGCAATTATTCGGACTTATTGCCGCTTGAGGCGGGCAAAGAGTCCATTTTGAAACAGCGTATGGATGAGCAACATGCGGGCATCGAGGAAGAGCTGCGTTCCGGCGTTCTGAAATTTGCGGAACTTGCCGCGGGATTGCATCCGCCGGTGAGTGTGCCCGAGCTGAAAGTTGAACTTTTGAATGGCGCCAGTTGGGTGAAAGGCAAGCAAGCGAGTTTGCAGTTGCGCGTGACGGAGCCAGCGGGCGGTCCGAGCGCGAATGCCAACATTATTGTTCGGATGGATGGCGGGACGACGCCGGTGCATGTGTCTGCAACCAGCGCGGCGGACGGAACAGCCGCAGTTGGGTTTGAGATGCCCGCTTTGGCGGGCTCTGAAGCCACGCTGATTGTGGAAGCGTGCTCTGCAGCTGCCAAAGGACAGTTGCGGTTTCAGTTGCGTGCGCGGCCGAAGGTGCCGGCGGTATGAGCGAAACGATAAAATCGGCAGGGCAAGCAACGGGCGCGTTGCTCGCCATCGTGGTGAACGGACAAGAGCGCAATGCTAAGGCCGGTGACACGGTGACGGATTTGCTGGCCGCGCTTGGACTGGAAAACGGCCGCGTTGCTATTGAGCGCAATCTTAAGATTTTGCCGCGGGCTAGAGTGGACGGAGACAAGAGTTGCGGCTGGCGACCGTTACGAGATCGTGCAATTTGTTGGCGGCGGTTAATCCTGCTTAAACACCCTTAAGCAAGTGGCCCATCTTGGACTTTTTTGTTTGCAGATACTTGCGCGAGATTTTTGAAATGCGCGGCTGGCAGGGAACGCGTTCGGCAACCTGAATGCCTGATTGTTCGAGCTGGCGGACTTTTTCCGGATTGTTTGAGAGCAGACGGATCTTTTTCGCGCCGAGTCGCTTCAGGACCTTGGCGGGAAATTCGTATTCGCGCGCGTCGGAAGCGAAGCCGAGGGCTTCGTTGGCTTCGACGGTGTCCATGCCTTGATCCTGCAATTGGTAGGCGCGGAGCTTGTTCATCAGGCCGATGCCGCGTCCTTCCTGGGGTAGGTAGAGCAGGACGCCGCTTGGGGCTTGGCAAATTTTTTTCAGGGAGAGTTCAAGCTGGGCACGGCAATCGCAACGGAGGGAATGGAGCACATCGCCCGTGAGGCACTGCGAATGCACCCGCACCAGCGGAGCGGTCTTGCCTTTCAAGTTGCCACGGACAAGGGCGACGGCTTCTTCCTGCGGACCGTTGCCGGAAAAGCCGTGAATTGTGAACTTACCCCATTTTGAGGGGAGAGCCGCATGGGCGACGTGTTTGAGAGACGCGGCTTTCTTGTGCTTCTTCTTCGTGTGCGATCTCGTGGCCATGGGAATTGCCTAGTATAACAGGGGCCGCACTCCCTTTCTTTACACTACGTCTTTACACCGTGGGCCAGATTGGCTAGCGTTAGCGAAGAGATTTTGCGGGCTCAGATGGAATCGATTTTCTCAACACGCGATTTTCTGTTCACACTGCTGCTCAAAGTGGGCGTAGCGGCGTCGTTTGCGGCGTTGCTGGCGCGCTGGAATACGTTTCGGCGTGTGCTGTTTACCGAAGAGCGGGATCCTGATCAGAAGTTGAAATTGATGCTGTTCATGACGCCGCCGCTGATTCTGGGAGTGACGCTGCGGCTGGTGAGCCCCGCTTACCGGTTTGCGGATCTTTCGATTGAAGGCGCGTTCTTGATGGGACTGCTGGGCGGCCGCGTGGTGGGGCCGATTGGCGGGGCGATTGTGACGATTCCTGCGCTGGCGGCTCATGAATGGCTGGGGATGCCGGCGGCCTCGGCGGCCGGGCTTGCTCGGTGGATTGATTCGTCAGGCGATTCCCAACAAAGAGGAGCTTTGGAACTTCGGGCCGTTCACATTTCTGAATATTCCGAAAGCGGTTGTGCGGCTGGTTCGCAAGGCGGAGATGTCGTGGGAGATGCTTCCGCTTGGCATGTGCGTTGGACTTGAAGTGGGCCGCGTTGCGCTGGCGATTGCCACAAAACCGAAATGGCTCTTTGCGATCGATCAGCAGTGGAACTGGTGGCTGGCTTTGGCCGTGATTGCGACGCTTATGTCCGTTGCCGCGCCGCTGAAGATCTGGAACAACACGCGTATTGAGATGAATCTGGAGCGGCATCAGCAATTGCTGCTCAAGGCGCGCATGGACGCCCTATCCAGTCAGATCAATCCGCACTTTCTGTTCAACACGCTCAACACCGTTTCCTCGCTGATTCGCATGGACCCGGATACGGCGCGCGGCGTGGTGCTGAAGCTGAGCAATATTTTGCGGAGACTGCTGCGGAAGCACGAGACGTTTGTGCCTCTGCGCGAAGAGCTGCAATTCATTGACGACTACCTCGATATCGAAGTTGCTCGATTCGGCGAAGACAATCTGGACATTACCAAGAAGATTGAAGACTCGGCGCTGGAGGCCTTCATTCCCAGCATGCTCCTGCAGCCGATCGTAGAAAACTGCCTGAAACATGGTTTGGCACCGAGAATCGGCGGAGGGAAGATTCAGCTGCGGGCGGCGCACGTTGGTGGCAGGCTGCAAATTGAAATTGAAGATAACGGCGTAGGCATCTCGGAAGAAAAAATGCCCCACGTGTATGTGGAAGGAATCGGGTTGAGTAATGTGCGCGAGCGATTGCGCGTTCTTTATGGCATGGACTTTCATCTCGATCTGCAAAGCCGGCCGGGGGAAGGCACACTGATTCGTATTGAAATTCCAGAATTGACGCCCGCACTCCAGGAAGCGGCGGCGGGGTAGCGCACAGCTATAGCCTGATTGCGGCCTCGACATCGGTTCGCGAAAAATCGTCGCCTTTAAACAACAGGGGCTCATCGAGCGACTTCGCCAAGGCATAGGAAAAGCAGTCGCCAAAATTTAGCCGAGCCGAGTGCCGCCCCTTACCATACTCAGACCATGCTCGCCGCGCTAGGAAGGCTTGCTCTTCGCTGACGGGCTCAATTTTAATTCCGACCTGCCGTATGAATTCATCCAATAGATGACCGCCAGCATCTCCTAACTGGCCCATAGCAACGATTGAGGTTTCCACAAACGTCGCGGCGGACAGACGGCACAGCTCTGCCTTTCCGACTGCTTCGGCCAATGGTTCATACCCCGGCTCACGCCGTAGAATGGCAAGAACCGCTGAGGCGTCCAGGATCACTTCGGAAGTCCATTTTCATCGTAAAGGAACGCGGCGTGATCAATCGGAGGTCCCTTCATTTGCTTGGCAAATCGTTCACTGATGGCGAGTATTTCCTGCACCAGCTTTTCTTGCTTTCTCTTTTTGCGCAACCGAGCAAGCCGCTCCTTCAGTGCGACAGTAACGGCTTCCGTCAGGGTTTCACCCGCTTCTTTTGCGACAGCTTGGGCCAGTTTGTGAGCTTCCTGGCTCTTGATGTTTAGGCTCATTGTCTACCTTTACAGAAGAAAGTCTACCATGGTTCCTCCCTGGCTGGGAGAGGGAGAGCGCAAGGGACAAAAATCTGACTTGACAAACTACGGTATCTTCTGTTATTTCTGTTAGTACAGAAATATCGGAGGTGCTGCCGTGACGCAAGAAACTCCGAGCCTTACTCCTGTCGCTCAGAAATTCATCCTTCATTGGGGAGAGATGGGGACGCGGTGGGGCATCAACCGAACGGTGGCGCAAGTACATGCGCTGCTGTTTCTTTCGCCGAAGCCTGTTCCCGCGGATGAAATCTCCGAAACGCTTTCTGTGGCGCGGTCAAACGTCAGCACCAGCCTGCGTGAGCTGCAGGGGTGGGGAATCGTGCGCGTGGTGCATGTGCTGGGAGACCGGCGCGACCATTTTGAGAGCATCAAGGACGTTTGGGAGATTTTTCGAATCGTTTCCGAAGAGCGCAAGCGCCGAGAAATTGATCCGACGCTGCGCGTGATTGGCGAATGTGTGGACGAATTGAAGAAAGATACGAAGGGCGACGCTCTACACGCGCGAAAGACTCGAAAGCATGCTGGAATTTCTTACGGTGATGAGCGGCATGTTCGAGGAAGTGATGCGGATGCCGTCTGGGGCGCTGAAGGGCGTAGCGAAGTTGCGCGGCAAAGTCATCACCCTGCTGGGCAGTGGCGCGAAGAAAGCTGCCGGGTGACGGCATGATTTCCCTCGTCGATGTTTACACCGATCGCAAAGGCCGGCACGCGCGTGGGTGGTTTTTCTTCGATGCCGACTGCAAATTCTGCACGCGAATTGCGCGGTGGCTGTCGCGCCGCATTCTGGCGAAGCGCGGAATCTCGGTGTTGCGCCGCTGCAAGACCCGCGCGTTGGAGCGTTGCTGGGACTGGCCAAGCAAGACTTCCTCCGCGAAATGCGTTTTCTGCGACTGCGACGGAACACATTTTGGCGGCGCGGACGCCGCAATCGAAATCGCAAAGGAAATCTGGTGGGCGCGGCCGCTGGTCTGGCTGTCCAAAATCCCCGGGCATGATGCGCCTGCTGCGCTCCGGTTATCACTGGATCGCGGCGCAACGGCAGTTGCGCCGCGGAGCAGTGTGTGCCGATCCGATTCATCTCGCAAAAGCTAGTCTTCGCATCGTGGCTCAAGGAGGTGCTAGATGAAATTGCTGGACCTCTGGCGACTGGGAAGGACGCGTCAACGGGCAAGTATTTATCTTTCTGGTCGGAATCATAGGCATTTCACTTGAAGTTGTTTATTGACTATCTCGTTGTCTCCACAGTTGGCTTCCATCGCTCTTGGAGCTCCGTTGTTTTACTTGCGTCCATTCGGTGTCGTTTGTGCTTTCCGTTTGGCGCAACCAAGGACGGATGTTGTTCACGCCCTGACGATGCTGTCTGGTCGCACTCCCTTTCGTTTGGCTGGGACTTGCGATGACTGTGAAGAGGCTTCGGGATGCGGGCCGCCGCTCTGTGTTCGTTTGCTTTTTTTTCTGTCCCATGTCAACCTCGTCTTCTCCTCATTGTTCTGTGCGACTTTTTGCTCTCGCCGTTGCACAGCCTCGCGAGAAGAAGCAGCACCCTGGCCTTCAGGTTCGGCCGCTTGACCGCTGGATCCCGCGTACGAAATGGCGCAGCGCTTTGTTTGGCCATCGGGCTCACCACTTTGCTGGGCTTCCTTTTCGCCGTGCTGGTGGGCACGAGGTGTGCAGTCATATGGCTGGGGCACTTTTCGTCGCGCTGCCGTTTCTGCCTTGGGCTCTTTAGCGTTCTTTGCACAGCTATCATGAGCCGCGCAGCTTCGGGGAATGCCTTGCTGTGCCGTTCTTGCCCGATATTCTTGCTGGGTTTTGTTCTGTTGGTGATGGCGATTGAGGGACTCATCTGCATCCTGATGGCCGCGCCGATTGCCTTGGCTCTTGCACTTCTCGGTGGGTCGCTTGGCTTTGCGATCCAGGGGATCCACTGGGGCCGCAAACACACAACCGCATTGCTTTCTGTGGCCATTCTGCTTACCCCGTCCTCTTCAGTGTTGAACATTTTGTGAAGCCGCAGCCTGGCGTGTTCCAGGTGAAGTCTTCGATCGAGGTCAATGCTTCGCCAGAGAAAGTCTGGGAGCAGGTTGTCGCATTTGCGGAGATTCCTGCCGCCACAAGAAGCAGATTTTTCGAGCGGGGATTGCCTATCCAATTCGCGCGGAAATCACTGGGCGCGGGCCAGGAGCGATTCGCCATTGTGTGTTTTCGACCGGCCCGTTTGTCGAACCAATTACCGTCTGGGACGAGCCGCATTGCTACTCTTCAGTGTTACAGCAAATCCCGCTCCTATGAACGAGCTGACGCCATACAAACATATTAAACCACCCCATTTGCATGGTTACTTCGAATCGCATCAGGGGCAATTTTTGTTGACTCCGCTAGCCGGTGGGCGCACGCGGCTCGAAGGCACGACCTGGTACAGCCACACTATGTGGCCGGAACAGTACTGGCATTTGTGGTCGGACTACATCATTCACAACATTCATATGCGCGTATTACGTCACATCAAAGAGCAGACGGAGACGTTGCCCCGCTAAAAGAGTCTGCGATCATCTAAAGACAGCAAAGCGGCCGGCGGGTTAGAGGCTAGCGCGTAGAGAGTTCAAACAGGCGTGCCGCCGCCGAAATAAGAACAAGTTTCTTAGTCGCAGCGGCGCTCCGTGCGCGGGGTTGTTCGCGGCTTTCAGCGGGGCAATCCGGAGAAAACAGGACAAGTGATTCCCAACGTTGCGATAGAAGCGATCACTTGAGCACAATTATTCTTTCGGCCCTAAAGGATGGGCCAACAAGACTTACTAGACTGAAAATCGCAGTTCGAATATTGGATCGTCTTAGGCCGTAGCAACGCGGGTTTCCGAGAGGACGCGCTGGTAGTAGCGTTCGTAGTTGGGGATTACGTCGTTGGCGCAGAATTTTTTCTTGGCGCTGAAGCGCGCCAGCTTGCCCATTTCGCGGCCCCGGTCCGAGCGGGAGAGGACGTCGATCGCGTACTTCGCGGCGGTCGCAACGTCGAGCGGTTCCGTTAAGAAGCCGTCTACGCCGTGCTCGATCACTTCGGGGATGCCGCCGACGTTGGTTGCGATAACGGGGACTTCGCAGGCCATTGCTTCGAGCGCGGCGAGGCCGAATGATTCCATTTGGGACGGCAGCAAGAACAAATCCGCCTCGCTCAGCAGACGATACACCTGATCCTGTTTGCCTAGAAAATGGACGTCCTTCTGAAGCTTTTTCTTGCGAACCAGATATTCCGCAGCGCCGCGATCCGGGCCGTCTCCTATGAGCACCAGCTTTGCCGGCATTTTCGCGCGGACCAGAGCGAAGGTCTCCACGGTGTCGGTGATGCGCTTTACCGGGCGGAAATTCGAAAGGTGCATCAGAATCGGCTCGCCGCCGGGGGCCCACTTTGCCCGGAGCGATTCATCCGGTTTGCGTGTGTATAGATCGCAGTTGACGAAATTGGGAATCACTTCGATGGACCGCTTGATGTCGAACTCTTTGACGGTTTGATTTAGCAGGTAGTGGGAGATCGAAGTGACTCCGTCGCTCTGTTCGATGGAGTATTTCGTGATGGGCAGGTAGCTTCTGTTGCTGCCGACGAGGGTAATGTCCGTTCCGTGCAGCGTAGTGATGAACGGCAGCCGCCGTGGCGCAGCCATAGAACGCGCGAGCATGGCGCTCACCGAATGGGGAATCGCGTAGTGGACGTGGAGCAAATCGAGGGATTCGGATTCGAAGACTTCAAGCATTTTAGTGGCAAGCGCGAGCGTATATGGCGGGTGGTCGAACAGCGGGTAGGAAGCGACTTCGACCTCATGAAAATGAATGCGCGGATCCGCCAAATTCATTCGAATCGGCGGCGCATAGCTGATGAAGTGAATGTCGTGCCCGCGCGCGGCCAACTCCTGGCCAAGCTCGGTCGCCACGACGCCGGAGCCGCCGTAGGTGGGATAGCAAGTGATGCCGATGCGCATTGGCCTGGTCGGCGCTCCTCGCGAACGCGGTCGCGATACGATACCGCAACTTCTCCTGAAAACGGACTACTCGCGCTACAATTCTGCCCGCGGCAAAGCTGGTTCTTTAGACGCGCGAGGGTCGCATTTCGTGACACGGCTGGCAAGTAAAGTTGCGTTGATAACGGGCGGGGGGACTGGCATTGGGCGGAGCACCGCTCTGGCATTTGCGCGCGAAGGGGCCAAAGTGGCTGTGGCCGGACGGCGTGCGGACAAGCTGCAACAAGTCGTGGCCGAGATTAAGGCCGCCAATGGGGAAGCGATTGCCGTGGCTTGTGATGTGAGCCGCGCTGCCGATGCGCAAAACGCAATTGCGAACGTGGTTGCGACTTTCGGGAAGTTGAATGCTCTTGTGAACAACGCCGGCGTTCTGAGCGTTTCGACAATCGAAGAAATTCCCGAGGAAGAATGGGATAGCTTGATGGCTGCCAACCTGAAGGGGCCGTTTTTGATGTGCCGTGCGGCGCTGCCCGAATTTCGCAAAGTGGGCGGCGGGTCCATTGTGAATATCGGCTCGGTGCTCGGCTTGGTTGCGATGAAAAAGCGGGCCGCTTATTGCGCTTCCAAGGGCGGCCTGACCCTGCTGACAAAGGCGATTGCGATTGATCACGGCCATGAAAATATTCGCGCGAACTGTATCTGCCCCTCGATTGTGGAGACCGATCTTGTGAGCGAGTTGTTCAAGACGCCGGATGGCGAACGGGCGAAACGCGAACGCCTTGCGACAATTCCGCTGGGGCGCTTTGGCAAACCGGCCGATATCGCCGAACTTGCGGTGTTTCTGGCGTCCGATGAATCTTCGTGGCTGACTGGAGCGGCAATCCCGGTGGATGGCGGGCTCACCGCGGCATAGGACTATGCAAAAGAAAACGCCTCACAAATTACCGAAGCTCGGCAAAGAAACCCTTCAATTCGCGCGAGAGCGAATGAAGCAAAGTCGCGTGCCGACCATGCTTGGCTTTCATGTAGAAAAACTTGCTCGGGGGCGCGCTGTTCTTTCCATGCAGGTTAAGGACCTGCACAAGCAAATCCACGATGTTGTACATGGCGGGGTTATTGCCGCGTTTGCGGATACGGCTGCGGCGTTTGCTGTATACACGGTTATCCCGGTGGGCGCGGAGATCGCCACCGTCGAGCTGAAAATAAACTATTTGTCAGCGGTGCCTGGCGGAAAAATCAGAGCCATCGGCAAGGTGCTGCGCGCTGGCAGAAACTTTGTGATTACAGAATGTGAAGTGGTGGATGCAAAAGGCAATCTGGCCGCAAAAGCGCTGCTGACTTTCGGCGCGGTCTCAGGCACTTCGCTCGAATTCCCCGCCGAGTCCCAGGAAAAAGTAACCTTACTCCGCGCCGCCCTGCGCGTTCTCTTCGCCGTCTTTGTGGACGTATTTGATCACTCGCTTGAAGATGAGCAGGTTCGGCGCGCCTTGCCGCGTCAGCTTGATGCAGTCGCGGTCATACCACTCGACTGTACCGTGCAGAGTTTCCCCCGAATCGAGCACGATCGTCATCGGCGTGTGCGTCTGCATCTGCTTGACCCAATAGAAATTTTCCGCGTGAGTGACTTCGGGTGGCGCGGGCTTTTTGCTGGGGGCAGGTCCGTTCGGGCTCATACGAGGAGGATTTTGCTCCTTCACATCCTGAAAACCAGGACGGAACATTCTTCGATTCACCATGTTTGCTCCTCAGGTCCCTAGGGAGGGGGTGTTTTGGGTTCTTAGTCCTGAGATGCGTTCCAGGCGTTTCCGGTTACAGTCCAGCGGAAAATTTCCTGAGGCGCGGTCCGCATGCCATTACGGCTTAGTAATACGTTTGACTGGCCACAACGGCCACTGGGGCCTCAAACACGCGGGGCGAGCGATACGGCCAGCGCATCCAGGCTCAACTGACGATTCAAATTGCGCCGCGCGCCAAAGGAGACCTCATCCAGACCCTGAATGGCCCGTATTACCCAGCGTGAATCCACGTTTCGGCTTAGCGCTTCCAAATCTCTCTTAAGAGAGGGATTGCGGAGCATGGGCTGGTTTATCCCGCTTGAAAGCTCCAGCAAATCTGTAAGGATCCCGTAAAAAACGGCGAGGTGGGATTCGAAAGAGTCTTCTCGATCTTTTGCGAGGGCGGACGTTTCGGCAAAGAGTTGGGCAAATCCCTGGCCCCGGGCTGCATGTTCCAGAATTCCCAGTGCGGATTGGCGGCGTTTCATCGCGGCTTCCGCATCCATTTCCAGCGCCACACCCGGGCTGCCTTCAGAGAGTTGGGCGGCCTGCTTGATTTGCGCGGGGGACTTTTCAGTTTTTTCCGCAAGAATTCGTTCCACTTCGGAGGTCGCGAGCGGGGCAAAATGGAAAAGCATGCAGCGCGAAAGAATCGTCGGCAACAGCGAGTAAGGCGAAGGAGCAGTCAAGATCAGTGTGGCCGAGCCAGGCGGCTCTTCGAGAATTTTCAGCAGGACGTTTTGTACTTCCCAGCGCATGGTGTCTGCGCCATCGAAAATGAAGACGCGGCGCCGGGCCATAGGCTGAAAATAAGCCGCGCGCTGCGCCGCGCGAATCTGCCCAATGCGCAGCATTGGCCGTGCCACTGGATTTTTTAGACGTACGGGATCGGGAACCAGAGCCCAAACGTCAGGATGGCTTTGCAGAATCAATGGCACACGTTCGACCATTGCTGCATCGGCACTCTCGCCGCGTTCAGCAAGTCCTTGCTCGATCAAGCGCTGCGGTTGCGCGAGCAACGCGATTCGTCTGCAGGTGTCACAGACGCCGCAGGAATCGTCTTTCAATTGTTCGCAGTTGGCGGCTTGCGCAAAGAGGCGCGCGAGCGTGAATTTTCCTACTCCGGCTGGGCCGGACAAGAGCAGCGCGTGAGGAACGCGATCTTGTCTGAGCGCCCCACGCAGGGCGGCAACGATGCGCTCATTGCCCAGGAATTCCGAGAACGGCATTTCAGGCGCGCTCCATCCCCGTGAGCAGGGGTGTGACTGCCGATAGAATGTCTTTCGAAATCTCCTCCGGCATGCGCATTTCGCCGCGCGTTGCGTCGTAGCACTGAATCGTCGCCCACGGCGTTTGCCGCGAAAGGGAATCATACATATCTGCCGCGTCTTCCAGGTGCCGGATGCTTGCTTCCAGAATGTCGTGTGTAGACTCCGTGTAGGACCGGGACGGCTTCTTGTTTACGAGCGATTGCGCTTCATGCGGCGGCACGCGCAGGTAGAGCACCAGGTCTTCGCGCGGCATGTCGTAGATTCCGTATTCGAGTTGTTCGATCCACGTGAGGAAATCTGCTCGTTTGGCAGCGGGAACACGCGCAGTCTGGTGCGCGAGATTCGACGCAACATATCGGTCCGCCAGCACGATGGAACCGCGGTTCAGCGCTTCCACGATTCTGGATTTTGCTTCGAAGCGGTCGCCCGCGTAAAGCATGGCGGAAAAATGCGCGTCCACTTTGTCGAGCGGGCCGAGGTCACCATTCAGAAACTGGCCCACCATTTTTCCGAACCAGGATTCGTATTGAGGGAAGCCAGTCGAATAAACGGAATAGCCATGTGAGGTCAGTTCGTGCTGCAGCAGCCGCACTTGTGTGTTCTTGCCACTGCCGTCGATGCCTTCTACTGCGATTAGCTTTCCGCGTGTTGTCATACGTTCTAAAGAGGGTAGCGACAGTCTAACCGGAGCGTATGCATAGCCGCAACGCGGAACTCTTAATGGTCCGCCGGTGGGCGACTGGCGTACATGCTAGGATAAAAATTCCAAAATGAGCGCACATCACATTCGGGAAAATTTATTGCGAATTCGCGAACGCATCGCGAATGCCGCGCAACGCGCCGGCCGCCGCGAGGAAGACATTACCCTCATCGGAGTCTCCAAGACCCATCCCGGTTCTGACATTCGGTCAGCATTTGAAGCGGGCATCCTGCATTTCGGCGAAAATCGCGTTCAGGAATGGGAAGGGAAGCGCGGGGAAGTTGCGGATTTGCATGGCCAGTGGCATCTGATTGGTCACTTGCAATCCAACAAAGCTGCACGGGCCGCGAAAATGTTTCATTCGATAGATTCCCTGGACGACGCGGCACTTGCAGAACGACTCGACCGGGCACGTTCGGAGGCCAGCCCAAACGAAAAGCTCCGCGTGCTCATCGAAGTTCATATTGCCGGCGAAGAATCGAAAAGCGGCGCGCCAATTTTGGCTCTGCCCGCCCTGGGCGCGCGAATCCTTGAACTTTCCAGCCTCAACCTCGCTGGTCTGATGTGTATCCCGCCGTACCTTGAAGACATCCAACAAGTGCGTCCCTTCTTTCGCAAACTGCGCGAACTGCGCGACAATCTGCAGACGCAATTGGGCCGGGACCTCCCCGTTCTCTCGATGGGTATGTCGCACGATTTCGAAATCGCCATCGAAGAGGGCGCCACCGAAGTTCGCCTAGGTACAGCGCTTTTCGGCGCGCGCGAAACAATGTGATCTCTCAAGAAAGAGCCACTGGAAATGCCCACACTGTTTACTCCCATTCGATTTCGGGAAATCGAGCTGAAAAACCGCATTCTCGTCTCGCCCATGTGCGAATACTCCGCCGTGGATGGCCATCCACAGCCCTGGCACCTCGTGCATCTCGGCAGCAGAGCCGTGGGCGGAGCGGCGCTTGTCATCGCCGAAGCGACGGCTGTTGAAGAGCGCGGCCGTATTTCTCCCGCCGATACCGGAATTTATCTCGACGGGCATATTGATTCCTGGAAGCCAATCGCCAAGTTCATTCGTTCGCAAGGCGCCTTCGCAGGAATTCAACTCGCGCACGCGGGGCGCAAAGCGAGCACCGCGCGCTCCTTGGACAGGCGGCAAGCCCGTCGCGCCGAACGCGGGAGGTTGGGAGACTGTTTCTGCTAGCCCCATCCCTTTTGACGAAGGACATTCGATTCCGAAGGAACTTTCCGGAGCCGAAATAGAGAATGTCGTCGACGCTTTTGCGCAAGCCGCGAAGCGTTCGCTTGCCGCAGGGTTCGAAGTGGTCGAGATTCATTCCGCGCACGGCTATCTTTTGCACCAGTTTCTTTCGCCGCTTACAAACGAGCGCAAAGATGAATTTGGCGGCTCTTTCGAAAATCGCGTGAGGTTTCCCTTACAAGTTGTTAAGGCCGTCCGCGAAGTCTGGCCCGGGCGCTTGCCGCTTTTCTATCGTCTTTCGGCAACCGATTGGGTCGAAGGCGGTTGGGACCTTGAGCAATCCATCGAACTCGCGCGCCAACTCAAGCCGCTCGGAGTGGACCTCATCGATTCATCCAGCGGAGGTACCGTTCCGCGGGCGAAGATTCCGGCTGGACCTGGTTTTCAGGTTCCATTTGCGGAGGCGATTCGCGCGAAAGCCGGAATCGCGACCGGTGCGGTCGGTTTCATCACTGATCCAAAACAAGCAGAAGAAATCGTTGCTTCAGGCAAGGCCGATGTCGTTCTTCTTGCCCGCGAACTTCTGCGCGATCCCTACTGGCCCCGCCGCGCAGCCCAGGAACTCGGTTACAAACTTAAACCGCCCGTCCAATACGAGCGCGCATGGTGAATTCGGCGTCCGGGCTTGAAATTTCAGAAGTTTCTGCGCCTCCTTCGGTCACTTTCGCCGTTCGCGTTCAGCCCCGCGCAAGCCGCGACGAAATTTCCGGCGTCATCGAAGGCGCCTTGAAAATCCGCCTCCGCGCGCCTGCGCTTCGAAAACCGCGCCAACGAAGCCCTCTGCGAATTCCTTGCCACTCTTTTGAAAAGGCCCAAGTCGGCTGTTAGAATTCTGAGCGGCGAACGAAGCCGAACAAAACGCATTGCCATTGATGGCGTAACGCAGCAGCAGGTCAAGGCGTTGCTACTCTTTGAAGCCTGACGGCAGGGAAATGGCGAAAATGTCCTTTAATCTTTCGGAAATGCAGAGCGATTTGCGCGCCGCCGGGCTTCACGGCTGGCTCTTTTACGACTTTCGCGGACGCGACCCCATCGCGCAGAACATTCTCCAGCTTCCCGCCGGAATGCGCACGCGCCGCTGGTTTTATTTCGTTCCGGCCAAGGGCACGCCCAAAAAGCTCGTTCACAAGATCGAAACCGGTTCGCTTGCCGCAGTTCCCGGTGACACGCTCTATTACTCCGCTCAGGAAGAGCTGCGCGGCAATCTGAAAAAGCTCATCGGCCGCAGCAAGAAAATCGCGATGCAATACTCGCCGAAAAACGGAATTCCATATGTTTCCATGGTGGATGCCGGAACGGTCGAGCTCGTCCGCTCCACGGGCGTGAAAATTCTGAGTTCCGCCGACCTTGTCCAGAAATACGAAGCCGTCTGGACGCCCGATCAGCTCGAATCGCATCTATATGCGGGCAAGCACGTGGACCAGATCGTCGCTGGCGCGTTCGAACGCGCAGCCCGCAGTGTCCGTGACGGCCGCCCGGAATCCGAGTACGGCCTCCAACAATGGATTCGCGAACAATTCGCTGCGGCCGATCTCATGACCGAAGAAGGTCCGGACATCGCCGTGAACGAGCACGCCAGCGATCCGCATTACGGCCCGTCTCCCGATCGCCCCACGCCCATCAAGGAAGGCGATCTGCTCCTCCTCGACGTCTGGGCCAAGCGCAATTGCCCGGGCAGCGTCTACTACGACATTACCTGGGTCGGCTATCTCGGCGCAAAACCGCCGGAGAAATTTGCAAAAGTGTTTAACACTGTGCGCGATGCGCGCGACAAAGCCGTGGAACTGATCCTCACCAGCATCGCAAAGGGGAGGCCGCTGCAAGGCTGGCAGGTGGACAAGGCAGCGCGTGGTGTCATCGAAAAAGCCGGCTTCGGAAAATATTTCTTCCATCGTACCGGCCACAGCATCGGCACTTCCGTTCACGGTAACGGTGCCAACATGGACGGAATCGAAACGCACGACGTTCGCCACCTGATTCCCGGAACATGTACTTCTGTCGAGCCGGGAATTTATCTTCCTGAGTTCGGCATCCGCAGCGAAGTGAACGTCTACATCGGCGAAAAAGAAGCGCGCGTCACTGGCGCGGTTCAGAAGGAGCTGCTCGCGCTGCTCGCATAAAAAATGGACGAATCCCACCTCGAACAGCAACAAGCACGAGTTCCCTCTGCGGAACCCGCGCCTAGCCAGTCTCTTAACGCCGAAGCCCCGGAATTTCTCGCTTTGCTGGTCGGAGTTGCTGGATGGGCTATTCCCGGCCTCGGCCACGCGCTGCAAAAAATGTGGGGCCGTGCACTAGCCGTTTTTCTGTCGGTGGGAGCGCTGGTCATTCTCGGTGCGGGCATGCGCGGGAATCTGTTCACCTCGCGCGGAGAAGACGCATTTGCCACGCTCGGTTATTTTGCGGATCTCGGCGCGGGTTCTTTTTATGCGCTCGCCCGCTGGCTGGAAACCGCAGGTCCGGACGTCTCCCATTCCACCGGCGATTACGGCACGCGCTTTCTCGCCACAGCCGGTGTTCTAAACCTGCTCTCCGCGCTGCACGCCTACGAAGCCGCGCGCGGAAGGAAAGCCTGAGGCGATGCACGTCCCCCTTACTCACCTGCAATCCATGTTGCTGTTTGCGCTGATTATTTCGCTTGCATTCGGCACGCTCGGCCGCCGCCGTCCGGCCGAACGCCTGAAATACGCTGCATGGTCGTTCTGCCTCTTCATCCTCGTCGGCGTGGCCATCGGCTGGCTGATGTACCCTTTTTCCCGCTGATCACGAATTTGCTTTCGTTTTCGACGAAGTAACCTTCGAAAGATCAAACCTAAACTCTTCAAAAATCTTCTTAAACTTTTCGTTCGCCTCCTGGGTGGTTGCAGCTAACGTTTCTGGAGAGACTTTCGGCATCACAGCTGCGCGGGCGACGGCTGGAGCTGTCTCTCCCGTAGCGCCTCCCTTGCAGATTTTTGAAAGAGCGTCGGCGAGCGCGGTTGGGGGTGGCGGCACGGGCTCGAAAACTGACGAGAGCACAACATCAATGCCCAGTTGACGATAACTTTCGAACTGCGATTCCGTGAACCACTGGTTGGCCGTGGTTTCATGCGGGAAGGTCGGATGGTTCTTTTTGTAATTCTTCAAGTCCGTGGAATCTGTTTCCTTCAGTGAGGCCTTGAAATAGATAATCTTCCCCAGCGGCGCATTTTCGTCGACCATTTCGTAGTGAATATCTCCAATAGCGCAATGCATGGGGCAGAACCCGCCCGGTTCGACAGGCCGAATCGCGTCCACGTTCAGGTCAATATTGATGCCGAGATCAATCCTGCATTTGCGGATCGCATTGCCGAGCCCCGCAAATTGAAAATTCTCGTCGGCTTCGGCATCGCAAACGACGATCAGTCCGCAGCGCCGCTTTACCAGCTCATAGACGGCGAGATTCTCAAAGTGCCCGCCATCGGACAGATAAACGTACTTTGCTTCGTCGTCGGTTCCGCCGGTCAACTCTTTTACCATGTACGAGATTCCCCAACCCGGAGATGACCTCAGCCAGCCGCGGTGGTGGCGAGTGTTGCCGGACCATTGCCCCAGGCGCACATTGAATACCGTCATCAAGAATGCGACCGGCGCGGAGCTGTAAAAGCCCATGTTCGGACTCGCCGCCGCCCCTGAAATTCCCATCGCTGTGCCCAAGTTGAATCCGTGCCCTGCGTATTTGGGGGAAGCGGGATATGCATAATACTTCGTTGGCCTGTAGCCAAATCTTTCGAGCTTGGAAGATTTTCCGCTGGCGTCCCGTCTCGGGGCATTTCCCCATCTCGGCCCGGAGATCATTGGACTATCTTGTTCTTCAAGCCACACGTCGTATCCACAGTACTTAGGTGTCATCACAAATGATTCCGCTTTGCGTTCTTGCCACGCCAGATCCTTGCCTTTCACGAGATTCAGCGAAGCATTCAGGATCGGATACGGGCCGTCGTAGGTTTTCGATTCGTCGGGGTCGAGATCCCTTAACGGTAGGTCGTCGGTTCGATCGAATCCCGTGAACTGATTCGGCTCCCGGCATTTGTTGGAAGCGCCGAGATAACACCGAACCAATCGGTTGCGGTAGAACAGATGCATTGAGAATTGATTGATGTCCACTCGCCATGCCATCAGGAACACGAAGGCCGCGCACAAGCCGATGGCCCATTCCAGCCGGTGAGACCCCAGATGCTCGGCCATCAGGTATACGCCGTGCGAAATCCCTGCGGAGATCAGGTTAATGAACGACCACGACGTGTGCAGGCTTCCCCAATCCCGCGACAATAAGCTTTTGCCGGCACTCGATGTCTGAATTTCATAAATGCCCCAGGAAACCCAACAGAAAAGTCCCGCCACAAACACGTATGGAGCGATCTTGGCAAAGATGTCGCGCCAGCTCTGCGAATCCGGTTTACCGGACGAAGGTGATTTCGCGCTGAGGATCCCTCCAATCGTTGTCAAGATCCATGCGGGGGTCAAATACTTCGCGCGTATATAAGCGCGCGCTTTTTCTAGCCACGCCGGAAAGCAGTTACACCCATCGACGAATTTTGGAAAATACAGCGCGACGACGAAGATCAGCAGCCATAGGATGGCCATTAACATCAGCCATCCACCCAGCCGGCCCCACCACTCGCGGCGGCGGTCGGGTAACGAAATTCCCAGCAAGCCGATATGCAGCGTGGTCGCTACGAGAAAGATCAACTGCACCAGCGGTCCGCCGAATGTCAGATCCGCATTCGTCGTCCAGTGCGAGTGGACGGCCCAATGTGAAAGCAGTGCATACAGCCATCCGCCCATCGCGCCCGAGGCCCCGGCGCCTGCGAGGGTGGAGAAACATTCTCCAAGATCAAATGGCTGCTTCTTTTTTTTGCTGTCAGAATCAGCCTTTCCCGCGCGCTGGTCCTTCCACTGCTCCCATTTTTGATACAGCCAGCCGAAGGCTATGGCGCCGACCCAAATCCCAAGATAGAGGGCCGCTCCGGCCGCAGCGCCAGGGCCCTCGGGAACTTCGTGGCCTTTTAGCCATGCGCCGCCAACAATCGCAACAAAAAAAAGCGGCGCCGCCACCGCACCCAGAATCCAAGCAGGTCTGGTCCGCTTCCAATGGGCGCTCTTTCGCTGGTCCATGAAGTCCAGATTGTTGGAGATCACGATGAGGGTATAAAGCAATACGGCCAGCGGGAAGATTCCCAGGATGAGACTTCCGAGCGTGCTCGACGTCGAAAACTGACGCTCCCAAATCACCACGCGAACTGCAAATTGAGGGAGAAGAAGCAGCGCAGTAACCATCGCCACGACGATCGCCTGGTTCAGAAACATGTTGCGGAGATAGACCGCAATCATGGTCCACGTATCGCCGCTCAGGATGCCCACTTTCGGAGTCAGGTAGTTGCTGAAGACGCGCAGAAACCGGATTGGCGGCGGCTCTTTGTCTTCGATCTGATTCGCCCTGTTGAGCGCTAGCCTGCTTTGAATTGTCGCGAATTTCTCGACGCGGTAAGTCCAGGCCGCCAGCCACGACCCGATGTAGCCGCCCCCCGAAACGGTGGAAAGATAGTCCACGCGCTGCAGAAGGTTCAGCTCAGCCAGGGCTTGTAGCACGCCGAGGTTAAAGGTTGCGCTGCGAATCCCCCCGCCAGAAAGGGCGAGTCCTACATAACTTTGCTTGTGCGCGGCCGCAATGGTGTCCTTCCATTTGCTTTCTTCCTGCCGCTTGTTCTCTTCAAATTCTGCAGCTGCCGTCTTCCCTTCAGCAGTGCCGGTCTCTTCACATCTTTCCTCGGTCGTCTCATTCTGGTTTGGTGAGGCGCAGGGCTTAGCGAACTCACGCTGGCAATTGAAATCAGGCTTCGTGCCTCCATTTCGCCTTGCACGAATCTCTTCGATCGCCTTCCGCTCGTCCTCCAGCACTTGACGCAGCGGCACGGCACTCATTCGCTGCGGATCTTCGGGCGGCGTTTTCGTGTTTTCAGCCATAAATTTCCGGGGACGGAAGCCGCGGTGCTACTCGATACTCATTTTTTCTCAACCAAGGTCGTCTTACTTGCAATGGAGTCTGGGAGTGCCAGTGGCGTCAAAGTTGGGAGAGGGTCTGCCCGCCAAGCAGCTTGAAATAACACGAAACCGACAAGACCTATTGCCGCGGGGACAGACATGGCGGGAGTATACAAGTTGAGTCTTTACCGAACAACGACTTTATCCGTTCGCGTTAGCATTGCTGACCAGTGAAAATTGGCTTATATTAATTGGCTTCTTCGGAAGCGGCCAGGAACTCCGCCTCATCACGGAAACGAACACACTTTCAAGCATGCTCGACAGATTTTTTCCACGAATGTTATAATTTTTGAGTCGAGCCGAGGTAGCTCAGTGGTAGAGCAGCCGATTCGTAATCGGCAGGTCGCGAGTTCAACTCTCGCCCTCGGCTCCATCTTTCCTTTGTAAATCAGCGATATACAAACCTCAGTTGGCCGTCCCTGCCCGGGCGCTGGAAGGTTGTTGGAAGTTTCGCGGAATTTGGCTTCGAGCACGCAACACCATCCAATGCGTTGTTTCGACAATGCTTCCCCGAGGGAAGTGAATACCCTACACGGCGAGAGTGCGGAATGATTGCACGGCGGCGAGATTGTCGGGGTTCAACTCTTGTCCGTTCCCAGTTTGGAAGATCGGCAAGCTCGGCTGTGCCAAGACGCCGGCGCGAGTTGCAGGAGAAATGTATGATGCGCAAAACAGAGTTCCAAATCGGAAATCCCGGTTAAGCTCTAGTGTCATGCCGTATAGCCAAAAAGACTTTCCGCTGCGTCTTCTATTGGTGCTCTTCCTAGCTTGTGTTGGGATGATCTGGATGAAGTCGCTCAGCACCATCACCACCCGCGCCGATACGAGCTACCCGGAGAGTGCGCTTGTCCAAACTGCCCGTTTGGCTTCGCAATCCGGTCGCCTGTATCCTGCGCTTGACGCTCCTCCGTACACCCCGGCACCCTATGGACCACTCTTTTACTTGGCGCTCGCTGGGGCGGGCAGAGTTTGCAAAGGCGACGCTTTCGAAATACGTCTGCTGCTTCGCTTGATCGTTTTCGGGAGCTATGTGGTAGCGGGCTTAGTGGGGTATTTACTGGCGCGTACCGCCGGAGCATCTCGAAGCGCGGCCACTTTGAGTGCTGTGGCAATCTGGGCCGCGCCGCAGCTCTGGATGTTTTGGAATGTGACTGTTCGGCCGGACTTCCCCGGGTTGGTGCTGTCTCTACTGGGAATCTGGTTTATTTTACGTCGTGAGTCACCGGCTTTCAGAGCAGTGATCCTTTCCGGCGTCTGCTGTGCGGCAGGCGTTCTTATCAAGCAATCGTTTGTAGCGGCTCCACTTGCGATAGCCCTGTTCTTTGTCTTTCGTCGCTCTTACCGCTATTTTGCCGTCTTCGCCGCAAGTGGTTTGCTTGTAGGACTATCTGTCATCGGATACTTAACACTTCACGGGGAGCCAGTCGTGAGGGAGATGCTGATCATCAGCCACTCGCCTTTCGCGGTCCACTCTGGTGTCTTTATTCTCTACTCAAGCCTATCAGTCGGTCTCGCGGTGCTGGTTGTTGCGGGAGGCGTCGCTGGTTTCCTGTCCGCGTTCGGGTCGAAAAGCCATTGGCAAATACACCTATTGGCGTGTTACTTCCTGACGGCGCTACTCGTAGCAACCCTGACGGTGCTAAATGTCGGCCGCAATCCGTATTATTTGTTTGAATTTTGGACTATCGCATCCGTGCTCTCGACTTCCGTCGTCCCACAGGCCGAGGCATTGTGGGCAGCGATGAGTCGACCGGTCAGAATCGGGGCCGCAATCGGTCTGCTGCTTCTTGCGACTCAAAGCCTTCTTGAGATTAGACACCCGGTGCAGTTGGTGACCGAATACAATTTCGACAGACTGCACGATCTTCACGTCCTCTCGGAGGATCCATCTCTCACGGTCCGAGGCAAGGATCCAGAGCTGCTGGATCCGTTTCTGACGGCCATCCTCGAACGGCGGCACATCTGGTCGGCCTCCGGTGTTCTCAACGAGATTGCCCGCGAGCAGTTCGATGTCGTCTTCACGAAGCGAATCGGTCAAAAACTCAGCCCCTCTATGCTCCAATCGCTTACCGAGTACTATCAGCCCCTGTGTCACACTTCAACGATGCTAGTCATGACTTCCAAGAATCGCCCGGTCCGCTTTTCTTTATCGGACGCCTCATACACCTTGCGCGAGGTTTGTGAACCGGCCTCCGAAATCTCTGCCCCGCTGCCTTAGCGCACCTACGGCGATCGACGCAATCGGGTCGCCCCCATACGGGGTCACAATCACAGCCGAAAAATGATCGGTAGATGCGGCCTAAAGTCTGCCGCCTGATTTCGCCGCTGGCCGTCGAATTCGATTTCGAGGAGTGGCTTCGCTCCCTCCCGACTTGAGACAATCTTGCTCTCGACCATTTTCTGGGACGCCGTAGAACGAAGTGGTATGGCGGTCGTCAAACTCAAACCGGTGATTTCACGAATACCTGACGGATGCCCCGTGAACCGCTGTTCGCGGTCAGCTCGCCGCAGAAAGCTGAGGTGAACCCACATCGGTTCCTCAACACCGCTTTCGGCGATGTGCATCACCAGCGGTTCTGGCAAGTAAGCCGGTCGATATTCCCACGCTGGAAAAGGTAATTCTGCGTTCCGAGGATTGACAGGACGCACGCAGACGCCAAACGGCGAGGCCCCAACGTCCCTCGCCGACCATCTGTCCCAAAGCAGCGTGCGCCGCGTAGCTTCACTCTGGGTTTCTCGCGGATCGCTTACCCAGAGCAACTCAATCATAGCGTTGGCAAAGCTGAAACGGCGACACGAAGTGCCTTGCCCGGGGTGCTTGTTCGGAAGTCCTTCGTTTAAACCGAACCGGACAAACTCCTCAGCTTCTGGAGCACTTGGACTGGCGCACACGAACACGTGATCCAACTCGATGTTCATGCAAATCAGTCTAATTCAATCTCGACTCTCGCGACCTGATTGATTAACGCGCAAGCCATGGATTTCCCAGGTCGCTTCCGCAAGCCCGCTCCCGGGCTGACCGAACCTACGTTGAGTGATGGCGTGCGGAGGGAAGCTGGCGCACGGCTGTGAATCGCAAGCGTGTGCTGCCGGTGATGCGCGAGCGCGAGTTGCTGGATCTGAATCAGGTTGCCTTGAGGCCAGTCCTCTTCGCCAGCAATGCCAATTTCTCGTCGTGATTCATGGGCTCCCACGGAACAAGTTTCTCGGCGAGCACATCCATTCTGTGAAGCAGAGTTAACTCGAGGAAAAGTCCCATAAAATCCAAGTCCCGGAAGACTAACGAGCCGGCTTCTCTCATCTTGTCTCGAATTCGCTCGAAGTGCGCCGGCATCTCGGTCCAGTGAAGGCTGGCGCGGTGGTGATGGCAGAGGTGGTATCCCTCGTTCAGGAAGTTCACCTCATCCACAACCGTCACCGTATTCGCAAAATAATCCAGAGGATTGTCTGGATCACAGAACGCGTGCTGCACCCATGCGGTAATTGCGTTGATGAAATTCATACAGAGAAGTGGAACCAGGACGAACGTGATTCCAATTCTCCAGTCATAAATAAAAACGGCCGCGAAGTAAGCATAGTAGCGCGCCATTCCCCACAGCATTCGTCTCCGGTTCTTTTCATCGCCTTTCGCTTTGAAGTAGGCGTACGGAGCGAGCCCCAGGACCGTCCAAATGTTGTCCGAGAGATACCACAGGAAATCGATTCGGCTCGTTCGATCGTAGCCCATATTGTTGCGAGTGTCGTCTGGTCCGCTGTTCTCTCTATGGTGAAGACGCACATGAGCCGTCCGGCCAAGTTCCGGAGCATTCCCATACAAATACCCAAGGAAGAATTCGAGGTAACGGCCGAACACCTTATCGTATTTCTCCGAAAAGAAGCCATGTCGACTGTGCGCTTCCAAGTGGCTGGCGCTGAACATCCTCACAAACTGCTGGAACTTCAGACCGTAAAGCGAAAGATAGAAAGCGATCACGAGCAGCACTCGCGGTTTCCCCAAAAACAGTTGAATCGCGAAAACCGGCACGGCGGTAAAGGTAAGGGAGATCATCAGTCGTAACGCGGGCGTGTCTCGTGGATCCCGCAGGACTTTTTGGCCGAGCCGATCCATGACCCTGCCATACGCCCGGGAGAGAAATTCATACGCGTTGCGTAAGGGGCGGATTCTCCGAGACGAGCCTGGCCGCACCATCGCATCCGAAGGAAAGCACGCCCACGGGCAATGCGGCGGCAATACTGGCCAGCCCCATAAGAACGCGACCACCACCGAAATATGAATAGGAGCTTGGGTTTGGCGCCCAAACTCATCGCTATGGAGGCGGCGCTCATCTCGGGATTATCAATTTCCATTTCAGCACCGTGCGCGGCCATGTTAGGCCCCACTGTGGAAGCAAGTCAACATGGCCGGCTCCGATATTTCGCAGAGCCTTCAAATGTTTTTGATGTATTCTCTGCCTGCTGCCACGTTTCTCCTGAGGACTGGTTACCCGGGCAAGATCCCATGAGTACCACGCCATTTTACGAGCAGTCGGCCAACCCGCCACGGCACAACGATAAACGAAAAATTGTCGAGCATTATGATTTTGTCAGCCCCTATTATCAATCGCTTTGGGGTGAACATCTGCATCATGGTTATTGGATTCGCGGGGACGAATCGAAAGAAGAGGCGCAAGTCCAACTCGCCGAGCATCTCGCAGAATTGGCGAATGTCCAGACCGGCTCGACAGTGCTCGATATCGGTTGTGGCTTCGGGGGTAGCAGCATCTACTTGGCACAGAAGTACAAAGCACGCGCGATTGGCATCACAATCTCCCCCGTGCAGGTGGAAATGGCCAGGAAGGCGGTAGCCGCTGCCCAGTTGGAGGCGCAGTTCCTTCTGATGGACGCCGAAGCCTTGGATTTCCAGCAGTCGTTTGATCTTCTGTGGTCTGTTGAGTCCATCTCCCACTACCACGATCGTCGAAGTTTCTTCGCCAATGCCGCAAGGTTTCTGAAACCCGGAGGTGTCTTTGCTCTCACGGACTGGTTCAAAAAAGCGGGGTTATCAGCTGCTCAAGAACACAAATTTATCGAACCCATCGAGCGGGGAATGTTCATTGATCTCGAAACGATGGACGACTATGAATCCCATCTCGTCGCCAGCGGTCTGCAGATCGTCCACAGACAAGATCTGACGCGCCAGTGCGCGAAAAGCTGGGATCTCGCTCTGGAGATGATCCGGGACAAATCTTTTTGGGTTCTGGCTGCAAAAATGGGAAAAGATTTTGTGACTAATCTGAAAGCATTCCGGGCCATGCGCGCGGGTTACGCCTCTGGCAATTTTGTATACGGACTGTTCACCGCCCGGAAACCCGCCGAAGCTGCAAAGTAGCACCTTTTCCCTCGAGAAGTTGTAGACCGGGCACACCTTAGTTTTCCAACTGATTAGTGTCGGCGCCTGGACCAGAGTAAACTTTGCTCGGATGACGACCCGAGACTCTATCCCTAAGGCTTCTTCTGCTGTTTTTGCAGCTGCTTTTCCGACTCTTCCACAATCTTGCGGAATTCACCCACGGCGGGGACGTCATGCGAGTGGAGCGCGTTCTTCGCGACGTACCGCCAGATTGGCGCATTGTTCGTGGGGTCCGAAACCGTTGCGTCAAATACGAAGAACGAATCCTCGCTTGCCCCCATGCCGACTCCCGGTCCTGTTCCACTCGTTTGAGGATCGCTCTGCGTATCACCCGGCTGCCGGCCTTTCTGCCCGCCGATGCGAATACCGGTGTCATTCGGCTGAATGATGACCGGCCGGTCGTTCGGCGACGTACCTCCGTTAATCGTCGGCTGCACTATTTTTCCGCTGCCTTTGCGAATCACGACCACCAGGTCCGGTGCCATTCCCCTCATTACAGGCTTGAAGCGTCCCCAATTGGCAAACGCTTTCTCCACATCCTCCAACGCAGTCTTGTCGGCAAGGGGAGCACCGGTTGAAACGCCCGCGTCGGGATCAATCATGACCGTTACAGTACGCGCATTGAGGATCGTCGCAGGCAGGACGGGCTTTTTCTTCTCATTCGCAGAGGAAAGTGTCGCCGCGGCAATCACCACGCCGATCGTGAGCATGTAAGTCAGCCGCATAGTCACCTCCATCTATCAATACCGCCAACGAGTCTAGTCGAAACTTTGACGCCCCGAACATGCATTTCGTTTCGCGAGCAAGGCAACCATGGGCGTACAAGTCCATTACCCATGCGCCACAACTGGCCTTCGGTTCCATTGGCACGGCCGCCGCTTCTTCCTAGCCTGAAGCAAACAGAAAGCCATTGGAGGATGCCCTGTGTGCAAGCCCCGCCTTTTCTTCATTGGATTTGCCCTCGCGGCAATGCTTGCCGCTCCCTCTGGTTTTGGGCAACAGCAGCCCCCGTCATCCGACCAACCGGTTTCCCTCGCTGACGCCGCACGGCAAGCCCGGGCCAACAAAGCGCCAGCCACAAAATCCTCAAAACTCCTCGACGACGACAATTTCCCGCGCGATCACGGCAAAACCGGGCAGAAAGCCCCGGAGTTTTCCGCCAGCACCAATGGCAAGACTTTTTCTCTTTCCGGTTTCAAAGGCCGCGTCGTCCTTCTCGATTTCTGGGCCACCTGGTGCGGTCCCTGCCGCAGCGCCCTGCCCAAATTGAAGCAGCTTCAGTCCGTCTATGGCGGCGATCAATTTGTGGTTATCAGCATTAGCGCCGATGAAGACCAGCGCGCCTGGCAAGCGTTCGTTTCCAGCCATCAAATGACGTGGCTCCAGCAGTTCGACGGCAACGCCACCATTCGGCAGAATTTTAGCGTTAGAAGCCTCCCTACGTACATCCTCGTCGGCCGCGATGGCACCATTCTGGGCCGCTACGTCGGCGAGGACTACGCCGAATCCGTCCTCGACCGCATCGGCCCCGACATCAAGAAAGCACTGCAGTAATTCACCGATTCCACTCTATTCAACATTTCCTGCACAATGAGATCCTCATGTTTGCCACGCGAACCAATTGGAACCTCGCCGAAAATCGGCTCACGCAAGCCTTGGCAGAGCATTGCCGTCAAGAACGCGAGTTGCTCGACCTCACCATTTCCAATCCAACCACGGTAGGTTTCTCGTACGACGAACCCGCAATCCTCGCCACGCTACAAAGCCCAGCATCGCTCCGATACGAACCGGCTTCTCAAGGACAGCTCTCCGCACGGGAAGCAGTCGCTGCGTACTACGCCAGCCTCAAAGCCGCTGTATCTCCCGCCGATCTCTTCCTGAATACCAGCACGAGCGAAGCCTACTCCTACCTCTTCCGCTTGTTGTGCAACGCCGGCGATGAAGTCCTGATTCCCACGCCAAGCTATCCGCTCTTCGATTTCCTGGCTGATCTCAACGACGTCCGCCTCGTCCGCTACGGGCTCGTCTACGATCACGGCTGGCAAATCGATTTCGCCTCTCTTGAACGTGCCATCACTTCGCAGACTCGTGCTGCAATCGTTGTCCATCCCAACAATCCGACGGGACAGTACGTAAAAGCGGCCGAACAAGCACGACTTGCCGAAATCTGCGCAAAGAGAAATCTCGCCATTGTTGCAGACGAAGTATTTCTGGATTTCTCTCTGGACGGCGCTACAGAAACCACCTTTGCTGCGAGAAATACGGCACTCACCTTTTCGCTAGGTGGTCTTTCCAAGCTCTGCGGCCTACCGCAAATGAAATCGGCTTGGATCGCCCTCTCCGGCCCCGAAGATCTCAAACAAGAAGCCCGCCAGCGCCTCGAAGTCATCGCCGATTCCTATCTCTCGATGAACGCGCCCATTCAGCACGCGCTTCCCGCACTTCTGCAAGCGCGAACCAGATTTCAGGCGCAACTCATCGCTCGCGCGCAAGCCAATCTCGTCGCCCTCGACGAAAAACTCGCGGCGCAAAGCTTTTGCTCGCGCCTTGTTTGCGAAGCCGGCTGGAACGTTGTTGTCCGAGTCCCCGCTACCCGCTCGGACGAAGACCTCGCTCTCGAACTACTCGAGCGACAAGGTGTGTTTGTTCATCCGGGACACTTCTACGATTTCCCGCAGGATGGCTATCTAGTTTTAAGTTTGATCACGCCGAAAATGGATTTCGCCGAAGGCACACGGCGCTTGCTCGCCTTCTTCGCCTGACGCTTACACTGACCTGCAATCAAGCGCTGGCTTCCGGCCCCAGTCCGTACCCGTCCAGGCTTCTGCTTCGTTCCCGCAAGGGCAGGGAATAAGCTGCCTTCTTCATCTCTATCACGCGCGGAAAAACTTCCATAAACCGATCCATCTCGGACGCGGTTCCAACGGTGACACGAATATGCGTCGGCGCCGAAGGCCACGCTCGTCCCCACAAAAACATTTTCCGCAGCGAATGCTTCGATCACCTGTTTCGCAGGTTTCTTCATGTCCACCATGAAGCAGTTCGATTGCTGACGGCATATACGAATATCCTTTGCTGTCGAACCACGAAAACACGCTCGAACGAACTGTTGTATTGATTCGTTTCCGCTCGGTAACGAGCTGGGTGTCCTTCAAGCTGGCAATCGCCGCCGCCGATGCCGTCACTGGCACGTTGCCCCAACCGCCAAACACCGTTATTTTTTCCAGCAAGTCTGGTCGGCCAATCGCAAAGCCGCAACGCAGTCCAGCCATCCCGTAAATCTTAGAAAACGTACGTAACACGATCAAATCCTGATTCGCCTTCACCAAATCCATGCACGAAGTCGCATCCGAAAAATGAATGTACGCCTCATCCACCAAAGCAATCGATCCCTTGGGCTTGTTCTGCAGCAAATATTCAATATCAGAATGGCTTGTCAGCGTTCCCGTCGGATTGTTCGGCGTACAAACATAAAAAATGTCCCGCATCGGGCCCGGCCGCGAGCATCGCCTTCACATCATGCGCATAAGTTGCCGTCAGCGGCACTTTCGCCACGCGCGCGCCGGAAATCTTCGCCGCGTGCATTCCCGCTTCATAGCCGGGATCAGCGGTGACATAACTCTTCGTCGGGGAAGTGTACGCAAGCACCGTGTAGTGCAGCGGCTCGCTCGAACCAGGAAACGCGCGGATACACTCCGGCTTCAATCCCTCGGCCTTCGCAAACAATCCGATCAAATCTTCCGCCAGCCACGGACAATAACGTCCCCCTTGCGCGCTGATTCCCGCAATCGCCTCGCGCGCCGCGCTGCACGGCCCCAGGGGATTCTCATTTGAATCAATGATCACCGCGCCAGCCGGATACGGCTTTCCCCATTCCTTTGCCGCTGCAGCGGCCAGCATCGACTCGCTAAAAACTCCGCCGGCCAAAGCGGCGGACGCTCCCGCAGAAAATTTCAGAAATCCGCGCCGCGAGGTTCCGTTCGCTGCCAAAGTTTTCGCGTAAATCACAAAATCCTCCAGGATTCGCCTTTCCGTGCGAATCATACCGCAAATGCGCTTCCGCGATCCTAGAAGTCTGCGTTGCCGCTGTCTAATGCAAATTATTTATGAATAGGATTCGAGCGCCGTTTGCCGCGCCGCCTTCAGGAATGGTTTTGTTCCGCGTGCAAAGCTTCGTGCTTTCGCGTTGCCGCCCGGCACAATCGTCCGCACAATCACGTACAGCATCGGGATGAAGATCAAATTCAGCGTTGTGGCAGCAATCATTCCGCCGAACACCGTTGTGCCGACGGAAATGCGGCCTGCTCTTCCGGCGCCCTGCGCCAAAACCAGAGGCACGACGCCCAAAATGAACGCAAAGGACGTCATCAGAATTGGCCGCAAACGAATCTTGGCCGCTTCCACGGCCGAATCCGCAATCGATTTTCCCTGCGCGCGCAATTGTTCGGCAAATTCCACAATCAAAATTGCGTTCTTGCTGGCCAAGCCGATCAGCATCACCAGTCCGATCTGGCAATACACATCATTCTGCAATCCGCGCAAATACTGGCCGCCCACCGCGCCGAGCACGGCCACGGGAACCGCCAGCAGCACGATGAAAGGCAGCACATAACTTTCATATTGGGCTGCCAGTGTCAGGTAAACGAACACCAATCCTAGCCCGAACAGGATTATCGCCTTTCCTCCGGACTCGATCTCTTCAAGCGAAAGTCCGCTCCATTCAAACTGCATACCGTTCGGCATGATTTTTCGCGCCAGTGCTTCCACGTCTGCGATGGATTGCCCGGAACTGCGTCCAGCCGCCGCCGCACCGTCGATTTCCGCCGAACGGAACAAATTGAAGTGCGTAATCACCTGAGGCGTCGCCGTCTGCTGGATATTCACAAAATTGTCCAGTGGAATCATCATTCCTTTGTCGGACCGCAGATAATACTGGCCGATGTCCTTCGGCTTGTTCCGGTATTTTCCTTCCGCCTGTGCATAGACGCGATACGCGCGATTGTTGAAATCGAAATCGTTCACGTACACAGAGCCCATATAAACCTGCAGGGTATCGGTGATCTGGTTCAGTGGCACGTTCAAGCTCTTCGCCTTCTCCCGGTTGATGTTCACGATGTACTGCGGGTCGTTCGCCGTAAAGCTTGTAAACATTCCTGCTAGAGTTCCGCTCGCATTTCCGGCAGCGGAAATCTGATTTGCCGTGTTCGAAATCGCCTGAAGGGAATTGCGTCCTGTATCTTCCAGTTGAAACTGGAATCCGCCGAACGCCCCGAGACCCTGCACTGCGGGCGGATTGAACGGCACCACCAGCGCGCCCTGCACGCTCGACAACGAACCGCGCAGCCTATTAATAATTGCCGCAGCGCCGTGCGCTTCGCCTTTTCTGTCCTTGTCGTCAAACGGTTTCAGCGCAATAAAAATAATCGCGCGGTTTGGCGCGCTGCCGCTGAAGCTGAATCCCACCACAGTAAACGCGCCCACCGCCTCCGGGATCGCTTCACCCGTCAGAAATTTTTCGGCCCGGGTGCAAACTTCCGTCGTGTATTCCAGCGAAGCCCCCGGCGGCGCTTGTACGATCACCATGAAATACCCCTGATCGTCTTCAGGAATGAACGACCGCGGCACCTTCTGGTAGAGGTAGTAGGTCAATCCCAGTGTGGCGAAGAAAACAAGCGAAGCTGCGAATTTCCAGTTGAGCACAAAACGTACGCTGCGCGTGTAGGTATTTGTCCCTGCTTCCACGACGCGATTGAATCCGCGGAAGAACGCTCCCTGCGCCCGCTCACGGTGCTTGCCCAGAAAGATTGCAGACAGGGCAGGCGTCAGCGTAAGCGCATTGAAAGCAGAAATCGAAACGGAAAACGCAATCGTCAGCGCAAATTGCCGGAACATGATGCCCGTCGTTCCGGGAAAAGCGCCACGGGCACGAACACCGCAACCAGCACCAGCGAAGTCGCAATCACCGCGCCCGCCACTTCTTTCATCGCCACGGAAGCCGCGTTGTGCGGTTCCGTAATTCCTTCCACGATGTGCCGCTCAACGTTTTCAATCACGACGATCGCGTCGTCCACCACAAGTCCGGTCGCCAGCGTGATGCCAAACAGCGTCAGCGTATTGATCGAAAACCCGAACAGCTTCACGAAAATGAAAGTTCCAATCAGCGAAACCGGAATCGTGATCGCCGGAATAAACGTGCTGCGCCAATCCTGCAGAAACAAATAAATGACGATAATGACGAGTGCAACCGCTTGCAGCAGCGTGATCAAAACATCCTTCACCGATTCGCCGATCACCGTCGTCGTGTCGAACGCCACCGCCGCTTTCAATCCCGGCGGAAAGCTCTTGGATAACCGTAAAAGCTCTTCTTTTACAGCCTTGTCCACGTCCAGCGCGTTCGCGCCCGGCAGTTGCGTTACGCCGATACCGACCGCGTCGTGCCCGTTGTAACGCAGCACGGTCCCGTAGTTCTCGGCGCCCAATTCCGAACGTCCGACATCTTTCACGCGAACAATCGTTCCATCCGTGCCCGTCTTCAGAATAATGTTGTCGAATTCGGACGCTTCCGTGAGCCGCCCGATCGCGCGCACGCTGACCTGATATGCTTGCCCCGCCGGCAGTGGCGGCGCTCCAATTTGTCCCGCAGCCACCTGAACGTTCTGTTCCTGCAGCGCGTTCAAAATCGTCGTCGCCGCCAGTCCGCGCTGGGCCATGCGCGCCGGATCGAGCCACAATCGCATCGCGTATTTCCGCTCGCCGAACACGACGACGTCGCCGACGCCCTTTACGCGTTTGATCGCGTCCTTCACGTAAACATCAAGATAGTTGCTCAGAAAAAGGCTGTCGTACTGCGAACCTTCCGTATACGCGCCCGCGCCGAGCACGAATCCGGTGGCCTGTTTGGTGATGATGACGCCCGTGTTTCGCACTTCCCCCGGCATGCGCCCCAGCGCCTGGTTCACCCGGTTCTGTACGTCCACGCTCGCCAAGTCCACGTTACGAGTCACGTCAAACGTCACCGTGATCTGGCTCGAACCGTCGTTGCCACTCGCCGACGTGATGTACTTCATGCCCTCGACGCCGTTGATCGCCTGTTCGAGCGGAGTCGTCACAGCGGACTCGACCGCCTGCGCGTTCGCGCCGATATACACGCTGCTCACCACAACTTGCGGCGGTGCCAGGTCAGGAAACTGCGCAATGGGCAAAGTCGGGATCGCAATTGCGCCGCCCAGCACGATCAGCAGCGCGCAAACCGTCGCAAATACCGGCCTCTGAATGAAGAAATCGACAAACACGGTTGGATTGACCTCGCCCCTGGAATCGAGTCTTTCGTTTTGCGTTTTCAGTTCTTAATGTGCCGCGCCCGCTTTGCCTGCTGCGGGAGCCGGATTGGGCGCTTGCTCGCTCACCGGCATTCCGTCCTGCATAAATTGGGTGCCGGAAGTAATGATGTGGTCGCCGCCCTGCAATCCGCTCAACACGGGATAGTCGTTCCCCAGCGGTTCGCCCACTTTCAGAAGTTTCTGCCGCGCAAATGTGCCGTTTGATTCTTTCGACGCGACGAACGCAAAAAACTCGCCGTTGATGCGCACCACGGAAAGAATCGGCACGACCGGCCCTTCATGCACTCCCCAGGTAATCTGCGCGCGTACCTGCTGCGAAATCCGCAGCTTTGCAGATGAGTTCGGGACAAGCGCTTTTGCCAGCACCGTCTGCGTGTCCGTATCCACCTGCGGCGAAACGAACGTCACTGTCGTCTCTGCGATGGTTTTCTCGTTTTCGTCCACCAACCGCACCGGCAATCCCAGCTTCAAGTCCTTCGCGCGAACCACTGGAATATAGAGATACGCTTCCAGCGCTCCTGGCTCGTCCACTGTCGTCAGCAGCGTTGCCACGCTCACGCGATCGCCCACGCGCACCGGAACGTCGCCGACAATTCCGTCCATCGGCGCGCCCACCTGGTAATACTTCAGTTCCACTTTTTGCGTACGAACCTGCTCATCGAGCGCGTGCAACTGGGCATCTGCCGAGTCGTACATCGTCTGTGCGTTGTCATAATCCTGCTTGCTGATTACGCCCGCTTCAAAAAGCTTCTTCGCACGCTCCAGCGAGATCTGCGCGAACCGCTTGTTCGCCTCTTGCGCCGCACGCGCCGCTTCCTGGCTGCTCACCATCGCTTCCTGCTTCAGCGGATCAATCTGCAGCAGCGGCTCGCCCAATTTCACGTGGTCGCCCGACTTCACAAAAATCTTTACGATCTGCCCTTCGACCTGCGGATTGATTGCGGAAGAGTGCCGCGACTTCAGCACGGACAAGAACTCGGCCGCATCTGGAATCTTCTTCGTTTCCGCGACCTGAATTTGCACTGGCATCGGTCCGCCAGCCGCCGCGGCCGTGTTTGGCGCGGTCTTATCCCCGCAGCCAGCCGCTGCGGCCCCCAGGCCGGCAAGCAGGGCCATTGACTAGCTTCTTCCCAAACCTTGGCTTTCTGTACGACTGCATGACAGTGCACATCCCCTTCGCCTTCGGCCAGCTATCTTACGACACCCGCCCTCTATCTTGAACAGATGCTTGTAAATGGCATCCCGTTAGACGCTTCCTAAATCGTATTCGTTACAGGTTGAAGACGTCGCGCGCCCGAGCACAAAGCGAAGGAAAGTATCTCTAGCGTAGCCGCTCCCGGATGCGCTCTTGCGCGCCGCGGTCCCGGTTGAAGGCAAGCAGCAATGACGGCCCACGGCCGCCCGAAGTGCAAGTACAGGGCCCGCTTTCAGAAAGCGGGCCCTGTTTCGGGGCAAAACCAGGTACTCAGTAGAAATCTTCCGACTTGATCTCTTTGCTGTTCAGCCCCAGTTGCAGAAGTTCCACATTCGACGACCGGTCAAATACCTTCCCGGGAAAAATCCGTTTCATCAGCAACCGAAAGACCCCATAGAGCAGCCCGCCCAGCGCTGCCATAACGCAAATCCCCGCCGCCGCATAAAACACCGTTTTCAGCACTAGAAACCAGGAAGGATCGGTCAGTGTAGTCGAAGGTTCGTTCCAGGTAATCGCCGTCTCGTAATTGATATTCTTCCGCAGCCGGGCCGCCATGTCCGCGGTACTCGGCGAAAGCACCAAACTCAACATCGAAGCGTCGCGCTCCACGGTCGTTCCCGCAAACTCCGGCTTCGCCGCAAGAATCGGCTGCAAATGATGGAGTTGCTGTTCGGCAAGCTGCGGCGTCGGATAGAGTACGAGCAGCAGAATTTCTTGCCCTCCTTGCCCGTTGGCGTATGCAGCCAGCATCGCTTCGGCGTCCGCCGCTGCCTTCGGCCCCAGACTCAAGTCGGGCGCCAACGCAGCATATGCGGGCCGGCCAAGCGCCGCAACGGCTGCCCCATATCCATCCGGTCCAAGCGAATACCGCTGCGTCCCTTGAATTAGCCCATGCGACGGCAAAAAAGACCGAATCTCCGGCAGCGGCGTTTTGTCCGCATGCCCATCGATGGACTTCACCAGCGCCCGCAAATCCGCTTCGGACGTGACATTCTGCGAATCTACTTTGAGCACCAAGCTTCCCGTCAGCATCCACAAACGGTTGTCAGAAACAGCCGCGTTGCTGCCCACAAGCGAAGCCATCATCCCCGGCTTCAATCCCGCCGTGTACACCTCATAGGCCGCACTCGGATCGTGGAACCTCTGCACCCAAACTTGAATCTTGTTTACGCCCGATGCGTACGCACAGGAAAAAGCGCCTTCATTTCCTCCCGCTTCCTGGGAGAGCGCAGCCATTTCCGTCTTATCTAGACAAGCCGACTTCGTCCAGTTTCCGAATCGAGGGGGAAGAAGCTGCTGGGCGTGAACCGGCAGCGCCGACGCGAAGGCGACCAAAGGCAAACCAAGCAAAATTTTGCGCATATCCCTGGATCCTGCGATCAACGCCGCAACTGACCTTGCGTTGACCCTGTATTAGACACCACTAGGCTACTTCTGGTTGCGAGATTCTTCCACTGTAGCGACGACCGGGGGCCGCCTGGACCCAGAAACCGGCTGGAGGTTCATCGTCACGCTGTTCAGGCTCTGCAGATAGCCCGCTACGCCCTGGTAAATCCCTTCCGCCACACGCTGGCGGTGTTCCGGCTGCTTCAGCATCCTTTCGTCGGCCGGATTGCTTAGGAACGAAATCTCCGTCAGGATGGACGGCATATCCGCGCCAATCAGCACCACAAACGGCGCTTTGCGAACGCCGCGGTTTTTCACCAGCTTAGCGTTCTTTTGCACGCTCTTAGAAAGGGAATCCTGCACGTCCTGCGCAAATTCCTTCGATTCGTCGATCTTCTCCGTGCGCGCGATGCGCTTTACGATGTCTTCCAGGTCGTGAATCCCGTCCGAACTCGACGCATTTTCGCGGGCCGCCACTTCCATCGCTTCCGCCGAGCCCTTCAAATTCAAATAGTACGTCTCAATCCCGCGCGCTTGCGCATCGTGGCTCGAATTGGCGTGGATCGAAATAAACAAGTCCGCCTTCGCTTCGTTCGCAATCCGTGTGCGTTCTTCCAGCGGAACGAACGTGTCATCCGGCCGCGTGTAAACCACGTCCGCGCCGGGCAGTTTCAGCTGGATCAGTTTTCCCAGCCGCAGCGCAACGTCCAGGCACAAATCCTTTTCCATCAAACCGGTCGGCCCGATCGTTCCCGTATCGTGGCCGCCGTGGCCCGCGTCAATCACAATGCGCCCGATCTTCAATCCAAGTGCCCGCGTCAAAGTCGACTGTCCATCATGTGTTGTCGTCGGAACCGTCGGCGGCTTGATCAAATCCGGCTTGCTCGAAGCGTTCTTCGCCGACTTGGCCCGCAAATCTTTTTCTTTGGCCACCGCTGGCGCAGCAAGCCCCTTTTTCCAGACGAGCCGGATTTCGTTTCCACACGGGTTCCGATGAGCGCTTTGCGGAAGTGCGCCGCATTCGTATTAATTTCAACGCCCGTTTCCGAGTTCGGCACAGAAACCGGGGGCTTTCGACGCCGTCAAAACTTGCGGGTTCGCATACAAGTCAATCACCAGCCGCGAAGGTTTGCTCAGCAGGGAAGCGCTGTAATCCTTTACGCCGTTTACGTCCAGGACGATGCGCACAACGCCCGAGACATTCTGCGCCACGCGCACGTCGCTCAAAAGATTGCCGCTCACCTTTACGGCCCCGCGCTTCAACTCCGGCGAAAGCTTGGCCGCGTGCAAATCGAAATAGATCCGGTCCGGATTCGCAATCCGTCCCGAGATGTATTGCACGGAATCTTCCAGCGCGATGGTCACGCGCGTCGAATCGGCCGCCGCGACCGTGTTGATCGTCTTTACCGTCGGAATTCGGCTTGCATTCTTTTGCGTGTCTTCCTCTGAATCCTCTTCAGCATCTTTGCTTGAACGGCTTTGCGCAGTGCGAACCGGTTCCTGCTTGTCCGGAGCAGCCTTGGCGCTCGCTGCCACTTTGTTGTCCGTCACCGGCGCCCCTTGCTAACAGCGCAAGCTCGTTCAAAGCTTGCAGCGCTTCCTTGCGGTGATCAGAGTGCGGAAAGCGCTTCAGAAAATCCTGATACGTCTTCATCGCAGCGGCCGTATCGCCAAGCTGCTCCTGTTGCAATTTCGCCACGCGCAGCAAAACATCCTGGGCGAATCTGCTCTTCGGATATTCCTTCAGCAAAAACTGGTAGGACTCCACCGCCGATTGGTAATACGTGCGGCCGAAGCGGTCGCCCATTTCCGAATACAATTCGCCGACGGCGAGCAGCGAATCCTGCACGTCCGCGGCATGCGGCGAAATCAAATAAACTTTCCTGTAGCTGGCGACAGCGGCTTTGTATTCCGCAAGCGTGCGCTTTTCCGCCGCTTGTGCATTGATCATCGCTCGCGCTTCTTCCGCTTTGGCAAACTGCGCTTCGGCGGCGTCTCGCTTTACCGTAGAGGTGGAAGGTCCAGAATTATTTTCGGAGGCGAAAAGGGCTTTGGGAGCGAACACGATCGCCGCAATCGCCAACAAGAAAACCGGCGAAACGCGGGCGAAGGCACTGAGGAAAAAAAACGAAGTTTTTTCAAGAAACTTCATGCCAACCGCATCCCCAAACATTTGATGCTACAAAAGCTATTCTCACACTAATCGTTCGTAAAAACCGTACGGCCGTTGGGGTCGGTTTCCTTGCGGATGCTGCGCGCTCCAAAAAGCCCACCTTCAAGGCGACCCGAGCCAGGCCGATAAAACGCATCCTGCACTCGTTGGACGTAGTTCCGTGTCTCCCGATATGCCGGAACGCCGCGAGCACGATCCACGGCTCCTTCTCCAGCATTGTACGCCGCTAAAGCCAATTCCAGGTTGCCATTGTATCGTTCTAGCAACGACTTCAAATAGCGAACCCCGGCGTCCACATTTTGTTTCGGGCTGAACATGTCCTTTACTCCGAACCGTTGTGCCGTTGACGGCACCAGCTGCATCAGGCCCTACGGCGCCCTTGCGGGAAACCGCGGCTGCATTCCAGCCGGACTCCGTTTCGATCACCGCGCGAATCAGTGCGGGATCGATGCGGTGACGTTCCGCGGCTTCTTTCACCAGGGCTTCCGCACCGTCGCGATCCAGGCTCATCGCTTCGTGCTTGCGTCCCAGGAAAGTTTGTTCCGCGGGAAGGTAAATGTCCTTCGGCTTGGCGGCGGTGAGCTTGGCTTTCGCCGGAGGCTCAGCGCTCACATAAATACTGCGGCCATCGAAATTCTGGGCCAGCGAAATTTGCGCGCGAGACGGGCTCGCTGCAAATCCCAGCCCTGCCAGGACGATAGCCGCCGATATGGCCGAACGTTTACCCATCACTTTTTTGATGCCGCGTAGCGCGGGCCGAGCGCCCTGCTACCGGCGCCTTGGGGAAGGCGACAACGAATCCGAGTATGCCTTGAAGCAGTCTGCTGCGGGCAGATTGGTCTCTAGCGAAGCCCGCCCGGGCGCACCGCCCCGGCCACGCTTCTGGCGCTCGAGGTAAACTATAGCAAAGGCTCGAGGTAGGAGGGAACTGACCGAAGGGCCGAATTTAGGTCCGATGTGCCCTCTCCGCCACCTTCGGCCAAATCGGGCCTGCCGCCGCCTTTTCCACCCATCTTTTGGGCGAGCGTCTGTATCAGCTTGCCAGCATGGACTTTAACGGTCAGGTCCTTGGTGACCCCGGCGATGAGAGCGACTTTGGGGCCGTCGGGCATGACCAGAACGACTACTCCGGACCCTAGCTTTTGCCGGAGACTGTCGACGAGCTGGCGGAGGGCTTCGCGGTCGATATTTTCGACCTGGCGGATGACGGTTTTAACGCCCTTGATGGTTTGGGCGGAATTGGCCAGATCGTCGAGCTGGGAAAGCGCGCCTTTGCGTTTCTGGTCAGAAAGCTCTTTTTCGAGCTGTTTTGCGGTTTGCGCGAGCTTTTCGATCTGGGCAAGCACGGCTTCTTCGCCGACATTAAGCTGGTGCTGGAGTTTGGACAGAATTTCCGCCTGTTTCTGGAAATGTTCGAGCGCGCCGATTCCGGTGACGGCTTCAATGCGGCGGACTCCGGCTGCAACCGATTCCTCGCTGACGATTTTCAAAATGCCGATGTCGCCGATGTTGTGCACGTGCGTGCCGCCGCAGAGTTCCTTGGAATAGAAGCCGCGCGGTGAACGCTCATCGGGAATTGTGACGACGCGGACGTTTGCGTCGGGATATTTTTCGCCGAAGAAGGCGAGCGCTCCGGAAGCGAGCGCATCGTCGATGCCCATGATGTCTGTGCCAACCTTGGTGTTGTGGCGAATCTCGTCGTTGACCTGTTGCTCGATGCCGCGAAGTTCTTCCGCGTCCACGTGTGCAAAATGAGAAAAGTCAAAACGCAAGCGGTCAGGAGAATTCAGCGAGCCGGCCTGCTTGACGTGCGTGCCAAGAATGTTCCGGAGCGCCGCATGAACCAGGTGCGTGCCGGTGTGGTTGCGGATGATGCGTGCATGACGGTCAGCGTCGGCAATGACGCTGATGCGATCTCCAACGCAAAGAGTTTCTTTCGCGACGACTTTGTGCGCGACGAGCCCTGCGACGGGATAGAACGCGCCCGTCACTTCAGCCAGCAATTGCGATTCAGAATTATCGTAAAACGCGCCCGTATCGGACACTTGTCCGCCCGATTCCGCGTAAATCACCGTCCGATCCAGCACGATTTCGCCGGATTCGCCTGCCTTCAACTCGTTGACCGGGCCGCCCTTGGTGACAATAGCCTCAATCCGCGCGTCTTTCGATTTTAGATCGCGGTAAAAGTCCTTCTCCGTCTTAAACGTCTCCGCAATCTTTGCATAAGACCGGATTCGCCGATTCCTTACTCCCGCCCTTCCACGAAGCGCGGGCTTTTGCGCGCTGCCCTTGCATCGCATCGTCAAAGCCCTTTCGATCGAATGGAATTCCAAGATCGCGAGCCGAATCAAGAATGAAGTCGAGTGGCAATCCAAAGGTGTCATACAACTCGAAAGCCTTTTCGCCTGAATAGACGCCTTCCCTTGATTGAAGCGGCGTGCCAACGAACGCCGTGAGCGGGCGAAGGTCGTCCTCGAGCCTTTCTAGTGCAACGTCAAGGGTCCGAGCAAACTGCTCTTCTTCGGCCTTAACAGTTTTTGAAACATGCGCGAACGATGGCCCGCGGAGTTCTGGATAAGCCCCCTCCATCAGCCGCTGGACCGCCAAAACCATCTCTTTAAGAACCACAGGCTGTCTTTGGCCAAGCAGACGCGCGTGCCTAATTGCGCGTCGCATAATCTTGCGAAGTACATAGCCGCGTCCCTCGTTTGAAGGCAGCACTCCATCCGCCATCAAGAAAGTTGTTGCGCGGGCGTGATCGGCGATAACGCGAAGCGAGGCAGCGCCGCCTTTTCCTTCTTCCATCTTTTCTTCTCGAGAAAAATCTACGCCGCAGAGTTCAGCGGCGCGCTTGGTGAGCGGCGTGAAAAGATCCGTGTCGTAATTGGAGATAACGCCTTGAAGAACGGCGGCGACGCGTTCGAGGCCCATGCCGGTGTCTACGCAAGGTTTAGGAAAGGGAAATCTTGTAGCTTGTGATCCGTCTCATGTTTCCGAGCACAGGTTGAACTGCATGAAGACGAGATTCCAGATTTCGACGTAGCGGCCGCAGTCGCAGGGAAATCTGCAATCGGCGTGGCCTTGTTCGGTAGCGGCTGGGCCGAGATCGTAGAAAATTTCGCTGCAGGGGCCGCAAGGGCCGGTGTCTCCCATCGCCCAGAAATTGTCTTTGAGACCGGGAATGGGAACGACGCGGTCTGCGCGGCACATTTTGTTCAAGCCAGAATTTCTTTGCTTCTTCGTCGACGCCCAGCTTGTTACTTGGATCGCGACTTCCGCCCCGCCGAATACCGTGACGTACAATTTGTCTTTCGGGATTGCAAACCAGTTCGTCGAAGTCAGCAATTCCCACGCGTAAGCAACGGCATCTTCTTGAAATAATCGCCGAAGGAAAAATTACCCAGCATTTCAAAAAAAGTGTGATGGCGTTTGGTGAAGCCGACGTTTTCAAGGTCGTTGTGCTTGCCGCCGGCGCGAACGCATTTTTGTGCCGTTGTCGCGCGAGTGTAGTCGCGCTTTTCGAGACCGAGAAAAACATCCTTAAACTGGTTCATCCCGGCGTTGGTGAAAAGCAGCGTCGGATCGCCATGCGGAACGAGCGAACTGCTGCGAACGCGGCGATGGCCTTTGCTCTCAAAGAACTGGAGAAACGTCTCGCGAACCTCGTTGCCACTCCACTTTTTTCCGTCGCCCGTCACGTTTGCCTCACCCGAAATTTCAACTCTTGCGCGCTATTTGCCCAGATATTCGACCAGCCTGGCAATGCCGACCGTCACCCGCGCCATGGGCTCGTAATTTAGCGTTTCCGGTTTGTCCAAAAGCTTGTGATAGTTCGGATTCCGGAATGGCGCGGTGTCCGTAATCATGATGGCCGGATAGCCTTCTTGCCAGAAGGACCAATGATCCGACCAGCCGACCCCCGTCATGCCGCCCGGCGCGGCCACCCCTTCGGAAGGGAACTGCGTTGTCTCACGAAAGTGTTTGACCGAATCGCGCACCAGCGACCGCGAAGAAAGATTACCAACAATGCCGACAAAATTCCCCTTTGCTGGGAAGAAAAACGAAAATCCGGCGGGATAGTGTTGGCTATTTTCGGCATCCGAATATATGCCGATCGTCTCTAAGGAAATCGCCGCAACGATATTCTCTTTTCGTTCATGCGAACGCTTGGCGTAGACCCAGCTACCCATCGTCGGCGTTTGGAAATTCGGCGGTTCTTCGTTGACGAATGCGACAAAACGAATCGTGCGCGCCGCGGCCGCGAACCGAAGCTCGCGGGCGAGTTCCAGAAGCGCGGCAGTTCCTGAACCATTGTCGTCCGCGCCCGGGCAGCCATAAACGCTGTCGTAGTGCGCTCCGACAATGACGATTTCTTGCGGGCGTGAGGCTCCTCGAATCTCCGCGGAAATGTTTTTTGTTTTCAGCGCTCCGACGGCGTATTCCTGCTCCTCAACGCTGTAACCAAGGGCTTTCAAAGAATCTTCAATATATTGCGCGGCATCCTGAAGATTCCTGTAGCGGTCCAGATTCCGTTCACCAATCGTTCCCGCCAGATGAATCACGTCTTTCCGGAGATTGACCGCCGCTTTAAGTTCTTCGAGCGAAGCTTGAGGCGCAGGACCGGAATATGATTTTCCGGGCATGACAATCATGTAGGCGACAAACAGTGCGAGCGCCGAAAATAAAATGCCGAGGCGAATGGCAAGCCCCTTCCAGCTTTTGGCGGCTTGCGGAAGGAAAGTGAGTGGACCAGTCTGGGTTTTGTCGTGGAGGTCAGTCATGGGCCTGCTCGATTATCTCAGAGGAAGGACTCCGGCGTATCTCCCAGAAAAGCACGGCCGTCCAGGAAGGAGGGGTACCCCTTGCGGCTACCTTGCCTTTCTAACGCCGGCTTTCAGCCGGCGCGGGGCGCTGAAAAAAACTCCAACTTCTCTATGCGGGTGGTCACTCGTCGACAGGTTCGACTTCGGGAACTTCTTCTCTAGTCAGGGACTTTAGTTCGCGGCGGACGAGGTCGGATGGGAAGCCGGAGGCGAGGAGCGAGCGATAGATCGAGGCGAATTTCTTTTCCGAAATTTCGCCGCGGAAGGAGCGAAGTTTGCGTTCAATGCGCTGGCGGACGACAGCCGCTTCATCATTGGATTCTGCAGATTCCGAGATGGCTTCGTTGATGTGGCGATCGGGAACGCCGCGGGCGCGGAGGTCGCGCGCAATGCGGTATTTGCCTTGCTTGCGGACTTCGGTGCGCGTCCGCGTGAATTGCCTGGCGTAGCGCGCGTCGTCAAGCTTGCCGCCTTCTTTGAGGCGGGCCAGAACGACTTGCGCGAGCAATTCGCTATCAGCGCGGCGCAGAAGTTTTTTCTTCATTTCGTGAACGGAATGGGCGCGGCGCATGAGAGTGCGCAGTGCGTAGTCGTAAAGATCTTGCTCGCTGTCGAGTTTGCGAGAGCTGGTGAACATCAGGAGGAAGAGTGAAGTAATGATGTTAGCGAAGTAAAGGGACAAAAGGGGATGCGGGTCGAGATAGGGAAGAGGCGCGATGGAACGCGCCTCCCAAGAGTTCAGCATGGGCGTGTCAGTCGAGGCGGACTTCGTCGATGGCGAATTTGAAGTTGCCGGTTTCTATGCTGGCGGTGAAGAGCATGCCCGTGACGTCGTGGCCGTCCGTGCCGTTGAATTCGGAGAAGGGCATGATGAATTCTTTCCACTCCGGAGTGAGGTTGAGATCTTTCATGGCGGGAATGCGGCCGCCGGAGGTGGTGAAAACCATTACTCGATAGGTGTGAGAATCGCCGCGCGCCCAGAAGTGAAGCGCTTTTTTAGAGGAGAGATTTGCCGGCGTAAAGGGCGTCGCGCCTGGGGAGAACATGACTCCGGCCCAAGGGTAAGTGAAGGCGCTGGTGACGTTGCCGGATATCTCGAGCGCGCTTTTGGATTTGTTGGCGCCGCCTTCGACGACCTTCATTTCCGCGGTGGAAGTGCCCCCGGCTAATTGGTCCGTGCTGATCATCCAGCCGGCACCGAATTTGACGGCGGTGGTGCCGTCGTCGAAATTGGAGATGAGGCCGGATTCTAGACCGGTGGGGGTTGGAGGAAGCGGAGCCGCGGGTTGAGCCGGCTGCTGAGCTTGCGCAACGGGATTTGATAACACCAAGTGTGCAGGGGGCGCGGAGAACAGGAGAAAGGAAAGGGACAAGCTGGAGAGTTGACTGCAAAGCGTGTTCATGGAACCTCCGAAGAGTGGCGCTTGAAAGGGTATACGCAGAGATGCTGCAAAAGATTTCAAGCAAAGGCGTGATGCAACGCAAAATCGGGAATAGAAAGATTGCAGGTTGCTCGAGGAGGGAGTAGAGTCGGGAAACGCTTCACGAGAGAACGACTCGTGAACCCAGGCCAATTCGGCGAAGCACGCATCGCGGAGATGGTGGCTGGCGTGGCTTCCTACTTCCGCGGCGAACGCAAACTTTATCTTCCCCACAGCGAGCCGCTCGCGCCGGAGTGGCGAGCGATAATCGAACCGTACTTTTCGGCGGGGACGCTGGACCTTATTCGTACCGTGACCCTTGTGGGCGCTCGAATTCCGCCGCCGCCGTTTTATGCGGAAGCAGTAGCGCTAACGGACGGACGCTTTCCGGATTTTGTCCACATGGCTTCGATCACGTATGTGGACGTGATCGTTTTCAACGAAAAGGTCGAGGCGAGGGCGCTGTTTCACGGCGTGGTGCACGTAGCGCAAATTGCGCTTCTTGGCTTTGAACAATATGTGGAGCTTTACATCCGCGGATTCGTGAAGCATCTCTCGTGGCTGGCAATTCCGTTTGAGGATCAGGCCTACAAGCTGGACGCGCGATTTGCGCAGTCTCCCGGGGATATTTTTTCCGTGGAAGAAGAAATCGCAACCTGGCTGCGCCTAGGAAAATACGGGTAAGCAGCCGCCCGGCCCGCGCGATGGAAAAAGTTCTGCAGTAACTCCGGAAGCGAACAAAAAGCTATTTGCGGCTGAAGCGTTCGAAGTCGGCCATTTGAGAGGCCATTTCTTCTCTGGCGGCGTCTGCTGCGGAGCGAATACCTTGAATCTTGAGGCGGAATTCGTCCGGGTTGGATGCGCGGAGCAGGGCTTCATCGAGAGTGATGAGTTGCTTGGTGTAGAGATCGAATAGCGATTGATCGAAAGTCTGCATGCCGTATTGAGAAGTGCCGGCGGCGATGGCGTCGTGAATGAGGCGTGTCTTATCGGCGTTGATGATGCAATCGCGGATGTAGGCGGTGGCGATCATGATTTCTACGGCGGGGACGCGGCCTTTGTCGTCTGAACGGCGGACGAGGCGCTGTGAGACGACAGCTTTTAGCGTGGCTGCGAGCTGCAAGCGAATCTGTTTCTGCTCAGGCGGGGGAAAGACCGCGATAATGCGCTGAATAGTTTCCGTCGCGTCGAGCGTGTGCAACGTAGAGAAAACCAAGTGACCGGTTTCGGCGGCGAGCAGTGCAGTAGAAATGGTTTCGAGGTCGCGCATTTCGCCGACGAGGATGACGTCGGGGTCTTGACGAAGTGCAGCGCGCAAAGCCGTGGAAAAGTTAGCGGTGTCCACTTCGACTTCGCGCTGGTTGATGAAGCTGCGCTTGTCGCGATGGAGAAATTCGATCGGGTCTTCGATGGTGATGAGGTGGTCGGCGCGATTGGCGTTGATGCGGTCAATCATCGCGGCTAGAGATGTGGATTTACCGGAACCGGTGGTTCCTGTGACGAGAACGAGGCCGCGCTGCTCTTCGCAGATTTTGTTGATGACGTTGGGAAGATTGAGTTCTTCGACGGTGCGAATTTTTGTGGGGATGACGCGGAGAACCATGCCGACGTTGCCGCGCTGCTGGAAAACGTTGACGCGGAAACGGCCGAGGCCGGCGACGCCGTACGCCATGTCGAGCTCAGCGGTTTCCTTGAACTTTTGTTTCTGGCGGTTCGTCATCATGCTGAACGCCATGGAGAGCATTTCTTCGGGTGTGATGCGGGGAACTTCGGTGATGGGTGTGAGCAGACCGTCTACGCGGAGATACGGGTGATTGCCGACTTTCAGGTGCAAGTCGGAAGACTTGTTTTCGACGGCTCGGCGAAGAAGATCGTCAATGCTAAGGGCCATGTGGAGTTCTCAGTCCTAAGTTTTGAATCTTAAGCAAAAACACAAACCTGGCACACGAATTGGCCTAGTCGCGAAAGTAGCACCGGCGGGAGAGGCGGGCAAGGCAAGGCGGGGAGCGTAGTTGCGGTGTAGTTACCTAGACTGATGGACAGGGAAAGAGTATGGCTCGGACGATTGGCGCTTCGTGGCCTTGGGCTAGATCGATCGAGGGCACGATATATCGTGCCCCTGCCTTGCGCGGGCGAGGGCAGGCTGTCGCGTCACGGTTTGCGGTTGAAGAAGGAGTCGTAGAGGAGGCCGGCGAAGAAACCGCCGAGGAGCGGGCCTACCCAGTAGACGCCCTGGTTGGCCCAGCGATTTGCAGCGAGCGCGGGGCCGAAGGCGCGGGCGGGATTGAGCGCTCCACCCGTGAATGGGCCCGCGACCATGATACCGAGCGCGATGATGAGGCCGATGCAGAAACCGGCGTATGGACGGGAAGAGTTGCGGTCGTCGACGGCGGTGGCGAAGACGGTGAAGACGAGGAAGAATGTGGTGACGGCTTCGAGGATGAGACCGGACAGAACGGTGAAGTCGCGCGTGAGGGCCGGTGTGCCGAGTGAGACGGCGTGCCAGGTTTCTTCGGGAATGACAGCTTTCAGGAGAAAAGCAGCGGCGATGGCGCCGGCGAGCTGCGCAAACCAATAAGAGACCGCTTCGATAGTGGTCAGGCGCTTTGTGACCCAGAAGCCGATGGTGACGGCGGGATTGAAATGGCCGCCGGAGACGTGGCCAAGCGCACAAATCATCAGCGCGATGGCGAGGCCATGCACGATTGCGATCGCGAACAGGCCTACACCGGCGCCATGGAGAAACTGGTCGGCGCAAATCGAGCCTGCTCCAAAGAAAACCAGCGCGAACGTGCCGATAAATTCGGAGGAAAGTTTTTGGGGCGTGGAGTACATGTAGATGCCTCCTAGGGCGAAGGGGGATTGACCGGGAAGGAGTTTAGCGGAAGAGGGGGAGGGGAAGCAAAGAAGTAAAGAGATGAAGAACAAGCGGCGCGCTGAGGATTCAAGTGGTTCGGCTCAGTCTGCGCTTAGAAGCTATCAGTAGCACTTCACACTGGAGAAACGTATGCGCCATGGCCTTGGTCATCTTTCCATGCGTCAGTGGACGGGATTTTTTCATATCCACGCTTTGATTCGTCACGAGTGCGAATTTCTGGAGCACCTACTCCCGGATCGCTAGCCTGGGAAAATTCCGTCCGTTGGTTTGCGATAAAACTTTGCGGCGAATCAAGCCGTTTGCCCGACCGCGAAATCGGAATAGTTTCCGGCCCGAATCATCCAGGCTTAAGCCGATGCTCCATACAGAAGCTTGGTTTGATCCTTCATATATTTAAAGATAAAGCGCCCCGATGATACCGGGGGCGCCAGAAGCAATATGAAGAAGGCCAATTAGCGGGCGGCGGCGACGGGCGCGTTGACTGGGGTTAGCCAGCCGTGGCGGTCTTGTTTCTTGCCGCTGGTCAGGGCGAAGAATTCTTCCTGGAGTTTGCGGGTGATGGGGCCGGCGACGCCTTTGCCGACCTGAATGTGATCCACGCTGCGGATCGGAGTGATTTCGACGGCGGTGCCGACGAAGAAAACTTCGTCCACGATGTAGAGCATTTCGCGGGGGATGACGGTTTCCTTGACGGTGATGCCAAAGTCTTCGGCCATTTTCACGACGGTGTCGCGCGTGATGCCGGGAAGAATGCTGGTGGCGAGCGGCGGCGTATAGAGCACGCCGTCGTGTGCGAGGAAGACATTCATGCCGGAGCCTTCGCTGACGTGGCCGCCGGAATCGAGCGCGATGCCTTCGGCGTAGCCGTTGAAATGAGCTTCCATGCGAATGAGCTGCGAGTTCATGTAGTTCGCGGCGGCTTTGGACATGGCCGGCAGAGTGTTCGGAGCAATGCGAGTCCAGGAGCTGACGCCGATGTCCACGCCATTGGTGAGCGCTTCCGGACCGAGATAAGCGCCCCAGGACCAACAAGCCATGTAGCAATCGATTGGCGAGTTGAGAGGGTTGACGCCGACTTCGCCGTAGCCGCGGAGGACAATTGGCTTCACATAGCAGGAGTTGAGTTTGTTGTGGCGAACGAGTTCGCAGGCCGTGTTGGCAAACTCTTCGACGGAAAAGGGAAGCTCCATGCGATAGATTTTCGCGGAGTTGAATAAGCGCTGCATGTGTTCGCGGAGGCGGAAAATCGCGGGGCCTTGTATGGTCTCGTAACAACGGATGCCCTCGAAAACCGCGGAGCCGTAGCTGACGACGTGGGAAAGGACGTGGAGCTTTGCGTCGTCCCAGCTGATGAACTTTCCGTTGTGCCAGATTTTATCGGTCTTCTGAACAGGCATGATTGCTCTCCAGTTGGTTACGCCACTTGAAAGGTCAGAATAAGATACGTCACCACAAGCGTCAATTAAGTGTGCGGGAAAGGGTAGGGAGGGACCAGAACCAAATTGGCGGTGCAGGGTTTTGACGCGCCAGCTCTATTTATGATCCTGGGAAGGCGTATCTGGTTTGGCGGCCTCGGGCTTGCGCGGCTGTTCGGATTTCTCTTTTGCTTTGTCGGAGTCATCGAGCCGCTGGACGATGTTTTTTTCTTCGGCGATGACGCGGCCTTCTTTCGCCTCCCAGATACCGAGAAGAATGAAGGGGATGGCGGTTGCCGCCACGTAAAGTTTCGCTTTGCGGCCGATTTTCGCTTCGGGCTCCCAGCGGAAAAGCTGGGTGGAGAGAAACAGAGTGAGGATAAACCAGATGAAAAGCGAAGTGAGAACCATCAGGAGCTTGTCAGGCCAGACGGAATTCACGATGGCTTGCTTGAAACCGTGGACCAGATAAGTAGCAGGAAGAAAAAGTGCGACGTTTTGGACGCCCTTGGAGAGAGCGGTGAAGGGAATCGTGGCGCCGGAAAGAAAAATCAGCGGAAGCCAGAGGAGTTGGTTGAGAACTTGCGTCTCCTGCATAGTGTTGGTGACGCTGGCGATGACTAGGCCGAGTGAGCCGAAAGAAACGACTCCAACTGTTGCCAGAAGCCATATCGACAAGAGATTGCCGAGGCCAGGGACGTGGAATATGTACTTTGCAAAGAGCAATTCGAGCACAACGATCGGGAGCATCAGCAGGTAATTGGCCAAAAGGCTGGAGATGAGCATGTCCGATTCTTTGACCGGACTCACGTGGAAGCGGCGGAGGATGCCTTGCTCGCGGAACATTACCAGCGCGGCGCTAAGTCCCCAGAAACTGCCCATCGTATTGAAGCTGAGCACCGGTCCGAGAAGAGATTTGACATATTTCGGATCGGACTTTGCAAAGACCGCGGAATAGAGAAAGAAAATCCCGATGGGCATGACCAGGCTGAAAAAGAAAAACATTTTGTTGCGCAGGGCGAGGCGCATACGCATGCTCGTTAGCGTGAAAAGATTTGTCAATCGCGTAGCCTCCTTCCGGTGAGTTCGATGAAGACGTCCTCGAGCGAAGGCGTGGAAATTTCGAGCCCAATAAGCTCGTTGTTTTGGGTTTCGAGGTACTTAACAAGGGCGACGATGGCTTGTGGCGGACGCGCGCAGTGGAGAACGTAAATGTCGTTGAGCATGCGACAGTCGGAGACGCCTTCGAGGCTCTTGAGCGCCGCGCCGGTTTCGGGTTTGGCGAGGCGGACTTCGATGCGCGTCTTGTCGCCGGAGGCTTGCTTGAGTTGCGAAGGCGTACCTTCCTTGATGACCTTGCCGTGATCCACGATGGCGACGCGGTCGCAGAGGCGCTCGGCTTCTTCGATGTAATGCGTGGTGAGGACGATCGTTTTCTTGTCGCGGCGGAGCTCTTCGATGATGTCGTAGATTTCGCGGCGGACTTGCGGGTCGAGGCCGGCGGTGGGTTCGTCGAGGAAGATAACTTTGGGATCGTTGATGAGTGCGATGGCCAGAGCGAGGCGCTGCTTTTGGCCGCCGGAGAGCTGGGAGTAGAAGGCGTTGCGCTTTTCTTCGAGGCCGAAACGCTTCAAGAGTTCTTCGGGTTGCTTGTGGCGCTTGTAAAAGCTGGCGAAGAGTTTGAGTGCTTCCATGACCTTGATCTTGTCCGGCAAGGCGGTCGATTGGAGTGCGGCGCCGATTTCGTGTTTGAGGGCGTCGGCATCGGTGGCCGGATTGTAGCCGCACACGATCGCCGTGCCGCTGTCGGCGTTGCGCAGCCCTTCGAGGATTTCGATAGTGCTGGTTTTTCCGGCGCCGTTGGGGCCGAGCAGGCCGAAGACTTCGCCTTCGTTGACGCTGAAGCTGACACCGCGAACGGCTTCGACGTCGCCGTAGCGTTTGAGCAGGTTTTCCACTCGCAAGACAGGTTCGGGCATAAGTTTGAGACAAAAGTGTATAGCAAAAATTGGATTCGCGCTTTGCTCCAGGGCAGGGCAGAGCGCGTTCGTTTGTAATACGAATGGGATGGAGAAACATTTCAGGGGAGGGAGAGGCAAATCTTTGGGTAGACTGCTGGCGCATTGGGAATGAGGGTATCCGTGAAACGGGCCGGGGAGTTTCTGAAGTCGGATTTGGCGGTGCTGCTGCTGATTGCGCTGGTGAGTGTGGCGGTGCATACGGCGACGAATGGGCAGTACGGATTTCATCGCGATGAGCTGCAGACGCTCGATGATGCGCGGCACATGGATTGGGGATTTGTGGCGTATCCGCCGATTGCGCCGGCGATTGCGCGCGTGGAATTGGTTTCCTTTGGGACTTCGCTTGCAGGGTTTCGATTTTTTGCGGCGGTGGCGGTCGGCTTGGTGATGGTGATTGCGGGATTGATTGCGAAGGAATTGGGCGGCGGGCGGCGAGAGCAGGTGTTGGCTGCGGTGGGAACTGGCGTTGCGCCGGTGGCTTTGGCGCAGGGGGCGGTGTTTCAGTACGTTTCGTTCGATTATTTGTGGGGCGCGCTGGCGACCTATTTTCTGGTGAGGCTGTGCAAGACGGGCGACGCGCGCTGGTGGATTGCGATTGGACTGACGCTTGGGCTAGGAATGGAGACGCGGTACACGGCGGGTTTTTGGACGCTGGGGATTATCGGCGGGGTTTTGCTTTCGGATGCGCGGAAATATCTTTCAAGCAAGTGGCTTTGGATTGGCGTAGGGATTTCCGTGGCGCTGTTCTTGCCGAATGTCATCTGGCAGGCGAGACATGATTTTATTTCTTTGGATTTTTTGAAGCATTTGCATGAGCGAGACGTGAGGCAGGGGCGGAACAAAGGATTTCTGCTTGGCCAGATTTTGTTGTGCGTGAATTTCGTGACGGTGCCGGTGACGGCGATGGGATTGTGGTTTTTGTCGGCGCGGGAGCAAGGCCGGCGCTACGCGCTTGTGGCGTGGGCGGTGATGCTGACGTTTGTTTTGTTCTGGATCGGGAAGGCGCGGTTCTACTACACGGCGCCGATTTATCCGGTGCTGCTGGCGGCGGGGAGCGTGGCGTTTGGAAATTGGATGCAGACGGCGAAGCCGCTACCGCGAAGGCCATTAATCGATTGCAGTGGGCGGCGATTGCGTTGAGCGGCGCGGTGTTCGCGATGTTTGTGATGCCGATTGCGCCGTTCGGCGGAGCGGGATGGCGTGTGACGAGCAAACTGCATGACCAATTCCGTGAAGAGATAGGGTGGACGGATTTGGCGGATAACGTCGCGCGAGTCTACAACTCGCTGCCCGCTCGAAGAACGGGCCCGCACGGGAATTTTGACGGGGAATTACGGAGAAGGCGGCGCGTTGAATTTGTATGGGCCGTCGCGGGGATTGCCGTTTGCGATGTCGGGAACGAATTCGTTTTGGTACCGGGGATACGATCCGCGCGAACCGGAAACGGTGATTCTGGTGGGCCTTGAAAAAGAAGAGGCGGAGGCGAATTTTACGAGCTGCTCGGTTGCGGGGAAGAATACGAATCCGTTTGGTGTGGAGAATGAAGAGTCGCGGGATCATCCGGACATTTATTTGTGCCGCGGCCTCAAGAGCACTTGGGCGGAATTTTGGAAGAAGTTCCGGCGGTATGGGTGAGGGTAGCGCTTCGATTTGAGTCGAAGCAAGGCTCATCGCGCAAAAAACGCGCGCTGAGAGGGGTTTTTCTCTCTATAAGCCAGCCGATTCCTCGGAAGGAATCGGCAAGGCAAACGTTTGGCTCATTGCGTTCGAAATGACCGGCGGCGTTAGTGGCGTTTCCTGGCGCGGAGCGATTGTTTCGCTTTTTTCATAGTGCGCTTTTTGCGGTGGGGGATTTGCCATTCGTGGAGTTTCATGTTGACGCGGCGCTCGGTCATTTGAACGCCTTCGGATTCAAGGAGTTTTCGTTGAAGAGAAGCGTACGGTTCGCGGATTAGAAGTTTCCCGCCTGCGCCGAGAACACGATGCCAGGGAATTCCTTTTCCGGAAGGGCAGCCCGCCATGGCGCGGCCTGCCGTTCGTGCGCCGCCTGGCAGATGCAAGACTCGAGCTACGGCCCCATAGGTTAGAACCCGCCCTCGGGGAATTTGTTTCACCAATTTGTAGACCGGATCCCAGGACATAAGAAAGCCAACAGTTCCAGAGAGTTAGAAAACGCGCGCCAATCGTAGGCGGGGCGTGTGCGCGGAGCAAGTGGATTTTGGCGGATCCGTGTTCTACATCAGTGAGTGAATTCCGGCGGCGCATACGCAAGCAAGTGGATTGAAACTTTGGCGCAGCCGAAGGATCAAAAGCAAGAAAGGCATACACCTGTGCGGAATTGGAACGAAGTTGCAAAAGACAAATGGAACGCAGCAAAAAAACAGATGCTCATTCTGTGCACATCGCCATTAGCTTTGCAGGTGACGAATTGGATGCAACTCTTCAAAAGATTCGGCGTCTAACAATTGACGGCTGTAGTGGAAAGAAAATACACTACACAAAAGTCGGAGCAGGGGAGAAGTCATGGCTTTCGTTCGGCGCAAAGGAAACTCGTTCTACCTGGTGCACAACGTGCGCCGAGGCGGAAAAGTGCGCCAACTTCACCTTGCGCGTCTTGGCGAAAAGGGAAGAATCACCGATCAGGTCGTGAAGGAAGTCGCAAAGAAGCATCCGTTCGTCGAACTGAACTGGCGGGCTTTGCGCGAGCAGGCAAATCAGAAAGTCAACCTAGCCGATCCCAACTCACCCGAGGTACAAAAACTAATCTCCACGCTCCGGTCTCTCCACCTGGAGCTCGCGGATCTGTTTCCGCCCGTAGTCCAGTTTTCGGAATCGCCCGCTGTTGCGAAGGAGCTGCTCGTGCAGTTGCGGCTTTTGCAAACGACGATTCAGGTCAAGCTGTCGCAGTTTGACGCTGAGGTCGCGCGGTCGGTTCGGAAACGTGTCGCAGCAGTCCAGCGGCGCCAGGAGGCGGTCATGAGCACCACGAAACTTTCACTTGATCCGGAAAGACGCAGCACGCAGACGATGGAATTTCAGGCCACGTTGCGTTCGAAGATCGTCGGGCAAGAAGAAGGGGTGCAGGCGCTGGTGGACCTGTATCAGGTGTTTTGCGCAGGCTTGAACTCGCCGGGGCGACCGGTGGGGAACTTGCTGTTTCTTGGGCCGACGGGTTCGGGTAAGACGCGAATTGTGGAAGCCGCGGCGGAGATTCTGTTTGGGGACCCTCGCGCGGTGATCAAGGTGGACTGCGCGGAATTTCAGCATTCGCATGAAATTGCGAAGTTGATTGGCTCGCCTCCAGGATATTTGGGGCATCGCGAAACGCATCCGCTGATTACGCAGGAAGCGTTGGCAGCGAATCATACGGATAAGCTGAAGTTGAGCTTTCTGCTGTTTGATGAAATCGAAAAAGCGAGCGACGCGCTTTGGCAACTTTCTGCTGGGGATGCTGGATAAAGCGACGTTGACGTTGGGCGATAACCGGCGAGTGGATCTGTCGCAGACCGTGATCTTTCTGACGTCGAACTTGGGCGGCGGAGAGATCACGGAATTGATGTCCGGGGGAATGGGGTTCATCCAGCCGAAGGACAAGCCGATAACTGGGCTGGACGAGAAGGTGGAACGGACGGCCGTGGAAGCGGCGCGGCGGAAGTTTTCTCCGGAATTCATGAACCGGTTGGACAAGGTGGTCGTGTTCCATCCCGTTGCACCGGACTCAGCTGGAGCAGGTATTGGACATTGAGCTGGGCCAAGTCCAGCAACGGGTCTTGGAGACGGCCCGCGGACAATTCTTGTTCCGCGTGACGAGCGCGGCTCGGGACTTCCTGCTGCAGGAAGGAACGGATCAGCGGTACGGCGCGCGTCACTTGAAGCGCGCAATCGAACGTCACATTGTTTATCCGCTGGCGAACCTGCTGGCCACCGAGCAGGTTCACCTCGGCGATTTGATCCGCATTGACTGGGACGGCGAGCACAAGATGCTGACGTTTGTGCGCGAGAGCGAGGGCGCGCTGGTGGAGAATCCGCTGCTGCCGTCGGCTTCTTCGGCTGCTGCATACAGAAGCGCGGGACGGGCGATCCATGGACGCTCCCACAGAAGCCGTTGCAGAAGAACGCAAGACGCGAGCCGCAGCGCCTGCGGCAGGGCCCGGCCCGGCACCAAGCAGCCGAAAGAAGCCGGAGCGGTAGATCGCAATTGCAGCAAAATCTAAAGAATCACTTGAGGGCGCGGACCAAAAACGCGCCCTTTTTTGTCGTGCGGCGCAGGACACAAACTGTTTCAGCTCTCTCACTTTGCGCTAAGTTGAAACAGAATCTCACGCAGTGAGACAGTTTCCAGAACAGAAACATCCGTATCTTGTTGAGATTTCAGGTGTTCACGGCAGCCCCGATTAGAGATGGGGATGGTCCCATTCATGCTTTGTTTAACTTGCACTGCCTGAGTGAGACGCAGCGGTTGGTTTTGACCGATGAGCCAACACGAGGGAACGCCAATGAAAGCTGCAGCCCGCCAGCAACTGGATCCAAGCATTCGCAGCAACGATACGCGCGATTTTGAAGACATCGCTGCGCTCGAAGATCGTCGGGCAAGAAGAAGGGGTGCAGGCGCTGGTGGACCTGTATCAGGTGTTTTGCGCAGGCTTGAACTCGCCGGGGCGACCGGTGGGGAACTTGCTGTTTCTTGGGCCGACGGGTTCGGGTAAGACGCGAATTGTGGAAGCCGCGGCGGAGATTCTGTTTGGGGACCCTCGCGCGGTGATCAAGGTGGACTGCGCGGAATTTCAGCATTCGCATGAAATTGCGAAGTTGATTGGCTCGCCTCCAGGATATTTGGGGCATCGCGAAACGCATCCGCTGATTACGCAGGAAGCGTTGGCAGCGAATCATACGGATAAGCTGAAGTTGAGCTTTCTGCTTTTTGATGAAATCGAAAAAGCGAGCGACGCGCTTTGGCAACTTTTGCTGGGGATGCTGGATAAAGCGACGTTGACGTTGGGCGATAACCGGCGAGTGGATCTGTCGCAGACCGTGATCTTTCTGACGTCGAACTTGGGCGGCGGAGAGATTACGGAATTGATGTCCGGGGGAATGGGGTTCATTCAGCCGAAGGACAAGCCGATAACTGGGCTGGACGAGAAGGTGGAACGGACGGCCGTGGAAGCGGCGCGGCGGAAGTTTTCTCCGGAATTCATGAACCGGTTGGACAAGGTGGTCGTGTTCCATCCCCTTGCACCGGACTCAGCTGGAGCAGGTATTGGACATTGAGTTGGGCCAAGTCCAGCAACGGGTCTTGGAGACGGCCCGAGGACAGTTCTTGTTCCGCGTGACGAGCGCGGCTCAGAGACTTCCTGCTGCAGGAAGGAACCGACCAGCGGTACGGCGCGCGTCACTTGAAGCGCGCAATCGAACGTCACATTGTTTATCCGCTGGCGAACCTGCTGGCCACCGAGCAGGTTCACCTCGGCGATTTGATCTGCATTGACTACAACAAGAAGCAGGAATGCCTGACATTTACCAGAGAAAGCGAAAATCTTTCGATGCCGGTTCGCAGAATCGAGCCGGTGGTTCCCGTGAAAATGGCACATGCCAAGAGCGGCAAGGCCGTGGATGAACCGTCCTCTACGCGGATCCCGGAACCTGCCCCGCGCATGGCGCGCTGACGAACTTTCAAAGATTTTTCCGGCCCGGGCGGTGACAGCCCGGGCCTTTTTCTTTTTGGCGCGGGAGCGGTAGAGTAGAAGTAAGACCCTCGAGGGAGGCGCCATGTTCGATTTGCGACCAAGCAAAACCCGCCTCATCCGGCGAACTGTGTTGTTCTGCAGCGGCGTGATTGTTTCGAGCGCGTCAATCGCCGTTCCCCAAAGGACGCAACTCAAACCGGGCATGAACATGTTTTCCGTACAACAGGACATTGCCGTCGGCAAACAGAATGCATTGCAGGCCCAGAAACAGCTACCCCTGTGCAACTCGCCGAAAGTGGATGCCTACCTCACGCAACTTGGCTCGAAGCTTGTGGCCCATTTGGATACGCATGGGGCCACCTATCCCTGGGAATTTCATTGTGTGAACGACCGTGCGATTAATGCGTTTGCGCTGCCAGGCGGATATGTATTCGTGAATCGCGGAGCGATTGAAGCCGCGGACAATGAAGCGCAGCTTGCGGGAGTGATGGCGCACGAGATTTCACATGTCGCGCTACGCCATGGGACGAATCAGGCGACCAAAGCCCAGTTAGCCGAAGGCGGCCTGGGAATTATGGGGGGGCTGCTGGGGGCGGGGTGACTGGCGCGATGATGGAGCAGGTAGGGTCGTTCGCTGCGGGCGGCGTACTGCTGCGGTACTCGCGTTCCGCGGAAACGCAGGCCGATGTAAGCGGGACGCAGGTTTTGTACGATTCCGGTTACGACCCGCGGGCCATGGCTCAGTTTTTTGAAAAGCTGGAAGCCGAATCGAAAGGGAAGAACCCGCCGGAGTTTTTCTCTGATCATCCAAGTCCGGACCACCGCGTTGACCGCGTGGATCAGGAAATCACGAAACTTGGCGGGCCTCCGGCGAATGCAAGAAAAGATTCGCAGGAATTCGAGGGGGCGAAACGCGAGGTGATGAATCTGCCCATCGTGAAGAAACCGACGCCGGGAGCGGTAGGCGCGGCAGGGATCTCCAAACCGCAGCCTCCTTCTTTGAATATGTCCGCGTATCAGGCGACCGGCTACACGATGAAATATCCGGATAACTGGAAGAAGTACGGTGACCAGGACAACGTCGCGTTCGCGCCAGATGGCGGTGTGGGGAACGACAGCAGCGGGCATGGAGCACTGGCGTACGGCATTTCGGTCGGGACAAAGACGGTGAAAGATCCCAACGCCCCGAACGGCTCTGGACGCGGCAACGCTGCAACTCATAGAAGATTTGCAGCAGTCTAATCCGAACATGAAGGTGACGCGTCAGGCAGCAAGGGTGCGACTGAACAATCAGCCCGCGCTTTCCACTTATTTGACCAACGATTCACCGCTCGGCAGGCCAGGAAACCGACTGGATCATCACGGTACTGCGCCCAGAGGGGTTGGTGTATTTCGTATGCACCGCGCCGCAGGCGGAATATTCAAATTACGATAGGACTTTTGGAAGCATCTTGGACAGCGTACGGTTCAAGTAGAGCCTCCGGAGAGGAGGTTTTATGAAGCGGGTCGTCTATTTTTGTCTCTTGCTGCTGTCGTGGGCTCCGCATGCGCGGGGCATGCAGCCCAGTGTTACCAGAAGAACTGGCCGGCTGCGAACCGTGCAGGGAGTCGTTATGGATGTGCAAAATCTCCCGCTTACGGACGCAGTCGTTCGTTTGTGGCGAGATGCAGAGCGCGAAACTATGCTTCTGGAAGGGAAGACCGACGCGGACGGCAAGTTCCGGCTGGCAGGCATGAAGCGTGGGACTTATTTCATCGAATTTCTCGCTCCCGGGTTTCACCCGTACTTGACAGAAATTAAGGTGTCCAACGTCTCTTCCGCAACCGGGTTTGTTTTTTCGCCGCTCGTGTCCAGCGCACGCGCGGCCGGCGCGAGCTAAGCGTTTTAAAGCAATATGAAAAGGGCGGCTGCGAAAGCAGCCGCCCTTTTAGCTTGGAAATCGAGACTTCCCTTAGAAGTCGTCAGGATCGCCATCGCCAAACAGAAATGGCAGTACCTGAGTACCTTCCTTTTGCACCGCTTGCAATTCGTCGGCTTCTAATCCCAGCGCTTTCAGGATAGAAGGCGCGACCTGCGAGGTGGCGACAGGCGATTTCACGGTCTTCGGATCGAGCTTGGGATTCGCAACGATCAAGCCGACGTTGGTATCGCCGTAGCTGAAGCCGCCGTGTTCCGCGTTCTTTTTGCTGGACGTGGTGTAAATCGTGCCGTAAATCGGCTGCACCAGAATGTCCGGAGTGCGGCTGTTTTTCAGCGGATCGCGGAACTTGAGTCTAATTTCCGCGCCGGCAAGCACTTCGTCAATGAACAGGGCTTTGGCGTTTGTATTGAGATAGGCTGCGACTTCCGTAGTCTGGGTCTGATCCTTCAACCAAATCAAGGCGATGTCGTCGTCCTGGACAAAGCCACATGAGCCGGTGCTGCACGCCGCGGCGTTTGCCAGGGCTTGCGCGGCGGGATTTGTCGAAGCATCTGGCAACGCGGCGACGAGGTCTGCAAAATGGCCCGGCTTATTGACCTTCACCGGGTTGATGGGTGATTGTCCGTGTTTGGATGTGACAACGATCAGTGTTGATTCATAGAGTCCTTGCTGCCTGAGCGCTTTGATGAAGCTCCACAGCGCGTCATCGGTTTTTTGCAATGCGTATTGAAGCACGCTCGTGGGAGTGCCCGCGCCATCGAGATAGCCGCCGGGCTGCTTGTTGATGTTTGGGTCAGTCGACGCGGTGCAGCTTCCATCTTTGTTGTCCACGGAAACCTTTTGACCGACGCTGACCGCCTGGAAGTTCATGCCGAAAACTGCCGGGACATGAGCAGGCTTGCCGTCGTGAGTCAGGCCGCGAATTTCGTTGAGAATCGCCTGAACCTTGAGTTGATCGTTCTCTACGGTGCAGACGACGCTGACCGTCGCGTCGAAGCCATTGTTGTTTGTGATTTCCGGCGTGTATAGGTCCGTCACGCCGGTGCCCGAGGGTCCGTTGACGATATCGTAGGCGGGATGTTTGTCGGCCCAGGCGGTGCGGCCGCCACTGGCGCGAACCACTTCAAAAATCGTGTTTGAGCGCACGGCGTTGTGCGGAAACAGGCGCACGCACTGGCCGTTGACCAGATGATTGGGCAGCGTCGATGGATCGAGCACGTTCAGCGAAACCGGCGGGTTGCCCGCGTACTTGTCTGTCGTCTCGTCAAACACCATTGTGTTTCCCGGCTGGCCAGAGCAGGTTGTGTTCGTGGGATCGAAGATTTCGCGATCGTAGCTCACATCGTAAAACAGCCCGTGACTATTCGGTGATCCGCCAGTGATTAGCGCCAGAAGGCCGGGAAAAGAGTCCGAATTCGCGGGAGTGCGAGCGTTCGAATAAGCAATTCCGTGGCGGCCAAGTTCGGCAAACGCCGAGCCGGGATGCGCTCCAACGTAGTTTGCTACATCGAGCGCGTGCAAGCCGTCGACGCTGATCAGAAGCACGTGTTTGATTCTTTCGCCGTGGCCGATGTCATCGTCGGCGGTGTGTAAGCGGGGTGAAGTGCGCCGAGCAGGGCAAGACCCAGCGCAAGGAATGACGATCGCAGGTTCAAATTGGTTCTCCTTTGTAGATACAGCTGCCTGATGGCAAAACACACGTAAAACAAACTTAGGCGGAGATTGTTACAGGCAGAGAAATTCCAGGTGTGTCAGTGATGAATGAAATCTGAAAGATTTTTGAGATGGGAGAGAGCTAACAAGCCTGCCAGCGGGAGTCTTGTGCGTACTCGGACGTGTACAGATCGCTCGAACGGCGGATCGCGTCCGTGATGCTCGGAACGATATTTTCCTTGCCGACGTGGCGTTCGAATTCGGCCTGCTGCATGAGTTGCGAGGGTTGTTCGCGTGCGCCGCAAAGCAGCAATGTGCGGCCCGTGGCGTGGACTCTTGTCAGCGAGCTCGCGAATGGCGCCCAAACCCGTTGCGTCAATGGCGGTCATGTTGCGCAGGCGCAGAATTACGATGGGCGGAAGTTCCTTCATATCCTGCAGAATCTCCTCGAATTTGTCGGTGCTTCCAAAAAGAAATGGCCCGTGGACCCGATACACCGCGGCGTAAGACGGGATGTCCTTGCCTTGAAGAATGTGGACGCGGCTGTCTTCGACGTAATCGCGTGTGACGCGAGTGACGGTGGTCGTTTGGGAAACTTTGCGAATAAAGGTGAGCGCCGCGAGAACCATGCCCACTTCGACGGCAAAAGTTAGATCCGTTACGACAGTGAGCGTGAGCGTAAGCAGCCAGACGGCGATGTCTGCCGCGCTGAGCTTCAGGATTTCCGGGATCTCTTCCCAGTCGCCCATGTTGTAGGCGACCATCATCAAAATTGCGGCGAGCGCCGATAATGGAACATTTTTCACCAACGGTGCGGCGAACAAAATGATCGCGAGCAGCGTGACGGCGTGAATCATTCCGGCGACAGGAGTCTTTGCGCCGGCACGGACATTTGTTGCGGTACGCGCAATTGCTCCGGTGGCGGGTAGCCCGCCGAAAAGCGGCGAAATGATGTTTGCGACTCCTTGCGCCATCAGCTCGACGTTGGGATTGTGCTTGTCGCCGGACATTTTGTCGGAAACGACCGCGGACATGAGGGACTCGATCGCGCCGAGCATGGCCACGGTGAACGCTGCAGAGAAAAGCTGGCGCATTGTGTCGTAGTGAAGTGTTGGAACGGCAATGTGCGGCAGGCCGCTGGGGATTCCGCCGAAGCGCGTGCCGATTGTTTCCACTGGCAGTTTAAGGAGCGCAACGGCCGCGGTCGCTCCAAAGCAAATGACGATGGCGCCGGGGATCTTGCGAGCGAATTTCAGGCACATGATCATGATGGCCAGCGATGCGACGGCCAGAAGTGTTGCACGCCAGTTGAATGTAGAAAATGCGCCTGCGAGTGCAGCCATGCGATGAAAAAAATCGCCAGGGACCGAGTCCAGATGGATGCCAAAGAAATCTCGGATTTGCGTGCTGGCAATAAGAATTGCGATTCCATTTGTGAATCCGACCACAACCGGGCGCGGAAAAAATTTGACTGCCGAGCCCATGCCCGTAACACCCAGCAAAAGCAGGAGCACGCCCGCCATCATCGTGCATACGAAAAGTCCGCCCACACCATGCTTGGCGATGATACCGGCAACGACTACGACAAACGCGCCGGTAGGCCCGCCGATTTGCGTTTTTGAACCGCCCAGCGTCGAGATAACAAATCCGGTGACGATCGCGCAGTAAATGCCGGCTTGCGGAGAAAGGCCCGAGGAGATTGCAAACGCCATCGCCAGCGGAAGCGCGACCAGGCCCACAGTGACGCCGGCGATGAGGTCAGAGAGAAATTTCTGGCGGTCGTACGTGCGCAGGACAATGACCGATTTCGGCAGCCAGGCTTCGAGTGAAATGTTCATCTGTGCGGAAAGCGCGAACGGTGTTCCGCAGTGAGTTTAACAGTGCGGCTGTCGTTTGCCCGATTTGGCATCGGGAAGCGTGCTCAGTTGGAAAGCAGTGCCGGGCGTTTATTTGCTTGCAGGTTTCCAGCGGAGCGTCGGCTTGCGAGCCGCGGTCACTTCGTCGAGGCGGCGGACGCGCGTGGTGTGCGGCGCGTGTTTTACGAATTCGGGATCTTGCGCCGCTTCTTCCGCGATGGACTTCATCGCTTGGATGAAGGCGTCGCACTCTTGTTTTGATTCGGATTCAGTTGGCTCGATCATGAGCGCGCCGGGAACAATGAGCGGAAACGCAGTGGTGTACGGATGAAAGCCGTAGTCGATCAGACGCTTGGCGATGTCCATCGTGTTTACTCCGCCGTTGCGCTTTTGAATGGCGTCGCTGAAGACAACTTCATGCAGCGAGGGCAGGGAATATGGAAGATCGTAAACCCCTTCGAGGCCCTTGCGAATGTAATTCGCGTTGAGGACAGCGTCTTCTGTTGCCTGGCGAACGCCCGGGCCGTACGCGAGGATGTACGCGAGGGCGCGAACGAGTACACCGAAATTTCCAGTGAACGCGCGGACTTTGCCGATGGAATCGGGGCGGTTCGAATCGAGCGCGAGCCTGCCGCCTTGCCTTTCGACCAGGACGGGAACGGGCTTGAACGGCTCCAGGATTTTTTTCATGGCGACAGGCCCAGCGCCGGGACCGCCGCCGCCGTGCGGCGTAGAAAACGTTTTGTGCAGATTGAGATGCATCACGTCCACACCCAGATCGCCGGGACGCGTGATCCCGGTAAGGGCGTTCATGTTGGCGCCGTCCATGTAAAGCAGCGCGCCTTTCGCGTGGAGAATTTGCGCGATTTCAGGGATGCGCTCTTCGAAAATTCCCAGCGTGGAAGGATTCGTGATCATCAGCGCGGCGACATCATCGGTGACGAGGTCGCGCAGTTTTTCGAAATCGATCTGGCCATGCGATTCGCTCTTTATGTTTTCGACTTCGTAGCCGGCGATGACGGCCGTCGCAGGATTCGTTCCGTGCGCGGAGTCCGGAATTAAAACTTTTTTGCGCGGATTGCCTTGACGCTCGAGGTAGGAGCGAATCAAGAGCAGACCGGTGAGTTCGCCTTGCGCGCCAGCAGCCGGCTGCAAAGTAATGGCGTCCATGCCGGTGATTTCAAGCAGGCACTCCTCGAGCAGTTGCAGAATCTTCAGACAGCCTTGCGAAAGCTCGTCCGGCTGATAAGGATGCTCGCTGGCGATTCCGTCGAGTCGCGCGACGAATTCATTCACGCGCGGATTGTATTTCATCGTGCAGGAGCCGAGCGGGTACATGCCGAGATCAATCGCGTAATTCCAGGTGGAAAGGCGCGTAAAGTGGCGGACCACTTCGATTTCGCTCACTTCCGGGAAGCCCGAGACGCCGTCGGTACGGAAATGCTGGCCGAGCTCGTTGTTTGCGTTTGCGGCGGGAACATCGAGGGGCGGCAATTCGAACGCGCGCTTGCCGGGCGAGGATTTTTCGAAAATCAGGCCTTCGTTCTGCGAAGGGTGCGTGGATGCTTTGTTGATCTTGCCGTTCATAAGGGTCTTTCGAGGGCCCGGCGAAGGGCAGCGGAAAAGCGTTCGATTTCCGCGCGGGAAGTGGTTTCAGTCACGCAGACGAGCGCCGTTTTGGTGAGTTCCGGATACAGCGGTCCAAGCGGAAGCGGCCCGACGATTTTTTCTTTGAGCAACTCTCCGTTGACTATGCGCGCGGAGCGGGGAAGTTCGATGGTGAATTCGTTGAAAAATGGCGCGTCGAACTTGCGTCTTACGCCCGGGATTTTTTCGAGCTCGGAAAGGGCAAAACGGGCTTTGGAAAGATTTTGATGCGCCATTTCGCGCAGGCCTTCTTTGCCGAGCAGCGTGAGATGTACCGTGGCCGCGAGCGCACAGAGCGCTTGATTGGTGCAGATGTTCGAAGTCGCCTTCTCGCGGCGAATGTGCTGTTCGCGCGCCGCGAGCGTGAGCACGAAGCCGCGGCGGCCTTCGCTGTCCACGGTTTGCCCGGTGAGCCGGCCGGGCAGCTGGCGGACAAATTTATCGCGCGAAGCGAGCACGCCGACGAACGGCCCGCCGTAACTTGGCGCAAGGCCGAAACTCTGGCCTTCCATGGCGACGATGTCCGCTTCAGAGGGTGGTTTTAGCGCCCCGAGAGAGACCCCTTCGGTCACGGCGACTACGAGCAACGCACCCGCGGCGTGAACCGCATCCGCGTCTGCAGCTACCTCTTCAATCACGCCAAAAAAGTTCGGCGATTGCACGATGACTGCTGCGACGTCGTCCTTCAGCGCGGACTGAAGCGCCTTGCTATCCAGCGTGCCGTTCGCAGCGAACGGAATTTCTTCGACGAGCAATCCGGAGTGTTTCGCGTAGGACCTAAGCACGTCGCGATATTCAGGATGGAGCGATTTTGCGACGAGCACACGGCGCCGGCCGGTCAGCCGTTCCGCCATCAACGCAGCTTCGGTCGTCGCAGTCGACCCGTCATACATCGAAGCGTTGGCGACTTCCTGCCCGGTCAGCTGGCACATCAGTGTTTGAAATTCGAAGATAGCTTGCAGCGTGCCTTGTGTGATTTCCGCTTGATACGGGGTGTAAGAAGTCAAAAATTCACCGCGCAGCAGAATCGTATCGGTGATGACCGAACGCAAGTGGTTGTAAACGCCCGCGCCGAGAAAACTGGTATATCCGACCGAATTCTCGCTCGCACGCTGCTTGAAATAATCAACGACTTCCGCTTCGGAAAATGGCCCGGGCAGCTTGAGCGCTTCGCGCAAGCGATAACGTTCCGGAATACACTCGAAAAGTTCGTCAATGGATTTGGCCCCGATGGCCGAAAGCATTTCTTGGCGTTCGGCGGGGCTCTTGGGAAGATAGCGCATCAGGCGGAGGCTTCCTTGCCCTTCTCCGCGATGTACTTTTCATAAGCGGCGCCATCCATCAGCGAGCTGACGTCGGCAGTGTTCGTCGAGCTTCACTTTGATGAGCCAGCCTTTGCCGTGCGGATCGGAATTGAGCAACTCCGGTGTCTTGGCGAGCTCTTCGTTCGCCGCGGTGACTTCGCAAGCCGCAGGCGCGTAGATTTCACTGACAGCCTTCACCGACTCGACGTTGCCGAACGATTTGCCCGCTTCAAGCTTTGAGCCGATCTTCGGTAGTTCCACGAATACGACGTCACCAAGCTCGTTCTGCGCGTAGTCCGTGATTCCGATGGTTGCCACGCCTCCTTCTAGGTTCACCCACTCGTGCTCTTTGGTGTACCGGAAATTTGCTGGATAGGCCATGAGACGACTCCTTCGTTTTCGTTTCAAAAGTTTCATGCAGAGCCTACGACCTGCGGCGCGGTCTTCTTTGCGCGCTTGTAAAATGGCGTCGGCACCACTTGCACTTTGATTCTTTGCGAACGAACTTCGACACTAAGAATTGTTCCGATTGCAGCAAACGCCGGCGGGACATAGGCCAGCGCAATGTTCTTGCAAAGAGTCGGAGAAGGCGAGCCGCTCGTAACTACGCCGATCTCTTCGCCCGCTCCGTCAAACACCTTGTAGCCGTCGCGCGCGATGCCCCGTTCGATGGTCTCGAGACCAACAAGGGTCCTTTTCAATCCGGTCGAACTTGCCTTCGCAAGAGAGCCGCGCCCGATAAATTCGCCCTTTTCTATTTTGCAATAGCGGTCAAGTCCGGACTCCCAAACGTTGATGGAATCGCTGATTTCGTGTTCGTAAAGCGCCATTTTCGATTCCAGGCGCAGCGTGTTGCGCGCGCCGAGGCCGCAGGGAACAATGCCAAACTCTTTTCCCGCTTCGATGACTGCGTTCCAGACTTTTTCACTCGTCGCCGTGTCGCCAGGAAGGTAAATCTCAAAACCGTCCTCGCCGGTGTAGCCGGTGCGCGCGATTAGACGATTTGGCAGGCCGCAAACCGTTCCGTGCGTGAACCAATAGTTTTTGATTGTAGAGAGGTCGGCGTCGGTGAGCTTTTGCAGGGTTTCCCCAGCGCGTGGGCCTTGGATCGCCAGTTGGGTGTAAGCGTCGCTCAGATCTTCGACAAGGCAGTCGTAGCCCGCGGTGTTTTGGCGAACCCATTGAATATCTTTTTCGCGCGTGCCAGCGTTGATGACGAGCAAATAATCGTCTTCGCCGAGGCGATGGACAATTACGTCGTCCACAAACGTGCCTTGCGGGTAAAGCATCGCGGAATAGTGCGCTTGTCCGATGGCGAGCTTCGAGGCGTCATTCATTGAAATATGCTGAACTGCGGCCAGCGCCCCGCCAGGAGTCTTGCCGGTGTGAATGCGAATGTCGCCCATGTGGCTGACGTCAAAAATGCCGACGCTGTTGCGCACCGCTTTGTGCTCGGCCATCAAGCCGCCGCTCGAAGGGTATTCAACGGGCATATCCCATCCGCCAAAACTGACCATTTTCGCGCCCAGCTTCCGATGCAGCGCGTTCAGCGGCGTTTTGCGGAGTTCAGTTTTGGCAGCAGAGTTTACAGAGTCCATCCCACTCGCTCGGGCAGAAAGGCATGGTAACACGCACGGAAAAGTGGGTCAAAGAAGAGGCGCAAGGGACTGGTGCCCTTCGAATCCCCTCTGACCAGCGTTATACTCTGCGAGGTATGCCCGTTGTGGTTTCGCTACTTCGCGCAGTGAATGTTGGCGGCCATGCTGTCATCAAAATGGCCGACCTGCGCTCCTTATATGAGTCTCTGAAGTTCAAGAATGTGCAGACATACGTGCAGAGCGGAAATGTCGTGTTCCGAACGGATGAAAAAGATTTGGCGAAACTTGCCGGGCGAGTTCAGGGCGCGATCGCAATGAAGTTCGGCGTGACGCCGGGCGTGATGCTGCGCACAACGGCGGAAATGCGCAATATTGTGGCGCGGAATCCTTTCGCCAAGCGCAAGGAGATCGAGCCGAACAAGCTGCATGTGTCGTTCCTTGGTGCTTCGCTGAAGCCGGCCGCGTGTGAGCTGCTGCGCGCGCTTCCCTTGGCCGGCGAAGAGTTGATTCCCAGCGGCAGGGAACTCTTTCTCTATTTTCCCAACGGCGCTGGCAAATCGAAGCTGCCCTGGGCCAAAGTGGAAAGAATTTGCGGCTCGGCTGGAACTGCGCGCAATTGGAACAGCGTCACCAAACTTCTCGAAATGGCCGAAGCCCTGGAATCCGCCAAGTGATTCTTGGCAGGTGAAAGTCTCGCCGCATTCTTGCGACCTTCGTCTTGCCCCACCACTCGCCACTCAGGTACAGTTTTTGTGGAGGCTTTCATGGCGCGCGGCCCGGTAGTTTGCCAGCAGTGCGAGAAAGCGGAACCGTTTTGCACTTGCGAGAAGTACTGCTGCATTTGCAAAGGAATGGAACAGATTCACTTGTGCATGGACGGCCTCTATTACTGCCCGGATTGCCGGGAAGCCTGCGACGTAGCGCTGGCCGATTCTCGTGTCCACTGATTCCAAGCGCATCGTCATAGAGTTGGATGCGGACCCTCGCTTTGCCGCGGCTGCGGCGGGTGGCGCGCGTTATCTGGGTGAAGCGAGCGGCCTCACAACGGATTCCTCGGGCAAGTTTCAGGCCGCAATCCTATTTGCCTGCGAAGAAGCCTTCGGCCAGCTTGATGCGCTTCATTCGCCGCGTCCAAGTTGCCCTCAATCAGTTTCCCGATCGCATTGAGGTCGTAATTGTTCATAACGCGGACACGCCGTCGGTGGGCTTGCACACGCTCCTCGGCGCGGGCACAAATGTCATGGAAGGGGTCGATCGAGTGCAGTACGAGCAGAATTCAGGGAGCAGCGTTACGCGGTTGACGAAATTTCTCGGTCCTCACGCCTAAGAATCTATCTCATAAAAAAGACGGGCAAATCGCCCGTCTTTCTCTCATCAATGCTCTCAGTTACATCTTCAATGCGAACGTATTTTTCTTGATGAGCTGCGCCATCTGGTCGTCACTCAGCGACATCCGCAACGTCACACGGTCCCCGCCCGGAGTGACCTGCGCTTGTCCGAGCAACTGCGCCAGGTCCGGGTTCTGCTGCTTTGCCTGATACTGCTGATAGACGAACGCAAGCTGCAAGAGCTGCGCCAGCGTGTTGGCATCATCCGGAGAGCCGCACACCGCCTGGAATTTGCCATCGATGCCGCTGCTGGCCTGAATGCTAATCAAAAGATTCTGCATGCGGGTGACGAGTTTCGCCGCTTCCGGGAATTGCTGCACCTGCGGAGCAAGCTGCCGCATCGCAAGCCGCGTATAGGCTGGATTCAACACCGCCCAGACCACGCCGCTGCCGTTGATCTCGTTGATCAGGGAAAAGAAGTTGTCGTTGCGCATCAATCCCTCTTCGCCGCCGTAACGCACGTTCAGCATTTTTTCCAGCTCGCTGCGATGGCCGAACGCCGCGGTGTTCGAATCAATGAACAGGAAAAATAGATCGTTCGGACCGGAGCCACTGCCGAATGCGTACATCGTGGAGCCGTGCGACTTGAACGTGGGCAGTTTCTGCTGCTTGAAGTAGGCCTCTGTGGAATCGGGATTGTAGCTGCCGAGCGCCACGCCGACGATCTCTTCGCCTGTCGGCACAGCGGTCGACCCGGTGCCTTCAGTTTTCGCCGTTACGCCTTCCGCAACGAGCCCCCACGCGACCTCTTCCACCTGGGAATTGGGGTCAACGCCTGCCGAAGCCAGAAAGCGCTCGAATTGCCGGAACCGCTCGGGCAGCATTTGTTCCTGCAATTGCGGGAACCATTTCTGCGAGCGCGCCATTTTCAGGTTCGCGTACGCAAATTCGCCCACATTTTTCGGGAACAACGCGATCGTGTCGTTGCCGAAATGCTGCGCCCTGGCAGCTGTCGGCATGAACGCCACTGCCGCTGCGATCACCAATCCAGCCGCAATCCGGCCAATGTTTGTAATGCGATTCATTTCCTGCTCCTTTCGATAAGGGGCGTGAGAGAGTTCAACTTGCGCCACTCTGGGCTTGCGGCGCCTCAAATTTTCCCCGCAGCGCCGCGATTCTTGCGCGAGTCGCTGCAACATAGCTGGTATCTTTCAAGCCATCCAGGTTGATTTCGACGTTGGCCAGCGCGCCTTGCGCTCCTGCCGCGGCCATCAACCGGGCTACTTGTAAGTCTGACTTCATGGATGCCGCGGCGATAGTCTCAAGTTGTTTCAGACGTTCAAAAAGCGCAACTGTCCGTTCGGCCACTTCCAGAGGTACCTCTGCCGCGCCCCGGGTCGCGCTCTGAATGGCATTGTTACGCTGCTGAATTTCGTCGCTGCTCCCCTGCGGCAGCTTGAACGCGGCCATCACGGCGTCGTAGGAAGCCGCGTCGCGATCAATTGCCGCGGTCAGCGCGTCGGCTTCTTTGCGCAACGCGTCGAGGTGCTCGGAAAGCTTGTCTACATGCATTGCCTGCGACTTTTTCTTTCGCGAAAGACCCGCAACCATCTGCCCGAGAGCCGCTGCAAGCGCCGCTGCAAATGCGGAAACGCTGCCCCCGCCGGGAGTCGCAGTCGGCTCGGCCACCGCATCCAGAAACGGCCTCGCCAGCTTGGCCAAATTGCCTTCTTGCGAACTCTGGCAGCGTCGCTCCTTCCAGCGCCCCAGCCAGCTTGTTCTCAAACACTTGCGCCGGCGAAAAGTTCTCCAGTTGCAGGAAATAGTCTGCCGCCATTTCGACGGCTTTTTTCGGGACTAGCCCCACAATTTCGCTGCCCACAGGCATCGCGCCGTAACGTTCCGCTTCACGCTTCACCATTTCGTAGACGCGATGCATCGGCGTTTGCTCGTAGTCCGTCAAATTGATGGAAACCTGCGCCAGATTGCGCGCTTTCAGTTCCACGCCCATGCTCTTTACGTAGCGCAAACCGCCGTTCGAAAAACGAATCGCGCGCGCGATCTTGTTCGCGATAGCAATATCCGGTGTGTTCAGGTTTACGTTGTATGCGACCAGAAACTTCCGCGCACCCACCACGGTCACGCCCGCCGTGGGATGCAGCTTCGGTTCGCCGATGTCCGGCTGCCGGTCGTGATTTTTCTTCAACTCTTCCCGCAAACCCTCATACTGCCCACGCCGCACGTTTTCCAGATTCACGCGGTCCGGCCGAGTCGCCGCCGCTTCATAAAAAAAGATCGGCACGCGATACCGCTTCCAGATTTCCGCGCCGACGCGCTTGCGCCAGTGCCACGCAATCTTCGATCGTCACGCCATCCACAGGAATGAACGGAACCACGTCCGTCGCACCAACCCGCGGATGCGCTCCGGTGTGCGTGTTCATGTCAATCAATTCCACGGCCTTGCCCGCGCCCAGAATCGCCGCTTCGCCGACGGCGTCAGGCTCGCCAGCAAGCGTAATCACGCAACGGTTGTGATCCGCGTCCATCTCGTGATCCAGCACGTACACGCCCGGCACGCCAGCCATCACGCTAATCAGCGCTTCCACTTTCGTTCGATCGCGGCCCTCCGAGAAATTCGGCACGCACTCAATCAGTCGTCTCATTGCTGGGGTTTCCTGTCGCGGAGCGGAGGAAAATAACTCGGCGGGAATTTTTTCTTTCCATCTGGACCGACTGGTACAGGTTTACGCGGCGCAGGGCGAATCGGAACAAAATCAGGATTGGGCAGCTTTTCCTTTTCAACCGCATTGGACTGCAGGTTTCGCTTTTGGTCTCTGCGCCGATGTCGGCGCGCCGCTGGAACGGGAATACTGCCAAAACTGATAGGCCACCGAGGTCGTGGCTGTTACGAGCAGCCCGACAAGAACACCCGGATAAAATCCCATTCCTCCCGCGCCAAAAAGGAGCGACACAACGAGGAACTCCGCCACGAGCACGCCGTAGTAGTATTCCTCGAAGAAACTCTTCTGCGGGTTCTTGTTCGGCGGAATGACTCTCACGACGACGCGCTTCTTCGCGCCGTTGGGTCCGTTAGGCGGCATAAATTACACGACCGCCTTTCATAGTGAGCCAGCAGGTGTTCACTCCAAAATAGTAGGGAATTTCTCGGTAGTCTTCCACTTCGAACACGGCCAAATCCGCTTGTTTGCCAACCTCCAGGGATCCGAGCCGTTTGTGGCGTCCCAGCGAATACGCCGCATTGATTGTCGCCGCAGCAATCGCTTCTGCCGGAGTCATGCGCAGTTGCGTGCACGCGAGCGAAAGAATCATCGGCATGCTCATCGTCGGGCTCGTCCCTGGATTGTAGTCCGTTGCCAGGGCCACAATCGCTCCCGCATCAATCAGTTTTCGTGCGGGCGCGTATTCCTTCAGGCCAAGATGGAAATCGCATCCGGGCAATAGCGCCGCCACCGTCTCTGATTTTGCCAGCGCGCGTATGTCGGCCGCGCTAATTTGCTCCAGGTGATCGCAACTCGCCGCGCCCAGTTCCACCGCAAGCTGCGTCGCGCCGGTTCGTGAGAGCTGCTCTGCGTGAAGCCGCGGTCTCAGTTTGTGCCGCAGTCCCGCCACCAGGACCCGTTTCGCTTGTGGGCGCGAAAACGCCCCTCGGTCGCAGAACACATCGCAGTATTCCGCCAGACCGTTGGCGGAGACCTCGGGAATCAGCCAATCCGTTAGCAGCTTGACGTATTCCTCCGGCCCGTTCGCCTTGCTGCGAAACTCCAGCGGCACAACGTGCGCCCCGAGAAACGTGGAGACAATCTCGATCGGTTGCGCGGCGTTCAGCTCTTTGTGCAGTGACAGAATCCTCAACTCGCTGGCAACGTCGAGCCCATAGCCGCTTTTCGCTTCAATCGTCGTTGTGCCATGCGCCGCAAAGATTTCCAGCGCCGCGCGCGCGCGGCGTTTCAATTGCTGGCTTGTCGCCCCGCGAAGTTTGTTCGCCGAATTGAGTATCCCGCCGCCCTTTTGCGCGATTTCCTCGTAACTCGCCCCCTGAATCCTCAGTTCGTACTCTTCCGCGCGGCTCGCCGCATGAATCAAATGTGTGTGCGAATCGACAAATCCTGGCAAAACCAGGCGCCCACCGACGTCAACTTTCTCGGCTTTGCGAGCCGCCGCCAGCTTTTCGACTTTCATCGCCGGCCCAACTGCCGCGATCAAACCGTCGCGGACCAACACCGCGCCATCTTTGATAATTCCAAGTTGCGAAAGGGAATTGCCGCGCCGTGGACCGCGTCCGCGCAGCGTAAGAAGCTGACTGGCACCCGTGATGAGAAGGGGATTGCTCAAAGCAAAGTCATTATGACCAACAACGACGTGGTTTGACTACTCGTTGCTTGAAACCGCCTCAGGCAAGCGCCGTCTTTGCGTTGTACGCGGGCACAAAAATCTCCTTGGCCCAGGCCTCAATGGACGTTGGAGTGGTGGTCTTCTCGCTGCGCGGCTGCGTCGGGTTCAACCGTCCATCATTCGCCGCTTGTGTCATTTCCGTCATCAGCGCAGCCGTCTTGCTCGGAAGCCCCATCTGCTTCAAGGCTTGTTCCACCATGAAATTGGGAAAAGTCTGGTAGGAAAGTTTGCTCTTTCCGATTTCCGCACCAATCGCTCCCGCCGCTTCTTCAAAACAGATATCCCTCTGTCCATGCAATTCGAGGATTTCCGTTCCGGAAAACTCGCCCGCAAGCAATGCATTGGCTGCCACTTCACCAATGTCCCGCGCCGCAATCATAGGCATTTTCATGCTGCCTTTGATCCCTCCGGCCAGAAAACCCATGGACTTGAGTAGCCCCGTCAACATCAGCAGGTTTTCCATGAACGCCGCGGGTCGCAGCACCAAAAAACTCTTTCCTTCGACGGTGGCCAGCTTTTGTTCGAGATCGTGCACCGCTAAAATCGGCCCGGTTTTCTTGTCGTGCTGCGCGCCAAGGCTGCTGAGTACAACAACGCGTGGCACAGTCGAAGCTTTCAGGGCCGCGGCAATCGCGTCGCTCATCTTCGCGCCGGAAACGAGTAGTTCAGGCTCTTTCGCGCGCGGAGGAAGCATCACATAAGCGCCTTGCGCACCTTCAAACGCTTTTGTCAACGAAGCCGGATCATAAATGTCGGCAACAAACGGTTCGACTCCGAATCCCAAAACTTCTTGAATCTTCGCAGCGTCCCGTCCCACCGCGCGAACTTTCGCGCCCTTAGTCAGTAGAGTTCTGACCGCAGCCGCGCCGGTATTGCCGGTCGCTCCAAGCACTACAAGCATAGCCTTCTCCTCTGAAGTTGTATTGTTACGCCGGGGTTTGGCGAGGTCTAAATCACGACATCGGAATCTTTACGCTGTTCTTCTTCGCAAAGTCGATCGCTTCCCGATACCCAGCGTCCACATGACGCACAACGCCCATGCCCGGATCGTTGGTCAACACGCGTTCGATGCGCGAAGCCATCTCTTTGGTACCGTCGGCCACCGTCACCTGCCCCGCATGCTGCGAATAGCCGATGCCGACTCCACCGCCATTGTGAATCGAAACCCACGAAGCGCCGCTCGCCGTATTCACCAGCGCATTCAGCAGCGGCCAATCCGCAATCGCGTCCGAACCATCCTTCATCGATTCCGTTTCGCGATAAGGCGAAGCCACCGACCCGCAATCCAAATGGTCGCGCCCGATCACCACCGGCGCCTTCAGTTCGCCCTTCGCAACCAAATCGTTCAGTGCCAAGCCGAATTTGTCCCGCTCGCCGTAACCCAGCCAGCAAATCCGCGATGGCAGTCCCTGAAACTTCACGCGCTTCTGCGCCAGCGTAATCCACCGCCGCAAATGCTCGTGCTCCGGAAACATTTCCAGCACCAGTTTGTCCGTCCGCGCAATATCCGAAGGCTCGCCAGAAAGCGCCGCCCAGCGGAAAGGCCCTTTGCCTTCGCAAAACAGCGGCCGAATGTACGCAGGCACGAATCCCGGGAAGTTGTACGCGTCCGCAACGCCTTGCTCGAACGCAAACGTTCGAATGTTGTTGCCGTAATCGAACGTCACAGCGCCCAGCTTCTGCAGCGCCAGCATGCCGCGAACATGCTCGGCCATCGCAGCCATCGAATGTTTCTTGTACTCGGCCGAATCCTTCTTTCGCAGTTCCAGCGCCGCTTCCAGCGTCATGCCATTCGGCACATACCCGCCGATCGGGTCGTGCGCGCTCGTTTGATCCGTCAACAAGTCCGGCACAACGCCGCGCTTCGCCAACTCCGGAATCACGTCCGCGCAATTTCCAACCAGCCCAACCGAAGTCGCTTCGCCCTTGCGCACCGCGTTTTTCAGAATGCGCAGCGCTTCGTCCAGCGAAGTCACCATCACGTCGCAATAACCGGTCTTCAGCCGCTTCTTGATCCGCTCCGGGTCAACATCAATTCCCAGAAACGCCGCGCCATTCATCGTCGCAGCCAGCGGTTGCGCGCCGCCCATGCCGCCCATGCCGCCGGTCACCACCAACTTGCCGGCCAGCGTCGCCGCCAAAATGCCGCCGCGCCGCCGCCGCAAACGTTTCGTACGTCCCCTGCAAAATTCCCTGCGTGCCGATGTAAATCCAGCTTCCCGCCGTCATCTGGCCGTACATCATCAATCCCGCGCGGTCGAACTCGTGAAATTGATCCCAGTTGTTCCAGTGTCCAACCAGATTCGAATTGCACAGCAGCACCCGCGGCGCATATTCATGCGTTCGAAATACCGCCACCGGCTTTCCCGATTGCACCAACAACGTTTCGTCGTTCGCCAGTTCGCGCAGCGACTTCACAATCGCGTGAAAGCTTTCCCAATTCCGCGCCGCTTTGCCCGTCCCGCCGTAAACCACCAGCTCTTCCGGCTTTTCCGCCACTTCCGGATCCAGATTGTTCATCAACATCCGCAGCGCCGCTTCCTGCTGCCATCCCTTGCAGGAAATCTTCGTCCCGCGGGGCGCGCGAAACGGCCCTCGCGAAAGCGTAGCGCCGCTCAAAATGTCCGTAGTCGCGCTCATTCTTTTCTCCGCCGCCAATCTTAGCGTACGCCTGCGCCGTTTGCACGGCGCGGCCTAGGCGCTTGCTTCGATTCTGTTCGATTGCGCGCAATTTTTCGCTAAGGTACAGTTGCGATGTCACTCATGAGCGTTGGCACAATTCCTTCCAAGTTTCTCCATGCCGTTGACACCTGGCCGAGCCCGCGCGCCCAGATGTTTCGCGCTTCCTCCGGCTGGCAGAAGATTTCTTCGACCGAAATGCTTCGCCGAATCGCCGGCCTCTCCGCCGCATTCGTCGAGCTTGGCGTAAAGCCCGGCGATCGCGTCGGTCTTTTCTCCTCGAATCGCCCTGAATGGCACACGGCAGACCTCGCCATCTACGGCGCGGGCGGCGTCACCGTCCCTGTCTACTTCAACGAATCGCCCGACCGGATGACCTACATCCTGAACCACGCCGAAGCGAAGGTTGTCTTTGTCGCCGGCGTCGGTCCGCTCGAAAAGCTTCTCGCCCTGCGCAACGAGCTCAAGCACCTCGAACACATTGTCGTCGCCGACGGCGGCGACAAAACGCCGCCCGAATGTCTGCGCTACGAAACGCTGATCGCTTGCGCAGGTGGAGCAGAGGTTGCCTCTTACCGCCTCCGCGCTTCGCAAGTTCTCTCCAACCAGCTCGCCTCGATCATCTACACCTCCGGCACGACCGGCGAGCCCAAAGGCGTCATGCTCACGCACTCGAATTTCTGTTCCAACGCCTCCGACGTCGGCGTGGATTTCAATCTTCGCTCCAAAGAAGACATTGCGATCTCGTTCCTGCCTCTTGCCCACGTCTACGGCCGCACGCTCGACTACATCTATCTTTTTCAAGGCGTTCCGATTGCCTACGTCGAATTTGTCGAACAGGTCGCCCAGGCCCTGAAGGAAATCCGGCCTACAGTTATGGCCGCCGTCCCCCGTGTTTTCGAAAAGATTTACGCCAAGCTCATGGAGCAGGGAAGCCGCGAAACCGGTCTCAAGCGCACAATTTTCGATTGGGCGATTCGCACAGCAGAGCTCACCGCGGCATGGCGTTGCGGCGACGCGGAAGCGAGCTCCTCTTCAGAAACTGAATTGGAATCTCGCAGACAAACTGGTTTACTAGAAAATCCGCGAAGGAACCGGCGGCCGTCTGCGCATTGTTTCTTCAGGAGGCGCGCCGCTTTCAAAAGCGCTCGCCGAATTTTTCTGGGCCGTCGGCATTCCCATCTATCAGGGTTACGGCCTCACGGAAACTTCTCCCATCGTCTCCAGCAATTATCCGATGAATCGCGTTGGCAGTTCCGGCCTACCGATTCCGCACTGCGAAGTCCGCATCGCTCGAGACGGCGAAATCCTGGTGCGCGGCCCGATGATCATGCAGGGCTATTACAAACGCCCGGAAGCCACGCGCGAAGTCCTCGATGACGAAGGCTGGTTCTCCACCGGCGACATCGGCTATCTCGACAAAGACCACTATCTGTTCATCACCGACCGCAAAAAAGATTTGATCAAAACTGCCGGTGGAAAATTCGTCGCGCCGCAGCCGATCGAAAACGCCCTGAAAACGAGTCCGTACATCCTCAACGCCATGGTCATCGGCGACAAACGCAAGTTCATCGTCGCCCTCGTCGTCCCCAATCCCACAACTGTTGCCGCAAAAATCGCCGAGCAGGGAATTTTATTCAAAGACAACCACGGAAATGGCCACGCAATCCTGCCGTGCGCGCGTTGCTGGAAGCGGAAACGCAGCGCCTCACCATTCATCTCGCACAATATGAATCCATCAAGCGCTTCGCCATCCTTCCCAACGACTTCACCTTCGACAACGGCGCGCTCACCTTTACGATGAAGCTTAAGCGCCGAGTTGTCGAAGAACAATTCCGCGACGTCATCGAATCCCTCTACGCCGACGTCGCCGAACCGCGCCCCGTCATTCAACCCTAGCGTCCTGCGCCCGTGCCCGGCAGCCCCAATAGACCCGGGAGCGCACGGCCCTGGTTAGGCGTAGCGAAATGCTTTTCCCCAAAGAACAGGGGCTATTTGGCCGCTGTGGTCCCGCACTACTGAACCGGCTTCCCCTGCGCATCAATCAAGTGCAGTTCGCCCAGGTTCAGCTCGCGTATGCCCGCTTCGATCTTCGAGCGGTCACCCACGATCACCCAGGTCATCTGGTCCGGCTTCACTATCTGATGCGCCGCATCGGCAAGATCGCTCGTCTTCAAAGCGCGAACCTTGCCCGCATAAGTCTCGTAGTAATCGTCCGGCAACCCGAACTGCACGAGATCCATGATCGAAGTTCCTACCGCATTCTGTGTCTCGCGCGATCCCGGCAAACTCAGCGTCTCGTTCGCCTGAACTTTTTCCAGCTCTTCCTGCGTCAGAGGCCTGCTGGCGACCACGTCGTGAAACTCTTTGTTCATCTCGAGCAAAGATTCCTTCGTCTTGTCGGTCTGCACCGGAGCAATCGCCAGATACGGCCGCTGCCCGCGCGCATCCCAGAACCGCATGCTCGCGCCGTAGGACCAGTGCTTGTCTTCGCGCAGATTCATGTTCAATCGTGCGCCAAAATTCCCGCCGAGTCCGTCGTTCATGGCTTCAATTGCGATCTCTTTCGGATTGTTTTCTGGCGGCGCCAGCACTCCCGCGACGATCACCGATTGCTGCGCGCCCGGCTTGTCCATCAGGTACACGGCGGTTTTCGCAGGCAAGTTGACCGTCTTCAGGGTTTTCTTCGGCACGCTGCCGGACTTCCACCCCGAAAACAGTTTCTCCAGCTTCGGCGTCACTTCCGCCAGCGTCGTATCGCCTACGATAATCAGCGTTGCATTGTTCGGCTTGAACCACGCCTCATGGAATTTCACCAGGTCTTCACGCGTCAGCTTTGCAACGCTCGCCACCGTGCCCGATCCCGTCAGCGGATTCCCGTAAGCGTGATCGCTACCGTACAAAAGTCCCGGCATCAAACGTAGCGCAGCTGCGACCGGCGCATTCTCCTCCCGCTTGATTCCTGCAAGCGTCTGCTTTTTCTGCAGCTCAAAATCGCTTTGCGGAAACGACGGCGTCAGTATCACGTCCGCATAGAGCGCCAGCGAATCGTCCAGCTTCGATTTCAAGGCAGAAAGATGCACTCCGGACAAATCCAGATTCGAGAATCCGCTGATCTGTGCCCCAAGCAGCTCTTGTTTGTCGCTAATCTGCAGCGCATTCAGCGTCTTCGTTCCCGCAGTGAGCTGCGACATCGTCAAGTTTGCTGTCCCGGGCGAGGCAAGTTGATCTGCCGCATAGCCCGCGTCAAACGTCATTGTGAAATTCACCAGCGGCACTTCATGCCGTTCCGCCAGGATCACTTTCAAACCGTTTGAAAGCGTGCTGCGCTGCAATCTCGGCAGTTTCAGTTCCGGCGGTGCTCCTGGCACAGGCGGAACTGAACGATCCGCGCCGCCCGCTTCAGCCTTGTAGTCAGGGAAGGGAGTCACTTCCAGAATGTAAACGCCATCGGCCAGCCACTTGTTCGCCACTGCCTTCAAATCCTCAGCCGTCGCGTCGTGAACCCTCTTCAGCGAATTCTTGTACGCGTCCGGGCTTCCCGGAAATACCTGGCTCTGCGCCAAACGATCCGATTTTCCGCCGAATCCGCCAATGCGCTCAATCCCGCGAATAAAGTTCGCTTCGTACTGCGCCTTCACGCGCGCAAGCTCATCCGCCGTCGGTCCTTCTGTCAAAAACTTCGAAAGCTCTTCATCCAGCTCTTTCTCCACCTGCTTTAAATCCTGCCCAGGCCGCGCCGTAGCCTGTACGCGGAACTGCCCGCCAATTTCGGAAAGCTGCACGAATGCCCCGGCATCCGTCGCAATCTGATCGTCATATACAAGCCGCTTGTAAAAGCGCGACGACTTGCCGCTGCTCAAAACATCGCTCACCAAATCCAGGTAGTCCGCTTCTGCGCTTCCGTACTGCGGCATGTTCCAGATTTTGTAAATGCGCGCCTGCGGAACGCGGTCCTGCACTTTCTGCCGGTGCGTGCCGGTCATTTTCGCAATCCACACCTGTTGATGCGCCACAGGTGGCCCGGGCGGAATGTCGCCGTAGTATTTCTGCACTTTTTCTTTCGCAGTCTTCAGATCAATGTCGCCGGCAAGCACCAGCACCACGTTCGACGGCCCGTAATAGGTCCGGAACCAATCCTTCACGTCGTCCATTGACGCCGCGTCCAAATCCTTCATCTCACCGATCGTCGTCCACGAATACGGATGCCCGGCGGGATAAGTGTTTTGCGTAATCAACTGCCGCGTCACACCATAAGGCTGGTTTTCCCCCTGCCGCTTTTCGTTCTGCACCACGCCACGCTGCAGCGTCAGAGTCTTCTCGTCAAACGCCCCAAGCAAATGCCCCATGCGGTCTGATTCCAGCCAAAGCGTCAAATCCAGCGCCGACGTCGGCACATTTTCAAAATAGTTTGTCCTGTCGCTGTTGGTTGTCCCGTTCAAATCCGTCGCGCCAATCCGTTCCATCACGTCAATGTAGCGCCCCTGCGAATGCTCACTGCCGCCGAACATCAGGTGCTCAAACAGGTGCGCGAATCCCGTTTTCCCCTGCTTCTCGTTTTTCGAGCCAACGTGATACCACGTGTTCACCGCGACAATCGGCGCCTTGTGATCTTCATGCACAATTACCGTCAGCCCGTTGTCCAGCGTGAACTTTTGATAGGGAATCTCCACTTCCTGCGCGCGCGCCGCGACAGCGGCAAACAGAAATAGAGCAACCAGCATCAACCTGACTTTCATTCGAGGCCTCCAACAGATTATTGAGAAACGGAATTCAATGCGAGAACCACCACCTGCGAGTCAGACGTGGCCACTCAATCCAGGTTACGTCCCATCCGGACTTTGCTTACAGATTGGCTCTCTCCACTCGCGGCCCAAAAGTGTACACCGCCGCCCTCCGCGTTCTACAATCTTCTTTCACGGAGCCGATTCTCGTGTCAGACCAACTTGTCATCGCAGGCCGCGCTTTTAATTCACGTCTCATCGTTGGAACAGGGAAATACCGCAGCTTTCCCGAAATGGCCCGCGCTCACGCTGCCAGCGGAGCGGACATGGTGACCGTCGCCGTCCGCCGCGTCAATCTCACCGACAAATCCAAGGAATCCCTGCTCGACTACATTCCCCGCGACAAAATCTTCATCCTGCCAAACACCGCCGCGTGCTACACGGCCGACGAAGCCATCCGCACCGCTCGCCTCGGCAGGGAAGTCGGGCTTTCCAACTGGGTCAAGCTCGAAGTCATCGGTGACCAGCAAACGCTTTTCCCGGACACCGAACAACTGATCGAAGCCACGCGAGTGTTGGTGAAAGAAGGTTTCGTCGTTCTGCCCTATACCAATGACGATCTGATTGCCGCCCGCAAATTGATCGACGCAGGAGCAGCCGCCATCATGCCCCTCGCCGCGCCAATCGGCTCCGGCCTCGGCATACAAAATCCGGCCGCCTTGCGCATCCTGCGCGAACGCATCACCGAAGTGCCCATGATTGTTGATGCAGGAGTCGGTACAGCCAGCGACGCCGCCGTGGCCATGGAACTCGGCGCCGATGGCATCCTCATGAACACCGCCATTGCCGAGGCCGCCGACGCGGTCCTCATGGCCGAAGCCATGCGCGACGCCACCATCGCCGGCCGCAAAGCATTCCTCGCCGGTCGCATGCCCAAGCGCCTCTACGCCTCGGCGTCGTCCCCGCTCACCGGCGTCGTCCGTTAGCGCCTGCAACTTAGTTCTTTGAGGTCAGTTGCTGGTTGGTTTTCTAGCCGGTTTAAACGCCGGAATCGCTCGTCCGTCCATCACCTTTCCTCATTGCGTCCACCTTCTGCCCCATCATTCGTCATAAATGAGTGACTTCCAGATATTTTTTGATTTTCCTTGGTTGCTGCGGCATCGTCCGGATTTTTCTGCGCAGCCGATCCCAGACCGCACTTGCGTCAAATTGCGAGGACAATAAGAGTTCGCTTCATGGAACGCCCCCGGCAGACTCTTCAAGGCCGGCTTGGATTATTAGCGGGAGTTGTATTTCCTCATCCCGTTGTTCGACGGGAAACTCGCTGCCGGCTAGCGCTTCGCCTTTGCCTTGCCGGGTTTGAACCCCTTGCACTTGCAAGCCGGAAAATTGCACGACTGCGGCAACTTCGTGTTTTCGTACATCGGTCCGTACATCCTAACGTGAATGCTCTTCGCGTGACCGCAACTGCACATCTGAATCCGGGTGTTGTGCATCTGTGGAGCGCCTCGGTCTTTAGCTGCTCGGCCCTGCCCCGGGCTCCCCCGGGACGAAATGGCTCAGGGCATTACTTCATCTGCCGGCGCGGGACAAACTTGGCGGTTCGTCCTTCGGCTTTGCGGCGTGTACTCTACAGTATCTCTAAATTAATTGTAAACTCCGTGGTTGCTGCGATTCGCAGAGGAGTATTCCGCGAAATAACGGCGCAGAGTTTTCTCATCTCCAACTCATGATCCAAAATCCCACTGCCGTACTGATGAACCACGCCACCAGTGTCAGTTGGAACGATCTAGAAAACGCCTTCAAACTGTCCAGCTTTGCTTTCGCAATTTGCGCCAGCTCGAAGATTTGGTCGGTTATGTTCCGGAGCAGTTGCTCTGGCTCCGCTTTTGCCACCGCTTCAAAATACTGGTCGCTGCTATCGAACTTCGTCACGTGCCCGAAGAAAAGCAGATTTGCCCCCGGCTTCGGCTCGGCGGGATGTTTCTTTGTCCGCGGCGTCATCACATGCGAAATCAGATACATGGACCAGACGAAGCCGATCACCGAAAGCACATAACTTGCACCATACGCCCCGCTCGCAATTGCTCCCGAGCCTTCCCATCGCAGCTTGGGAAACACTTCGCGCCCCAGCGGAATCGTGCTCGCTCCGAAGAAGAGCAGGAACGTAACGAGATAGCCCGCCTTCAAATCCGCGGCTCGGATGATCGCCTGCTGATCTTCAAAATTCTTCCATGCAAACTGCAGCCGTTCTTCGCTGGCGTCCGCCAATTCTTCAGCCTCCCGCCGCTTTCTTCGCCGCCGCGCTGTCGTAGCTGTCGCCGTAAATCGCCGGCACTTTCGATCCCATCGCCCGCAAATACGCCGAAAGCTGTCCGCGATGATGAATCGAGTGGTTCGACGCAAACTCCAAGTACATCACCGCGGGCAGCTGGAACAATCCGCGAAAGTCCACCATGTTTGTCAGCTGTTCGGGCGTCAGCGCCTTCAATTTCTGAAGCTTGTCCGCCATGCTCTGTTCATACCACGCGGCAAGTTCAGCCGGCGTTTTTACACTTTCCGGAACGGGAGAAGGCCCGCTCGGATCGAATTTCCCCTCTATCGGAATCGAAGTCAGCCGCGCCTCCGCCGCTGCAATGTGCCGCGCCAGTTCCAGAGAACACTTTGAATGATTCGTCCGGTTTGTAATCGCCCTTGTCCGCAGGAATCGCCGCAATCACATTTTTCGTCGCCACGCTCTCCTTGCTCAGCGTGCCCACAAAAATCCCCAGCAAAAAGGTCGCCTGATCCGCAGTCATCTGTGCCATGTCCCGTCCTCCTCGTGCATTTCAATTCCGCGGCCCGGATTATACTCCCGGCCTTGCCTATAAGGTTCGAAACAAAAAGTGCCACAGCAAGTCCACCGCCGCGTGAACCAGCGCCGACGCAAAAATCGAATTTGTCCGCCGCCAGGTCCAACCATAAAAAAATCCTGCAATGCGACGCCAGCAACACGTATTTCCAATTCGGAAATCCGCCGTTCGTGATGTGCGAAAATCCAAACAGCACAGAAGCTGCAATCCATCCAAACAGATCGCTCCTGGCCGCCCGCGACAAGCAGTTCTGCAGCAGCCCGCGAAACAGCAACTCTTCTGGCCAGGCAATAAACAGCAAAATCCCAATCGCGTTCAGCGGCAGCGTCGACCACGCCTGATGATGCAAATCAAATACAACAAAGCGCAGCTTCACTCCCAACGGAATCGCAATGCACGCAAACGATAGAAAGCTCGCCAAAATCGAAAACGTCCATTCGCTGCTCCAGCCGATGCTGTACCCAACTCCCTTAATCCGCCGCAAAAGCAGAAATCCCGCAATCGCAAGATTTACGGCCAGCAGCATCGTCAAAATGTAGGCAAGTTTTCCGGAAGGGAACGGCCAGATCCAATGCGCCGGCCCAAACTTCACAGCCACCCAAACCCCGGCGATCACCAAAAAATCCTGTAACGATCCGGCAGGAGAATGTCCTGCGGTGGAAAGTATCGCCAGGGGCAAAAGCAAAAACAATGCCACCGCGCCAACCCGCGCAAACGAAAGCGTCCCCGTCCCCAACGCATACAGCAGGTAAGTCAGAAAGATCGCCATGCCGATCAGCCAGCCGCTGCCCGCCCCGGCCGCGGCAACGCGCTCCAACATTCCTCGCGACGCAAACAGCAGCGCGCCCCCCAGCAACAATCCAAATGTCGCCAGCGTCGCAACGAACGCCCGCCCGCCGTAGGCATATCCCAATCCCGAAAGCGACGCCGCAATCGCCAGCGCCATGCACAGCACGCCCCACAACCCCAGCACGGGCATCGTTCCGATTTGGCGCGTAGCAGGCAAGCGGGATATTGTATCGTAACGTTCCGCGATGACTTCCGCCGAGAAACGCCTGGCTTACATTGACTGGATGCGCGGCCTCGCCTGCATCCTCATGTTTCAAACGCATTGCTACGATTCCTGGCTCAGCCCCGAGGCGCGCCAAGCGCCGGTATACATTTGGTCGCGGCTTCTTGGAACATTTCCCGCGCCGCTTTTCATTTTTCTCGCCGGACTTTCTTTTGCGCTGGTCACCGAACGCCTTCGCGAAAAGGGGACTGCCCGCCGCACGATCGCCAAACAAACCATTCTCCGCGGCGCGGAAATTTTCGCCCTCGGCTTTCTCTTCCGCATTCAGGAATACGCCCTCGCCGTTGGCCACTCTCCCTGGACCGACCTCTTCCGGGTCGACGTGCTCAACATCCTCGGCCTTTCCATGATCTTCATGGGCGTCCTCTGCTGGATAACCGCCTCCGACTCCGTCGCTTCCGCGCGCTCTCGCGGCCTTGTCGCCAGTCTCGCCGTCGCCACTTTTATCGCCATGATCACTCCGCCTCTCTGGACCACGCTTCGCCCCAAATTTCTCCCTTGGCCGCTGGAGTCCTACGTCAACGGTGTCCACATCTTCAACGCCCCGCAGCCCTGGCTCTTCCCGCTCTTTCCCTGGAGCGCATTTGCCTTCGTCGGCTTGGCCGTCGGTTTCTTGCTGAACGCAAATCCTGCGAAACAGTACGAAGCCAACACCTTCACTCTCCTCGGCCTCGGCGGAATAGCCGTCAGCGGCATTTCACAACTCTTCGACAGATCTCCCATCCGCCTCTACGCCGTCTACGATTACTGGCACTCAAGCCCGAATTTTTTCCTCATGCGTTGCGGCTTGCTCCTCTTTATCTTGTTTGTCGGCTACATTCGCTGCCGTTATGGCTACGCCGGCAGAGGCTTCAGCCCGCTCATCCAACTTGGCAAAACTTCGTTGCTTGTCTACTGGGTTCACATCCAATTCGTTTACGGTGGCCTCTCGATTCTCCCCAGGCACAAATGCAGCGTCGCAAAAGCAACGCTCGGGCTCTTCGCAATTTTCCTGGCAATGCTCGCGCTTTCTCTTCTCAGAACCAACTGGAAGAAATTTGGGAAGGACGCTTCTAACGCTCGCGCCTCGATTAAGGTAGGAGTGCTCTTCTAAATTACTGAGGCTTCGTGCGGCGCCGGCTTCTCCGCCTGCTGCCCCTGCGGAATCTTGATAATCACTTCTCCCTGTCGCGCCAATCCCAACCCATTCCGCGCCAGCGCTTCGATCTTGTCGGGATTCGTTCTCAGATCGATCACTTCGTCTTGCAATTCGGCATTCTCTTTATTCAATCTCGTCAAATCCTTCTGCACCTTCGCAATCTCTTCCTTCGTCTGTCTTAGCGCCAAATACCCGTGCGTGCCAAACACGTCGTGCACAACCAGGGCCGCGATGCACAGCGCCAGCACAATGCGCCCGTAACTCTGCCAAAGCATTCTGAATGTCTTCTGCTCTTTCATTTCATCCCTTCAAAATCCATTCCGTGGCTTCTTTCGCCAGTCTTGCGGAAGCGGCCGGGCTTTCTGCTTCCACATACAATCTCAGCAGCGGCTCTGTTCCGCTCAGACGCAGCAGCATCCACGTTCCGTCTTCAAACGCAAACTTCGCTCCGTCGGTCCGGTCCACGGAAGCCACTTTCCTTCCCAGCAGCGTTGAAGCATCAGTCTTCGATTTCTCGATCGCGTTCGCCTTCTGTTCTTCCGTCAAGTGCAAATTCTCTCTCAGCGGCCAGTATTCGCGCCCCAGTTTTTTGAAGAGTGCTTTCACTTGGTCACTAATCGAAGTTCCGCGCGCCGCCATCATCTCCGCCACAAGCAAGCACGCCAGAATTCCATCCTTCTCCGGCACATGTCCGCGAATCGTCAGCCCCGAGCTCTCTTCGCCACCCAGCGCAATCCTGTCTTCGCGAATCAACTGCCCGATGTATTTGAATCCCACCGGAGTCTGATACGTCTTCTGCCCACGAGCTTTTGCCGCAGCATCCACCAGCTCCGAAGTCGCCACGCTTCGCGCCGCCGGCAAATTCCATCCGCGCGTCTCCACCAGGTAGTCGTACACCAGCGCCAAAATATGATTCGGCGCCACCCAGCTTCCGTCGCGGTCCACAATTCCAAACCGGTCCGCGTCACCATCCGTGGCGAGTCCAGCCGCCGCTTTCGATTCCACCACCGCTTTCCGCAGCGGCGCCAGATTCTCCTCGCTCACGTCCGGCCCAGTCCCATCGAACAAAACATCCCGATTCGTCCGCAGCGGCTCCACCGCCACGCCGTTATCCAGCAAAACCTTGTCCAAATATCCCGCGCCGCACCCGTGCAGCGCATCCACTACAAATTTCGCGCCGCCCTTCCGCAGCACATCAAACCGCACCAGCTCCCCAATCCGCTTCAAATAGTCTGCACGCAGATTCACAATCTGCGCCTTCGTCTTCTCGTGATGCCCCAACGCAGGTACTCCGCCCGCCGCAAACAATCTCGCCGACCGCGCCTCAATATCTTTCGTCACTTCCGGAAGCGCCGGCCCCGCATCGGCCGAAGAAAATTTTAACCCATGATACTTCGCCGGATTGTGGCTCGCCGTGAAGTTCACCGCGCCGTCGAGCTTGCTCCGCTGAATCTCATAAGCAACCGCTGGCGTCGGCGTAAACGTCTCGCAGAGCAGGGCAGTCACGCCATGATGCTGCAAAATCTCCACCGCCAGCTGTGAAAACTCTTCCGAATAGAACCGCGTGTCATATCCGACGAGTATTTTGGGTTTTTGTGTTTTGGCTTTGACATGCTCTGCAATGGCCGTCACCGCCAGCCGCACGTTGGCGAAAGTAAATTCATCGGCGATTAATCCGCGCCACCCGGAGGTGCCGAATTTTACCGGTGACCGCCCATCGGCAGCCGCATTTGTAGGAGTGGCCATGACGCGCTATTCTAGCCCTGCACCCGCCTCTGCGGAAGTCCCTTACCGACAGTCAGCCGCAACGCCCAGCCTCGTTAGGGAGGAAGTCATGCCACGATCGAAGTCCACCCGTATTGTGCTGGTAACCTGCGGAAATCTCATCGAAGCCCGCCGCATCGCCAGCAAAATCGTCCGCAAACGCCTCGCCGCCTGCGCCACCATTATTCTTGGCCCTGTCCAATCCATCTATCGCTGGAAAGAAAAAGTTCAGGCGTCGCGCGAGCAACTGGTGCTCATCAAAACAGTTGAAAAACAACTACCCGCTCTCGAGGCCGAAATCAAGCGGCTCCACGCCTACGACGTGCCGGAAATCATCGCCCTCCCCATAACCTGGGGTTCAACCGATTACTTAAACTGGGTCGAAGAAAATTCCGGCTCTCTAAGATAATTTGAAACTCCGCGAGCCATTGTACAGACCGCCTTCCGGGGCGGGTGCTCTTGGGCAACAATTTGTCTACACGTACAAGAGCGCCTGGTCCAGATCCGCCAAAATATCTTCCACGTCCTCAATCCCCACCGACAGGCGCACTAGCCCTTCCGTAATTCCGATCCGTTCCTGCACTTCTTTCGGCATCGACGCGTGCGTCATGACCGCGGGAAGGGAAATGAGCGTTTCCACTCCGCCCAAACTCTCCGCCAGCGAGCACAGCTTCACCTGATTCAAAAATCTTCTCGCCGCCTCTTCCGTCCCCAAATCGAACGAAATCATCGCACCCGGCCCGCGCTGCTGCTTCCGCGCAATCTCGTGCTGAGGATGCGTCGGCAAGCCCGGGTAGTACACCTTCCGCACCTTCGGATGTGCATCGAGGTGTCGCGCCGCGGCAATTCCGTTCGCATTGTGCTGCAGCATTCGTATCGCCAGCGTCTTGATCCCGCGCGAAACCAAAAAGCAATCCATCGGCGCCAGCCCAGCTCCCGCCGACCGCTGGATAAAATAGATCTTTTCCGAATCCTCCGGACGAGTCAGCACAACCGCCCCGCCTGTCGAATCGCTGTGGCCATTTAGGTATTTGGTCATCGAATGAACGACAATGTGCGCGCCCATCTCCATCGGCCGCTGCAAATACGGACTCAAAAACGTGTTGTCCACCACCAGCGTCACGTTTCGGTCGTTCGCCACCTTCGCCATCGCCGCGATGTCCGTCACGCGCATCGTCGGATTCGTCGGCGTCTCCACGTAGACCATCTTCGTGTTTGGCCTCATCGACGCCATCACCAGCTCCACTGCCGACGTATCCACAAAGCTGAATTCAATTCCGAAGTGAACCAGCAACTGCGTCGAAAGCCGGTACACGCCGCCATACACCGCTTCCGACAAGATCACGTGGTCGCCCGGCCTCAACAAACGGAACACCGAATCAATTGCCGCCATCCCCGACGTAAACACATACGCACTGTGCCCGCCTTCCAGCTTGGCCAGCGTCTTTTCCAGCGCCTTGCGGTTCGGATGATTCGTCCGCGCGTAATCGTAGCCGTGCCGGTACTTCCCAAACTCTTCCTGCACGTAAGTCGACGTCTGATAAATCGGAGCTACGATTGCTCCCGTTGCTGGATCGGGCTCCTGCCCAACGTGTATTGCGTTTGTCGCGAACCCCATGGCGTTCTCCTCGCTGCATTTGGGCACACGCTCGTCCGGCGCGCCGCCCAACCTTCTAATCTCTTATTGAATCGGAGTGTGAAACGTGCTTTTCTTCCCCTGCCTCGGCCACACGTGCGCAACGCGAATTTCTTCCGCACAGTTTCACTACACGTTACAGTAGCATCCACAGGTCGTCAATTGCGCCCCGCTCGCCTGCACAGTCCAAGTAAGCATCGTCTTTTGCAGTCTTTGCATCCAATTTTTCCATACCGACACTTGACCTCACCAGGGGCTTGCGTGGACTATTATTCCTACCAACTTATGAACTCGAAACGCTTAGTCGTGCCGGGTCTCTGTTTTCTCGCTTGCGTCCTGTTCGCAGCGGGCGCTGCTCGCGCACAAACTCCCCCGCCCGGCGACACGCCCGCAACTTCCAAGTCGCAGTCCAACCGCATCCGCATCGAAGTCGTCGGCGGCGATTCCGAAACCCCGGTCGAGAATGCCAGTGTCTACTTGAAGTACACCGAAGAGCGCAAAATGCGCAAAGACAAGAAGTTGGAGCTTAATGTCAAAACAAATCGCGATGGTGTCGCCCATGTACCTGACGCACCGCTCGGAAAAGCCCTCGTACAGGTCATCGCCGAAGGCTGGAAGACCTACGGCAAATGGGTGGAAATCACCGATCCTCGCCAAATCATCAAGATAAAACTGGAAAAGCCGCCGCACTGGTACTAACAGCTCGCTAGCCCGCAAAATTTTCTGTTTTTTGGAATCTCTCCATCAAACTTTAATCGCTCATCGTATTTTCGGGAACTTTGCATTTCACACGAAACAAAGCACTTCGTCTTGCCGCATTCATCTCGCGCAAGAAAATCTTCATACAAAAATTGTTGCACAAGAATTGTGCAAACCGCATCACCACATTGAAGAAACGCGGGTTAGCTTTGCCAGCCGCCCCCTTTTCCACAAACTTATCAACATCTGTGTTGAAAACTTCACGGTACAGAAATATTTTTTCTGCGCTTCGGCACGTCTCTTGCAGTCCCGATTTTTCTTCTCCGCGCACTCCGCGCGCCCCTGCTTGACACAAACCTGCACACACTCTGTGACTTTTTTTGCCTACATTCCGTTTTGACCCGCGTAAAATACAGATGGTAAAGTCTTTGTCAGATAAGTTTCATGACCGACTCCAACGACGCACAGTTTTCTCCGATCCGCATGATTGTCGGCAACCTCACGGCTCGCCCTCTGCGTGCCATCCTCAGCATTCTTGCTATCTCCATTCAAGTCATTCTCGTCCTGATGATCGTTGGCCTCACCACCGGCGTCGTCAACGAATGGGGTAAGCGCGTGGAAGGCGTCGGCGCGGACATTCTCGTGCAAGGCCCGAACGCCTCCATCTTTTTCGCCTTCTCGAGCGCCGTCATGCAGGAATCGTTCGGCGAACAAATTGCCAAGCTCCCCGGCGTCGATGAAGTCGCTCCCACGCTCAGCCTGATGGACCAGAAAAATTTTGTCGTCATCTACGGAATTGACTACAAACGCTTTAACGCGCTCAGTAAAGGTTTCCTGTTCGGCTCCGGCGGACCCTTTACCGGACCCGAAGACGCCATCGCCGACGACATCGTCGCGCAGTCGCGCCACCTGAAAGTCGGTGACACCATCACACTCATGGGCCATCTGTTCCGCCTCAGCGGCATCGTCGCCCACGGCAAAGGCGCCCGTTTTTTCATTCCCCTTAAAACCGCGCAAGAGATTTCCGGCGCCGAAAAGCGCGTCTCCGTTTTCTACGTCCGCAGCAAAGGCGACACCGAAGGCACGCGCGCGCAAATCCTCACGCTCGAACCCAACAATCGTGTCCGCTCCCTGTCCGAGTACATGACCCTCATGAACTCCTCCAACCTTCCGGAACTAAAACCCTTTATTAAAACGATGGTCGGAATCGGAATCGTCATCAGCTTCCTCGTCGTCTTCCTCAACATGCACACGCTCGTCCTCGAACGCACCCGCGAAATCGGCATTCTCAAAGCGCTCGGCTTCTCCCGTGCCGGAATCGCCCGCCTCCTGCTCGGCGAAACGCTTGCCCTCACCATACTTGGCAGCGCCGTCGGTATCCTCCTTACCTTCCTCACCAAAGCCGTCCTCCGCGAAGCCGTACCTACGCTCCAGATTCAAATCACCACCCAATGGATCTTCGGCTCCATCGTTCTGGCCATCATTGGAGCCACCGCCGGAGCCATCTATCCGACGCTTCGCGCCGCCAGCTACGATCCCGTCGTTGCCCTCGCCTACGAATAAGCTCATCCAACTGCCCGGACAGTTCGTATATCGAAACAGAGGCGCCGCAGAACGATTGCCTCCCGGCTCTTGCACGTTTAATACTCTTCAAGAGTTAAATTGCGCCGTCGAATCTGTCTCCCCAAGCGAGCGCAATAGGTTACGTCACTGCAAAGGAGCAAGGAATGAAGCGCACTTTCGTTGGGTTGCTGGTTCTGGTTGCCTGTGTCTGTCTTTCACCGGCGTCGAATGCGCAGTTCGGCGGCGGCAACTTTTTCAAAAAACCTGGTATCGCGGACATCTTTCACCCGGTCGTAGGCGCGGGCGCCACCTACGAACAAACTGAAAAGGACGGCTCAAAGTCCACAATTGAAATGGCCGTAATGGCCAGAGAAGACGTTGACGGGAAAGAATCCTATTGGTTAGAGGTGGGGCAGAACGGCAAGAGAGCCGACGGGCCCACCTACGCAAAGATGCTTGTCTCGCGCGCCGACTTTGAGCTCCACAAAATGATTTTTATGATGCCCGGCACCAATCAACCGATGGAAATGCCCATGAACCAAAGCGCCAAATCGAAGGAACGCATGGCGGAAGACATGGAAAAGTGGCACAAGGTCGGCACCGAACCCGTCGTCGTTCCGGCCGGAACGTTCGTCTGCGATCATTGGGTCAAGGATGACGGCACGGAGGATATCTGGGCCAGCTCCAAAGTGGCCCCGATGAGCCTCGTCAAAAGCGTCAAGAAAGATTCGACAATGGTCCTCATCAAAACCACTTCCAATGCCACTGAGCACATCACCGGTACCCCCCAGAAGTTCGACCCGCAAGCGATGCGCCAGATGATGATGCAGAAAAAACAACAGCAGCAATAGCCTCCCGCGGCTTCTGCAAAAATACTGGATTGCAACTCGGGCGAAACTGCCGCAGGCAGTTTCGCCTGTTCTCTTTTTCGTGTAAATTCGGAGGGAAATAATCACAACGCAAGAAGCGCTGCAAAGGGTGGGCTATGTCCGAATCGCTAGCGATTCCCCTCGGGGAAAAGCACTACGTCGCAAAAGTCATCGAACGCAAGGATCTTTCCGAAGACCTCTGGCTTGTCCGTGTAGACCCGGGCGGCCCGTTTAGCTTCAAGGCGGGGCAGTACGCCACTCTGGGCGTCGATCACAACGGAAAACGAATCGAGCGCGCCTATTCCATCGTCTCGTCGCCCTATGAAGAAGGCGTACTTGAGTTTTTCGTCGAGCTTGTTCCCCAGGGCGAACTCACCCCGCATCTCTACAAACTGCAACCCGGCGACACTCTGCTCTGCCGAAAAATCTCCAAGGGCAGATTTACGCTCGACCTGAAAAGCGGCAGAAAAAATCACCTGCTGCTTGCTACAGTCACCGGCCTTGCTCCGTTCGTCAGTTACGTTCGCACGCTCTACAAAGACTGGAAATCCGGCAACTCCGATATGCCCGGTGGCCACAGACTTTATTGCATTCAGGGCGGAAGTCGCAGCTGGGAATTTGGCTACCGCGACGAGATGGAAAAAATTGCAGGCGAAGTTCCTTGGCTCAATTACGTCTCCACCATCAGCCGCCCGTGGGAAGATCCGCAGTGGGGCGGCCAAACCGGTCGCGTGGACGATCTCGTCCGTCACTACGCCACCGACTGGGGTTTGCAGCCAAGCGAAACCACCGGCTATCTCTGTGGCCATCCCAACATGGTCGAAAACTGCCGCGGAATACTGCAGCGCGCCGGCTGGCAAAAGGGAAGTATGTTCGAAGAAGTCTACTTCCAGCCCGCCAAAGAAGACTAACGTGGCACAGGCATTCTTGCCTGTGCTTTTCGGCCTCAACTCCCAGGTAGACCAATCAAGCGCGGCTAAGGAAAAATTTACTGCGCCTGCTTCCGGTTCGCCACGCTTTCCACAACATCCTTGATCGTTGAAACCGGCACGGCCACATGCACTTCATCCCCATGATCCTGCACGTCCACGTACACCTTCCCGTCGCGCACAGAGACCTTCACATGCTCGTTGTCGCCGTCCACGGTCACAAATTCCGCGTTCGGATAATTTTCCAGTTCTTCCGCAACGATCTGCACGACCGGCAGCGCTTCCTTTGCTTGCTCGGCTGCTTCCTGCAGCTTCTCGTCCGGCACGAAGTGCAGCGCCGCCGGAACCGCCGCCGCCGGCACCCAGAAGTGCACGTGCGACCCGCCCGGCCGGTGCTCATCGACGTCCACGCGAATCGTCCCCTCGCGGAAGGTATAAACCGTCGCCACTGCCAGGGTTCCCACGGCCCCGAGAGCTATTTTTGCGAGAATCATTTTCTATTCCTTTCTCCCGTTTCTTCCGCTCAGTCAGCCGAACTCTTGGAATCCATCCATACGCGAACCGTGTCATTGCCGTCTTTCACCGAGACAAGTTCCATGTCGCCGTGAGAAGAAAGTGCCCGCAGCGCCGCCAACACGTCAAGCTCATCCTTGCCCGCGGAAAACAGCGCTTCCACAACCTTCATCGGCACTTTTACTTCCACACGAGATTTTTCCGTCATCTTCTCTTCTTTGGAATCCTTGCCTTCGTGCCAACGCTTCTCCGTCACGTGAACCAGCATGTAGCCGTTCTGCTTGGCTACCTGAACGTCGTTGTCGTGAGACTGAACTGTGACGAATTCGCCGTCCTTGGTGTCTTTCAGCGCGGCAAGCAGGGCACGGCAGTCCACGCCTTCCATATCGGAGTGATTGATCGTGACTTTGCCGTTGTGCAGTCGATCCTTGTTGATCGCCGGAAGAACTTTTTCGGCCAGCTCCAGCGGCACGTTCACGCGCACCGTCTCCCCCTTATTGTCCGAACTGATCACGCGCACATGCAGCCAGCGGTCATTGCTTGCGGTATTGGTTTGGGCATTGGCTGCGAAGGGGGTCATAAACAGCACGGCAGCCGTCGTGATCGAGAAGGTCTTCACGTACTTCCGGATCCGGTCAATCATGGCAAATCCTCCTGAAGGTGTGCCCACGGTTGGCCGCAATCGGCTCAAGGACCGGGCAGTTGTAATCAAGTACGCGGCCACGCCCGGAAAAGTTCCGTATGTTGTGGGTATCTTGTCCGGATTCTTGTAGTCCCGCGAATATTGGTGCTCGACAGTAGCGCCCCCGCAAAAACCGAGAACGGGAAGAAAGATAGAGAAGAACGGGGGCTCAGCAGATTGGGAATTGGTTTGGTGCGCAGTGCGCTGGTCGCGTGAGTAACAGTGGCAAATACAGGACTTACGGACGAGCTAAAAAGGTCGGAAAAGCCCTAGCCCTTCCCAAGAGGTACTTACCGTACGGGCACCCCGGACGGTTCCGTGGCCAGTTTCTTCTCCAATGGCTGCCGAGCGACAAACCGGGCAAATATCTTCTGCCACTAAATTTAGACGGCAGGCCCGCTTTTCTGTTCCCGTTTGCGGCAGCCTATTCCATTTTGCATGCCTGTATGGCCCGGGGGCTCTACCAATTCCTCTCCCTGGCTTAGACGACAGTAGAGAGCCTCTGCGCGCGGCGGGGCTGGGGCGATTTTTCTGGACGGAGGACTTCGTTGAGCTTTCCTAGGAGCTGATCACGAGAAAAGGGCTTTTGAAGGAAATGCCCATTCTCCATAGAGTTCGGTGTGGCGTGGAGCTGTTCGGTGTAACCGGAGATAAAGACGACTTTCAAATGAGGAAGCTTCTCTTGGATGTGGTTGGCGAGTTCCGTGCCGCGCATGCGAGGCATGACGACGTCCGTCACGAGAAGATGGATGGCGCCGCCGAGGCGTTCGGCGATTTCGAGGGCTTCCACGCCGTCGGCAGCGGAAAGCACCTGGTATCCGGCAGCTTGCAGAAACTCGCAGGTCAGGTTGCGAACGGCGCCTTCGTCTTCGACGAGCAGGACCGTTTCCCGATGAGGCCGGTGTGATGCAATTGGTTCGGATGACACCGCCGGCGGCAATTGCTCCTGCGTCTGCGGGAGATAAATCTCGAAGCGAGTTCCGGAGCCAGGCGCCGAATCCACATGGATATAGCCGGAGCTCTGATTGACTATGCCATAGACCGTCGCGAGGCCAAGGCCGGTACCTTTTCCGGGTTCCTTTGTGGTGAAAAACGGCTCGAAGATGCGGGCTTTAATCTCTGTGCTCATTCCCGAGCCACTATCCGTGACGGCAAGCATGACGTAGCGACCTGGCTTCACGAGCGGACGCGAGAAGGAATATCCTTCATCCACGATGGCGTTGCGTGTTTCGATGAGCAACGATCCGCCGACTGGCATGGCATCGGCGGCGTTGACGGTGAGATTCAGAAGGACTTGCTCGATTTGGCCAGGATCGGCCAGAACGTGGCCGAGGGAATCGCCGAAGGTCACTTTGAATTCGATGTCTTCTCGCAGGAGACGCTTGAGCAAGCGGCCGGATTCCATCACAAGGTCGTTGAGATCGAGAACCCGGGGCTGAAGCAACTGCCTGCGACTGAAAGCGAGCAACTGGCGGGTCAGGGAAGCGGCGCGATCGGCCACTTTGCTGATTTGCTCGCAGTTGCCGCGTGCGGATTCATCAGGCTTCAGCTGATCGAGCGCCAGGTCTGTATTTCCTTTGATCACTGTGAGGAGATTGTTGAAGTCGTGAGCCACTCCTCCGGCCAGACGGCCAAGGGCGTCCATTTTTTGCGACTGGCGGAGTTCGCCTTCGAGGTGTTTGCGTTGAGCTTCATTGTGCTGGAGAGTACTGCGCATGCTATCAAACGCGTGAGTGACTCGGGCCAGTTCGTCGTCGCCGACCGTGGCGAGCGGGTAAGAATAGTCGCCCTGTTCCAGTGCGCGAACGCCCTCCATCAGAGAGGCCAGGGGCTTCGTGAATGTACTGGAGATGAAATAGACGAGAAGGCCGCCGAGGAGCACGGCGGTGAATCCAAGTATGACCAGCAGAAGATTGAGGCGGCCAATGGAAGCAAGCGCGGCGGCGTCGGATTTGAGAACCAGCAAGATGAGCGCTTCGGGGTCTTCCGAAGAAAGCGTGAGGGAGCTGACGAAATAGCGCTTATTGCGCACTACAAGCTCTGATGAGTCGGCTTGGGCGATTTTGACGTTAGAAAATTGCTGTTCCTCGAACGGAGCCACGGAACTTGCGAGGACGCGATTCCCCTGGCGGAAAACAAGGTCACTCGAGAGGATTCGCGCGAACTCTTTTACGCGTGTTGTATCCAGTTCGTGGCCGATGATGACCTGACCGCCGCGACGATCTGGATCAATTGGCGTGACGGCGATTTGATAGAGGTGGTCGCCATTGACCCACCAATCAAGGATGGGCTTCTTGGTGTCGCGGTGCCCGGATCTGCGCGAGGCTCGGAGCAGGTTTCCGATTGCCTCGTTTGCAACAGTTGGCGCATTTTCCGCCCGCGTCTGCAAGGCCGTGATTTTGCCTGTGCCGTCGGTTAAGGCGAACAAGTCGCAATCTTCGGATTGCCAGGGATCCTGGCTGGCGTCTTGAATTGCAGTTGTGTCGCCGTCCCTAAGCAAGGCCAGAGTCGCTAGAAGTTCGGCCTTTCGGCCGAGGGCCATGTGTTGCTGGCGGGACATGACCTGAAAGGTGAGGAGTGAGTTTTGGGTGTCCTGGACGAGTTGGCGGTCGGCGCGGACTTCGATTAACTGGCGAACGGCGAGGAGCGTGCAAAAAGTCATTGCGAGGATGACTAAAACCAACGAAAAAAGAAATTTGGCGCGAAGGCTCAAGCGGTCCGCGGCACAATGGGCCCGATTCAAGGCGGAGTGGAACAGACCGGACAGGGGGGATTGCTGGACTTTGCGCCCAGAGACGAGGAGGCCGTCTTCGCCCCGTTCAGCGGTCATTGATGGCCCTTTCCCTCTGCGTGCCTATGTAGTGCCTGGGTGTAAAAGAGGGTAAAGAAAGAGTCTGCAGGCAGAAATAGCGCTTCAGTACTATGGGAAAGGTACGACCGGCGACGAACCCGGGAGTATTCATGCGGTAGTTATTTATTGGTCTACACTCTCCACGCCATGGATGTGACCAACAGCGCCGGGTCGCTAACATGTTCCAGCGCAAACTGATTGCCCTTGCGATAACGAAGACTGATTCCGGCCAGCAGGCCGACGAGAACAAGGGAAACGGAGTGGGTGATGATTCAAACCGTGGGACCGCCTTCTTGAAAGAAGTGTTGAATGTCCGCCGGAGACGGACGCTACCATGGAGCCTGCAAATATTCGATGCGCGAACGAGGTTTTGCCATGAGTCAGGAACTTTGGACGAAGGTAGACGAATACTTCAGCGGAATTGTCGCAGAGGATGAAACGCTGAAAGCAGCAGTTGCAGACAGTGACCGTGCCGGGCTTCCCCCGATCGCAGTGACGGCGAGCCAGGGGAAATTGCTCACCCTGCTCGCGCAAATGATCGGCGCAAAAAAGATTCTGGAAGTGGGAACACTCGGCGGCTACAGCACAATTTGTCTCGCTCGCGGGCTCGCTCACGGCGGAAAACTCATCACCCTCGAATACGAACAGAAACACGCGGACGTGGCTCGCAAGAACATCACTAGAGCCGGATTGGACAAACAAGTGGAAGTGCGCGTCGGCGATGCAACGAAAACAATGCCGCAACTCTTCTCCGAGGGCGCCGGCCCGTTCGACCTTATTTTTCTCGACGCAAACAAAGACGGCTATCCGACCTATTACGACCACTCGTCTGAAACTCTCGCATAAGGGCACAGTGATCGTCGCAGACAACGTCGTCCGTGACGGCGCCGTCGCCGATCCCGCAACCAAAGACGAAGCCGTTCGCGGCGTCCAACGTCTTACGGAAATCGTCGCCAAAGACAAACGCGTCTTCGCGACCGCAATCCAAACAGTCGGCAGCAAGGGCTACGACGGATTTTCGCTGATGAGAGTTCTAAGCTAGATGTCGGTGGCGGGAGCGAGCTCATTGAACCTTTTCAGAGTAACTGCTAATTGCGTGATCGGAATGTTTCTATGCATGCGCTTTGCGTACGGGCCGGCACTGGCGCAGACAAATCCTCCAGCAATCCCTCCGGTACAGATTCAAGTTGAGTTGGAATCGAACGAGGGCCCCTGGCAACCGGTGTGGAGTTTTTTCGGATACGACGAACCGAACTACACCTATGCTGAAAATGGAAAAAAGTTGTTGGGAGAGCTGCGAGGATTGAGCGCCGCACCCGTGTATGTGCGCGTTCACAATCTGCTGACAAGTGGGGATGGAAGTTCCTCACTGAAGTGGGGATCCACGAACGCGTACACGGAAGACGCCGCGGGAAATCCAGTCTATGACTGGAAAATTGTCGACCGCATTTTCGATGAGTTTCACGAAAAAGGAATCACCCCATTAGTGGAAGTGGGATTCATGCCGGAAGCGCTGTCCACTCATCCGGATCCGTACCGGCACAATTTTCCGCACGGCGACATTTTACGGGTTGGGCGTATCCCCCCAAAAATTATGAGAAGTGGGAAGGGCTTGTCTTTCAATTTGCAAAGCACCTCCAGGATCGTTACGGCTCTGGCGAAGTGTTGAATTGGCTGTGGGAAGTTTGGAACGAGCCGGACATTCCGTATTGGAAAGGAACCCAGGAAGAATTTTTCAAACTGTACGACTACGCCGCGCAGGGAATTTTGCGGGCAATTCCGGCGGCCAAAATTGGCGGGCCAGATTCGACTGGAGTCGCAAGCGACAAGGCCGCTGCATTTCTAAAGGCTTTCTTGGAGCATTGCGCGAGAGGAGCGAATCCGGCGACCGGAAAACCGGGAGCGCCGCTTGCTTTCATTGCGTTTCATCCCAAAGGAGCGCCGCAATGGAAAGGCGATCACGTTCAGATGGGTCTGGAAAGACAATTGCAATCCGTAAAAAGAGGATTTGAAGTGATTGCTTCTTTTCCGGAGTGGCGCAAAACGCCGGTGATTCTGGGCGAATGGGATCCTGAAGGATGTGCGGCGTGCTCTGCGAAAGATAAACCCGAGAATGCTTACAGGAATGGAAGTCTCTACGCGGTATATACCGCCGAAGCGCTGAAGGACACAATCACTCTTGCCAAAGCCAGCGGCATTAACTTGCTGGGTGTCGTGAGTTGGTCTTTTGAATTTGAAGGCCAGCCCTATTTTGAAGGCTACAGGGAATTGGCAACGAATGGCATCGACAAGCCCGTGCTAAATGCGTTTCGGATGTTTGGAATGATGAGCAGCAAGCGCGCTGAAGCTCACGAGCGACGCTGCCGCCCGGGAAGAAGACGTTCTGCATCTGAAAAATGGCGCGATTGAAGGGGTTGATGGAATTGCCACAAGAGGCGACCGAAATCTGGATTTGATGCTTTGGAACTACAAAGAAGATGATTCGCAGCGCAAATCTCGCGAATCAACAATCAGAATCACTGGGCTTCCGAAATCGTTGCACCAGGCGAAGCTGACAATCTACGTGATCGATGAAAATCACAGCAACTCCTATACCGCGTGGAAAAAGATGGGAAGTCCGCAGTCGCCCACCGATGAGCAGTACAAACAACTTGAACACGCCGGAAAACTCGAGAAGAAAGACTGGCCGATTTCGGTAAGAGCAGAGAATGGAATATGCGAGTTTCCAGTGCAGCTCCCGCCGCAAAGCTTGATGCTCTTTCGGTTTAGCTGGGCAGAATGAAAGCTGAAAAAATCTCACACCTGAGCCGTCCGGGCTAAGGGAAAGTAGGGATGGCGGCGAAATGCAGTTGGGCGTATGATGCGCGGGCCTCGAAAAGAGCAAGGAGAATGAGATGACCGACGAAACGACCAATGAGCCAACCCCCGGCAGCGAAACGCTGATGAATGTCGGGGAGACGATTGGCAGCACGCTGGGGAAAGTTGTTGCCACGGCGAACAAAGCGGTTGCCGCGGTGCGCGGGGAAGAAAAGATCGTCCGGCGAAAGGCGAAGCGGACCATAAAGAAGGCGAAGAAAGCCGCAGCGAAGGCCAAGAAATCGCTCAAGAAGGCCGGCAAAGCAGCGAAAAAGAGCGTCGCGAAAGGCAAGAAAAAGGCCGCGAAATTGGTGAAAAAAGCGAAAAAGAAACTGAAGCGGTAAAGAGATTGAAGGAATGCTGAAAAGCCCGGATTCGGCAATCGAGTTCGGGCTTTTCTGCGTTTGCATGGAACTCTTTTCAATTTGCTTCGTCCTTACCAGTGGCATGGGTGTCATTGGTCGGCGCGTGGAGGAAATCGTGAAAGTACATCTTCTTTCAGAAAACAGTCTTGGTTGTTCCAGCTTTGCTGTGCTTTGCGGCTGCAAGTCCTGCGCAGGAAGCAAAAAGTAGCGAGGAGCGACGACGCGAAGGTGCGGCAGGAGCGCGTGGAGAACGGGATTGAGCCGGTGGAACTTGGCGGTGGGCAGCCCGCGGCGAAATTGAGTGTGGATGATTTGATGAAGGCTTTTCACGATCCGGCTCTAACCGTCGCGGTGATTGATGGTTACAAAATTGTTTGGGCCAAGGCTTACGGCGTGACGGATTACAAGAGCAAGTCACCGGTGACGACGAAGACGCTGTTTCAGGCTGGTTCGATCAGCAAGCCGGTCGCGGCGACGGGAATGATGCTGCTGGTGCAGCAGGGAAAACTTTCGCTCGATGAAGATGTAAATATGAAATTGAAAACATGGAAAGTGCCGGAGAACGAATTCACGAAAGAACAGAAAGTGACGCTGCGGCGGCTGGCGAGCCACACCGCCGGGCTCACGGTGCACGGTTTTCCAGGTTACGACGTAGATGAAAAAATTCCGACGCTCGTTGAAATTCTGAACGGTACGAAGCCGCCAGCGAACACCGACGAGATTCGCGTGGATTTTGTGCCGGGCACGAAGTGGAGATACTCGGGCGGCGGCGTGACGATCGAACAGTTGCTGATGATGGATGTAACGGCGAAACCGTTTCCGGCGTTGATGAAAGAGCTCGTGCTCGACAAAGAAGGAATGATGGACAGCAGTTACGAGCAGCCGTTGCCGGCGGCGTGGCAAGCGCGCACGGCGACGGGAACATACCGCGACGGAAAACCAGTTCATGGGAATTGGCACATTTATCCGGAGATGGCCGCGGCGGGATTGTGGACGACGCCAACGGACCTGGCGAAATTCGCGATTGATATTGCGCTCTCCAGGCAAGGCAAATCGAACAAAGTGCTCTCGCAGAAAACCGTGGACGAAATGTTGACGCATCCGCCTTCGGCACCAGACTTCGGAATCGGGTTCGCAGTCTCAACCGGACCATGCGGGTGAATTTGGCCACAACGGCGCGGACGAAGGATTCCAGGCGCTGCTGGTGATGAATTACGAAACCGGCCAGGGATTTGCGGCGATGGCGAACTCCGACAACGGCATTTTTGTGGCAAACGAATATCTGTGAAAGCGTCGCGAAAGAATACGGCTGGAAATATCAGCAGCAGGCGCGTGGTGGCGGCGAGCGCTTGCTGCTCATTCTTGGTTTGAAAGGTCCCGACGCCGCGCTTGCCGCTTATGAAGAAATGGCAAAGACGAAAAAGCCGGAAGAGCACATTCTCAACATGCTTGGCTACACGTTGCTTAACGAAGGAAAAACGGATGAAGCGATCAAGTTGTTCCGGCGAAATACGGAGATGTATCCGGAATCGGGAAATGTGTACGACAGTTTGGGCGAAGCTTATGCGGCTGCCGGGAAAAAAGATCTGGCGATCGAAAACTATGAGAGGTCATTGAAGCTGGATCCGAAGAATACGAATGCTGTAGAACAGCTGAAAAAGCTCAAAGAACAAAAATAGCTTTTCTTCTAGCGATTGTCGTCGGGCGAATCGTTGGTGGCGGATTCGTCTTTTTGGGCGTCGGTGTCTTCTGGGTCGCGGCGCGAGGGGATGTGCGCGACGTAGTTGGGGCACGGCGTGTTCCAAACACGGTTCATTTGAATTCGCATGAATTCAGCCAGGTAAGAGTCGGCGATTGTTTTGATGTGCGCGTTGGCGCGGGCGCTGATTTCGCCCAAGCGGCGCGCTCTTTCCTTTTCATCTTTTTTGGCGCTTTTTCCTTGACCTTTTCCTGAGCCGGACTCGCAGGATTGTGACTGGACTGCGATGGCTTCGGCCAGGAGGGCTTGCCAGGGTGTATCTTGCTTCGATTTTTCCGACTACGTTGGGCAGCGATTGTTTTTGCTGCGCATTCGCATGCGGATTGACCGCACGGGCGATCTGGTCAGCACAGGCACTGTCGCAAGAGTTCATCTGATTTAGGAAGTCACGGCTGGTTTCATGAGCTGCGGCCGGCTGTTGCGGTTGGCGGCCGGTTGACGATTGGGCGGCCATGACGCCCGCACTCGCCAGTGCGAGGAGAATGGCCGAAATCGGGAAGCGTGCGCGCATGGGGAACCCTGCGAGAACGACCATGCTAGCAGGAAGGGCTGCAGAGGGAGATGGTACAGGGGTACCCCCCTCCCGCTGTTTTTGTAAGTATTCATTTTACAGGGGTTAGGCTGAGGGTAGGGCATAAGTGTTGATTCTGCATGGGTTGCGCGACCGCGATTTCGGCCAAAACACGCTAAAACGCGGTGTTCATTCACAAGTGTTGATTTTAAGGGGGTAAGACGATCTGTTTTGGGGCCACAAAGAGATAAGAGCGTCGGCCTATTGGGCGGATGCTTTGCATAACCGACCAGTGTCAGAGGGAATTCCGAAAGGAGATTGAGGGATGACTGCGGCTAGTAAATCCGATGGCGGGGGAATGAAAAAGCAGATTCCGAACGGCCGTAAAGAACGCGGCGTTTGATTTCATAACGAGGACGAAATGACAGGTTTTTTTTATTTGGTTGGTCGGCTTGATTGGTGGCCTCTTTAGGCTTGGGATCGTCGGATGCATCTGAAGCCTAGCTACCTATCGCTGGAGTTTGAAGACTAGGGCGGACAGGGGCGGGAGGGTTAGGAGGAGGGAGTGGGGGCGTTCCTGGGCGGTGGTGGATTCGGAGTTTAGTCCGCCGAGGTTGCCTACGCCAGAGCCGCCGTAGTTGGTGGAGTCGGTGTTGAGAATTTCCTTATAGAAGCCGCCGATCGGGGACGCCGACGCGGTAGTTGCCGCGGACGACGGGAGTGGCGTTCAAAATGACGACCAGGAAATCTTCGCTGATTGCGGGCGCGGCGGATGAAGGAGACGACGCTGTTGTCGCCGTCGTTGCAGTCGATCCATTCGAAACCGTGCCATTCGAAATCGACTTGATGGAGCGCGGGCTCCTGCCGCGTGAAGGCGATTCAGGTCCGAGACGAGCTTTTGTATGCCTTTGTGCGATTCGTATTGGAGCAGGTGCCAATCGAGGCTGCGCTCTTCGGTCCATTCGTTGCGCTGGCCAAATTCCTGCCCATGAAGAGCAGTTTTTTGCCGGGATGCGCGTGCTGATAAGCGAGAAGAAGGCGCAGATTTGCGAATTGCTGCCACATGTCGCCGGGCATTTTGTGGAGGAGAGAGTTTTTGCCGTGGACGACTTCGTCATGCGAAAAGGGCAGCATGAAATTTTCGGTGAAGGCGTAGAGGAGCGAGAAGGTGATTTTGTTGTGTTCGTATTTGCGGTAAATGGGATTTGAAGAGAAATATTTCAGCGTATCGTTCATCCAGCCCATGTTCCATTTGAGGCTGAAGCCGAGGCCGCCGAGGTAAACGGGGCGCGAAACGCTGGGCCAGGAGGTGGATTCTTCCGCGATGGTGAGGACGCCGGGGAAGCGGCCATGGGCGACTTCGTTCATTCGCTTGAAGAAATCAATGGCGTGAAGATTTTCGCGACCGCCGTAGTCGATTGGGGATCCACTCGCCTTGTTTGCGGGAATAGTCGAGATAAAGCATGGAAGCGACGGCGTCCACGCGCAGGCCGTCAATGTGATATTTGTCGAGCCAGAACAGTGCGTTGGAGATGAGGTAGTTCTGAACTTCGTTGCGGCCGTAGTTGTAAACGAGCGTGCCCCAATCGGGATGGGCGCCCAGGCGCGGGTCGGCGTGTTCGTAAAGATGTGTGCCGTCGAATTGGGCGAGGCCGTGGGTGTCGCGCGGGAAATGGGCGGGAGTCCAATCGAGAATGACGCCGATACCGGCCTGATGGCAGCGGTCTACAAATTCCATGAATTCGGCGGGAGTGCCGTAGCGGCTGGTGGCGGCGAAATAGCCGAGGGTCTGATAGCCCCAGGAGCCGTCAAAGGGATGCTCCATGACCGGGAGCAGCTCGATGTGGGTGTAGCCCATTTCCTTGACGTAGGGAACGAGTTGATCGGCGAGCTCACGGTAGGTGAGCCAGCGATCTTTGTCTTCCGGGACGCGGCGCCAGGAGCCGAGATGAACTTCGTAGACGGAGATGGGGGAATCGAGCCAATTCTTTTTCTCTCGAGCGGCGATCCAGTTGGAATCGTTCCACTGATGGGTTTCGAGATGGGCGACGACAGAGCCGGTATTGGGGCGCAGCTCGGAGCGAAAGGCGTAGGGATCGGATTTGAGAGGAAGTAGATTGTCGTGCGGGCCGGTGATTTCGTATTTGTAGATGGCGCCTTCAAGGACATGGGGAAGGAAGAGTTCCCAGATGCCGGACGAGCCGCGCGGGCGCATGGGATGGATGCGGCCGTCCCAGCCGTTGAAATCGCCGACGATGCTGACGCGATGAGCAGAGGGAGCCCAGACGGCGAAGCTGGTGCCCGTGACTCCGTTGACGGTCTTGAGGTGTGCGCCGAGTTTTTCGTAGGTGTCGTAGTGGCGGCCTTCGGCCATTAAGTGCAGATCGAAATCGCTGAGCTGGTAGGGAAAGCAGTAGGGATCGTAGATTTCGAAGGGGACGCCTTCAGGAGTGCGGCCCTGAATCTTGTAGCTGCCGGGTTCGGGAGCGGTGGTTTGGCTCGACGGCCACGTGGCTTCGAAAAATCCTTCGGGGAGAATTTTTACGGCATCCGTGACTTTTGCGGAGTTTTGAAAGGCGAGATTTGCCTGGTCGGCCCAGGGAATGAAGAAGCGGACGGCCCAGCCGTCTTTGACGGGATGAGGACCGAGTAAAGAAAACGGATCGGCAAGACGAGCGCCCAGAAGTGCCGCAATGCGGGCGTGCAATTCCGCATCGACCTGTGGGCCGGCTTGAGTCTGCGGCAGAGAAACGGGAGAAATCGGTTTTTCCGGCATGAAAGCTCGATTGAATCGTCAGTGTGCCAGTATGCCCCGGTTCAGCGTTCGGCACTGGAGGGATTCTAGGTCGAGTTTCGAAAAAATGCCAATGGGCAGAGGGTTTTCAGAGTCGGGCAATTTTTTCCGAAAAGCTGCCTATTGGAGATAGACGGGGCCAGTGTATAGTCCCGTGCAGCAAGAAAATCGGGAGGAAAAATGGTGCAGTTTTGTCCGAATTGTCGGGACGCGAGCTGACGAAGGAACGAGATTTTGCGGGAAGTGCGGAGCGAATTTGGAAGAGCCACTGCCGGCCGCTCAAACGCCGACTCCGAGCCCGTCTCCAGCGGCGCCACCGCCTCCTCCTGCCCCACGAACTGTGGCAACGGCTGTCGCCCCGCCGCCACCTCCTTCGCCGACAAAGAGCGGACGTGGGTGCGGGAAAGTGGTTTTCATTGTATTGGTCGTTTTTGGACTGCTTGTTGCCGGTGTAATTGGTGGCACCGCCTATCTTGCTTATCGGGCCAAGAAGAAGATTGACCAGGTAAAGGAAGCAATCAACAGGGGCAACGTGAATGACGTTGCGAATGCGATTGGCGCTGGGCCGGGTGGTAAAGCGGCCGATTCGATGCCGACTTATCCGGACTGGGGCGCCTCCTCGTCAACCGTGTTGCCGGCTGCTGCTTCCTCGCTACCCGCGGGGGGTGGAGCGAAACCGGAACTCTCGATGGGGAAAGTGCTACCGATGCGGAAAGGATTGCGCGTCGTTACGGCGATTCAGCAAAGCGCTGGGGACTACGAATCGATCAAGGAGATTCGGTCGGTGAATGAGGAAGGCGTGTTAATGGATTATTCCGCCGACAATTTGCCCGAGCCGGAGAATCCGTTCATGAATGAGCAGCAGAAAGTCGCGGCGAAACGGGTGAAGCGGTCAGTACGCACCAGCCGGAAAATATTGAGCGCGGATTTGCAAAGTTCGCATGAGTATGCGGAATCGTTTGGGGAAATGCAGCCGTTGACTCTACCGAGTACGACGGCACTGGGTATTTCTTCCAGCACGCTGAATGACTTGCTGACCAAGGGCGAATCAGATTTCACCTATCACGACACGGGAATGAAGGGCGCGCTGGGTGGTTTGCTGGGCGGATTTGCGGGCATGGCGCAGGAGATGAACAAGAACAAGCAAGGCGGCGAGACTCCGGAAGATCAGAAAGCACAACAGGCGATGAAGGATTTACAGAATTTGGGCAAGGTGAACTGCACGCTGAAGCGGGCGGACCAGAAGATTTACTCGTTCCCCGTGCTTTTAAATGACGAGCGAGTGCAACTGCCGGCGATTCGGGCGAATTGCAAATCGGATGACGGCAATCTGGCGGAGTTTTATTTTCTGAACGATCTGCAGAATCCGTTGTCGCTGACGTGGAAGGTGGGGAAGTCCGACCGCTTGCAAGTGGTGAAGTTGGAGTATGCGCCGGTAGCGCAGGCTGCGGGGGGAGGAGGCGGAAAGCTTCCACCAGATGGCGAGGGAGGCGGGCTTGCGGCTTCGTCTGCGGCGAAGCAGCTTGAGCGAAGACTTGAGCAGCAGGAGAAGGTGCGGATTTACGGCATCTACTTTGATTTTGCCAGTGCCGAGATCAAGCCGCAGTCAAAGCCGACGCTGGATGAAATTGCAGAGGTAATGGCGGCGCATCCGGAGTGGAAGCTGAACGTTGCTGGTCACACGGATAATGTGGGCGGGGACGCTTTCAATTTGCAGCTTTCGCAGCAGAGAGCGGAAGCGGTGAAGGCGGCGCTGGTGACGCAGTACAAGATTTCTGCCGAGAGGTTGGCTACGGCGGGATTTGGCGCGTCGAGTCCGGTGGAGACGAACGAAACGATGGAAGGGCGCGCGAGAAACCGGCGCGTGGAGCTTTCGAAACTGTAGGCGGGTCAAAATCAGAACGGCGGCCGAGTCCTTCCTTCAACCGCCAGTGGACTCAGTTTTTTACTGAGACCGAGTTCGTTTCGTCAGGGGGATCGAACGAACGATTTTGGCTTCACACTTGGCGTTAGCGGGCTTCAATAGAAAAGCGAGGAGCGGAAGCATGGGGCGAATGGTCAAGATGAGTGTCTATGCGGCGGCGATGCTTTTGTGGGTTTGCTCGGCGAATGGGCAGGGGCGCGGTCAGGCACGCTCGATGGTGATTTCGCGGTATGGAATTGTGGCCTCGGAATCGCCGCTGGCTTCGCAGGCGGGCGCTCATATTTTGGAAAAAGGCGGAAACGCGGTGGACGCGGCGATTGCGACAAACGCGATGATGGGCGTCGTTGAGCCGATGATGAACGGAATTGGCGGGGACCTGTTCGCGATTGTTTATGATGCGAAGGCAAACAAGCTTTATGGAATTAATGCGAGCGGGTGGGCGCCCAAGGGATTGACGATCGAGTTTTTGCAGAAGCTGGGAATGAAGGAGATGTCGAAGTCCGGGATTCATACGATTAACGTGCCCGGAGCGGTAGACGGATGGCAGAAGCTGGCAGACAAATTTGGCCGGAAAAAACTTTCGGAGGATTTGGCGCAGGCGATTCAAACGGCGCGAGAGGGATTTCCAGTTCCGGAGATTACGGCGAGTTATTGGAGCCAAGCGGCGGACAAACTAAGAGAGAACGAGGAAGCGGCGCGGGTTTATTTGATCAAGGATCATGCGCCGAAGACGGGAGAAATTTTCTCGAATGCGGATTTGGCAGCTTCGCTGGAGGCGGTAGCGAGCGGCGGGAGGGACGCTTTTTACAAGGGAGACGTTGCCAAGAAGATGCTCGCGGGAATGAAGAAGCACGGTGGAACTATGGTGGAGGAGGATCTGGCGAAGTTTGCAAGTGAATGGGTGGATCCGGTTTCGACGACGTACAAAGAGTGGACCGTGTATGAACTGCCGCCGAACGGGTCGGGCATGGCGGCGCTCATGATGCTGAACATCATGGAAAATTTTCCGCTGGGGCAGAAGGGGTACGAGTTTGGTTCGACGAAAGCGCTGCAGGTCGAGATTGAGGCAAAAAAGCTGGCGTACATGGATTTGCAGAAATACATTGGCGATCCGCACGGGCAGAAATTGCCGGTGGCGAAATTGCTTTCGAAGGAGTGGGCGGCGGCTCGGGCGAAATTGATCGATCCGGAGCATGCGAATTGCAATCCGCAGGCGGGAGAGATGGAAGGCGGCAGCGATACGACTTACTTGAGCGTCGTGGATCGCGACGGGAATATGGTGTCGCTGATACAGAGCAACTATTCATCGTTTGGGTCAGGGATTGTGGCTCCGGGGACGGGATTTGTTCTGCACAACCGTGGGGCGCTGTTTGTGATGGATCCGAGCTCGCCGAACGCGCTGGCGGGGCGGAAGCGTCCGCTGCACACGATTATTCCTGGGTTTGCACAGAAGGGCGAGGTGCGGATGGCGTTTGGGATTATGGGCGGGTGGAACCAGTCGCAGGCGCATGCCCAATTCCTGGCTGACCTTGTGGATTACAAGATGAATATTCAGGCAGCGGTGGAGGCGCCGCGATTTACGAAGCTTAGCTTCAGCGGGTGCGACGTGATGGTGGAGAATCGCTTCTCTCAAAAGACGCGGGATGAGTTGGCGGCGAAAGGTCACCAGATTGAAGTGCTGCCGGCGTTTGCCGATAACATGGGTGGAGCACAGGCGGTGCTGCGGGATTTTGCTACGGGAGTGAATTATGGGGCGTCGGATCCGCGCAAAGATGGGGCGGCGATTCCCGAGCAGCCGCAAAATTGAGTAAGAGGTGCCGGGTCAGCGCTCATGGTGAAGTCCTAGGACTTTTTTCTCGCTATCTTGCAGAACCTGAAGGAGTTTGCCCATTTTGCACAGGAAGTGGGCAAGCTTGTTCCACTTTTCGGCCGGCCGCATTCCTCTCTAATAGTTAAGGTACCTATTTTCAACAGTTTAGATTGGTCGCCGCTGGCGTGCCAGTTGCAACTACCTGTACTAAGGGACAGGGGTAGGCCGCAGCTACGCCTCTGACTCGGGAGACCTTGTGGTGGCTACCGGCAAAATTGCATTGCGGTTCGGCCTGCCCCTGGCAGCAGTTCTTGTCATTGTTATTAGCGCGCCTGCCGCGAGGGCGCAAACGTCCGGCATTGCTGGGAAATACCAGTGCACGCAGGTAAGAGTTCACGGAAGAGTGAAGCCCTGTTCATCGGCCCAGCTTAACCTGAAAGCGGATGGACATTTCGAATTGCGGGGCTGGGAAGGCGACTACTCCGTGGCCGGAGCCTACGTCGAGCTTTCGGATAAGACCGTGAAGTCCAAGGCGAAGCTGGAGCCGGGATACAAATTGATCTTCAAATATCAAGGGAAGGATGGCGTCGTCGAAGTGACGTACGAAAGACGCCAGAGCGCGCCTGCAAATGAGACCCTCAGCTAGAAGGCGGAGAAGTTTTCTTAGAATTCGGCGTCGTACGCTGCGGCCGCAATTTCTCCAAGCGTCTGACCACCCACGGATTGAGCCGCGTCCGGAACATCCGGCAGAGAAACGTGATTTACATACGCCGCAAACGCCAGCTTGCGGCCCGACTTCGTGAAGACGTAGCCCGCGAGACCTTTTCCGTTCAACATTCCTTTTCCATTTAGCTTGTCTTCGGAGTCGAAGGTGCCGGTTTTTGCAAAAACGTGGCCCGCGCCGGGATTTGTCTTTTGGATTTTTACGAGGGTGCCGTCTTTGCCGAGGATTGGCAGCGCGCGGAAGAAAACGTCGAAATCGGGGCGCGTGGTCCAGTAGGCGAGATAGCTGGTCATGAACTCCGGGGAGAAGAGGTCGGCCCAGTCGCCGCCGGCGCCGTCGCCTTGCGCGATGCCGGAGAGATCGAGCTTGGCGTCCTGGAGAAAAGCGCGTTCGATTTGAAAGCCTTTCTTGAGGGGATCGGTTGATTCTTTGCCGACGATTGCGCCGAGAAGATAGGGTCCCATGCCTGCGTGAAGATTCTGGCTGACTTTAAGGGTGACTTTGATTTCTTCGGACAGTGGAAGGGAAACGTGGTCGGCGACTTCATTTTCTGCTGTGTAAAACTTTCGCGCGGCAAGGAAGTCGGGATCGGGTCCGGCGAAGGTGTTTTTGATGGAGATGCCTGCGGCGATGAGAGATTCGCGAAGGACGGTTGCGGCGAATAGGGTTGGCGAGGGAACGCGCGATGCTGGCGGTTTGCGGATCTTTGCCGAGCGGGATTGAGCCGGTGAGTGTGACGACGACGCTGCCGTCGGCGTTGGATTTGAAAACTGGTTCGTCGAGATAGAGTTTGCTGTTTGGAGCGCCGGTGACGACGTCGATTGACGAAGCGGATATAGCTAGTTGCGGGATTTGCTTCAAGGATTGTGGGTTCGCCGACTTTTGCGGCAGCTTGCCGACGAGGTCGATCACGTTGTCGTTGACCATGATGGAAGACATGACGACGCCGGTGCCGCCTTCGCGCGGGCCGTCGGGGACGAGAGAAGCGTCAACGAGCACGCGGCCGTCAATTTTCTTCACACCTTTGTCGTGAATCGCTTTGGCAAGTTCCTTGATGACGGTGAGCGGATCGCCGGAAACGGCGGGACCGCCGTAGGAGTGATCTTCGTCTACGAAGGCGAGTGTGCCGTCGGGGCGGATGCGATTGGAAAGATTGGGATCGCCGCTGGCGACGAGGATGAGATCGCCCTTGAGGCGGCCTTTCTTGTCGATCGGGCCGGTGCGATAGATTTTTGTGTGGAAGCGGTAGTCGGGGCCGAGTTTTGCCAGGAGAGTGCCTTCGGTGAGAAGTTTTGTGGTGGAGGCGGGAACGAAGAGTTTGTTGGCGTTGTGGGAGTAGAGGATTTTTCCGGTGGCGAGGTCCACGAACTCGATGCCGAAATTTGCGCGGGCGAATTCGGGGCGATCCATCACTTTCTGGATGCGGGCGGCGAGAGTGTCTTGCGCGTGGCGATGAGTGAGTCGCGAAGAGAACGCCGACAAGAGCACAGCGAAGAGGAAAAGCTCGCGCTGATCATGCAAGAGAGAATCCTTTCGCAGGATAATCGGAATGACATTGCGGGGATTGAGTTCGCTGGCAAGTCCCCATCGCCGGAATGTTAGTTTTTCGAACGGAATGTTGACAGATGCCGTATTCGTGCCAGTCCTTGTAGTCGAAATGCCACCACTCGGATTCGTAAACAGTGAAACCTTCGGACTCCATGGCGCGGCGAAGAAGATCGCGGTGCCAGCGCTGGAGGGAAGTGCCGCCTGGATAGTTCGGGAAACGAGCGCGGGGACATTTCGTCGTAGCCGCCGGTCATTTCGATGGGCTGGCCGGTTTTTAGATCGTAGAGAGTCAGGTCTACGGCGCAGCCGCGGTTGTGGCGGGAGCCTTGCGCGGGGTCGGCGACGAAGATTTTTCCTTCAGGCGGCGTGGCGTCCCAGAAAATCTTGGTGACGTACCAGGGGCGATAGGCGTCGTGGATGAGAAGGCCGTAGCCGAGTGGTTGAAGTTTGTGGAGTGCGCGGACGAGGGCTTCGGCGGCGGGGCGTTGCAGGAATGCGCGGGCCTGCGTGTAAACGGGCGTGCCGAGAAAATCGTTTTTCGTAGCGTAACGAATGTCGAGATGAATCGCGGGATCAAGTTTAGATAGTTCGACCAAATCCGAACTGCGAAATGCCCCTTGCTCGCGCGGCGGAGTGGCGGACATTGCCTCCGTTCGAAGTTTTTTCATGCCCAAGTGCCATTGATTGCGGTCCTGCCGGCAAGAGAGGGATTCATAAGGCAGTCTTGCATAGAGCCTCTTCGACGGTACCCCAAATGGTGCTGGGGACCTCGCATCACTTTACCGCTACAAGTGAATCGCGTATTTGTCCCCGAGGACCGCGTTACGGCGATGGCGTGAAAATAGTCCGGCTAGTATCGCCTTGCAGCAAGGAGCGTTTCTTCGCCGTTTGCTTTTCGTGAGCAAGAGCTTTCCAGCGAGCTCACAGAACTGAGCAAGACCCCGATCCCATCGACTTCCTTGTAGATACCGACAAGAAGGTCTTTCCAGGCTGCGGGGACGTCAGGCGGCGCAGGCTCGTTGACAAGAGTGGTTGTAGTCTGATGCAGGAGCGTCGAATGCGACGCAAAAAAGCGAACACCGCAGAGTCAAGAACTGCAGACAAAACACAGACTACCGCGCGCGCCAGGTTTCTTTTTCGATGGTCCAACGCTCGATGAGTTCACGGCGGACATGATAACCGAGGCCGGGTTTATCGGGAATGCGAATGGTGCCTTGCGGAGAAACTTCGACTTCGGGTTCGATGATGTCTTCGACCCAGTAGCGCTTGCTGGCAGAGACGTCGCCCGGCAGCGTATAGCCGGGAAGAGAAGAGACGGCGATGTTGTGAGCGCGGCCGACGCCGGATTCGAGCATGCCGCCGCACCAGACGGGAATATTTCTTGCTGAGGCAGTACGCCTGGATTTCGCGCGCGCTGGAATGGCCGCCGACGCGGCCGAGTTTGATGTTGATGATGCGCGCGGCGCCAAGTTCGATGGCCGTGGCCGCGTCGCGAACATGCTGGATGGATTCATCGAGGCAGAGACGAGGTTTGCAGAACTCTCTGAAGTTTGGAATGGGCGTAAATGTCGTCCCACCATAGCGGTTGCTCCATCATGAGCAAGCCGAATTCGTCGAAGCGTTTCAAATGGTCGATGTCGTCGAGCGTGTAGGCGGAATTTGCGTCCACGGAGAGTATGACATGCGGAAAAGCCTTGCGAATCGCGCCGACGTACTGCAGATCTTTTCCGGGCTTGATTTTGAGTTTGATGCGCTGATAGCCGGACGCGACTTCCACGGCAACTTTTTCGCGCAAGACTTCCGGCGAAGCCTGCAGACCGATGGAGACACCACAGGGAATTTCCGCCCGAGTGCCGCCAAGAAGTTTGAAGAGCGGCATGTTCCTTTGCTGGGCTTCGACGTCCCAGGCGGCGTTTTCGATTCCAGCGCGGGCCATTTCGTGTCCACGGACGTGAGCGAAACAAGCGCGGGACAGAGTCCGCCGACGGGAAGCGACTTTTCCCAAGGATCGCGGGAACGAGCACGTCGCGGATGATCACGGCACGAAGTGCCAACGGTTTCCGGGTTAAAAGTGGGGGTCTCCATGGCGGTGATTTCCGACCAGCCAGTGAGGCCGTCCGCCTGAAGTTCAACGAGAAGAACAGAGCGTTCGTATGTTGTGCCAAAGCTCGTCTCGAAAGGAGCTTTCAGGCGCATCTGTAGCCTGCGTAAGGTAATAGCCTCTACGCGCATTCCTCCACCTTTCACCTGGAAACAAAAAATGACAGATCAATGCGAAAGCGGCGAATCGCAACGCACACACGATTGCGGTTGCGACTCCAGCCCCGATCACCGGGAGAGGGCAGCAATTATGAAACATTTGTTTCAGCAGATGAAAGAAAAAACTCGACTGTTTCAGTCGTGATACCAGCGACTGCCACGGCGTTGCTCTTCGGAAATCTCTCCGACGATGGCGAGCGTGTTCTTCTGGCGATGCTGACCGATGGCGGCCAGCAGGGCATTGAGCAGGGCGACGGGAGCCGCGTAAGACGCGCCGAAAGAGTTGGATTCGATGCCGGCAAGAAAGGTTTCGTGACAAATGCGGGTCAGAGGAGAAAGATAAGTATCCGTAATGGCGACGCAGTGAGCTCCGCGTACGCGCGCGTGCTCGGCGCCCTCTACCGTCTGGCGTAAACCACGGCGGAAGGAGATGGCTAAGACGAGGTCTTGTCTGGCGAGGGAGCGGGTCAAATGAACGATGCGGCCGCCAGAAGTGGCGGAAAAGGCGTTCAAACCGAGAAGGACGAGATGGTATTCGAAATACTCGGCGAGGGTAGTGGCCAAGTCGCCAGCGATGACAATGACGCGGCGCGCTTCGTGGAAACGCTTTGCCAGGGCCGCGATGCGCTTTGTGTCCAGCGTGTTTTTAAGAGCCTGTAGATTTTTCAGATCTTGATCGAGGGAGTCCGCAACAAATCCCGGGACGCCTATTGCTGTGCGGTGCCTTGCGCATGGTGTCCGCGGAAGTGGCGTAGGCCAGGGAAAGGTCGTGGAGATAATGCTGAAATTCGCGGAAACCGGGAAAGCCGAGCCCGCGCACGATTCGGACGACGGTTGCAGGGTCTGTGCCGAGACGTTTCGCCATCGCGCGCACGCTGGAAAGGACAAAGGAGCGCGGATGCTCGAAGATGGGGCGGATAATCTCCTGGCGCTTGGCGTTCAGGCGATTGAGCTTTTCAGCGATCTGCTTGGATTGAATCGTTTTGCGAAGCGCATCCCGTTTCATTAGAAAGTGAAGACTCCCAACGAGATAGAAACCGGCGCTTCAGGGCCGGCAGTGCTGGAGCTCCCGAGCCTCGAGGATGGAAGCATTGTATCAGCGGAACTACTTGTCGGAGGTTGCCGTTTTGGCCGTTAGCCCTGGAGCGACCACCGGCTGCAAGAAGGGCATCATGGCGCGCAGGCCGGGACCAAGCTGTTCGATCGGGTGCTGCTGTTCGGCTTTGCGCTTTGCCAGGAAATTGGGGCAGCCCGGCTTCGTTTTCTGCGATCCATTTTTTGGCGAAGCTGCCGTCCTTGATTTCCGCGAGGAGTTTTTTCATTTCTTCGCGCGTCTGCTGGGTGACGATGCGCGGACCGGCGGTGTAGTCGCCGTGCTCGGCGGTGTCGCTGATGGAGTAGCGCATGTAGCTGAAGCCGCCGCGATAGATCAGGTCGACGATGAGTTTGAGTTCGTGGAGACATTCGAAGTAGGCGACTTCGGGTTGATAGCCGGCGTTGGTAAGCGTTTCAAATCCGGCTTTGATGAGTTCGCTGACGCCGCCGCAGAGGACGGCTTGTTCGCCGAAGAGATCGGTCTCGGTTTCTTCGGTGAAGGTGGTTTCGAGAACGCCGGCGCGAGTGCAGCCGATGCCGCGGGCGTAAGAGAGCGCGAGTTCTTTGGCCTTGCCGGTTGCGTCCTGCTCGATGGCGAGAAGCCCGGGTGTGCCGCCGCCTTCGGTGAAAACTTCGCGAACGCGATGGCCGGGAGCTTTTGGCGCGACCATGGAAACGTCAACGTCTGCGGGCGGCTTGATGGTGCCGAAGCGAATGTTGAAGCCGTGAGCGAACATGAGCGTTTTGCCGGCTTTCAGATTCGGAGCGATGGATTCGTTCGTAGAGCTTTTTCTGCTTGGTGTCGGGCGCGAGAATCATGATGACGTCCGCCCATGCAGCGGCTTCGGAAGGCGTTGTTGACGACGAGGCCGTCTTTTTCGGCTTTGGCGCGGGAGGCGCTGCCTTCCGGCAAGCCGACGCGGACGTTGCCGCCGCTGTCGCGCAGATTCAGCGCGTGTGCGTGGCCCTGCGAGCCGTAGCCGATGATTGCGACTTTTTTCGCCTGGATAAGGGAGAGATCCGCGTCCTTATCGTAATAGAGCTTTGCCATTCGACTTTTCTCCTGTGAATTCGAATCAAGTTTGAAACATGAAACTTACGCTTCCTCGTGCGACTGCTGCTAGAGCCGGCAGCCGTGCTTGCTGAACTTGGCGCGGTGGTTGCAAGCAGGTCGCCGCCGCGAGTCATGGCGATGCGGCCGGTGCGAGCCATTTCGAGAACGCCGAAGGGGCGCAGGACTTCGAGCAGGCCGTCGATTTTGTCCACGGTGCCGGAGACTTCGACGATTAGGGATTCGGGAGCGACGTCCACGACGCGGCCGCGGAAAACTTTGAGCAATTCCATCAAGTGCGGACGGGATTGCTGGTCGGCGGCGACTTTGATGAGTGCGAGGTCGCGTTCGAGCAGGGAACGCTCGGAAATATTTTCGGCGAGCAGGACGTCCACGAGCTTTTCGAGGCTGGCTTCAAGGCGGTGCGCGCCTTTTGCGTCGGTGTGCGCGACGATGGTCATGCGCGCGATCTCTTCGTTTTCCGTTGGGCCGACGGTGAGCGAATCAATGTTGATGGCGAGGCGCCGCGCCAAGGAAGAGACGCGATTCAGTACGCCGGGTTTGTTTTCCACATATGCGACAAGTGTTTGCATGATCTCTCCTCTCAGTTCGTTTCGTCTCTATGGCTCCGGTCGACAGTTTCGACGAGCGGATTGTTGGGCCGGCGAATCATTTCGTGCAGCGACGCGCCGGCAGGCACCATCGGGTAGACGGAATCTTCCTGTTCGACGCGGAAGTCGATAAGCACGGATTCCTTGGATTCGCGCGCGGAGCGGATCGTGGAAACGACGTCGCCGCGCTGCGGTGATGCGTTCACCGCGGATGCCGAAGGCGTTCGCGAGAGCGGCAAAATCCGGAGCGACGAGCGGAGTGGCTACGTAGCGCTTGTCGTAGAAAAATTCCTGCCACTGGCGAACCATGCCGAGATAGCCGTTGTTGATGATGGCGATATTGACCTTGATTTTTTCCTGAACGATGGTGGCGAGCTCGCACATGGTCATCTGGAAGCCGCCGTCGCCGACGACGACCCAAACGTCGGCGTCGGGCTTGGCGAATTTTGCGCCGATGGCTGCGGGAAGAGCGAAACCCATGGTGCCGAGACCGCCGGAAGTGATGAGCGTGCGCGGGCGATTGTGGTGGTAATACTGCGCTTCCCACATCTGGTGCTGGCCGACGTCGGTGACGACGATGGCTTCGCCGCTGGTTTCTTTCCAGAGATCGTTGATGACGTGCGCGGCGTAGAGATGGCCGGTGTCCGGAAGGCTCTGAATGTCGCGAACGGCGGAATCGCCCTTGCATTTCCTTGATGCGGCCGATGCCAGTCGGGGCGCTCTTTCTTTTCGATGTGGGGGATGAGTTGTTCGAGCACTTCGCGAGCATCGCCAACGAGCGCAGCGTCGACTTTTACGTTCTTGTTGATTTCGGCGCGGTCAATTTCGATGTGAATTTTGCGTGGCGCTCTTGGCGTAGGTGCGCAGGTCGCCGGTGACGCGATCGTCAAAACGCATGCCGACGGCGATGAGCAGATCGGCTTCCTGAATGGCGTGATTGACCCAGGCTTCGCCGTGCATGCCCATCATGCCGAGATTCAGCGGATCGTTGGCGGGGAAGCAGCCGATGCCGAGAAGCGTCATGGCGACAGGGATAGTGGCCAGCGTGAACAAATTCGGTCGAAAGCTTTCATGGCGCCGGAAATCATGATGCCGTGGCCGGCGAGAATGAGCGGGCGCTTGGCGGAGTTGAAGAAGTTCGATGGCGCGATCGAATTCGGCTTGGTCGTAGCTTGCGCGTTTGCGCTTTGGCGGGGAGTTTTGGAGCGGATGCTATCCCAGTCGAATTCCGCAGAGGCCTGTTGCGCGTCTTTTGTGATGTCCACGAGGACTGGGCCGGGACGGCCGGAACTTGCGATTTGAAACGCTTCGCGGACGGTGCGAGCGATGTCTTCGGCGCGGGAGACGACGACGTTGTGCTTGGTGATCGGCATGGTGATGCCGGTGATGTCGATTTCCTGGAATGCGTCTGAGCCGAGCAACTTTGCTGCCGACTTGGCCGGTGATGCAAACGACGGGAGAAGAATCGAGCATGGCGGTGGCGATGCCAGTGACCATGTTTGTTGCGCCGGGGCCTGACGTGGCCATGGCAACGCCTACGCCGCCGCTGGCGCGCGCGTAGCCGTCGGCCATGTGCGTGGCGCCCTGTTCGTGGCGCACGAGAACGTGATGCAGCTTCGATTTACCGAGCGCGTCATAGACGGGAAGAATTGCGCCGCCCGGATAGCCGAACAGATCCTTTACGCCGAGACGTTCCAGCGTCTCGCAGAGAATTTCCGCACCAGTGAGCTTCATAGTGTCCTTCCTGATTGAACCGATGGCGCTCCGACCCGTGACGGCACAGCCGTCACGGCGCCGAGCGATGAAGATGAAACGAGAAGCGCGTACTTGGCCATCACGCCGCTGGTGAAACGCGGCGAGGGCGCTTTCCACGTGGAGAGGCGCTTTTGGATTTCTGCGTTGGAAATTTCCACGTTCAAGTTCGCGCTTGGGAATATCGAAGACGATGGTGTCGCCGTCTTGTATTGCAGCGATGGGACCGCGACGCGCGGCTTCGGGAGCGACGTGGCCAGCCATGAGACCGTGCGTTGCGCCGGAGAATCTGCCGTCGGTGAGCAGCGCGACGGAATCGCCGAGGCCTTGGCCGACGAGCGCGGCGGTTACCGCGAGCATTTCGCGCATGCCCGGACCGCCTTTCGGGCCTTCGTAGCGAATCACGATGACGTCGCCCGCTTTGATTTGTGATTTTTCGATTGCGGCAAATGCGGCTTCTTCGTTGTCGAAGACGCGCGCGGGGCCGCGGAAGTTTAACGTATTGTTGCCGGCGACTTTGATGACGCAACCTTCCGGCGCGAGATTGCCTTTGAGAATTACGAGGCCGCCGGTTGGTCTTTAGAGGATTGTCTTTTTTGCGGACCACTTCCTGGCCCGGAGTTTCTTTTGCGGCTGCGGCTTCTTCGCCGAGCGTTTTTCCGGTGACGGTCAGGGCTTCGCCCTGGAGCAGACCGGCTTCGAGCATGCGCTTGGCGACTAGAGCTGTGCCGCCTGCGGCGAAAAGATCGGTTGCGACGAAACGGCCCGCCGGGTTTTAGGTCCGCGAGGATTGGCGTTCTTGCGCTGACGCGATCGAAATCGTCAATCGATAGAGGCACTTTTGCTTCTGTTGGCGATCGCAAGCAAGTGCAGAACGGAGTTCGTCGAGCCGCCGGTTGCAGCAACGCCCGCGATGGCGTTTTCGATTGCGGTTTTCGTGAGAATTTTCGATGGCGTCACGTCGTTGCGAAGCAGATCCATCACCAGTTCGCCGGCGCGTTCGCCGGCAGGCGGCTTTGCCTGCGTTTGTGGCGGGGACGCTGGAAAGTCCCATTGGGGCGATGCCTAGAAATTCGCAGACGAGGGCCATGGTGTTTGCGGTGAATTGGCCGCCGCAAGCGCCTGCTCCAGGGCAGGCTTGCGTTTCGAGGGCTTGGAGGCGCGCGTCGCTCATGGAGCCGCGGGCGTGGGCGCCGATTGCTTCGTAGACGTCTTGAATTGTGACGGCGTGGCCTTCAAAGTGGCCGGGGGCGATGGAGCCGCCGTAGAGAACGAGGCCGGGAATATTGAGGCGCGCGAGAGACATTACGCCAGCGGGAATTGTTTTGTCGCAGCCGACCAGAATCGACCAGCGCGTCGAAGAGATTGCCGCGCGTGACGAGTTCGATGGAGTCGGTGATGACTTCGCGGCTGATGAGGGAAGCGCGCATGCCTTCGGTTCCCATGGTGATGCCGTCGGAAATGGAGACGGTGTTGAACTCGAGCGGAGTGCCGCCGGCTTTGCGGATGCCGTCCTTTACGTGTACTGCGAGTTCGCGGAAGTGATAGTTGCAAGGGCCGATTTCGATCCAAGTATTGGCGACGCCGATGAGCGGCTTCTTGAAGTCGTCGTCTTTGAGGCCGCATGCGCGCAACATCGCGCGTGCACCGGCGCGGTTTGCGCCGTCAATCAAAGCTGCGCTACGCAGCTTGGACAATGGATCGCTCACGACTCTTCCCCCGGGACCGGACTGCCTATCCCCATGAAAACACTAGGATGAGGGCAGGGCTTAAATCAGTCCAATTAATAGTTATGCATCATAAAATAAGAATGGCTTATTGGCAAAGGGAAGGGGTGGGGCGTGTGTTTTCTACATGGGTGAGAAGGAGGGAGCCTGCGCCATTTGACGGTTCTACGCGGGTCGTCTATAGTGGTTGTGCGGGGTGGAGCAGCCTGGTAGCTCGTCGGGCTCATAACCCGAAGGTCGTCAGTTCAAATCTGACCCCCGCAACCAAATTTAACGAATTCAGTAACAAGGGCTTCCGAAACTCCAATAGGAAGCCCTTTTCATTTGGAATGAGAGCCCGCATGAATCGGGCTGATAATTTCAAGAGGGATCATGGAAGATCATCTGTTCAGTGGCCGTCGCTGTTCAAATCTACTGATAGTTTGCAAGTGACCCGCTAAAATCAATTCTGCGCGAGTCTAATGTTGTTGGCGATGTAGTGAAAATAGGGATCTTTCATCGCATCCTGGGTGGATAGGCTTGTTCTCAGATCTGCAATGCTGGTCCACCCAAACGCGTGCTTGCCAAACCAGCGATCGACAACACGGGCCTGCTGTTCCAACCCGAAATCGCTGCCCCAATCACCATCCGGAGAACCGGGATCGTAAGAAGCTCCTCCCGACACTCTGCGGCAAGCGAGGCCGGGAACGAAATTGAATCTGGCGATCTGCCAGGCGTGCGTGAGTTCGTGGATAAGAACCTGGCCCGGGGTAATATACTCGTCGCCGGGCGTGGTGCCCTGTCCCTCCGTATGGCCCATCGGGCCCCTCGGATCCTCGAGTGCATCCCCCAGATTGAGAAGGATATTGCCGTCCACGTTGGGCCAAGTATATTTTCTGCCCCCGTCATTGGAGAGGTTTGTGAGATAGAGCTTTTCGATTGGAGGGAGCGAGTCTCCAAAAACCTCGCGAGCAAAATCATATTCATCCTGACGCATTTGCCTGTGCTTAATCATTGCGTCAGTAACTGCGCCGGCTGCGACCCCGGCAACAACAGCCGCGATGATCGCGGACGGCCCGAAGGTCCAGACAATGCCTCCCGCTACGGCCACACCGATGAGTCCGCCTGGGCCGACAAAATTGGCGTCGGTCGCCTTCGAGATCTCGGCCGAGACCGCAATCACCAGGGCAAGGCCCGCACCGAAGGTCACGTCCGCGACCAGAAATCCGAGCAGGTCTTTTGCGATGTCTTCGACAGTGGACAGCAGCCCCGAATCCTCATAAGACTTGCTCACGGACATTGAACCCGCCCGAATCTCTAGCCAGTTGTGCTGAACCATCGGGTTGTTGCCATCCTCTTGGTGATTGAAGTCGCGGTGGATTTTACCAAACAGGCTGGAACCGCGGCCGTCGGTATGGCCGCTCGCTTGAAACAATAGAATGATTCCGCCCGGCGTATTAAAGGCGCATCGCACACGAAACGTATATGGGTCGAAGCCGCTATCATGCATGTGAACCGCAAAAGAATATCTGCCATCGCTGAACAATGTGAGATCCACCGTGCCACCCAACGCAGTGCCCGCTGGCGTGGTGATCGTTTCGTGGAAACTTATGGGCATTTTCAGACGATTGATCATGTCCAGGGTGCTGAACGTAAGCCCGAGCCCTGCCATCTCGCCCAGCGCCCTGAAACTAATGGTCGCTTCGGGATTGGCTAGCCCAATGCCAAGGTCGCGAATTCTTTGCATTTAAGCCACCCTTCGATCTTTTCCGTTTTACTGAAGTGTTATAAGAATTGGAAGCAATCCTTGCCCAGCCCGCAAGGGCCGCAGGGCCTTGCCGAGCACAGATCCAAAAGCTTTCTGCGGATCGGTGGCTTTCATGGCGTGACCCGCCGTGGGGGATGTGGTCAGCAGGTCGCCAACGTCGATGGGCCCGTATTGAGCGTCAACTTTGCAATAGACCTTGCCCAACAATCCGATCGGCACCCGGTTTGGCCGGGACGGATGCTTATCAAGTGTGATGCCCGGACGGTAATCGCCTGCGCCGGAAATGACACCCGCAACCCTCTTATCGTAGGGAACACTGCACTGCGCCAAAGCACCTTCCTCGCTGAGGACCATGACCGTGCCGGGTTCGGAAGAAGGGCCGTCGACTACGTCAAAGTCTTCGGCGCAATCTCCGTTTGTCATTTGGATATCTCCGGTGACCTCTACGTTCCCCTCAAAGAAGGCGGCAAGTTTGCCGCCTTTCCCATAGACGCCGATGCCGTGAGCACTAGTGCCCAGCAAGCCGACGCCCGAACCGTCAGTCTGGCCCCACACTGCGTTGCCGTTGGTGCTGATACCGACGACACCTTCGCTGCTCGTACTCCAGCCTTCGATGCCTCTGCCCGAGACGGAAGTACCGCGGATTCCCGCTGAGGTCTGGCTGACACCGGCGACTCCATAGGCGCTGTGGCTTTCCCCATCGACGCCTCGCCCGCTTTCGGAGAAGCCTCGAACGCCACTGCCAGTTTTACTGGTGCCAAGTGTGCCAACGCCGGCCCCATCCGTCTGGCCCCATACTCCGTTTCCGGAGGTACTGATTCCGACCACTCCCTCGGACTTTGTGGCCCAGCCTTCGACGCCCCTTCCGTCCGCCGAGGAGCCTCGAATGCCAGCGGAGTGGTCGCTGTGCGCTCTGAGGCCATAGTCGCTTTCGCTTATGGCGACGACTCCTCTGCCAGTTTTACTATGGCCGTAAACTCCCCACCCGGCAGAGCTCTCACCTTCTATGGCCACACAGGAGCCTGCGACGCCCGGGGCGGGCGTACTGGTGTTAATGCCTTTAACTGCCGAAAGCGCTGCTTTTGCGGAATCTCCGTTTAGCTGGCTCATGCAAGATGCTCCTTGAAATTTTCTCGGATGGGGGTCGCCTCAAATCGAGGCGGGTCGCCCTTCACTGCATTGATGGATTTGGAGTCCAAGTACCGCAGGATGACACTCCGCCACCTTAATCTTAGTCACATGACAATCGGACACTTGAGCGGCCCTGGTATGGTCCGCGATGCTTAGAAACATTGCTGGGCAAGCAGTGCTGCCCGGAACTCTGACGCGCGTCAGCGGAAATTCGCAGCCACGCCAGACCGCCATGTCGAGTTTGCTGGGCTCATTGCAGGAGAGAGGAATGCAATATGCTCAGTTGTTTGTTGAGATGTCAACAGGAATTGCAGAAAAAACGGCTTTACCAGAAGCGCTCCCGTAGAAAATTTTGGAAGTCTTGAAGCTGCCGGCTACCAGGTGTTGTAGGGAGTGCCTTCGAACTTGGAAATGTCCGGCGATGCGGAATGCACGTTCGTGATGCCCGAACCGGACTGCTCCGGGCTTAACACCACGTCCTCACAGCGCTAACACTGGCTAAACGCCCTAGCGTTGACTAGCTCGCCACCTTTCGCGCATCTTGAAATCGATTTGGCAGACGCTTGGGAAAGATTTGGGAAAGAAGTCGAAACCACAAAACGAGGCCCGTTCTAGAGCGACTGCGGCGTCGCGTTCCGCAGAGGCGTGCATGTAGGTGTCTGCGGTCATCTTGATCGTGGAGTGCCCGAGGAACTTTTGCGCCGGCTTCAGGTTTCCGGTCTACTTGCGTGGATAAGCTGTAGAGACTGCTAGCCGGATGATCCAACAAAGGGATTTCGAATGGTGAGTTGTCCATCAATTGTCTGGCCATCGTGAAGGTCTTCGGAATAGAGAGTCGCGCATCCAGCTTCCAAGGCGGCGGAAACTACCAGCGCGTCATAAATGTTGTAGCCGTGCTTCTCCGCAATTTTGAGTGCCGCTTCGTGCATTTCAATGGTGATGGGCAGCGGAAAAGGGCAGAGGACTCGAAAAGCATCCAACGCCTCCGTCACGTCACTCCACGACATTAAGATTTTTCGGCGCGCCACAGAGGCGAATTCGTTCAAGATCTGCACGCTGAGTACACCTCCTGATGCGAGGAGTTCCTCAGCTTGCGCGCTGCGTGGATCGTTATGCGCCACAGCATAGATCAACACGTTCGTATCGAAGAAAGCCTTAGCGGGCATTGGCCTCTTCTCTATCAAAAACAAATCCGGGAGGCAAAGGACGTCGCAGTTTGCGTAGACGAGCGAGCGCGTGAGGTTTGCTTTGATCGCGCCTCACCTCGAACACCCGCTCACGAGCAATCCGAATCTCGATCTGGTCGCCTTCTTTGAGATCGAGCGCGTCAACCACTGCCGTGGGCAGCCGCACTGCCAAACTATTGCCCCATTTAGATACCTGCATCGCACCCCCTTGATATACATTCCGATTGTATATCTCAAAGAGAATCTATGCAACAGGGCCCAACTGGGGTCCAAGACTTGGCGTTTTTGGACGGTCTAAGGGGGTCTTATTGCTACAACAAGAGTAACCGAATCAATGAGACTTAGACTTTGACATTCATTCTGATGACTCCTAAAGCACCAGTTAAAATCTGACCACCATAACCTATTCAGTTGTTGGGCTGCAGGCTTTCTCCTGGGCGAAACTTCATCCTTCGGGGAAAACTTGGGCGCAACTTAGGCGCAAAACACCTGTTTTGCAGGGGGAATTGAACGGTTGAGGAGGAAGAGGACAACTGATTCGGCGAGACTTAAGTAGTTTCATTGGTTTGCTGACTTGAACTCATAACCCGAAGGTCGTCAGTTCAAATCTGACCCCCGCAACCATTTTCTAGTTTAGATACAACGGCTTAGGATGCTCCAATCCTGAACCGTTTCCTTTTTGGGTGCAGATGGGTGCAGAATTCCGTCCAATTGCTGCGCGAGCCTCACATCATCTTCACTCTCGTCCTGCATCCGGTTCATCTGCTGCCCGCACGCGGTGACTGTACATACAACTGTATTGACAATCTAGAATAAAAACTATATTCTGTTTTCGTCGCGATTAGCCCTATGCGATTTGAATGGGATGAACAGAAGAACCGACAAAACCTTCGCAAGCACGATATCCGCTTTGAAACGGCCGTGCTCGTTTTCGATGATCCCTACGCTCTTACGCAACGCGACTTCACTTCTGAAGATGAAGAGCGATGGATAACCGTAGGAGGGATAGGGCCCGGTTCGATTCTACTGGTCGTGCATACTTTCTATGAGAAACAAGCTGAAGAAATCATCCGCATCATTTCGGCTCGTGCTGCCGAGTCGCATGAAAGGAGAGCCTATGAGAAAGCTCACAAAGGAGCAGAAGCGAGACATCCGCGTCATCGCCGCAAAAAGAGACGCGGACATTGATTTTTCCGACGTGCCCCGAGTTCTCGATTGGAGTGGAGCCGAAATCGGCAAGTTCTATCTGCCCAAGAAGAAACCCGTAACTATGCGTCTGGATTCCGACGTCATTGCCTGGCTCAAAGCTGATGGTCGTGGTTATCAAACCAAAGCGAATTGGCTGCTGCGGAACGCCATGCTTCATTTCACGAAAGAAGCAAGAATCAGCCGGCGTAAAATCGCCCCGCGGCGGGGTAAGGGAAGAGGTGATTGATGGAACCGGCGGGATTGAAGCTCGCCCGGACGCCCGGCGGTGACAGTTGAGGGGTTCACCCCATGTAGTACTGGTCGATGAACTCTTCGATGTTCGCTCGTAAATTTTCTAGATGGGGGTGTCTTTTTCTTTGCAATGGGAGAGGCCGCAGGCGGAGTGAGCGAACATCATGACGGCGAGAATATGGAGCGCCATTTGAGCAGCGTCATGGAGCGGGCCGGAAGGAAGTTTGGGCGCGTCTCCGGTGATTTCGCGGACGGAGTCTTCGCAGAGCTGGAGGAGTTTTCCTCCGGACGGATTGAGTTAGAACATGGTTTTTGCCTTCGCACAAAACTTGGGCGCAACTTGGGCGCAAAACGTCTGTTTTAGAAAGGGAATTGGATGGGCGCGGGGGAAGAGGACAACTGATTCGGCGAGACTTAAGTCGGCACCTTGATTAGCATGAGAAAGCGTGAATGCCGCTCCACTAACGTCGCGATATAGCTGTTCTTTCCACCAGCCAGCAGATCCCCTTCCGAATGACCAGGAATCGCGCGGTCTTCCGCTTTCGCAGGTCTCCATCAACTCTTTTTTCAGCACTCCGCGCGCTTGAATGAACAGGCTGCGGTAAATGGTCTCGTGGGACACGTGCATGCTCTCGTTGTTGGGATAACGGGTCTTTAGCCACCCGGAAATCTGCTCGGGCGACCAGTCCAGAATCAGTTTACTCGCAACGATGTCGCGCAATCTGCAGTTCACGGCAAGCAAACAGCGTTTCGGACGCAACGCCGCGTTCCAGGCTTGCTGGTCCGCATCATGAGCGCGATAAGCAGGTCGCCCACCATGACGGATGATTTCCCGGCTCACCGTTGAGACAGCTCGACCCAGAACTCGGGCGCTCTCTCGAATCGACGAACCAGAAGCGATCGCGCGCGAAATGTCTTCTCGCTCCGCGAGAGTGAGTGCCAGCCGCGAGCGCCGACGAGCAATGGGAGGGATACCACCGCGAGGCAATAACACAGAGCGAATGCAGCTGTGTGGCTTGTCAAACACGCGCCCAATCTCATGCAGCGTCTCTCCCGCCTTCCAGCGACGCCACACGTCACGCTTCTCCACTGCAGAAAGCCCGAACCGCATCCCTGGCCTCATCACAGCACCACCTTTCAACAGCTGAATTACATCAGATGGTGTTGCATCGACCTATTGAATGCACCGCCCTACTCGGACAAGTCCCGATCCGCAATAGATGCGAACGAACAGCTTCTATCGGACAGGGAAAAATTGGTGGGTTAAATCGGCCCGACGAAGTCCTTTCACTGATTGACCAAGGGCACTTCCCGCCACGCCTGACAAGGTGCCTGATCGTCGAAGAGCGGCTGCCCAAGTATCGGGACAAACAGGTGCGGCGGAATGTCTTGGGGAACTGGCACCGTTGCACAGTAGGCGCCAGCATTCACGAGTTTTGCAGTGAAGGAAACGGGCGTGCCTTTTGGAATGGCGGCCGCCGATGCGTTCCCAACTCCGAGTGTGTGGTCGCCGTAGATATAGCAGCCGAGAGGTTGAACGTTTGCCAATTCAAGCATCGTCGGGCGGCACTTCCCGGTTTGCGCGGTTGGCGGGGCTTTTGCGCAAGACGTCGCGCTAATGACGACGAAACAAACCAAGGCCGTTCTGAGTGATCGATTTCGCATTGGGTTCTCCCGTGACCAGTCTAGTTAACTGATCGCGCTCGCCATCAGGGTCAGCTATCGTTCGATCATACGGCTACTTACACCGACTTCAAAAAGGAAATGTGGCTCTTATTAGTCTCCTACCGACGCGTATTGCGCCCGGGTAATCGCCCACTCAAAAGTAATTTACATGCCTTCCATGAGAGGCCGGTATGAGTCGAGAGTGTTTTTCTTTTTCTGTTTTCTTTTCCTTCCTGTGGATTCCTCGCATTCGAGCCGGGCCGCCCCTGCCGCCATCCTTCATCCGCACTCTTGGTTGAGCGCTTGTCGCTAGGTGCATGGTGGGCGTTCCCAATTCAGTAGGTGCTGCTACCTGATTAACGCTGCCGGACAAGTGAAAAACACCCGAATCGCAACGTCCAACATGCCCGGTGCGCGTCCAAAACTACGATTTTCATCGGGACTTTTTGGTGTGGGGAAACCAGCAAAACTCAACCTGCGTCAAGACTCGAGGTTCGTCAGCTTGGTCGGACTTCACGCAGCCACTTCGCGGATCAACTCAAAGCGGTACGGGAGGACCAGAGAGTGGCGTCTTCGGGACGTTGCGGGCCCCCGCAACCATTTTCTAGTTTAGATGCAACGGCTTAGAGGATGCTCCCTCTGAGCCGTTTTCCTTTTTGGGCGCATTTGCGCAGAATTCCGTCCAATTGCTTGAGCGTTGCTACTTCTTCGATAGCTCGGCTTTGAAATGACCTTCAACATCTTCACGGCTAAGCGGATTTCCTGCTTTCGTCAATACACCCGAAATAGACAACCTCATTACTCGCGGTTTGCGCGGTGATGAATGCCCCGTCTTCCGGCAGTTGCTGGTAGGTGAATTTCACCTTCCTGCCGTCATCAAGTTTCTTGACCCACTCTTCGTCGTGCATGTAAGTCGTTTCTCGTAGAGAGAGGGAAATGTATGTCGCAAGTATATATCCAGCTTTGCCGCTTATGCCCGCCTGCATAGTTATTGTTCACATTTGTATAGATTAGTGGCCGGACTAAGTGCATTCTTGAGGAATGAAAATGAGCGAGCTCACCCCACAACATGTTTCCTCCGTTCGGTGCCCTACTTGCGGAGTTGCTGCTCAAGAGCGCTGTGTACTCCAATCGGGTCTTCCCCGGCATGAGCCGCACATTGGACGGACGTTAGCTGCCATGAAATCCGTCGAGAAAAAATCCAGTTAATTCCCGACAAATCGGCTTGGTGGGAAAACGGTCTCCAATCGTTTTGCCATTGCAACTCCGCCGAGTGTTCCTAATAGGACAGTTTCGACGAACTGCCACGCAGTATCTTTTGTGAATGAGGATGGGAGGCTTGAATCCAAAGCTCGGGCCCGCCGTTCCGTGTCCTACACTTGGCAGGCGTTCAGTTTTTGAAGGGTGCAGTACAGCTGACAATGCCCCTCAATACCCACGAGTAAACCGCTACGACTCTCATTTCGTTCCCGTTTTTGCATTGACGGTCGATTTCTCGCCACGAAAATGGAGTGGGTCTCTCAGGCTTTGCAATTCTCGGTAGTAGTAAAGCGCAGTAGGCCGTTTTCCATTGAACCTCAGCTTCCCTAGAAGTTCTATCTCGTCCTTGGTGGCACTCCTGCTGAAGGAACTATCCTTAAGGAATTCCGTGAACCCCGACTCTACTTCTGGTTGAAGAGGCCCCGTCTCAACAAACTCAAACCTTCTGGGATCGCCTGAAGCTACTCTCCGATTCAAAACAATCTCCATGGCAAAAGTCGTTAAGTCAACATCCCAAGATTCGATTAGTGGATTTAGGAAGGACACACAGTTTTCAGGCGACAAGCTGAAGAGATCCGTGTCCAGGAATTCAAGAAGGGTAACCCTTGTTTCTTCATAGCTACGGCATGCGAGTCGAGCGACCAAGTGAAGCCAGTTTTCGCTGTTCAATTCTTCTTTGGCGACTTTCTTAATCACGTCCAAAAGCTTTTGGGTGACGAGACGTTCGAGCTCGCCGAAGGGCTGCTTCTCGAAAATCTCACGTACCTGTCTTTCTTTGTCGGGCACGCACTTGCGGATGATCAGTTTCCGAATCTCCCCAAACATCGGTGCGGGCGGGCCCGCCAAGTCTCTCTTAAATTCTTCCCTACGCTGAAGTTCCGCCAGCTTCGAAAGTCTGTCGCTGGGAATCTTCAAGACCTTTGCCATCTTCTGATAGATATCCGTTCGCTCAGGCGCCGGGGGAAGCTTTTTGCGAGCTAACAGCTGTGAAATGTAGGAGTCGGTAACTTCGGCGGCAGTCGCTAGATCTTTCTGCTCAAGCCCTAACTCCTCCAAGCGTTGTTTAATCACCAGGCAAACGTCCACGATAGCCCTCCAAGTTGATTAACAACAAAAGTTAAACATAAAAATAGTCCCAGAATGTACTTGACACGTCAAGTTAATTAACTGAAGATGGTTAATAGAACAAGGAAATCTTCACGGCAGATAAACCAATAGTGGTTATCTGAAGCACCCCTCTCGGCATTGAGAAGCAAGGAGTCCGTCATGTTTGCACGCAGAGTCTATATGCATCTGAAACCCAATAGCGTCGCGGAATTTACGCAGAGGTTGGAGAAGGACATCCTGCCACTGCTCCGAAAGCAGAAAGGATTTCAGGATGAAATCACGTTTGTCGGCCAAGGCGGCAGGGAAGCTTTTGGAATCAGTTTGTGGGACACACCGGAAAATGCCGAAGCTTACAACCGCGGAACGTACCCAGAAGTGACGAAGTTTCTGGCCACAGTAGTCGACGGGACCCCTCAAGTTGAAGCCTTTGCTGTCGCTAACTCGACGTTTCACAAGATCGCAGCTGCCGTAGCGGGCTGAAGGCAGAAGGTTTCTTTGCCGCGTAGGGTGGACGAGGTCGGCTCCATGTCCTGAAAATGCGGCATCTGCATGCAGAGTCAATCAGTAGGAGTGCCTGGCGCCCTGTCGATGGAGGGAAAGACCATGCAGTACAAGAAGACGCAAGTCGCACCGAAACATAATGGTCGCCCGCTGCTACAGAAGGTAGCGCTTATACCCTTCTGCGAAAGACATGGCTACCAAAGTTTGAAGCCGGATTTGAAGAGCATCGTATCCGTGGCCCACAAATTGCCCGCGGAAGTCTCCCCGCCTGCGCGCGTGTGGCGTTCCTTGCGTGTGCAACTGGAAAAGGAAGGCATCGTCAGTCGACCGGTGAAAGGGAGACTGGAAGAGCACACGCGGTTTCCGATGTTCAGGAATTAGTCATTCGCCCGAGCGCGGGCGGAAGGTTCGACAGAGGGAGTACGTATGTATTTACTTGCATGGATTGTTGTTGGTGCAGTCGTTGGCTGGGGATCGGGAAGAGTTTTCCAGGGTAACGGTGAAGGCTACGGTTATGGTCCTCTCATGGACATCTTGATGGGTGTTGGTGGCGGCATTGTAGGGGGATTCACGATGAGCTTTGCAGACCTTGGCGGCTACGGCGGGACCATCATCACGACCGTCGTCGCAATGATTGGCGCAGCTCTTCTGACTGTGTTTGCCGCCTACGCGAATGGAAGAAGGGTCTACGCCCGAGCAGCTCTAAGAATCGCGGCACAGAATCGTTTGGCGCCCGGGAAGTAGAACTGGGCACAAGAAGTTAAGTATTCGAGTCTTTGGAATAAATTCAAACGGAGGTCAAAGAAAATGACTGTGAATATCACTCCTCTACATGACCGCGTCCTCGTGCGCAGGTTGGAACAGAAAGAAACCGCGAAGGGCGGGATTATTATTCCTGATACGGCGAAAGAAAAGCCGCAAGAGGGCGAGGTAATGGCAGTTGGAGCTGGAAAGATGGAAAAGGGACGCCGTATCCCGCTCGACGTAAAGGTTGGTGACCGGATCCTGTTCGGCAAGTACACAGGCAACGACATTGGGATCGAAGATCAGGAATACCTGATCCTCCGCGAGGAAGAGATCCTTGCGAAACTCAGCGGAATGGCCAAAGCGGCATCCAGCAAGAGGTAGCATCTCCGGTCCGAGAATTTCGAACAGAATCAAGAGCTAGATCACCCAGGAGGGTGGAGTTCAATGGTAAAACAAATTGTAACTGGTGAGAATTCGCGACAGGCGATTTTGCGAGGCGTCAACGCTCTGGCAGACGCTGTAAAGATTACGCTTGGCCCGAAGGGGCGCAATGCGGTGATCGAGAAAAAGTTCGGCCCACCAATCATCACAAAAGATGGCGTGACAGTGGCAAAAGAAATTGAACTGCAGGATCCGCTCGAGAACATGGGTGCACAGATGGTGCGAGAGGTCGCGTCCAAGACGTCAGACGTGGCTGGTGATGGCACCACCACGGCCACCGTGTTGGCACAAGCGATCTTCCGCGAAGGTGTGAGAACGGTTGCCGCGGGCGCGAGCCCGATGGCGCTCAAGCGCGGTATCGATAAAGCTGTGGAAGTCGCCGTGGAAGAGATCAAGAGGATCTCTCGCGATGTGAAGGGCGACATGATTGCGCAAGTGGGCACAATCAGTGCTAACACTGACAAGCAGGTGGGCAACATCATCGCCGAAGCGATGAAAAAGGTTGGCAAGGATGGAGTCATCACCGTCGAGGAATCCAAGACGATGGAAACGACCCTCGAAGTAGTCGAAGGCATGCAGTTCGACCGTGGATACCTCTCACCCTATTTTGTGACCGACCCCGAACGCATGGAATGCGTACTCGAGGACGTGTACATCCTGATCCACGAGAAGAAGCTCAGCTCGATGAAGGATCTCCTGTCTCTGCTTGAGCAAACAGCAAAAATAAGCAAGCCACTGTTGATTATTGCTGAGGACGTGGAAGGTGAAGCGCTGGCAACTCTCGTAGTGAACAAACTGCGAGGCACTCTGCAGTGCGCTGCGGTGAAAGCTCCGGGTTTTGGCGATCGCCGAAAGGCCATGCTTGAAGACATCGCGACTCTGACTGGTGGCAAAGCCATCACGGAAGATCTCGGCATCAAGCTCGAAAACGTGAAGGTCGAAGAGCTCGGCCGCGCGAAGAAAGTTACGATTGACAAGGACAACACCACGATCGTCGCGGGCGCCGGCAAGGCCAGCGAGATCGAAGGGCGAATTAAGCAGCTTCGCGTTCAGATCGAAGACACCACATCCGATTACGATCGCGAGAAGCTCCAGGAACGCCTGGCGAAGCTCGTGGGAGGCGTTGCGGTAATCAAAGTCGGTGCAGCAACGGAAACCGAACTGAAAGAGAAGAAGGCTCGTGTCGAAGACGCTATGCACGCCACACGTGCGGCAGTTGAGGAAGGAATCGTGCCGGGCGGGGGCACCGCTCTGCTCCGCTGCTTGCCAGCACTCGACAAACTCAAGCTTCACAACGATGAAGCCACAGGAGTGAACATCGTGAAGCGCGCACTCGAAGAACCCTTGCGGCAGATTGCCCAAAACGCTGGGCACGAAGGTGCCCTGGTTGTAGGACGAGTGCGCGAATCGAAAGATGAGAACTTCGGTTTCAACGCAGAGACGGGTGAATTCGGCGACTTGGTTAAGGCCGGTGTAATCGATCCAGCCAAGGTCACTCGTCTGGCGCTTCAGAACGCGGCCTCCATCGTCTCCCTAATGCTGACAACTGAAGTTCTGATCGCTGACGCTAAGGGCGAGCAAAAGATGGCCGCGGCAGGTGGAGGTATGGGAGGTTCGTACTAACCTCAGAGTCAAGGGCTATCCTTCGCTCGGAGAATGCTGTTGGCAGGCGAGCTTCGTGTCGGTCAAGTCGCGACCTTGGAAGAATGGGACATTGTGACGCGCATGAAAGCCCTTAGCCGTTAGAGTGCTCGACCTATGTTGCGGAGCATTCTTCATCTTGGGTGACCAGGTGTGGCTCGGCGAATAAACCCTCTACATCGTGGACCATCTACACATCGGCGTGTTCGTCCTTCAGGCAGACGACAAGTCTGCTCAAAATCTCATGCGGCTGGACGGAGTATCTCAAACGAGAAGGGAATTGACGGAATTTTGAGTACGTTGCGGTCCCCCGCAACCATTTAATTCGTTAATTCACAAAGGGTTGTCCACCAGGGGCAACCCTTTCTTCTTTTAATCTGGGTGCATTGGGGCGCAAAATCCCACCAACTGCTGCGCGCCGTGGGTCGCGGCCCGATCGCGCTCGGCCTATAATTGCAAACGCTGGCAATTTGGAGCAAGCGAGGATGATGGCGGAGTCGCAGCCGCAAATGACGGGTGGCACGGTAGAGAGCCGTGACGAAAGGCACCTGTTTCCGATGCTAGGCGCGACCACGATTGTACTCCTGATTGCCGCGTGCAAGCTGGTGGTGCATTTGTACGCGGGACACAGGTATGGGTACTTGGGTGACGAGTTGTACTTCCTGGCCTGCAGCCGTCATCTCGCTTGGGGCTATGTCGATCAGCCGCCGCTGATCGCGATGATTGCCTGGGCGGTGCGGAATACACTGGGTCAGTCGCTGCTCGCGATCCGATTTTTGCCGGCGCTCGCGGGGGCGGTGGAGGTTGTGCTAACCGCGCTGATTGCGCGCGAACTCGGTGGGAGGCGCTTCGCGCAGGTACTTGCGGCGATTACCACCCTCGCTGCGCCCGGCATTCTCGGGTCGGACAGCATCTTCACGATGAATGCGTTCGAGCCACTGTTCTGGATGACCTGCGCGTATCTCGTGATTCGCATCATCAAAACCGGAAATGAGAGGCTGTGGATTTGGTTCGGCGTGGTCGCGGGCATCGGTCTCGAGAACAAGTACTCGATGATGATCTTCGGCGCTGGGATTGTCCTCGGACTACTGCTTACGAACCACGGAAACTGCTCGCGAATCGGTGGTTATGGATTGGCGGGGTGGTCGCGTTTGTGATTTTTGCCCCGAATCTCTGGTGGAATGTTCAGCACCACTTTCCATTTCTCGAATTGCAGGCCAACATTCGACGCAGCGGGCGGAATGTGCCGTTGGGCTTCTTCAGTTTCTTCGGTCAGGAAATTGGGTCGATGAATCCGTTGACCGCGCCCTTGTGGCTAGCGGGCCTATGGTTTTTCTTGTTGGCGGAGCAAGGGAAGAGATTTCGCGCGCTGGGCTGGGCGTGGGTGTTTACGGCGGGCGTGATTGTTACGATGAGTCCGCGCGTGTATTACCTCTATCCCGCCTTTCCGCTGGCGTTCGCCGCCGGCAGCGTCATGTATGAAATGTGGCTCGAGGCGCGGCAGCGAAAGTGGCGGCGAGTGGCCTACCCGGCACTGCTGATCGCGGCGGGCGCGATTCTTGCGCCGTTTGCCACGCCGGTGCTGCCGGTCGAAACGTACATTCGCTACACGCGCGCGTTGCACCTCTCGCCGCCTGCAAGTGAGACGCACAAGCTGGGCCCCTTGCCGCAGATTTATGCGTCCGAGTTTGGCTGGCCGGAAATGGTCGCGACGGTGGCGCGCGTTTACAACAGTTTGCCGCCGGATGTTCGAGCGAAGACGGCGATCTTTGTCCAGAACTATGGCCAAGCCGGCGCGATCGATCTCTTCGGGCCGAAATATGGATTGCCGTGGGCGATCAGCGGTCACCAAAGCTATTTCTTCTGGGGACCGCGCGATTACACGGGCGAAAGTATGATCGTCATGGATGATAGCCAAGAGCGCCTCGAGCAAATGTTTGCGAGCGTGCAGAAGGTCGCGAGCGTGTACCACCCATACTCGATGCCGTACGAGCATGTCGACCTGTTCTATTGCCGAGGGCTCAAGCAGCCGTTGAAGGAATTTTGGCCGCAGGTGAAGATCTGGGACTGAAGAGCCCTCAGCGGGAAGGCACGCCAGACGAGAGAAAGGCACTTGCAAGAAAAGCAGTCCAAACCAGATGGGCCAAGGCCAAGAAGAAAAGCAAGAAGCCCTGAAGTTCGAGGAACAGTTGAAAGCGGTTTCTCCGATTAGCTCTAACTCCTCAGAGGCTCCGTTCCTTCACTAAGGATATTTAGGTATCGCGGATAGGCAAACAGTCGGTCTCTGCGTTTTCCGGTCGATTCCTTCGCAATTTTGAGCTTGGTGAGCGTTTCTAAAGCACTCGTGACAGTGGGTATGGATAGTTTGAGATCTTTCGCCGCCGGGCCAATCTTGGTCAGCGGATGTGCTTGCAAGTACTCGTGAACAGCCAAGCTTGACGCCGCTTTGCGTCCCATCGCTCGAATCTTTTTCCGGTCCACTTCGAAAAGATGAAGAATTTGCACAGCTGTGTCGGCCGCCTGGCGAGCCGTAGTCTCGGTGCCTTGCAGAAAAAACTCGATCCATTCTTCCCAGACCCCTTCCGTTCGGACACGTTGAAGGAGATCGTAGTAACGTTGTCGGTGAGCCTTGAAATAAAGACTCAGATATAGAAGGGGCTCGCGCAATACGCCTTTGGCGCAAAGAAGGAGCGTAATTAGCAAACGACCAAGACGCCCATTTCCATCAAGAAACGGGTGAATCGTTTCGAACTGCACATGGATCAGCCCGGCCTCGACGAGAACAGGCAGCTTGTGTTTTTCATCGTGAAGGAAATGTTCAAAGCGGTCGAGACATTCCATCATTCGTTCTGGGGGGGGCGGCACGAATGCAGCATTGCCCGGTCGGCTACCGCCAATCCAGTTCTGCGACCGGCGAAATTCGCCCGGTGTTTTGTTCGCTCCACGTCCGCCGCGCAACAGGATTGCGTGAATCTCTCGAATCAGGCGCAACGAAAGAGGAAAGCCTCCTTTAATGCGACGGAGACCATGTTGCATCGCAGCCACGTAGTTCGAGACCTCTTCAACGTCGTCGATGGACACACCAGGCACTGCTTCATTTTCAAACAGAAGCAAATCCGAGAAAGACGACTTGGTCCCTTCAATCTGAGATGATAGAAGGGCTTCTTTTCGAACATAGAGATAAAGGAAGAGCCGAGTATCGGGCAAAAGCGTGGTGAGACCATCTAGGCGACCGAGGGCCTGGTTAGCTCGGTCAAGCTGCTGGTAAAGCCCGCCAAGATCGACGGGATGGTCCGGTGGCAAACCTGGAGGTACAAAAGCTCTTACTGTTTCCCCAGCGATCGTCGTTGAAACATAGTTGCCAAGGCGTGGGCTCTTATCGGCGCACACAATCGTAATTCAACCTCGCTTTAATAAGCTCACTTCTTATTAAAACATATGCCTTCTAGGTTTAATAGTGATTTTTGACAAAATTCATCATTGCCCTGGAAAGTGGAACTGGGAAACAATCTTGTGGAAGGTTCAGCGGTCTAGTTCAAGTTCCCGGCCGATCCAACCCACAGGCACAGCCGCATCGGAGAGTGATAACCGCGGATCGTTCCTCTTCCTCCTTTACGAGCGGCTCTATTTCAAGCGTCTGGTCGAATTCCTCGGTGTAGCCCTTGTCGTGGAGTTGATCCATCACGCTCCAGGCAGCGACTTGTCTGTCACGCGGCCGGACGAAGAATCGCCAATTTCGAAAAACGAGAAAGAGAAGATCTGATGGCCTTCAAAGAAGAATACGTCGAGCTATTTTTCATTGACATACTCACCTTGGGAGAGAACGTCGACGTTTTGAAACCTGAACGGCAGCGACTGGTACGGCAAAAGCTCTGGGCCTGACTGAAGTTGGTAATGCAAGTGAGGTCCCGTTGTGTCTCCCGAATTCCCCAACCTTCCAACTACTTGGCCCGTGGAGACCCGGTTCCCTACTTTGACAGTGACAGAGCCTGGTTGCATGTGCATCGTGACGCTGTACTCGGAGTTGCCATGGTCGATGATCACGCAATTTCCCGCATACGCCATGACCAGGTCATACAGTTTCGCATACCAATTGTCGTCAGGTTCCTTTCCGGGGGGATTCGGGTTAGTGGGCACGTCGTTGCGGACGTAGACCACGGTTCCAGCCGCGGGCGCAAGGATCTCGCGATCCCAGCCCGCAGCCGACGCGTTCTCGTCGGCATCGTTTTTCTGCTCTGCATAGGTCTCATCCAAGCCGCGTAGGTCTGTGGCAAAGGCATTCGAAAAGTTCTTGTGGCCGCCGTTCGTGATCCAGTCCTGCCCAACAACGCCCAGTCCACGAAACGGCACGATGAGCGAGGTCTTCTGCTGGTAGTACCCGATCGGGATCCTCAACGTCTGTTCCGCCCGCGGCCCTTCGCATCTGCGACCGTTAGCCGAACGGCTGCGGAGCCAATCGCCAACGCTTGGGGATGGCGAAAGTAAAAGCGAAGGTCAAATGCTTCGGGCAGCGTAAACGCACGCGTCGGCGACGCGAGCGGGGTATCCGGCATGATCCGATACCTCACCCCCTTGGTCTTCGCCAGCATTTCAGACGTCCACTCCTGCCGCTCGACAATAGATTGGCCACTTAAGAGTTCCACGCCGGCGGAGGTCGGGGTGAGCGCGCAATCGTTGGAACAAATCACGGCAATATCGAACACGAATGATGACGTTTCGTTATTTCCTGGGTCTCCACTTTGTAAACAATTGCCGGGACGACTTGCAGACGGTAGTCGGGCTGGCTGGACCATGAAGGTTGAACAACGAATAAGCCCGCAAGCACAACTAAAAGCAGCGGAACTCGGCTCATGTCAGCGCACCTCATACGATCAAGGGCATACTACTGCTCTTGCTAAGACGTGTTAGTGCGGTACGGGTTAGCTACTTCTGTGGCACCCTCGGGAATCACCCCGTCGGGCGCACTCGATCGGTAGGCCAAACACCGGTTCTGGCTGGCTGGTCGGCAGACAGCACGCACGCGAGGCTGCGGCTTCAGGCAGCCACATTTATTAGCCGAAAACGAAAAGGCAGGATGAGACTGGCGGGTTCGGTGCATTGCGGCCCCCCGGCCGGCGCCGGGAGCTTCTTTCACGCGAAAAAGGCAATAATTAGTTGGTCGCGCTTTCTCCACGTACTTTAAAGAGGTCAGGCGAGGCGGCGCAATACTGAGGCATGGAACGGAGCCTTGCGAACAGTCTTGCGACGAGGGTGGTCATATTCGGTTTTGTAGCGCTGCTGATCTGGTGGATTTTGCCGGATCGAGGCGTTTCTGAATTCAAGAAAATGAACGCCTCGATGCAGAATGCGCGAAGCTGGCGCATGCGCACGGTCGTGACTGAACCCACGAAAAGCATTGAATCGCTCACCGAAGTTTATTGTCCATCACGAATTCACGCGCTCACGAAATCTGTGATCGAAGAAGGCGGAAGGCGGCTGGAGCAGAGCAGCGAATCCATCTGGATCGAAGGCACAACCTATACGCGGAAAGACAATGGTTGGCTGATGTCGAGCGAGGATCGTCCGCACAGTTCGGCTTGCATCTGGGGACCGCGCGGCAATGACGCGATGCTGGCACAGATGGACACGGTTGGAGTCGTCGGAAAGATTCGAAAGGGCAGTAAACGGGAAGTAGATGGTTTCTCTTGCCGAGACTGGATTGCCAGCGTTTCGGCTCCAGCGGGCTGGCGCGATGTCTTTGCCGTTTGTGTGGATAGCGATCACTTGCCGCGCGAAGTCTACACGCCCGACCGGAGCGAGGTGATCTCGTACTCGGATTGGAACCAGCCAATAAAGATCGACTCCCCGCCTTCGGACGAAATATTGAAATCAAGATATTGAGCGAGCAAGAGGAGCGAACGGGATGAGCACCAAAGGAGTCCTGGGAATTGCGGCTGGAGTCATCTTTCTGCTGATCGTTGTGTACTATGCGATGCCAAATCCCGGCAAAAAGGCGCTCGAGGATGAAGCCATTGCCGCGAACAATGTGAGTAGTTGGCGCGTTCGCACGGAAATCAGCAAGAACGGAAGGCTGTATTTCACGCGCGTGCACGTAGCGACGTGCCCGGACAAAGAACACATTTTGGAAAATGGCGTGAACAATTTTGGTGAATACGTTCGACTTGGCGATGAAATCTACTACCGCGATGGCAGCATGAAGTGGGTGAAAGGAACGCCCGGGCCCGACCTGTTCACTCCATTTCCGACGCCGCGGCCTTGTTTATCTAACCCCAATGAGTCGAGCAGCAATTTACCGGGTGGGGCAGAAGAGATGCGGCAATGGATTGAGGCAGATGCAAAGGACGGAACAATCTCAAAAGGCGAATTGCAAAACTTCAATGGCACGAGTTGCCGCGAATGGAATGTGACGCGAGTCAATTCGCGGAACCAGTTGGGAAGTTACAAAGTGTGCCTGAACGAGACCACCAGCCTGCCTGTCTATTGGAAAGGCGCGAACGAAGGGTTCGCGATGTACTTCGAATGGGATCCTTCGCTGGTCATCGCCGAGCCGGATATGAACGCTTCCAAGTGGCAAATGCCGGCTAATCCCTAGCCCGCGCAACCCCCCGGGACTGCTTTTTGGCTGGCGTGATGTTGGAGACGGGAATCTTGATCAGCGATCACGCGAAAAAGAAAAATTGCACCGCGGTCCGCTCATCATCTTCACTCTCAACGTGCGTATGAGTTCCTTTGTGAGCGCCGGGTCACTTTGACCGATGCGCTGCATGCAAACCTTTAGAGGCACGCCGAGCCGATCCATAAGATTATTTTTTGCCGAAGCTCAAAGTTACCACAAGCGAGAAATGGGTTGACACGGTTCGCGCAAAGGAGGGACGCTTCCAGTGTCGAGACTATCCCTGCTTTGCCTCGGCGTCGTTGGTTCGATCCGGCTTTTTGTGCGCCATGTTCAAGACAATTGTCCCGGTACTTGTTGTCCTGTTCTTTCCCCTCTTCCCGGCTACTGCGCAACTGCAGTGCAATGACCAACTGTGTCGAAATCTGCAGGCCATACTTGATGAGGCGGCAATTGATTTTAGGGGATATCGAGCGAACAGGACCCCGGGGCCTGACGTCTCGATCGAGGGAACGGCTGTCCCATGTCAAACGTCGCTTTGGGCAAACAATGTGCCGATGTATATCTGCTACGCCAAAGTTCCAAATGTGGATTCGCAAAAATGGTATGCCAGAACACTCCAGGTGCTACAAGGTCTGAACCCAAAATGGCAGTTCCAAATCAGCTCCACGGGTGAAGATCACTATGTGGATGCAGGCCCGCCAAATTGCGAGATTCCGCCCAATGATGGGCCGCACCTCGGCCAATGTCCACTTCACCTGCAAACGATGAAACAAAGCGATGGAACATCGAAGCTATATCTTTGGATGAACTCAATTTCTTCGCCTTACCTTCTGAAGCCGCCACCGCCCCCTCTTTCGAAGGCTATTTCATCCCCCGTCAATCCGGCTGCCGCTCCATCGACAGCTGCCGGTTGTGATGATTTCTGCCAGAACCTAAAGAGGGTGTTGGAGGCCCGTGTCGGGCTTTTTGCGGATATCCGCGCTGCCAAAGGAAATGACGGGACGACTGAGGTAACAGTAAGGCTCGCAGGAGCGAAGCAGTGCAGTATCAAGGAAGTTCCAGGGTCTCAATCCAAAGGTCTTGGAGCTCAGTTCGTTTGCTATTGGCGGGAAAATTCCGATTCTGCAGCGGAGACAAGATTCCGCGATCTGATCTCCCGCCTTGAGATTTTGATCCCCTCAAATTGGTCAGCTCATCAGGAAAATGAATTGGATGATTCCACCGGCGCGGAGATCACGGCCTGGTATGCGATCGAGCCAGGTGGCAAACATGAAGTTCGCGTATATGGTTCGGTGGAATCCGTCGGCCTCCATGTCACGGCGTGGAACTAGCGAAGCATGGGCTGGATTTTGAACATATTGTTCATGCCGCAAGATCATTTGCAACACTATACCGAAAGCTTAGGACTAGGCTGGCGGCTTTGGTGCATTGCAGCCCCCCCGCAACCATTTTCTACTTTAGATACAATGGCTTAGAGGATGCTCCCTCTGAGCCGTTTTCTTTTTTGGGCGCAGAATTCCGTCCAACCGGGGTGAACACCGGAAATAGGATCTGGATCATGACAGTTAAACTAACCCGATACATTGGTCCTCCTATCGTGGCGTTTGGGAATAATAAGTTAGCGTATCGGCGTGATCGTACGAGCCGGCTGGGTTATGCACCCAATGGTAACGAGCCATGCCTATTGACATCTGAATACCTCTTACCTTATGTTCGTGGCGCTCGGGTTATCTAGAAAGTGAAAGTCTTCGAAAGCAGTTGTCCCCTTTGGAGGGTGCTGTGCCTTCAGCCGCGCAGTGTCACTCAAGGCGTGTTTTCGCGTCCAGAATTCCCCTGCTCGCCCTTGTTTTGGCTGGCCTTTGCCTGTGTGAACAGGCGCCCGCGCGGAGCGGCGCGCTCACGGCCCCGGCGGACCTAGATCTTTTGACTCGGTCTGCAGCTACAATCATTCGAGGTCACGTTGTTTCCGCCGTCGTGGAACCCCATCCGCAATTCTCCAATTTGCAGACCGTTGTCGTCACAATTTCCGTCGCAAAAGTCCTCAAAGGCGACGCCCCCCACCTTTTTACGTTTCGCCAGTTCATTTGGGACGCTCGTGATGTCAATACGGCCGGTGGCTACCGCAAATCAAGCGAGATTCTCCTTTTTTTGAATCCCAATTCCTCCTACGGACTCACCAGCCCTGTCGGATTAGAGCAGGGACTCTTCCGCGTTACCCGCGACACAAAAGGAAACGCCTACGCCGTGAACGGTCGAGGCAACGCAGGACTTTTCAACCAATTACAAAGCCAAGCATCATCCTACGGCGCCACCCTCTCGCCTAAAGCGCAAAGCATGCTTGCCAAATCCTCTGGTCCTGCCCAACTCGACGCGCTCGAAGAAACCATTTCCACACTAGTCGGAGTGCAACGATGAAGCGCCCCGTTGCGGCGCTGTTTCTCTCGTATCTTCTCGTCTCAGGTCTTGCATTTGCAGGCGGTCCGCTAACCGTGACGGGGCCGTCATCGCCAAATCCCGGACAGGCTTTTGTGTGGGCTGTTTCTTCTGCCTCGCCGATCCGCTACACCGTGGACACTGGCCCGCTCAGCACGAATCCGTCGGGTCAAACTATCGTCAACAACGCCCAAGGCCTTGCTCGCGTCAAAAGCCTTTTTGACAACTGGCAAAACGTTTCTACCGCTTCTATCAACTTTTCTTACGCGGGCCCAATCGCCGGCGTCTCAGGTGGAGACGTTATGACCATGGCGAATTTCAATACCGTGCAAGGGAGTTGCAATGCCGGCACGCAGAGCCCCGTTATTTTCGATGCGAACGGCTCGCTTCTCCATGCTCTCGGACTCGATCCTCTCGTCATCGGTTTCGCATCCACGTGCAAACTCGACACCACGGCCGGTCACGTCACTTCCGCTCTTATCCTTCTGAACGGCCAATTTCAAGATGGCGTCACCAACCAAAACACGAATAATTTCGAGTTGACCGCCGACGAATTCGACGAAGCCATAACCCATGAGATCGGGCATTTCTCTGGCCTCGGGCACTCACAGATTAATTTGGATCTTTTCCAGGACGGTGCAGTCGGCAACTGCGATACGGATAGACTTGCCGGTTTGCCGTTGATGTTTCCGATCGAATTTTGCCAATCCCGCAAATCCGCTGGCCTGCCTATTCTCTCTCCCGATGACACCGCCTGGATCTCCAAGCTCTATCCTGATACGACATTCGCTTCCGCCTACGGCACTATCAGCGGATTCGTGTTCTTCTCCGACGGGATCACACATGTTCAAGGCGCAAATGTTGTCGCCCGCCGCGTGGATGACCCAAACACCCCTGCCGATGAATCAAAGCGCATTGCGTTCTCCGCCGTGTCCGGTTTCGAGTTTACCGGCAATCCCGGCCAATCTGTTTCCGGTACCAATACAAAGGGCAGCTCGTTCGGTAGTCGGAATCCGGCCCTGATCGGCTATTACGAAATTCCAGTTACTCCCGGCCAGTACACCCTTCAGGTGGAAGGAATTGATCAATCCTTTGAGGGAGGTTCGAGTGTTGGACCCTTAGACCCGCCGATCTACTTGCCTGGCTTTAACCAATTCTGGCATCAGTACGATTCGGCATACGATGACGGATCCAAGAAAGACATCCTCACCGTTTCCGCCGGGCAGAAACTTAGCAACATCAACTTCATTTTGAACGGCACGGCGCCCCGGTTCGATCAGTTTGAAGATGGCGAAGTCCGCTTGGAACTTCCTCAACATCCGTTCTTGCTCCGTGAACCTCAATCGCCGATTGCTTCTGGAGATGCAGCTTGAGGTGCCGCACGAGAGCCTTTCTATCGCTAGCGCTTGCTGTTAGCTGCAACCGCCGGCTGCGGCGGGGGCGGCGCGACGAGCACAATTACTCCACCACCGCCACCGCCTCCTCCCTCCGAAGTCATCACGATCACAACCAGTCCTACGATCAGCCTTGTGCAGAACGTGCCTTTCTCCCTTACTTTGCAGGAAACCGGAGCTACCACTGCCGTCACATGGTCGATCAAATCCGGCCAACTACCCACTGGGCTGAACCTGGATTCCGCAACAGGAATAATGACCGGCACTCCCACGTCATTGTTCGGTGGTGTGACAATCCAGGCCGCGGATAGTAAAGCGTCAGCCGCCAAGACATTTAACTTTTTGCTCTTCACGCAACTCGTGATAACACCCGTCACTCCCACGCCGGCGCATCTCAATGCGCCATACAGTCTCGGTCTCAGCACCTCTTCGGCCACCTATCCGGTAACTTGGTCCATCGCCGGAGGGCAACTTCCACCCGGCATGAATCTCATTCCTAATCCTTCAAACGGCTCTGTCGCCTCGATTTCCGGCTCACCCACAGCTCTTGGCAGCTTTCCCTTCACCGTTCGAGTCCAGGATTCTTCGCTTCCTCAAACTGCGACGCTCGATCTCACCATCGCTGTGGACTCTCACGTCGTGATTACAAAATCCACTCTGAAGCGTGGCGGTGAAAATCAGGCTTACGCAGATTCGTTCGCCGCGATTGACGGAATTCCCCCGTATCATTGGGCGATTACCGGCACGCTTCCCACAGGGCTTGCGCTAGATTCCTCCACCGGACAGTTGGCGGGCACACCAACTCAACCTGGAGGGTTCCCATACACGATTCAAGTGACCGATTCGAGGTCTCCTGCACAGACAGATTCCGCACAGGGAATTCTGAACTTGGCATTTCAATTGAAGCTTTTCACTAATCTTGCGAACGCATACATCAACACGACATACAACAGCAGTTTCGGCGCCAACGGCGGAACTTTTCCTTATACCTTCGCCATTACCTCGGGAAGTCTTCCGCCTGGCTTAAATTTCTTTCCCAATGGTCTTTTGCAAGGTACTCCCACACAACTCGGTTCCTCTACTTTCACTGTCCAAGTGACCGATTCCGGCACCCCTCCCTATGTGGTTTCTCAATCCGTCACCATGAATGTCACACCTACTCCATTGCAACTTTTCGTCAATCCAATTTCGCCCGCGCCCGTAAACGTCCTTTACCACTCCCAAATTCCTCTTTCAGGTGGCACGCCTCCCTATACTTGGTCCGTTATTTCAGGAAATCTTCCTCCCGGCCTGATGCTGGATTCCTCCACTGGTTACATTGATGGCACCCCTTCCCAATTGGGCACGTTTAATTTTCGCGTCAAAGGCACGGATTCCAGTAGTCCTGCGCAATCGGCTGCTGGCGACGGATTTCTCATAATTAGCAATCCCTTGGGCCGCAACGATTCCATTGCAACAGCCACTCCGCTCGGCAATTCTCAAAATCAACAGATTCCTATTCTTTTCTCCATCAGTCCCTACATTGATCCGATCAACGCTGCCACGCCGAATCCGGACACTGATTACTTCAAATTAGTCGCCAATGGTGGCAGCATAGTCCACGCCGGAACGTTCGCCCAGACTTCAGCCCTCGATTCCGTCATTGAATTCCTGAACCAGAGCGGCGGTCGCCTGCAAAATTGTGGTGCTCCTGCATACGTTTCACTGTGTCTCAACGATGATGTTGACGACACCACGCTGAATTCTGCCCTCGATTTCAAAGTGCCTGGCGCCTCGAACAGTTCGAGCACGCTCTATCTGCACGTTTTGGATTGGCGTGGCGACGCACGCCCCGATATGACCTATTTTCTCAACATAAGTGGCGTTATCGAACCCCTCGCGATCTCTCCAAAGGATCTTGGTCCGGGAGCTACGCGAGGAGTCAATTATCAGTTGCAATTTACCGCTTCTGGCGGAACTGGAAACGTAGTGTGGAATGTAGATGGTGGTTCTTTACCAACAGGCTGGTCGCTCTCCTCTTCCGGTTTTCTAAGTGGCGTCGCAACCACTGACGGCCCCTATGCATTTGCAATTAAGGCGACGGACTCCGCTAGCCCGCCCCAAACGGCGCGCGCGCAATATTCGTTACAGATTGCGGAACCACTGGTCATCACAACACCGAGTACTTGGCCGAACGCTTGCGTAAACAAACCGTACTCGTTTACGGTGAAGACTTCTGGTGGGCTTCCGCCGATTCGCTATGGCTATTGGGCCGATTCCTGGGTTATCAATGGGTTCGATGATGTTACCGGAACTTTCAGCGGTACGCCCACTGTCTTAGGCACTTTTACGCTGCACTTCGGCGCCAGCGATTCCGCGGTTCCGTACTCTGGCGCGTCCCAGGATATTTCCCTCACCGTCGTCAATTGCCCCTAGCTTCGAACATTTTGGCTGTGCATTGCTTGCTGACTCTTAAGTCGGCTTGCCTTCCTGCCCTCCCGGCCCTTGTGGGAGTCATGGGAGCGATTGTAGTTTGAGTGGATTGTATGCTCAGCACAAAACAACGGTTCAGACCGTCGTTGAGAACACTGGAGATTTGGCGTAACGATCTGTCCTTTTCTTTCACTATACAGGTGACAGCCTCACGCTTGGTCAGGTGAGAACGGCGTTGCACTTGGGCAGGCAATTATTTGAGTCGCTTGAATCCAGATCCGTGGAATTCGCGCTCCAAGTACGTTCCAGTCGAGCACAATTCCTGCAATTCAACCCGCTTGACTAGACGCTTGGAATTGACCAGTGGCGAGCGGCCACTGTACAACACGCTACCAGCTAATAAGCGGCTTGGGCCCTCAAAATCAGCTATCCGAGATAAAGAAGGAACGATTATGAATCCTCCACTGAGAAGCGACTCTCGCAAGGTCGGTGCACGCAAAATCTCCGTTCTGCTAGGTCTCGCTATCTTGTGCCTGATTGTTTCGTCCTGTACGGCGGTCAGGACCAATCAATTCAAGCAGTTTGGTCAGGCTGGCGTCGCATATTCTGATGCAGTGACTGAAATGCTCGATGCGTCCGGCTCGGCAGCAATAGACGTGGACTCGATGGTTTTGGTCAAGACACGACAGCCTTTGTCCACAACTGAGCGTAGCGAAACCATTGTTGAGCACAACAAGCTTCTCCGAGACCGGCTGGCCGTCCTTGGTGACCTCCGGCGCCATGCGCGGCTCATGCGTTCATATTTCGAAGTGCTTGGTACACTTGCCGAAAGTCAAGGTCCAAGCCATATTGGCACGGCGGCGGAAGGCGTAGTGCAAGCGCTCGGCAACCTCCATCCATCAATTCAAAAGGCAATGGTCGGCAGTTTTCCTGTGGCTGACTTTGTGGGGAGTGTGACTCAGATTGCTGTTGCCAACTTCAAAGCGGCGGCGCTTGAAGACGAACTCAAAAAACATGGTCAAACGATCGAACGTGAGCTTGACCTTCAGCACGCTGCGCTCTCTGCTCTCGCCCGGGAGATGCGCGTGGATCTTCAGGCACAGATCCAACAGCAAGAATCAAACGACGTTGTGTTGCCGTTCGTAAAAGACGGGCCATTGCCTGGGGAGTGGTCTAACGAGCGGAAGGAAATACTGAAATCCCAAATATCGCTGGCTTCAGTCGATGCAGCGGCAGACGCAGCAAGCAAGCTGAAGATTGCTTTTGTCGCATTGGCAGAGGGTCGATTCCAACTCGTTGATGTTCCTACACTCCTCAGCGAAGTAAGTGAAGTTGTTTCGCTAATTGAGAAGATTCAAGGCAGACAAGAAAGAAAGTAGGGGTGGACAACCATGCTAGCCTCCGAAATTCGCGACAAAACGCTCCAACAACTCGACGCAACGTTCCTGAAGATGACTTCTGCCGAGTGGGACCTTGCGCTTATGGGAAAGTCACAAGAAGAGGTCACCGAAGCTGCCAAAGCACTGTTGATGGTACAGCGCGCTCGTCTTCGCCTGGGAAACGCTGAACTCAACGACATTCGAGAGAAGCTTGTCGAGAACGAAAAGGGACTTGAAGATGGTCGCCTCCAAATGATGAAGGTTCTTGACAGGTTCGACAAGATAGAGGTTGCCCTTACCGCGATCACCTCGTTCTTGGGAATCGTTGCACGCGTTGTGTCGCTCATTTGAGCAGAGAGAGAGATGACTGAGCCGAAGTAGTCCTAAGGATATTGGTCGCACTCCTCTTGCCGCGGATTTGTTCGGCTTGAGGCAAAGCCACCGAGGACTCCGCAGAATGGAAAAAAACAACACCAATAGCCACCAGGCCCGATCCAACCGCATTTCGTTTCAAAGCCGGGGGAAGTTTGGACTGGCCTCAGAAGAGCGCCGTCGGCGAAAGTGGCTATTCGATGCTGAAGCGTTTCAAGATTATTTTCGCGCCGAGATACATGCCGGCCGAGGCGACCACGACGATAAAAATCTCGGCCAAGTCCCGATAGCCAAATTCAAATTGCGAATTGACGTCGTGGCGGAAGATAAGAATTCCCAGTTTCCAGAGATCGCGGAGCAGCAAACCGCCCAGCATCAAGCTAAAGCCTACGGATTCGAGTTTGAAGATTTTGTCCGTTTCGTGTCCCGTAACCAGCTTGTGCAACACAATGACCAGGACGGCAGCAAAGGCCAGCACGCCCACCAGCACGATGATCTCGGTCACCTGGTTATTCGGCATGACGTGGAAGTTGTCCGGTAGCGGACTTCCGGGTTTGAATTAGATGCACCAGCACGACAGACTCGGCAAGTAGAGCAGAACCCGCAATCATGTAGCAGAGCTTTGTGGCTAGTCCGCGTGGAGTCGTCAACGCTTCGTTGAAAAGCACGGAACCCGCAGCAATGCCAAGAACCGCCCAAGCATACGCGCGAAGCAGCGGCATTGGATTCTGGCCTGGAGCTGCGCCCGTTGCACTCATGCCGAACCACAGAAAACTCAGGCCATAAGCGTTTAAGAAAAGTACAACTGGACCAACAATGTAGAAAAAACTAGCTTCAAACGGCGTGCGCGGCGGCCGGGGCATGTGGCTCCACAAAGACCAATAGAACTCGATTGCCAAGAAACTCAAAACAGCGGAAGTGACAGCGATTACCAAAACCGACTGCGTTTTTTGAGGTAGGTTCGCGTCCGGATTAAGCTCCCAGCTGTGAGGCGGTACGGTTGTGGTTCCCAAGGCAGCCTCCCAGCGGAATCATACTCTACCGGCCTACACTTATCTTGAAATCTCAGCGGTCCCCGGCAACCAACCGGCATTTTTCCGAACCACGAAACTTGGCAGCTAATTCTTACGCTGCCACCCGAAGCGCGTTCCTTCACGCGGCAATGTCTGGCCTAAGTTCGAAGGGGAAGGGAATTGACGGAATTTTGGGTTGCTCACTTTCTTTTTTTCAACTTGGCCGCTTTTGGGCGCAGAACGTCGATTGTCCCTAGCTTCGAACATTTTGACCGGGCATTGCTTGCAGCGGTTGCAACATATTCTCTTTTCGTCAAATGGCCGCGGTTTACTGGGAACACAGTGAAAGAAGTTTTGTCACACCCCCTCGGCTTGTGCGATCGGCATATATAAGGAATCTTGCATCGATAGGTGGCTCTACTGGCAGAACTGCCAGTTTTCTGAACAACGGCGCGTATGAAACAAAAATAACGTCGCTTTGTGTTGCCAATCACGAGGAGTGTAGCCGTGCCTAAGATTCCGTGCAACGGGCTCACCTCGACCTCATGATTATCGGCTTCAAGTGATCGCAGGAAGCGGGTAGATAGATTTCGAGACCGGAACAGGGCAGCAGGAATGTCAATGTTAAAAGGAGAATGTGGCGATGAAAAAATTGGGATACTTTGCATTATGCGCGACGCTGACAATGGGTATCTGCGTGGCGCAGGATTTGGTGAACATAGTCTACGGAACGATCAAGAAAGTGGATAGCACCGCGAAGACGATTGTGGTCAAGACTGCCGATGGAAAAGAGCACACGATTAAGGTAACGGATGGGGCAACAGTGAAAGGAACCAAGGAGGGATTCAACGGCTTAAAAGAAGGAACGCAAATCGTGGCACGGACCACCGGGAAGGGCGCTGACGAAACTGCGGTGGAGGTCGGCAAGATTGGCGAGGACGGTTTCAAGGCTACGGATGGCACCGTCAAAAAATTTGACAAGGACAGCAAGACAATCGTAGTGAACGATGTCCATGGAGCAAAAAAGAAGTTTGAATTAGGCGGCAAGGCATTGGAAGACGCCGGCAACCCTGCCGGTGCTGGCATAGCAAAAGGCACTATAGTGACGGTGTATTACACGGAAGAGGGCGGAGAGAAGGTAGCTTATTATGTTTCAAACTAACAGCATGCCGCTGAAATTATCTCCATGTGCAGCGTTCTAGATTTGCCTGGAGTTGCTGACGTTTCTTGACGAAATGCGACCGCAGCACTTTTTGTTTACCTGCACGAACACTGAGGAGCGTTCACTGCTTGTTCGATTTCATTGCCGGCTTTCATGGCAGTTTCGAAGTTCTCGGAGACCATTCACATCAGTGTAGCTGGGCGGTATTTGAATTATTGCCGTGGCCCGAGCTGAAGGCAAAGGATTTGATATGAGCCGTCCTTACGTTACAGAATCGGCATAAGTGCTGGTAAGGGGCGAAATTTGCGACGAAAACATATTCTGCAACCCGCGAGCTTCCGTCCAGGCGCCTAATTTTGCATTCACCATGCTTCTCCACGCGCCCTTTGAAAGGGGAACCATTTCCGCTGAATAGACCTTCATTGCCGGAAAGAAATGCGTCAATGGTGAACTTCTTCAAGTTGGTTTCCGAGACTCCGAACAGATCCAAGGCTTTCGGGTTTGCAGCAACCAGACGCCGGCCAACATCCATCACAACGATCGGATCGAGCGAGCTTGCCAGTAATTTCCGCAAATTATTCTCTTTGGCGCGAAGTGCCTTCTGCAGTCTACTGGGTTTTTCGACCAGCTTCCTTCCCAGCCCCGCGAGCGCGCTCATTGCCTGCCGGAGATGTGCCTTCGACTTTTGCCGCGCGGCAAAGAGCTGCGATCTGCTTTTGGTCATTTTGCCGTTCGCCAAAGCTACTGCATGCTGAGAGCTTGCCAGCAAATCCCGCAGATTATTCACCCTTGCGCGAACCGTCGCCCGTGGTCTCTCGACCACCTTCCTTCCCAGCCCCCGGAACGCGTCCTGCGCTTGCCGAAGACTTGCTGTGAACCTTTCCCAGGCGGCAAAAAGCTGTGATCTGCGTTTGGCGATTTTGCCGTTCGCCTCAGCCATTGCATCGTGATAGCTTGCCAACAAATCCCGTAAATCATTCACTCTTGGGCGAAATGTCTCACTTAGCCTTTCGGTCGCGTTCCTTCCCATCCCCACGAGCGCGTTCTGCGCCTGTCGAAGATATGCGGTGAATTGTTCCCACGAGGCAAAAAGTTGCAATCTATATTTGCTGATATTCATAACTCAACCCGGCAAAAGTCGATCTCATTCTCCGAAATCCGGCTTTTCAACACCTTGCCGCAGAGGGGCAGGATTAGAGCAGAAAATGAAGTCGGTGGAACCTGTCAAGAATGACAGACGACAAGAATCACGAGCCTCAATCAACTAGCTCATCGGCACGAACCAGCAACCTGCCGCACGGCTGTGGGGGG
>CAWCCV010000022.1:0-129839 GCA_963794175.1 uncultured Acidobacteriota bacterium | reverse complement strand
GACTCAGAATTCCGATGGCTTCCGCAGCTTCCGTCGCGGGAGCGGATTGCAGCACGTCGATCAACTGGTTGACCGCATCTTCGCCCAGGCCTTTTACGACTTCCACGAGCAGATCGCAATCTTCGCGGAATCCTGAGTGGCCGAAGCGGTTCATGACGTAGTGAATCGTAGCCTTGGGCATCAGACCGAGGATATCGAGCAAGCCGTCGGGGATTTGGCCGGTACGAATCGTCTCTTCCACAAATTCCGGAATGCGATCTTCCGCGCCGATCTTCGGCCGCAATGACTGCGTGGAACCGGGACGTTGCGCTTCGACGCTATCGAGCGACGCCAAAGCCTGCTGCATGGCCGGATAGCAGCGCTTGGAAGCCGCTTCCTGACTCATACGCACGAACGCGGCGCTGACGAGCGTTTGCAATTCGGGTTCGCGCTCAATCGCAAGCTGGTTTCCCACGCGGCGAATCGCTTCAATCAAAGCGCTGCCATCACCGCTGCCATATAGCTCGGCAAGTTCGCCGAGGCCGATGGCCGTTGTGCGGCGCGCTTCGGGAGCTTCCAGACCGATACAGCTGGCGTACTTCATCAAAATTTCGTTTACGGTTTTCAATTCGCCGCGACGCAGCATCTCTTCCAGATAGCCACGCACATTTCGAGGCGGGACACACCAAGACTCATCAGAACACAGAACTTCTTTCTTGTTTTCGTCGGGAACCTGTTGCCAAAATTCCTGATCGAGCAGTTCCGTGTAAGTCTGCATGGAAATGCCCGCGCTGGCCATCTGTTCCTGCTGCTGGCCCAGAATTTTGCGCAGCGCTTCGATTTCTGTATTCATGCGATCGAGCAGCTGTTTCACTGCGTTGACTCGAAGCTCGCCGCGTTCGTAACTATCGAGCGCAAAACGAATCGCCACGTGTTCGGCGAGTTTGAGCAGCATGGGCTTGTCGGGTGCTTCCGTAGGAGCCTGCGCGGCTAGTCCAGCGAGTGCTTGTTGCAAAGTAAACTGCGCGCGAACAGGCAGCGCGCTCAAGCGCGACTGGAATGTCGGCGCGTCCATCTTCGCATCGGGGTCCTTCCGCGATTTGCCGAGTTGCGCAAAGAGGGTGAGCATCGAGCGGACATCTTCTTCCGCAACGGCGTACTGGCCACCTGCGCCGGGCAAGCCACTTCCTCCGGCCATCGTGCGCTGCGAAGCATGGCCGAAGCGGAGAGCCACTTTCCTGAGGCTCCTTCGCCTGCTGTTGCGCCAGAACCAGTCCCTCCTGCTGCCCCGCCGCTGCCGGAGCCGCCGCCAGGGCCTCCCGGGCCGCCACCTGGACCACCCGGACCGCCTCCTCGCCACCGCCGCCGCCACCCGGACCGACCGGAGCCACCGCCGCCGGGCCCGCTACCACCACCCGTTTCCCAAAGGCTGCCACCTGGACCAGTGCCAGTTACCGAAGTCAAACCGCTTCCGCCGCCGCCGGACCGCCACCACCTGGGCCAGCTCCTCCAGGAACACCTCCGCCGCCGAAACCCGGGCCCCCGCCGCCAGCAACCCCGCCGCCTCCGCCGCCGCGATTGCTTTCGGCAGCCAGAATCATCTGCAACAACTTATTGGGATCTTCGAGGAAATCCTTGAACTTATCACCTTGCGCGCCGAGAACTTTTGCAGTGAGCTGCGCAGCAACTTTCACGCCTGCGATGGAAGAATCTTCCGCGACGTAGCGAATTTCGTTGACCCTGATCGCGGTCTCTCCCGCAAGCGCCGCTTTCAATTGCTCCGCAAGGGATGTGGGTTTTGCGTTGCCCGTGGGAAAAGCTCGAACAAAACGCGCAAATTGCGGCTGGCCAAGACTCGGCCCGAAGTGGATGCTGGCGATTCCTGATGCAGAGAGCAATTGCGCGAAACTGCGTTCTGCCGCGGCCGCGCCCAGAGGAACACCATCAAGTAAAATCTGCTGGCCCGAAGCGCCAAGCAACAGGCCGCTGTCGCTGCTTTCATCAAGCGCCATGCGCAATTCTTTCCACGTAGTTTCAAATTGCGCAGCCGTCCGCACGTGACCGAATTCGTACAGTCGCGCGAACTTCAGCAAAATGTTCAGGCTGCGGACAAACTGCCGCGCCGCTGCTCTTGTGTCACTCATAAATATTAGCGAGAGGGTTCCCCGCCTCGCTCTGGTTGCTTACTACACTAGAACCACCCGGGGCGAGAGACAAGGTTCTCAACGCAGATTGTACTCTTCTCACTAATAGGAATTTGCGGAAACAGAATGGGAAAAAGGTCGCGGGAAAATGATGTTTTTTTGGGCAGAAGCCGGCGGGGAACCATTGCTCGTTCCCCTGAGGGGTCATACAATGAGGATGATTGGCGTGCCTTAGTGCAGGGGGTTCGACTGACCTCCCCTGCAATGGCAAGCCAACCCGGAGCCTTAGCGTCATGACGGACCAGCCCCCAGTCCAAGACGAGCGATTTAAGGCAGAAATGCCCCAGATTCCCGGTGTAGGCCCTGGCGGCAAGCGCCCGGGTGGGTTGGCGGCTCCCCTCAAGATTGTCGGTGGCTTGGCAGCGGTGATTCTGGTTGTGGTGATTGTCGGGAGTCTAATCAGCCGTTCGAAGCGTAATGCGGCGCCTCCAGCCGACCCCCTCCCCCAAGTGGAAGTTCCGGCGCCGGACCTTGGCAATCCTCCCTTGCAAGCCTCGCAAGCGATTCGGGGAATTGCCAGCGTGGACCAACTGGCAAAGCCGTGGTCGGCAACCCAATTTGATTTTAAAGATCCTCTGACTGGCGAGCGAATTCCCTCTTTGTTGCTGCGCTTGCCTGCCGGAGCAGCTTCGCAGCCTGCCGGCTATTGGGCGCTGAGCCTGAAGGCACCATACGGAAATTGCCAATTGGAATTGGTGAATGACGTAGAAAAATTGAAGACGGACTACGGATTCCGCGCGGCGCGGCATCCGATGATCGGCAATCCCTGCAGCCGTACCGTATTTGATCCAACAAAAATGGCGAGCTTGCCCGGAAATATCTGGGTTCGCGGGGCAATCGTACAAGGCTCCGATTTGCGACCGCCCCTTGGAATTGAGATTAAGATCGATGGCAAAGATATTTTTGCGGTGAGGATGGAATTGTAGCGGCGAGTTCTTGCGCGCCGTGCCCGACTAGCTTGCCGAATCGTATTTCCTGACTTCGGCTCCCATTTTTCCAATCAACATTAGAAAAACCATGCGCTGATCCGCCCACCAGGACAAAAAGGGATGGCCGAACGATGCGGGCTTGTTGTGCTCGATGAAAAAGTGGGAAATCCAGGCGAGGGCGTACGGAATTACGACCAGCGAGTGGAATCCACCACGACTTACGCAAAATCTCGTTCCAAAAATGAGAAAGGCGCCTCGGTTTCCCGAAGCGCCTTTCGTTTGCCTCACCTTTTTCACAGGTAAGGGATAGTTGTTTAGAACTTAAACTTAAGCCCGAGCTGCATCACGCGCGCGTTGCTCGGGAAGGTCTGATCCGCTTTGTTGAAGTTCGTGTTACCTGGCGTCAGATAGTTCGAGACGGCGGTGGCCGTGATGCCAAAGGACCGAACATCGTTCAACGAGCCCGGAATATACTGCGGGTGGTTTAGCGCGTTGAAGAAGTTTGCCGAAAACTCGAGCTTGTACCGTTCCGTGAGGGAGAAACGCTTTAGGACGGTCAAGTCGAAGTTGTTGATAGGTTTGGTCAGCAAGGTATTGCGGCCAACTGTCGGCAAGCGCACCCGAACCAGCCCGGATGTATTGAGCCGTGGGGTCGTTCGCCAAATAGGCTACCGTCGCGCCTCCCGAGTTCTTAAGTGCGGTCACGTCCGTTCCGGTATTCGAGACTCCTGACGGATTGAAAATCACGCGGTCTCCTGCCGAATCACCGTTCAGGTTTGCGTCACGATTGCTCTCAACAGTAGCCCATTCGCCGGTCTGGTAGGTATAAATAGGAGCAATTTCCCAATTTCCGATCAGGTTCTTTACGGCCCAATTGCTGCTGTGGGAGAAGTAGGGCATGTCATAGAGCAACGCCAAGCTGAAGCGGTGGCGGCGATCCAGAGCGGAATTGGAACGATCGACCCCGATGTTCTGGAAGTCCTGACCGCGGCGTGGCGTCAACACTGTTGAGAAAACGTCCGCAGTGCTGTTGTCGATCGTGTGGCTCCAAGTATAAGAACCAATAAATTGAAATCCTTGGCTCATGCGCTTGGTAACCTGGGCCGCCAAACCGTGATAAATCGAATCTCCGTTTGGTGTGAACTGCACCAAGTTATTCATGAATCCCGCCGAAGAGAAGTCCGGAAGAATTCGCGGGTTCGCTTGAATCTGGGGCAAGCTGATCGGAAGAGCATCGAGCGCCGCCTGACCGGGATTGCTAGTGTAAGTCGGCAGGAAATCCGTTGAATTCACTCTGGGCTGCACGTTGATGCGTTGCTGGGTATCGAGGTGAATACCGCGAGTGCCGAGGTAGCGCACTTCAACCGTGTAGTCCTTCGCGAAGGTGTGCTGCACACCCAAAGTCCAAGAAATCGTCTTCGGAGACAACTGGTCTACGAATACGTGGTTTGCGGTGAAGAATCGTTGAATCGCCACGTCGGGAAACGTTACGATGCCCGTGGACGGAGGAATACCGCCCGAGCCAAGGAAGCTGCCGTTAACCGGGCATCCGGTATCAGGGACGGTTGTATAAGGTGCGCAATCAACCGTGCCGCTCAGTTGTGGTGGCAAGGAAAGAATGCCAAGGTTGTCATAGAGCACGTCATACGCGATGGCCGCGCCGGCGCGGATGGATGTCCGGCCGCTGGTGCCAGGCGAATATGCGATGCCTACGCGCGGACCCCAGTTGTTCTTGGGGGCATTCGGCGCGCTGAAGCTGATCAATCCGGGAACGCCTGCCGCTTCGTTAAGCGCCTGCTGCTTTTCGCCAGTCTGAATCGATGTGTATTCGTAGCGAACGCCGAGGTTTATGGTCAGGTTCGGACGGATCTTCCATTCGTCGTTGATGAAGAAGTAGATCGCCGATTGGTCTCCGTAATAGACCGGATTGCCCAAGCTGCGTTCCGCAAGAAAGTCGGGAGTTTGGTCGCGCAGGAAGAGGTCCGCTGTGACGTAGTCGTAGTCGCCGCGAGACCGCTGGGTGAAGGACTGGGGCGAAATGTACTTGCGACCCTCAACGCCAAACTTCCAGGTGTGATGGCCCTTCGTCCAGGTCATTGCATCGGCGGCTTGATAGAGGTTCTGAATCGTAAACTGCGGGCCGTTCGGATCCGGACCAACCTGAAGGTTCAGGTCAAAGAACTCCAGATTCGGAAAACTATCCAAGCCTGGGTAAGAAAAATTCCCTGTATCAACGGTCTGTGTAAAACGGTTGTAACCCACGCGAAATTCGTTTGTCAGGTTTGGACGAAACGTGTGGTACTCGTTGATAGTGACGAGGTGGTTCTTCGTCGGAAGTGGCGTAAAGAACACCGGCAAGCTCGGCGAGTTGTCGAGACCAACGGCGCGGTTGTAGATGTAACGTCCGCGGACTTGATCATTCGTCGAGATGTTGTAGTCGATGCTGCCGACAACCGCCCAGCTGTTCGTATAGTTCGGCGACTGAACAGGTACCGCACCGACCGGAATTCCGGTCCAGCGGATGGCGGGATTGCCTTGGTCAATGATCGTTCCGGCTGGATCCTGAACAAATATCTGGTTCGCGCTTGGATTCCCCGCGGGATCAGTATCTGAAACAGTTCCGCAGCCTGTGGCAGCGGCTGCCGGAATGGAATATTGTTGCAGAATTCCCAGGTTAGTCGCGCTTACGCCACTGATTCCGGCCAAAGCCGAGTAGCCCGCCGACGTTGGAGAGCACAGCGCCGAAGCAGAAACGCTCGCCTGTCCAAGCGGGTTATATTCGACTGTACCGAAGTAGAACAACTTATTCTTGATGATCGGACCGCCGATGGTGCCGCCCATGCGGTTGTTGTCAAAACGTGGGTTGTCCAAGATTCCCTGATTTTTCAAGGAGACGTCCACCGCATTGAAATTGCGGTTCTCCGAATAGAGGTAGGCGCCACCATGAATCGCGTTCGTGCCGCCCTTGACGATCGTGTTGAACTGACCGCCAGAGGAGTGACCGAATTCCGGCGAGAACTGGTTTTGTAGAACGGAAAATTCTTCGACGGCATCGTTCGGAATATTGACCAGCGGTCCAGTGACGGACTTGCTGTTGTTGTCCACGCCTTCGATTGTGAAGTTGTTGTTACGCGGACGCTGACCGCCAACGCTGGGGCCGCTGCCGGCGCCGACGCCACCGCTGCTTGCTACACCCGAGCTAAGAAGAGAAAGATTCAAAACACCCGAGCCCGTCGTCGCTGACGGCAGATCGGAGCTCAGTCTCTCTTCAAACGTGTTCGAAACCGTAGCAGTCGTTGTATCCAACGCAACCGCAGCGCCGGAAACTTCGATCGACGTTACCGCACCCTTGATTTCGAGCGTAATGCCGAGGGTGCTCGTCTTGTTCAACTCAACCCTGAATCCGTTAACCGTGGTCTTGGCAAAGTTTGCCGACCAGGCCGAAACGTTGTACGTGCCGACGGGTAAGTTATTGAAGCGATAGCCGCCCGTGTCGTCCGTCTGCGCGCTGTACTTCACGCCCGTCTCGGCGTTTACCGCTTCGACGCTAGCACCGGGAACTGCGGCACCAGTCTTGTCGAATACGGTTCCGACCAAATCTCCGCTGATGACCTGCGCCGAGGCCTGACCTGCAAAAGCGAGAGTCAAAACCACGACTGTCAGCGCAACAAACAAAAAGAGGTTGCGATACCCCTGTTTCACTGTACCCCTCCTGAATTTTCACAAATATTGAATGAACCGACCGAAGACAACCAATGATGACCTCTTGAATGCAATCCAGGCTCCAAATTTATGACTAAGCAATGTAAATCACCGGAGTCTTAACCTCTTACTTATGCATAATTTACAGACGCGAAAGAAGCGGTATCTAACAAATTTACATCAAACTATCCGTTTCGGTGTACCTACATACAATTTTTAGTATTTTCTAGATTTCGGCCTTCCCTGCCGCTTGTTGTGAGACACCCCCCCTTAAATTCCCTACATCCCTGCTTTCTTGACACTCGCCCCGGTCCAGTTCAATCTCTCAGCCCATGAAAAACCTAATTCCAAGCACATTCTTCCGGCAAGGCCGCAGAGACTTTCTCCAAGGATCGGCTTTCGCTGCAGCGACGGTCGCGCTTCCCTTACCTAGCGGAGCCCCTGACCCTCAGGAAAGCAGCCCTGCCCTGCCCCAAGCGTTTGCCTCCCTCAAACCGCTGGGCCCGCGAGTGAAGTCAATATCGAGCGACGAGTTTCGCGGCCGCATCGCTTGTGCTCAGCAGCTGATGACCGACGCTTCGCCGAAATTCGAGACGCTTTTCGTAGCGCCCGGGACTTCGCTTTATTACTTCACTGGAATCCGCTGGTGGCCAAGCGAACGATTGCTCGCGTTGCTCATTCCGCGCACGGGCGATCCAATTTTGATTTGTGCCGGCTTTGAAGAGGGTCGACTTCGTGAGCAGCTTCGCTACGCTGCCGAGGTCCGCGTCTGGCAAGAAGACGAAAGCCCAACAAAACTCGCTGCTCAAGCATTGGGCGATCGCGGCATCCGCACCGGCCGCATCGGAGTTGACGAAACTACCTACTTCACGTTTTTCGACCGCATACGCGCCGCAGCGCCTTCGATTGAATTCACTTCTGGCGATGCCATCACGATTGGCTGCCGCGGCGTGAAGTCCGTGCACGAACTCGAATTGATGCGCCTCTCCTGCGAAGCCACATGCGACGTCTTTCGCGCCGTCTTTGCCTCCTTGAGCGAAGGCATGACCCAATCGGAGGTAGGCCGGCTCGTCGAAGCGGGCTATTCCAAAATGAGCTTGCGCGGAGACGCGCTCGTTCTCTTCGGTCCCTCGGCCGCGCTCCCGCACGGAAGCATCAAACCGCAGTCCCTCAAAGAAGGCGACGTCGTACTGATTGATGGCGGCTGCAAACTGGAAGGCTACGATTCTGACGTCACTCGTACAGCAGTTTTCGGCAAACCAACGGACAAGATGCGCAAGGCCTACGATTTAGTTCGCGGAGCGCAAAACGCAGCGCTCGACGCAGCCCGCAGCGGTAAACTTTCCGGCACTGTCGATGACGCAGCCCGCGCCGTGATTAGCGCCGGCGGCTTTGGCCCCGACTACAAATTCTTCACCCACCGCCTCGGCCACGGCATAGGCCTCGACGGCCATGAACATCCTTATTTCGTCCGCGGCAGCAAGACCGTCCTTGCCCCGGGCATGACCTTTTCAAACGAGCCCGGCATCTACATCCCGGGAGAATTTGGAATCCGCTGCGAAGACGATATGGTCATCACCGCAGGTGGCCCCGCGCAAATCCTGAGCCCGAGTTTTCAGATTTCGCTGGAGAAGCCGTTCGGCTGAGGCACTGCACGTCCGCTAGTTCTTCAATTGCTCAACACAAAACTCGACAATTCTTTCTTCCGCCCAAAATCTCTGGTGTCCGGCGTGTCGTGAAACAAAGCCACAGTGTCCGCCATGCTTCGGCGCGACAAATCGGATCGCAGGATTCTTCTCAACTCCCGCAGCCAAAATTGCGTTGTAAGGAACAAACGGATCGTCCTGTGCCGTAATCAGAAGATATGGCACGCGAATCTCCCCGATGACCTTCTTCGCGCCCGCGGATTCGTAATACTCGGCGGCATCCTTAAAACCAAACTGTGGCGCTGTAATGGCATCGTCAAATTCCCGCACCGTTCGAATGGGCCCGAATCCATTCCGCGAATATTTCTGCGGAAACAGCTCCACCTTCCGCGCATAACGATTCAATAGCCCTCGCACAAACCTCTCTTGATAGAAATAGTTGTCCCATCGCTCCAGTTCATCCGCACACGCTGACAAATCCAGCGCAGGACAAACGGAGCAAACTCCGCGCAATTGCGGCGGCGCATTTTCGCCGAATTCTCCCGCCATTTTCGTCACAAGATTCCCGCCCATCGAATAGCCACCGAAAAATATCTTCTCAAACCCATCCACATTCGCCAGTTCTTCAAACACCGCGCGATAATCTCCGCTCATGCCGGAGTTGTACAGGGTCGGCGTGAGCGATTCCGTCCCGCCGCAATTCCTCTGATTCAACCGCACAACATGAAATCCATTTGCCCAGGCTTTCTCCGCAATTCCTTTCATGTAGCCCGAATCGCTGGAACCTTCAAGCCCGTGCACCAGCGCAATCACCGGCACATCGCGCCGCTCGCCCTCCTGCCAATTGCAATGCCCCAGAATTTTCGATTCTGCGTCCACCGCAAACAACCGATCCTCCGCAGGGGGCAACAGGAATGTCCTCCGCCAGATCGCGGAAGCAATCGTCATCAGGTGTCCGTTTGCCAATAAAGGATGCGGTAGTAAATCGGTTGGCTCGCCGGGGACATGGAAGCACTTTACTGGCAGAGTGCGTAACCGGCAAGTTGCTGCAAACGGGCCTCTTACGGCGTATTGTTAACACTCGACATGCCTACGACGTCTCTACCTTATAGATTGCTTCTCAGCACAATGGCGAACTCGTGGCGACGCCCCTCAGAATGCAACCTTCGCGCGCGGAACCACACGGCCGTGACGGACGTTTCTCCGAATGGCTCGCCCCGTCGATGAGGAAAGTCGATACGCAAGAGGAGGACTTCGTGCGCGCAGCGCAAAGCGGGGATCGCAGCGCGTTTGGCGTTTTGTATGTGCGCTATGCGCGCATGGTCCATGGGGTCTTGCTCGGGCGCGTGCCTCAGGAGCAGTCGAAGATCTTGTGCAGGACGTTTTCTTGAAAGCCATGCCGCGCGTTGGTTCGTTGCGCGACACCGGCACTTTGGCGGCTGGATCGCTGCCATTGCGCGAAATCGCGCAGTAGATTTTTTCCGCCATGCAACTCCCTCACAGGAATCTTATGAAGACACAGGCGAAGTCGAGCCGGAAAACAGGAAATAGACGAGGCAGATGAAACCGACGCCGCATCTGTGCTGGCTGCGATTCGCCGTTTGCCCGAAGCTTATCGCGAAACTTTGATCCTGCGTCTGGTGGAAGGGATGACTGGTCCCGAAATCGCGGCGCGCACCGGCCTGACGCACGGTTCAGTGCGCGTTAATTTACACAGGGAATGCAGCAGTTGCGGGAATGCTTCTTGAAGGCGGCCGGCGCGAGTTCGGCGGTGAAGCGATGAGCATAAGAAAAATGTCGGAAGAAGACAAGCCGGAGTACGAACCAATGGACAGCTATCTATGGGATGGCTCTGGCGAGCCGAACGCCGAAGTGCAACGGCTTGAAAAGGCATTGCTCAAATATCGCTATTCCGGTGTGCCGCCGGTTTTTCCTGCGGAAACTTTCGCTCCTACGCAAAAATTGCGGCGAAGGATTTCTTGCCCTGCTCTGGCCGAGGCGGCTCGCCGCGGTTGCGGCAGTTGCGATGCTCGCGATTTTAAGCGGCATCATTTCGTTCAGAAAAATCCCTCCGATCGCTTCTCGCCCCGGCTGGGAAGTGGCGCAAGTCGAAGGAACGCCAACCATCGGATCTCGCTCGATGCGAGACCCCAACGCTAAAGGAAAACTCGAAGTTGGCCAGCTCCTCGTCACAAACGAAAATTCACGCGCCAGCATCACCGTTGCGGAAATTGGCGAAATTCAAGTGGACCCAGGCTCGCGCGTGCGCTTTCTCCAGACCAGCCGCGACCAAAAGCGCATTTTTCTCGAAAAAGGAACCATACACGCAGCAATTTGGGCCCCGCCCGGTGAATTCGTTGTGGACACACCATCCGCCGTCGCCGTCGATCTCGGCTGCATGTACACGCTCAAAGTCGAACCCGACGGGTCGGGCCTTCTCCGCACAACGCTTGGGTGGGTCGGCTTCCACTTCCAAGGACGTGATTCTTTCATCCCCGCGGGCGCCGTCTGCCCCACGCGCCGCAACGTCGGCCCTGGCACGCCGTATTTCGAGGACGCACCCGAATCTTTTCACAACGCCCTCGCCCAATTGGATTTTGACTCGCTGACTCCGGAGGCACGCTCCGCCGCGCTGCAAACGATCCTCTCGCAAGCTCGCAAACAGGACGCTCTCTCGCTCTGGCATCTGCTCTATCGCACCGAAGGCTCTGACCGCGTACGGGTCTACGCGCGCTTTGCCGCACTCGTTCCGCCGCCGCAAGGAGTTACCCGCGATGGCGTTCTCCGTCTCGACCAACAGCAACTCGATCTTTGGTGGAACGCGCTAGGCCTGGGCGACATTTCCATCTGGCGTTTCTGGGAACAGACCGGACAACCCGTAAAATCGCTGCCCTCTCAAACCGATCTCATGCAAAAGAAGCAGGAATACCTGAAGCAAACCCGTTAACACTCCGCGTTCGCCGGCCGTCTTTTCATCAGAACGGAATTCACTCGCCGGAGGCAAATATGAAATTCGCACCGCGTTTTTTTCTTTCCGCAGCGCTTACCACTTTCTTGTCACTCTCACTTTTCTCGGTCGCAACCCCTGCCGGCCCGCCGCTCATCTGCCATCCCATTGAAATTGACGGCGCAAATTCCCTGCCCTGGATCAGCCACGATTGGAAACTGACCGGCGCGGAAAAGTACGATAAGAAGAATCTCGTCGCCGATACGCTTGCGATTCTCAATTCCAACACAAACATTCTCGTTCACATGGAGACGCTGCGCCGGGCCACGCTTTATGCAAAAACCGATCCCGTTGTCGCCAAACAGCTTCTGACAGCGATCGTCGCCGGCACGAAAAGCGTTTCTCCTCGGAACCGGCAATCAGAAGCGCTTCATCTATTTGACAGCGGCTATCTAGCGGAAGCCTATAAACAGTGGCTCGGTGAGCAGAACAATCCCGCCCGCGGACTCGACGGCTACGCGCTGGTAAAAGAAGCAATCCACCTGCGCGGCGGAAGCGATCCACAAATGGACTTTGCCGCTGCTTTGATCGGTCTCGGCGGGCCCGCAATGGATCAGCGTGAATTCGCTCAAAAAGCAATCGCGGGCGGGGCTACTGATCCCCTTCTCGCACGCAACCTCTCGGCTCACTTTCTCGGTGCAAGCTCAGAAACCATGGCCGAATTGATCAGCCGCACCAAGATGGCCAAGGACTAGCGCCATGAAAACACGTGCCCTAGTCCTCACAGCAATTGTTTTGTGCTTTCTGTTGGGAGCAGGTCGCACACGAGAGCAACAATCCGGCACCGGCTTGACCATCCACGAATGGGGAACTTTTACTTCCATTGCGGGAGCGCGCGGCGAAGCCGTCGTCTGGCAACCGCAACTCGAAAAGGATGACCTGCCAACCTTCGTCGAACACCTTCGCAACAATCGCTTTAAAGGCGGATTGTCAGGCACGGTGCGCTTGGAAACTCCGGTCCTTTATTTTCATGCGACCCATCCAGCCACCGTCTCGGTCCAGGTGAGCTTTTCAGATGGCTTGCTCACGGAATGGTATCCGCACGCAGTAAGCGACGAGTCTGACAAACGGCTCGCGAGCCCGCGCCCGGAGACCCAGGGAAACAGCTCTGAGCTTACGTGGAATTCCATTTCCATCGATCCAGGTGCAGAGCCGGAATTTCCGATGGAGCGCGCAGCAAGCCGCTACTACGCGGCACGCGAAACATTCGCATCGCCGTTGACCATAAAATCGCCGACCGGCAACCAGTACGAAAAATTTCTGTTCTACCGGGGAGTCGCGTCGTTTCGCGTCCCGGTTTCAGCAATCCCCATGAACGACGGACTCATTCTCGTCTCCAACCTCATGCGCGATTCCATTCCGCAAGCAATTTTGTTTGAACGCCGCGGCGAAAAGTTCGGCTACCGCTATCTCGGCGCTGTAGGGAACAGTTCCATCGCAGAACCACCAGAACTGGACTCCGACTGGGAAAGTCTGACTCGCGATCTGGAGAAAACTCTCGTCGGGCAAGGGCTCTTCGCCGACGAAGCGCACGCCATGGTCGAAACCTGGAAGGACTCTTGGTTCGAAGAAGGTACGCGGCTACTCTACATCCTGCCGCAAAATTTTGTGGATAGTGTTCTGCCTCTGAAGATTCAACCTAAACCTGCAAGCACGCTGCGCGTTTTTGTTGGCAGAATGGAAATCGTCACCCCAGCCACGGAAAAGGCTATCGAAACCGCCTTTACCTCGGGGAAACGCAAAGCACTCACAAAGTATGGCCGCTTCCTCGTCCCGATTCTGCAAACAATGATTACCCGTTCAACCAACCAGACACGAACGGAACAACTGACCGCTTACCTTGATTCGGCCTATCGCGATGGGGCAACACAACTGGCCGCTCGTAACTAGCCGCCTTTTCTAAAGTCACTTGCAGATTTCGCCCAAAACTTGACCCAATTTGCCCTCGCCCCTACAATAGTAAGTTCACAGTGATTCATTTTTTCGATTCTATGAATTTTCTTTCGGCCCGGCGGCCTCCTGCCGGGCTGCGCTGTTTTTATGGCGCTACTTTCTCGACGCCGCTGGCTAAGGGGTTGGAATGATAGACGGTCCCATTCAAGAAGGCCTTACATTCGATGACGTTCTTCTCGTCCCCGGCAAATCCTCGGTCCTGCCCAACGAAGTCACCACGAGCACGCAGTTCACGCGCAAACTCAGGCTCGCCATTCCGCTTGCCTCCGCGGCCATGGACACCGTGACCGAATCGCGCCTGGCCATCGCTATCGCACGACAGGGCGGCATCGGCATCATTCATCGCAACATGCCCATCGACCGTCAGGGCGAGGAAGTCGACCGCGTAAAACGCTCCGAATCCGGAATGATCGTCGACCCCGTCACTATTTCGCCGGACATTACCTTGCGTCAAGCTCTCGAAATTATGACGAAGTACCGCATCTCCGGCCTGCCCGTTACTCGTGGCACTCGTCTCGCCGGCATTCTCACCAACCGCGACCTTCGTTTCGAAAAAAATCATTCGCAGCTCGTCAATGCCGTCATGACGAAAGAAAATCTCGTTACGGTTCCCGTCGGCACCACGCTCGAAGAAGCCGAAAAAATCCTCCAAAAGCATCGCATCGAAAAGCTCCTCGTCGTGGACCAGGACTTCAACCTCAAAGGCCTCATCACCGTAAAAGACATTCAGAAAAAGCTCGAATATCCGCGCGCCTCAAAAGACGATCACGGCAGGCTTTACGCAGGAGCCGCAGTTGGCGCAACGGGAGATTTCCTCGAGCGCGCCGTAGAAATGTCCAAAGCAAAAGCCGACGTCCTCGCCATTGACACCGCGCACGGCCACACCGAAAAAGTCATGGAAGCAATCAAAGCTATCCGTCATCGCCTCCCGGAAATGCAAATCATCGCCGGCAACGTGGCCACCTACGAAGGTGCAAAAGATCTCATCGCGCTCGGCATTGACGGCCTCAAAGTCGGCATCGGCCCGGGCTCAATTTGCACCACGCGCGTCGTAACCGGCGCTGGCGTTCCGCAACTCACCGCCATCATCGAAGCCTCGCGCGCCGCAAAGAGTACCGGAGTTCCCATCATCGCCGACGGCGGCATCAAGTATTCCGGCGACATCACCAAAGCCATTGCTGCTGGCGCCTCCTGCGTCATGATCGGCAGTCTCTTTGCCGGCACAGAAGAATCTCCCGGTGAAACGATTCTCTACCAGGGCCGCACCTTCAAGTCCTATCGCGGCATGGGCTCCATCGGAGCGATGAACGCCGGCTCGGATCGCTATTCCGTCGTGCAGGACTCCACCGAAAGCGGAAAGTCCGTACCCGAAGGTGTCGAAGGCCGCGTCGCATACAAGGGCCCGCTCGGCGCGCTCACCGATCAACTCGTCGGCGGCCTCAAGAGCGGCATGGGCTATGTTGGCGCGGCCACGCTGAAGGACCTCGCGGAAAAAGCGCAGTTCGTCCGCATCACCGCTGCCGGCTTGCGCGAATCGCACGTCCACGACGTCGTCATCACACGCGAAGCCCCGAACTACAGCATGGAATAATTTTTGTTCTCACGGGAGGGCACGACTTAGTCGTGCCGTTGCCGCAAAGGAAAATACGGGGCTTTTAGCCCCTGAGGTCACTCTGGAGCTTTTCTTGCCCGAACAACCCTGGCGTAATCCTCGCCCAGCACCCGAACTCGACGAAATCCGCCGCCGCGTGCCGGCTTCCCAAATGCTTCCCGCGTGGCTCCGCGCCTGGTGGCCGGCGCTGGTCTGGGCCTGTATCATCTTCTCGCTCTCCACGGACTCTTTCTCCGCCGATCATACCAGCATCTTCATTGGCCCGGTGCTCCACTGGTTTTTCCCTCACGCCTCCGCCGACACGCTCGAGACCTATCACCACTACATTCGCAAGACCGCACACTTCTCCGAATATTTTGTTTTCTATTTCTTGCTTTTCCGTGGTGTGCGCAGCGACCGCAAAGGCTGGCGCTGGACTTGGGGCCTCGCCGCGCTCTCCATCGCTGCCGGCTATTCCGCACTCGACGAAATTCACCAGGCCTTCGTCATCAGCCGCACGGCTTCCCCCTGGGATTCCTTGCTCGACTCTGTCGGCGCCTTCGTCGCGTCCTTCGCCGTCTTCCTCTGGCATTTTTTCAGCAGGCGCCGTACAGGTTCGTCCCAGTAGCTCGCCAATCCCGAATCTCAGTCCGGATCCAGAATCCTCGGTCCGGGCCCTTCCTTGCCCAAAATATCGTAAGGGTTGCGCAACGGGCAAATTCCCAGCGACAAACATCCACACCCGATGCACCCGTCCAGTTGATCCCGCAGCCGCGTCAGCCTTCCAATCCGTTCATTCAGTTCCGCACGCCAGCCCGCCGACAGCTTCTTCCAATCCTCCGCCGTCGGAGTCCTCTCCCCCGGAAGCGACTCGAACGCCTTCCTGATCTCCACCAGAGGCATGCCCGTTTTCTGCGCTACCTTGATCAAGGCCACGCGCCGCAGCACGTCCCGCGCATACCGCCGTTGATTTCCGTTATTCCGCCAGCTCTTGATAAGTCCTTTACCTTCATAGAAATGCAGCGTGGAAACGGACAGTCCGCTCCGTCGCGCCACCTCTCCCACGGTCAATTCCCGCTTGGGACCGGTCCGCACATCTCTCGATTTCATTTTCCTCTTGACCTCAAGTTAACTTGAGGTTGTACCGTGATTCCAGTTGCTTCGCAACGGAGAAAATTGCTTATGCAAAACAAACTCAAGCTCGCTCTCATTTATGGCAGCACGCGTCCTGGCCGTCTCTGCGACAAGGTCGCCGCTTGGGCCGTGTCGCAGGTTTCCGCCGACTCTCAGTTCGCCCTAGACGTCATTGATCCAGCTCATCCACCCGCGCAACACGCAAACGTAAGCTCATCGGAGAAGCCAAAGTGGCTCGGCGAACGCATCGGCGACGCCGACGCTTTCGTGATCGTCACGCCCGAGTACAATCACGGCTACCCCGCGCCACTGAAATCCCTCATCGACTCCGTCGGCCCCGAGTGGCAAGCCAAGCCCGTCGCATTTGTTTCCTACGGCGGAATTTCCGGCGGCATTCGCGCCGCCGAGCAACTGCGTCAGGTCTTCGCGGAAATGCACGCCGTCACGATTCGCGATTCAGTCGCTCTTCCGATGGCGTGGGAATTATTCGACGCCGAAGGCAATCTCAAGGCTCCGGATCGCCCCAATCGTCAGATACAGATCGCCCTCAAACGCCTCGCATGGTGGGCCAACGCCCTCCGCGAAGCGCGAAACGCAACTCCTTATGCACCGGCCGCATGAGCGACCGGTGCGTTACTTCACGGACAAAAACAGTCTCGAAAGGAATGTGAAATGATCCTCGTAACAGGAGCGACCGGCACTGTCGGCCGCGAAGTTATCGCGCAACTCCTGGCAGTAGGACAAAAAGTCCGCGCCATGACGCGCAATCCCAACAAAGCCAGGCTCGATGCCCGCGCTGATCTCGTTTGCGGAAATTTCGAAGATCCGGATTCCTTGTCCGCCGCTGTCAAAGGAGTGGAACGCGTCTTCTCCCTCGCCGTGGGACCACAAACAGGGATCCACGAAAAAAATCTCGCGCAGGCTGCAAAAACGGCTGGCGTTCGCCACGTCGTGAAACTTTCCGCCATGGGCGGCGACGGCGGAACCAAAAACGACATCCGCAAATGGCATGACGAAGGCGAGCAAGCCATCCGTGACTCCGGCATTCCGCTCACCGTTCTTTATCCGGGCGCATTTATGTCCAACGCCTTGCACTGGCGCGAAACCATCCGCGCCACCGGCAAAGTTTTTTCCAATTACGGGGACGGCAAGCTGCCTCCTGTTCACCCGCGAGACATCGCGGCAGTCGCGGTGCGTGCGCTCATCTCCGGCGACCACGAGGGAAAATCCTATATGCTTACTGGCCCCGAAGCCCTCAGTGTTGGCGAGCAAGTCAAAATCCTCGCAAGCGCCATCGGCAAGCCGATCGAATACGTTCCCGTAACTGACGAAGCGACGCGTTCGGCCATGCAAAAAGCTGGCTTTCCCCCCGAACTCGTCAACGCGCTTATCCCTTTTGCCGCATACATTCGCAGCGGCAAAGCAGCGCGGGTCTTCCCTACAATCAAGGAAATCACCGGCCGCGCTGCATTCTCTTTTTCGGATTGGGCGCGCGAAAACGCCTCGGCGTTCGACTGAGCAAGCAGAGCGGTTCCAAACGCCCTTTTTTCCCACGCAAAGGCTTCCCGTAAGGGATGGGAAGCCCCTGCGCGATTCCACCTTCCTGTTAGCAATGCGCCCCGTGCCTGCTAAGTACGGTTGTGTGTAGACTCTCTTTCCCCCTGGCCAAAAGTCGCACTCCGTCCACGGCTCTTTCTTTCCGACCAAACTGGAATCTTTGCGCATGAGTCTCGCCATCCAGACGATAGGCCTTGACCAAACGCTATCGGCGGCTGAAAGCCCTGGACAACTTGGACCTCTCCATCAATGCGGGTGGCGTCCACGCTCTCGTCGGCCCCAACGGCGCCGGCAAGACTACCTTAATCAAAATCCTGATGAACATTCTTCGCGCCACTTCGGGCACAGCATCCGTAGCGGGAATCGATTCCTCAAAAATCTCAGGCAAAGCATTTCAGACGATCGGCTACGTCTCGGAAAATCAGAAACTCCCCGACTGGATGCGCGTTGGCAATTTCCTCAAATATCTTCGCCCCTTTTATCCGACGTGGGACACGCAACTCGAAGCGCAACTCGTCCAGCAGTTTGATCTTCCGCTTCACTGCGGGCAAACTCAAGCATCTTTCGCGCGGCATGCAAATGAAGGCAGCCCTAGCCAGCGCGCTCGCGTTTCGTCCAAAGCTTATTATTCTCGATGAGCCGTTCAGTGGCCTTGACCCCATGGTCCGCGACTGAACTCGGCCAGGCGCTCGTTGACCGCGCCGCAGATTCCACAATTTTTCTCTCTTCCCACGACCTCGGCGAAATCGAAGGTTTCGCCACTCACCTGACCTATCTCGACGGCGGCCGCCTCCGCCTTTCTGAAGATCTCGCTTCGCTCCGCACCCGCTTCCGCGAAGTGGAGCTCACTTTCGATGCCCCCGTTGTCCTTCCTGCCGATCTCCCGTCCACGTGGCTCCAAGCGGCCACTTCGGAATCCGCGCTCAAATTCATCGACTCTGCTTTCAATCAGGAATCTCTTCAAGGCGAAGTCCTTCGCCGTTTCGGCTCGCTCCAACACGCAACGTTCTCTCCCATGACCATTCGCGACATTTTCCTCGCGCTTGCCAAAAACAACCGGAGACCTTCGTGAAGCGGAGCCGCAATTGAAGATCATCTTCCACATCTTCAAGAAAGATGTTCGCCACCATTGGCCTGGAAGTTCTGGCCAGCCTTGTGGTCCTCGCTGTTTTCACCTGGGATCAGCCGAGGCAGTGGGAGGGCCATGTCGCTGCCAACCGAATCTTGAGCATCTTGCTGGGCGCGCTCCCTTCTATTCTGGTCGTGGCTTGGATCTCCCTGCTCGTTCGCGTTGCGCAAGGCGAATCGCTTGTCGGCGATAGGCAGTTCTGGACGACGCGGCCCTACACACGGACGAAGCTGTTCGCAGCGAAACTCCTGACCGCTCTGGTCTTTGTTCACACTCCGCTGTTCATCTCCCAGCTCATCCTTTTGAAGCTGGCTTTCTTCCCTGTTTTGGCTTCGATTCCCGGCCTTCTGTTCGTGCACTCGATGTTTTTCATCACCTTGGTCATGTACGCGTTCGCTCTGGGCAGCGTTACGCCGAGCATTGGCAAGGCGACACTGGGAGTGCTCGCCGTTGCTGTAGCCATGATCGGCGTTGGGAGCTTATTCGCAATCTTTCCCGGTATGGATTTCACATCGGACTTCTTTGCCGTGCCGTTGGGCCTCTTCCTTGCCGCCACGGGCACCGTTGTCGCACTGGCTCAATACATTTTTCGCAAGACTCTGTTGAGCATTTCCTTGTTCGGGGCAGCGGTGCTCTTGATGGTAGCCCTCATGCTTCTCTCGACTTCTTCTCGAATCGCCGACAGCAATTTCCCTCTTCCAACGACTCAGCATCCCCTGCCGGCCAAGTTCGCGTTTGATCATGAAGCTTCATTCGGACACGAACCCGGACAAAAATACTATGGCAAGAGCGTTCTTTTGGAATTCCCGTTTCTAATCCGAAGATCTCGCCTGACAACACGGTCGCGCAGATTCATGGCGCAAAACTGGATTTGGACCTGCCGACCGGAGAGCGCTGGACGTCTGATTGGAATAGCACCTATGACGATATTGAGTCTGGCCGCACTCGCAGTTGGATTTCGTTCGACGTGAAACGCGCCGTCTTCGACTCAATTCGAAACAGAAACGTGAAAGCTCATGTCTCATTCGCTGTGAGGGTTTATCGCGTCGGAAAGAGTTCGGCGCTTTCTTTTCAAGGCGACAAATTGCATTTTGCCGATGGGTCAAGGTGCACCATCGACGTATCGGGAATGAAGGTCAAGTGTTTTTCCGCTCTCAAGGAGCCGGGCGGATTCGTCATCTATACCGACCTGCCCAATTCAGATTGCCCGCCTGTGTCCCTCAGAAGAAGAGCGGCAACCCTGGGCTTCTTTGCCCGCAACGTATACTTCTTTCCGCGAGAACTCTGACCCCAGATCTTAGCTTCAGCCCTATCCAAAATTCGAATTCCCCTTCTCCCGTCGCCACATTTACGAAGATTCGAAAACTGCTGTCCCCGTCTGCCCAAGCACAAAATTGCTCGTCGCAACTACCAAGTTTCAATACACGACGCGCGCAGAATTCGATTTGGGTGAGGTCAAACTGGCGAACTACCTGCCCACCTATCCGCGCAAGATCGTCCCGCCAATTGATCGTCCCTCTTATCGCGAGCCGTCCGACACACTCTCTTTCAATTTACTTCCGCGCCCCTTAGCTGAAAAGCTCCAACGTATTGCCCCCATAGGGGGTTTAATCTGAAGCCGTTGCCACCCGGGTTCCTTATGCAAAAACTCGTTCATCAGGCCATTCCTTTGCCGCTCGCTCTGCTATGGTGCTCCGCGCTTCTTCCTGCCGCCCCTCGCAGCGTCGCCCAACAGCCAGCTTCCGTTCCCGACGCCACCCTCCGCGCAGCTGTCTGCCCTATTGTCTATCCAGACGACCAAACTCCCGGCAACAAGGGCATCCACTACACTTTCTTCGGAAACGCTTTTTTCATCAACTCGCAGGGCTATCTGGTCACCGCTGCCCACGTTCTCCAAACTTTCCGCGACGGGGGCCAACCGTACATTCTCGTCGATCGCCCCGACGCCCCGCCGCAAACCGTCAAAGCCAACATCATCGGCATTGACTGGACGCACGATGTCGCTGTCTTGCGTGCCGTGCCCAATCCGTTTGAAGGAAAATTCCGCGTCGCGTTCCTGCCGCTCGCTTCAAAACGCGTAGTTTCGGGTGATGCGATTATCTCCACCGCTCTGCATCCCGCAAACATCCGCAGCGCCTACACCTATCAAATGCCCGTTCAGGACTGGTCAACTGCAGAAGTGCTGGACTACGTCCAAACTCACGAAGAAACTCCAGTTGCCCGAAACCGATCTCTTCCTCTTCACGCACGAAGTCCAGAAAGGACAGAGCGGAGCTCACCCGTCCTTCTTTCCGCCACGCGTGAAGTCGCCGGCCTCGTCGACGGCCGCTGGCTCCGCCCACACCACCGTCTCCGCCCGCCAACAAAAATTCCCAAAAATACTCCGGCCCCATCGGCGCAGCAGTCCCAATCTATTACCTGTCGAGCTCCTCAAAAAATATTCGGTCTCCTGGACCTCCGCTCCGCAAGTCCCCTCTGCAACCAGCCAAAATCGCCCGCAAATCCTGTAAAGTAATTCCGCCTGTACCCATCTGATTTTATGGAGCATCCATTCGTCATGGAATTCAGACAACTCGGTTATTCTGGCTTGCAAGTCCCTGTTCTCAGCTTCGGCGCCGGCACGTTTGGTGGCGCCAATGAATTCTTCAAAGCTTGGGGCAGCAGCGACGTTGCCGAAGCCACGCGCCTTGTGGACATCTGCCTCGACGCAGGCGTCAATCTCTTTGATACCGCCGACGTCTACTCGCAGGGCGTCTCCGAAGAAATCCTCGGTAAAGCCATAGCTGGCAAACGCAATCGCGTGCTCATTTCATCCAAAGCTACCTTCGCCATGGGCGACGGCCCCAATGACCTCGGCTCCTCGCGCTACCACCTAATTCAGTCCTGCGAAAACAGCCTCCGCCGCCTCGGCGTTGAAACGATCGACATCTACCACATGCACGGCTTCGACGCCCTCACTCCCGTCGAAGAGGTCCTCAGCACGCTCGACACGCTAGTCAAAAGCGGCAAAGTCCGCTACATCGCCTGCTCCAATTTTTCCGGATGGCATCTCATGAAGTCGCTATCCATTTCCGAGCGTTACGGTTGGGCACGCTACGTCGGCCACCAGGTCTACTACTCTCTCGTCGGCCGCGACTACGAATGGGAACTCATGCCTCTCGCCGCCGAACACAAAGTCGGCGCGCTCGTTTGGAGCCCGCTCGGCTGGGGCCGCCTCACTGGAAAAATCCGCCGCAATCAGCCAATCCCCGAAGTCTCGCGCCTGCACAAAACCGCCGACAAAGGCCCGCAAGTCGACGACGAATATCTCTACAAAATCGTGGACGCCATCGACGAGGTCGCAAAAGAAACCGGCAAGACCGTCTCGCAAATCGCGCTCAACTGGCTCATCCAGCGCCCGACCGTCTCCAACGTCATCATGGGCGCGCGTACGGAAGAGCAGCTTCGCCAGAATCTCGGCGCCGTCGGCTGGAATCTCACCAAAGATCAAATGGCCAAACTCGACGCCGCCAGCGAGCTCCAGCCGCCCTACCCCTACTGGCACCAGCGCCAATTCCAGAATCGAAATCCGCTTCCGACATCCCGCTCCTGAGGTAAGGTTGTTGCCCGGGAGAACACCCTAGTGCGCCTGATCAACTACGCTTGGAGAGTCCGCTTCACGCTGCTCATTTTATTCTTTGCCCTGGTCGCATTTCAGCCGCCGGCGTTCGCCAAATACAAATACTTCCGCTCCGGCAATGCAGCCGATGTCGTAACAAAACCCCGCGCACGGATTTGCCCTCATGGGAGGGGGCGAACATCAGGAACAAGGCTGGAAATTTCTCTGCGAACGCGCCAATGGCGGCGATCTCCTCATTCTCCGCGCCAATACCGAAGACGACTACGCCAAGGAAGTGAACGAGAAAACGCTCAAAATCTGCCCGCTCAATTCCGCTGCAACCATCGTTTTCGACGACCGCGACGACTCGGACGACCCCAAAATCGCTGAAATCATCTCCCGCGCCGAATCCATTTTCTTTGCCGGTGGCGATCAGTCCAATTACGTCCGCTTCTGGCAGGACAGCCCCATTCAGGACGCGCTCAACAAACATATCGCTGCGGGAAAGCCCATTGGCGGCTCGAGCGCGGGGCTCGCCATCCTCGGCGAATTTTCTTTCTCCTCCATCATTGACACCATTCACTCGCCCGACGCCCTCGCCGATCCATACGGCAACAAAATCACCCTCACCCGCGAATTCCTCAACATTCCTTTACTCGCCGCAACGATCACCGACACTCATTTCGTAAAACGCGACCGCCTCGGCCGCACGCTCGTCTTCCTGGCCCGCATTTTGAATGACGGCTGGGCGCCAAAAGTCCGCGCCATTGCCGTGGAAGAAAACGCCGCCGTCCTCCTCGAACCCGACGGCATCGCAATCGTCGTCGGCGGCCCAGCCTATTTCTACGAAGCCTCGAAAGCCCCCGAAGTCTGCAAACACAAGACGCCGCTCACGTTCAAAAACATCTCCGTCCATCTAGCTCCAGGCGGCACCTCCTTCGATCTCAAGAAATGGACGGGCGAAAAAGGCGAGAACTACACCCTGAACGTCGAAGACGGAAAAGTCTCGGCAGGATCTTCTCGCAAGGGCATCTACTAGAGGCGGCGTCTGATGCTAAAATACGGCAGGATTCGTCAGGTCTTCTTCTTTTTCGGACGAGCTTTTGCTCTCCGTTTGGGCTTTGTCGAAGCAGGCCTTTTCGGGCTTGCCGCTTTATGTCCTCTCTCGGCATTTGCAGCAATTCGCAAGTTGTACGCCGTCCGTATCGCGCCTTCCAGCACGTCCTCGCTCACACTCGCCAGAACAACGTGCGTCATTCCCATCCGGCCCCATCCGCCGGCAATGGGAACAAACACCTCCGGCAACTCTCCCGCAAACATCGCTTGCTGCTCGGGCGTGATCATCAAATTTCCGTACCCATGCTTTGCCGACGCCAGTGTGCAGAAAATCCGTCCCCCCACCCGAAAATCCGGATTGCCCATGTGCGAACTCTCTTCCGCCCCCGGCATGCTCAGCGCAATCCGCCGAAAATCTTTAATGGTCATCGCCATCTTTAATCTCTCCAACCCGCTCGCGCTGCTACCAAATCTCGCGCGCAACGTCTCCATGAACTTCTCGTCCGCGCGCGCCGAAACCATTTCCAGCGGCGAAAATCCCCTCCGCCACGCCAGAAAAAATGTCAGCCCGAGCAAGCCAATCGTAATCGCGAAATTCGGCCAGGCGTTCAAACTCCACTGCCCGCTCCACATCATCTGCCCCGCCTCGCTGAATGGCGCCAGATACGGAATCGGCCACTGATACCCATCCGGCCCGCGTGAACCAGCCAGATCCTCGAGCAAGTGCAGATGAAAACTCAGCAGCGCCACAAACTCGTCACCGCTTCGTCGTCGCGCCACCACAAAACAAACTCCCGCAACCACAATCGCAAAAGCGAGGCTATGCAGTTGATGGTGATACCGCGAAAACCATTCCGTCGGGTGCGCCGTACCCCGCGTCGCCAGATCCACAACCGCGCCCAGCCCATCTACATCCGGAATCACGCACGCCAGCGCCACCATCGCCCGCTCTTTCCGCTCCAGCGAAGGCGCGCAATTCGCCAGCGCCCACCCCGTCAGAAAATGCGTCACCGGATTCATCGTCGCGCCAGATTCTATCTCACTCGTGCATGCGGCACAGCCGTTCCTGGCCGTGTTTTGACAAAGCCGTCACAAGATTGCCGCAAAACTCGCAATCGCCCTCCGGCACAACAGGAAGGGGGCATTTCCGGAGCCGTTCCCCGCAAGTCCGGCTTGCTTCTCTGCTCCAAAAACAAAACGCCCGCTTCGATTTCTCAAAGCGGGCGGAAAATGATTCGATTGATTCGGGAAGTTAGCTCTTCGTTTCGGCCACTTCTTCCTTCACCGGCTTTTCTTTCTTTTCCTTCTTCTTGAACTCGTAACCCACGAGTTCGAGAATCGCGACCTTCGCTCCGTCGCCGATGCGAATCCCGGCGTGAATGATGCGCGTGTAGCCGCCGGCGCGATCGGCAAACTTCGGCGCGATTTCGCTGAACAGTTTCTTCGTGACGGCAGGCGTCATGATGTAAGCGGCCGCCTGACGGCGCGATTGCAGCGTGTCCCGCTTGCCGAGCGTAATCATTTTTTCCGCCACGGGACGCGCAGCTTTCGCCCGCGTCACGGTGGTGGTGATTCGCCCGTGTTCGATGACGTTGGTGACCAGGTTGCGCAGCGTCGCGCGGCGGTGCGCTGGCTTGCGTCCCGAGTTTCGATCCTGAGTTCAGATGTCGCATGTCTCGTCGTTATCCTCTAGCCGTCTTACAGACCGACGGTTTCCTCCGTCGAAGGTGGCAGCGGTCTGGCTCGGGAGCGGCGGCCAGATGATGCGGCCGTGCTCGTCGAACTTCATGCCCAGGCTGAGGCCCATCTTCACCAGTATATCTTTGATCTCGTTGAGCGATTTGCGGCCGAAGTTTTTGGTCTTCAGCATTTCGTTTTCGCTCTTCTGCACGAGTTCGCGGATGGTCTGGATGTTGGCGTTCTTCAGGCAGTTGTAGGAGCGCACGGAAAGCTCCAGCTCTTCCACGCGAGCGGTCCAGATGTTCGAGGCGCGGATCGTTCGTCGTCTCGATGGGCGCGTCAATCGATTCGACGGCTTCTTCGAAGTTGATGAAGATGCTCATGTGATCCTTCACGAGCTTCGCGGCAAGACCGATTGCATCCTGCGGAGTGATCGCGCCGTTGGTCCAGACTTCGAGCATCAGCTTTTCGTAGTCGGTCATCTGGCCGAGACGAGCGGCTTCGACGGAGTAGTTGACCTTGCGCACCGGCGAGTGAACGCTGTCCACCGGAATGTAGCCGATCGGCAGGTCTTCGTCGTAGTTGCGGTCGGCGGCCACGTAGCCGCGGCCGTTCTTCACGCGCATTTCGATCTGCAGCTTGCCGCCTTCGCTGACCGTGGCGATGTAAACGCTCTTGTCCAGCACGGCGAAATCCGCGTCTTCTTCGATCTGCGCGGAGGTCACCGGGCCCGGGCTGCTCGACGTTCACGTAAATCGTCTTCGGCAGGTCGGTGTTGAGCTTAATGGGCACCTGCTTGAGGTTGAGGATAATGTCGGTCGCGTCTTCCACCACGCCGGCGATCGAAGAAAATTCGTGCAACACGCCTTCGATCTTCACCGCGGTGATGGCCGCGCCTTCAATCGAGCTCAGCAGCGCGCGGCGCAGACGCGTTCCCTACCGTCGTTCCCCAGCCGCGTTCAAAAGGCTGCGCGGAAAATCGTCCGTACTTTTCTGTCAGCGATTCCAGTTCTGACGCAAGACGCTTTGGCTTCTGAAAACCCTTCCACATCGTGTTCCATCCTTCCGTGACCGCACATTCGTCGGCCACTTAAGACCAAATCTTGTTTCCGAAACTCTCCGAAGCGCCGGCTTTAATGAAGCCGGCCTCTTCCTTACTTCGAGTACAGCTCGACGATCAGCTGTTCGTTGATCGGCGGCGTCTGCACGTCTTCGCGCTTCGGCAACGCCACAACCTTTGCCTTGAATTGTTCGCGGTCCTGTTCGAGCCAGGGCACAGCGTTCTGGCTCTGCGCGACGTTACGCGCTTCGAGCACCATGGCGTTCTGGTGCATCTTTTCCTTGATGGCGATTTCTTCGCCCACGTCCACCAGATAAGAAGGAATGTTGACCTTCTTCCCGTTGATGCGGACGTGGCCGTGCAGCACGAGCTGCCGCGCCTGCGAACGTGAGGACGCAAGTCCAGCGCGCCACACGACGTTGTCCAGACGGCGCTCGAGCATGATGATGAGGTTTTCGCCGGTTGGACCCTTGGTCGCGCTCAGCCTTTTCGAAATAGTTGCGGAACTGGCGTTCCAGCAGCCCGTAGGTGCGCTTCACCTTCTGCTTTTCGCGCAACTGCAAGCCGTAGCCCGCAACCTTTCGCGCGGCGCGACTGGCCGTGCTGACCCGGAACGAAATTGCGCTTTTCAATCGCGCACTTCTCGGTAAAGCACCGCAGACCCTTTAGGAACAACTTTTGCCCTTCTCTGCGGCAGAGGCGGCAAACTGCTTCACGATGTCTTGCCAACTTCGATTCTCCCTTCAAGTAACTCTAGGAACCCTTGCGGACACGGGTGTTGGCCCGTGCCATAAAAATCAAACGCGGCGGCGCTTCGGCGGACGGCAGCCGTTGTGCGGAATCGGCGTCACGTCGCGAATCACCACGATGTGCAAACCCGCTGCGGCCAGCGCACGCACGGCGGATTCACGGCCGGAACCCGGCCCTTGCACGCGCACTTCGATGCTCTTCATCCCGTACTGATCGCGCGCCACGGTCGCCGTTGAAAGCGAAGCCTGCTGCGCGGCGTACGGCGTGCCCTTGCGCGAACCCTTAAAGCCGACCGCGCCGGACGAAGACCAGCACAGAGTGCGGCCATCGGAATCCGTGATCGTGATCTGCGTGTTGTTGAACGACGCGGCAATGTGCGCCACGCCGTGCGGCACGATGCGCTTCTCGCGCTTCTTCTTGAACTCTTTTTTGCGCTTAGCCGCCGCTCCACCGCCGCCGGTTTTGCCGGTGCCTGCGTTGCGTCCTGCGCTGCTTTCTGCTCTTTTGCCACGTTCTGCTCCGTTTCGCTTGATGCTCAAACTTTCTCAAGCACGCTAGAACTCTTAGCCCTTCTTGCCCTTGGTCTGTTTCTTCGCAGCGACTGCGCCGCGGCGCGGACCCTTGCGGGTGCGCGCATTGGTGTGCGTGCGCTGCCCGCGAACCGGCAGATTGCGCCGGTGGCGGATGCCGCGATAGGCCTGGATTTCAATCAGCCGGCGGATGTTCATCTGGATCTCCTTGCGGAGATCGCCTTCCACGCGGCCTTCTTTTTCAATTTCCTGGCGAAGGCGGTTGATTTCGTCTTCGGTCAGGTCTCGAATCTTCTTGTCGTGAATCGACATTCGCTTTTTCCGCGAGCTTTTTCGCGCGCACTTGTCCGATGCCATAGATCGACGTCAATCCGACCCAGAGGCGCTTTTGCGGCGGAAGATCAACACCTGCGATACGTGCCATTTGTTTACTTCTCCTGTTTCTCAAACTCAAAGAACTTCTCGCTCAGAAAACCGAAATTATCCCTGGCGCTGCTTGTGCTTCGGGTTGGCGCAAATCACCCGCACCACTCCGCGGCGATGAATCACCTTGCACTTGTCACAAATCTTTTTTACCCTTGCCCGAACTTTCATATTCCTGCTCCTCACTTCCCCAAAATCTTTCCGCTCTACTTGTAGCGGTAAACTATACGGCCGCGCGTCAAATCGTACGGCGAAAGCTCCACCGCTACTTTGTCTCCGGCCAAAATCCGGATGAAATTCTTGCGCATCTTGCCGGAAACGTGCGCCAGAACCTGGTGCTTGTTTTCCAGCTCAACGCGGAACATCGCGTTCGGCAACGGCTCGATGACCGTGGCCATTACTTCAATGGCGTCCTCCTTGGAATTGCCGGAGTCGTTCTTTTTCTTGTCGTCGTCCTGATTCGCCATGTTCTCCCATATACGCCCGCCCCAAAGGCGGCCGCTACATGTCTCTACTTCTACCAAGCCGGCCCAGTCATCTCTTTCGGCCGCGTCAAAATCCACGGCCCATTCGCGGTGATGGCCACGGTGTGCTCGAAATGCGCCGAAGGCTGCCATCGGCCGTTTCCGCCGTCCACTCATCGCGCATCCGAACCTCCGGACGCCCCGCGTTCACCATCGGCTCGACCGCGATTACCATTCCTTCCTGCAATCGCGCGCCGCGCCCGGGTTCGCCGTAATTCGGCAGGTTCGGCTCGTCGTGCATTTGCGTTCCGATGCCGTGCCCGACAAATTCGCGAACCACCGAAAAACCGTTTTGCTCCACCAGACTCTGCACCGCGTGACCGACGTCCCCGAGCCTGTTGCCCGCGCGCATCTTTTCAATCGCGCGGTCGAGCGATTCCCTGGTCACGTCCAGCAGCTTCTTCACTTCCGGCCTGATTTCCCCCACCGGAACCGTGACCGCCGAATCTCGCGTAGTACCCATCCACTTCCATCCCGAAATCGATCGAGACGATGTCGCCTTCCTTCAACTTCCGCTTCGGCGACGGAATCCCGTGAACGATCTCGCTGTTCACCGACGTACAAAGAACGCAGGGATAACCCCGGTACCCTTTGAACGCCGGCTTGCCTGGCTTTCCCGCGATGAGCCTCCTCGGCTTCGTCTCTCGAGGTCCATCGTCGTTATTCCCGGCCTTACAACTTTCGCAGAGCTTGCAGCACCTCGTGGACTACCAGTCCCGCGCGGTGCATTTTTTCGAGCTCTTCAGGGCTGCGCAGATGAATCGCCATGAATCTAGTGCGCCCGCCTCGCGCTCAACACGCTCTCCAAAATCTGCTGCTTCACTTCGTCGATGCTCTTCGCCGCATCCACCTGATGCAAAAGACCAAGTCGCTTGTAATACGCGACGAGCGGCGAAGTCTGCTTCTCGTACGCTGCCAGACGCGGCGAAATCACTTCCTCGCTGTCGTCCAGCGCGCTGCATCAGTTCCCCGCCATCGTTGTCGCAACGGCCAGGCACTTTCGGCGGGCGGTCATAAATATTGTAAATCTCGCCGCCAACCTTGCAGACCCTGCGCCCGGTGAGCCGCTTCATCAGCAGCGGTAAATCAATCACCAGGTGAATCACGATGCGGCCGCGGAAACCCGTGCTCCACCAGCAACTGGCCCAGATACTGCGCCTGCGCCACGGTTCGCGGAAACCCGTCGAACACGAACCCGTGAATGCAGTCGCGCCGTTCGATGCGCTCGGCCACCATCTTCAGCACGAGCGAATCCGGCACCAGCTCGCCGCGCGACATAATCGGCTGCGCTTGCATGCCGAGCGAAGTACCGTGCTCGATGTGCTCGCGAAGCATGTCGCCCGTCGAAAGATGCGGCGCGCCAAACTTTTGCGCCAGCACTTTCGCCTGCGTACCTTTCCCGCGCCCGGAGGCCCGAGAAAAATCACAGCGCGGTCCAGATATTCCTGCGGGCGCACTTCCCCCGCCGCTCCGCGCGCTTCCATTACCGACGGCCGCGAATCCGGCCCTTCCGAGCAAAACCCTCATAATTGCGCATGACCAGCTGCGCTTCGAGTTGCTGAACCGTGTCCATCGCAACGCCGACGACGATCAAAAGCGACGTGCCGCCGAAATAAAAGTTCACGCCCATGCCCTTCAAGAACCACGCCGGAAAGTGGCGGTCAAACCAGCCACCGATACCCCAGCCGCACGTGGTCGAAATGGATACCGGTGATCATCCACTCCGGCAGCAAACAAACGATGGCGAGATAAACGGCGCCGACGAAAGTCAAGCGCTTCAAAATCTTGCTGACGTACTCGCTGGTGTTGCGGCCTGGCCGAATGCCGGGAATGAAGCCGCCGTTCTTGCGCATATTGTCCGCAAGTTCGGTCGGATTGAACACGATGCCGATGTAGAAGAACGCGAACACCAGAATCATGACGACATAGAGCAAGTTGTAGAGCGGTTCGCCGAACTTGATCGTGTCCACAATCGTGTCGACGAACGGCCAGCGATGGCTCAAAACCAAAGCAATGGTCGGCGGAAACGCGAGCAACGAGCTGGCAAAAATCGGCGGAATCACGCCGCCGGAATTGACGCGCAGCGGCAAGTACGAAGATCTGGCCGCCCATCACGCGGCGTCCAACAACGCGCTTGGCGTACTGCACCGGAATGCGGCGCTGGCCGCCTTCGACAAGAACGATGAACGAAACGACCGCGACCATGAAAACCAGCAGAGCAATGAGAACCACGATGCGTGAACGGGCCCCAAGCGCTGCGTCTTCACGAGTTCAAACAGGTCTGCGATGGCGCGCGGCAAGCCGACCACGATGCCGACAAAAATGATGAGCGACATGCCGTTGCCGATGCCGCGTTCGCTGATCTGCTCGCCGAGCCACATGATGAAAGCAGAACCAGTGGTCAGCGTCAGGATCGTCATCAACGTGAAGCCCCAGCCCGGGTTATAAACGAACGATTGATTGTTCGGCCCGGTGGCGTGCTGACAGCGTAGCAGCGATCGAATACGACTGGATGATGCTGAGCGCGACGGTCAGGTAGCGCGTGTACTGGGTAATCTTGCGGCGGCCCAGTTCGCCTTCTTTTTGCAACCGTTCAAGGTACGGAAACACCACGGTCATCAATTGCAAGATGATGGACGACGTGATGTACGGCATGATGCCGAGCGCGAAAATCGTGAGCTTGCGCAAATTGCCGCCGCTGAACAGATCGAAAATGCCGAGCGCGGAGTTCTGCGCCTGCTTAAAATATCTCCTCAAGGACGCTGGCATCGATTCCCGGCGTGGGAATGTGCGCGCCAATGCGATACACGGCCAGCAACGCCAGCGTGAATAGGACGCGCTTGCGCAGATCTTCGATGCGGAAGAGATTCGTGAGTGCCTGGAGGAATCGATTCATGCTAGTCCCTTGAGAATCCTCTTTACGCCAAAACCTCAAACGAGCCGCCGGCCTTGGTAATCTTCTCCTTGGCCGAAGCGCTGAACGCGTGAGCGTGAACGGTGAGCTTGACCTTCAGATCGCCGTCACCCAAAATTTTCACCTGCTCCGAAGTGCGAACGAAACCGTGCGCGCGAAGCAGATCCGGAGTCACCGTTTCGCCTGCCGGAAAAGCGTTGAGTTCTTCAACGTTGATCACCGCGAAAGACGTTCTGAACGGATTGTGAAATCCACGCTTCGGAATGCGGCGGTGCAACGGCATCTGGCCGCCTTCAAATCCACGGCGGCGCGAATAGCCGCGGCGGGATTTCTGGCCCTTGTTGCCGGCGCCGGAAGTTTTTCCGAGCTTCGAGCCCATACCGCGGCCGACACGGACTTTCTTCTTGCGGGAGCCGCGCGGGGGATGAAGCGTCGAAAGGCTGACGGATTTCTTTTTTTCTTCGGTCTTCTTTGCCATGACTTATTTCACCACTTCCACGAGGTGGCGGACTTTGTGGACCATGCCACGCGTTTCCGGCGTGTCCTGGCGCTCGACAACCTGATGCAAACGGCGCAAACCGAGGCCGCGAATCGTTTGCCGCATGTCGTCGGTGCAGCTGATAAAGCTGACCACCCACTTGATCTTGATCGTCCCGGAGGACGCTGCTTTCTTCTGCGCTGACATTAGTTCTCACCCGCCGCTTTTTCTTTCGCCTTCCCGGTAATTTCCTCGACGGTCTTGGTGCGCGTTTCGGCGACGTGTGCAGCATCCTTGAGGCCGAGCAGCGCCGCGAACGTGGCCTTGATGACGTTGTGCGGATTCGAGGTGCCAAGCGACTTGGTCAGCACATTGTGAATTCCCGCAACCTGCATAACCTTGCGAACTGGACCGCCGGCGATGACGCCGGTGCCTTCCGGCCGCGGGCTTGAGCAATACCTGCGCCGAGCCGTAACGGCCGACGACCTGGTGCGGAATCGTGGTGCCCTTGAGGTTCAAATGAATCAGATTCTTTTTCGCTTGTTCGATGCCCTTCTTGATGGCCATCGGAACTTCGCGCGCCTTGCCCATGCCGAATCCGGCATGGCCGTGATTGTCGCCAACGACGACGAGCGCGGAGAAGCTGAGATTCTTGCCGCCCTTGACGACCTTGGTGACGCGATTGATGGCGACGACGTCGTCCTTCAGCTCCGCCGGATTGACTTCGAGCAGCCGGCGCACCGCGAGACTTTCCCTTAGAATTTGCTTCGACATAGGCTTAGAACTTTAACCCCGCTTCCCGCGCCGCGTCAGCGAGCGCCTTCACGCGGCCGTGATACTTGTATCCGCCGCGATCAAAAACCACCTTTTCAATGCCGGCAGCCTTGGCGCGTTCGGCGATGATTTTGCCGACAGCCTTGGCTGCAGAAACGTTTCCTCCGCCCTTGAGCGATTCCTTCGTCTTGCCGTCGTTGGAACTGGCGGAGACGAGTGTCTTGCCCGCGCGGTCGTCGATCACCTGCGCGTAGATGTGGTCGAGCGAGCGATACACGCACAGACGCGGACGCTCGGTAGTACCCGCCACGGTAAGGCGGACGCGTTGATGAATGCGTTCCCGCTTTGCTGCTCTCGATAACCTGCGAACTGGTGTTGATGCCACAGCTTTCTCCTTAATTCCTCTTGCGCTGATTACGCGCCGGCCTTTGCGCCAGCCTTGCCGGCCTTCTTCTTGAGACGCTCACCGGTAATGCGGACACCCTTCTGCTTGTACGGATCAGGCGGACGGAGCGAACGAAGATCGGCGGCAACCTGGCCGACTTGGGCTTTGTCCGCGCCGCTGACGACAAGGTGCGTCTGCTTGTCGACGGCGATCTGGATTCCTTCCGGAACCGGAAACTCAATGGGGTGCGACTTGCCAAGAGCGAAGGCAACGATCTTGCCTTTGAGCTCGGCACGGTAACCGACGCCGACAATGTCGAGCTCTTTCTTGAAGCCGGTCGTGACGCCGGTAACGGCGTTGGCGACCAGGGCGCGAGCGAGCCCGTGCACGGCGCGGTGATCATCCGCGGCGCGCTTCACGTTCAGGATGCCGTCCTTCTGTTCGAAGGAGATGCCGTACGGAACCGCGACGCTCAGTTTGCCCTTCGGGCCCTGGACATCGATCTTGTCCGCGGCGATGCCGATCTTTACGCCGGACGGAACGGGAATTGGTTTGTTGCCTATGCGTGACATTTTTCTGTAAAACCCTTCACGAAATTTTTGTTCAAGAAAAACTGATTACCAAACCTCACAAAGCAATTCGCCGCCGATTTTCGCCTTCTTCGCAGAGCGGCCGGTCATGAGACCTTTCGGCGTCGTGACAATGCTGATGCCAAGGCCGCCGACGACGGGCTTCACGTCCATCGCGCCAACATAAGTGCGCTGGCCAGGGCGCGAAATGCGCTTGAGGCCGGTGATGACGCTGCGGCGGTCCGGGGTGTACTTCAGGAAAACGCGAAGCACCTTGTGCGACTTGTTTTCATCCACCATTTTGAAAGTGGAGATATAGCCCTCTTCCTTGAGGATGCGGGCAATCTCACTCTTTAGCTTCGACGCGGGCACGTCCACGCGCTGGTGCTTTGCGGCGGCGGCGTTGCGGATGCTCGTCAGAAAATCGGCAATAGGATCGGTCTGCATAATTTCGTTTCGCTCTCTCCTTACCAGCTCGCTTTAGTGACGCCGGGAATTTCTCCCTTGAGCGCCATGCCGCGGAAACAGATGCGGCACAACTGGAACTTGCGAATATAGGCGCGAGCGCGGCCACAAATGCGGCAGCGATTGCGATGTTGAACCTTGAACTTCGGCTTCTTCTGATCTTTTACGATTTTCGCGGTGCGTGCCATTAGTTGTTCGCCTCTTTCGGACCACGGAGCGGAAAACCAAGGCCCTTGAGCAGCTCGCGGCCTTCTTCGTCGTTTTTCGCGGTGGTGGTCAGGGTGATGTTCATGCCCTTGATCTTGTCCACGCGCGTGTAGTCGATTTCCGGAAACACGAGCTGGTCCTTCAAACCAAGCGTGTAGTTGCCGCGACCGTCGAACGCATTCGAGGGCAGTCCGCGGAAATCGCGCACGCGCGGAAGGACGATGTTGCACAGCCTGTCCAGAAATTCGTACATGATGTCGCCGCGGAGCGTTACGGCGCAGCCGATGGGCATGCCTTTGCGAATTTTGAAGTTCGCAATGGACTTCTTCGCGCGCGTGATGACGGCTTTCTGGCCGGTGATCTGGCCAAGCTCCTGCGCCGCGGTGTCCAGCAGCTTCGCGTTCTGGCTGGCTTCGCCAAGACCGATGTTGACGGTGATCTTGGCGACTTTCGGCACGGCCATCACGTTCTTCCAGCCAAAGCGCTTCATCAGCGCCGGCGTCGTTTCCTTGCGATATTTATCCTGCAATCGGCTCTTCATTTTTTCCTCTTATTCCTTACTTGTCCAAAGTCGTTCCGCAGCGGCGGCAAGAGCGGACTTTTTTTCCGTCAGCCAAAACCGTGTGGCCGATACGAGTGTGCTTGCCGCAGCTGGAGCAAACAATCATCACGTTCGAGACCTTGATCGGGCCTTCCTTCTCCACGATGCCGCCCTTGACGTTCTTGTTGGGATTCGGCCGCGTGTGGCGCTTGATGATGTGGGCGTGCTCAACGATCACCGTATTCTTGAGCGGATTCACGGAAAGCACGCGGCCGGTCTTTCCCGCGCTCTTGCCGGCCATCACCTTCACCTGATCGCCCTTGCGAATCTGAATCTTTACCCGTTTTGTAGCCTGTGCGCTCATTTTCCCTTACCAAACTTCCGGAGCCAGCGAGACGATCTTCGTGAACTTTTTCTCGCGTAGCTCTCTCGCCACGGGCCCGAACACGCGCGTCCCGACGGGCTCGTTGGCATCGTTAATCAAAACCGCTGCGTTGTCGTCAAAGCGGATGTAGGTTCCATCCCGCCGGCGCGCTTCCTTGCGCATGCGGACGATCACGCACTTCACGACCTTGCCTTCTTTCACCTGGCTTTCAGGTGTGGCTTCCTTCACCGACGCGGTGACGATATCGCCCAGTCCCGCTTTGAGTCCGGCATCGCCGCCGATGGGCATAATGCACATCAGCTTCCGAGCGCCGGAATTGTCGGCTACGGTCAGCCAGGTTCGCATCTGAATCATGACGTTTCTTCCCCTGTTCCGTTTACGCTGCTGACGTATTCCGCGTCAGCACTTCTTTCAAACGCCAGCGCTTCAGCTTGGAGAGCGGCCGCGTGGAGGAAATCCGCACGGTGTCGCCCGCCTTGGCTTCGCGCTTTTCATCGTGCGCATAGAACTTCTTGGAAATGCGCACAACGCGGCGGTACTTCGGATGCTGCACGAGGCGCTGCACTTCGACGACGATGGTCTTTTCCATCTTCGCGCTGGTGACTTTGCCTACGAGTTCGGTACGTTCGCCGCGAGCGGCGGCAACTTGTGTATCTGCTGTCATTACGCTTTCCCTGCTTTCGCCGTTTTCGCACCGGCGTTCAGTTCGTGCGCGCGCAGCAACGTCTTTACGCGCGCCAGATCTTTTTTCGCTTCCCGCAAACGCTTCAGCGCTTCGGACTGTCCCGTCGTCAGCTGAAAACGCAGGCGGAAAATCTGCTCCGTGAGGTCTTTCTGCTGGGCTTCGAGTTCGTTCACGCCGGATTCTCGAATTTTTTCAATGCGCCGCGGCATTAGAGTTCTCCTGCGCGGGAGACGAATTTCGTTGGAATCGGCAGCTTGTGCGCCGCGAGCGTCAACGCTTCGCGCGCCACGGATTCCTCAATTCCCGCCATTTCAAACATGATGCGTCCCGGCTTTACAACTGCGACCCACTTTTCTGGAGCACCTTTGCCTTTGCCCATGCGGGTTTCCGCGGGCTTCTTGGTGTAAGGCTTGTCCGGAAAAATCCGGATCCAGAGCTTGCCGCCGCGCTTGATGTAGCGCGTGATGGCAACGCGGGAAGCTTCAATCTGGCGGTCGGTGATCCAGGCGCATTCCATGGCCTTCAAACCGTATTCACCGAACGCCAGCGACCCGCCGCTCCAGGCTTTGCCTCTGCGCCGACCGCGCATCTGCTTTCTGTACTTAACTTTCTTGGGCATCAACATCGTTCTATTCTCTTTTCCCTAAAATCCGTTTCAGACTTCTTTACGCTACCGCCGTGGTTTCGCGTTCCGGAATCGTCTTGCGCTTCGGGATGTTTTCTCCCTGATAGATCCAGCACTTCACGCCGATAACGCCGTACGTGGTTTGCGCTTCCGCAGTGCCGAAATCGATGTCCGCGCGAAGTGTCTGCAGCGGCAACCGGCCCTGCAGATACCACTCTTTGCGCGCGATTTCTGCTCCGTTCAAGCGGCCCGCAACGCGAACCTTGATTCCCTTGCAACCGAAACGCAGAGCCGAATCCACTGCTTTGCGCATCGCACGGCGGAACGCCACGCGCTTTTCAAGCTGCAGCGCAATCGATTCCGCAACGAGCGTCGCATCAAGTTCGGGGCGGTGCACTTCCTGAATATCAATGTGCACTTCGCGCTTGGTGCGCTTCGAAACGTCCTGCTTCAGCTTGTCGATTTCCGCGCCTTTGCGACCGATGATGATGCCGGGACGGGCAGTGTAGATGCGGACGATGAGCTTGTTCGCGGCGCGCTCGATGTCAATCGAGCTGATGCCGGCCGACTTCAGCTTTTCCTTCAGCTCCTTGCGGAGCTTGATGTCTTCGTGAAGCAATTCGGCGTATTCGCGATCGGCGTACCAACGCGACTTCCACGGCTTGTTGTAGCCGAGGCGGAAACCGTAAGGATGAGTTTTCTGACCCATATTACTTTTTGCCCTTCTTTCCAGATACTTGTTTGCCGGTCAAAGCCTTGCGAACGCGGCGCGCGGTACCGCGAACGCCCTTGTTCGATTCTTCTTCCGCAATATTGGCCGCGTGGCGCTCGGCAGCCGCAACGTGGTGCTCGGCAACGCCGACCCAGAGATGCGCGGTGCGCTTCTGGTAGCGGAATGCGCGACCCATCGGCGCGGGACGCAACCGCTTCCAGCGCGGGCCTTCGTTCACAAACGCCTTCGCAACGAAAAGCTGGTCCACGTCGAGCGGCGCTCCGGCGTCTTCCGCTTTCTTTTCCGCGTTGGCCACGGCGCTGCGCAAAACTTTTTCAATGTGCTTTGCGGCGCGCTTCGGCGTATAGCGAAGCGTCCGCAACGCATCCTGCACTTTTTGGCCGCGGATCAAATCGATCACGAGCCTCGCCTTTTGCGGCGACATGCGAACGTGCCGCGCGAGGGCGTGCGCTTCAATCTGCGGGTTTTGTGTCTGAACGTCAGCCATGTCTTATACCTTCGGCGCTGGTGCTGCTGCCACGCCGCCTCCTGCAGGAGCCGCACCCGCCGCCTTTTCAAGAGCCGCCTTCACGGCGTGGCCCTTGAACGTGCGCGTCGGAGCGAACTCTCCGAGCTTGTGACCGATCATCTGTTCGGTCACATACACCGGGATGAATTTCTTGCCGTTGTGCACGGCGATCGTGTGGCCGATCATATCGGGCACAATCGTCGAACGGCGCGACCAGGTCTTTACAACTTTCTTTTCGTTGTGCGCGTTAAGTGCTTCGACCTTCACGCGCAAGTGGCCGTCAACAAACGGTCCTTTTTTCAGTGAGCGAGCCATTTCCTGCTATTCCTCCACGCGGCGCAAACGACCCCATTGGGCGTGCCGCACTTTCTTAAATCCGCGAACCGGTCCGGGGACACGGTGAGACTTCGGGCAGAACGGGCAGACAAAGCGAGTGCCTTGCGCATTCGGCGTGCGCTCGACGATGACCGTCCATCCCGGCTTGCACAGCTTGTACAACGCAGGCTCAAGCGGAACGATCTGCGATTTGCGCAACGGAAGGACTGGCTTGGCTACAGGCTTTGCCGCGACGCGCTTTACTGCCGCGCGCTTTGCGGGACTTGCCCGGCGCTTTGCCGCTGCTCTGCGTGCTGCCGACCGATTTGTCCGAATCGCTCGCATCTTCTTCTACTCGCTCCCGCGACTTAAATTCACCGCGGGATTTCTCGCCTCAGTACAACTGCAAACAAACTCTTCAAAACTACTTGCGGCGCTCGACGATGTGCTTGTCGGTTCGCTTGTTGTGACGCGTCTTCTTGCCAAGCGTCGGGAAAGCCCAGGGCGTCTGCGGATGATTGCCCTTTACGCGGCCTTCACCACCGCCGTGCGGGTGATCCACCGGGTTCATGGCAACGCCGCGAACCGTGGGCTTAATACCCCGCCAGCGTGTGCGGCCCGCTTTACCGAAGTTCTCGTTTTCATGGTCGAGATTGCCGACCTGGCCAACCGTCGCCATGCAGTCCACGGAAAACTTTCTCACTTCACCCGAAGGCAGCTTGATCAAGCGCAATGTCGCCTTCTTTGCTGAGCAACTGCGCGGAACCGCCCGCAGAACGAACCACCTGGCCGCCGCGTCCCGGGTAGAGTTCGAGATTGTGCACCATCGTGCCCGGAGGAATGTGGCGGAACTTCAACGCATTGCCCGGAAGAATGTCCGCGTCGTCGCCGGTCGAAACCGTTGCGCCCACTTCGAGACCAACTGGCTGCAAGATGTAGCGCTTGTCGCCATCGGCGTAGTGCAAAAGCGCCAGGTTCGCGCTGCGATTCGGGTCATACTCGATCGAGGCAACCTTCGCCGGCACGCCAGCTTTGTCGCGGCGAAAATCCACTTTGCGATACTGCTTCTTGTGGCCGCCGCCGCGGTGCCATACCGAGATTTCGCCCTGGTTGTTACGGCCGCCGGAGCGCTTCTTCGGTTCCAACAGTGCCTTTTCCGGCGTCTGCTTGGTGATTTCGCTCTTGTCGAGAACAGTCATGAACCGTCTCGACGCTGTGTACGGATTAAAGCTCTTCAGTCCCATCTCTGCCTCTTACCTTCTGAAACTTTTTCCTGCTGCTTCGCTTTCTCAAGTGCCCGAACTACAGGTTGTCCGCGTACTCAATCATCTTTTCGCCTTCGGCGAGCTTGACGTAGGCCTTCTTCCAATCGCGCCGGTAACCTTCGTTCTGGCCACGGCGGCGCATCTTGCCGGGAAATTCGCGGTGCGAACATCCGCGACTTTCACCTTGAAAATCTGCTGCACGGCTTCCTTGATTTCGGTCTTTGTCGCTTTTGCGGAAACTTCAAAGACCACCGTTGCGTGCAGTTCCTTCACGCCCAACCCCTTTTCCGTAATGATCGGGCGGCGAATGATCTGATAGTGAGGGGTCGCTGCCATGGTTTATCCCTTCCCCTTTTTTGCTGCAGGCTTTGCGGCCTTTTTTGCAGCGGGCTTTTTCGCTTCAGCTTTCGGAGCGGCTTCTTTCTTCGCTGCCGGTGCCGGAGTAATCGTTTCAACGTGCGGCACTTCGATCGGCTTCTTTTCCGGATCGAGCGAACGCACCAGGCGCGCCACCGCGTCCTTCGACAAGACCAGGCGGTCGTGCTTCAGCACGTCATACGGCTGAAGTCCGTTCGGCGCCGTCAGTTTCACGCCTTCGAGGTTGCGGCTTGCGAGTTCCAGATTGCGGTTTTCGCCGTGCGAAACCAGAAGAGCGGACTTCGTAAAGCTCAGCTTGTCTAGCGCAGCGACAAGCTTGCTCGTTTTGTGCGATGCAAGCTGCCAGCCATCCACCACCGTCAGCTTCTGATCCGCAAGCTTTGCCGACAGAGCCGAGCGCAGTGCGCCGAGCAACATTTTCTTCGGAAGCGAATAGCTGTAGTCGCGCGGACGCGGTCCGTGGACCGTGCCGCCATGGCGCCACAAAGGCGACCGGATGGAGCCGACGCGGGCGCGGCCCGTGCCCTTCTGCTTCCAGAGCTTGCGGCCTGCGCCGCTTACTTCGCTCTTTTCTTTCACTTTGTGCGTGCCGCGGCGAAGCCCAGCCAGATACCAACGCGACGCTTCGTGCAGAAGGTGCTGATTTACCTTCGCGCCGAAGACCGCATCGGCCAGCTCAACCTGCCCGACCTTCTTGCCTTCCAAATTGACGACATCTACGACCGGCATTGTTCTTCTTCCTTCTCTAACTAAAATCGCTCTACCAAGAAACTCTTACCTGCTTGCCTTTTTCGCAGCCTTTTGCGCTCTGCGGATAAAAATGTACTGGCCGCTTGGCCCCGGAACCGAACCGCGCACGAGCAACAAGTTTTCGTCCGTGTCCACCTTGATCACTTTCAAATTCTTCGCCGTCACCTTGGCATTGCCCATGTGACCCGGAAAGTGCTGGTTCTTCCACACGCGCGAAGGAAACGAACTGCCACCGATGCCGCCCGGTGCGCGGTGAAACATCGAACCGTGTGTCGCATCGCCGCCAGCGTAATGCCAGCGCTTCACGCCGCCGGCAAAGCCCTTGCCCTTGCTGACGCCGGAGACGTCTACCAGTTCGCCGGCTTTGAAATTCTCGACAAGAACGCGGTCCCCGACTTTCGTTTCATCCTTCGATTCGGCAAGCCGAATTTCCTGAAGCACTTTCATCGGAGCGACATTGGCCTTTTTGAAATGACCCGTCATCGCCTTGTTCACGCGCTGCGGCTTGACGAATTCCACAAGGCCCAGCTGTGCGGCTTCATAGCCGTCTTTTTCCGTCGTTCTGCGCTGCACAACGACACAAGGTCCTGCTTGCAGAACCGTGCAACCGACAAGATTGCCGTCTTCTGCGAAGACCTGCGTCATGCCTAGCTTGATTCCGATAATTCCGTCGACCGCCATTTTCTCTTCTCTCTCTTTCGCAGCTTGTCCGCCCCTGGCGAATATTGGCTGCGTCCTGCAAATTTTTCGAAAAACTACTTCGCTGCGTGACCGAACGCCTTGATTTCGACGTCCACACCCGGCGGAAGATCAAGCTTCATCAAAGCGTCCACCGTATCCGGCGTCGGCTCGAGAATGTCGATCAAGCGCTTGTGTGTGCGCATTTCGAACTGTTCGCGGGACTTCTTATCCACGTGCGGCGAACGAAGCACGGTCCAACGATTGATTGTGGTGGGCAGAGGAATCGGGCCTGCAACATCGGCGCCCGTGCGCTTCGCCGTTTCCACAATTTCCCGCGTGGACTGGTCCAGGATGCGGTGGTCAAACGCCTTCAAACGAATTCGAATTTTGTCGCCTTGTCTCATGTGTTTTCTTTTCGTCTCTTACTCAATAATCTCAGTAACGGCGCCAGCGCCGACGGTGTGGCCGCCTTCTCTAATCGCGAACCGCAAGCCCTTTTCCAGCGCTACCGGCGTAATCAAAGTCACTTCGCAGCTCACGTTGTCGCCCGGCATCACCATTTCCACCCCAGTCGGCAACTTCACGTCGCCCGTTACGTCCGTCGTGCGGAAGTAAAACTGTGGACGGTAACCCGTGAAAAACGGTGTATGTCGCCCGCCCTCTTCCTTCGTCAGTACGTACGCTTCCGCCTTGAACTTCGTGTGCGGCGTGATCGAACCCGGCTTGCATACCACCTGCCCGCGTTCCACGTCTTCTTTTTCCGTCCCCCGCAAAAGCAACCCCACGTTATCGCCTGCCATGCCTTCATCGAGCAGCTTCTTGAACATTTCCACGCCCGTCACTACCTTCTTCTGCGTCGGACGGAAACCCACGATTTCCACTTCTTCCCCTACCTTCACCTTGCCGCGTTCGATTCTTCCTGTGACTACCGTGCCGCGCCCAGAAATCGAAAATATGTCTTCGATCGGCATCGCCATCGGTTTATCCACATCGCGTACCGGCAGTGGCACGTTCTTGTCCACTGCTTCCATCAATTCGTCTATCTTGCCTTCCCACTTCGCATCCCCGTTCAGTGCCTGCAACGCCGACCCCCGCACGATCGCGATCGTGTCCCCGGGAAACTGATAGCGTCTTGAGCAATTCGCGAACTTCCAGTTCTACCAGTTCCAGCAGTTCCGCGTCTTCCACCATGTCGCACTTGTTCAAAAACACCACAATCGCCGGTACCCCAACCTGTCGAGCCAGCAAAATGTGTTCCCGCGTCTGCGGCATCGGTCCATCTGTCGCTGCCACTACCAGAATCGCCCCATCCATCTGCGCCGCGCCCGTGATCATGTTCTTGATGTAGTCCGCATGCCCCGGGCAATCCATGTGCGCGTAATGCCGGTTCGCCGTTTCATACTCCACGTGCGATACCGCAATCGTTATTCCGCGCTCGCGCTCTTCCGGCGCGTTGTCAATCGTATCGAACGCCCGAAACGCCACCTTCGGGTTGTGCTTCGACAACACCTTCGTGATCGCCGCCGTCAACGTCGTCTTGCCGTGGTCAATGTGACCTATCGTCCCAATATTCACGTGCGGCTTACTGCGCTCGAATTTCTCCTTGGCCATTCCCTCTGCTCCTCAATGCAAAGTCTCGCTGAACTCTGTGCTGCAAAATCCTTGTATTACCGCGCCGCTACTCCGCTTTCGCCGCGATTCTTCTTGATGACTTCTTCCGCCAGCGCCGTGGGCAATTCCGCATAATGCGAAAAGTGCATGGTAAACGTTGCGCGGCCCTGCGTGCGGCTGCGCAAATCGGTTGCATAACCGAACATCTGCGCCAGCGGAACTTCCACGCGAATCACGTTACTGCCGGCGCGATTTTCCGTGCCCTGAATCGCGGAACGCCGCGAGTTCAAATCGCCGAACACGGCGGCCATGTATTCTTCCGGAACGACCACTTCGACCTTCATGATCGGCTCAAGAAGCACGGGCTTTGCCTTGGCGCAAGCTTCCTTGTAGGCCATCGAACCGGCGATTTTGAACGCCATTTCGTTCGAGTCGACGTCGTGATAGCTGCCGTCGATCAGCACAACGGCAACGTCAACCGTCGGAAAGCCCGCAAGAATTCCGGTGTCCAGCGCTTCACGGATTCCCGCTTCAATCGGCGCGATAAATTCGCGCGGAATCGAGCCGCCTACGACCTTGTCAATAAACAGGAAGCGGTGTTCCTTGTCGAATTTCCATTTGCCAGGGTTGCTGCTGCTGGTGACCTTCTTCGCGAGTTCGTCAATGTCGTCGGTCGACAGCTCGTGCATGTTTTCGTGATCGGCGCTCGGCATAGGGTGCAGCTCGATCACCGCATGGCCGTATTGACCCTTACCACCGGTCTGCTTGATGTACCTACCTTCGGCTTCAGACTTGCGGCGAATCGTTTCGCGATACGCGACCTGCGGACGGCCAACGTTGGCTTGCACGCTGTATTCGCGGAGCATGCGGTCCACGATGATTTCAAGGTGAAGCTCGCCCATGCCCGAAATAAGGGTCTGCCCGGTGTCCGGTTCGGTCGAAACGCGGAACGTCGGATCCTCCTGCGCAAGCCGCTGCAAGCGCAACACCGAGCTTGTCCTGGTCCGCTTTGGTCTTCGGTTCGATGGCGACAGAAATAACCGGCGCAGGAAAATCGATGTTTTCAAGAATGATCTGCTTTTGCTCGTCGCAGAGCGTGTCGCCCGTATTGACGTTTTTCAGGCCAACCACCGCGCAAATGTCTCCCGCGCAAACCTCTTCAATTTCTTCGCGCTTGTTGGCATGCATCTGCAGCAGTCGGCTGATGCGTTCGCGGTTGCGCTTGGTCGGGTTGTAAACATAGCTGCCGGACTTCAGAACGCCGGAATAGATGCGAATGTAGGTAACGTGCCCGACAAATGGGTCGGACATGATTTTGAATGCCAGCGCGGAAAACGGCTGGTCGTCTGCGGCGCGGCGCAATTCGGTCTCATCGTTGTCGGGATTGATGCCTTCAACCGGCGGAACGTCGAGCGGAGAAGGCAGAAAATCGATAACGGCATCGAGCAAGGGCTGAATGCCTTTGTTCTTGAACGCCGAACCCGCAAGCACGGGAACGATTTTCAGTGCGAGTGTCGATTTGCGGATCGACTTGCGCATCTCTTCAAGAGTGAGAGTACCTTCGGTCAAATACTTGTCGAGGACTTCGTCGTCGTGTTCGGCGATATATTCGACAACTTTCGCGCGATGCTCGTCGTAAAACTTCTTGTCAATTGCGGAGCCCTTCAAAGCCGCCGCAACGTCAGGACGCGAATCCACGAACGCTTTGTCCCAAAGTTTTTCGACTTCAAAGATTTCGTACTTCGCTCCGAGAGTCTCTTCGAGCCAGACGAGAACTTTTTGTTCCAGAAAATCGATGATGCCGATGAAATTATCTTCGCGACCGAGGGGAAATTGCAGGGGAACGGGATGAGCCCCGAGGCGTTGACGAATGGTGCGGACGACGTGGTCGAAATCCGCGCCCATGCGATCCATCTTGTTCACGAAACAGATGCGCGGGACGCGATACTTGTCGGCCTGGCGCCAAACGGTTTCCGATTGCGGCTGCACGCCCGCGACGGAGTCAAACACGCAAACCGCGCCGTCCAAAACGCGCAAAGAACGCTCGACTTCCACAGTAAAGTCCACGTGGCCCGGCGTATCGATGATGTTGACGCGATATTTCTTGTCGTAGCGCGTCCAGGAAGCCGTCGTCGCCGCGGACGTAATCGTGATGCCGCGTTCGCGCTCCTGCTCCATCCAGTCCATCGTGGCAGTGCCTTCGTCCACGGAACCGATCTTGTAGGTGACCCCCGTATAGAACAGAATGCGCTCGGTCGATGTCGTCTTTCCGGCGTCAATGTGCGCCATGATCCCGATGTTGCGCGTGTCTTCGAGTTTGAATGCCCTGGCCATGTTCTTTCTAGATAATCCCTTTTATTAGTCCCGCTGAATTACCAGCGATAGTGCGCGAAAGCCTTGTTCGCTTCCGCCATGCGGTGCACGTCTTCCTTCTTCTTGATCGCGCCGCCGCGAAGATTGGCCGCGTCGATCAACTCGTCGCAGAGCTTGTCCGTCATGGTCTTTCCCGAACGCTCGCGCGAGTACTGCAAAATCCAGCGAATCGCCAGCGATTGCCGGCGGAAATTGTTCACTTCGACGGGAACCTGATAGTTCGCGCCGCCGACGCGACGCGTCTTCACTTCCAGTACGGGCTTCGCGTTCTCAAGCGCCTTCTTGAACATCTTCAGCGCATCGTCGTTGGTCTTCTTCGCGACCTGATCCATCGCGGAGTAGAACACGCGCTGCGCCGTGCTCTTCTTGCCGTCCCACATCATCGAGCAGATAAACTTCTCGACGAGGCTGTCGGCGTAAACCGGATCGACTTCCTGCTTGCGGCGGCTGACTAGTCCTTTGCGCGGCATCTCTGTTCGGCTCCTGTGATTCTCTTACTTCGCTGCCTGTCCGGCCTTCGGACGTTTCGCTCCATACTTCGAGCGGCCCTGCTTGCGGTTTTCCACGCCCGAGGCATCGAGCGTTCCGCGAACGATGTGATAGCGAACTCCTGGCAGGTCCTTCACACGGCCGCCGCGCACGAGCACGATCGAGTGCTCCTGCAGGTTGTGGCCGATGCCGGGAATGTACGTCGTGACTTCGATGGAATTCGTGAGGCGAACGCGGGCGACTTTGCGGAGGGCGGAGTTCGGTTTCTTCGGCGTTTGCGTGTAGACACGGATACAGACTCCGCGCTTTTCCGGGCAGCCCATCAGCGCAGGCGACTTCGTCTTGGTGATGACTCCCTCGCGGCCCATTCTTACCAGTTGCGAAAATGTCGGCACAGTCTTCCCTCTTTGTTTGCGGACACAACTTCAGCCCGCGATTGCACGCACGTTTCGACAGCTCTCGCTTTGCGCGCACAAAAAAACAGCGCGAGAGCACACTACGCTGAAAGGCGTACTGCGATTCCGGAGACCAGCAAGAAACTCCGCACGCACCCCAAGAGGCAGAACTACTCTCTTGGCTTCGATTCGGAGAGGCTTACTCGGCTTTGCGGGACTGGCGTCCCATTCCGGCCGCTCTTTGCTCCCAATCCGTCTTGCAATGTTCCGGGAGTAAAGATCCTTCCAACTGCACGCGCCAAATACCCCCGACGCGCTACTGCTTGGGCAAACTACCCCTAACAAACAACAGAGTATAGGGGAGAAATTGTGATGTGTCAAATCTGATTCGCAACAACCTGAGGAAAACTTTGCAGAAAAGTTCCCCTTGGCAAGGCGCCTGCTCTTGGCGGGGCAGCCGCTAGGCCGAAAATCCCCAAAGGCAAATATCAGGCGAAAACGCCTATCAGGACAAGAAACAGGGCAGGCCGACACGGCCCGCCCTGTATTTAAAACCTAACTCATTTATTTACAATAACTTAGTTGTTAGTTATTGTTGTCGGTCTTCTCCAGACCCAGATCGCCGTAGGGCCACAAATTGAACGCCTTCAGCTCCTCGTATTCATGTTGGTCGCGCAGCATCTTGGCCGTCTTGGCGTCGGGCCACGGCTCGGCCAGCCGTTCCGGCCGGTCGGCAATCCAGTAGGCGGTCAGAGCCATGATGGTTGCGTTCTGCGCCAGGATATCCGGCTTCTGTGCATCCAGGGCGTCGGCCGCGGAGTGGTGCGTATAACCGTAGTCGGCCGTTTCCTGCTCCATGTTGATTCCCGGCAACCCGTAAACAGAAAACGGCAGGGTGTCCGTTCCGGACTCGATTTTGTCATTCACTTTCACGTTGCGGAGATTTGAAATCGAATCCGCGAAGGCCTGCATCACGGCTACCAGGTCGTCGCGGCCGCCCAACTGGAAATTCTTGACGATGCCCTGCCCTTCATCGAGGATCAAGTTGCCGAGATGATTCCCCCATTCCGCTTTGTGCTGTTTGTAGTACGCATACGACCCGTCGAGTCCCTGCTCTTCTCCGGTGAACAAAACAAATCGCAGCGTGCGTCGTGGCCGCAAACCCGCGCGCTTAATCGTGTCCGCGGCGCCGAGCGTAGCCGCGGTCCCCGATCCATTGTCGGTTGTACCTTGCGAGAGATCCCATGAATCAAGGTGTCCGCCAACGACGAAAATCTGCTCCGGATGTTCCGACCCGCGAATTTCACCGACAACGTTCGCCGTCTCCACCGGGCCGTTGCTAAACGTGTTCTGCACGTTGATGTGCATCCGCGGGGTAATGCCGCGCGCCATCAGTCGTTCGAGCTGCCCCTGGTCTTCCGACGTCATCGAAACGATGGGTACTGCAAAATCCGCGTCAAAGCCGAGGATTCCCGTATGCGTCAGGTTCATGCCCGTCGAACGCGCCCCGCCTTGACCGCCAATCACGGCAACAACGCCCGCGCTAGAAAGCGACTTCAGGTAACTGCCGAAGTCGGCGAAGATCATCATGAAATCTTTTTTCGGCTTGCCCTTGGCCTGCACCAGCACGATCTTGCCCTTCAACCGGCCGACGTTTTTCGTCTCTTCATCCAAATCGAAAAGATTGATCGTCACCACATCTGCGTCCGCGCCGCCCGGAGCCGTCGAGCCGACCCAGCCCATAGAGTCAATGTGCAGCGGGCGCACCATAGGAGAAAGCAATTTCGCTTCCGCAGTACCGCGAGTCCAGCCGCGCCAGATCGAGTACTTCTCCACGTGAATGTTTTCCAGGCCCATCTCCTTCATTTTCGCGACGGCCCATTCTTCCGATTTGCGCTCCGCAGGAGACCCCGTGACACGCGATCCGATGTCGTCGCTCAATTCCGTCAAATACTGGTACGCGCGTGAATTCAACATTCCTTCGCCCGCGATCTTCGTCAGCGACGGCATCGTGCCGTCCTCTTTCGGGCCCTTGGGCTTGTTGTCCGCCGCAGCCACCGCCGCCGCAACAAGCATCACTACCGCCGCTCCCGGGAAAACCAGCGATCTCCTCATGCGTTCCTCTCTTGGCGCGTTTGCGCACACAAAGCCTACCACTACCCTCAGACGCAACCGCCCAAAAAGCGTTTCGTTCTCTTCTCATCAAATGGCGCCACTTGCCGAGCGAGAAACAACCACGCAAGGGCCGCTTTACGGGGCGGATCGCGAACTCTAAACTCAACCAGAACGCCATGAATCAACTTTTCGAACGGTTTTCTAAAAGAGCGATACTTTTCTGCGCGAGCGCCTTGTTTTTCGGCGGACTTGCGTTTGCCCAGGCTCCTGCCCAGAAACCGGGGGAAAAGCCACAGGAAAAACCGCCGGAGAGTTCCGCGGCGAAACCGGAAGAACCGCCCAACGCCGCGCAGATCGTATGGCTTGAAACCAAATACCGTTTCGAAACGAACGGCGATTCCCGAAAAGAAGTCCACGCCACAGTCAAAATCAACAGTGAACTCGGCGCGCGCCAATTTGCGCGACTGAATTTCGACTACAACCGCAACTATCAGTCCGTCGAAATCCCTCTCGTGCGAATCGCCCACGCCAGAGGCGGTACGGCAGACATTCTGCCAAGCGCCACCAGCGACGTTCCAAATCCCGCCGTCGAAAAATTCCCCGCCTACCAGGATGTCCGCGTCAAATCCGTCCGCGTCCTCGGCCTTCAGCCCGGCGATTCGCTCGAATACCTCGTCATCACCACGACAACGCACCATCCACTCGCGCCAGATTTCTGGCTCGACCACTCCTTTGACCGTACCGGTGTTGTTTCTCAAGAAAACTTTGAGATCGAACTCCCCGCGTCACTCCAGGTGGCAATTAAGATCAACCCAAACACACCATTCACTTCTTCTTCAAAGGAAGCGCAAAATGACCAATCCAGAGTAATTTACATCTGGAAGAGAGGTTCGTCCGCGCAAAGTCCAGTCTCGCCGAAACCAGAAGCGAGTGACCCGGACGTTTCCCTTTCCACGTTTAAATCGTGGGATCAACTTGCCGAAAGGCTTGCAGCCGTATTATTGCCAACCAAAGAAGAACGTTCCGCAATGCGGGAAAGGGCATTCGCAATTTCCAAGGGAATCGTTGACGGGGAGACGAACCAGTACTACGACTTTGTCTCCCAGAAGATCAAAACCGTTGGCCTGCCCCCGGGTGCCACGGGCTTCCGGCGGAGAAAGCCCCTGGAAATTCTGGAGTCCGGTTATGCGTCGGCCGAAGACAAGTTTGTACTCTTTGCTGCAATGGAACTAGCGCAGAGCAGGTTTTCTTTCCGAGTCCGATCGACAACCCGAGCCCGACACGCCCTCACCATCAAGGTTCAGCTACCTGCTGACACGGGGCTCATCAAGCGGGCGGGAGTTTCTGGCTCGACTTGAATACAGAGGTTGCGCCAATCGGAATGATTCCGGCCCGACTTCGCGACAAACCTATCTTGGTGGTGGGAGACGATGTTCAACAACGCTGGCAAACCTTCACCCGCCAACCGATCTACCGCAGCTTCACAACGAGTGAGCGTTGCGGCGTCACTAGATGGAGTTGGAATGCTTAGCGCCAAAGTGAAATACAGCATACGTGGTGACAGTGAACTGCTACTGCGAGTGTCATTTCACAACACTCCCGCTGGAGAGTGGAAGGAAATTGGGCAAATGCTGGCCCTGTCCGACGGCTTCCGGGGAAAAGTTACGAGCATAAAAACGTCGGACCCGTACGAAACGAAAGAACCTTTCGAAGTTGAATACGAACTCACGCAGGAAAAATTTGCCGATTGGTCGAAAAAGCCGGTGCGTATTCCAGCGCTGCTCCCTTTGCCCGGATTGCCGGACATCACGAAAAAGCCCACCGCCGATTCCAAAGTCGATCTGGGCACTCCGCTCGACATTGTACTGACCGGAACGCTGCGCCTCCCCCCGGGAATAACCGCTCAAGCCCCGGCAGGCACCAGCGTAAAGCGCGACTATGCAACATTCGCGTCTTCCTACTCAGCAAGGGCAAACGTTCTCCACTTTTCGCGCCACCTGAGTTTCCTCGCCCAGGAAATTCCCAGTGACCGCTCCTTCGAGCTGAACGCCTTTATCCACGCCATCCAAAGCGATCAATCACAGCTCTTCGTTCTGGACAAACCCGAGTCCGTACCCCCCGCAAAGCCAAAATAAAAAGCCCGCGGCGCGGGCTTTTTAGAATCTCCAGCCTGGAAAAGACAGCCTCAGCCGTAAGCCGCCTTACCTGATATCCATCACTTCTTTTTCCTTCGCCGTGGCCATGTCTTCAATCTTCTTCGTCTCGGAATGCGTCAGTTTTTCCAGTTCGTCCAGCGAACGCTTTTGCTCGTCCTGGCTGATCTTCTTGTCCTTCTCGAGCTTGTCGATCGCTTCCTTGATATCGCGCCGGATGTTCCGCACTGCAGTACGGTGGTTTTCCAGCATCTTGTGCATGTGCTTGACGAGTTCTTTGCGGCGTTCTTCGGTGGGAGACGGAACCGGCACACGCACGACTTTGCCGTCGTTCGTCGGATTCAATCCCAGGTCCGAAGTGCGAATCGCCTTGTCAATCATCGCCACGGCGCTCGTATCCCACGGCGCGATCACGATCATCGTCGGGTCCGGCACCGTCACCGTGCCCAGCTGATTCACCGGCATCGGCGTCCCGTGATAATCCACGCGAACGTTGTCCAGAATCGCCGCGTTCGCGCGCCCCGTGCGCACCGTAGCCAATTCCTTGCGAAAATCCTCGACGGCTTTTTCCATCCGCGTTTTTGCAGCCGTAGTCGCTTCCTTCGTCGAACCAATCGTAGACATATTCTTGTTTTCCTCAGTCTGAGATCAGCTGCGTTGCTCTTGCAGAAACCGCGCAGCCCCCGACGCGCAAAAACTCTTCTACGTTCAATTAAGCCCCTGAGCTAGGCCATGGTAACGACAGAGCCGACCCGCTCACCCATCACCACGCGCTTGATATTCCCATAGTCGCTCCATGTTAAACACAACGATCGGCATCCCGTTGTCCATGCAGAGCGAAATCGCCGTCGAATCCATCACCTTCAAATTCCGCTGCAGCACGTCGCGATAGGTAATCTGCTCGAACAAAACTCGCCGTCAGCCACTTTTTCCGGATCGGCGTCGTAAATTCCTTCCACGCGCGTGGCCTTCAAAATCACGTCCGCCTTGATTTCCATCGCGCGCAGCGCCGCAGCCGTGTCCGTCGAAAAATAAGGATTCCCGGTGCCCGCGCCGAAAATCACCACGCGGCCTTTTTCCAGATGCCGCATCGCGCGCCGCCGGATGAACGGCTCGGCCACTTGCTGCATCGCAATCGCGCTCTGCACGCGCGTGAACACGCCCTCTTTTTCCAGCGCGTCTTGCAACGCCAGCGCATTGATGACCGTCGCCATCATGCCCATGTAGTCGCCGGTCGTCGCGGTCGATCTCAAATCCCTTTTGCCGCGCGCCACGAAAAATATTTCCGCCGCCGACCACCAGCGCAATCTCCACGCCGAGGTCGTGCACTTCCTTCAATTCGCGCGCAATCGCCTGAATCGTTTCGCCGTGAATGCCGTATCCCTGCGGCCCGTGCAGAGATTCACCCGAAATCTTCAGCAAAATCCTCTTGTAGATGGGTTTCTTCTTTGCGCTTTTCTTCTTGGACGACTTTTTCGCTGGCATGGCTCTCCGCAACCGCCGGTCAAATCCCGCAAAATTGTAGCAAACTCAGCCCGTCCGCACACGCTCGCGCCGAAAGAAAAAGAGCGTCCCGACAAGATCGAGACGCTCTGGATTGGTTTGAATTGTTCAACGTGAAATTCAGGCTGCTGGCGCCGGGACCGCTTCCGCTGCGCCAGGGGCACTCGCGGCGACTTCGCCGACCTTAAAACGCGAGAAGCGCCGGATCGTAATGTTTTCGCCGAGCTTCGCGATCGCGCCGTTCACCATCTCGCCGATCGTCACGCTTTCGTCCTTGATGTAGTGCTGTTCGTAAAGGCAATTTTCCTCGTAGAACTTCTCCATCTTGCCGGTCACGATGCGTTCTCGACCACATTTTCCGGCTTGCCGGTTGCCAAAGCCTGCGCCTTGTAAATCTCGCGCTCTTTCTCCAGCATTTCCGGAGTCACTTCCTCACGGCGAACGTACCGCGGATCGAGCGCCGCGATGTGCATCGCGATGTCGTGCGTCAAGCTGCTGGAACGCTTCCGTGCGCGCCACGAAGTCCGACTCGCAATTAATCTCCACGAGCACGCCGATCTTTCCGCCCGCGTGGATGTAGCAATCAATCAGTCCTTCGCGACGCTTCGCGCGTGGCCTTCTTCGCGGCGGCCGCCTGGCCCTTCTTGCGCAAAACCGCGATGGCCTTTTCGTTGTCGCCGCCCGCTTCGATGAACGCCGCGCGGCAGTCGTTGAATCCCGCATTCGTCCGCTCCCGCAATTCCTTTACGAGCTTGGCTGGAATTTCCATGGCTGTATTCGGTGTACTCATCCTTTTTCTCTAAGCTTTCTTCACAAATGTTCGTGATTTTATTGAGCTCTTACAAAACGGCCCGCCGCGAATTCATCGTGGCGGGCCGGAAAAATTCTCTCACCCGCGCTGGCTTAGCGAGACGCCTCGTCCGGCGGCACGGTGGCAACCGCCGGCTCGACGGCTTCGCCGGCGGGCTCAACAGGAGCATCTGGCAAGGGTTCAACTACGGTACCTTCAAGGAAGTCGCCTTCCTGCTTTTCGTACTGCTCGTACGCGCTGGTGTCCACGTACTCGACGCCATCCGCAAGCGCCTGGTCCGCAGCAGCCTTCGCTTCGCCGACCTGCGATTGCTGATAATGCATTGCGCCCTTCGATGCACCGATTCGGAAATCTTCGAAGTGAACAAGCGGATCGCGCGCAGCGCATCGTCGTTACCCGGAATAATCCAGTCCACCACGTCCGGATCGCAATTCGTATCCACAACCGAAACCACCGGCACGCCCATGCGGCGCGCTTCTTTCACGGCGATCTCTTCCGCGTTGGAATCGATCACGAACATCGCATCCGGCAACTGCGTCATGTTCTCGATGCCTTCCAGGTTCTGGAACAGGTGCTTCATTTCGCGGTCGAGCCGCGCGCGCTCTTTCTTTGAAAGCTCCACCATGCGGCCGTCTTCGGTCATCGCCTTCAGCAGCTTCAAGCGCTTGATCGACTTCTGCAGCGTCGCCCAGTTCGTCAGCGTGCCGCCCAGCCAGCGGTGATTCACGAAAAACGCACCGCACCGCTTCGCCTCTTCGGCGACCGCTTCCTGTGCCTGGCGCTTCGTGCCGACAAACAAAACTGCCTTGCCCTGCGCGGACATGTCGCTCACAAAGCGGCTCGCTTCGCGGAACATCTTCAGGGTCTTCTGCAAATCAATAATGTGAATGCCGTTGCGCTCCCCGAAAATATATTCCTTCATCTTCGGATTCCAGCGACGCGTCTGGTGACCGAAATGAACTCCGGCCTCCAGAAGTTCTTTCATTGTAATTTCTACTGCCACTTGTCCTCCTTATTGGATAGCTGCTTTTCGCTGCGTCCGGTTTGGTGGCACATACTTCGTCTGTGCACTCCGGTCCGCCTCCGCAGCAGCCTTTTTGCCGGCGTCCTTGCCGGCCGTGATCTCAGCGGAGACTCTTCGCGAATCTCCGCTGGAGCTCGATTGCAGCCACCAAGCTGATTAACGCTTGGTGAACTGGAATCTCTTTCTCGCGCCCTTTTGCCCGTACTTCTTGCGTTCCTTCATACGGGAATCGCGCGTCAAAAAACCGTTCTTGCGCAGCGCCGGACGCAGCTCCGGATTGAATCGCGAAATCGCGCGCGCCAGACCCATGCGCACCGCTCCAGCCTGTCCGCCAACGCCGCCGCCCTTTGCGGTCACCACCACGTCAATCTGGTCCGCAATGTTTGTAGAATTTCACCGGCTCCGTCGCGTCATGCTTCCACGCGAAATTCGGAAAATATTGGTCAACTGTCCGGCCGTTCACCGTGAACTTGCCCGAACCGGGGCGCAAAAATACGCGCGCGATGGACTCTTTGCGGCGGCCCGTGCCGAGAAACCAGGTCTTGTTCGCAGCTTCAGAACTCAAAACTTCCTCCTCGTCAAACTCCGGTTGTCGGGTCAGCTTGAATTTCTCGATCGTGACACAACAGGAAAAAATTCAAACTCGCCCAACTCCCCCAAAAAGCGTGCCTGCAGACAGCATGGCCTTCTTCGGCCAAAAACTTTTGAACTTCCCACCCGGCTGATTCCCTGCGAAGGCCTGCACCTGACCTGCGTTAAAGGACAACCAACGTGCGGAAACTTCAGAGCCCCACTACAAAAGTTCTTGGTGGCACAGTACTTCACTCCGTGCTCCTCGAACTGAAACCCTTAGATCGCCAAAGGCTGCGGATTCTGTCCCTTGTGCCGCGCCAAACCATCCGCGTCACGGTACACGCGCAACTTCTTCAAGCGACGCGCCCGCAGCTTATTTTTCGGCAACATGCCCATAATCGCTTCGCGAACCATCCATTCCGGCTTCGTCTCGCGAACCCGCTTCGCCGGAACTTCCTTCAAACCGCCCGGATATCCGCTGTGCGAGTAATAAACTTTTTGTTCGATCTTGTTGCCGGTCATGCGAATCTTGTCCGCGTTAATCACCACAACGTGATCGCCCGAATCCAGGTAAGGCGTAAACGCCGGCTTATCCTTGCCGATCAAAACCCGCGCCACTTTCGTCGCCAGGCGTCCCAACACCTGGTTCGTCGCATCCACAACAAACCAATTCGCGCCCACTTTCAGCGCTTCGGCTTCTGCTCCCTTGGCTACGTACGTCCTCATTGCAATCAGTCACACCTTTCCCTGTAGAGACAAACGTCAATTTTAGGGGTTGAAACCCGATAAGTCAACGCGGGAGTTTGCATGGGAGTTTGCAGCTACGGCTTTCGCCGATCAGCGCGCCGAATTGGGGGGATTCTCGGTCGCCTGCGGCCATGCCAATTCGTGTGCTCATCGTAAACTCGAACGCCGTTCTGAAGTTTGAAATCCACAAGAGTCACCACTCTGTCATAGATGGCCCAATATCGTTGATCCGTGGTCTGTTCGTATTCGCCTTCGTCGTTTACAAGCCAGATACAATCTCGACCCTCCTTACGGCAATAGTAACCAACTCGAATTACCTTTCCGATTTGATCTTTCCCCGAAGGGGTTTTTCTGTCGGTGCGGGCAAGCCGCACAACCGACAATGGTCCGATCGGTACCTTTTTTCCGCTCACTTCAGTGCTGCGTCGCCCAAGCCATCCCATCCGGATTCCCGCCCGCATCAATTTTCCCCGTCATCGCCAGCGTCTTCAAATCAATCACAGCAACATAATTGTCCGGAGTGCACGCAACGAACACTCGCGCCCCGTTCGGCTCCATCTGAATCCCCGCCGCTCCATGCCCCACCGGAATCCGCTTCAATTCTTTCCGCCCCGCCACGTCAAACACCGCGACATCAGCACCATTCAAACTCGAAACAAACGCCATCTTCCCATCCGGCGTAAACTTCAACCGGTTCGCCCCGCGCACATTTGCCTCAATCGTCTCTACCACTCTCTTTTCCGCAATGTTCACCACGGCAATCGTTCCCTTCTGCGCATTCGCCGCCCAAAGCTCTTTTCCATCCGGCGTCACGTCAAACCCTTCGCTTCCCGCTCCCACTTCCACAAGCGATTGACTCCACTCAGGTGGAAATGCTCCGGGGGGAGGCCCTTGTGGTGCGCCTGCAGGCTGCGCGCCCGGTGGCGGTCCTGACGGCAAGCCCGGTCGCACTTTCTCCCAAATACTCACCGTCCCCGACTGAATGTTCGACGTAAAAATCCTGCTCAAATCCTGCGACACAAAAACCATGTGCGTGCGGTTCTGTCCGCTGCCCAAAACGAAATCCACTTGTCCCGTTCGCCGGATCGACACTTCCAAACACCTTCGCCGCTTCAGCCGTAAACCACACTTTCCCGCCCGCAAAATCCAGTCCATGGGGCCCCTTCAGCGCGCCAAGATCAATCGGCGCCAACGCCTTCTGTCCCACAAGGTCGATTACCGCCAGCGTGTGCAGAGCGCCCGCGCCTCCGCCGCCATAGTTCGAGACATACGCCACCTTCCCATCCGTCGTAGCGATCACTTCATGCGGGTCATCCCCCACAGGCGCCTTCGCCACAACTTTCAATGTCACGGGATCAACAATCGCAAGCGTATGGTCGTGCTTTGAAAGCACCAGCAGCGATTCCTTCGGCTTCGCCTGCCCATAAAGATTTGTCGCAAACATCAGCGCAAAAAGCGCAAACGAACAACCACGGCGCATGACTCGCCTCCTGTATCCGGAAATCGCAAGCATAGTACTTCCAACCCGCCCTTAGAAATCCTTTAAACAATCGAATCACTCTGAGCCAAACTCGCCCCAATTTTCCTCGCGCTCTTTTCAGGCACTCTTTTGCACGGTCGCGCTGCTTACTTCTCTTCTTTTCAACCACTTCCGCACTCTTTGCGAGAACCCGGGGTGTACCTCAGAGGGCAAAACGCCGCCGCTCCTTACCCCCTGTCGCCGCGCCGGTATACAATCGAACCGAGAATACTATTGAGGAACTCTCTTGATCCATCGTCATATTTTTCATAACGACAAGGTCATGCCCATCGAGGACTGCCGCCTCTCACCGGGACAAGCCGGCGTCATCTGCGGCTGGGGCCTCTTCACCACGATTCGCATCGTGAAAGGCGAAGCCTTCGGCTACGAACGCCATTGGCGTCGCCTCGAAAAAGACGCCGCCATCGTTCGCATGCCTCTGCCGAATACCGGCGCAAAAATTCGTGTGCAACTGCAGGAAGTGATTCGCGCCAACAAAGTTTCCGACGGCTGCGCGCGAATCTATCTGATCTACAACCAGTTCGGCGCCTGGCGCAGCGACGAGCCGATGCCGCAAGTCGATTTGGTGATTTACACGGCGCCGCTGCCCGAATACCGCGAACCCGTTCGCCTCGCAATTCGCGAACACGGCCGCCACGCCGCCTCCCCTCTCGCCGGAGTCAAAACAATTTCCTGGCTTCCAAATGTATGGGCCGTTGCCGAAGCGCAAAAAGAAGGTTTCGACGAAGTTGTTCTTCTCAATGAACGCGGCGAAGTCGCCGAATGCACCGCCGCAAATATTTTCGTCGTGAAGGGCGACAAGGTGTTAACGCCTCCACTCAGCTCCGGCTGTCTCGAAGGGGTGACGCGTGGCATCTTGATGGAAATCGCGCCCGAAGCCGGAATTTCCGTCGTCGAGCAGACTTTAAAGCCGGAGGACTTCGCCACGGCCGACGAAGTCTTCATCTCTTCCACGAATCGCAATTTGATTGGTGTCGGCGAAATCGCCGGCCAAAAAATTCCCGTCGCTCCCGGGACCCATCACGCGCCGCCTCGACGAACTCTTTGACTTCTACGTCACCGAGTACGTCAGTCGCCGCCAGGCCGCAGCGGCACGCTAAGGAGCCATCCAAGAAGAACTTTCTAGAAAAGAAATTTCAGCGCGAACTGCACGAGCCGTCCAGGCTGCGCACTGGCGATGGATCCGAAGTTCGACGAATTCATATCGTTCACCGGAAGTCCCAAATTCGCGTGGTTGAAAATGTTGAAAAGTTCCGCGCGGAACTGGATCGTCTTCGTTTCCGTGATGCGGAAATTCTTCAGCGCCGAAAAGTCCCACTGCTGATATCCGGGACCTTGCGCAATGTTTCGTCCGGCATTGCCAAATTGTCCGGCTTGCGTGTTTGGATCGAGCCGCTGGAATCCGTTGGGGCTGATCCAGCAGTTCGGAGTTCCGGCGCTCGCGCCATTCGGGCAAGTGCCCTTGGTAAAGTCGCCGATCACGTTCGGCCGGTCGCTCGGAAATCCGGAAATCTCCGGAGCGCCGCCCTGCAGCGAAACGCCTGCGGAATCGTAAACCGTGAACGGCGTTCCGGTCATGAACGTGGTGATGCCGTTCACTTGCCAGCCACCGAGCGCGCCGCTTCCACCCTTCGGCTTTTTCGAAGAACGGAAGATTCCATTGATAACTGATCACGAAACGATGCCGCGCATCGAACATCGAGCGGCCGCGTTCGAGGCCGAGATCGAATGGATTTTGTGCGAGATCGTTTTCGCCCGCGGTGCTCTGCGAAGCGGAACCGGTAATGTTGAACGAAGAAACGTCGTCAATGCTCTTCGAGTATGTGTACGACGCAAGGAAAGAAAGCCCGCGGCTGAAGCGCTTTTGCAAACTCATTTGCAGCGCGTTGTAAATGGAGTTTGTGATGCCGGCAATTTCGCCTACTGAAGAAAACGTGCAAGGACTTGTATCCGTGCGCGTGCAACCGGAATACAAACGGCGGCGGTCCGCATCGTCTTGCGCAGTGTCGCCGGGTTCAAATGTGGTTGGATTTCCTTCGATGAAGCGCGGCAGATGCGTGCCCTTCGTTCCAATGTAACCGGCTTCAAAAAGCCAGTCGCCACCGAACGAGCGCTGGAAATTCACGTTCCAATCCTGCGCGTACGGCAATTTCAGATCCTTGTTGAGCACCAACAAAGTCATCGGCTGCGTAAATCCGTTCACTGGACGGAGGCAATCCGGCGTATGGATCAGCGAAATTCGGGACGCTAATCTGCGCCGTTTGCAGATATGGCGGCGCGCTGATCGGATCCTGCAGCGGGCCGCCCTGACCCGTGTAAAACGGATCGTAGAAAATTCCGTACGACGAAGTGACGAGCCACTTTCCGCTGCCGGTTGGATCCCACGCAAGACCGATGCGCGGAGCGAACGCTTTTTTTTCCGTTTGAATCAGACCGCGCGGAACTCCAGGATCGCCGGGATAAACGAGGCCGGCGGGCGCTGTCGGAAAGAACCACGGACTGAACGCCGGGCTCAAAAAGATTTTGGCGGTCATGAATTTCGGTGTATGGAAACGGAATTTCGTAGCGCAATCCGAAATTTACGGTGAAGCGCGAAGAGATTTTGAACGTGTCCTGCGCGTACGCGTTGACGTTGTTTCCGCGCAAGCCGCGAGCGAAATCTCCGCTGCCTTGCAGGAAGAAAATCGGCTGGCCGATCAGGAAACTTGCAATCGGATTCGTAAGCGGCGCGTTGACGAAGACGAAAAATCCGTTGGTCGCAATTCCCTGCAACACGTTGATTTGATCGTGGCCCCAGCCGCCGCCGAATTTCAGTTCGTGACGCCCGTGAATCCAGGTGAAAGAACCGTTCAGGTCAAAAGTATTTTGGTAGCTGTTGCGCGGGCCGGTGATGGGATCGCCGACAGAGGCAAAGCCCGGCGACCTGAACAAAGGGAGGCCCGCTCGCTTCTTCGAGCGAAGGCGAATAGCTGAAGCCGAGGCTGGCGAGATCTGTGTGGTTGAGGTGTTGATCGAACAGAAATTTGTTGCGGAGGAAGGAGAAACGAGCCAGCGCGACGAGGGTCGGTGAAAAAGTGTGCGTTTCCGTTGCGACAAAATTCTGCGCGCGCTGATCTTCGCCAACCGGAAAACCGGGAACGTTTGCGCCGGATGTTGAGAGTGGGTCGGTGACGTTTCCCTGATTGAAGCTGTAGCGGAAATTCAGCATGTCTTTGCTGGTCAGGTAGTGATCGAAGCGCAAACCGAACTGATCGCCGTTTTGAGGCTTGGACTCGGTGGCAACAAATCTGTTGTTGGGCAGATTCGGGAGCGGATAGAAGGCCAGGATATTTTGCGAAATTGGATTGATTCCGGGCAGCTGATTAAACGGAATGGGCTGCGGGGAAGGAGCGAACACGTTGTAGATCTGGTTGCCGGGATTGTTGCAAAGGCCGCCGACATGTAAATCCTTCGGGGCAGAGTTCGCCGAAATCGCCGCCGCGTTCGGCGACGCTGGGGACGGTAGCAACCGTGGTTTCACCCTGGCGGTTGCGCAAGCCTTCGTAATAGAGGAAGAAAAATGTTTTCTCGCGCTTGATTGGCCCGCCGAATGTTCCGCCGAACTGATTGCGCTTAAGCGGCTCGACGTCTTGGGCAAAGAAACTTTTGGCGTCGAACATGTCGTTGCGGACAAATTCCCAAAGCGCGCCGTGATAGTTGTTTGTGCCGGAGCGCGTGATGATGTTCGTGGTTGAGCCGGTGCTGTGGCCAAATTCGGCGTTCGCAGTGTGCGTGAGAATGCGAAATTCCGAGATCGCGTCGACAGGAAGCGCCATCACGTAGCCGCCGTCCACGCCGTTGAAATTATCCGCTCCATCGATCAAGAAATTGTTGGATTCGGGGCGCTGCCCGTTGACGGAGTACGCCTGGCCTTCGCGCAGGGAACCGCCGGCTGTGGCAAGGCCGGGAGTGATGGGCACAACGCCGGGCTGGAGTACGCCAAGCTGTGTGAAATTGCGGCCGTTCAGCGGAAGATCGAGAATTTCGCGCTCCTGAACGGTTTTACCGAGGCTCGTGTGTCGTGCTTTCGATCAACGGAGCATTTTCAAGAATTTCGACTGTTTCCGTCTTAGCACCGACGGCAAGGCGGAGCGTGAGGGTTGCAGTCTGATTTACGTCAAGCTTGACGCCATCCTGAACGAATTTGCGAAAGCCTTTTGCGTCCGCTTCGACGCGATAATGGCCGACGGGGAAGGCGAGAATCACAAACGCACCCGCGGAATCAGAGGAGACGGTTCGCGCGAGGCCTGTTTCCATTTGCGTGGCGCTGACGGTTGCACCAGAAACGGTGCCGCCGCTTGCATCGAGAGCGGTGCCGCGAATGGTGCCCGTGGTTTCTTGCGCGCTGGAGGAAAACGAAACCATGAGTGCACACACTGCGAGTAACGCCCATTTCGACGACAGCTTCATCGTTGAGCCTCTTTCAATTTTCGATTGCCGGTCAGCGTTCGACCCGGGAGTTCAGCAGCCACCCCAGACTGCCGGGCCGGGACAGAATCCGGCCACTTAGGGATTGGAGTTTTTAAAACGGAGTGATGACTTGCGGCAATAATGCAAAAGCACTAGGGCACAGGTGGAGACCTGTATCATCCGTGCGGAATTATTTTGCGGCGGAACCTTTTTATTTCATTTCCGATGGGCGCGGGCATGCAGTGAGCTTTAACCACTGCGCAGGATTGACGTTGACACCGTTTGCATAGAGCACCCAGTGAAGATGCGGGCCGGTGGAGCGACCGGTCGAGCCAGCGTAACCGAGTACGTCACCTTTTTTTACCAAAGCGCCGGGAGCGACCGCGAGTTTTGACATGTGGAGGTACATCGAGCCGAGACCCTGACCATGGTCGATGCCGACGGCGTTGCCGAGGACGTTGAATTTTTGCGCGTAGACGATTTTTCCGTCGGCGATGGCGCGAATCGGTTCGCCGGCCGGAGTGCGCTGATCGACGCCGCCGTGAGATTCGCCAGTGGGCTTGCCGTTGTGAAGGCGTTTCACGCCGAACGGAGAAGTGACGCAGCCTTCTACCGGGGAGCGAGCGGATCCTGCCAATAGCGTTCGTCTGAAACACCGTTGCGAAAATCGGTGAGGAGTTTGATTTCTTCGGGTGTAGGAACGCAACGCATCAATCTCCGCGCTGAGACGGACGTTTTCAGATGGGAAACGCGTGGCGCGAACGACAAATTTCTCGGAAGCGAGCGTGGCACCTTGCTGCGAAAGAAAATCGATTGCGGTGGTGCCGGGCGTGTCTTTCACGGAGACTGGCATCAAGCCGAGTTTTTTGCCATCGGGTTGGGCGAAGAGGCGAATGGCGCGGTCATGCCATTTGGCGGAGGCGACATCGCCGGAACAGGTGAGGCGCAAGGTTTCGCCGAGATTGACAGCCTTTGGGGACGATCGTGCATTGCTGCGCTGCGGTTTGGCTTGCGCAACACACTCCGAACAACAAGCAGACGGAAAGAAAGCGAAATTTGGTTCGCAAAATCGGCCTCAATTTTGAAGTGCCTTAACATTCTGGCGGGCAGGGCGAGCACCCGCAAGGGATTCAAAGCAGGCAACTTCGCAAGAGGCACGGCATGGCAAAAGGGCCTCCCGTGCGTGCTACAATCACGGCGGAAACAGCCTATGTCCGAAGCCCTTCCCATCAGCGAAGCCGTTCTGGAAGTTCACTCGAACGACGGCGGCAAGCGCTACGTGCGCGTGACGCAAACGCCGTTTTTTATCGGCCGCGGCGCGGAGACCGGAAACCATTTGCAATTGAACGACCGGCGAATTTCTCGGAACTGCGCGGCAATCGTCAGCGAAGCGAACAAGTTTTATATCGAGGATCGCGGGCAGCGGCGCGGCCTTTTTGTAAACGGCGAAAAGGTGGAGAGCCGCGAGCTGCAGGCGGGCGATGTAATTTCCTTCGGGCTTGAAGATTCCTACGAAATTATTTTCCAGTCGTCGGAGAGTTCGGGCGACGACTCGATTCCGATGTTTTTGACGCGGATCGAGCACATGACCAGCGCGGACCAATCGTCCGGCGGATTGAACAAGCTGAATTTGCTGCTGGAAGCGACGACGCTGCTCCATTCGCAACTGCCGCTAGATTCCGTGCTGGGAAAGATGCTGGATCACGCCATTTCGGTGACGAATGCAGACCGCGGATTGCTGCTCGAAGTGGGCCAGGCGGGAAAATTGAGCGTGCGGCTTGCACGGAAAAACGGCGGGATGCGTTTGCCGCCGGAAAGCCTGTCCCCGAGCCAGACTGCGATTCAGATGGCGCTGAAGCAGCAGAAGGCGGTGATTACGGAAGATTTGGCGCAAGCGGAAATGAATTTGCAGGAAGCGCAGAGCATTGTGGCACAGGGGTTGCGCGCGGTTGTGGTGATTCCGTTGTATTCAGTGACGCGTGCAAGTTCGGATGAATCGCTAATGGATATCAGCCGCGGACAGTTTTTGGGCGTCGTTTATCTGGATTCGCGGCGGCCGGCGGCGTTTTCAAAACTCGACCGGCAGATTCTGGATGCGCTGGCGGCGGACGCGGCTGGAACGCTGGACAATGCGCGATTGGTGGAGCGCGAACGCGAGCGGCAACGGCTTGAAGCGGAAATTAATATTGCGCGGGACATTCAGCAGGCGCTCTTGCCGCGCGGATTCAAGGACTATCCGCATCTGGACGTCTCGGGTTGCAACTTTCCGTGTCTGTCCGTGGGAGGAGACTATTTTGATGTTTTCCCGATCGACGACGGCCGCACGGCGTTTCTGATCGCTGACGTTTCCGGAAAAGGGCTGGGAGCGGCACTGCTGACCACGATGTTGCAGGGAGCGCTCTCTGGACTGACGATTGGCGTGGACCCGGCGCGCGTGTTCAATCACATCAATCGATTTCTTTGCGACCACGCGGAAGTGGGACGCTACGCGACGATGTTTTTCGGCGTGATGGACACGAGCGGGAATTTGGAGTTCATCAATGCGGGACATCCCTCGCCTTATTTGATTCGGCGTGGAAAAGCCGAAACGCCTTTCACGGAGGGATCATATCCGGTGGGGCTTGTGCCCGAAGCGGAATACACGGCGGTGTGTTTGAAACTCGAGCCTGGCGATACCCTGGTGCTGTTCAGCGACGGCGTGACGGAAGCGATGGATCCGGAAGACGAAATGTTCGGGATGAAGCGGCTGGAGGAAGTACTAAACGACAAGGGCGACGTGACCCTCGAGCACCTGCAAAAGTGCATCCTCGAATCGGTGGAGAATTTTGTGCGCGGGGCGCGGCAGGCTGACGATTTGACGATGCTGCTGGTGCGATTTCAGGCGACCGCGCAGAGCGCTTTGACGGACACGGACGCGCCTTCGACATCGAGCGCGGTGGCGTAGGACCTAGAGACCCGCTGTTTCTGCGCGAGAAAACGTAACAACAATCGCTTTCGATGTGGGCGTGTTGCTAACTTTTGCGACGCTATCGAGCGGGACGAGCACGTTCGCTTCCGGAAAATACGCAGCCGCACAGCGCCGTGGGATTTCGTACGGAACCGCGAGAAAGTTGCGGGCGACCCGCTGTTCTTCTCCGTTAGCTCCTGAAAAGTGACTGGTGATATCGAGTTTCTCTCCGCGACTCCAGCCGTGTTCGCGCATATCGTCTTCATTCAAAAACACTACGCGGCGACCACCATGAATGCCTCGATAGCGATCATCCAAGCCATAAATCGTTGTGTTGAACTGGTCGTGGCTGCGAATCGTGGTCAGCAAGAACTGGCCTGCGTCCAGCTCAAGTGGCTGCAATGCGCTTGGAATGAAGTTTGCTTTTCCAGTCCCCGTGATGAAATTCCCTTCACGAGCGGGGTTAGGAAGATAAAACCCGCCGGGTTTGCGCGCTTTCTGATTCAGGTCGTTGCAACCGGGAACGACACGCGAGATTAGATCGCGAATACGATCGTAGTCCTCGACCAGATGCAGCCAATTCACTTTAGAGCGTGGACCAAGCGTGGCAAGAGCGAGGTGTGCAACGATTGCAGGCTCGCTCAGAAGTTCCTCCGACGGCGGCGAAAGTTTTCCTCGTGATGTGTGGACGATACCCATCGAGTTCTCAACTGTGACAGATTGCTCGCCTGTTTTTTGCAAATCGCGATCGGTTCGACCCAGGCAGGGGAGGATCAATGCGGATTTTCCCGTGACGAGGTGGGAGCGGTTAAGTTTGGTCGAGACATGGACGGTGAGACTGCACTTTTGCAATGCGGCGGCGGTGCGTTCTGTGTCGGGCGTGGCAGAGAGGAAATTGCCGCCCATCGCAAAAAAAACTTTTGCGTCGCCGCGCTCCATGGCGCGAATGGAGGCAACGACGTCGTAACCGTGCGTTCGCGGTGGGGCAAAGCCAAATGTGGATTGGATCGAGTCTAGAAAACTGTCCGGCATTCTTTCAGAGATGCCCATCGTACGGTCGCCCTGCACATTGGAATGGCCGCGTACGGGGCACACTCCGGAGCCCGGAAAACCGAGTTGTCCGCGCAGGAGATGCATGTGCACGATTTCCTGGATGGTCGCGACAGCATTTCTCTGCTGGGTAAGCCCCATGGCCCAGCACGAGATCATTGCTTTTGAGTTTTTGACAAGGTGCGCGATCTGCGCGATTTCTTCGCGGGAGACGCCACTCAGTTTAACGATTTCATCCCAGGAAGCCGCAGCGACAATGGCGCGGAATTCTTCAAAGCCGCAGGTATGATCGCGGACAAAGTCATGAGCAAGAGCCGCGCCAGGATTGCGCGCCTCGTCTTCAAGAATAACCTTGCAGACGCCTCGAAAAAAAGCATGATCGCCACTGAGCCGGACGCGGACGAAATGCGTGGCGATTTTCGTTCCACGGCCGAACAGGCGAAAGACTTCCTGAGGATGTTTAAACCGGCTCAGGCCAACTTCAGAGAGGGGGTTGACACTGATGATCGTTGCTCCGCGGCGGGCGGCTCGCTGAAGAGTTGTCAACATGCGGGGATGGTTCGTACCGGGATTTTGGCCGATGACGAAGATACTGTCCGCTAAATCGAAATCGGAAAGTTTCACTGTGCCCTTGCCGACACCGATCGCTTGCTTCAGTGCGGCGCTGGAGGATTCGTGACACATGTTGGAACAGTCGGGGAGATTGTTGGTTCCAAACTCACGAACGAACAGTTGATAGAGAAAGGCGGCTTCGTTGCTAGTGCGGCCAGAGGTGTAGAAAACTGCTTCGTCCGGATTGAAGAGAGTGTTTAGTTGCGTTGCGATCAACTGAAAGGCGTCTTTCCACGCGATTGGCTCATAGTGGCTGGCGCTTTTTTGCAGGAGCATTGGATGCGTGAGGCGGCCTTGTTGGCCGAGCCAATAATCGGACTGTCGAGAAAGCTTTTCGACGCTCCATTGCCGAAAGAAATCCGGAGTGACGCGTCTTGCGGTCGTTTCTTCGGCGATTGCCTTTGCACCGTTCTCACAATACTCGTTGGCGCTGCGTTCGTCGTCGGGATCGGGCCAAGCGCAGCCAGGGCAATCAAAACCTTCGAACTGATTGAGACGGGCGAGAGTGGAAGCGCCGCGGAGAATGCCGGGTAAGCTCAGCGCATACTGCAACGCCGTGGAGATGGATGAAATTCCGCCCGCAGCTTTGGGAGGAGAAGACACGACGGTCTCTTTTTTTTCCAGCGGGGGCTGCGCCTGTGTTTTCCGCGTCACATTCAAGGTGTACCACACATCGAGATGCCGCGGAGAACGGTTGCCAAGCGGGAGAGGTTTGCGGCAAGCTACGCGGCGGGAATCGGGAGGGAATAATGCGCAAAGTGATTTTGAGTTGTATTGTCGCGTCGGTGGCGTGCGGTTTTGTCGCAGCACAAGAAGCCAGCAAAGATGACGCGAAACTGACGGTGATTCGCGCCGGAAGTTTGATTGACGGGACGAGCAATTCGGCGCGGGCGAATCAGTTGATTTTTGTGCGCAGGAAAAAGATTGAAAAGGTGACGAACGCGGGCGAGACGATTCCGGCTGACGCCCGGGTGATCGATCTATCGAAGGAGACCATCCTGCCCGGGCTGATTGACTCGCACACGCACATTTTTCTATGGGGCGAGGATCCGGACAAGGGCGGATACGACGCGAATATTTTGAAGGCGGGAATTGCGCTGCGAGCAGCGCGAGCAACGTATGCGTGCAAACGGGCGCTGGAGCAGGGTTTTACGACGATTCGCGATCTGGAAACTGAGGGCGCGGGCTACGGCGACGTGGAGATCAAGGAAGCGATTGAAGAAGGGACGATTCCCGGGCCGCGGATTTTTGCTTCGACGCGCGGAATATCGACGACCGGTGGATACAACCTGGAAGGTTACGCGCCGGAACTGGCGATGCCAAAGGGCGTGCAGATTGTGGATGGACCAGTGGAAGCGCGGAAGGCGGCACGCGAGCAGCTGGAACACGGCGCGGACTGGATCAAGGTGTACATGACGCATCGTTCGTGGGTGGGAAAAAAAGGTGAATTGATTTCGCAGCCGACGCTGACGGTGGAGGAGTTGAAAGCCATTGTGGATGAGGCGCATGGGTGGGGCAAAAAGGTGGCTTGCCATGCCTACAGCGGGATCGGATTGCAACGCGCGCTGGACGGCGGGTGCGATTCGCTGGAACACGGACTGCAACTGACCGACGCGCACGTTACGCAAATGCTGAAACAGGGAACGTGGTATTGCCCGACGATGGCTCCTTATTATGGCGATTGGGCCGCGGAGAATACTCCGCAGGGCAAGCGGGATCGGAAGCGGGCGGCGGACCATGAAATTTCCTTGCAGAAGGCGGCGAAGGCGGGAGTGAAGACGGTGTTTGGAACCGACATCGGCGGAATTCCGTGGACGGAACCGATGGCGCGAAGAGTTCGAATACATGGTGAAGTTTGGATTTACGCCGATGGGCGCGATTCAAGCGGCGACTTCGCGGGCGGCGGAAATGCTGGAGATGCAGGGCGAAATCGGCGTGATTGCGCCGGGGGCCTATGCGGACATCGTGGCGGTGAGCGGCGATCCGCTGAAGGACATCAACGAGCTGAAGAAAGTGAAGTTCGTAATGCATGACGGTTCGGTGTTCAAGAATGAAATAAGCGGGAAGTAGCGCGAGAACGTTCAGGCTTCGACGCGAACGCCTTTCCAGAAAGCTACTCGGCCGCGGATTTGTTTTGCGGCTTCGCTGGGCTCGGGGTAATACCAGACGGCGTTTTCGTTTTTTAGGCCGTCGACTTCGAGATTGTAGTAGTGGGCGGTTCCCTTCCACGGGCAGACGGTGGTGTGATTGCTCGGCTTTAGAAATTCCTTTTTGACAGATTCGAGCGGGAAATATTGATTTCCTTCGACGACGACGCAGGCGTCGCTGTCTGCGATGAGTTTTCCGGACCAATAAGCTTTCGGCATTTGGTTCTCTTTCTCTGCGCTGGTGCCAGCACGCCCGCATGGGGCACAATTCTTGTCACGCGCATCTAACGAATCAGATTGCGTTTGCATCCATAAAGTTACACAAGCTTGAGGGGAGAATCTCGATGGACGAACAGAATTACGCGAATCACGGAAAACTTGTGCCGCTGTTCCATTTTTTTGCATTGCCGGTGCTGGGGTTTTATTTTTTGTGGACTTGCTACCGGCTGTGGACTTCACACTTCTCGATTGATGGATTTGTGAACGTGATTGTAGCGGCGGCGCTGCTTGCGTCGCTGTTTTGCGCGCGGCTGTTTGCGCTGGCGGTGCAGGATCGCGTGATCCGGCTGGAGGAGCGGCTGCGATTTGAGCGGCTGCTGCCCGCGGATTTGAGCGCGCGGTATGACGAGTTCGCGATTTCGCAGGTTGTGGCGCTGCGATTTGCTAGCGACGCGGAATTGCCGGGACTTGCGCGCAAAGTGCTGGATGAAAAGCTGAGAGAACGCAAGCAGATCAAGCAGATGGTGAAGAACTGGCGAGCAGATCATCTGCGGGCCTAACAGGTGCGCGCTAATGCGCTACGGCTGCTGCCGCTCCTTCGATTTCCGAGATTTCTTCCGGCGAAAGTTTTAGATCCGCTGCGCCGATAATGCCTTCGATTTGTTTTGCGCTGCGTGAACCGACGATGGCGCCGGTGATGGCTGGATTTTTGAGCACCCAAGCGATGGCGACTTCGCCGGGGCCGCGGCCGTGACGCGCGCCAACTTTTGTCAGACGCTCAACCAGCTCTATATTCTTCGAGAGCTTCGGTTCGCGAAATTCGGGATTGCGCGAGCGGAAATCTTCGGCGGGAAGTGAAGCGGCGCGTTCGCGCGTCATGCTGCCGGTGAGAAGGCCGGAAGCCATCGGGGCGTAGCTGACGGTGCCGATTCCCTGCTGGAGGCAGAACGGAAGATTTTCCGTTTCGATTGCGCGGCGAATCATGGAATAGGGCGGCTGATTCGAAGTGACGGGGGCGATTGGCTTGCGCGCGACGCATTTGTGCGGCGTCGAAATTTGAAACGCCGATCCACCGGACTTTGCCTTCTTTTTGGAGAGCGGCCATGGTTTGCCAGGCTTCTTCGAGTTGCGGGCCGTTGTCGCGCGGCGGCCAGTGCATTTGGTAGAGATCGATTACGCCGACTTGAAGACGGCTGAGACTGTTTTCACATTCTTCGCGGACCGAGGCTGCGGAGTGATTGGGGATGACTTTCCTGCTGCATCCCAGGTCAGGACGCACTTCGTAAAAATGTAGGGCTTTGCGCCTCGCCAATTCTTGAGCGCGCGGGCGACAACTTCTTCCGAGTGGCCGAGGCCGTAAACGGCGGCGGTGTCTATCCAGTTGACTCCATTTTCGAGTGCGCGATGAATTGCGGCGATGGAATCGGCGTCGTCCTGCGGACCCCAGGAAAATTCCCAGCCAGCGCCACCGGCGGCCCATGCCCCGAATCCGATGCGCGTGATTTGCAGATCTGAGTTGCCAAGTTTTCTTGTTTGCATAGTTGTGTCCTGTGCCGGAGATTCCCGGCGGGATCGGCGCTTGAGTTCGCTGAACATTCTAGGGAAAGGTTAGAGGCGTGCCAATGAAAAGAAGTTTCTTGTTGGAGCGCGGTTAGTTTGCGTTGAAGGCGGCGAGCGAAACGGGCACTACAATATTAGTATATTATAGACTTGTAAATATAATAAATACATAAATGAGGTGGTCGAGCGAGCGAGGCGATAAAAAGAAGAGCGGCGCGAACTTTGCATTCGCGCCGCCGCAAAAGCTACCGGTGGTGAAACGTTAGATCGTCTTCGGGCCGGCCGTCGCCGCCGCGGTCGAGGACGACTTGGAAAACGCGCTGCTGCCGGATTCCTTTTCCGCGCTCTTGTCGATTTCGATGGAGCCCTTGAAGTACGCGCCATCTTCGATGCTGATTCGCGCGGTCGTCAGGTCGCCATTCACGGAACCGTCTTTCTTGATTTCGATGCGGTCTTTCGCGCGAAGATTTCCCTTCACGCTGCCGTACACCACCACCTCGCGGGCGATGATATCGGCAGTCAACTTTGCGGTGGCTCCGACGGTAAGTTTCCGCTCATCGAGCTGAATCAGTCCTTCGACCGATCCGTCAATCAGCAGATCTTCGTTACCGGAGATTTCGCCCTTGATATGGAGACTCGGTCCGAGCCGCGCTGTCGCACGGTCCGCCGTCGCACCCATTGGTCGCAGAGCATCTGTACTCATAGCGTTTGTTCCCTCCCAAGTCGCCGGAGCGGTCTTCGGCGGCTGATTCACTGGAAAATTTTTCGACTCCGGTGGCGCGACTTGCGGCGTTTCCGGTTTTTTTTGATTACCCCACATCGGACTTCTCCCAAGGGACAGCTTGCCCCATGCGGATTCCCTGCTGGGGTATTCCAGAATGTAGTCCCAAGCGACATCCCGGGCAAACAACGTATCAATAAACCGTGCGTGAAAGTAACTACCCTTAAGGACAGGTATAGAACTGTCCCAACCGACTCATTGCTGTCGCCCGAAGGAGGACATTGAGGAACTGCCGGTCCGCACTTCTGATTAATAAACGTAGCGGTTAATATTATGTAGGCCGAGAACGGGCTGAGCATCAGGACGTCGGCTTATCCGGCACCGGCTGGCTCGCGAGAAAATCCACTGAAATCTCCGCGCGTAGGAATCCAGAAGCTCGCGCACTCGCTGTTCATGCTCCGATTTCAAAATAAAACCCGCGTGGTGATATTTCTTTGACGCGATAAGAGATTTCCGGATCGTTGTAAGCGGAAGTATCGGGATTTTCCTGGCGTGCGAGAGAAAGAATTACGCCGGCATAGTCGTGGGACGGATGGGGAAGTTCGTAAGGCTCCTTCCCCGCCCCGACTTCGAGTTTGGCCCATTCGCGCCAGAGATTTATGCCGGTGGCGGTTTCGATAACGTCAGAGATGTAGGCTCCGCCGACTCGAGCGGCAATTTCCAGGAAATAAAATTTGCCCTGTAGCATGCGCTTTCAGGAATTCGGCGTGGGTTACGCCGCGCATCAATCCAAGCACGTGCATCAGATTGCGATTCAGTTCCTTCAGCTGAAGAGTTTCCGGCGCTTCGCGTGGCAGGGTGCGCGTCGTGAAAACTCCGCCGCCGTGCGAGACATCGAGCGGTGGCGCGCCATAGGCATGCGCTTCCGCAAAGAGAACTTCACGGTCGCTTACGACGCTGTCCACGTGGAAAACACTGCCCGGAATAAATTGTTCGAGCAAATAGGACGACTGATCGTCGCCGAGACGATCGAGCCAGGGCCAGAGTTCGTCCGGCGCGTGAATCTTCTTCATGCCGATACCGGAGGCTTGCGAGCGCGGTTTCAACAGCCAAGGGCCGGGCACGCGGGCCATGAATTCGCGCAACTCGTTGTGGTTCAGAACGTGGACAAATTCGGGCACGAGCACGCCCTCTTCTTTGGCGCGAGCGCGCATCGCCAGTTTGTCGCGGAAATAACGAACGGTTGTGAGCCCCATGCCGGGAATGCGCAGATGCTCGCGCAGGGCCGAGACATTTTCCATGTCAAATTCGTCGAGGGCCACGATGCGGTCGATTTTCTGATTGCGCGCGGCGTAACTGACCGCATTGATCAGCTTGGCCAGCGGCAATTCTTCCGGCATGAAGAACATTTCGTCAATCGCGTCGCGGGGCCAGTCGCCATTGCGGAGTTTTTCGACGGTGAGCAGCAGCACGCGGCAACCGATGCGCTTGCAGGTGCGCAGAAATTCCTGACCTTTTTCGTAGGAGCTGACGCAGAGAATTGTGAGGGGCCGCTCTGCCATTGGGTTGTTCTCCACCGGGGACCCGCACTGCAAGCCGCAAAAACTTTAGGGCGCGCAGTATACTCTGCAATTACCTCACGGGATACAAAAACTCGAGGAAGGGCCGAACGCGCTGGGCCCAGGCTGCTTCGTTGTGCTCCGCGCCTTCCACGCGCTCGTAATGAAGATCTTGATCGGGCCGCCAGCCTTTTTGCATGAGCACGTCGCGCAACATTTCCACGTCGTCCACGATGCGCGGGCCTTCGCGGGTGCCAATGTCGAGCCAGATGCGCGGGCGCGGCTCAGGGACACTGGCCTGGGCGAAGCGCACGATGACGCGGTGATTCCACCAGACGGACGGAGAGAGCGCAGCAATTTTTCCGAACACTTCCGGCATGCGCAGGCCGAGATAGAGGCTGACAAGACCGCCGAGCGAAGAGCCGCCGATTCCGGTGCGCCAAGGGCCGCGCTCGACGCGATAGGCCGCTTGAATGAACGGCATCACTTCGTTGAGCAGAAATTTTCCGTAGCGATCCGCGCGGCCGCCGCCGAGTCTGGGAACGCGAGTCGGCGTGTACTCGCCGATGCGTGATTTTCCGTGTTGTAAATGCCGACGATAATCATCGGTTCAGCGCGGCCGGCGAGGATGGAGGCATCCGCGGTATCGCCGACGTGCCAATCCATGCCGGGGACGTATGACGTGCGGCCATCGAAAAGATTCTGGCCGTCGTGAAGATAGAGGACGGGAAAGTGGCGCTCGGGTTGATCGTCATAGCCCGGAGGGAGATATACGACGAGGCCGCGCGAGTTGCGGAGGAACCGCGAAGGAAATTGTTCGTGTTTGCGGAGTTGTCCGGCGCTCACGGCGCGATCGTCACCAGCAGGTCTTTGGCTTCCACGCTTTGCCCGGGAGCAACCAGCAGCTTTACGATGCGCCCCGAAATTGGCGCGTAAATATTCGATTGCATCTTCATCGCTTCGAGTGTCATTAGTTTAGCACCGCGTTCGACCGCTTGATTCGCCTGCACGGCGATTCCGGTGATCACGCCGGCCGTTGGCGCGCCGACTTGCCCGGACTCGGCGGGGTCGGCTTTCGGATGCGCGCGCTCGATGACGCGCAGCGCTTTGTCGCGCACATTCACTTCGCGCGATTGGCCGTTCAATTCGAAAAAAAGCGTACGGGTGCCATCGGGATGCGGTTCGCTGGCGGTCAGAAATTTTACGATGAGCGTTTTTCCGGCTTCGATTTCGATGGTGATTTCTTCGCCGGACTTGAGGCCATAAAAAAAGGCGGGCGTGGGGAGAACGCTGACATCGGAATAGGTCTGGCGGAACTTGTCGAATTTCGTGAATACTTCCGGATAGAGAAGATAGCTGAGGAGATCTTCTTTCGAGATTACGTGGCCGGTTTTCTTTTCCAGCGATTCTTTTTCCGCGGTGAAATCTGCGGGTGAGAGATTGGCGCTGGGGCGGCCTTTGAGCGGGGCTTCGCCGCGCAGAATGATTTTCTGCAGCTTTCTTGGGCCAGCCGCCGGGCGGAACGCCGAGGACGCCTGACAACATTTCGACGACGGAATTGGGAAACGACACGTCGTGCTTTTCGTCGAGCTTAGAACGTCGGCGGGCTTCATTTCCTTTGCCATGAGGAAGAGCGTCATGTCGCCGACGACTTTGCTGGATGGAGTGACTTTCACGATGTCGCCGAAGAGTTGATTCACTTCGGCGAACATTTTTTCTACTTCACGCCAGCGATGGCCGAGGCCCATGCCCGCCGCCTGTTCGCGGAGATTCGTGTATTGGCCGCCGGGGATTTCGTGCTCGTAGAGGCGCGCGGAGCCGGCTTTGGGGCCGGAGTCGAATGGCGCGTAGTAAGTGCGGACGGTTTCCCAATAATCGGAGCATTCGTTGAGCGCTTCGAGGTCGAGAGTTGTGTCGCGCGGCGTGCTTTTGAGCGAGGCGACGATGGCGTTCAGATTGGGCTGGCTTGTGCCGCCGCTCATGGAGGAGACCGCGGCGTCGGCGATGTCCACGCCGGCTTCGGAGGCTTTCAGTACGGAAGCAGCGTTAATGCCACTGGTATCGTGGGTGTGGAAGTGGATCGGGAGGTCGACTTCTTGCTTGAGCCGTTTGACCAATTCAAATGCGGCGAAAGGACGGCAGAGTCCGGCCATGTCTTTGATGGCGAGAAAGTGGACGCCGATTTTTTCGAGTTGCTTGGCGAGCGCGACGTAATACTTCAACGAATATTTAGGGCGGGATTTGTCGAGAATGTCGCCGGTGTAACAGATGGCGCCTTCGCAAACGGCGCCGGATTCGAGGACAGCGTCGAGCGAGACGCGCATGTTGTCGATTGAGTTGAGCGAATCGAAGACGCGGAAGATGTCCATGCCTTCCGCGTGCGCTTCCTTGACAAATTCGCGAATTACGTTGTCGGGATAGGAGGCGTAGCCGACTGCGTTTGCGCCACGCAGGAGCATCTGGAAGCAAATGTTTGGCACTCGTTCGCGGAGGGCGCGGAGGCGCTGCCAAGGATCTTCGTGGAGGAAACGCAGAGCTGTGTCGAAAGTAGCGCCGCCCCACATTTCCAAGCTGAACAGATTTGGTAGTCGCTGGGAAATTGCGGTCGCGGTGGCGAGGAGATCATAGGTGCGAACTCGCGTGGCCATGAGGGATTGATGCGCGTCACGGAGCGTGGTATCCGTGATGAGCAGACGCTTTTCTTTTTTCGCCCATGCAGCGAATTTGGCCGGGCCCAATTTTTGCAGAAGCTGACGCGTGCCTTTTGGCGATTCGATACCGGGGACTCTTGGCAGCGTGGCGGCTTCCACATTTTCGGGAGGTTTCTTCCCTTTCACTTCGGGGTTGCCGTTGAGAATCACGTCGCCTAGGTAGGAAAGAAGTTTTGTGGCGCGGTCGCCGCGTTTTGGAAAGCGGAAAAGTTCGGGATGCTGCTCGAGAAATCCGGTGGTGACTTCTCCGCTGCGAAAGTTCGGGTGATTCACCACGTTTTCGACGAACGGAATATTCGTCTTCACGCCGCGAATGCGAAATTCGCGAAGCGCGCGATCCATGCGCTGGCAGGCTTCGCGGAGATTTGTGCCCCAGGCGGTTACTTTGACCAGGAGAGAATCGTAGTAAGGCGCTAGCGATGCGCCTGCGTAGGCCGTGCCGCCGTCGAGACGGATTCCGAAGCCGGCGGGGGAGCGATAGGTGGTTAGCTTTCCGTAGTCGGGCGCGAAATTCTTTTCGGGGTCTTCCGTGGTAACTCGGCATTGCAGCGCTGCGCCGTAAAGCGGGACTTTTTCCTGCTGCGGGAGCGACATCGTTTCGTCGTGGAGTTTGTGGCCTTGCGCGACAAGAATTTGTGCGCGGACAAGGTCGATGCCTGTGACCATTTCGGTTACGGTGTGTTCGACCTGGATGCGCGGATTCACTTCGATGAAATACCACTTCTTGGCGTCGACGTCGTAAAGAAATTCGACGGTACCTGCGTTGCGGTATTTCGCTTTGCGCGCGAGGTCAATGGCGGCGCCGCAAAGTTCGCTGCGAATACTGGCCGGCAAATTTGTGGCGGGAGCAAGCTCCACAACTTTTTGATGGCGGCGCTGGACGGAGCAATCGCGTTCATAGAGATGCAACAAGTTGCCGTGATGGTCGGCGAGAATTTGCACTTCGATGTGCCGGGCACAAGGAAGGAATTTTTCCAGGAATACGGAAGCGTCGCCGAACGCGGATCTGGCTTCGCTCTGGGCTTCTTCAATGCGCGCTTCGAGTTCGGATTCTTCACGGACGACGCGCATGCCGCGGCCGCCCCCACCCATCGCGGCTTTCACTATGACGGGATAACCGATTTCCGCAGCGATCTTTTTTGCTTCGGCGATGGACTTCACGGGATTTTCTGTTCCCGGCAGCACAGGAACGCCCGCCGATTGCGCAAGGCGCCGCGCGGCAGTTTTGTCGCCGAGCAATTCGAGGAGGTCCGGCGTGGGGCCGATGAAGGTGATTCCGGCTTTTTCGCACGCGCGCGCGAAGGCAGCATTCTCCGACAAAAAGCCGTAGCCGGGATGAATTGCGTCCACGCCCTTGGATTTTGCGACTGCGACGATTCCCGCGATGTCGAGATAGGCTTCGACCGGGCCTTTGCCCTTGCCGATCAGATAGGCTTCGTCGGCTTTGAAGCGGTGGAGGGCGAGGCGGTCTTCGTTCGAATAGATGGCGACGGTGCGCAGTCCAAGTTCGTTGGCCGCGCGGAAGATTCGAATCGCGATCTCGCTACGATTCGCCGCCAGAAGTTTTTCGATTTTGCGGCTCTTGGCCATGCTCGCGCACGCACACTCCGCCGGGTGCAGCCGACCATTCTTTCATGGCGGCGGCGTAGCACTACAGCAGTTTTTTCGATTTAACAAAATCAGGAAATTGATATTACCGGTTCTTGTGCCGCTTTTAGCGCTAGTTTGCTCCGACCAAATGCTCCGGCGTATTGACCAGCTTCAACTGAGCGAGTGCTGCGTGCAGCTTTGCTTGGGCTTTGCGGTCTTTTTTGTTGGCGTAGGGGAGGCTCGGGTCAACGTAAAATTCGCGCAATTCCGCGATCATCTCTGGCGACGCGCCGGCGAATTTCCGGTCGGCGAGGCGGTCCACCAGTTCGGCGTGGGCTTCATCATTCATTTTGTATTTGCCAGGGCCGGTATCCGTACCAACATCGAAATTGTCATTCGGCACTTTTAAGGTGCCCGCTTGTTGCGCGCGCAGCAACTCGCGGTAGCGATCCAGCGTAGCGTTAAAACTGGCTTCAAAAAATCGTTCCGTTTCCGGCGTTGGCGTCCGGAATTGCAAAACTCTCAGCGGCCCCCACTTGGGCAAGAGCACGTAGATAAACGCAAGAATTTTTTCGCCAGCATTCGGCTTTTTGTAGTCCTTGCCCCATTCTTTTTCAAAATTCGAACGCTTCAGGTTGTATAGGAATTTGCGCTTCGTCATTCCAGGCGCATCGTCCTGGATTTCGTCCTTTTTCAAATGCCAGGCGATCCGCGTTGCCTTTGGAAAAAGATCCCTAACCGCGTTCCGGTAAGACCTGAGCGCCTGATCCTCGTTAAGCAAGACTGACTTTAGCTCCAAGCCGTAGGTTTCCAGAAACGCTTGCTCCAAAACTCTTGTGGCGACCTCAAAGCCGATGAAGTCGTGGTAGCTCTCAGGTGCAAACCGTTCTTTGGCCACTTCCAGAACGTCAAATCCAAATTCCGTTTTGGAGTGAGCCAGCTTGTCTTCTTCGTATGTCACGACGTCGCCATATTTTTTCTTCAGTGCCGGATAAAGCAGCGGAACGGCGCGATTCGTTCCGATGCGGTGTCCGTTGTTATCCGCTGCATAGTGGGCCAGGGCCCCCAATGCAAAACTGTATTCGTAGATGTCGCTCGCATCGCGGAGCAGAGCCAGAATAAAATCTCCGCTGCGCACGTAGTGGGTCAAATCGCTAAAAAGGCGGTCGCCGTGCGGGTAGTAGCCCAAATCCTGAATAATCGCCCCGCCGTAGGCATATGCCTGCGCGGCACTGAGTTCCTCGGGAGTTGCATTCGGGAATTTTGTAAGCAACGCCGGCTCGATGTTCTCTTCCCAGGTGGCATCAATGATTGCTTGATGGGATAGCACCGAGTACGCAAAACAAGGCTGCGCGGGTAAGCAAATCATGCCCCCCATGCAAACGGCGACAATCCACAGTGCCCTTCGTCCTGCTCGTTTCGTATTCATCCTCATAACAGTCTATTTCATTCGATTCTTCTAATGCACCCCGGGTCCTGGCCGCTCGGCAATTTTTCTTGCCACTTTTCCACAACTGCGCTAATTTCCTTCTCTCCTCTCCCCCGGGCTTCAAGCGTGCCAATTACCTATACCATTGACCCAGAACGCCGTCTGGTTTCCTCGTCGGCTTCAGGGCACGTCACCGCCGCGGAGATCCTCGACCATCAAGACCGGTTAATGCGCGATCCCGATTTCGATCCCGCTTTTCGCCAGCTTGTCGATTTCAGCGGGGCCACCAACATTTCCGCATCCTCGGCCGACATCCGTGTGATCGCGACGCGCAATTTCTTCGGGCAGGGAGCGCGCCGCTGCATAGTCGCCCCAACTGCGGAGATTTTTGGCCTGGCGCGAATGTTCCAGACTTTTCGCGAATTGAGTGGCGGCGAAGAGGAGATACAGATCTTCAAAGATCGCAACGAGGCATTGCAGTGGCTCTTCGCCGAGCCCTCGAACAACTGCTAACCGCACTGGATTACCGCTTCAGCATGGGCTCCGCGTATCGGATCGGCACGCCGAAATTGGAGCCGCCAAAGCCGCGCACTACCGCGAATGTCACGCCGATTACGCGGCCGTCTTTGTTCATGAGTGGCCCGCCGGATCCGCCTGACGTAGTCTGTGCGTCGTACACGATCTTGTCGGTCAATACGTCGCCGATATGTCCTTGCGTTACCAGCGGACGAATCAGTTTGCGCTTTGCGAGTTCGCTCATGACGAGTTTTGGATCGCCACCGCTCACTTTCAGAATCTGATCGACCGTTTCGTCACCCGCGCGGGCCAAAATCGCGCTGATTCCCGTCGCGTATCCGAGCGAGATTAGGGATTGGCCGCTGACGGCCGCGTTCGTGCGGCTGTCGAGGTGCAGCGTGGGGCGCTTTATGCTGCTCAAGTCGCCGTGCAGGAGCGCAAGGTCGGCTTCGCCGGAAATTTGTTGAATTTCCATGGAGATGCCATTCGTCGCATCCGGGAAATAGGCGGCCATTTCGGCGATTGTCGGCTCGAGCCCCTGCTTCAGTGCCGCGTCCATTTCGTCGTTTTTCCACCAGGGCTCGGCAACGTGGTGGTTCGTAAGGATTTTTCCGTCGCCGACGATGAAACCGGTGCCGAAATAGTCTTGCCTCACTTCGGGGGCGCGCCCTTCGAGCGAATAAACAATGTTTCCATCGCTGTCCTTCAGGGGCTCTCCCGCCGGAGTTATTCCCCCATAGCGCAAAAGCCTGCCGCTGTTCCGGTCACGAAACGCGACGGAAACGTGGAGCAGGCAAACGCTTGGCGCCGAAGTTCGGATCACATTTTCCGCGGCTTGGGAATCGCTTTGCACGCGCGCAAGTTTGTTCGTTGTCTCTTCGAGCTGCTTTTGCAACTCACTGGTGTCGCCGTTGGCTGCGGCCATCTTCTGTTTCAATTCTTCGGTCTTCTGTTGCAGATCATTTTTTTGCCGCAACGGATCGGTCTTTGCCAGCTCTTCGCGCGCCTTCTTGGTTTCCGCCATGAGCTGGTCCTGCGTTTGCAGTCCGCGCTGCAGTTGCGCGATGAACATGTGCGCCAGCGTGTTTTCTTTCTCCGCCTTGCGCGAAAACAAAATGAAAATGCCGGCAATCACAAGCGCAATCGCAAACAGGGCGCTCACACCAATCTTCAGCGCCCGCTCCAGCGAAAACGCGTCCCGCGTCATTTTTTCGGTGACGGCCACGGCTTGCAGCGCGGTCTGCGCCATCTCGCGTCCCTGGTCTGCAATATGTGCCTGGCGCTCCAGAGCCTCCGCGGCATGTCTCAAACGCAGCAATCCACGCACGCGAGCCAGCAATTCCGCCGAATCCGGCGGCAGGGTCAGCGCATCATCCGCGCCCAAATCAAGTCCACGAGCGCGTTCTGTCGGGCCGCCGGCGACGAGGAGCAGCACTCTTGTGCGGGCCGTGGCTGCGGCACCCTTGATCTCCGCGAGCGCATTGCAACATTGCAGATCCATCAGATCCGCGCGCAGGAGAAAAAGATCTACGGCGCCTTCCTGCACCAGCCGAAACCCCTCCGCCTGCGAGCCAGCAACTCTTGCTTGATAGCCTGAGGAATTCAGCAATTGAGCCAGCGCGGCGCTTTGCGCTGCATCCGGCTCGACAATCACGATCACTTCACGTTTTTCGGGCAAAGGGCTTCCCTTTTCGACCTACTGGGCCTGCTAAAACAAATGCCCGCGCTTGAAGGCGCGGGCAGCAATCTTACAGGAGTTTCGATGTTTCGTTGGACGATCCGTTTTCAGCGAATTTCGGCCAACTAGTACTTCCTCAGCACGCCGATCACGCGGCCCTGAATCTTCACGTCGGCGGCGTTCACCATGATTGGGCCCATTTCAGAATTGGCTGGCTGCAAACGAATCTTTCCGGCGCCTTCCCTGTAGAAGCGCTTCAACGTCGCATCCTCGCCATTTACCAGCGCTACGACGATATCACCGGCGTTCGCGACTTGGGTTTGTTCACAGACGACGAAGTCGCCGTCCATGATGTGGTCTTCAATCATGGAAGTTCCCTTCACCTGCAGCACGAAAGAGTTTCCACCTCGGGCAAAATCTCCCAGCGAAAGCGTTTCGCGTTCTTCGACGGCTTCGAGCGGACGGCCCGCAGCAATACGACCAACCAGCGGGAGTTCCTGTACTTTGCGGTCGAGTACCTGATCCTTGACCGGCTTCGGCAACTGCAAAATCTCGATCGACCGGCTCTGGTTATAGCCGCGACGGATAAATCCCTTCTTTTCAAGCGTGGAGATATGCTTGTGCACTGTTGCGAGCGATGTCAGCTTCAAGCCCTTGCCGATCTCTTCAAAACTCGGCGCGTAACCGTGCTTGGTTTCAAAAGAAACCAGGTAATCGAGCACTTCCTTTTGCCGTTTGGTGAGGGCCATCGTGCCTCCTCGATCTCGTCGTCAAACTCGCCGCTTGCGGCGCCGGACTTTTCCACAGCCACTCTAGGCGAAAAGAAAGCGAAGTGTCAACCTTCTTTTTTCTATTTTTGTTCTCTTGTGTTTCCCCAATCAGCAAAGCGGACTTGCTGTACATTTTCAGCAGTGCCCAGGCTCTCCACTTCCGTCCGCGCCGCCGCAGTTTCCATTCTTTTTCTCAGCATTGCTCACTTTGTGTTCTGGGCGTTGCTCGCAGCATGGGTATATACGAGCGGCTTGAACGACGGCCAGTACACGATGCTTTTTGTTGCACAGTGCCTGATCTCCGTCGGAGGGTTCGCCGGCGTGCTCGTTGCCGTGGGAATTTTCAAGGCAAAGAACTGGGCGCGACTTGCAGTTCTTACTCTTGGAGCAATCGTCGGATTCTTTTCTGCGTTAGCGACGCTGGTTCTTGTGTTGTTGTTCCTTGTTGGACCGAATATTTTCGACAGTCTCGTTGGGGCTAGTCACAGCAATATGATCAAGCTGGCCATTTTGTGCGCCTTTGTTTTCTCCTTGTCGCTCTGGTGGATCGTTCTGTTTTCCCGTCCGCACGTCGCTGAGCAATTTGGCGCGGAATTGGCCATTGCAGCCCCCGCGCTTTCTAATAAGCCCGCTTGCCCTCCGCCCATCGCGCTGCTCGCCTGGTTAATCATTATTTCCGCAGTTCTAAGCGCGCTTTTGGGCTTTACCGTCAACGGCATGATTCCCGCCATGCTTTTTACGCAAGTATATTCCGGGCACTCCGGCCAATGGATATGGACGATAAATATCGCAATCCTTCTGTTGTGCGGGATCGGCCTTCTGAAGCTACAGCGCTGGAGTTACACGGCGACAATTGCGTTTCATGTTTTCTGGCTCGTCAGCATCTTCATCAGCCAAATCAGCCCTGCCTATCCGGAATACATTCGCACTTGCCTCAATTTTTTCCGGATTCCGCAAAATTATCCCGGCGTGAATCTGCTTCGTTTTCCGCAATGGATTTCCGCCATCGCCACCGCCATCCCCACTGCGCTGCTGATCGCAGGGCTGTTTTACTACCGGGGCAGTTTCCTCAAGGCGGTCGAAGAATCGGATCGTTTTTCCTCTTGATGTCCGCAGGTACCCTGCCCCACCGCATCATTCTTTTTTGTTTACTTCATAAAAAAACCAATTGCTGGCATTAAGGCAACCTCGCATCTCCAGTCGTTTCCTTGTGTTATGCTTTTTGTTTGGGGGAGTTTCAACCGGAATGGCCACTACCACTGATATACCTCTGCCGAAAACCAAGCGCGAGGTCATTGATCGCGCCGTAATCCGCTTTGCCGGAGACTCCGGCGACGGCATGCAGGTCACCGGCAGCCAGTTCACCAATACTGTCGCGCTCTACGGCAACGACATCGCCACATTCCCGGACTTCCCTGCCGAAATTCGCGCCCCTGCCGGCACGCTCCCCGGCGTCAGCGGCTACCAGCTCCATTTCTCTTCGAACGAAATTTTTACGCCCGGCGACGCGGTGGACGTGCTGATCGCGATGAATCCGGCCGCGCTGAAAACGAATCTCGCGGATCTGAAGGCCAACGGCATCCTCATCGTCAATTCGGATGCGTTTGCGGAAAACGATCTGCGCAAAGCGCAAATGACTTCGAATCCGCTCGAGGATCATTCGCTCGACAAGTACCGACTCTTTTCTGTGGAACTGGAGCGCCTCACCAAGGTCGCGCTCGATCATCTCGGCATGGACGCCAAGTCCGTCAGCCGCTGCAAAAATTTCTTCGCGCTTGGCATGTGCTATTGGCTTTACAACCGCTCGATGGAGTCGACGGTTCGCTGGATTGAAGGAAATTTTCCAAGAAGCCGCTGCTCGTCGAAGCGAACAAGCTCGCGATGAAAGCCGGCTACGCCTATTGCGAAGCCACCGAAGCGTTTCAGATCAGCTACGAAATTCCGCCGGCGAAACTTGCGCCCGGACTTTATCGCAATATGAGCGGCAATCAGGCGCTCGCGCTGGGTTTTGTAGCGGCATCGCAAAAATCGGGTTTGCGGCTTTTCCAAGGCAGCTATCCGATCACGCCCGCGTCGGACATTCTTCACGAGCTTTCGCAGTACAAGGATTTTGGAGTCATCACATTTCAGGCGGAAGACGAAATCGCCGCCATCACGAGCGCGATCGGCGCCGCGTATGCCGGGGCTCTCGCCATCACGACCACTTCCGGTCCGGGCATGGCTCTCAAGACCGAAGCCATGGGCCTTGCGGTCGCAGTCGAAATTCCACTGGTCATTTGCGACATTCAGCGCGGCGGTCCGTCCACCGGCCTGCCGACCAAAACAGAGCAGGCCGATTTGTTGCAAGCTCTTTTTGGCCGCAACTCCGAAGCGCCGATTCCGGTTATCGCCGCTGCGACGCCGAGCGATTGCTTCTGGGTTGCCATCGAAGCCTGCCGCATTGCCGTCAAGTACATGGTGCCGGTCATCATTCTTTCCGACGGCTATCTTGCAAACGGCGCCGAGCCCTGGCGCATTCCGGAACTCAGCGAGATTCCCGATATCCCAGTCAAATTCGAAACCAATCCGGTGGACTTCAAGCCGTATCGCCGCGATCCGGAAACGCTCGCGCGTCCGTGGGCCATTCCCGGAACTCCTGGCCTCGAGCATCGCATCGGCGGCCTGGAAAAACAGGACGTCACCGGCAACATCAATTACGAACCGCTCAACCACGAAAAAATGGTTCGCCTTCGCGCGGCAAAAGTCGAAGCCATCGCGCAAGACATTCCGACTCGCGGAACCCGAGGGCGATCCTGACGGCGATTTGCTCATCGTGGCGTGGGGCTCGACGCACGGCTCGATTACCGCGGCGGTCAAAGCTCAGCGCGAAAAGCTGGCGGGCCGCAAGCGCATCGGCCACTTGCATTTGCGCCATCTGAATCCGCTGCCGTCGAATCTTGGCGAAATTTTGAAGCGCTACAAGAAAGTGCTTGTGCCGGAACTCAACATGGGCCAGCTCAGCTGGGTCCTGCGCGCAAAATTTCTTGTGAACGCCATCGGCCTCAACAAAATTCAGGGCCGTCCGTTCAAGCAGTCCGAGCTCGAGCAAAAAATCGAAGAGCTTTTGGGTTAGTTTCTTAAAAGTCGAATCTGGGGTACTGCACTAAAATGACCACCGCAACTCTGCCCGTTCTCACAAAGAAGGATTTTCAGACCGACCAGGAAGTCCGCTGGTGTCCCGGCTGCGGCGACTACGCCATTCTCTCCGCCGTGCAATCCGTTTTCCCCGAACTCGGCATCAAGCGCGAAAATTTTGTTGTCATCTGCGGCATCGGCTGCTCTTCCCGCTTTCCGTACTACATGAACACGTTCGGCTTCCACACGATTCACGGCCGCGCGCCGGCAGTCGCCACGGGACTGAAGACCATTCGGCCCGATCTGGAAGTCTGGGTCGCTACCGGCGACGGCGACGCGCTTTCCATCGGCGGCAATCACACGATTCACATGCTGCGCCGCAACGTTGGCCTGAAAGTTTTGCTCTTCAACAACCGCATTTACGGACTGACGAAAGGCCAGTATTCGCCGACGTCCGAACTCGGCAAGAAAACCAAGTCCACTCCGTACGGCTCGCTCGACCGTCCGTTCAATCCGATTTCGCTCGCGATCGGGGCGGAAGCCACTTTCGTCGCGCGCTCCGTTGACGTGTTCCAAGCGCACCTGAAAGACACGCTGAAGCAAGCCGCGGCGCACAAAGGCTCGGCCTTCGTCGAAATCCTGCAGAACTGCAACATCTTCAATGACGGCGCATGGTTCTCGCTCACCGAAAAAGATGCGCGCAGCGAGCACATCGTCCAGCTCGAACACGGCAAGCCGCTGATCTTCGGCAAAAATCGCGACAAAGGCATCCGCGCGCATGCCCGACGGCGACATCGAAGTCGTCCAGCTCGGCAACGGAATCACCGAAGCCGATCTACTGATTCACGACGCGCATCATCCCGCGCCCGTCCTACGCATTCCAGCTTCGCACATGGAACACCGCGAAGGTTTTCCGACTCCCATTGGGGTTCTGCGTTCCTGGGCCGAATGTTCCTCGCTATGAAGACGTGATCCACGAGCAATTCAAGGAGGTCCATAGCCAAGCGCGGCCCCGGCGATCTGGAAAAGCTCCTCCGGGCGGGCGATACCTGGCGGGTTGAAGCCAGATAATTCACGTTTCTGAAGCCATATTTTCTGAAATTTGGGGGTTCGTTAGAAAAACGAATCCCGCTACCCCTGCGTCTATCCACCGCAGGTCCCCACAAGCCGTGGCTCGACATTCACAACGACTTTCTGCAGGACTTCAGCGGCCCCAACACCAATCCGACTTCGTCTTCAGCGTCTCGGATGCCGACCTTGGTGGCTTGGTTTACGTTCCGCAGCGCCATGCCTTGTGATTTGGCTGGTAAAGTTCCTATTTCCGAAAAAAGCGGATCTGCTGATTAGCGAACCGCAACCGAGGAAACCCGGTTGTTCCATGTGTGCCCGGACTTTCCGCGCACCGGAATCTGGCGCAAGTCGGCCACATCGCCGCTCAGCCCGGTATTCTTTCCCGGTGAAGTTTCGGTCGTCATAAATGTACGCGCGCGCATTTCCAAAAACACGAATCGAGGAAATGTCGTCTCCATAAGAGCCCAGAGATTCCCTGCTCTCTCCTCTGTGCAGACAGAAAAACTTGCCGCCAAAATCACGGTCGGTATAAAAGCAGGCGCCACCGCGATTCCAGTTTCCACCATGCCAGTCACCGTGCGGAGGCCAGGAATCTCCCGGATTCGAATCCCACCAACCCCCTTCTGGTGTCGGTGGTCCTTGCCGAACGCCAACCGCAAAAATGGCCCGGCAGCCGCGATCCACCCACAGGCCACGGCTATCCACGCCCCAGGTCCGGCCAGCCTCGCAAGGCGAGCCGCTAATTTGCTGTTGCATCGTCACGCGTTCCTGCTGGTAGACGTCGTAGCAATAGTTTCTCTTTCCGTCGTTCGATTCGCACTTTACCGTCTTTTGTGCGGAAGCAATCGCCGGCGCCACCACCATCGCGATTGCCAGTCCCAGGAAACGCACGAATGCCCTTGCTTTCATAGTTAGCTCCTCGGAATTCGCAGCTCACAAGCGCCGGCCCGACACTGGCGCGACCTGAATTGCGAGCCCTGCGTTTGTTCAGCCTAACACATATTTTTTTGCACTCTAGATTGCGTTTTTCTCGTCTTTACGTATCGTTACACCTTGCCAGCACTGGCTTGATATCCACGATCGGTGTTCCATCAATCGCTTCAAGTGGCCCCACTTGAAGGCGCAAGCCGTCGCGCGCCAGTATCTTGACTCGATGCAATCCCAGTGGATTCGGGCGGTCCGGTGATCGCGTTCCGAACACGCCTGTCAGTGGATTTTTTTTGTCCCGACCGGGGTGCACTTTCATTACGTTTCGCTTCGCCTCGTGAAACCACGCGATCACAATCACATCTTCGCCAGCAGTCACTCGATCGAGACACTTCGCAAACCGAGGCAAAATCTCAATCACCGCCTCCGGCGCTCCGAAGTATCCCTGCCTCGGCGCATTCTTTCGCTTCTTCAAATCCGACCGAACGTGTCCCACCGCCTCCAGCCAATACTTTCCGCTTGTGACCATGCCACTGTCTCCCAGTTGGTAGTTAAATCGCGCCACTTCCTAGGCCAATTTACCCTCATTCTGGGTTTGGCCCGAAACTGCTAGTCATTCACTCTTCGCTGTCCACCGGTCGCTGCTCCCTGGCTGCCGTCGGCTGTCTCCTTCTTGCATCCCTCCGCATCTAAGTCAAAATAGACTTGCAGTACCCAGGGTAATGGAAGAGTCCGCAAAACTCGCGCCGCTCCCGCTCACCGCCGAACAGACGGTGCCGCAATCTCTTTTTCTCTCGTTTCCTGAGCAAGCCAGGACCCTCACTCTCCTTTATGACATCAGCCGCGAGCTTACGGCCATTCTCGATCGCGAGACACTTCTTCGCCGCATCGCCGAGCGCGTAAAAAAACTCGTCAATTATCACGTCTTCACGGTAATGCTCTGGAATGAAAAGACGCAGCTACTCGAAGGCGTCTTCGCAATGCATTATGAGGACACCATTCCCGCGCGCTTTCGTGTAAAGCTCGGCGAAGGGATCACGGGCGCTGCAGCGCAAACCAGAAAAACGCTGAGCATCCCCGACGTCCGCCTGGACCCGCGTTACATTCATTGCGAAACGAGCCAGGGCGTTCGCTCCGAGCTTGTCGTTCCGCTTCTTCTGCAGGACCGCTTGATCGGAGTGCTCGATCTAGAATCTGCGGATCCCAATTCGTTTACGCCTGAACACGAGCGGATGCTTTCCACCCTTTCGGCTTTCATTGCAATCGCTCTGGAAAACTCGCGGCTCTATGAAGATGCGCGCAGAAATGAGCAGCGCCTGCTCAATGAACTCGACACGGCGCGCGAAATTCAGCGGCAACTTTTGCCGCGCGGCGCTCGCGAAGTTCCCGGGCTCGATATCGCAGCGTCATATGAACCTGCGCGCGAACTCGGCGGCGATTTTTACGATTTTCTTCCCTACGGCAACGGAAAGCTCGCGCTTGTGCTGGGTGACGTTTCGGGAAAAGGAACTCCGGCGGCCCTGTTCGGTTCGCTTGCCATTGGAATATTGCGCGAGCACGTTGTGGAGCACCCCTGTCCCCCAGCGGAAATGCTCAAGATGCTAAATGGTCGATTGTATGCCGCGCGCCTCGACGCCCGCTTTGTCGCCATGCTTTTCGCGCTTTACGAAGCCGACGCCCGCCGTCTCACCATCGCCAGCGCAGGCGCGCCGCACCCGATTCTTGTCAGGAATGGAAGAGCCGAAGAGCTGAGCATTGAAGGAGTGCCTCTAGGATTGCTTCCTGAAATCGAGTACGACGTTTACGTGTTGGACCTGCTTCCCGGCGATCTTGTGGTGTTCGCTTCCGACGGAATCGTGGAGTCGGAGAATCCTCAAAATGAGGAGTTTGGAACGGAGCGTCTGTTTTCCATTCTAACGAAGACGCAGCCGGGCGATTCTGTCGAAGACATTTCCGGCGCCATTCTGCTTGCCACCGATGAGTTCAGCGGCGCGGCCCCGCCACACGATGATCGAACCCTCCTCGTCCTCCGCGTGCAGGAAGAAACCAGCAGCGCCGATTACGCGCGCATGCCGGTCATTTACTGAGAACAACCGTGCGGGAAGCAAATTGTTTCTGTGCGCGGAAGAACTACCCACGCAAGCGAGAAAAGTCTGACTTGTGGCTTAGGTAGTTCTGTTGATGATTCCAGGTCAACGCGAAGGGGCCGCGCCGCTGATCGCGACATTGGCTTGCAAAAGTTCCGGATTCTTCAAGAGTGGGAGCCATTTTTCGCGCAGCTCTGCAAATTCCGGCAGATTCTTTTTGGAGACCGGATCGGAAGGAGGCAAGCCCAGTTTTTCAAAATTCTTATATTGCCCGCGCTGGAGAATGCGGAAATCTAGATGCGGACCCGTGGAAAGCCCGGTACTTCCGACAAGGCCGATAGTCTTTCCGATTTCGATGTGCTCGCCCGCGCGAACGTACATTTTGGACAAATGCAGATACATTGTTTCGTAGCCGTTGGCATGAGCGATCTGCACCATGTTCCCTTCGCCGCTCTTGCGGCCAGCGAATACGACTTTGCCACTGCCAATGGTTTGCACGGGTGTGCCGACGGGGGCGCCATAGTCCGTTCCCATGTGCGCGCGATAGGTCTTTAAAATCGGATGAAAGCGCGCGTTGCTAAAGTGCGAAGTAACGGGCGCGCCAAATTTGAGTGGAGAACGCAAGAACGCCTTCTGTAGGGATTTTCCGTCGGCGGTGTAGTAGCCGGGCTGGCCAGCAGGATCGTGAAAGAGCAGAGCCTGATATTTTTTTCCACCGTTGTTGTATTCCACGGCGAAGATTTTTCCATACGAAGCGGTTTGCCCATTCGCGTATTTTCTTTTTTCGAGAACGACGAGGAATGTGTCACCTTTGCGCGGGTCGGTGTAAAAGTCGAGGTCGTACCCAAAAATCTGCGAAAGGCGCATTGCAAACTCCGCGGATTCTCCGGCGTCTTCCACGGCGTTGAACAGAGAATCCTGCAGCGTGGCGCTGACGGCGACGACTTCCGTGTGTGAAGGGATTTCGCGGATTTGCGCGGTATAGCCTTTGTCCTCAGGAGTGATTTTGAGCATGCGATCCGCATCGATTTTGTAGTCGATTTCGCGGAGCTGGCCTTCGATGGAGCGGCCTACGGTGACAGTATTTCCCGCGCGGACTTGCCGGAGATTGAAGGCGCGCTGTGCCGCGGCGGAAGCGCCCGCCGCTTCTTCCTGAGAGAGTCCGAACTTTTGCAGCACGGAGGCGAAATTGTCACCTGCACGGACGCGCTGGTCGGTGGGAACAACCGTGTTTTCGTGGATGGTTGCAGCTTGCGCTTTGGCAAGCGCTATCTCCCGGTCGAGATCAGCGGTCGTTTTCAGGCGCTGCTGAAAGGCGTAAACGAGTGCGGCGCCGCCCGCAAAAAACACGGCGACCAACACCATAAGGAACTTGTGATTCACTCTTCCCCCAGCCCCCACCCGCGCCAATGCCGTTTCAGAGTACCGCACCCTCTTGTTTACGCCCAAGAAAAGAACAGGTCAAAAACGGATTCTGCAATGTTTCCGGCACTGCACCCGGAAAGACTTCCCAGGCAGGATTGGCGAAATTCCCGGAGAGATAGTAGATTTCACGCGTACTGATTTCCCAAATATTTTGTGGAGCATTTGATGAAGCGTTTCCTCGTTTTGCTTCTTTTTAGCCTGGCCGCGATTGCCGACGCGCAAAAACAGAATCCGCCGGCGGATACTCCGGAACCCGGGACCACGGAAGCGATCGCAAAGGCTACGACGGAGGCACGGTTCCTTTCTCCGTGGGTTTCTTCGGTTCCGGCGTCGAATACAGTTCCTTCTCCGGAAAAATTCTTTGGCCGAATCATGGGCGCTCCGGGAGAATTGGTGAGCTCGGGACAGGCCGATAAATATTTTCAAGCGCTTGCGGCGGCGTCCCCCCGCGTAAAGTTTTTCAGAATTGGAAAGAGCGAAGAAGGCCGCGACATTGTAATGATTGCGATTGCAGATGAAACGGGGATCAAGAATCTCGAGCTGCTGAAGAATACAACCGAAACACTAGCAGACCCGCGAAAAGTGGACGAGGCCGGCGCGGAAAAGCAAATTGCGGCAGGGCGGACGATTTATTACCTGAATGCCGGACTGCATTCGGACGAAACGGGTTCGACGGAGTCGGTGCTTGAGTTGGCGTACCGATTGGCGGTGTCTGAACAAGCGATGATTCGGGAGATTCGGGAAAAACTGGTGGTGCTGATCAATCCGGTTTGTAATCCGGATGGGCGCGACAAAGTGACAGAGTGGTTTTACACATATCTAAAGGGCAAAACGGACTATGCGACGTCTGCCTCGGCAATCGCCGCCGTACTGGTCGAAATACGCGTTCGTGGACATCAATCGCGATACGCATCAACAGACGCACGAAACGACGAAAGCGGTTCACCGGATGTTTCATGAGTGGCATCCGACGGTGGTGCACGATTTGCATGAAGCAGTGCCACTGCTGATGTCGTGGAACGGGACAGGCCCGTACAACCCGAACATTGATCCGATTACCTATACGGAATTTCTGGAGCAAGGATTTCATGACGTACAGGCGATGACGGCGCTGGGGATGCCGGGAGTTTCGACGTGGAATTTCGGCGAGGCATTCAGTCATTTGTATCTGGATTCGGTAGCGATGAATCACAACGCGATTGGGCGCGGTTATGAGACGTTTGGAAATTCGAGCGCGGAGACGATGAAGCGAAAGCTGGAGCGCGGGGAGCGAACGGCGGAATGGTATCGTCCGGTTCCGCCGCCGGTGGACTTTGCGTGGTCGGCGCGGGATAACGTGAATTACAACGAAACGGGAATTCTGGCTTCGCTTGATTTTGCGGCGAAGAATTCGAAACAGTTGCTGCGGAATTTTTATACGAAGGGCTTTAACTCTTGGCAGAAAGGACTGAATGAGGCACCCTACGCGTTTTTGATTCCAGAGGATCAGGGCGACCCGGCACGGGTGGCGCAACTCGTTGCGCGACTGCTCGGGCAGCATATAGAGGTCGGCCGGGCTCGGGCTGCGATCCGCGTGAAGGAGGGCGAGTTTTCTCCTGGAACGTATGTAGTGCGGCTTGATCAGCCGTACCGAAATTACGCGGTGGATTTGCTCTCGCCGCAACGTTACCCGAAGGAGGGGGGCGAACCGTATGACGACCTTTCATGGAATTTTGCGAATAACTACCACTTGAGCGCGATTCCGATCGCCGACAGTTCGATTCGTACGGCTTCACTGGCGGCGGTGACGGAAGTGCCAAGACCACCAGGAATTGTATCTGGCACGGGGCCGGTCTTTTTGCTTCGCGATACAGGGCAGGAGAATTTAGTAACGACGCGGTATGCGCTGGCGAAATTCAAAATCGAGATTGCGGAGAAGAACTTTTCCGTTGGCGGTGAGGAGTTCCCCGCTGGTTCCTGGATTGTGCCGGCGCAGGATGGGCTTGGCGATGCACTGCGCAAAATTGCGAGCGCGGCGGGAGGGTCGTTTGTAAGCGTCAGCGCGGAGCCGAATGTGGCGAAACACGAAGCGCTCGCACCTCGGTTGGGGGTGTGGGTGCCGTGGGCTGACACGGATTCGATTGGCTGGATTCGGTACATTCTCGATCAGCGCAGAGTGCCATACGTCTATTTGCGGGATGAAGACATTCGCGCGGGCGCTTTGCAGGAAAAAGTGGACGTGCTTTTGTACGGGCATGTTGACCTCGAACTAGCCGAGCAGATTCAGGGATTGCCGAAACGATGGAGTCCGATGCCGTTCAAGAAGACTGAGAAGACGCCGAGTTTTGGAACCCCGGCGGAGTCGGACGACATTACGGGCGGGATTGGATATGAGGGGCTGGCACAAATTGAAAAATTTGTCAGCGACGGAGGATTGTTGGTGACGCTGGGGAGCGGGTCGATGCTGGCGCTCGAAGGTGGAATTGTGCGCGGCGTTCGGCGCGTGGCGGGCGGCGTGCCGCGAAGTTCGCAAGGGGGCGGAGCAACAGCAGCGGCGGAATCGCAGAATGCGGCGACTCGCACACCGGGATCACACTTGCGCGTTACCTTCGACCGGCCAGAACATCCCATCGCGTACGGTTATCCGGAACATACTTACGTTTTCCGGCAGAATTTCCCGCTCTACGATGTGCCGCGAAGCTGGCTGCGCATGGCCTATTGCACGTCATGCCTGGACGGGCCGGAAGATCGCAGCGGGATTGTAATGGAGTGGGGCGATAGGGACGGCGCGCCATTGCTGGTGAGCGGGCAAGTCTGGGGCGAACAAGGCTTGCTGGGACGGCCGGCGATTCTGGATATGCCCGTAGGGCGAGGGCACGTGGTTTCGTTCAATTTCAATCCGATGCATCGGGATATGAATCGGGGCGATCACCGGCTGTTGTGGAATGCGCTTTTGAATTGGCAGGCAATCCTGAACGCAACGAATTGATCAAACCCGAACCATGGTCGGGCGTTTCCTACTGTTTCTGCAGCTTGCTTTTCGCCAGCTTCAGGGCGACGTCTGGTGCGCTACTGGCGCCGGCTTGAATGTCGGGTTCGACCCCGGCTTCGGCCCAGTCGTTTGTGGCATCGGGATTGATCGCTTTGACTTCTGGGATGCCCGTGCCGAAGTGATTGTAAAGGCGATGGAAAATGGCGGAGCGCGCGGCGCCCGCCCGTCGTTTCGCCGACGAGCGTTGGGCTAGTGCGAGCCGCTAGTTGCCGGAACGGAGTGCGGTGCTACGCGCCGGCAAGCTCGCGAAATAGTCTTGTTCGCGGAGGCGGCGGTAGATGCGGCCTGCGACGCCGGCTGCAAGCGGGCCCTTGATGAGTGAAGAGCGGCCGCGGATCAAAACGGCGAGCGCAATTTTCGGATGCGCTTCGTCGGCGTAAGACAGGAACCAGCCGACATGCGATTGCTCGTCAGAGCAGGTGCCGGTCTTGCCGGCGGGAAGTTCGTCGCCGCCCGTGTCGTAGCTGCGCTTGCCAGTGCCGTAGAGAACGGCGGCCAACATTCCTTCGCGCAATTCGGGAAGAAGAGGAGCAATATTCAATTCACGCTTCACGCGCGGTTCGAATGCAGGAGCGTCTTGGCCGGGCGCAGCGACCTGCGGATATTGCAAATAATAAAGTGTGCCGCCGTTGGCGAACGCGGCTGCAAGCGAAGCAAGCTGAAACGGAGTAACTTGGATGCCTTCGCCGAAGCTGGACATGCGAGCGACGCCGCCTTTTTGCGGGGGCACCATGGGGAATGCACCTGGGCGCTCGTCTGCAAGATTGTAGCCAGCAAGTTCGCCAAGGCCGAGCAGACGGCCGTACTTCGAAACCGTCTCAAAACCCATGCGCTGGCCGAGCTGCTCAAAGAAGACGTTGTTTGAATGGGCCATCGCTTCGGTCAAATTCATGTACTTGCGGCGGCCAACCTTGAGCATGGTGTCGCGCGTGATGACGTTTTCTTGAAGAGCGGCGACGGCAATGGTCGGCTTGATGGTGGAGCAAGGAATCGCGCCGTCGGAGTACGCCATTTTCTGATTGACCACGGTGAGAATGCGGCCTGTGGTCGGCTCTACAGCAACCACCGAGCCATTGTATTTGCCGAGCGCACCCACAGCAGCGGCACGCACAATCGGATCATCAAAATCTGTGACGTCGCCCTTCGTTGGATCGACGGCTTTTTCGCGCGGAACATAACGGTGGCGCGTGGACTTCGTAGCTGGGCGCGGTTTAGCCGCGGCAGTGGCCGCGGAGGCTACCGGAGCCGGGAGCACACAACAAGCGGAGAGGAAAATTGCTAGTGACGTTTTTCCAAGTCCGCTGGTTTTCAACATTCGCACAACCCCTGATCAAGATTTTCTATCGGCGAATCGCGCTTTGTACTTCATGAGCGGTGCCGAGTCGACGAATTTCCCTTGCTCGGCGAGCCACACCGCGCGAAGCGACAAAAGAAATGCACGAATACAGCCAAATGGCGGCGCGTTTACAACAAAGAACTTAGATGCCGCGCAGCTGGAAGCGTGTACCCGAACGAAACACGGCCTCTCACTCTGAGACATAGTGTAGTGAGAAAGACTAGGCAGGACAATGGCGAAATAGGCCTAGTACGAGCTATGTGCTTTATTTTGAATGCTGGCCCGGGGGACAGGAAAAAGTGAGACGGCCCTGACCGAGAAGGGGCGTTCGTAAGAGATCGAGGAGCCTGCGCGGGGAGCAATTTCTGGGCCTATGCCCGTCCAGTCCGGGCGGATCTCGCCGACCGGCTTAGATCGCTGGAAATAGCAGGCGGAGATGGACAAAGGGAAAGGGCGCGCCGAACTTGAATGCGGGCGCCCTGCAAAAAATGTGAATGCGGGGCAGCTATCTGCTGTTCACTGGCTTTGCCGGACGCGCTGCGCCGGCCGAAGCTGCGGCAGCTTGCGCACTGGGCTTTTCGTTGTGCAGAACGCCATTGGCACCGTGGGGCGCGCTGGGCGCCGCGTTGCCGTTGGGTCCGGGAACTTCCATCTTCTTGCGCAGAGCAGCCTCGAGTTTTTCGCGAACGTCCGCGTTTTCCTTGAGGAAGACGCGCGCGTTGTCGCGGCCCTGGCCCATGCGTTCGCCGGCGAAGCTGATCCATGTACCGGACTTTTCGAGAATGCCTTTGTCCACGCCGAGATCGATCAGATCTCCCTCGCGCGAAATGCCTTCGCCGTAGAGAATGTCGAATTCGGCTTCGCGGAATGGAGCCGCAACCTTGTTCTTAACGATTTTGGCGCGGGTGCGCGAGCCGACGACGCGGTCGCCATCCTTGATAGCCTGGATGCGGCGAATGTCCACGCGCATCGACGCGTAGAACTTGAGCGCACGGCCGCCGGTGGTCGTTTCCGGATTGCCGAACATGACGCCAATCTTTTCGCGAATCTGGTTAATGAAGATGAGGCAGGTGCGCGACTTCGAAACGATCGCGGTAAGTTTGCGCAACGCCTGAGACATCAAGCGCGCCTGCAAACCCATCGAAGGATCGCCCATGTCGCCTTCCAGTTCGGCCTTCGGAACGAGGGCAGCAACCGAGTCAATCACCACCACGTCCACGCCACCCGAACGGATCAGCGTTTCCGCAATTTCCAGTGCCTGTTCACCGTGATCCGGCTGCGAGACGAGAAGATTGTCCACGTCTACACCGAGCTTGCGCGCGTAGGAAGGATCAAGCGCGTGCTCTGCGTCAATGAACGCCGCCTGACCGCCGAGCTTTTGAGCTTCCGCAATCACTTGCAGCGTCAGCGTGGTCTTACCGCCGGATTCCGGGCCGTAGATTTCGATCACGCGTCCGCGCGGGAAGCCGCCGACGCCGAGCGCGGCGTCAATCGAAAGACACCCGCTCGGGATCACGTTGACCGGCACGAGCACGTCCTTGTTGCCCAGCCGCATGATGCTGCCCTTGCCGTAAGACTTTTCTATCTGTGATATTGCGGCTTCCAGGAGTTTTGCTTTTTCGTCTGCCATGTCATACCTCGGTAAAGGAAAGTAGGGGAATTGCCGTTAGGAGCCCGACCGTGCTGCCAGGAACATAGCGGAAGAGGGACTTTATCATTTGTTATACCTTCGCGCTAGCCCTTCCTGGATGCTACAGGCGCTGGCAACGGTGCTCGGCAAGATGCTCTTTCAAACGGGCGATAGCCAATGCCACTCGATCCGCCAGTTGCCGTTCCTCGGAAGAAGAAAGCTTGCGAAGCCTCATCAGCCCTCGCATCCTGTCGCGCGCCTCCTGGAACTCGCTTTCGAGCCTAGCATGTTCCGGACAGCTTATAGCTAGGGTCGAAGCGGAGCACATCGGGCACCTGTTGAAAACGCCGAGGAGGAAAATAGCAAAATGGCGAACAAAAGGCAAACATTATTTTCGCCTTAGTTTCGCCACCCGGGCCTATCCTGAATAGCGGTAAAACCCGCGCCCGGACTTGCGGCCAAGCCAGCCGGCGGCGACGTATTTCTTGAGGAGCGGGCAAGCGCGATATTTGGGATCGCCGAGGCCTTCGAGCAGGACATCTAGTATGTCGACGCAGACGTCGAGACCGATAAAATCGGCGAGTTCGAGCGGGCCCATCGGATGATTCATGCCGAGCTTCATGACGGCATCCACCGCTTCCGACGTCGCAACACCTTCCATCACGCAATACGCGGCTTCGTTGATCAGAGGCATGAGCACGCGATTTGAAACGAAGCCGGGAGCATCGTTCACCGCAACGGGAATTTTGCCGAGTTTCCTGGAAAGTTCCATCGTCAACTGAAACGCTTCGTCGCTCGTTTGCAGCGCGCGGATGACTTCGACGAGTTGCATCACCGGAACGGGATTCATGAAGTGCATCCCGACAAAGCGTTCCGGCCGCTTGGTCAATGCAGCGAGGGCGGTCATGGCGATGGAGGAGGTATTTGAAGCGATCACTACGCTTTCGCGCAGAATCCGGTCCGCTTCCGAAAGAACGGCTCGCTTGATTTCGATTTTTTCCGGCACAGCCTCCACGACAAAATCGGCTACAGCGATTGCCGACATGTCGACTACGGGCTGGATTCGGGCAAGCGTGCTTCCTTTCCCTGCTTCGTCGAGCTTCCCTTTTTTTACTTCACGCTCGAGATTCTTGTTAATGGTGTCCATCGCACGGTCGAGAACTTTGCGTTCAACATCACGCAAGACCACTTTGTAACCCGCCCGCGCGAAAACGTGCGCGATGCCGTTGCCCATCGTGCCGGCTCCGAGCACGGCAACGGCCCGAATCTGTTCTATGGAAGTATTCGCCAAGCAATGCCTCGGTGCGTCTTAAAAAATTTAACTCTTCGGGCTGACAGAATGCACCGTGCCGAATTCTAGGTCAAGACAAGGAATGACGATGTAAACGCAAGCGAACCGCAAAGGGCAAACGGCCGGGGGCCCGGCGCGCCGCGTATCGCTCGAGTAGTACCCGGAGCTGTTTTTAACTTCGCAAAGAGACTGCCGAGAAAATAGCATCCTCGCCTTTCCGAAAAAGCCGCGCAGGAATGAGCAGACTCTCGCACCAGCAATTCCGGTCACCACCAGGGAACGGCCGGAGGAGGCTACTCGGGCGGAGTGGCTTCCACAATTTGGCGGACGATTTCGCGAGCGCGCACCTGGTCTTTGGGTTCGACTAATACAATCTGTGAACTCTTGAACGCGTCACATCTGGAGAGAATCTCATTTTCTCGAAGCGAAGCCGCGATCATTTCGGCGAAAGCGGCATCTGGCCCTGACCAGACTTCGATCGTGGCCTCTTCGGCACGCCACTCGTCAGGTTCTTTGCGTTGCGCGCGCCGCGTTTCCCCTGCGGGCGGCCGGGGTCCGCGCAATTTTTCGAAAATCGCGGGCAGAAAACCCTTCCGCGAAGTATCGCCTGCAAATTTTGTCCAGTCGTCTATCTCTTCCGTTTTTTTTCCTCCATCCGACTGCGTACCAGAGTCCGGAAGCTCGGGAGTTTCTCCAAAAGTCTCGCGGATCACCGACTCCGCTTTTTCCAGTTGCGAGAAAGGCACGGCAAGCTGCAGAGACGGCTGCGTGGTAAGGCGGAACAAACGATCTTCCTTTTGAATGGTGATGTGCGGTATTTCAGCCTCGTCCAATAGCGAGCAAAGTTCAGCATGAAGACGCGCATCCTCGCCATGCCAGAATTCGGTATAAGGGTCTTTGCCGGGATCGCCGGACTCTGCGACGGATTGCAACTCCCTCCCTTTGGGCCTCTCCCGTACCAGGAGAACATGGCAATCAGAGCAGGACGAATAGCCTTCACGGTATTCCGTGCCGCATTGCGGGCAGTAGAGCATTCCCGTAAGTGTACAACAACACAAGCTTTAGCCCGTTATCTGTGCAAGGCGTCTTTTTGCGCCTCTTCTGCGTATCCCCTGTAGAATGAGCGCGACCTTTACAACCACCTGGGCGGCACGCTTCACAACGGGGCTCCGCTTTTCCAGCCTGATGACAGATGACGTCAAAATCCATCGCTCGCGGCCTGAAGCAACGCGACCCGGAGTTGCTCGACCTTCTTATCGAGCAGTACCAGTTCCGGCTGTTCCGCTATTTGCTGCACCTGACCGGAAGCCGCGAACGCGCCGAAGATTTTTTCCAGGAAACCTGGGTGCGCGTACTCGAACGCGGCGCGCAATACGACGGCAAATGGAAATTCGAAGCTTGGCTCTTCACCATTGCTCGCAATCTGGTGCTCGACTGGCACCGGCGCAAGAAACCGCAAAGCCTTGAAGCGCTCGGCAATCCGGACCAGGGACTCCTTCGACGTGAAGGACGAGAAAAACATCACACCGCTGGAGTCTTATTTGAACGAAGAACAGCGCGAAGGCATCCAAACCTCGCTGACTAAAATTCCGGTCGTCTATCGAGAAGTGCTGGTGCTGCGCTTTCAGGAAGAGATGCAGCTGGAAGAGATTGCAGGCGTTTTGAGCACACCGATCTCCACCGTGAAGTCGCGTCTCTATCGCGGACTTGAAGCCCTGCGCAGCGCAATGACGGGAGGAGCGGAATGAGCGACAACACACACGAACGCGCACAAAAATTGATGGCGCAGCGGCGCGTTGAAGGCGTCTCCGCGGACGAACAATCGTTTCTCGCAGCGCACCTCGCCGAATGTAAATCCTGCATGGCGCTGGACTCGCAAACGCAAGCCACGCTCTCTGCATTTCGCGCAACCCACATTGACCTTCCGGAAAATCTTGCAGCGCGCACGCAGCTTCGTGTACGTATGCGCGCTGAACAACTGGGTGAACGCGAGCCTGGCCGCAAGCTGCTTTGGGCGATGGTGGGACTCTCCTGGATGCTCGGCGCCGCCAGCGCGCCGCTCGTGTGGCACGGATTCGAGTGGCTGGGTAGTGAATTGGGCCTGCCGAAACTGGTTTGGATGTCGGGCATGGCGTTGTGGTGGCTCGTGCCGGGATTGCTGGTCACAGGAGCCGTGGTGATTCAGAAACAAAAATCGGAGCGAGAGGCCGAGTAAATTTCGCAGGACAGAGGGCGACGATGAGCTACACAGGACAAACACCAAGCGCTTGGGACGAACGGATGCGGCTGATCCGTCTTCGCCGCAAAAAAGAACGCCCGAAATTCTGGAAAGAATTCATGATTATTCCCAAGTGGCTGATGGGATTGATCGCGGTGCTGTATGTGGTTGCGGCTGGTCATCGCAATCTTGGTCAATCTTTCGTTCAGGCAAAATCCGTACGGAAACGAAATGTTCCCCTGGCAGTTGAGAAACAATCCGGTTCTAGCGTCCTTGGCCATGGCCGGCGTCGTCACCGCGATCGCGCTGCTGATAGCACTGATGCTTTTCATGCTCGGCTATGTGAATCAAGACGCGAAACGACGCGGAATGAACTCGACGCTGTGGACGCTGCTCGTCCTCATTCTTTCGCCGGTGCAGGGCGGCATCATCGGATTCATTATTTATTTGCTGGTCCGCGACCCGCTGCCTTATCCGTGCCCGCGCTGCGCAGCACCCGTTGGACCACGCTTCAACTTTTGCCCCAGCTGCCAGTGCAATCTCTATCCTTCTTGTCCAAATTGCAAAAGAGAGATTGCGGAAACCGACAAGTTCTGCCCCTACTGCGCCAACGACCTGAAACCAGCGGCGGTGTCGGAATCATCTGTCAGCTGACCACAATCCAGGCACCCAGGGCGGAAAGTTTTTCGTCCTGGGTCCAGGGTGGGCCCAGGGATTTACCGAGTGCGGAGACTTTGGAATTCAGAAATTCCGGTCTCTTGTTCAATCGCTTTGCAGCCGCCGCGAGCAAGTCGCGCTCTTTTATGGCGGTAAGCGGAAGTTTTGCGCGGGCGCAGGAGTGCCGGATCGAGTCGCGAAACAATTCGCCGTCTGCGGTGTGAATCAAAGCGTGTGAGGCGAGAATCTTTTCAAATTCGGGCAATGCGCGCCCCGAAGCCAGCAACAAAGCGCTTCCGGCAACTTTGTAGTCTAGTGAATTTAACTCTTTCTGCACCGCACGAATTCCAGCCAGCCCCAGTTCGCACGATTCTTTTTCCACGCTCTGTATGAAACGCGGCCGCGTCATTCAACGGCATTTTTTCTGCGGTGTGGTACGGCTGGCGAAATGTGTAACTAAAGGTCTTGACCAGGAGGAGCTTGCGCCGCACCAAAATGACCGGCTCACCCTTTTCCACCGAAACCGCTACCATCGCGGCCCAGCCAGAGTGAACACGAAATCCGATCGCCGCCCGGTTCATCAACGCCCCTCTATCGAAGCGAGAATTTGGCCTGACCTAGTAACGTTCGACCGCCAGCGCGACGGCGTTTCCTCCGCCGAGACACAGCGCAGCGATGCCTCGCTTCAAATTGCGCCGCTGTAATTCGTACAGCAGTGTGACCAGAATACGCGCGCCGCTTGCCCCAATCGGATGTCCAATCGCCACTGCCCCGCCATTCACATTCACTTTTTCCGGATTCAGCTTCAACTGCCGCGTCACCGCAATCGCTGCCACCGCAAACGCCTCGTTCAACTCGACCAAGTCCACGTCCTTGCCGCGATCCCAGCCGGTTTTCTTCAGCAATTTTTCCACGGCGTCCACCGGCGCCATCATCACCCATTTCGGTTCCACCCCACTGACCGCCTGGGCAACTATGCGAGCAATCGGCTGTTTCCCGAGATTCTGCGCCACGCGTTCGCTCGTCACAATCAGCGCGGCCGCGCCATCATTCATTCCCGGCGCATTGCCCGCCGTAACCGTTCCATCCTTCTTGAACGCTGGCTTCAGCTTCGCCAACGCTTCCATCGAAGTATCTTCCCGCGGCGATTCGTCAAACTTAATGACCAGTGGATCGCCCTTTTTCTGCGGCACTTCAATCGGCAAAATCTGCGATTCGAAGAAGCACGATTTCCGCGCGTTCACCGCTTTGTTGTGCGACTCGACAGAAAAACGATCCTGCTCTTCTCGCCCGATGCCATATTTTTCCGCAACCAGTTCGCCCGTAATCCCCATATGAAAATCTTCGTACGCGTCCCACAACCCGTCGTGAATCATCGAATCCACGATTTTTCCATCGCCGAGCCGGTAACCGGTCCGCGCACCAGGGAGCAAATACGGGCAGTTGGACATGGACTCCATGCCACCCGCCGCAACGATTTCTGATTCATTGGTCTGCACCGCCTGCGCCGCAAGGGCAACGGCCTTCAGTCCTGAGCCGCACACCTTATTGATCGTCATCGCCGCCACGCGCGGATCGCAGCCGCCCTTCAGCGCCGCTTGCCGCGCCGGATTCTGGCCAAGCCCAGCTTGCACCACGTTGCCGAGAATCGCTTCGTCAATCTGTTTGGCGTCAATGCCCGCGCGCCGTGCTGCTTCTGCGATGATTTTCCCGCCAAGCTCCGGCGCTGAAAATCCCGCGAGCCCGCCCTGAAACTTTCCAACGGGCGTGCGAACCGCCGACAAAATAACGGGGGTATCCATGAAGTGCCTCCGGAAGGGTGAAGGCCTATTATAGCGAGTTGAACAATTTGCTGCTGCGCTCGCCCTTTCGGACAAGCCCGCGCTAGGACTCGTCCGCAGACGGGCCGTACAAACCAGGAACTGGAATGTTGAGAAGCCGCAAGTACACGGTCAGCTGCCCGCGATGATGATAAAGATGGTTCAAGCACATGCCGCGCAAGCACGCGAGCCGGGACATCGTAAAAATCTCCTGCCCACCTGCAAGCAGCTTCCAGCTCAACATAACGTCTTGGTCGCTCACGCCGGCCAGCGCGGCGCGCGCATCGGCAGCGCACTTATCAAACGCAGCCAGCAGCTCTTTCTGATTGGAAATCTTCGGCGGAACGTACGACGGTCCATTCACGGGAGCGTAGTCCAGCTCGCGAGTGGTAAGCGTCATGGTGATCCACTCCGGCACCGTGCCGACGTGCGCCGCAAGCCAGCCGATCGTGCCGGATTTTTCATGCGGCTTCCAATCCCATTTGTCGTCCGGAATCCGCTCCAGCGTCTTCCGCGTGTTCTTCATCTCGCTGTCAAATTCACCGAGCATCGATTGGCCAATATTCATAGCTTCCTCCCAAGATCCACCACTCGAACGGCACATTATAGGCGAACAAAAAGCGAATTTTCAAGCCCTAATTCTCGACCCATCTGCAAAGCCTCTCTACGCCTGGTCGCCTTCTTTCCGGACAATTTGGATGGCTGACTGCACACCGCAAAGCCCCTAAAATTTGGTCTATGCCGCACCAAAGAACCGACTCCTACCTTAAAGATGCCCTCGATTTGTTTCGCTATTACAAAAATCTCGGCGAGCGCGCGATGGCGCAATGCGGCGATACGATGCTGTTCGAAACGCTCGATCCTGAATCGAATTCCATCGCCATCGTCGTGAAACACATGGCTGGAAACATGCGCTCCCGCTGGACGGACTTCCTCACCACCGACGGTGAAAAGCCGGATCGCAACCGCGACTCCGAGTTTGAAGCGCCGGCAACCACACGCACGGAATTAATGGTTCAGTGGAACGCCGGATGGAGCTGCGTCTTCGCGGCGCTGGAGCCGCTCGCCGATTCCAATCTAGAAAAGACCGTTTTCATTCGCGGCGAGGCACACTCCGTGATGCAAGCCATAAACCGCCAAATCGCACACTACTCCTACCATGTCGGCCAAATCGTCTTTCTCGCAAAACATTTTGGCTGTGAATCGTGGAAATCGCTCAGCGTTCCTCGCAAACAGTCCGCCGCCTTCAACGCCGACGTCGCCTCAGGAAAGAAATCCCAGCGATGAACTCGCTGATGGGAAAGCAGGCCAGCTTTTCAAATAATGACTCTTTCCGAAGAGCAAATCAGCTTTTCAAGCGGTCTTTAATGATTTTGTCCAGCAGGGCTTTCAGCACATGCACGTTCGCGATTTTTTCCGATGCGATGTTCACCTGAAAGAGTTTCTTGGCCCCGCCAAGATTCACATGAGTGCCAGACACGCCGCACACAGTCAGGTCTTCCCAGTAAATTTCATGCCACGCAAACCACTTGTAGTACCTCACTCCTTTTTTGCGGCTGATCCTGATTCGGCCGAAATCCAGCTCGATCCCGTTTTCAAATTCATGAAGCGATTTCCGGAGCATTTTCTGCAATGTGAAACCTTGAATCAACTCGGCAAGTTCATCCGCGTTGTGCACGCGCTCGCCGATCGAAAGTCGCGGACCATGTTTGCTAATCAGCTTGAGACGGTAAAACGTGCCCAACGGCAAGTAATGCGCGTGGATGGAATAAGCACCCACGTACACGCGTTCCAGGTCGTCCCAGCGTATTTCGTTGTGCCCGCGAATTCCGCGGTAGGAAATTCCGGAATCATGAATCCATACGCGAAACCACAAATGGCTGACAACCAGAAGCCCCAATCCGACACTGAGCAAATAGAAAAAAATCCACCCGATCGCTTCGCGAAACTCCTGCGCCGCAGCAAACGCCAGCCAGGAAAAGAACGTTCCAACGACAAGCAATAGGATTGCAACCTTCAGGTTGGGCCCGAACGACCAAAGTGCGGGTCCGAGACTGTTGTGGCTTCTCATGAGAGATCTTCCGCGACCGTAGCATATCTGAACAGTCCATTTCCGGTGCGCGCGGCGGTGGATTTGCGTGTAGCCGGGCCTGATTTCCTCTTCGCTTCGATTCGCGTTACCCTGCTTGGGTCGTGCGAACTCTCTTTGATCTTGATCCGCCGCCGCGCGCGGCCGGCCTGAACATGAATCCCGAGCAGAAGCGCGCGGTCGAACATGGCGACGGCCCGCTTCTCGTCATTGCCGGTGCCGGCACCGGCAAAACGCGCGTCATCACCGAACGCATTCGCCATCTTCTTGAATCCGACGAATCTCTCTCCGGCGAACACATTCTTGGCCTCACGTTCACCAACAAAGCGGCGGGCGAAATGAAGGCGCGCGTTGTCAAAGCCGCCGGCGAACGTGGCAAAGACGTCATGCTTGCCACATTTCACGCCTTCTGCGAATCCCTCATCGCCGGCTTTGTGCCAGATCGCCTGATGCTCGATCAGGTGGACCACTGGATTCTGCTGCGGCGCAACATGGCGCGCCTCAAGCTCGACAAATACCGGCGTCTTGCCGAGCCCGGTCAGTTTCTTAGCGATTTCGTCGAATTTTTCTCGCGCTGCCAAGATGAACTTGTTTCCTGGGAAGACTACCAGCGCTACGCCGAAGCCCTCGCCGCACAACTCGAATGCGAACGCGCCGCCCTCGACGAAGACACGTACAACGAGCGAGGCGAAGAAGTTGAAAAACAACTCGAAATCGCGCGGGCCTATCGCGCCAGCGAAGAACTCCTCGGCGAGAAAAAACGCGTCTCTTTCGGATCCCTCATCACGGGCGCAGTCGATTTGCTCGAAAAAGATTCCGCAGTGCGTACGTCACTTCAGGAAAAATACCGTTACATCCTCGTCGACGAATTTCAGGACACAAACATCGCGCAACTCCGCCTTCTCGAGCTCCTCGCCGGCGATCGCAAGAATATCTTCGCAGTCGGCGACAACGACCAGGCCATCTACCGTTTTCGCGGTGCGTCTTTTGGTAGCTTCCAGCTTTTCCTCCAGCGCTTCGCCGGATGGAAGCCCGGCGAAGACTCCACGCTTTTCCGCGTCTCGCTCACGGAAAATTACCGCTCGACCCCAAACATTCTCCGCATCGCCACACAAGTCATTGCGCAAAACACCGTCAGCGCCGATTTCCCGAAGAAATCTTTAAACGCCAACCGCAAAGAAGGCGAAAGAATTCGCATCGCCGAATTCGAAACAGAAGAAGCCGAAGCCACCTGGGTCGCGTCGGAACTCGAACGAATCCGTTCCGCCGGCCGCAAATGGCGCGACTTCGCCGTACTCTACCGCCTGCACGCGCACCGCGACAAACTCGTCACCGAACTTTCGCGCCGTAAAATCCCGTTCGTTATTTCCAGACTTTCCATCCTCGATCATCCCCTCGTCAAAGACGTCATCGCCTATCTCCGCCTGATCGCACAGCCTTTCGACAACATCGCTTGTGCTAGAGTGCTCGCCGCCCCCGCCTGGCATCTCCAAGCGCCCGACCTCGTGCGCCTCGCGGAACGCGCAAAGAAGGAAAGAAAGCCCATTCATGATCTGCTGCAGCTTCCGCAGGGCCAGCTTCCGTTCGATCCCTCGCCCATAGCAATAAAGGACCTTTTGGACTTCCTTGGGGCACAGCGCAAATTGTTGAAGCGCCGTACTGCGCGCGAAATTCTGGCCGACCTTCTCGAATGGCTCGAGGTTCCGGTCCGTGCCGCCGAGCTGGATCGCAAATACGTCAATCGCCTTACCGAATTTGCAAAGGCATGGGAACCCAAAAGCGAAACCAGTGCGCTCTCCGAATTCATCGAATATCTCGACTACTATTCACAAGCGGGCGGCAGCATCTGCCTTGAAGACGACGCCCCTGGCGACGCCGTGCAGTTAATGACGGTACACAGCGCGAAGGGACTTGAATTTCCCCAAGTTTTTATTCTTCGTGTGAACTCGAAAAAATTTCCAGCATCAGAGCGCCCGCACACCTTCGAATTTCCTGCAGCTTTAATGAAAGAAGGCGACCCCGCCGAGCAATTCCACATTCAAGAGGAGCGCCGCCTCTTTTACGTCGCCCTTACGCGTGCCGAAGAACGTCTCACCATCACCACTCTCACGGAAAAGAAAGGCAAAGTCCCCTCTGTTCATTGAGGACGTGCTGCTCGACCCGGCAGAAAAGCGCCGCGACATTCGCCAGCTTGCTCCCAAAATCCCACCGCAACCCGAAGCCTCCCGCACCAGCGCAAGTTCCGATAATCAACTCTTCCCGGTCCCCCCGAATCCGCCGAAAATCTTCTCGCGCATCGCCGACTGGGCGGAAACCTTTCATCCCCCTTCCGGTGAACCGCTTACTCTTAGCCCGAGCGCCGTCAGCGGCTATCGCAGTTGCCCACAACAATATTTGTTCAGCCATTTGTGGTCTTTGCGCGAAGGCCCCCAGGCTGCCATGACCTTCGGCGCCGTCGTGCACAACACGATCAGACGCTTCGTTGATCAACTCCGCAAAGGAACGCGACTTCCCTGGGACGACCTCGCGCGCATTTACGAAGCGGAATGGAAATCTGGCAGCTTTGAAGACGACTACCAGGAAGAAGGCTACAAGAAGGACGGTCTCGAACAACTTCGCGTTTTCCATGCAGCGGTTCTGGAAAACCCGCCACAAATTCTCGAACAGGAAAAGGCATTCGAACTGCCCGTCGAAGACAACGTCATCCTCGCCGGCCGCATCGACCAGATCAATTCCCTCGGCGGCAAGAAAGACGTGGAAATCGTGGACTACAAAACCGGCAAGCCCAAAAAGCCCGCCGAAGCAAGAAAAGACATCCAGCTCAGCATCTATTCCATCGCCGCAAAAGAAATTCTGGAGCTAAATCCCGTCCGCCTCGTTTTCCACTATCTGCAGAACAACGAACGCCAGGAAACTTCGCGTGACGCAAAGCAGCTCGACGAAGCGCAAAAAATCGTGCAGGAAGTCGCTTCCAACATCCGCGCCGGTTCTTTCCCCTCGAAGCCAGGCTTTCTCTGCCGCAATTGCTCTTATCAACCCATCTGTCCTGCCCACGAGGAAAATCTCTCGGCCTAATAAAAAGGGGCGCTCTGAGTTCCCAAAGCGCCCTTCTCCAAAACTTGTACCCGCCGCTACTTCCCCTTTTTCCCGCCCTTTTTCGTTTCTTCCTTCTTGCTCTTCTTGGCCATTAGCTTCATCTCCTTGCAGTTTCGTTCGCAGGAAGGGGCGTCGCCGCCCGCAACCTTCCCCGTTGGTATACGGGCGCTCGGGGCGCGAGTCAAGAAAAATTCCACGCTAAAACCAATCTAACGGGAGATTTGCGCCGAATAATAGCCCTCACGGGTTTTGATGCTGAGCCCCGGACGCCGGACGCGCACTTCCACCGGGTGGTAGTCCTTGCTTTTGTCGTTCCCCTGGGGCGAATAGCCCAGCGTGTACTGATTCCTTGCCTGCTCCGTCACGCGGGAGTATAGCTCCTCGAGCGCGTTGAGTTTCTCCGAGTAATAAACGTCCCCGCCGGTATCGTGCGCGTATGATTGCAGGCGGTTCAGTTTGCGGTCAAGGTAGCTGCGGCCCACGCCTAACCCATAAACCGAGATGTTGTACCGCAGCAGTTCCTTCACAACTGTTTCGTAACTGTACTTGTTGTTCTTCGCGTTTTGCCCGTCTGAAATCAGGAAGATAATCTTGCGCCGGTCCCGCCCGCGGTCGCTCAAAAGCTGCGCCGCTTCATACATTGCATCGTCCAATGCCTTGTTTGGCTGATTTTTCAAAATCTTAGTGGACTGCTGGATCGCCGGCCCACCCGAAATATTCTGTCCATTCACCGCAGCGCCCGCCGTAAACGGATCTCCGGTCGGCCCGGCGTCCGTCTGCGCATCCAGGCGCACTCTCCTTAGCTCAGTCACCAGCTTGTCCTGATCCTTCGTAAATCCCTTTCCCGGATGAAAATTCGTGTCGAACCGGCAGACAAACGCTTCGTCCGTCAGACTCAGCCCGCCCACAATCGACTTCAGGCTCTGCTCCACCATCTCCGAATCTTTGCCCTTCAGATCGTTATCAACCAGGACGACTGCCGAGAGCGGGAATGCCTCCACTGTGAAAAAGGAGATCCTCTGTTCTATGCTGTCGTCAAAAATCCGGAATTCTTCCCTGGTCAGGTCCGGCACAAGATGGCCTGTAGGGTCCTTCACGGTTACAGGCAGAACGACCAGACTCACTCTGGCTTTAAGCGTCGCTGCAGAGTCTGAGGTCGAAGAAGGCATCCCTGTCTGCGCAGGGGCAGTTTGCGTGGGCGCGGGATCGGCCTGCACCGGCGGGGGTACGGCTTTTTTAGCCTGCGGTTTTGGAGTAGGTGCCTGGGGAGGCTCCTGCGCCTGCAAACCAAGCCACCCCGCAAAGGTGACCCCCATCACCAGCACCGATAACCCGGCTCTTCCCAGTGTTTTTCGTGGACTTTTAACCATGAGCAAGCCAAACTTCCTTTCCGTGGGTTTCCTTGCCTAATCTTCTGCTTTATTAGACGCATCCGAAACCCCATGTGGCCGCATCCCAGTTTACGAATTCTTTCAGGCTTGGGAACTGGCGCCAGCCGGAAATGACTCCACGAGGAAAGTATACATGCCTTTTTTGAACCGATTTGCCGCGTCGGTCGCGGCCTTCTCTCTCGCCTTCGGTTGGATCGCGCCCGCCGTTCCGCAAGAGCCTGCACAGGGCGGTGCAATCTCCACCCAAGTTTCGCTGGTCAGCCTCTTTGCCACCGTACGTGATAAGAACAAAGGCATCGTCAGCAACCTCACCCAAAACGACTTCAAGGTTTATGAGGACAACGAGGAACAGAAGATTGCCTTCTTCAGCAAGGAAGTGACGCTGCCAGTCACGCTGGGGTTGCTTATCGACACCAGCGGCAGCGAACGTTATCGCCTGCCCGCCGAACAAGATGCCGCGAACCGTTTTCTTGAGCGCGTCATGAAAAAAGGCGACGAAGCCATGGTCATCAGCTTCGATCTCGACGTGGACCTTCTTTCGGACTTTACCGACGACAAGCACATCATTGAGCGCGCCATCAACAAAGCGCAGGTCAACGCCGTCGGCGGCGGTGGCGTGGTTACACCCGGCACGATTCCTTCCCACGCCGGCGGCACTCATTTTTATGACGCTGTCTATCTCGCGTGCGCCGAAAAGCTCGGCACCGAAGCCGGCAGAAAAGCTCTACATCATCATCACCGATGCGCAGGATGAAGGCAGTAAAACACGATTGGAAGAGGCCGTTGAAGCCGCGCAGCGCGCCGACACTGTCGTTCACGTACTTTGGGTGCATGAAGGCGGCTACGGCCGCTTTGACGTCGCCAAAAAACTGGCCGAAGAAACCGGCGGCCGAGCCATCGAAGTCTCCAACGAGAAAAAACTGGAGCAGGCTTTCGACCAAATCTCCGAAGAACTGCGCAGCCAATACCAGATCGGCTACTACTACCCCGCTAGCAAACCCAAAGACGGCGGCTTCCGCAAAATCAGAGTCGACGTTGCGAACAAAGATCTTCAAAGTCCTTGCCCGCAAAGGCTTTTACGCGCCAAAAGGCTAGCGCCCCGTATGGAGCGCTTTGCCTAAGATTAAGAAGCTGCTTTCTTGAAATTCTTGCCCGCGAAAAAGCCCAGCACGAGCAAATCAGCAGCGCACCCAGCTGGCAAATCTTCACGATAGGCGCATCGTCTGTGGGACCGTGCACGTGCAGCGCCGGAATCTTTTGGAACGACTGCACCACCAGCACCAGCACGTTGCAGAACTGCGCCATCACCGCCGTCACCACATAAACCATTCGCCAGTTTCCGGCAAGCTTCTTTGAATAGAGTGCAAACAGCGCAATCGCCAAAACCACAAGCGAAATCGTCCCGATCACCAAACCGGGCGTAACCTTTGTAATGGGAAAGAAAAATCCCGTCACGCTCGTCAGAATCGTCGTAGCCAGAAAAACGACGTTCAGACCGCCGGGCCTCTTCCCGCCAATCATCTGGAAAATCGCCAAAAACCCGGTCGCAATTCCAAGCAAGCTCAGTGCCACGTGAATCATCGTAAGTAGCGACATTCTCATCCCCCGCGGCCAGGCAGGCCTTCGATTCAGCCCCTTTGATATCACAAGCCCGGGCGAACGATACCTGCTTTTTCGCGCCGACTTCAGCGCCGCAAAGTTCTGACCGATAAACGAATGGCCCGTCTTACTTACGCAAGGCTTCCCGGATTCGCGCCAAATGATGCCAGCTATGCCGCAAGGCGTGGTCTTCGACCACAAATTGCGCCGTCATGCTCGCACCGTAGCTCAACGAAAACGGAGCAGCCCGGTCCAGTTCCTCGTCGGTAAAAGACTGGACCACGGACGCCGCCTCTTGGCTGTTCTTCCGCAGGAGTTCAAGCGTTTCCGCCTTCGTCACGTTCCCCACTTCCCGTACGTGTTTCCCATTCAGCACAGCCACCTTCTCCCAAGTAACGTCCGTGACCGCCTTTCCGCTGGCAATCGCCCGCGCCAATTCGATCTCAATCGGATAAACGGTCGCCACATGATGCACAATCACCCCGACCGAGCGCAGATCCGTCCCTCTCGCCGAGCCAATTGCTCGCCATTCCGCTTCGGACAGCCCTTCGGCAAAGGCCGCCAGCGTATCCGCACCTTCCAGAATCCGGTTTGCCAGCGCTGCAGCTCTGTGGCTTGCGCCGGATTTCGTTTGCGTTCCCACCTGTTTTCCATCGCGAATGGCAACCACCAGCAGGTACTCGGCCAGCACTTTCGTTTTCGTCTGGTCAGCCTTGTTGTGCGCCGACCAAAGTCCCGTCAACTCGGCATGCAATATCTTCTGACCGTCGGTGTCCAGTGATGCAAACGCGCGCGCCATCGGTCCATAATTTGCCCGGAAGAAATCCACCACCGCGTCCGGAGGGAACGGGTATTCGAAGTTGTACATTTGCCGCGTAAATCTCAGTTCGGCAATCCCTTCGCGCAACCGGTTGCGAACTGTGCCTTCATCTCCCCACAACAACGGCGACGGCATTCCGGACGGCGCGATGTGCTTTGCAATTACTTTGAGCATCTGCCCGATGAACCCCTCCGGCGTCCAGTTCGCCATCGCAATCATTCCGCCAGGGCGACAAACGCGCTTCAGCTCCGCCGCCACATGTTCCGGCCGCGGCGCAAACATCGCTCCCACAAGGCTAGCCACCACCTCGAACTGCCCATCCTCATACGGCAACGCCTCCGCATCGCCCTCTTCAAAAAGAATCTGCAGCCCTTCGGCAGCGGCCCTTTCTCGCGCCTTTTCCAGCCAGTTCGGCGCAATGTCGCAGCCAGTCACGCGCGCTCCGGCCTTTGCTGCAATCAGGGCAAGCTGTCCTGCCCCGCACCCCACATCTAGCAATTCCACTCCCTGCTTGATGCCCAGCCGGTGATAGAACTCTGTCGCATCCTTTTCCATATAGCGCGAGAACCGGTCGTAATCCCCCGTCGCCCACGTCGCCTTCAGCCGCGCCTTCAGCTGCTCAAACTCTCCGTCTCGTTGTACTGCCTTCGCTATCGCGTTCATTTCCATCTCTCCATCAGAATCGGTCACACAATTCGTGCAATCCTGTTTGTCTTCCTTTACTCTGCTCACCTCTGAATCCTTTTGCTTGATTGGGCGTCCCATATTCTTGTCAGAAACACCAGATTCGAGGATGCTACTCAAAATGGACGTGCTTTCCGAGGTCTTGCGCGCGGTAAAGCTGGAAGGCGCCATCTTTTTCAACGGCGAATTCTCGGCCCCTTGGTGTTTTCGCTCCACGCCTTCGCCGGAAGCCATAACCATGCTCGCTCCGGCCGGCGGTCACCTAATCATCTATCACTTCCTTACCGAGGGCACCGCCTTCGCGAGACTTTCTGAAGGGCCGCGGGAATCGCTGACTGCTGGCGACATCGTCATCTTTCCGCACGGCGATACTCATTTCCTGGGCAACGGAGCTCCGGAAAAGCCCGTTGACTCGTTTAAAGTTTTTGCGAAGCATCTAATGCATGGCCTCAAAGTGGCTCGCTTCGGCGGCGGTGGCCCGGTCACTCGATTCGTGTGCGGGTATATGGCTTGCGAACCTCGTCTCGGCGAAGTCTTTCTCTCCGGATTACCCAAGATGATGAAGGTCCACGTAGCCGAAGAACCATCCGGCCAATGGCTGGCAAATTCCATCCGATTGTCCGTCAGTGAAATGAACGATCCTGGGGCAGGCAGCGGCCTGGTTGTCGCAAAATTATCCGAACTTCTGTTCGTCGAAACGCTGCGGCGCTACATCAATACTCTTCCTAAGGAGCAAACTGGCTGGCTGGCCGGCGCGCGCGATCCCGCCATCGGTCAAGCGCTCGCCCTGCTTCACAAAGATCCCGCGCAACAATGGACCGTCGCAAGCCTCGCCCGGCAGACCGGCCTTTCGCGCTCGCGCCTCGCCGATCGCTTCACGCATTTTCTAAACGAATCGCCGATGGCCTACTTGACGAAGTGGCGTCTAAGACTCGGCGCGGAACTTCTGCAATCCTCCGACCACAGCGTCGAGAAAATCGCCGCAATCGTCGGTTACGGATCCGAGGCTGCCTTCAACCGCGCCTTTAAACGCGAATTCTCTTCCCCTCCCGCGCAATTCCGCCGTAAACGCAAACAGTCCTCTGCGGAAACCAAGAAAAAGCTGCATCGGCGCAAGTAAGCGGGTCAAACATTGATCTTCTTCCAAACGGAGTGTGTCGAACGCGCTAGATCAATCTCAGCTCACGCACATTCACTTTGTCCGACAAAAGACGGTTTCAAGGCACTCGGGGGGAAAATAATTGTGAACAGGGTGGTCCGCCTGAGCCTTTTTATCGCTCGTAACCGACTTGGGAACCCGACTTCTCCAGGCAAAAACACTCTCCGCACTTGCCTGCTTGTTCCCGCTAGGCGTTGTAATTGGCCACAACACGCGTCACTTTTCCATCCGCAGACACTTCCATGAACTCCGCCGAGCGCGTCTCCTTTTGATTCTTGTAGTAGAGCACCACGCTGTTCAAGCCCCACAACACGTCCTCAAGACGGAAATTCAATTCCGGATACGCTGCCAGCCCCCGCTGAAAATAGGCCCTCAAATTCGCCTTTCCAACCACCTTGCCATCAGGCGTTCCCAAAAGCTGCGCTGCAACGGGCGAAGTCAGTTCAACTGCATCCTCATAGTGCGCCAGGATCGCCTCCAAGTCATGAGCGTTCCACGCCGCTACCCATTGTTGAGCCAGCTTCCAAGCCTCTTGTCTCGTCAAAGTGGTTCCTCCAACACAACGTTCCTCAATTTTCCAGTAAGCGCGGACAGATGGTCGCTTAATCTTGTACCCCGGATACTGGTTGAACTAGAATGACTTCGCTCAGAATATCCAGCCACTTGCGGTGTGTACAGTGCACACTGGGCCGGTCGGTACGGTTTCAACATCAGGGATGGAATCGGTGGTGCCGATTTTAAGGGATGGGTCCTGAAACTCGGTGGCTGGCACTGGATGATTGAACATGCGAAAGTCTTTTTGGCTAGGCGTATTGCTATTCGCGGTTATCTCCGCACGTGACGCGCAGGCGGATTCGTTAACAGATCCGAACGGCACAATCATCTTTCCCGACGGTAGTGTAATCACGTCCGATAATTATGTCGCTTCTACGGCCGCCAATGGGTATTCGGGATTTACCGACATTGCTTTCCAGTTCTCAGGTGGCACCGGGTTTGCTTCAAATCTTAGCTCCCTGGGAGCGGGGGAATCTGGACACATCTGTCTTCACGGAATCTGTTTCAAATGTTTCCATTTACTGGCAATACTCCTACGGTCTTTACATGAATTTCTTCTCCGATGATTTCGGTGAATTGGGATCCTTTACTGAACCCGTTTGCGCCACTTATCCCGTTAGCCTCTGCTCCGGTGTCGTGAGTTTTGCTGACCCCGGCGCCTTCGAGATGACTTGGACCACGAACCAATCTGGCTATAGCGTTTCTGGGGTTGGAGGGATCGATTCACTGTCCTATACCGCCATTCCCGAGCCCAGCGCCGGCTTCCTGCTCCTCACGGGAGTCGGGTTGTTGGGATTGGTGATGGCGAGAAAGCGTGTGGCCCGGGGCCACATCGCGACTACTCGCATGCATCGTGCACGAACACAAGTTTCTCGTGTCTAATTGCGTCGCCTTGCTTGGCGGGTAGTTTGATCTCAATTCAAGATTTTCGACCGAGAAAGATAGTGTGGCGAGGACCGCCCTTTGCTTGGCGGCCACGAGCGCGCTGCACTTGCACTGCAAACCCGCTTTCGCCCAAACGGCGCTGGAATCTGCGATCCTCTTTGGCCGCCCAGATCGCCAGAACTCCCCCTTTCTTTAGACTCGCATGGATAGCGGCAATTCCACGGTTGTCGTAGAGTGCGGCGTTGTTCGAGTCAGTCAGTGCGGCTGGTCCATTGTCCACGTCGAGCAGCACGGCATCGAATTGGCCGAGGCATGAGCCGACGGTGACGGCAACATCTCCCGTCTCGACCCGCACGCGCTTATCTTTCAGAGGGTGTTTCGCCAGCGGCCCGAGCGGCCCGCGATTCCACTCCACGACCGCCGGCACCAGCTCGGCGACGACGACGGCTGCCTTGGCAGGAAGCAGATCCAGTGTCGCACGTAAAGTAAAGCCCATTCCGAGACCGCCAACAAGCACGCTGGGCCGCTCGAGCGATCGCACGTGTTCGCAAGCGAACGCGGCCAACGCTTCCTCCGAGCCATGCAAGCGGCTGGACATAAGGACCGCGCCGCCTGCAAGAATCAGGTACTCATCGCCGCGGCGAACCAGCTTCATCTCAGAACCGTCTGGACAAACTGTTTCGCCGAGCAACTCGAATGGCTTCACAAATGCGATGTTACAGGACCGGAAAACCGAAGTAAAAATGACCCGCTCTTCGCCAGGTCCGGCTTACAGTCAGGCTGGCGCCCGCTGAGCGGGGGTTTGCAGGATAGCGCGTTATCAGACTCGTGGCACAAAACGAGAATGACTAGGCCTTGTCGACACGTAGAAGGTTCTAGAGTAAAACTGTGCGCAATGAATCGCATTCGAAAAAAACTGATATGCGCGGTGGCTCTCGGATTGATTTCTTCGGTCTCGCTGAGTACCGTGCCCTCGGCGCAACCGTCTGGACCATCAGCGGCCGAAAACAATGCGGTCGCGATTGCCGAGCAACCAGCTCTCACCAAATCCGACGTAGACGTTTGGCTGGATGGTTACCTGCCGTATGCCTTAGCCGCTGGGAACGTTGCCGGCGCAGTTGTGGTGGTCGTCAAGGATGGCCATGTACTCACTGAGCGGGGGTACGGGTATGCGGATATCGCCACAAATCAGCACATAGATCCTCTCGCTACCCTATTTCGCCCAGCTTCAACGTCAAAGCTTTTTACTTGGACCGCGGTGATGCAACAAGTGCAAGCGGGGAAAATCGATCTTGATCGCGATGTGAACGATTATTTGGATTTCAAAATTCCGCCTTACGATGGCAAACCCGTCACCATGCGAAATTTGTTGACCCACACGGCTGGATTTGAGGAACGCATTGAAGATCTCGCGATCAAGGGCGAAAAGGTGCCTTCGATCCGTGAAGCAGTAAAAGCGTGGATACCCCACCGCATTTTCCCGCCAGGCAGCACCCCTGCCTATTCAAACTATGGCGCGTTGCTCGCCGGATACATCGTCGAGCGGGTTTCCGGCGAGCCTTACGACGACTATGTCGCCGTTCACATTTTCCGCCCGCTCGACATGAAGAATTCGACCATGAGTGAGCCGCTCCCGGCTAATCTCGTTCCCTTTATGTCGAAGGGCTATCCCGTCGCAACGGAGCCGCCGGTGCCGTTCGAGATGACAGCATTTCGTCCGGCGGGCAGCGCCACGACAACGGCCGATGATATGGGGCGTTTCATGCTCGCCAACTTGGATGAGGCGAGTAGTCCACTTCTGAAACCGGACGTCGCGCGAGAAATGCACACGACAGCTTCGCCCACAATTGCACCACTCAATCGCATGCTCTTGGGCTTCTACGAGCACAATCTTTATGGCCTGCGGATCATCGGTCACGGTGGTGACACCGATGTCTTTCACAGTTACCTGTGGCTCATACCATCGGAAAAGACAGGTGTGTTCTTTTCGATGAACAGCCGGGGCGAGGGCTTGACACAGATTTCTGTGCGAGAAGGTCTCATCGAGAACTTTGTGAAGCGATATTTTCCGCAAAAGCCGCCAGCCCCGTCCGGCTTCAAATCGGACCCGCAAGACGCCGCTTTCCTTTCTGGAAGTTATGTCGCTTCCCGTCGCGCAGAATCGAATTTCACAAAATTGTTCGGCTATCTGGACGAAGTGACTGTCTCGGTCGATAGCAGCGGCAGGGTGGAGATTCCTGGAGAACTATTTGCCGGCCCTAGTGGAGCGTCTCGCAATTGGGTCGAGATTGCGCCTCTGGTTTGGAAGGATAAGGCGGGAAGCGAACGGTTCGCTGCCGAATTGAAAGACGGAAAGGCGTTTCGTATTGCAACCGATTCCTGGTCTCCGTTTATGGTCTTTGACCGGGTACCCTGGTACGAGACCAAGGCCTGGCTCGAGACCTCCATGATCGCGAGTATTTTGACGTTGTTGGGATTGCTGCTGTCTCTGCCTCTTGGCGCGCTCGCCCGTCGGTACTACCGCGGCACGAAGAGACTGGAAGGAAGCGAGCGGAGTTCGTATTTATTGTCCGTAGCGTTTGCGTTAGCGACGATGATCGTTGTCTTTGTGTGGTTATTTTTGTTGCTGAACCTGACATTCGTTCGTTTGCCGTCCTGGGTGTACTTGCTGCAACTGGCTACCATTGCCATCCCGCCTATCCTCTGCGCCGCCACCATCCGGTTTCTACTGGCGGGCATTGCCACAAAGCGGGCCATTTTGAGCGTCGGCTTGCGTGCCACCATGGTTTTGGTGTCCGTCTGGGTTGTTTGGTTCGTTGTTGTGTTTAATTTTGCCCATATCGGTCTTGATTATTAGAACGCAAGCGGTCCCATCGCCTTCGGTGCGCAGATTTCGCAGTCTGCATTTCCAAGCTTTCGGTGAGCCAGCCAGTGCCTGCCAACTCCTGGTCGCGCTATCCAAACAATTGGATTGTTTCCGAGTAGGGCCGGGTTCACGGCCATTAATGGAACCAGGAAACAAACGACTTATGCGTTTGTTTCCTGGGAGGGTCGCCGTGATCCCCGCTATTTCACCGGTATGCTATCGAATTTCCCCGACCCTTCCTCATAAAAGAGTGCGCCTTCGGTCTTGTCCCCGCCGCTCCAATGTTTGTGACCGCCCGGAATGAAAAGGAATTCACCCGGCCCGACACGCTTTTCGCCTGCATCATCCTTGTACAGATAGGCGCCTTTGACGACCACGATGGAAACGTCGTTCGTGTGCGTGTGCATGCCCGCATCGAATCCGGTTTCGAACTTCGTAAAAGTTCCATGAGCACCCTTCTCCATATCGCCCCAGAGCGCTTGCATGGAAACACCACTCGTCGGCGACGGTTTATATGTGCCTTGCGCCGAAGATACGTAGATTACTTGTTTGCCCTTTTGAGCCTGCGCAACACCTACCAGGGCCGCGACGATGGTTAAAGCCGTGCCTGCTGATACGATCACTGATTTTTTCATTCTTATTTCTCCCTGTTGTTCTAAGCTAGGATTTGGTTTTGACTATCCGCATTGGAATGGCCAATTACACCGCTTCCGGACCGACTTCTCCTGTCTGATTGGAGCTGGATTTGCCAACCCGGACCGCTAACTTTCTGGCAGCCGGAAACCCTCTTTCGAGGAATCAAGGACCAGGCACGGGAGTCTGTTCGGTCTTCGAGCAAGATTGACGACCATGCTGTCAAACCTAAGCTAAGTTTGTCGCTGCCGCCGGCGTGCCCTGTAGAGCAGATACCCCGCGATGAGCGTTCCCAGAGGCATTCCGCGAGCCAGCCCATAACTCTCAGTTTTCATCCGGAAGCTACAGCTCGACCCTACCCTTCGTCTGTCCAAAATTGAACATGCGCCAAAAACTTGTTGAAACAGCCACAATCTGGGAGGCGTTCGGTATGGAGCAGGTGAACACACCCGCACAGGCGTATCATCAGAGGATGAAGAGAGAACTGCCTGTTACCTGTTGTACTGAGTGTGGCGGCGCTGGTTACAACATGGGCGTCGCAAACGGTCGCTGTAGTAAAACCAACGGTGAACTACGCTGCAGCGGCACTAACGCAATTGCTACCAAACCATTCGATTGGAACGAATGTACACAGTGTGAAGCAACCGGATATTACCGCAATAAGGAATGTCCCAATTGCAAAGGCGTCGGCTATCTATTCGTGGGCCTGAGGGATAAAGCAACGGCTTGACGCGCCACCTTTAAGCGTTCCGCAGCTTCCTCTTCGCACCTTCTCGTTCTTTTGTGCCGATTGCGTCGCCCTACCGGGACGAACCCGAAATCCGCGCGTGAATTGACCGCCAGCGCTTGCGCGGATAACATCTTGCTTCCGGCTAAATGATGGAAGAGCAAAACATCGGCCACTATCGAATCCTCCGCAAACTGGGCGGAGGAGGCATGGGCGTCGTCTTCGAGGCGGAAGACACCAAGCTTGCCCGCCGCGTCGCTCTCAAATTCCTTCCTGAAGACAAGTTGCAGGACACCGAGAGTCATCAGCGCTTCCTCCGGGAAGCGCGCGCTGCCTCCGCGCTCAATCATCCAGGCATCTGCACCATCTACGCCATCGAAGACCACGAAGGAAAAACCTTCCTCGCACTCGAACTCCTTGAAGGCAAAGCGCTCGATCAAATCATCCGCACCGGCGCGCAACAACTGAACCGCACGCTGGAACTCGGCATCCAGATTTCCGATGGGCTCGACGCCGCCCACAAAAAAGGCATCGTCCACCGCGACATCAAGCCCGCAAACATATTCGTTACCGACCGCGGCCAGGCAAAAATTCTAGATTTCGGCCTCGCAAAACTCGTTCCCGGTCACGACAACGAAACGACAGTGCAGGATCTTGACGTCACGCACCTCACCAGTCCCGGCCTGGCCGTCGGCACCATAGCCTACATGTCGCCCGAACAAGCCCGCGGCGAAGAACTCGATGCTCGCACCGATCTTTTTTCTCTCGGCGCCGTCCTCTATCAAATGATCACGGGCAAGCACCCGTTCCCCGGCACCGCTTCCGCCGTTGTTTTCGAAAATATTCTCCGCAACACCCCCGCCGCGCCCGTCACTCTCAATCCGGAAGTTCCGCCGGAATTCGAGCGCATCCTCAACAAAGCCCTCGAAAAAGATCGCGACTGCCGCTACCAATTCGCCGCTGAACTCCGTGCGGATCTAAAACGCCTTCTGCGCGAAGTCGACTCCGGAAAAGTGATCACCACTTCCGTGGCCGCGGTCAGCGGCTCTTCTCTTCCTCCAGCTAAATCGCCGTCACAAGCCGAAATTCGCGGCGCCAACGCCCGGCAGCGGCTCCGTCATCTTTCAAGTCGCGAAGAAAAACAAACTCGGCGCGGGAATCACTGGCTTCGTCGCTCTGATCGTTCTCCTCGCAGCCGGCTTCGGCGTTTACAAACTCGTTCAAAAACCGGCACACATTCCCTTTGAGCATTTCACCATCGAAAATCTCTCGAACAATGGCCACACGACGCTCGCCGCAATTTCGCCCGACGGAAAATATCTCGCGCAAGTCATGGATGAAAACGGCTTGCAGGCTTTGCAGTTGCGCCACATCCAGACCGGCAGCAACACGCAAATCGTTGCGCCCGCCGCAACTCGTTATCTCGGCATCGCCTTCTCCCCCGACGGCAGTTATCTCTATTTCGTCCGCCGCGATGAAGAAGAGCACACCATCTCCATCCTCTATCAGGCTCCCGTGCTCGGCGGCACACCGCGCCCTCTCATTCGCGACGTGGATAGTCCCGTCGCGCTTTCCCCCGACGGCCAGCATCTCGCCTATCTACGCGAGGATCACGATTCGCCGACTTTCGATCTGCTCATCGCAAAAAGCGACGGCGCTCCCGAACGCGCCCTTTTCAAAAGCATGCCGCTTGCCAGCGACAGCTACACGCTCGCATGGTCACCCGACGGAAAAACAATCGCGATTCCCATTGTTCAGCCCACCCCCAACGATTTGGGCGGCTTCCTCGCCATTGACGTCGCCACTGGGGCCCGCAGGAATTTCGCAAACTCTCACGAAAAAGTTTCCTATGATCCTGTCTGGCTTCCGGACAGCAGCGGCCTGCTGATCACATTCGCGGAGAGTTCTTCCGGCCACCTTCAGCGTCAGCTCGCCACGGTGAATTACGCGCAAGGCACCTATCGCGCAATCACGGCGGACACAAATTCCTACGTTCGCCCCAGCATCGCTGCCAATTTCCAAAGCTTTGTCGCCACGCAAGTGCAAACGCGCACCGATTTTTCCATCGCCCCTGTCTGGCAGTCCGCAAGATTTCCACCCGCTCGTTCTCTCTTCGAAGCAGCCAATCTGGCGCTGGGATTGGACCGCCGATGGAAAACTCGTGATTCCGCAAGGCGGAGAAATTCGCGCGGTAAATCCCTCAGGCGGAGAAACTCTGCTCTTTTCCGATTCCAACGAAGTTCCCGATCAGCTCACATCCTGCGGAGACGGCAAATATCTGATTTTGCGCATTATTGGCCGCTCCGGAAAAGCCGCTGCAAATCTCTGGCGCATGGATTCAAACGGCGGCAATCAAGTCCAGTTGACGCGGGGCGTTAGCGAAGCGGATCCAGGCTGTTCGCCCGACGGCAAATGGGTTTATTTCGTGGACCGCGCCGACGGAAATAATCTCAAACGCATCTCGATCGACGGTGGGAGTCCTGAAGTCGTTTTGAAAACCGGCGTCGGTTTGTACAACCTTTCGCGGGATGGGAAATCGATTCTGACGACAGAAGTGCGCGAGTTCGATCACAAATTAATGTTGCGCATCGACTCCACCGAAACGCATCAGAAGGAATATCACGACATTGACCAGCGCGCGCAGGAAGGCATGAAGTTCATGCCCGACGGAAAAAATGTCGCGTACGTGGTACGCGAAAAAGGTGTGGACAATTTGTGGATGCAGCCGCTCGATGGTTCATCGCACAAACAATTGACGCACTTTACTTCGGACCGCATTGGAGCTTTTGGCTATTCCCCCAACGGTCAGAAGCTGGCCATCGAGCGCGTCCACGTCGAATCCGACGCGATTCTCTTCCGCGATTCTCCGCAGTAAGGAATCATTTCTCCTCTAAACTACTCGGCTATGGTTTTGGTGTTGGCGGATTTGCGGGCGTGGTGGTGAGCCCGGCATCGCCCGAGTTTGGCCGCGCATAATAACCGCGGCGCGCGCGTACTTGATACCCGTTAAATTTTGGCAGCTCGATCTTTATGCGGTGGTACTTTCCGTTCGGCACGAAGTTCGTAGGGTTGTACGTAATTTGATATTGGTTGCGCAGCTCGTCGCCGATGTCCTGGAACGATTGATCGAGATCGTCAACGTGATACGGGTAAAACGAGCGCCCACCGGTTTCTTCGGCGAGACTCTGCAAAACCTGATCGCCTTCCGTGAGATGGTATTTGCAAGAGCCAGTCGCGCGGCAATCTTTATCCGCCGTTGTCGTTACCCACTGAATGCTGGTGCTGATGGTGTAAATCACCACGCCGGTCCGCTGCGCCATTTCCACTGCTTCGGACTTCGTGTGATCCGAAAGATTGTCCTCGCCGTCGCTGATGAGAATCATTACGCGACGAACCACGTCCTGCTGATCCCCTGGCGGCCGCGGCGGGTTGCTGAGCTGCTTAGCGCACGCTTCGTAGACTGCGTCATAAACCGCCGTACCTCCGCCCGGGCGCGTTTTCAAAACTTGATCCCGCAGCAATCCCGTATCTCCCGTGAAGCTCTGGATGACCTGCGGCTCGTCGTCGAAGGTCATCGCAAACGCCTGGTCTTTTCCGCGGCGCAGCACCGTATACATAAAGTTGACAGCCGCGTCCTGCTCAAACTTGATGCGGTCGCGAATGCTGTTGGAAGTGTCAAGCAACAAACCGATGCGCAGAGGAATGTCCGATTGCCGGTTGAAATACCGGATCTCTTGAGGAGCGTTGTCGTCAATGATTTTGAAATCTTCTTTGGTGAGATCGGACACCAGCTTGTTGCGCCGGTTGAGCACCGTGGCCAGCACGTCCACGAGGTTAACCCGGACAATCAGCGATTGGCCGCTCTGTTGAGTCTGTTGACCCGACGGCGGTGGTGCTGAGCCTGCGGCTGTTGCTGGGCGCTTTCCGAGAGTGGCAAGGCGAGAATAAGAAAAGCGGCGAAGAGACCTGTGAGTGTGCGGCGCATGGTTGGAATTATAGGAAGCCGGCAAGCGAGGCGTCAATTTTTGGGACGCCTGCCGCGGCTGCCAATTTCTCCAGGTAGAGTTTGAGTTCTGGTGCGAGTGGTGCCGTGACCGTAATCTGTTTTTCCGTGCGCGGATGAATAAACAAGAGACGTGCCGCGTGAAGAAATTGCCGTTCGAGAGCAGGGAGTTTGACTCGCTCGACAATCAGATTCGTTGCGGCGCCATAAAGCGTGTCGCCCACGACGGGGTGTTTTAGGGCTGCGAAGTGCACGCGGATTTGATGCGTGCGGCCAGTGTGGAGTTGGACTTCGACGAGCGTCGCCGGACCGAATTCCTGCAGTTTCGCCCAATCCGTGCGCGCCGCGCGAGCCTTCGCAAATTTGTCTGCTGGACGAGCAGACATGCGCATGCGGCGCTTTGGATCGCGCGAAATGGCAAGCTCGATTCGTCCTTTCGCGCCGGTGAGTTTCCCCTGCACGAGCGCAAGATAGGTCTTTTGAATCGCTCGCGATTGAAAAGCCTCGGCCAGCTTTGCATGAGCAAAATCGTTCTTCGCAATCACAATCGCGCCGCTCGTGTCCTTGTCCAGCCGGTGAACGATCCCGGGCCGCAACGCGTCGCCGCCTTGCGAGAGCTCTTGGCCGCGGCCAAGCAGTGCATTGACGAGCGTGCCGCTTGAATTCCCTGCTCCGGCGTGAACGGTCATGCCGGCGGGCTTGTTGATGACGATGAGGTCGTCGTCTTCGTAGAGAACGTCGAGCGGAATGGATTCGGCTTCGGCTTTGAGCGGCGCGCGTGGTTTGGGCTGTACGGTGATGCGTTCGCCGCCTTTGAGTTTCTGGCTGGGCTTGGAAGGCTGTCCGTTAACCTGAACCAGGCCGGAATCGATGAGTTCCTGAACACGGGCACGGGAAAGTTCAGGAGAGTGTGCCGCGACAAAACGGTCAAGACGAGTGCCGGAATCGACAGGCGCAACGAGGAGTTCGAGTTGAGGAGAGGACACGCGGAAATTGTAGCAGTTTGAGACGGAGGAATAGGCGCGAGCGCTCTTTTGGAGTTTGCGGTGTATCCCGGGTAAAAGAGCGAAGTGTGCGGCAGGGCTGAAAGGAAAAGTAAAGAAAGACTAGGTTATGGCTTGGTGGGCCACTGGTAGCAGAGGGCGTAGCCATCGGGGTCGCGGAGATACATTTGAGTCATGCCGTAGGGCGCGACTTTGGGCTCCTGTACGGGCGCCCCTTTGCGGCGCAATTCTTCGTAAGCCGCGTGGACATCGGGGCAGCCAAAATAGAGGCAGGTGTCTTCGTGGGCGGCGATGCGGGCAGCGTCCTGTTGCGCGGGGCGTTCTTCGTCGGATTCGTAGGCGGTGTTCAACATGATTTCCGCCTGGCCGTGTTTCAGCCAGACCCAGTGAAAATAGTCTTCGCGAATTTTGGGTGACGTGCTGACCACTTCGAAGCCGAGGACGTCGCGGTAGAAACGCAAGGAAGTCGGCATGTCGTGAACCTGAAGAAGCGGACAGACGCCGCGGAGATCACTGGCCATATTTACCCTCTCGATTCCTAATGAAGATAGCAGAATTCAGAAAACCCATTCGGGAACCGGACCCGAAGTGTAAAGGGGCGCGGTAAAGTGTCCCGCGACCCAGAAGTTCGTGATACGTTGCTTTGTGGAAAAGGCATATCATGGGCCGGCATCGCCATCCTCCCTTCCTTTCGCTTGCTCTTCTTGCGCTTGTTTCCGCTTCCCTGCTGGCCCAGGCTAGGGCGCAGCAATCCCCCAGCCAGCAGCCCGTCATCAAGTCCAGAGTGAACGCCGTCTTAGTAGACGTGGTTGTGACCAACTCCAAGGGCGAGCCCGTTCCGGGCCTCCCAAAAGAAGACTTCGAAATCTTCGAAGACGGCAAAGCGCAAACCGTCGCCTCTTTCGAAGAGCACCACGGCGCGCAATCCTCTCCCGTCAGGCTTCCGACGCTTCCGCCCCATGTCTACACGAACTTCCCCCTGAAGCCGACGACAGATTCCGTGAATGTTCTTCTGCTGGACGCCTTGAACACGCCTTTGCGCGATCAGAGTTACGTTCACGGGGAGATGATCAAGTATCTGAAAGCGATTCCTCCGGGCACCCGCGTTGCGATTTTCACTCTGGCGTCGCGATTGAACATGCTGCAAAGCGTAACCACCGACTCGTCAGAACTACTGGCGATCCTCAACAACGCGAAAGCAGGTCCGCAGCAATCGGCGTTGCTGCCGTCCCAGACGGAAACCGACGTGAACCAGCGTCTGGTCGACTTCATGTCGGAAAACACGAACGCCCTTCCTCCAGAGAGTCTGACGTTGACGCAGGCGCAGGTCGACGCGGTCAGCGTGATGAAGCAGTTCCTGGCGGACACCGCCACTTTCCAGACAGAGTCGCGCATTCGACTTACGTTGCAGGCTTTGGACCAGCTCGGCCGCTATCTCTCCGGAATCCCCGGCCGCAAGAACCTGATCTGGTTTTCCGGTTCTTTTCCGTTGAGTGTTTTCCCCGACCCTGACGTGCCCGATCCGTACATTACGGCACGCAAATTTCAGGACGAGGTGCGAAAAACCGCCGATCTGCTTACTGCCGCGCAGGTCGCCATTTATCCCATCGGAGCAGAAGGCTTGGCTCCAGATTCGACTTTTGCGGCCAATGGCGCGGAAATTGGACAGAAAAGAGGGATCACAGCCATGCAGGATCAGATAGCGCAGTCGCGATCCGCGGCTGCGGAACGGGATTCGAATCACGTGTCCATGGAGGAATTGGCCAAACAAACCGGCGGCCAGGCTTTCTACAATACGAACGGTCTAAACGACGCGTTGACTCGCGTGATTAACAACGGCACGCACTACTACTCGCTAACCTATTCCCCAGAAAATTCGGCGACGGACGGCAAATACCGGCGTATTCAGTTGAAAGTTCCAAACGGCAAGTACGCGCTCGCCTACCGCCGTGGATATTACGCGGACACCCCCGAAAGCGCGCGGGCGGGTGGACAAAAGTCCGACTCGGACCCATTGGTGATGCTCATGGGACGCAATCTACCCGACTATTCGGACATTCTGTACAAGATACGCGTGCTCCCAATGGATCCTCAGCCCGATCCAGCGGCTGCTCGCATTGGCAGCAACTCGGACTTCAAAGGACCGTTCGTCCGCTACGCTGTGGACTTTGCAATCACCGTGCAAGACCTCAAATTTGAAACCGCTCCCGACGGCACACAGCGGGGCGAGATTGAGGTTTGCCTGATTGCTTTCGATCGCGGCGGCAAAGCGATCAATTTTGTAGTCGACAAAGGAAACATGAAGCTGCAACCCAAGGTCTACGCCGACTTGCAACAGGGCGGATTGCAGGTCCACAAGGAGATTGATGTGCCGGTGGGATATACGTTCCTGCGCACGGGTATCTACGATCTAAATTCGCACAAGGCCGGCACGCTGGGAATTCCCTTGAACCATGGTGCGGCTTCAAAGCCGGCGAAGTAGTGTTGCCTTGTCCCCGACGCGTCATGGGATTCCGCGATCAGGCAGCAGGTGTCGAATCGGGCGGGGGCATTTTGCCCCAGTGACGCTGGAACGCATCGCGCCATTTTTCGCGTTCTTCAGGCGTCATACCTTCCCAACGGGCGCGCACTTTGCGGCGGAAACCGCCGCGATGACCACTGTGGCCGCCCAAGCCTCCAAAGAGAATGCGGCAGAGCGCGAGGAGGCCAAGGCCTTGCCAGAAGGTAATTGTTCGCCAGCCAAACAGTGAAGGCAGCAGCCAGTTCCACAAACGCATCACCAGTTCGCCGCCAAGCCAGACGAAAAGCACCATCGCGGCGATTGCGAGCGGGGCGATCCAGATCAGACTTCTTCTTGTTTCTCATGTTGCTCTCCTCACTTCTCGAGAAATTCGTCGTGAATGCTTTGCAAACGTTCGCGCAGGTGAAGCACGGCGTAACGCTTGCGCGCGAGCAGCGTGTTCACGTTCACACCGCTTTCCGCGGACAGCTCCTTGAAGCTGCGCCCTTCGATTTCGTGAGCGACGAACACCTCGCGTTGCTCGGCGGGCAACTCGTCGAGCGCGAGTTCCAGCTCGTCGAGTAACAAGTTGCGTAAATACGCGGCTTCCGGCCCCGCTTCAGGCGATGGCAAGAGGTCTTCGATGCGCAACAAATCGCCGTCTTCGCCCTCGACTGCTACTTCGCTGAACGATTCGGGCTTCTTCTTTCTAAACAGGTCCGTGATGCGGTTGCGCGCGACGCGGAAAAGCCAGCCGGTGACGTGCTCAATCGGCATGAGCAGACGATTGGCTTCCACCAGTTCGTAGAAAACCTCCTGGAGAATGTCTTCGGCGTCGCGGGGATCGGCCACACGGCGTCGGATGAAATTGCGCAGGCGTCCACCTTCCACCGCAACGACTTCGGAGATTTGGCGATCTTGCTCGGTCATCGCGGTGATGCTCACCTGTTCGTCCATCCCTAGAGGAAGACGGATGAGGGTTGGAAATATTGTATGGGGTTTAGGCAGTGAGGCCAGCGTGGCTGCCGAACACCTGATCCGAGGCGAGCTGGATCAAGCTGGCCGCAGCGGTGCGACTAATTGGTCTTTGCAAAAAAGGCGGATTCGGCCTGGGAAGAGCAGGTGAAATCCTTCACGCACTGCCGCATATAGGCAATCCGCTTTTCGAGGCCTGGCGCATTCACTTCTTTTTCTTGAAGGTACTCTAGTACAAATTGCGTGACTCGCGGTTCCCTATCCGATGTAACAAGACAATCCGTACCGAAGGGCGCATTTATGACTCCTTGTCCCGGGCTATGGATGGACGGTCGGGTACTTGATTCCGAGTTGTTCGAGATACGTTTTGTACTTTGTGGGGTCGAAGTACAGCTTCCTCAATTCTGGCAAAAACTTCTGCATTTTTTCTGCGTTTAGCTCGATGGCGGGCTGGTCGTTTGGCGAGAGAAATGATTCGTATTTCACTTCTTTCGTCTGGACATTTCGGAAATAATCCCAAGCTTGCGTGACGAGTTCCGGCTTCAGCAGAAAATCCAGAGCCGTCATAGCCTGTACTTTGGCTCCGGCCGTCGAGCCTTTGTGCGCAATCGGCGTAGCCATGGCCACGCCATTCGCCCAGCTGTGCCCGGGCAGGTTCGGAATGTTTGCGGGATACATCAGATAAACCATCGGAACATTCCACGAAATGTCGCCGACGTCGTCTGAGCCGCCACCGACAAGATTCTTGGCCGGCTCTTCGAGCGGTTTGATTTTTTCCTTGAGTCCTTCGACCTTTGCGCCGATTTCTTTTTGCAGGGCCTTGGCGAGTGTTTGATCCGCTTCACTCCATTTGGGCATGCCCACTGCTTCGATGTTTTTCTGCTGCGTTTCGGCGATCACCTTGTTGTAAAAAGGCGGCCAAGCGGAACCGACTAGTTTGTGATCGACCGTTGTTCGAGTGCTCTTTGCCGCTGAATCTGCGATCGTGTTGCCGATCTCATACAATTCCTTGATGTGCGGAAAATCGAGCTCGCGGAAGTAATACCAAACCGCAGCTTCTGACGGGACGACGTTCGGCTGATCGCCACCGTTGATGATCACACGGTGCGAACGTTGCGCCGTGCGCAGATGTTCACGGTTTACGTCCCACCCTATGTCCATCAGCTCGACGGCGTCGAGGGCGCTGCGGCCTTCCCAGGGCGCCATTGCCGCGTGGGCAGCTTTGCCGTGGAAGAAATATTGTACGGAGACGAGGCCGCTCCATTTGCCGTCGCCTGTGCTGTAGGAAGTAGAAAAGTCGTTGTTGACGTGCGAGCCGAGGACGATATCCACGTCTTTGAAATATCCCGCACGGACATAGAAGGCTTTTGCGGCAACGAGCTCTTCGGCGATGCCTGGAAAAACTTTGATCGTGCCCGCGAGATGATATTTTTCCAATTGCTTTCCTAAGACGAGCGCCGCGGTTACGTTTACGGCCATGCCGGAGTTGTGGCCTTCGCCGTGGCCGGGAGCGCCTTCAATGAGTGGATCGTGATAGGCGACGCCGGGTTTTTGCGAAGCGCGCGGAATGCAGTCTTCGTCGGTGATGAATGCGATGACAGGCTTTCCATTGCCGTACGTCGCGACCCACGCCGTGGGAATTTCGGCAATTCCTTTTTCGATTTTGAAGCCGTTCTTTTCGAGAATGCCGATGACGTATTTTGAGGTCTCGAATTCCTGGAAGCCGAGCTCGCTGAAGCTGAAAACCTGGTCCACCATTTGCTGCGTGAACGTCTGCATCTTGTCGGTCTCTGCAACCGCTTCCTGTTTGAGCGCATCAAGCGACGGAGTCTGCTGCGCCGGCAAAACGGGCGGTGCCAGCAAGAAACCGAAAACCGCGACAATCCTCTTCATCAGGTAACCCTCCCGGGAACCGATCCCGCTCAAAATGGCCGTTAGTCTACCGCATTCCGGGTCGCACCTTAGAAGCGGCTCCTGCCCAAACCGCCAAGGAGCCAAATTGCCCTGCGGCGCGTCTAATAAACGGAGGAATTGCGAAAATCGATAACGCTGTCACCCGCCGCAGAGCCGTCAGCGTTGACTTGAACCGAGCACGCACCTAAGATTTTGCTTCCCGTGGACGATACGCAACCCATTTCTGGTCAGTCTGATGCCCCTTCGAACCAGCCGGAAGCCGCAGGCGCCGGTCGCAAAGGGCTCTTGCTCATTCTCGGAGCCGCGATTGCCGTTTTTGCCGCAGGCATTGCATACAACAGCTTACATTCATCATCCAACGCCATAAATTTTCAGAACGTGCACGTCGAACGTCTCACGCAGAGTGGAAAAGCCAACGGCGTCGCCATTTCCCCGGACGGAAAAAGCATCGTTTACATCCAGCAAGAAGCCGGTGGCGAAGGTCTCGTGCTTCGGCAGCTACAAAACGGCGCGGAAGCACAGATCGTCCCGCCGAACGGCTCCATGTATATGGGTGTGAGTTTTTCCCCCGACGGAAATTTGCTCTACTACACCGCGTCTTCGAAGGACAACCATCTCATCAGCTCTCTCTATAAACTTCCCTTGCAGAATGGCAAAGCAGGGCAGCCTCAGGAAATTGTCCAGGACATTGACACCAGCGTCAGCTTTTCGCCTGACGGAACAAAATTCGCATTTTTGCGTGGCGTCCCGGACCGTGGCGAAAACCACCTGATCGTCGCCAACGCTGACGGCAGCGAACTCAAAATCATCGCCAAGAAACCCGGGCAGGTGTATTGGCAAGCGCTCATCGCTCCGGCATGGTCGCCGGACGGAAAGACGATTGTCTTCGCAAACTATCAAGCGCCAGCTCGCCGTTCTCTGCTTGCGATTAAGCCGGATGGTTCGAATTTCCGCGAAATTTTTACGACGCATAATTACCTCGGTCGCCCGCAATGGCTCCGCGACGGCACAGGTGTACTCGTTCCCATCCGCGAAGAGAGTGTGAGCGAACGCGGCCAGCTTTGGGCTGTCGGTTATCCTGCGGGACAGGCCACAAAACTTACCGGCGACCTTACCGATTACAGCGTCAAATGGCTCGATCTGGATCGCGAGGCAAGCGCGCTGGTCGGAATCGAGACGACTATCACGGGCGATCTCTGGCTGCTGCCGGACGGCGATTCGAATCGCGCGAGCAAAATCAGCAGCGGCGACTCTCCGGTTTTTTATGTCACGACGCTCGGTAAGGACCACATTCTTTACGAAACGCGCGACACGGGAGTTTTCGTAGCGAATGCCGACGGTTCCGGCACGAGGCGAATTCTGGCTCACCAGCCCGGCATTCAGGACATTTCCGGTTGCGGCGACGGCAATCACATCCTGTATGCGCAGATCGTTGGAGAAGAATCGAACATCTGGCGCATTGACGCGGACGGTTCGAATCCTTTGCAGCTTACGCGCGAAAAATCGGCAGTCATGCCCAACTGCTCCCCCGACGGCAAATGGCTTTTCTATTGGAATGACGACGAACGCACTCTGAATCGTCTCCCCATCGAGGGCGGCAAGGCTTCCAAAGTCACGCTGCCAAATCTCTCAAATCCCTTCACGCGAATCTCGCCTGACGCAAGAGAGGTTCTCTATGCGGGAGAGAATCCTAAAGGCCCGACAAAGCCTTACGTTTTTTCTGTCGCTACGCTCGCAAACGGATCTTCAAGCACGCAATTTGAAGCGCTCCCCGGAATGGGCATGACCGTGCCCCAGTGGGATCCCGAGGGTCACGGCTTTTACCTGAACCTTACGCGCCAGGGAGCCACGAACATTTGGAAGATGGAGTCGCCGGGCGGCCCAGTTAAGCAGATCACGAACTTTCCTTCTGGCCTCATCGCTTCCTACG
>CAWCCV010000021.1:0-251365 GCA_963794175.1 uncultured Acidobacteriota bacterium | reverse complement strand
TCTGACAAAACATCCATTCGGCTCCAAAATAGCGGCGATCGAATTTCGGCAAACTGGTCCGGACGCCGGGTCAAGTAAACCACATACTACTCGCGTCCCAGCAAGAGAACCAGACGCTTGGATAAGTATCCCTTCCGCATCCTGCCGCATAGTGACGCGGTCGACACAACACAGCAGCGAATCGGCGATCGACCGCAAGCAAAAAATAACGGAGACCAAAAGATGCACGCCACTGCGATCTCATCCGAATTTGTAAATCTGAAAGCTCGCCTCAAGAAAACCTGGATGGCTGGCGACTACGATCGGTTCTCGCGGTACCTGGAAAACGGTGCGCGGGATTTCTACGAACGCCTGGACACCGCTCCTGGAGCCCATTTCCTGGACGTCGCCTGTGGCTCAGGGCAACTGGCTCTGATTGCCGCGCGGGAAGGTCTGAAGGTTACCGGCGTGGACATCGCTCGCAATCTGGTAGAGCGCGCACGGGAACGGGCGCAAGCCGAAGCTCTTCCGGCACGGTTTGAAGAAGCCGACGCCGAGGCACTCCCTTTTGAGGACGCGAGCTTCGATATCGTGGCCAGCTTGGTCGGAGCGATGTTCGCGCCGCGGCCGGACCTTGTCGCTCAGGAACTCCTGCGAGTGTGCAGCCCGGGAGGGACGATTGCCATGGTCAATTGGACCCCACAGGGATTCGTCGGCCAAATGTTCAAGGCGGTATCGAAATTCGCTGCGCCGTCCGGGATGCCTGCGCCGGTCCTGTGGGGCGACGAAGCCACAGTTCGTGAAAGGCTCGGCGAAGGTCTTTCGGATCTATCCCTGGTCCGGCGTCATTACACGTTCAGCTATCCCTTTCCTCCCTCGGAGGTGGTGGAGTTCTTCCGCCTCTACTACGGACCCACCTATCAGGCGTTTGCTTCCCTCGATGCCACCGGCGGCGAGAGTCTTCGCCGGGAGCTCGAAGCGCTGTGGACCTCTCACAATCGAGCGGGGGCTGGTAGCACCACGGTCTTCGCTGAATATCTGGAAGTGATCGGAGTTCGATCTTAAATGAAGTTTCAGCCGTTTATGGAGGAGGTCCAATGAACGAGCCACGTGATCTAATCCAACGCTTGGAAAAGAACCCGCAATTGCCCAAGGGTGATGGCGAAATCCTTTCCGTGTACGGCATCGAGTCGTGCCCGTTCGCCTCGGGCGATACCCTGTGTAGCCGGCACGTCCTGGCTTCATCGTTCGGTCCGGCCTACACCGCCATTTGGCATTGCGATCCGGACGGCGATTGGCACTTCTATCAAGATGTTCCGCCTCGGCAAGGCTGTGCGCGCTTCTTCGGCAAAGCGCTTGCAGACATCACTGTGCTGCCGATCGAGACCCAGTGGGACGGACCGCGGCGCCTGCGCATCGTTGCGCCGGGCCGGATTGAGTGGCAGCTGGATCTCGGTTCCACGCTCGCTACCCGTGCGATGAACCTGATGGGAAGCTTGATGCCCGACACGCTTTGGAAGAACCCAGCTGTCCTGGCCGCAATGGCGCCTGTCGCTGGCGTTGTTTTGGGGGCGGGTAAGCTGCGGTTGACCGGACGGGCGCCGAACGGCCAAAGATTCATCGCAAACCCTCTGTTGACTTGGACAGTGCCCAGCGCCGAGGCCACCATCGACGGGCGCAACCTTGGCGCGGTTGCGCCCCTGCGGGAGCAGCCCAAGCTGGGCGATTTTTGGATCCCGCGCACCGGGCTGTTCGCCATCGGGCGTGCGTTCTTCGATGCCTTCGACCCGGAGATTCATTCTGCGGCAACAACTCGAACCGAGTCTGCTGCACCTGAATCATCAACAAAGTTCGCTGCCGCATAGTAATTGCGTCGACACACGGAGCGCGATTCGCTGGTCGACCAAGATCAGAAAAAAAATATGAGGAGATGAAGCATGTCACCACAAACCACTGCTACTCAAAAAATTAAGGGCTCCGCAGGTCGTCGCGCGGAATTACTGGCGGGTCGCATCGAGGAAGGCGCTGCCGGCTTGGCTGCCTTTGCCGAAGGGCTCTCGGAATCGGAGTGGCATGCACCAGTGTCGGGATCAGACCGCCGTCCTGTCGGCGTCATCGTGCACCATGTGGCCAGTGTCTATCCTATTGAGATTGATCTCGCGCGAGCAGTCGCCAGTGGCAAAGCTGTCACAGACGTCACCTGGGAAGTAGTCGCGGAGTTAAACGGAAAACATGCTCAGGAAACTGCCGAGGTGACCAAAGCTGCCGCGATCGAACTCTTGCGCCGGAATAGTCGTGAGGCGGCCGCTGCAGTTCGCGCATTCACCGATGAAGAGTTGGATCAGGCGGCGCCTTTCTCGCTGAGCTTTGGCGCGCCAGTCACCGCGCAATTCGTCATTGAGGACCACGCACTGCGGCACAGCTGGCACCACTTGGCGCGTATCCGCAAGGCGTTGGGGCGATGACCACGGCAAACAGGCGGTGCCTGAGATTGATGGGTGTGCTGGCGCATCCCGATGACGAATCCCTCGGTATCGGTGGAACGCTGGCGAAGTATGCCGGCGAGGGCGTCGAGACTTACCTTGTGACGGCCACGCGCGGCGAGCGTGGCCGCTTTGGCGAAAGCGGAATAAAGCCGCCGCCTGACGTAGTCGGTCGTGTACGCGAGGCCGAGCTGCGGGAAGCAGCGAGGGTTTTAGGCGTGCGCGAAGTCAATTTCCTTGATTACTGCGACGGCGACCTGGATCAGGTAAACGTCACGGAGGCGGTGGCACGGATTGCCCACCACCTCCGTCGACTGAAGCCCCATGTCGTCATTACTTTTGGTCCCGAAGGCGCCTACGGCCATCCCGATCACGTCGCCATCTCGCAGCTCGCAACTGCCGCGGTTGTCGCCGCCGCCGGGGAAACCGGGTCGGGCCAACCCCATCGCGTATCGAAACTGTATTACATCGAGTGGAGCCGAAAGAAATGGGAGGCCTATCAGAGTGCGCTGCGCGGTCTGATTTCGAAAGTGGATGGTATCGAGCGAAAGTCGTCACCATGGCCGGATTGGGCTCTTACAACAATCATGGACACCAGTCAGTTCTGGCCGACCGTCTGGAAAGCGGTGTCGTGTCACAAGACACAGATGAGCATCTACAAGAACCTCGAACACTTACCCGACGAGAACCACAAGGCGATCTGGGGAACACAGGAGTTTTATCGCGTCGTTCAGTCTGGTGAATGGCGGTCGCGCTCGTGAATCTGATCTCTTTGAAGGACTGCGCTGTCAGGATTCGCCTTGAGGCGGATTTGGGGATATAAATCGCGATGAACACCAAAGTCGATACGTTGAAGAACAGAACGGCGCCGATCGAAATGGCCCCGGACGAGTTTCGTGCGCTCGGCCATGAACTCGTCGATTTGTTGGCCGACTGGCTCGGGAAGATGCCGCTTGGGCTCGTGACTAGAGATGAGTCGGTTGCAGATATCCGGCGCGTGCTCAGGAGCGAGCGCGGGCTTCCCGATGCCGGCGAGGGAGCGGCCCAAGTGCTCAGAGAAGCCACGAGCCTGCTGCTTGAACACTCACTGTTCAATGGTCATCCGCGGTTTTTTGGCTACATCACGTCGAGTCCGGCCCCTCTCGGAGCGCTTGGCGATTTTCTAGCGGCAATGATCAACCAGAATGTAGGTGCATTCCGGCTCTCTCCGCTCGCGACCGAGATAGAAGCGCAGACCGTTCGGTGGATCGCTGAGCTCATCGGATTTCCGACCAGCTGCGGCGGCCTCCTGGTGAGCGGCGGCAACATGGCGAACTTTGTCTGCTTCCTCGCGGCCCGCGCTGCGACAGGCCGCATGGGACGTGCGAACGAAAGGTCTTGCAGGGCATCCACGGTTGGTGGCGTATGCCTCGACCGAGACGCACACGTGGCTTCAGAAGGCAGCCGACATGTTTGGATTTGGCTCCGATGCCATTCGCTGGATTCCCGTCGATGTCGGCCAGCGGATGAATCCCGCCGAGCTCGAGTCGCAGATCGATCGCGATCTTGCCCTCGGCGATTTTCCGTTTCTCGTTGTTGGCACTGCCGGGTCGGTCAGCACGGGCGCGGTGGACCCACTGCCGGAAATCGCGGCGATTTGCCGCGCGCGCAAGCTTTGGTTTCACGTGGACGGAGCGTATGGAGCGTTAGCGGCTCAGGTACCTGGTGCTCCGGAAAGTCTGCGGGCGCTTAACGAAGCAGATTCGGTGGCGGTCGATCCGCACAAATGGCTCTACGCTCCCCTGGAAGCCGGGTGTGTCCTTGTGCGGCGGCCCGACGATCTGCTGCGAGCGTTTTCTTATCATCCTGCCTACTATCACTTCGACGAAACGGCCATTAACTATTTCGATCAAGGGCCGCAGAATTCGCGGGGTTTCCGCGCTCTCAAGGTGTGGCTTGCACTTCGGCAGGTCGGCCGCACCGGTGCGATCGGCATGATCGCCGACGACATGCGTTTGTCGCAGCATCTCGATGCGCTCATCCGCAGTCACTCTGAGTTCGAGGCGTTCACGCAGCACTTGAGCATCACGACATTTAGATATGTACCGTCGGAGCTGAAGCCACAGATTGGTGCACCCGCCGTCGAGAAGCGCATCGATGAAATCAACCAGGCGCTGCTGACTCGAGTTGAGAAAAGTGGTGAAGCATTCCTGTCCAACGCCGTTGTCAATGGAAAATTCGCGCTGCGAGCCTGCATCGTGAACTTCCGCACCTCGCTTGCCGACATCGAAGCACTTCCGCCGTTGCTTGCGCGCCTCGGCGAGGATATCTGCCGTGAGTCTGTATGGGGGGCGGGCACTAGCCCGGTTCATCCTACCTAGGCCTGGCCTTTTTGTCGCAGCGAGGGCATTTCGTCTGCAAGTTCGGCGGCCGTCGGACCGCCGAACTTCAAACGGCTACATCAGCAGAGTGACCAAACTGGTGACCACGAGTGCTGCGCCCCATACCAGGTTGAGATTGAGCCAGGCCTTGCGAAGAATCGCTAGGCCGATCTTGCTGTAGACCACCCACGCGATGATCCCAGTGACAGCAAGATAGGCTGCAGTATGGACCGCGGTGGCGAGCAGTGCCGAAAGGGGGCTGGCGGCTGCGGACAGGAGATGGTGACCTGCCAAGTGGTCCGCCGCTTCGACCGTACGGCTGGCAAGCAGTACGGGCAGCAACATCAAACCAGCACCGTGCGCCGATGCCATCAGAAACGACCAGAGCGTCAGGTCGCGAAAACCTACCTGCATGCGGACCCATCGCGGGTGGTGATGCCGCACCAGGGAGAAGATTCCCAGGCCGAACAAAAGCGCCGCGACGAGATAGCGGATTGCCTCGCGCGGCAAGGCCATGCCGAGAAGCGCCGCGGCAAGAACCACGCCGCCAATGGACAAAGCGTGGCCAAGCGCGATCGGCACGAGCGCCCTGGCTACGGCACTCCCCTTCTGCTCCTGCATCCCCAGCGCTACCGCGAAGAGCCACCCCATACCGGGATTGATTCCGTGGTAGGCGCCAAGGAGCAGCATCAGCCACAACGCTGTCGATCCCGCGTGCGTCATCGCGCCTCTGAGTAGCAGTAGGAATCAGATGAAGCGTCCCCGCCCTCCAGCCGCACCTGATGCGCGCGCAACCCGTCGAACTCGACAAAGAATTTTTCGTCGAGTTTCATTCCGCCGTTCGGGTCGGCGTCAAGCTTTACCATCCAGCTCTTTAACCCATCGGGATAGATCTGATCGTCCCACGGGGAATAGAGCGAGTTGGTGAAATAGACTCTCTTGCCATCGCGGCTGATCTCAACCATCTGCGGGCCACCGTTGAGCGGCTGCTTGGGCTTGCTCGGATGAGCCGCGCGGCGCACGATACCGCCGAGATGGACTGAGCCGGTCTTCTTCGGGTTGGCCGGATCTGAAACGTCGTACTGTATGAACTCCCCGGTCCCCCAACACGAAACATAGAGGAAGCGGTCGTCGAGCGACAGATTGATGTCAGTGACCAGCGGTGGCACGGCCTTAAAGCCCTTCAGAAGTGGCGGTAACTTTTCCGGATCAGCGGGCTCGGCGGGAATTTCAATCACCTTGCGGACGGCCCATTTGCTGTTCTTACCGCCGTCCTCCCGGTACCACATCCAGATCGACGACGACAGGTCCTTGAGCGAGACGCCCACGCCGACAAAACCGTAGGTCTTCTGGGGATTGTGAGAGGGCCTCAACTCGAGCACCCACTGTTGCTCTGCACCCAGGTCCACTTCCTGCAGGTGGCGCCGCTTGTCCAGATCCCAGATATGAATCTTGTGCCCGTACTTGCCGGCGAGCAGCAGTTCAGGGTTTACGCCGTCCTTCACCATGTTGGGAGTGCCCCATTCAGAAGTAATCATCGTGTCGTGTCCCAGGTGCCACCAGAAGTCGTAGGCCAGTTGCTGCGGGCCGCGATCCTGTTCCCACTGGCCTTTCAGCTCAAACGTGTTCGCATCCATCAGAAAAATGCCACCGGGGCCGTCTCCGCTCGCCGACCCGAGTGCGCTTCCATAGATGCAGTCCGGCCCGCAATGAATTGTATGGGGCGAGGTGTAGCCGGTCTTCTTGATGAACTCTTCGGGCTCGATCACCTTCACGATCTTCGGCTGCTTGGGATTCGGCTTGGTATCCAGGATGTAGATCCGCGAAGACCCGATGCCCGGTACGATCAGGTAGCGACGCTCCATGTGTGGATGAGGGGTCTGCGGACAAAGACATGCGCTGCAGGCATTCCATCCGAAGTGGTGCAGCTCATTATCGCCGCGCGGAAAGTCCGTTTGCCCGACGAGCCGCCCATATTCGGGCGAGCCCGGATCGAGGTCAATGACGCCCATGGCGTCGCGCTGTCCATTCTTGCCTGCGTTGAGCAGTGCGACATAGGCAAGGCGTTCTGGCGGGGCCTGCATGGCCATTCCTGGCGAAGGATAAAATGTTGGATCCGGCATCAAGGTCATATCGCTGATTCTCCTTTAGCAAAAGTATCCGCCGAAGGGATTTGCCTCGACGGGTGTTTGACATATGGTTAAACGGAGCCTACTACTGCGCTGCAGTGCCGACTAGTAGATCGTGATTCTTGCTCGATCCAGGAAGCCTTGAGGCACTTCTTCAGTCTGGGACTCAATCCTGTTTGTTGGTAGAGCTTGGGCAGACGATAAACCCACGATTTCTGCCAAAAGACGATTCTCGCCCAGGAAGACACAAAGAAAAAATGGGAGAGTTAGGGTTAGTCAAGCGAAACGTCGTCCGAAAGACGCTCTGTATTGACCAGGTGTGACTCCCATGCGTCGCCGGAACATGCGCCGGAGCGTTTCCGCACTGGCGAAACCGCTGGCATCTGCGACCTCCTCGAGGCTCAGTGCCGTCAATTCAAGCTGTCGTCGCGCAACTTCGAGACGAAGATCCTCGATGTGCCTCGCTGGTGTTTTGCCCACCTCTTTTTGAAACAAGCGGGCGAAGTTGCGCGGGCTCATGGCCGCACGGCGTGCAAGACCATCGACCGTGAGGTTGCCCCGTATGTTGTCTGGAAGCCAGGCTAGCAGGTCGCCAAGCGGGCGGTTCTCACGGCTTTGCGCCGCAAGAGTCGTGCTGAACTGCGATTGGCCGCCAGAGCGCTGCAGAAACACGACCATGATTTGTGCAACTTTGAGGGCAACCGGTCTGCCTAGATCTTCTTCCACCAACGCAAGTGCCAGATCGATACCTGCAGTGACCCCAGCCGATGTGTAACAGTTGCCGTCTCGGACATAGATGGGGTCCCGGTCGACCGTGACTAGCGGGTAGCCCCGCGCGAGATCGTCACACCAGTTCCAGTGAGTGGTCGCGTGCCGGCCATCGAGCAACCCGGCGGCAGCCAGCACAAAAGCGCCAGTACAAATCGAACCGAAGCGCCTGCTCTTTCTGCTGCGCTCTTTAAGCCAGCTCAGAAAATTCTGATCAAACCGCGTCTCTTCACGCTTGTCGTACCCGGCCACCAGCAATGTATCGATCGGCCCACGGCATTCTCGATACGTCTGATCAGTATTGAGCGGCGTGCCCATGTAACTTGACACAACGCGTTCCGGTCCCGACGAAATGATGCTGATTTCGTAGGCCTGATGCCCGCCATGCAGACGATTCGCGTCGGCGAACACTTCGGCAGGACCGAATAGGTCAAGCGTCCTGACGGGTGGTACAGCAACCATAAGGACCCGGCGCGGGCTCCGTGCGACAGCACGCCCGTGTCCATCGGGACGTTTTCCCTGGTGTCTGGCTTGCCGGCGCTTGAACACAAGGAGAATCATAAACCCTGTTTGGCCACAACGCGGCAATCGCCTGGGTGCACATCTTCACCAGGGCAATGTTTTCTTTGACCGGTACTTCGCGGCTTTGCGGCAATCCACGATTCTCACTGGCAGTAGCGTCGCGGATGCGGGCCGCCACGCCCTCGCGCAGCTTCAGCAGATGGTGGAAGCACAGGCAAACGTGCTTGCCTTCATCAGCGCGTTCTTCATCCTTGGAGTGACTGTCGCGCTGCTCGTTCCGCTCCCTTTTTTGATGAAGCGGCCATCGCCGGAAGACTTGGCCGCCGCTCAGAGGACGCATTGAAATTCGGTAGATAGCAGTTCAATTCAGACTGATTTGAAAGGAATAACTCATGAAAAAGATCGTGGCTTCATTCATTGTTCTGCTCGCGTCTTCTGTTTTTGCTGCGGATGCCCCCAACCTTACGGGAAGCTGGTCGGTGCACAACAGCATCGCCGGCAATGAGAGTGACCAGGAATGCAAGTTCAAGCAGACCGAAAACAAGCTCACTGGCAGCTGCAAGGCTGGTGACAAGGAAGTTCAGATCAGCGGCAGCCTCGACGGGAAGCTGGTCACGTGGAAGTACGAATCGGAATACAACGGCAGCCCGTTGACGCTGACGTATACGGCGACGCTCGATGATTCGAAAAAGATATCGGGTAAGGTCGAAGTCCAGCCTTTTCTAATCACAGGGGACTTTACGGCGACCCCGGTGAAGGAAGCCGCCAAGTAGACGGCAGAGTCCGCTTGTCCGCGTGCGAGTTGGGTAGCCGGGATGTCTCTAGGATGGTCATGTGGGAGGAGTTTATGTGAAACTCCGCACGGTTATGGATGGCGGTACACTCCACAGGAGAAAAAGAGGTTCCCGATGAAAAGAATGTTGCCTCACAAGATCGCGCCGCTGTTCTTGCTCATGCTGTCGCTTTGGCTGCCATCTCCCGTCCCTGCGCAATTGCCGCCGCCGCGACAAGAGCTGATCGCGGACGCAGGCTGGAAGTTTACTCTTGGCGATCCCGCCGGGGCCGAAGCGCAGTCGTTTGGCGATCTGGGTTGGCGCAGCCTGGATTTGCCCCACGATTGGAGCATCGAAGGCGCTCCCGACGGAAAAAATCCGACAGGGTCTGGCGGCGGATTCTTTCCTGCCGGCGTCGGATGGTACCGGCGGACTTTCACCGCTCCTTCCGACTGGAACGGCAAGAAGGTCAGCATCGAGTTTGAGGGCGTCGCCGCGAATGCGACGGTATTTCTGAACGGCAAAAAGCTCGGGGTCCATCCCTATGCTTATACAAGCTTCCGTTTTGACCTCACACCTGAACTCAACTTCTCCAAACCCAACGTGCTGGCTGTGCGGGTGGACAATTCCGAGCAGCCGAACTCGCGGTGGTACACGGGTTCGGGCATCTACCGTCACGCGAGAGTCGTGGTGACGGAACCGGTTCATGTATCGCCTTGGGGTGTTTTCGTCAGTACTTCGGGCCTGGAGGGGGCAACTGCGAAGATTCAGATACGCACGCAGGTACACAACGAAACCGCGGAGTCCGCCGAGCTAACGGTGAAGACAACGCTGGTTTCCGCAGAAGGCAAGACTCTTGCGACAAAAGAGTCGCCGCTGCGCCTCGGGGCAAAAACTCACACGCAGACGATCGAGGACGCCGGGATTGTCAATGTGCAATTGTGGTCCCCGGAAACCCCGACGCTCTATCGCGCCGTCACGGAAATTGTCCGCAATGGAAAAGTTGTGGATCGCGTCGAGACCAAATTCGGAGTGCGAACCCTTGCCTGGTCCGTGGACAAGGGGCTGCTGCTCAATGGCAAGTCCATCAAACTCGCTGGCGGAAGCGTTCACCATGATAACGGCCCGCTTGGAGCCGCGGGGTTTGATCGCGCTGAAGTGCGAAAGGTTGAACTCCTGAAAGCCGCGGGATTTAACGCAGTGCGCACGGCGCACAATCCGCCGTCGCCGGCGTTTCTTGATGCGTGCGACCGCCTCGGATTGCTGGTTATGGATGAGCCATTCGACGTCTGGACGATCGGCAAGGCGAAGTTCGACTACGCCCGCTTTTTCAAACAGTGGTGGCAGCAGGATGTGGACTCCATGGTGCTGCGCGACCGCAACCACCCCTCCATCATATTTTGGGGAATCGGAAATGAAATTCCCGAAGCATGGACAAAAGACGGCGCGCCGCTCGCCACAGAACTGGTTGCGCGCGTTCGTTCCCTCGACGGCACACGCCCTTTGAGCGAAGCGTTCCCGGGTGCTACTTACACCCCGAGCACGGATGCGGTCATGAGCCTGCTCGACGTCTCCGGCTACAACTACAACCTTCTAGAAAACGGACCCAAGGATCATGAGCGAGTGCCAACCCGCATCATGATGACGACGGAGTCAGTCCCATCGGCAGCATTCGAGCAGTGGAAGTTGACCCAGGAACATCCCTACGTCCTCGGGGAATTTGTCTGGACCGCCATGGATTATCTTGGAGAATCGGGAATCGGAAGCTGGTCGTTTGTGAATCCGGAACTGGCGGCGCAGGCCACACAAATCAGCGCCATGATGAAGCAGATGATGACGAAAATGGGGGAAGACGGAAAGAATCCGTTCGCGGCATTTGCGCAGCAGCAGAATGGGAAGCCGGACCCGGTCATGAGCCTGATGTTTCCGGGTTTCCCCTGGCACGCGGCAAATTCAGGCGACCTCGATCTGACCGGTTTTCGGAAACCACAGTCGTGGTATCGCGACATTCTGTGGAACGGCGGGAGCCGCGTCTACCTGACAGTTCGTCTCCCCGAACCTGAGGGCAAGAAAATCGTCGCCATTGGCTGGGCCGTCTATCCGACGCTGCCGAGCTGGACCTGGCCCGGTTGCGAAGGCAAAGACATGCAGGTCGAAGTTTATGCCGGCACCGAAAAAGTCCGACTTTATCTAAACGACAAACTCATCGGCGAAATGCCGACGACCGCGGAGCAGCAACGCAAAGCCCTGTTCACCGTTCCCTACGCTCCCGGCACTCTGAAGGCAGTCGGCTTCAATGGCGATCAAGAAACAGCCGCGAGCGTCTTACAAACGGTTGGAAAATCTGCAAAGCTTCACCTCGTGGCGGATCGCACCGTCTTGCAAGCCGATGGCGAAGACCTTTCCTTCATCACCGTCGAAGCGCAAGACGCCCAAGGACGGCTTCAGCCCGCTGCCCGGGACGACATCCAATTCGCCATCGAAGGGCCAGGTTCGATCATAGCGGTAGGAAGCGGCGATCAAGCCAGCACGCAGGCCTACCAGGGCGATCGCAGGTCTCTCTTTTATGGACGCGCGCTCGTCATAGTCCGGACGTCCAGGGCCCGCGGGGCGATTCATCTCGTCGCATCCGCCCCGGGTTTGACCAGCGGCGAAGTGACCATTGAAACCTCGCCCGGAAGTCCCGCGCCCGAATTACGCTGATCGCCTGCTCCCGTGGGACAGAGAGCAGAAGCTGGCCGCTAGATTGCCGGTGGCGGCAGCCTCGCGTTGAGCTGTGGCATCGTGTTAGTTTCTTTTTCAGGGCCGAAGAGCCCGCCTTTCAATAGCAATGCAATTTCGCAATGCCATTTCGGCAAGGATCGTTTTTCTGGTCGCTGCATCTTTCCCCTGTTCGTTGCCTGCCGTTTGGGCTTTTCCCGCGCAGAGCGCAAAACAAGAATCAATTGTCGAAGGAAAAGTGTGCAACGTTAGCGGGGAACCGGTGGCCGGAGTCTCTTTAAGGCTCGAGAGCAGCTCTGGAGCCTTCGTCCAGGAGACCAAGACCGCTCCAAACGGTTCCTTTGTCTTGACTATAGGAAACGCGGGCGTGTACCGGCTCCGGATAGCCAAAGATGGATTTCTGCCGCAACTTTTGGAAAAAATCCAATTAGCGCCCGGAAAGAAGCGCTTGGACCTCATCCTGGAAAAAGCACTGGAAAAAATCCCCGAAAAAACCGCAACCTCCATCGAATTTTCGGATTCGCCGAATTTTACCGTGGCCGGAGTCACTGATTGGAGCAACGCAGGTCTTCACGGCTCGGACGCAAACGTGAAAACGAGCGAGTCTCTGCTGAAAGAAACCGCCGCACTGAAATCGGGGGCGGCAGAGGCTCACGCGAGCGGGGCTGGAGACGCTCACCGTTTGCTCGGAGACGAGAAAGAAAAATCCGGAGATCCCGTCGCCGCGGTAAGGGAATATGAAACGGCCGTGAAACTGGAAGCAAGTGAAGAAAACTATTTTGCCTGGGGGGCGGAGCTCTTGCTCCATCGTGCTGGAATTGCTGCGGTTGAAGTTTTGCGCAAAGGCGCTGAGCTGCATCCAAAATCGGAGCGAATGTTCATGGCGCTCGGGGCAGCGTATTACTCGAGTGGACAGGATGCAGAAGCAGCAGAACAAATCTGCCATGCTTCGGATTTGAATCCGGCGGACGCGCAGCCATATCTTTTTCTCGGAAAAATGGAGCAAGCCGCGACCGAAATTTCTCCCTGCAGCGAAGAAAAACTGAGCCGGTTTGCGAATCTGCAGCCGGCGAATCCGCGCGCCAATTTTTATTACGGCCTCGTTATACTGAAAAAGGCGCGAAAAACGCAGCGCGAAAGCGATTTCAGTCGGGCCGAACAATTCTTTCGTCAGGCAGTCGCGATAGATGCAAAGTACGGAGAGGTTTACCTGGAACTGGGGATGATGTATAACGCGCGAGGCAAAAAAGAGGCGGCACTAGCTTCGTTTCAAGAAGCGGTGGCTGCCGGCCCCGAATCCAGTGCGGCGCATTATCAATTGAGCTTGGCGTATCGCCGGGCAGGAGAGACGGCGAAAGCCGACGAAGAGATGAAAACCTGCACGCGTTTGCGGAAATCGGAACAAGCAGCGCTTGAAAAGGAACGCCGTGAAATGCGCCAGTTCGTCACCGTGCTGAAACAGGGTTCCGGGCCAAATTAAAAGTCTCGCCAAGGGTTTCCATTTTTCCAGGGAAGGTGATGTCATGCGCAAAGCAGGAAGCAAGCAGGAAGCAGCAGGAAGCAAGGCAGGAAGCAAGGCAGGACAGCTGATTTTGTTGATGCTGGTCGCAGTCGTCTGCGGAGGCCGCGCGATGGCCGATGCGGATTATTCGTTGCGTTCTCCGGATAATCGCATCGAAGTGCAGGTGCACGTTGCCAAGAAAGTTTCCTACGACGTGCTCTGGAACGGCAAGGTGCTGATGAAAGATTCGACGCTGGCGATCAATATCGACGGAAAAACGCTCGGCGAAAACCCGCAGGTAAAGTCCGCGAAAAAAGACAGCGCCGACAAAACGCTCGAACCGGTCGTCCGGCAGAAATTCGCAAAAATCCGTGAACGCTACAATGAATTGAAACTCGAAATGGACGGCGGTTACGCGGTCACGTTCCGCGCGTACCCGGAGGGAGTCGCTTACCGGCTGGAAACTTCTTTGCCCGGTGAAAATGTAAAGGTTTTCAAGGAAGACGCCGTCTTCCGTTTTGCCGCAGACGAAACCGTTTTTTATCCCGAAGAAGAGAGCCTGTTTTCCCACAACGAGCGCAAATACTTGCCGCGCATGCTTTCCAGCATTCCAGAAAAAACTTTTGCGACTCTGCCGGCCGTAATTGACTCTGGCGACGGCGTGAAGATTGCCGTCGCGGAAGCGGGAGTCGAAGATTATCCCGGGTTGTGGCTGCGCGGTACGGGCGGCAGCGCGCTTGCCGCAACCTTTGAACACTATCCGCTGAAGGAAACGTTGACCGGAGACCGCGACTTCAAAGTTACCGAGGCGGCCGACTACATTGCGGTCACGCGCGGTACGCGCACGTTTCCGTGGCGCGTTGTCGGAATCGCGGAGCACGACAAGGACTTGATTTCTAATCCGCTGGTGTGGCTGCTTGAAAAGCCTTCCATGCTTTCCGATACTGCCTGGATCAAGCCGGGGAAAGTGGCCTGGGACTGGTGGAACTTCAACAATATTTACGGCGTGGATTTCAAGGCCGGGGTTAACACCGAGACGTACAAATACTACGTCGATTTCGCTGCGAGGAATCATCTCGACTACATCATTCTCGACGAAGGCTGGTACAAACTCGGTAACGCGCTGGAAGTGGTGCCTGAAATCAACATGGAAGAGCTGACCGCGTATGCGAAGCAGAAAAACGTCGGCGTGATTTTGTGGGTGGTCTGGAAAACCCTGGACGATCAATTGATTCCAGCGCTCGATCAATACGCGAAGTGGGGCATCAAGGGTATCAAGGTCGACTTCATGCAACGCAACGATCAGAAGCTGCTGAACTACTACTACAAAGTCGCCGGCGAATGCGCAAAGCGGCACATGCTGGTTGATTTTCATGGCGCGCAGCGGGGCGCGTCACTTACGCGGACCTGGCCGAATTTAATCAGCAATGAAGGTGTACGCGGAATGGAGTGGAGCAAGTGGAGCGCGGAGACGGAACCGAAGCACAACGTGACGCTGCCGTTTACTAGAATGTTTCTCGGGCCGATGGATTACACACCGGGCGCAATGTTGAATGCGCAGAAGGATATGTTCGCTCCGGTTTTCAAACGGCCGATGGCTCTTGGAACTCGATGCCAGCAGCTTGCGATGTACGTCGTTTATGAAAGCCCGTTGCAGATGCTTTCTGACAGTCCATCGAATTACGAGCGCGAGCCGGAGTCGCTGGACTTTTTGCGGGCGGTGCCGAGCACTTGGGATGAAACGGTTCCGCTCGATGGAAAAATTTCCGAATATGTCGCCGTTGCGCGGCGCAACGGAAAAGACTGGTATGTCGGTGCAATGTCGGATTGGGATGCGCGCGACATTGAAATCGACTTTTCGTTTTTGCCAGAGGGCAATTTCACGATAGACGCCTACCAGGACGGCGTGAACGCGGACCGCATGGCGAGCGATTACAAGAAAACCACGACGACCGTGACGAAAGCCGCAAAGCTAAAAGTGCATCTCGCGCCGGGCGGCGGCTGGGCCGCGCGGATTCACCAGTAGGCGTTCGGCACGGTTTCGATTAAGCTGTCGGAGTTTTGGCCTCCGACCAGATCAACCAAGCATGGCGCGGTGCCGCGGCGGCGGTGGGGAATTGCAGCGCTGCTCGGCTTCGGAATTCTGGTCAGCTATTTCGATCGCGTAAACCTTTCCGTCTCCAAAGAAGCGCTGCACGACGCCTTCGGCATGACCCCGTTGGTGTTCGGTTTTCTATCCAGCGCGTACAACTGGCCCTATGCCGCGTTGCAACTGCCTTGCGGGTTACTGCTGGACCGTTTTGGTGTGCGGCGCGTCGGAATCGTCAGCACCATCATCTGGGCGACGGCGTCGTTCGCTGCCGCGGCTTCGATTGGAGTGCGAAGCCTTTTCGGCGCGCGCCTTTTCCTTGGCATTGGAGAAGCGCCGACCTTTCCCGGAACTGCGAAAGCGACCGGCTACTGGTTCCCGAAAGACGAGCGAAGTCTGGCCACGGCGATGTTCGATTCGATGGCGAAATTTTCTTCCGCGGTCGGCATTCCCGTGCTTGGGCTCGTGCTTTTGCATTTCGGCTGGCGCGCAAACTTTGCGCTCACCGGAATCATCAGCGTCGTTTACTTCGCCCTGTTCTATGCGTTCTACCGCAATCCGAGCCAAGACGCGAAACTTTCCGAAACGGAGCGCGAATATATCCGGCGCGGCGGCGCGCAACCGGAAGATCCGCAGCGCGCGGCGGCGGGAGCTCCGCTGGGTTACCTGATCACGCGCAAGAAAGTGATTGGCCTTGCGATCGGCTATGGTTCCTACAATTACGTTTTTTATCTGCTGCTGACGTGGCTGCCTGCGTACCTTGCCGAAGCGCATCATCTGGATTTGACGCGGTCGTTTTTGTATACGAGCGTGCCGTGGCTTTGCGCGACGGCGGGCGAATTGATGGTCGGCGGATGGCTTACGGATTCGCTGATCCAGCGCGGATGGAATGCGACACGCGTGCGGCAATTTTTTCTCGTTGCAGGAACGTCGGTTGGCCTGTGCATTTTCGGCGTGCCGTACGCACATTCGGCACAGGGCGCGGTGACGTGGATAGCATTTGCGCTGACCGGGCTTTCCATTGCTGCGCCGGTGGGCTGGTCGATTCCGTCGTTGATTGCACCCCGCGAGAGCGTAGGAACAGTCGGCGGCATCATGAATCTGAGCAACCAGCTTTCCGGAATTGCCGCGCCGATCGTGACGGGATTTATTGTGTCCGCGACGAAGAACTTTCAGTGGGCGTTTCTTGCGGCAGCGGCTTATCTGACGATCGGAATTGCGAGCTACATTTTTCTCTTGGGAGAAATCACGCCGATTCCGGAGCCGGAACAAGCGCGGTAATCGCGCGCTCGTTTTCTACGTAGTCTTCCGCAAGGCGCGCATCGCTCCCGTGGAGATGCCGCCGTCTACCAGGAGCGTTTGACCGGTGATGTAGCGGCTTGCCTCCGAGGCGAGAAAAACAACTGCACCATCGAGATCATTCGGCTGGCCAGGACGTTTGAGCGGAATCCGGTCGGTCAAATATTCCACCCATTCTTTGTCTTCGTACATTACGTTGTTTTGCGCGGTGCGAAACCAGCCGGGCGCGAGGCAATTCACGGTGACGCCGTGTTTGCCCCAATCGTCGGCGAGGCTCATGGTGAGCTGACGAATTCCGCCGCGGCTAGCGCCGTAGGGGCCGAGACCTGCGTAACCGGCGACGCTGGTGACAGAGCCGATGTTGATGATGCGGCCGTAACCGCGGGCAATCATGCGGCGCGCGACGGCTTGCGCGACGAAAAAACTGCCGCGCAGATTTGTATCGAGAATCAGATTCCAGTCTTCCCAAGTGACATCGAGCGCGGGCTTGCGCACGTTGCAGCCGGCGTTGTTCACGAGAATGTCGATATGGCCGTAAACGGTTTCGGCGTCTGCGGCGAATTTTTCGATGCTTTTCTGATCGCGGACGTCGAGTTCGAGCGAGGCAGCGCGGCGGCCGAGAGACTGAATTTCTTTTTCAAAGGCGGCCAGGTCTTCGCGTTTGCGGCTGGTGAGGATGAGGTCGGCGCCGGCTTTGGCGAGCGCGCGTGCGAAGTATTGGCCGAGGCCGCGGCTTGTGCCGGTGACGATGGCGACACGGCCGGTGAGGTCGAAGAAGTTTTCAGGCATGGGCGGCCTCGATGGTTGGCACGGCGCAGGCAACGCCGCGAAGAAAAAGCAGATTCCTCACTTCGCTCGGAATGAAAACCGGTGACGAGACGCGTTTTTTTGTTTTGTGGATCACGAGTTTGGATTTGGCGTCAGGACTACTTTCAGGAGATTGGGCTCGCGGGCATGGAGGCGCTCGAACCAGCGGGGTCCTTCTTCGAGTGGGGCGATGGCGGTGATGAGCGGCTTCACCTGAATTTTCCCGCAAGCCATCCATTCGATGGCTTGCGGATATTCGCCGGCGGAGGCACAAGAGCCTTGCAGGCGGATCTGGCGCGTGACGACTTTCTGGAGCGGAAGATTTACGCTCGGCGCGATATTGCCGACAAGAACGACTGTGCCGCCTTTGCGGACGGCGTCGATCGAAGCGGCGATGGTTTCGTTGCGGCCGACACATTCGACGGCGAGGTCGACGCCTTCGTTGCCGGTGCGACCAAGAATTTTCTTCAGCAGAGAATCATCGGACAGAAGAGTTTCGGTTGCGCCGAGTTTGCCGGCGAGTTCGAGGCGCTGCACGTCAACATCGGTTACGAAAACCTTCGAGCAGCCGGCGGCGCGGAGGGCTTGCAACGTAAGAATGCCGATGGTGCCTGCGCCGATGACCAGGGCGCTCGAGTCGGGCGCCAGTTGCGCGAGATTGACGCCGTGAATTGCGACGGCGACGGCTTCGAGCATCGCTGCTTCGGAGAACGGAAAACTGTCCGGCAGGCGGTAGAGGATTCGCGCGGGGACGGAGACAAATTCGGCGAAGGCTCCGGCGCGGCGATAGTCGCCGCAGGAGACGCCGAGAACCTGGCGACGGTCACAGAGATTTACGTTGCCGCGGCGGCAGTTCGGACATTCGCCGCAGTAGACGGTGGAGTCGAAGGTGACGCGATCGCCGGGCGCGAAATCTGTTACTGCGGTGCCGACCGCGGCGATGACTCCGGCCGCTTCGTGGCCCATGACGATCGGAGGAATGCGGCGGCCGGACGAGCCGTCATAGCCGTGAACATCGCTGCCGCAGATGCCGCAGGCAGCGACGCGGATTAGGACTTCATCCGGTGCGGGCGAAGGCGCGGGAAGCTCTACGAGTTCGAGCTTGCTGTAGCTGGCTAGGAGCAGGGCTTTCATAACAATGACTTTGCCGGGTGAGAATTTATCACCGAATGCGAGTGACAGGGAAATGGGTGATGCGAAACGGCCTCTGGAGCACCCCCTCCGTCTTTTTTCGCAAGTGTCCATTCTAACGGGGTTTAAAAGAGGAGACGATGCCGGAGCCTTCGCGGATGGTGAGGATTTGGTTGGCGGGGACTTTGCTGAAGCGTTCGATTTTTTGGGTGGTGGGCCATTTTACTTCGATGAGGTCGATGACGGCGGATTTGCCGAGGCCGAAATGGAGGCGGAGGTCGGACTGGGACATGACGCTTGCGCCGGAGTGGACTTCGTCCATTTGGGCGTGGGCGCCGGTGACGACGCGGACGCGGGCGCCGATTGCCGTGCGGTTGCAGATGGTGCCGATGAGTTTTAGCTTGATCCAGTTTTGCGCGTTGCCGCCGTCGTTGCGGAGGAGAGAGGGACCATCGCCCAGATTGAGGATTACGGCGTCGATGTCGCCGTCGTTGTCGTAGTCGCCGAAAGCGGCGCCGCGGCTGGAGAATTTTTCCGAGATGCCCGGGCCGAGATCGGCGGAGACGTCCTTAAACTGGCCGTTGCCCATGTTGCGATAGACGAGACGGGGATTTTTGTAGGTCTGGCCGAGCGAGTGACCGTCAATCTGCGGATAAACGTGGCCGTTGATTTGCATGATGTCGGCCCAGCCGTCGTTGTCGTAGTCGATGAAGGCGCAACCCCAGGCGACATATTGATTGTTGACGCCGACGCCCGAAGCGAAAGTGACGTCGGTGAAGGAGCCGTCGCCGTTGTTGTGATAGAGGTTGCAGGTATCGTCGGCGAAATTTGTTTTGAAAATGTCGAACCAGCCGTCGCAATCGTAGTCGGCAACGGCAAGACCCATGCCGGCTTGTTCGTGGCCGTTGTCGCTGTACGCGCAGCCGGCGACGACGGCGACGTCGGTGAATGTGCCGTCGTGATTGTTCTGGAAGAGGATGCTGGGCTGCGAGTCCACGGCGACGTAGATATCCGGCCAGCCGTCGTTGTCGAAATCGTAGGAGACGGCGGTGATGGAATAGCGGCCGCCGGGTTTGAGGATGCCGGATTTTTCGGAGACGTCGGTAAATGTGCCGTCGCCGTTGTTGCGATAGAGGACGTTGGTGTCGCCGGTTAGGCCGCGCGGGCCGCACATCACGGGAATGCCTTTCCACTGGCAGAGCGGCGGGCCGTTGGGATCGGGATTTTTTGCGGGATCGAGCTTGATGTAGTTGCAGACGAAGAGATCGAGATTGCCGTCGCGGTTGTAGTCGAGGAAAGTGCAGCCGGAGCCCCAGCGAATTTCTTCGTTGTGAAGGCCGGCTTGTTTGGTGACGTCGGTGAAAGTGCCGTCGCCATTGTTGCGAAACAGAATGTTGTGGCCCCAGAAAGCGCAGAACAGATCGTCCCAGCCATCGTTGTTGTAATCGCCGACGCAGACGCCGGTTTGCCAGCCGGTGCGGCCGATGCCGGATTTTTCGGTGACGTCGGTGAAAGTGCCGTCGCGATTGTTCTTGTAGAGATGCGTGGTGGGGGCTTGCCCTGCGGGCCATTCCTTGCCGAGGAGCGTGCCGTTGGTGAGATAGATGTCGAGCCAGCCGTCGTTGTCGTAATCGAAGAAGGCGATGCCGGAACCCTTGGCTTCGATGATGTAGCGCTTGGTGCTGGGATCGCCCCAGACGTTGGGAGCGGTGAGGCCGGCTTCCCGGGCGACGTCGAGGAATTGCACGGGGGATTTTGCGGGATGGGGTGACGGATTTGCCTTGGGGGATTGCTCGAGAAGGAGCGGGGATTTCCAGCGCCAGACAGGAGTGGCCAGGGCGTCCAGGAGCGAAGCGCCGAGGGCGGTGAAGGAGGAGCCGAGGAAGAGGCGGCGGGGGATCATGGCCGCAGTTGCCTGTCGGTCGGATCGACGAGAGGCCAGTTCCGCGCACAAGCCGAGCGAAGAAGACAGAGTCTCCCTCCGCGGACTCCGGTTGATTTCATGACGGAATTCGAGTTTGTGCGCAAGGATCATCATTTGGAGGGGACCTTGGGGAAGTTGCGGGGGACGATGCCGGCGCCTTCTTTGATGGCGATGATTTTGTCTACCGGAATGTCTTTGAGGCGGTCGATTTGGCCGCTGGGCCAAGTGATTTCTAGTAGATCGATTTTTGTGCGTTTGCCAAGACCGAAATGGATGCGCGGGTCGCTTGCGGACATGTAGCTCATGCCGCCTTTGGATTGTTCGACGTGGGTGACGCCTTCGGCGGTGAGTTTGAGGGAAGCGCCGATGCCGTCGCGATTGGATTTCGTGCCGATGAGCAAAATTTCGAGCCAGTGATTGGCGTTGCCGCCGTCGTTGCGGAGGAGCATGGGATAGTCTCCGCGATTGTTGATGGCGATGTCGAGGTCGCCGTCGTTGTCGAAGTCGGCGGTAGCGATGCCGCGGCCGGCGATGGGGCGGCTGAAATCCGGGCCGAGGGCATTGTCGGGAATTTTTTCAAACTGGCCTTTGCCGAGATTGCGGAACATCAGCAGGGGCTCTTTGTAGGTGACTTCGCTGTGATAGAGATGGACGTTGTCCACCATGGCGCTGTTGAGTTGAACGATGTCGGGCCAGCCGTCGTTGTCGTAATCCATAAATTTCATGGAGACGCCGCTGAAGAGAATGGCTTTGTTGCCGATGCCTGAGCTGAAGGTGGCGTCGGTGAAAGTGCCATCGCGATTGTTGGTGTAGAGACGGTTGAGTTCGAAATCGAGATGCGTGATGTAGATGTCCTGGAAGCCGTCGCCGTCGACGTCGGCGGCGTCAATGCCCATACCGGCTTCGTAGCGGCCGTCTTCGCTGGCGGCGATGCCGGAGACGAACGAGACGTCCTGAAACGTGCCGTCGTGTTTGTTGAGGAAAAGAAAATTGGGCCAGGAATCGTTGGCGACGGCGATGTCGGTCCAGCCGTCGTTGTTGAAATCGGCGAGAACGACGCCCATGCCTTTTGCTTCGGGCTTGCCGATGCCGGAAGAATCGCTGACGTCGGTGAAGGTGCCGTCGTGATTGTTGTGGTAGAGCTTGAGCTTTTGCCCTTTGTAATTTCCCGGGATGGCAGTAGGAGCGATAGCCGGGACGATGTTCGCCGCACCAGAGATTATTTTTCGGCGACCACTCGATGTAGTTGAGCGACGACCAGGTCGAGATAGCCGTCGTGGTCGTAGTCAAACCAAGCGGCGCTGGTGGACCAGTCGCCTTCGTCGGCGACACCGGCTTTTGCGGTGACGTCAGTGAAAGTGCCGTCGCCATTGTTGTGATAGAGAATCGCGCGCTGATAGCCGGTGACGTAGATGTCGGGATAGCCGTCGTTGTCGTAATCGGCGATAGCGACGCCCTGGCCGTAGTGATTTTCCGCGGCGACGCCCGCTTTTTCGGTGACGTCGGTAAAAGTGCCGTCGCCATTGTTGTGATAGAGAGCGGAACGCATGGGGTGATCGGGTTTGTAGAGTTCGGTGGGGCCGGACTGGACGAAGTAGAGATCCATGAGGCCGTCCTGATCGTAGTCGAGCCAGCCGACGCCGGTGCCCATGGTTTCGAGATAGAACTTTTCTTCGGTTTGCGTGGAGTCCTGAAGAAAAGTGATGCCGGCTTGTTTGCGGATGTCGGTGAAGCGGACGGGGATGGACGGCGTCGGATTTTTTTGCGAGTTTGCGCGGGGGCGGAATTCTGGGCGAAGCGCGGGAGAGAAAACGAAAGCCGAGGGCGAGAGGAATTGCGAAGCGAACAGAGATTGTGCGCGAAGGTCATAGCGTGCGGTCGGCGAGCGAAAGCGCGATTTGCAGGAATTGCTGGCGCGCAGGAATGGGGCAGAGGTTGCACGGTGGCGGCGGAAGTTTGCGGGCGCGTTGGCGAGAGCTTGTTCGATGCGACTCATGTCGAATCCGCCGGACGAGTGGCTGCCTTTGAAGCGGGAGAAAACTTCGCGGGCTTTGTCGTATTGGCCGGTTTGGTAGTAGAAGACGCCGAGCGCGGAATAGCTGCCGGACCATTCGGGGAGAAGATCCACAGCGCGTTCGAGTTGGGAGGCGGCTTGGGGAGAATTTCCGCGAAGTGCGGAAACTACGCCGAGTCCCCAGAGGATTTTTCCGGAAGAGGGAACGCGAGCGAGGCCGCGGTTGAGAGTAGTTTCGGCTTCGGCAAGATTTCCGCCGCGGAGTTGCACGAGGGCGAGAGAAAGATAGTACTGATCGTTGTCGGGATTGCGGCGGATGGCATCCTGAAAAATTTGCGCGGCTTTAGCGGAATCGCCGAGACGAGAATTAGATGTCGCCAAGCAGCGCGAGGTAGGCGTCGTCCTTCTGGCCTTCGGCGGAAACGGTCTGCGCGATTTCGTTAGCCTGAGTGAATTGGCCTTTGCGGAAATAAGCGTCGGCGAGATCGAATTTTACGTCGTCGGAATCGGGATTGGCTCTTGCGGCGGACTGGAAGTGGACGATGGCGTCGTCGTAAAGGCGATAGCGCGCGAAGCAGAACGCCGATGCCAGCCTGCATCCGGAAATCGTTGGCGCTGAGTTCGTCGAGCTGTTTGACGGCTGCGCGGGCTTCCTCGATTTTCCCGAGTTTCAAATAGGCTTCGGCGAGAGAGTAAAAATCCTGCGGGCGGCCGGGGTGCGTTTTGATTTGATTGGTGAGTTCGGTGAGGTCGAGTTGGGTGCGTTCGCGAGAAGAGAGGGTGGCGCGATTGTCGAGATAGTCGAACAGATGCTGATAAGGATAGGGACCGGTGGAAGCATTTTTTGAAAGAGTTTGAAAAACGTTGAGGTCGCGCTGCGCGGCGTCGAATTTGTTTGAGGCTGCGCTCGACCATGGCGAGTTTGTAGTAGCCGGAGGCGGGATCTTTGCTGACTTTGACGTAGCGGCGGAGGAGGTCGGCGGCTTCCGCAAAGCGTTTTTCGTTGACGCGCAAATTTGCGAGTTCAAATAGCGCGTCGGCGAAATCGGGATTGGCTTTCAGAGTTTGCTGGAAAAATTCTTCGGCTTTGGCTTGATTGCCCTGGCGGCCTTCAATGTAACCCATGTTGAAAAGGCAAGAAGCGTTGTGGGGGTCGAGTTTGAGACCTTGTTCGAAATAGGTGCGAGCTTCGTCGAAGCGGCCGAGGTGGCGGTAGGAGAGTCCGAGGAAAGCGTAGGAGCGGGCAGTGGGATCGATTTCGATGAGGTGTTTGAATTCGTCGATGGCTTTTTCCGTGCGGCCCGACATGAAATAGCTTTCGCCAAGTGCGGCTTGGAGATCGGGGCGGCGGGGAGCAAGTTTAATGCCGGATTCGAGAAGGGGAATGGCGTCTTCGAAATAATTTTGCGCCATGCTGGCGCGGGCGAGAGAAAAGATGATGTCGGTGTTTTCGGGAGCGAGTTTGTGGGCGCGAGCGAGGAGTTCGAGCGCGTCCACGGAGCGAGATTGGTCGGTGTAAACCTGTGCGAGAAGCGAGAGGACGTCGGGAGAATCGGGTTTGAGAGTTTGAAGGCGCTTCAGGACGAGTTCGGCTTTGGAGTATTCGCCGGAGCGGAGATAGGTCTGGCCGAGATTGAAGAGGATGTCGGGGTTTTCGGGTTGCAGGGCGTTGGCTTTTTCAAATTCGACTTGTGCGGATTTGTATTGTTTGCCAGAAGCGAGAATTATGCCGAGAGTTAGGTGAAGCTGGACGTCGTTCGGATTTCGAGCGGAAAGATTGTTTGCGACAGAAAGCGCCTGGGTGTGTGCGGCCGGAAAGAAGACAGGCGCGGAGCAAATTGATTTGGGATTCGCTCGTGGGCGGAGCGACTTTTTCGAAAAAGGGGACTGCCGCGGCGGCCTGGTTTTTGGCGAGAAGGATTAGGCCAAGATTGTAGTTTGCTTCGGCGTTGGCGGGCGCGGCGCGGAGGACTTCGCGAAATTCCTTTTCGGCAGGATCGAGTTTTTGTTGCGCGGCGTAGAGATTGCCAATGTTGATTTTTGTTCGCGGGGAAGCGGGATCCAGTTTGAGGGCGTGCTGGAAAGCGTCGAGGGCGGCGGCGAAATTCTTTCTGAGAGACTTCGATGATGCCAAGGAGATTGTAGCCTTCGACGCTTTTTGGATCTTTCGCCAGCTCGTCGCTGAACTTTTTGTTTTGCTTCTTCGGGGCGGCCTTGCTGGAGGAGGTCCTGGGCTTCCTGGAAGCGCGGGTCAGTATTCTGCGTGGATTTGTGCGGTGTCTGCTTTTGCAGGCTGCTGCGGCCTTCGCGCAGGCGCCAAAGAAAGCTGGCATGCCAAGGCGAGGCAGCAGGAAGACAAACGCAAAATAGTTGTGAGGCGCGCGCGCATGGCAATTTTTCTCAATGTAGCATCTCCAGCGCCTGGCGGGCCAATTTGTGTTGGGGTTGGAGTTTGAGAAGAGCTTCGAGAGTAGAGCGGGCTTTATCGTTTTGCTTTTCGATTGCGTAAAGCTGGGCGAGATTCAGATAAGCCTGATCAAAGCCTGGAGCGACAGATATGCACTGTCTGAATTGCTGTTCGGCTTCGGCGTTTTTCCCGTCGCGGATGAAAAGGACCCCGAGATTATTGATGGCGTCCGCGTAATTTGGGCGAAGCGCGGAGGCTTTTTGCAGAAGCGATTCGGCTTGGGCGTTGTCGCCCTGGCGGGCGAAAAACATGCCGAGGCTGTAATTGGCTTCGGCGTTTTCGGGTTCAAGCGAGACGGCCTGATTCAAGAGTTTCCCCGCTTCAGAGAGATTGCCCTGGCGGCGAAAAACGTTGCCCAGATTGAGCATGGCGGTGACGTAGTTCGGACGGAGTTCGAGGGAGCGGCGGAAATTTTGAATGGCGGTTGCGGCGTCATTTTGCTGAGCGGCGATCATGCCGAGATTGTTCCAGGCTTCGGGGTAGTCGGGTTTCAGGCTGAACGGTTTGGCTCAGGAATTTCCGGGCTTGTTCGAGATTGTTCTTGCGGAGGTAGAGTGTGCCGAGATTGTAGAAGGCTTCGGCGTTTTCGGGTTGCGAAGCAGCGACCTGTTTGAAGGAAGCGGCGGCTTGGTCGAGATAGCCGTGCTGAAAGAGGGCGACGCCGTAGGTGAATTCGTTTCGCTGGAAGCGGCCGTTGTAGAGCGTGCCGGGAAAAGGAAGGGCTTTGGCGACGCGAGCTTCGTAGGAGCGAGGGAATGTTGGAAGAGTCGGCGACGATTTGGGCTGGATCGGCTGGGCCTTGATAGATTTTGACGATGTTGCCGGATTCGTCGAGGAGTAAAGAAGTAGGGAGCGAGAAATCGCGGCGGCGGTCGAAGAGGTAGCGGTAGATGATGTTGTAAACGCCAGCGATGTCCGGAGTACCGAGGAGAAGAGAGGAAGGGAGAGATTTTCTTTGGCGGCGAGAGAGCGTAGTTGAGCGGAGGAGAAATTTTCGTCCAGGTTGATGCAGGCGATGCGAAGGCCTTTGGCGGAAAATTCATTTTGGACACGCTGGAAAGATTTTAGCTGATCCAGCGCGGTGGGAAGGTTGGCGGACCAGAAATTGAGAAGAAGGGGTTTTCCGCGGAAGGAAGCAAGAGTTTGGGTCGCGCCGGAAGATTCGGAGAGAGAAAAATCCGGGGCGGGAAGAGGATCGAGCAGCCAAGTTGCGACAGTTGCGGGGAATTGTTCCGGAAGTTTTTCGGGCGCAGGAGTTTTTGAGGGGCTTGCGGCGTTGGCAAAAGGAACAACGGAGATTTTGGACTGACCTTCTTCGATAAAGAGGCGATGGTTTGCGGGGATGTTTTCGAAGGTTTGCGTGAGGCCGCTGGGCCAGCGGACGGTTGCTGAAATTGGGCCGGAGGATTTTCCGAGGCCGAAGAAAAGCTCTTTCGAGTGTTGCGAAAGGAATCCGGTGCCCGCCTGGAGATATTTGGTTTGGCGCGGCGCGCTCGATTGCACGGTGATTGCAAGCGCCGATTGCGTCGCGATTGCTCTTGGTGCCGCGCAAGCGAAAGCAGATGGAGTCGCCAATTTCCGCCATTGCGTTCTGCAGAATTCGGAGTTGCGGGGCGGTGCGATTTTTGAGGATTACTTCGAGGCGGCCATCGTGGTTGAGATCGGCGAGAGCGAAGGCGCGACTGTCGTCGAGAAAATCGAGGCCGGAGATTCCGGAGACGTCGGAAAACGTACCGTCGTGATTGTTTGAAAGCAGAGTGTTTCGTTCGTGGCCGCTCCAGGAATGGTCGGAGCGGATGAGTTCGTTGATGGCGTTCCACCCCCGTTCGTAAGGAAGAGACGGAGTGGAAGTGGCGGGGGAATTGCCGACAACCTGCCGCCAGAAAAAGCTGGAGAGTTCCTGCCTCTGGGTGCCGGAGATGTAGCCGTTGGCGACATACAATGTCTGAAAAACCGTCGTGGTCGAAGTCCCAGCCATCGGAAGACCAAGCCCAGCGACCCACATCCGCCGCGGCAGAAGCGGCGACGTTTTTGAACTGGCCATTGCCGATATTCTTGTACAGGGAATTGCCGGCGGCGTGGCGGCGGTAGGAAGACTTTATTTCTTGCGAATCGGCGGCGTGGAAATTTTCTTGGGTGGAAATGCGAAGCCCCGCGGCTGACCACATGTTGGAGACGTAGATGTCCTGTTTGCCGTCGTTTTCAACGTCGAGCCAACAGGCGCTCATACCCGCGCCCGACATCGTTTGCGCCGGAATCGTCAGAAATGGCGGTGAATTTTCCATTGCCGTCGTTGCGATAGAGATTGCTTCGACCGAAATCGTTTGCAACGTAGAGATCGGGCCAGACGTTGCCGTTGGTGTCGCCCCAGGCGCAAGCAAAACTGAAGCGGTCGTTTTCAGCATTCAGGCCGGAGGCTTCCGTGCGATCCACGAAGGTGGCGTTCCCTTCGTTGTGGAACAGGAAATTGGGAGGGCCGTTGCGCGCGTCGAAGTAGGGAGAAGGGTAGTGATATTGGTCGAGGCCGAGGTAGTAGGTGTAGAGGCAGAAATAGATGTCGAGGCGGCCGTCGTGGTCGTAATCGGCGACGGCGGCGTGCGTGAAGGTTCCCTGGGGAGGGGTTGCGAAAGAGAAGGCGTCGTGTTTTATTGCAAATTTTCCGTTGCCTTGATTGAGAAAAAGAAGAGGGCCGGATGTCGCAGACGACGAGTAAGTCTTGCAAGCCGCGATTCTGAAAGTCGGCAAAGATCGCGCAGGCTGTGGCGTCCAAAACACCGACGCCTGATTTTTCCGTTACGTCTTCGAACGCTCCGTCCCCGCGGTTGCGATAGAGGCGGTTGGGGAGGCCGGAAGGCTGGCAGATGTAAACGTCGTCGAAGCCGTCGTTGTCGAAATCCCCGGCAGCGACGCCGTTGTTTCCGTAGACGCCGATGCCGGATGCGGCATCGAGGGCGGTGCGCCAGTAGTCCGTACCGCGCAAGAGTTGATTCTGGTAGGAATCGCAACTGCCCAACATAGAAGCGGAGACATCAAGAAAAAGTGGCGACGGGGAAAAGGATGTGTTTTCCGGAAGGAAATGCCATTTCTGAACGTTCCAATCGCCGGCGCCGTCCCGCGTCCAAAGCAAATTCCAGAGGCCGATGCGTTCTTCGCAAGGGCCAGTTTCAAGCGAGGAAACAATCGTGCAGCGAACCTGCACTTCGATGGAGAGAGGTTGCGCCGAAACTTGCTTGATACCAACTATCTCGAATTCGGCGGAGAGAGAATTTTTCGGATCCGAAAATTGTTTTCTGAACGCGGCTATGAATTTGCCGCGGTCGAGCCGGGCCGGCTCGGAAAAAGTTCGTTGTTTCAGTTCGATGCGATTTGGGAGGGCGCGTTTCCTCTCTTCGATTCTTCCGATGTTTGTTTCGACGGTACTTGCGATGGACTCTTCCGCCAGTAGCTACCCAGTCTTTGCGCGCGAGAAGTTGATCGCGCCATTGGTTCATGACGAGTGTGAAGCTCGGCCGCATATTTTTCCGTGATGAACGAATCGGCCCCGGGTGCGACGAGTCGCAACACGTCTTCTAGCGGTGAAGCAGCAGGATAACGTGGCGCGATCTGGCCGTCGGAAAAGAGCGGTAAAGCCGGGGACAAAGCCGGTCGTAATGCGTTGCCGCGGAGACCAGCGTACAGAGGGGAGGGCAGAAAGAGGGCGGAGGCCCATCTAGTGTGGCGCAAGAATTGGCGGCGAGAGATCAGAAAAAGCTCCTTTGGGCATGGCAGGGGCTTCCGCCTGCGCACTGCGATAGCCTTCCGAGTGAAGGCGAGAATGGTAGCATCGTTAACTTCGGGATGAATATGTGCCCAGCGCTGCAAACGTTCTCAGGCCGGGTCGGTCCGGGAAGGGAAAAGACGGAAAATGCGGCCATGGATCCAGGGAAAGAGGCCAGTCGCGGAAAATGGCCGAAGCGTCAAAAATAAGGGAATTGGGCTATAAAGGTCAGAAAAAGTAATGCGCGTGAGAAAAATACTTGACAAGGGAAAAGGGAGAATGGTATTTGAGAGGCCAGCGTAGTAGATTTGTACTAGGGGTGCGGTAAAAAAGTAAGCGTTTACATTGCCTGTAGCGCTTAAGCCAAAAGACAGGAAGTAAAGGCGGGACGAGGCTTTTGGGCCGCCAGGTGGATTGGTTACTTGACTGTGTCGCAGGGATGTAATCGTTTACGAGGTTGCAGGTCAGTGAACGGGCTCCTGCCGAAGGCAGGAATCGCGGGTGTGGATCTGAGGAGGGTTGGGCTATGGATCTGAAGACCGTTCGGTTTTGGGGTGGGCGGCTGTTAGTCGGCAAGCGCAGCTTGTTTGGTTTTGCTTGCTGGTGGGGGCTGGTTCGGCATCGGCGCAGATTGATACCGGTTCGATTCTTGGGGACGGTATCGGATTCGTCCGGTGCCCGGATCAATGCGAGCAACGGTCACTCTCGTCGAACGAAGGCACGAACGCGACGCTTTCGACGACGACTGGCGAAGGACGGCAGCTACAAGTTTACGCCGGTCAGAATCGGCACTTACAAGCTCACGGTGACGATGCAGGGTTTCCAGACCACCACGCAGCGCGGAGTCAACGTGAGCGTTGGGCAGAGCGTTGTGGCGGATTTTTCGATGAAGCCAGGCGCGGTCACCGAAACGGTCGAAGTAACCACCACGGCGCCCGTGCTGCAATCGCAGGACGCGTCGGTCGGCCAGGTCGTGGACTCAAAGAGCGTCAACGACCTTCCGCTGAACGGCCGCAACTTTACTTTCCTTGCGCAGCTTGCTGCTGGTGTGAACACGCCGCAAGCCGACACTCGCGGAAACGCCGCAACTGGCGCATTCGCCGCCAACGGCAACCGCCCCGCGCAGAATAACTATCTGCTCGATGGCATCGACAACAACTCGGACACGGTGGATTTCCTGAACGGGACGAACTTCGTCGTGCTGCCACCGGTTGATGCGATTGAAGAATTCAAGGTGCAGACCTCCGGGTTCAGCGCGGAATACGGCCGGTCGGGCGCAGCGGTTTTGAATGCGACGATCAAATCGGGTACGAACGAACTTCACGGCACGGCTTGGGAATTTTTCCGGAACGATGTTCTGGACGCGGCCGACTTTTTCGAGAACGCAGGCCGTATCCCGAAGGGTGCACTGCGCCAGAACCAGTTTGGCGTTTCGGCCGGCGGCCCGATCATCAAAAACAAGATATTCATCTTTGGCGACTACGAAGGCTTCCGCCGCGTGCAAGGTACGGTTGCTGCATGGATCGGTTCCGACAGCCGCTGGAGCGCAGCAGCGGATACACTGACCTGACCGATTTGCTTTCGCCAGGGTGGAACCGAAACGGATGCATCTGGGCCGAATCGTTCCCACAGGGGACGATTTTTGATCCGGCAACGACTCGAGCTGTTACGGCAGGCCAGGTTGATCCTGTCAGCGGGCTGGTTGCAACATCGCACGGGCTTTGCGCGCGATCCGTTTGGGACCTGCGCCGCCGAGTACGACGACGTTTACGGCGGGCCGGTTGTGGCCTGAACAACATCGCTGCCCGCGGCAGGCTTTCGATGCTAATGCCATTGCATTGTTGACATCTGTATCCTGACCCCACGAGCCAACGGGCCTCTTCGGTAACTTCACGCAGTTCACCGAAGCTGTTCGAGCACCGCAATGCGTTCGATACGCGCATGGACATGAACTTCAACGAGAAGAACCAAGTTTTCTTCCGGTTCAGCTTGGTGGATGATCCGCAGTTCATTCCTGGGATTTTTGGCGGAATCCCGGACGGTGGCGGCTTCCAACAGGGCGATCAGACCGCAAACGCACAACAGAGCGCGTTGAGCTACACCCATACGTTTAGCCCGAACCTGATCAACGTCTGCGCGGGCTGGTCTTGAACTACCTCCACACGACCCGCATTTCTCCTGCGGCAAACGACCTGAGCGACATTCCGGGTTCCTTCGGAATTCAGGGTATTCCGCAAGAAGCGGAAAACGGCGGTCTGCCGGCTATTGGCATCAACGGCCTGCAAACGCTTGGGCAGCAAACGCGTTCTTGCCTTCCGACGAAGTCACTTCGACTTTCCAACTTGACGGACGACTTGACCAAGATTTACGGCAAGCACACATTTAAGATGGGCTTCGAGTGGCAGCACGTGAAATTCTCGACGTTGCAACCACCCTGGTCGCGCGGGCAATTCAACTTTGACGGCGTGTATACCGACATCCCGGGCAACACAAGCGGAAACACCGGCATCGCACAGTTGCTGTTGATCCCTGGCGGCAGGCGCCGCAACTTGCCCAGCGTTGCCAGGACCGACGGAATCAATTACGTTGGCGGGCCGAACGGCGTCTTCGTGTCGAATATCTCGCTGACCGATAACGGCAAGAACTACTACGGTACCTACATCAACGACGACTGGAAGGTTACGAACAAACTGACCTTGAATCTCGGTCTGCGCTGGGATTACTTCCAGCCAGTCTACGAACACCATGGCAACCAGGCGAACTTTATTCCGGGTGGCGCTCCGACGGGAGGACCTGCGTATCTGATTCCGAGAGGGACCAAACTCCGGAAATCTGTCCAGCGGTTGTCCGACGATGCTTTACCGACTTGTTGGCGCAGGACGGAATTGCCTTGTCGACCGGCAAGTATGGCAAGAGCCTGGCCGAGGGGCAGAAGAATAACTTTGCGCCGCGCTTTGGATTTGCCTATCAGGCGACGCCCAAGTTGGTGGTTCGCGGCGGTTTCGGAATCTTCTACAACGGATTTGAAAACCGCGGATTCTCTCCGAACCTCGGCGAGAACTATCCGTTCCAATTCAACTTCTCGTTCTTCAATCCCGATTCGGGCCATCCGATCAACAACTTCGCAGGATGCGCCGACGGCGACTCCCGCTGGCGGTCCGACGCTCGAAACGGGCTTCACTTGTACTCCGCTTGACCCACTGTCGTCAATGCCAGCGGCTTGGCGCTGCGCGGAATTCAGTACAAGTACCTGACACCATATTCGATGGGCGGCAACCTGACCGTTCAATATCAATTGACTCTATCGATGTCGCGTGCAGGTTGCCTATGTCACCACTCTCGCCCGCCACTTAGAAGTCTTTCCGGGAAACAACAACCTCAACTCTATCAAGCCTAGCAGCGTTGACGCTAGCCACTCTAGTGCCGTTCCCGGACTTCGGGCGTGGCAGCAGCCAGGCGCAAACCGAAGGCAGCAGCTACTACCACGGTTTGCAGACTAGGGTCGAAAAGCAATTCCGGGAGGCTTGACGCTTCCTTGCGACATACACTTGGGCCAAGACGCATGTCTGATGCTGGTGACTTGCTCAACGGCGGCAGCGACAACGTCGGATACCGTGCTCCGGATGTTCCAGGCTTCGGCATTCAGAAGGACTACAAGCTCGCGAACTTTGACATCCGCAACGTGTTCCACTTGAGCGGCGGTTACGAACTGCCATTCGGCAAAGGCAAGAAGTTCATGTCCTGATGCGAGCGGAATTACGGACAAGCTCGTCGGCGGATGGAGTGTGCAGTGGATCGCGACTCTTCAGGACGGCCAGCCAATTACGTTGGCCTGCGTCAATAACAGCATGCCAGAGCCTCGGTTGCGGCGCTTTGTTCACTGGCGAACCGTTGAAACTTGGCCTGCACACGGACGGCAACGGCAAACTGAGCTGGTTCGGGAATCCTGCCGCCTTTACGGATCCGCCGCGCTTGCACCACAGCCGGCGAGTTGCGATCTTCAGCTGCAACCTGGGCGGCGTCACTCAGGTGGCTGGTCCGGGCTTCCACCGGCTGGATTTCTCGATCTTCAAGGACTTTCCGATCAACGAGAAGCATAAGCTGCAATTCCGGACGGAAATTTTTAACCTTACAAACCATCCGAACTTCAACGCGCCGGGCTTCGGCGGCAACGGCGTAGTTGCCATCTCCGGTTCGACGGACTACACCAATACTCGAGCAATATCAACCTTCGGCGAAATCGGTTCTACCCGCGACAATCCGTACGACCCGCGTCAGATTCAATTTGCGCTCAAATTCCTTTTTTAACCGCAACAACCACCCCAACCGGGAGGCGCTTCGAAAGGAGCTCCTCCCGGTATTTTTTTGGATAAGCTCTCTCGACAAAATGCGAGTGCTAAAATCGGGCCATGGCGTGGAAAAAGCGAATTTCGCTTGCGGCGGCTGTCTGGTGCTCCCTTGGTTTTGGGGAGATGCGCGCGGTCAGGAAAAAGAAGATAAGGATCAGTTGTACCGGGCGGCGGTGTCGTCCTATGAAGCGGGACAGTACGCAGAAGCGGTTGCGCCGTTAGAGAAACTGGTAAAAGAAGTGCCGGATACGTTCGAAGTGCAGGAGTTGCTGGGATTGGTTTACGCGGCACAAGCGCAGGACGCGAAGGCAAACGAGCACTTGGCGAAAGCAGTTCGAGTTGAAACCGGGTTCTGCGGAAGCGCGTTCGAATCTGGCGGCGAGCTACGCGCGCCTGGGAAAGATGGATCTGGCGCAAGAGCAATTCGCAAAAGCAGCAGAGCTCGAACCGGACAACTACGAGACGAATCATAATTTGGGGGAGATTTACGTCCGCCGGGGAATGGTGGCGAAGGCGCTGCCTTATCTCGAGAAAGCACAGCGGCTCAATCCGGCTTCCTACGACAACGGGTACGATCTTTCGCTGGCATATATGTTGACGGGAAGGCTCGGCGAAGCGCGGACGGCCGTGCAGCAATTGCTGAAGGTCAAAGAGACCGCGGAACTGCACAACCTGCTCGCACAGATCGAGGAGAAGGACGGAAACTTCGTTTCGGCGGCGCATTCGAGTTTGAGGCCGCGGCACATCAGGAGCCCAGCGAAAGCAATCTGTTCGATTGGGGCGGCGAGTTGCTGCTGCATCGGACGCTGGACCCGGCAGTCAGCTGTGTTCGAAGCAGGCCGACAAACCGCTACCCCAATTCGCCCCGGCTGATGGTTGGGCTTGGTATGGCTTATTACGCGCGAGGGAATTATGATGACGCGGTGAAAGCGTTCTTGCGCGGAGCGGACCTGGACCCGACCGACGCGCGCTGCTACAAATTCCTGTCGCGAGCCTACGACAGTTCGCCGAGCCAGGCCAATGAAGTGATTGAGCGATTTCGAAGATATGCCGAATTGCAGCCCGACGATGGGAGAGCGCAGTACTACTACGCGATGAGTTTGTGGAAAGGGAAGCGGGCGCAGGATCCGGCGCTGGATCTGAAGCAGATAGAATCGCTGCTGCAACGCGCGATTGCCGCCGATCCGAAGCTGGCGGAAGCCTACGTGCAATTGGGCAACTTGAATTCGGATCAGGGAAAATTTGCGGACGCGATTCCGCAATATCAGCGTGCGCTGGAGCTGGATGAAGATTTGGCCGACGCACACTACCGGCTGGGGCAAGCGTATGTTCGAACCGGACAAAGGGATAAAGGACAGGAGCAGCTTGCCGTCTATCAAAAATTGCGCGAGCAACATCTGGCCGATCTGGAAAAACAACGGGCGGATATCCGGCAGTTTGTGTACAACGAGAAAGATTCAGCAAGGCCGTAAGTAGCAGCGGAAGTGCGGTTTGACGGGAAAGGGGCGAGGCAAAGCAATGGCAAGATTCTCGCCTGACAATTTGCGTGACCGTCTTGCCTGGAGCCGGCGCGAATTTCTTAGGGATGCCGCGGGTCTTGCGCTGGGAAGCAGCTTTTTTTCTTCGAGTCTTTGGGCGCGGTCCGGGGTTCTCCAGAAAGATCAGAAAAGTAGTGGTCATCACCTTTGGCGGTGGGGCCCGTGACCAGGAAACGTTTGCTCCGGAGGGCCAAGAGAATATTCCGAACCTGATGCGGGAGCTGATTCCGCAGTCGAGTTTTTTTACGCAGGTGGTGAATCGCGGAATTCTGGGGCACTACGTTGCCACGGCGAGTCTGGCAACCGGAGTCTACGAGACCATCAACAACTTTGCGTCGCTTCCGCCGCAGTCGCCTACCGTTTTTGAATACTTTCGAAAGGATTTGCGGCGGCCGGCGTCGGATGCGTGGGTAGTTGCGCCGAGCAACGGTTTTAACCGGATCGGAGAAAGCAGCCACCGTTCCTATGGACCGGGGCAAGGCGCGCGGGTGATTCTTGCCCAAACATTTGCTGACGGCGGCGACGAAGGGAACTCCGGACTACGAACATCTGTTGCGCGACAACTACGAAACGCCATTTTTTGCGCCGGAAGTTGCGGGGAATGAATTTGAACTGGAGCAGCTGCGCACTCTGCTGAAATTGTCCGTGAACGATTTCAAGTCGCACGCGCTCACGCTTTCGAGTCCCGACGAACTTTCCGTCTACATCGTTCGCCAGTTGATGCGGCAGGCGGCGCCCAGCCTGCTGTGGATTACGATGCATGACATAGATATCGCGCATGCCGGGGCGTATTCGCTTTATATCGACGGGATTCGCAGGACCGACCGGCTTTGCCTGGAGGTCTGGAAGGCGATAGAAAGCGATCCGGAATACGCAGGCAAGACGACGCCTATTCATCCTGCCGGATTTTGGGCGTGATTCGGACGAAGACGCTGGGGGAAACGGATTTCAGCACCATCGAACGGGCGACGTGATGTCCCGCACGACGTGGATGATGGCGCTTGGGGCCAGGAGTGCGACAAGGAGTTTTGTACGACCGGCCGCTTGATTCGACAGACCTGGTTCCGACGATCGGATCAATGATGGGATTTTCGGCCGGGCTTTCGCAGGGAAAACCGATTCAAGAGCTTTTGTAACGAGCATGCTGCCAAGAGATCTGAAACCGGAACAGTTTAGCGGTTATCCGCCGATGGCGCGAAAACTCGCAACGGAAAACCTGCAATCGCTGCAAAATTTGCCGCTGAGTTTCTTGCCGAGCCTTTTGCGGGAGCTGATCGAGTACGACTACAAGTTTCCCGCGGAGGGCCGTTCGCTCGAGCGCGAGCTGGCCAATCTGCGGTCGCTTTCGGAATCAAAATGGAAAGAATGGTTCGGCGAATTTGAACGGGTTCAGCTGTCATTTCGCTCGAGAAATTCGACTGGGTGAACCAGCCGGCGCAATTCGTCGAGCAGCTTTCCTCGCATACTTGTGGACAACGCATCAGCAGGACGCGTTTCGAAAAGCAGCGACGGAATATGGCGAACGATTGCATGCCGCCATTCCGCCGGAAGAACCCAAAGTTCCGAGAGTGGCGATTGTGGTTGTGGGGCAGGGAGTTGCCTCGAGCGAATACCCGCTGTTCCGCAAGTTACGTGCGCACGGCGCTTTTTACACGAAGATCGACGCGAAGAGCGGATTGCGCACGCTGCTGGATTTTGCAGCTGAACGCGCGAAGGCAAATCCGATTCGCTACGCGCACTGGTATATCGACGGAGGCACAGAGGCGGCTTGCGACTCTTTGTTGACCTGCATTTCCTACCGCGCGCTCGAGCCTGCGCGTAACGCGTTGCTTGCGAAAGTGCAAAAGCAGAGCGAAGCACCCTGGAAGCGGGCCAGAAAACCTGCGCACGGTGATGGCGGCGCTGCGTCCTGGCGATCTGAAGGTTGACTATGCTGGAGACGCCGTGCTCTCGCGGTTCGAATTGAAATTGTTGACGGAAGGCGTCGGGCACGCAGATTTTCAGCACAACGTTCGCACAATGGGCCGCGCGCGAAACGCTGCGGCGCGCTCAACCGCTTACTCTGCTGGTTCGATTTGCGCCCCGCCAACGGCAGCGGCCAATGAGCGAGATGCTGGCGGTCCAGAAGGAAATTCCGGAACTTGACCCCGCTGGTTCGCTAGTCGATGCGGACCTGGGAGCCTACTACACCTGGCTCAACCAGCAGCGGTTAGCCGGTGCGGCGCGAGCTTGTTTTATTGCGTGGTTTGAGGAACATGGAACGGCCATCGCGATTGGGCCGACTGTGCCGCGCGGCACTGTTTCGAATGCAAGCGCCGACTTGAAGCAAGTGCTGAGCTGGACGGTCTAGAGACAGCTGGCCCCGCATATCAAAAGACGTCTTGTGAATCCGGGACTGCGCGCAAGCGCTCCGCGCTCGTCTCCGCGGTAATGTCGCGCTGCGGCATTCCCAGCAGTTCGAATCCGACCATGAATTTACGCACCGTCGCCGATCGGAGAAGTGGCGGAAAGAAATGCGCATGAAAATGCCACTCTGGATGGGGTTGGCCGTCCGTCGGACGCTGATGAAATCCCATCGAATAGGGAAACGAGGTTTGGAAGAGATTGTCATAGCGCGTGGTAAGGCGTTTGAGGATCTCGCCGAGCGCATCGCGTTCACCACTGTGCAATTCGTCCATGGACCCTACGTGGCGGCGGGAAACAACCATGGTTTCAAATGGCCAAACGGCCCAGAAAGGAACCAGGGCAAGAAAATGGTCGTTCTCGACGACCGTGCGGACTCCCAGTGATTTTTCCTTGGTGTAGTAATCGCAGAGCAGGCAAGTGCCGCGTTCCTGGCGATATGCGATCTGGGATTCCTGTTCGGTTGCCGGGATATTCGGGATCGTCGCGGTGGACCAGATCTGGCAGTGCGGATGGGGATTGCTAGCACCCATCATGGCACCCCGGTTTTCGAAGATCTGAACGTAATTGATTTGAGGATTGGCGCCCATTTCCTGAAACTGCCGAGCCCAGCAGTCCACCACGGCGCGAATGTCGGCGCCGTCCATCCTTGAGAGCGTCAGATGATGCTTTGGAGAGAAGCACAGGACGCGGCAAACACCCGTCTCGGTTTCCGCGAGCAAAAGATTGTCTTCGTTGATAGAACCGTGCTGGCCGTTCGGCAGAAGGGCGGGGAAATCATTGTCGAAGAAAAAGACGGTTTTGTAATCGGGATTTACGGCTCCCGTGGAACGCTTGTTGCCCGGGCACATATAACATTCCGGATCATAGGAGATCTGGCTCGCCGCCGTCTTGGTTTCCATTTGGCCCTGCCAGGGGCGCTGCGTACGGTGTGGCGAAACGAGGATCCATTCGCGCAGGAGGGGATTGAAACGGCGATGGGGCTCTTTGTTCGTATCGAATGGAGAGGACGAGTCAATCATTGGCGTGGACTTCAGAAACGCCTGCGCCCGCCGAGGTGACGTAAATCTCGGGTTCCCTGCCGAGCGCCTTCTTGTAGGAAGCGCTTACACCTGCGGTGAATTCCGGCACCGACGCGCTCTTTACCAAATTGATTGTGCAACCGCCGAATCCGCCGCCGGTCATGCGGGACCCGATGAGTCCCGGCCGTCCTTTGGCTGCTTCGACGAGCAAGTCCAGTTCGCGGCTGCTGACTTCATAATCGCGCTTTAGACTTGAGTGGGATTGTGCCATCAACCGGCCAATTTCCGCCCAATCCCCCTTGTGCCAGGCGACAACGGCCTGCAAGACGCGCTCGTTTTCGCTGACGACATGATGGCAACGGCGATAGATTAGCTCCGGCAAATCGCTACGATGCGCTTCAAGTTGAGCGAGAGTGACGTCACGAAGGGCTCTTAGTTCCGGAAAGTATTTCTTCAAGTTCCGGACGCCTTCTTCGCACTGGGCGCGCCGGTCATTGTATTCGCCGCCGGAATGTTCATGCTTGACCATGGTGTTGCAGATGACCATGGTCACGCCGGAGGGCATGGGCAGCAATTCATATTTGAGAGAACGGCAATCGAGCAAGATTGCCTTGTCCGTCGCGCCCACGCAGGAGGCGGTCTGGTCCATGATGCCAACGCGCGCGCCAACAAATTCATTTTCCGCGCGCTGGCAAATCTTGGCGATATCCGACAGTGGAAGAGTTTGTCCCGAAACGGCGAGTAGCGCGCTGGCCACGGAAACTTCCAGCGCAGCGGATGAACTCAGTCCCGAACCGAGCGGCACGTTGCTGTAGATGGCCATGTTCGCGCCACGCAACAGAACGCCGGCTTTCTGCAACATGATGGCAACGCCGCGGACATAGTCCGTCCAGTGGTCGCGCGGCTTAGGAGAAGCCTCGTCCAAATTTATTTCAGCGGTTTCCTGAAGATTCTCGGAAAAAATGGAAAGGATGCAATCGGCACGCGGGGCGATTGCGGACCACGTATACAAATCGATTGCGGCAGGAAGGACAAAACCGTCGTTGTAGTCCGTGTGCTCGCCGATGAGGTTGACTCTTCCCGGTGCACGGAAGATCCGGACGTTTTTGTTCGAACCGAAACGGGAAGACAAGACGCCAGAGAGACGATGAGGCGCGTCCACTTCGCGGAGTTGGTCTGAAGTCTTGTCCATTGCCGAAATTGGCGCAATTCCCTTAAGAAATAGGCAAAGCCAGTGACTGCTAAGTTGGCAAAAGGAAGCAGAGGGGGCAACAAACAACAGGGGACCAGGTTCAAAATTGCAATCGTTTACACTGCCTTTGCCAGCCTACAGCCCTCCTCCCGCAAGGGCTCATCTTGTTGCAAGACCAGTACTTTGTCAAGGCTGACATGCCCTTTATTTTCATAGAGTTCTGGTCGATCCGCGCATGATGAGATGGGTGGAAATGGTGTAGTCCACAGCGCTTCCACCTTCCTTGCGCATGAGCTTTTCTAGGGCTGCCAAGGCAGTGATGGCAAGCTGCGAGCGGGAAAGCTGAATGGTTGTCAGGGGCGGCTGGGTCAGGTGTGCGAATGAAATATCGTCGAATCCGACCAGGGAAAGATTTTTTGGCACTTCGAGTCCTGCGTCGTGGATCGCACCAAGCGCGCCGATGGCCGTCAGATCGTTTGACGCTATCACGGCGGTGGGAGGCTCTTTCAAGCGAAGCAAATTGCGCATGGCGGAGATTCCGCCTTCCATCCGGTGATCGCCTTTTTCGACCAGCTCCGGTTCGACCTGGCAACCTCGCGCTTCCATTCCGGAGATGAATGCATCCAGGCGCCGGCGCGCAGATTTCAGATTCAATGGGCCGGATATAAATGCAATCCTTGTGTGATTCAGGGAGAAAAGATGCTGCAGGGCTTCCTGAATGCCCTGCCCGTAGTCGATGTTGATGTTCGCCGTGCGGGCGGTGTTGGTGCCGGTGTCCATGAAGACCATCGGGATGTCGCGCCGGGTCAATTCGGAAAGTAGCGATGGATCGGCTTCCGAAGTCATGATTGCCGCGCCATCCACTTTGCGCTCGACCATGCGGCGAATGCACTCCGCCATGCGCTTGGGTTTGTAGTCGGTGTTGGCGATGATGACTTCGAGGCCTTTTTGCACGGCTTGGTCCTCGAAGTGTTTTACGAGCTCCGGGAAAAAAGGATTGGTGATGTCGGAAATAATGAGGCCCAACATTCTGCTGCGTCCGGAGACCAGAGTCCGGGCGTGAGTATTGGGATAAAAGTTGAGTTCCTTGATTGCTTTGTGAACTCTCTCGGCAGTCCGCGCGCTGACCTTGTCGGAGCCGTTGATGGTCCGCGAAACAGTGGCTGTAGAGACTTTGGCAAGTTTCGCTACTTCTTTAATGTTCATACTGGTTCAAGCCGGCAACTTCCGGACATTCCGCCGGACGGGATCGTGTCGCTCGTTCTACTTGCCATGAAGCGGCAGCATACCATACGCGCTGCGAACAGACTTCAATGGCGCCGCCCAGGCCGCTACGGCTTGACGCCGGGGATCGTCATTTGGTCGATTTCCTGTCCGTCAGCGACGGGATAGAGAAAACGCAGCGTCTGCTCGGTTTCCGTCTCCCCCCGGGGATTGACCAGCTTGAGGTGGAGTGCGGCATGGTGGACGGAGGGGTCGCCTGCCCAGTCTGCGTTCAGCGTTTGCACTTGTTCAAGGTCGGCCAGTTCGAAATGGCCGTCGTGGAGAAGCTTTCCTTCGCTGTCGCGAAACTCCCAGAGCAGGGAATAGTTCTTGAGTGGGTAGGAGGGAATCTGCGTGAGCGGTTTTCTCCCGATAGAGACCGCAAAGCCGCCGGTTTGGTACCAATTCGAATATTTCCATTTCGCACTCATCAGCACTGGTGACGTGCGTTCCTCCCAGGCAAAGAAGGAAGGGCGGCGCTGGCGGTTTTCGTCCACAACGCCGTGATCGACGTATCCTGATTTTATGACCCGGCCAGAGATTGCGGTGTGATTTGTAGTCCTGATAGCACCAGAAGATTGCGCCGGCGATCCAGTCGTACTTTTCAAAGACGTCCAGCTGGTGCTTGCAGGATGTGCACGCGGAGCTTGTCGGCTTCGACCGTGTTGGTTGCAAAGATGCCGGGCGTGCCAAATTCCGAGATGATGAACATCTTGTCCGGAAACTGTTTGCCCGCGCGTTCAATCATCGGAATCAGGCCGTCTTCCGGGCCGTTCCATGCACCGTAATATTGATTCATCATGATGAAATCGGCGTCGTGGGCCGCTTCTTTCGTTGGATCGGCGCCGTAGGAAATGTCGTTGTCCGCGAAGGTCACAAAACGGCTCGGGATCCAGTTTGTTGACCCATTCCTTGATTTCGTGGAAATAAGCGCGGCCACCTTCCGTGCTCATGTCGCTTTCGTTACAGACGCTCCAGGCAAAAATGCTCGGATGATTTGCGGCTTGTTCGATCATTTCCTGCAACATTTGTTTGGCCAGGGCGACGACTTTCGGATTGGCGAGTTGCGCCCCGGTGAATTGCCAGATGGGGATTTCCGGCATGAGCAGAATGCCGTGACGGTCTGCGTATTCAAGGACTTGCTCGTGTTGCGGATAGTGCACGGGGCGAGTCAGCGTCGTGTGCAGAATCTTGAGGTCGTCATAGTCGTGTTTGATGGTGCCAGCGGTTTCCGCAAGCCCTTCCCACGGCGATTCCTCGTGGCGCGTCATTCCCGCGAGACGAATCTGCTGCGCCGTTTAAAAGAAGATGACGGTCGCGAATCTCCAGCTTGCGGTTTCCGAAAGTGTCTTCTTTTTCGTCCATCACTTGACCGCGGGCGTCGCCTAGCGCGGCACGAATCGAATAGAGATTGTCGTGATCGAGGTCCCACAGTTCCGGCTTTTCGATCGGATATTCAAAGTCGACGGTTTTTTTCGCGCCGGCGGGAATCGACACGCTTACCGTTTTGTCGGCGAGCCGAGCGCCATCGGGAGAGTAGAGGCGCGTGGAGATGGTCAGCTTTTGTTCCCGGGCGCTGGAATTCTCCAAATAGACGGCATCGTGCACGCGGGCGCCTTCTGCGCCGAGTTCGGAGCGAATCTGCTGACGGCGGATGAGTGATCCATCGTTTGCCGCGAGCCAAACGTCGCGAACGATTCCTCCGTAGTGCCACCAGTCGTACCAGATGTTTTTTCCGGGCTTAAGTTTCAGAGCGAGCCCGGGAATGCTTGTTTCGGTTGGGCGATTGTCGAGTTCGACTGCGATCAGGTTCTGGCCGGGCTTGAGCAGCTTTGTGACGTCAAAAAAATATTCCGTGTGGCCACCCTCGTGGCCGCCGGCTTCCACTCCATTGATCCACACGCGAGAAAGATAGAACGTAGCGCCGAAGTGAAGTTCGATGTGTTTCTGCGGCTGAAGCGGGGAGATGTCAACTGTACGGAAATACCAGGCAAGACCCTCGTGGTCTTCATACTTGCCGATATTCCAGGTGTGCGGCACGCGCACGATTTCTGTGCCGTCCGGCACAGTCTTGTACCACTGGAGTTTTTCGCCTTCCCCTTTTGCGTCAATACGGAAGCGCCATTCGCCGTTCAGGTCCGTGCGTTCGGTGGCGGCTGGCTTGAAAGAAAGTGGCAAAGGCAAACGAGCACACCGCAAGCGCAAAACCCCGCAAGAGGATGCGGGAAAAGGGGATAGAGCGGGTCATGCTGCCTCCGGGGAATAGCAAGCAGTAGGAAATGTAAACGCTATCATAATCGCGGATTTGCCTTCCCGCAACGCTTAGGTGATGCAATTTCCGGACGAACCCTGCCGGGACAGGCCAATCAACTCGGGCAGCACGTTTCCGAACGCAGGATCTTTTGCCTGCCCGAAGGCGAAGTAGAGCTTTTTGTAGAGGGCGTAAAGCGAGCGGTAGATTTCTTGGCTTGGCGCGTCGGGAGAAAAGACGGAATAGGAAGGGCACATTTGGTCTTGCGCCGATTCCACTGTCGGAAAAGTCCCAGCCGCGAGCAAGGCAAAAATTGCCGAACCCAAGCTGACGACGCTTTTGTTAGGAACCAAAACAGGCCTGCCCAGAACGTTGGCGTAGACTTGATTCAGAACATTGTTTTTTTGCGGAATACCGCCAGCGTTGATGACACGTTTGATGTGGACGCCGTGTTGTTCCATGCGATCCAAAATGATGCGCGTGTGGAGCGCGGTGCCCTCGATTGCGGCAAACAGTTCGTCTTGCGCGCTGGATTGCAGATTCCAGCCGAGCGTGATGCCGCGCAAATTGGGATTGACGAGCACGGTTCGATCGCCGTTGTCCCAGGTCATGCGGAGTAGTCCGGTTTGTCCTGCACGGTAGGTTTCAAGGCCGCGGCTCAGAGGCGGGAACGTCCGTACCCGCGCGAGTTGCGATTGCGCCAAAAATGTCGCCGACTGCGGAAAGCCCCGCTTCGATTCCTGTGAGCTTTGGATGAACGCTGCCATGCACGACGCCGCAGACTCCGGGAACGAGATTCACGGAAGGAGTAATGCCGATGATGCAGGTAGAAGTGCCGACGACGTTTACGACATCGTCAGTACGGCAGCCGGCGCCGATGGCATCCCAATGCGCGTCGAACGCGCCGACGGGAACGGGAATGCCGGATTTCAGTCCGAGTTTTTCCGCCCACGGCGCGGAAAGTTTTCCCGCAATTTTGTCTGAAGTGGCGTATTCGCCCTGAAGTTTTGCGCGAACGCCCGCGAACAAGGGATCCACCTTGGTCAGAAAATCCTCGGACGGCAAACCGCCCAAATCCTGGTTCCAGAGCCATTTGTGGCCCATGGCGCAGATGCTGCGTTTTACGCGCGAAGGATCATCGATGCCACACAGAGTTGCCGCGACCATGTCACAATGTTCGAATGCGGAGGCGAAGTCATGACGCTTTTGCGGATTGTGGCGCAGCCAGTGCAAGAGTTTGGAAAAACCCCACTCCGATGAATAGACGCCACCGCACCACTGGATCGCTTCGAGCCCATAGCGAAGCGCTGCTTCCGTGATTTCGGCGGCTTCTCCTTTGGCGCGGTGATCGCACCAGAGGTAATAGTCATCGAGCGGCTGCATGTCTCTTGCGACGGGAATAACGGAAGAGCCGGTCGTATCCATCGCGAGCGCCTGGACCTGGTCGCCCGGAGATTGCCGCTTTTTGAACGGCTTCGCGCGTAGCCGCGGCCAGCGCTTTCATTTGGTCGCCGTGTGACTGCGTGGCGAATTCGGGATCTTCGCGTTTGCGATGGAGGGGATATTCGGCCAGCGCGGTCGACAAGCAGGCCGCGTTGCGCTGTCCACGATCGAAACGCGAACGCTCAAAGTGCCGAAATCAACGCCAGCGACGATTGCCATGAGTCCTCAACGCACACCCGAATATTCTTTCCATCACGCCTGGTGCGCGTACATGTCCCAACCAAGATACTTCGAAGCCGCTTCGTGCACGGCCGGGCCGACGGTTGAGAAATTGGCAGCGACGTGATGTTCAAAGCCATTTTCGCAGATAAATTGAAGCAATTTTTGCAGACCGGGAATTTCCACGACGCCCGCACCCCCAAATGTTTGCAAGGGATCGTCCGTAAACCGCCCCCCGCCCGTATAGCCGCGGATCTGTCCGTTCACATCGTCGGTCGAGAATCGAGCAAAGCTCATCGCTCCGGCTTTTACGCGCCCGACGCAGGTACCGAAGGTGTTTTCCTTGCCGACCGTTCCGGCGATAATTTCCTGAAAATCCATTTTCACTTCGTTGAAAAAGTGTTTGGGAAGATTGCTGCAATGGAAGCAGACGGCTTTGTTCGGATCGCCGCCGTAGTTGTTGTTCCAGTCAAGAAGCGCGCTGGGCGTTTCCGAAGCGAGCTGCAGGGCATGCATGCCCAATACGCCGCAGACGTCCACTTCGCACGCGCTGGAAAGAAGCGAATCGCTCATCATACTCATCACCGTGCAAGGAACGACGCCGAGATTTTCTTCGAGCGAAGTCCAGCATTGGACGGCGCTGATGCCCAAGTGCGTGGCTTTCATCCATTGATCCACGACGGTTCCGAGTTTTGCCATCTTCAGGAGAGCGGCTTCGGGAATGCCGGAGGTGAGTACATAACGTTGGATGGCCTGCAGTTTTTTAACGACGGCATCGTCGGAGTCTTTTAAGCGCGCAATGCGTCCCAATACTTCGCTCAAATCAAGTGTTTCGACGGAAATGCCACTGGCTTCGAGGAGTTTTTCGCTGTAGCGGACAGTGTTGAACGCGGTGGGGCGCGCTCCGAGCGCGCCGATTCTCAAATTGCGGAAACCTTTTACCACCCGGCAGACGGCCGCAAACCATTCAAGGTCCTTTGCAAACTCGGGAGAATTCGAGCGCTTCCGTGTGCAGCGTAGTCAGGGAATAAGGGATTCCGTATTGGCGCAGATTGTTGCAAGCCGACATTTTTCCGCAAAAGCTGTCGCGGCGATGAGTGATCGCCATTTTCACAGTTTCATCCGGAGTAGCTTGAACCAGAACAGGGACTTTCAGGCCGGACAAACGCAACGCATCCGCAATCGCGCGCTCATCGCCGAAGTTCGGCAGGGTGACGATGACCCCGTCTATGGTTTCCGCTTTGGACTTGAACAGCGCCGCGCAAGTTTTTGCTTCTTCGTATGTTTCCACTGCGCCGTATTTGCTTTGCTGCGGGTCGAGCACAACCGCATCAATCCCCGTTTTTTGCAGAGTCTGGATCATTTCCTCGCGGCCGGTCTTCGCCAGATGGTCGGGGAAAAATCCACGGTTGCCCACGATAATGCCCATCGTCATTTTGCGCTTCGTTGCCATGGCTTCAAACCGTCGCTTTCTTTATTCGTGCCGGGCCCGCTCCGTGCGCCGACCAAAATCATCAGACCAAAAAAGGCCGCGTTCCTACTTCTTATGCTCTGGCTGGCCGTAGTACGCCTGCTTTCCGTGTTTTCTCATAAAGTGCTTGTCCTGCAGGGATTTGCCGATTCCTTTGGCGCGCGGATTGATAGAGATCGTGAAGTAGGCCATGCGCGCCGCGGCTTCCAGCATCCAGGCATTTTCGGAAGCTTTCGCCGCGCTGAGGCCCCACGCAAACGGGCCATGATTGGCGACAAGAACCGCCGGAACAGCCAACGGATCTTTTTTTCTAAACGTGCGAACGATCGCCACTCCCGTATTGAGTTCGTATTCATTGCGTATTGCGGCTTCCGCTCATTCGCTTCTGTGAGCGGAATCTCGCCATGAAAATAGTCGGCGTGGGTCGTGCCAAAGCAGGGAATTGGCTTCGGGCCTGCGCCCAAGCTGTTGCATACTCCGAGTGCGTGTGAGCGACGCCGCCGATTGCGGAAAACTCGCGATACAGGAGCGCATGTGTGGGCAGGTCCGAAGAAGGACGAAGAGTCCCTTCGACAACTTTTCCATGAAGGTCGGTGACGACAAGATCTTCGGGCTTCATCGTTTCGTAAGGAACCCCGCTTGGCTTGATGACAATCAAACCTTGTTCGCGTGAAACACCGCTGACGTTGCCAAACGTAGAGAGCACGAGTCCCTTGCGGACCAGATCGAGATTTGCCTCAAGAACCTCTTCCGCGCAGCTTTTCCAGCAACATACTTTTCGCGCTCTCCGTGTTTGCGTTGGCGTTAAACGAATTTATGCAACCTGAACTGCAATTTCTAGCCGATTCAAGCCGATTTCTACAAACGCCAGCGGACCGCCGTATAGGATCGTGCCGGGACTTCAAACTTCGTAACGTTCATGCTTGTGATCGGCTTCGGAAAATCCTGCGGCGCTACTTTCTGCGGCGCGTCGAAGCTGTTGAAGGCTTTTAGATCGGTTCCCGTCAACACCGTCGCGCTCGTCACACTGGCTCGGCGGCGCTTCTTGCCAGACCACTTCCACTTCGCGGGCTTTTGCAAGATCCCGGTTGAGAATGAAAAGGGCTACTTCGTTGGCCTCCTGTGCGTAAGTGCCTACGATGTCCAGATAAGGAACCGCTCCGATTCCCGAAACTTCATAAGTCGGGGCTTCCGAGAAGAGATTTAGCACGTTTCCGCGGGCGAATTTCAGACCCCAGACGTAAGGATAGTAAATCGTCTGGCGGAATAAACCATTCGAATTGGTCATGAGCGGTGCAATCACGTTCACAAGTTGCGCCAGGCACGCAATTTTGACGCGGTCAGAATTCCGCAGCAGCGTATTGACCATGCCGCCTACGAGCAAGGCGTCTTCCAGGTTGTAGATCTCTTCTAGCAGGTGTGGCGCTTGTTTTGCGTGGCCGTTGACATCGTCGCCGCTGCGCGCGCGATACCAGACGTTCCACTCATCGAAGGAAAGCCACAGCTTTTTTGGGGAACGCTTGCGACCGCGAACCAAATCACAAACCGCAACGGTTTCCGCAATCTGGCGATCCATGGTCAAATTCATCGCTACATATTTCGAGCTGTCCGTCCCCGTCTCCCCTTGCGTATTGCCGATGTAGCGATGCAGAGACAGGCCGTCCACCTGGTCATAGCAATTCTCGAGGACAATACGGTCCCATTCGAGATAGGTCGGCATACCGGGGCCGCTCGATCCGCAGGCGATCAGATTTAACGAGGGATCGAGGACGCGCATCTGACGCGCTGCGTCGTCGGCTTTCGTCCCGTACTCGGCGGCTGTCATGTGGCCGATTTGCCACGGGCCGTCCATTTCATTGCCGAGGCACCAATTTTTCACTTTGTGTGGTTCTTCAAATCCATGTTTGCGGCGGAGTTCGCTCCACTTTGTTGCTTTTTCGGTGTTGCAATATTCCACAAGCGCAGCCGCTTGTTCTGCCGTGCCTGTACCGAAATTCAAGCCCATCAAGGGCAGCGTTCCCGTAGCCTTGCACCACGACATGAATTCGTTCGTGCCAAACTGATTGTTGTTGACGGTGTTCCAAGCCTTGTCGAGAACCGCGGGACGATCTTGCTTCGGTCCCACCCCGTCCAGCCAGTTGTACCCGGAAACAAAATTTCCGCCCGGATAGCGAATGATGGGCACTCCCATGCCGCGAATTTCATCCATCACGTCTTTGCGGAAGCCGTTCGCGTCGGACAGTTTTGAACCGGGATCGTAAATGCCTTCGTAAATCGCGCGTCCCAGGTGTTCGAGAAAGGAGCCGAAGAGGTTTCGGCTGATGGGGGCGGTGGTGCGCTTTGTATCGAGATAGGTGCGCGTTACGCCGTCGGACCGGGTGTGAGGCAGCCTTTTAGAAAGCTGGTTACAGGGCTGCCAGTCGCAGCGGCAACCGCTCCCACCGTCAACGATTTCTCAAGAAAAGCTCTCCGCTTCATGGAAGCCATGCCTTCCCCGTGCCTGTGGTCTTGTTGCGGACGCCGCCAGCGCCGCCGCAGAGGATAACATAGGGAGCCCAGGTTGGCGGATTTTCCTGTAAACGATTGCATCCGCGCCGGATAAGCCGATTCCGTCCGAATCGCAATCTTCAAGAAAATGCTTGCGGGTATTTTGGCAGGAGAAGATTTGCAAGCCCCGCAATCGCCAAAGCCACGGCAAGAATTACCAGGAATGACACATACGAGCCGGTCGAATCGTAGGCCCGGCCGAGAACGACTGGGCCCGCAGCTCCCGCAGCTGCATAAAAAGTCCATGTGAGGCCGTACAGGGTGGAAAAACCGCGAAGGCCAAAATAACGCGTGAGCAGGTAGGGAGTAATTGCCGCCTCGCCTCCGGCTCCCATGCCGATGAGCGCGGCCGAAACACCGCCCTCGAGGTAATTGTGCGCGTAGGCCAGGAGAAAAATGCCTCCTGCTGTGATCAGGCTGACGAAGAAAGCCACGCGAGCTCCAAAAAACCGGTCGAGCAACCATCCGGTGCCGATCCTGCCGAGCACGCTCGTGCCTCCCAGAATGGAAGCGCATAGGGCCGCTTCTCCCGGACTAACTCCGCGATCCGTGAGGAGTGCGGAAAGATGCGTGATTGCGCCGTTCATGCTGATAGAACTTACGAAAAGGACAGCGACGATGATCCAGAAGGCGTAAGTGCGGGCTCCTTCCTGCCACGTAAGACCGGAATGTACGAGGGCAGTTGTCTGACTTTGCCTTGCGCTGCGTTCGACGATGTAGCGCCAACTGAGCGGAAGGCCGAGAAGAAGGGCAAGACCGCCGAGGGAGATGTAGGCGATTCTCCAGCCGGAGTGAGTCATCACTGCCTGCGCAATGGCGGGAAGGATCATTGCGCCGAGACCTGCTCCTACCATGACGAAGGCTAACGCTGTACCCAGGCGTTTTTGAAACCAGGTGGAAATCGAACGCGCGTAGGCGAGGTGGGCAGCGCCGTTTCCAACGATGCCGATGAGAAAACAGGTGGCGTAGAACTGCCAGATGGCCGGGCGCAACAAAGCAAGCGATGCAACGCCGCAGCCAAATACGCTCATGCAAGGGAGAATGATGCGCCGCGGGCCGAAACTATCGAGCAAGCGCCCAATGAGCGGGGAACAGACACCGACGGTCATGGCGGCGATTGCGAAGCCGATGGAAATCGCTTCGCGATTCCAGCCAAATTGCGCGCTCAGCGGCTTTAGGAAAACCGTGAACGTGTAGACGAACAGGGAGCCGAAGCCGCCCATCACGCCGAAGCACGCGGCCAGCACGACGCGCCAGCCGTAATAGTGAAAATCGCTTTCGCTTGCCGCGGCGGCGCGGCGGCTTTGCATCGGATTGTCTTGAGACATGGAGCTAGCTTTTTAGCACAGACGAGTGGCGTCCCTGCGGAGATTCGGCAATTTTTTTATACTAGGCGCGCGTTGCTGTTGCCGGGCCTTCTCGATGCGAATTCTGAACTTTGCGGGCCGCTTTGTGACGCACGAAAAATAGAACGATACCCGCAAAGACAGCTGCCCCAACAATACTCATCTGCACCGGAAACGACCGCCAGTCGCGAAGCGTGGCGTAAACAATCAATCCGGAAAACGCGAGCGGCAAAAGACAAACGTAGCCAATCCCCCACCATCCGCCTGGAACTCGAAAATTCCGTTTCGCGTCGGGCTTCTGAACGCGCAAAACAAACAGCGCGATAATCTCCAGAATCAACGCGCCCGTGTACGTCAGGCACTGGATCACAGCAAGACTTCCGAACGGAAGCGCCACGAACACGCCCGTAATTACGCAAAAACAAATCACGGCGAGCTTCGGCACAGCGGTCTCCGGAGAAATTTTCGCAAGCGCCTTCGGCAACCAGCCGTCCACCGCCATTACAAAAGGAAGTCGCGAAACGTACAGCATCTGCGCGTTCAACAGTCCCCAGGTGGAAACCATTCCCGCGCCGGCCAAAATCGCTCCCATCCAGCGCCCGCCCAAAATCCGCCCAATCGCCGGCCAACCAGCTTCCGCACTCCACACCTGTGGATCGGTTGTCGCGCTGATTCCCGCAAGCACCGGCAACAAATAAGTTAATGACACCACGACCAGCGCGATTCCAATCGCCCGCGGATAGTTTCTCTGCGGACGATCTACTTCTCCAGCATACGTCGAGACATTGTCCCAACCGGAATAATTGAAAACGATGTAAGAAATAGCCAGCAGCAGCGCGCCGCTTCGGTGTGTCGCCAAATCTGCGCGAACAATTCCCAGCGAAGTTCCCACGCCCGCTCCCCAAATCATCCAGCCGAAGACCAACAAACAAAACGCACCAAGCACGATGCTCGCGCCTACCTTCGCGGAAATTCCTACTTCGCGCGAGCCTCGCAAGTTAATGATGGTCACGACGACCACGACCAGAAACGCCGCGAGCCATCGAAGGAATGCGCTCATCCCCGGTTCCAAAATGCCGGAGGCAGACGACAGCGCGGGTACAAAATAAGTCAGGTAACTTACGAACAGCACGGGAAACATCGCGAGCAGCGCCACGCCGCAACTCATCGTCCACACTGCCTTCCTGCACTCCCCAAAACGGCCCGAGCGCCTCGCGCACCCAGATGTAGTAGCCACCTTCTTCCGGCATCATCGTTGCCAGTTCCGCCACCATCAGCGACATCGGCAAACTCCAAACAAACGGAGTCACGACGATGAAGAGCACCGCCAATCCCGGCCCGATTGCGCCCACCAGAGGCTCAATCCCGTATGCGCCGCCGCAAGTTGTGAAGAAAATCAGGCTGGTCAGCGCAAGCAGCGTAAGCCGCCGCTCTTTCGGCAGATGAATTTCGGCCGCCACCGCAATTCCGTGCGGCGTCGCTGCGGCAATGGAAGAAGTCGCCAAATTCCTGCCCCTGTAGCCTCGTAAGAAGTTGCGACAGTATACCTGCCGCCTTGCGCTCGGGAAAATAATCTAGTGCCTGACGCCCAATGCGGTTTTACACTATGGGCAGCCCTTAAGATGTTGTCCCGTTTCTCTACGATTTCTCTTCAGGAGTTCGTTCAATGAGCGGTGTCCGAGTCTTGGTTGGCACGCGCAAAGGCGCGTTCATTCTCACTTCTGACGGCAAGCGCGAAAAATGGGACGTCACCGGCCCGCACTTTGCCGGCTGGGAGATTTATCACATGAAGGGTTCTTCCGTGGACCCGAATCGAATCTACGCTTCGCAAACAAGCAGCTGGTTTGGCCAGGTGATTCAGCGGTCCGATGACGGCGGGAAAACCTGGTTTCAGCCGGGAACTCCTCCGGGAGAACAGACCACGCCCGATGGCATGCCGAAAGGAGAGAGCAACAAGTTTGTTTACGACGTTTCTCCCGAAACAGGCAAACCGCTCACGACTCATCAGTGGTATGACGGCACGCAGCATCCTTGGGAGTTTAAGCGCGTTTGGCACATCGAGCCTTCGGTCGCAGAGGCAGACACCGTTTATGCCGGTGTCGAAGATGCGGCGCTTTTTCGTTCCAAAGACGGCGGCAAATCTTGGCAAGAACTTTCTGGACTGCGCGGCCACGGAACCGGCCCCGCTTGGCAGCCCGGAGCGGGTGGTATGTGCCTTCACACTGTTATCCTCGATCCCAGCGACCCAAAACGCATTTACATCGCGATCTCCGCCGCAGGCACGTTCCGTACCGATGATGGCGGAGCGACTTGGAAGCCCATCAACAAAGGCCTGCACTCGCTCTACATCCCAAATCCCACGGCAGAAGTTGGCCACTGCGTTCATCACGTCGCGATGAATCCCAAGCGCCCCGGAGTTCTCTTCATGCAAAAGCACTGGGACGTCATGCGCAGCGATAACGCCGGCGACTCCTGGATCGAAGTCAGCGGGAATCTGCCCACCGATTTTGGTTTCGTCGTTGACGTCCACACGCACGAACCCGAAACCGTTTATGTCGTCCCGATCAAGAGTGATTCAGAACACTACGTCCCCGATGGAAAGCTGCGGGTCTATCGAAGCAAATCCGGCGGCAATGAATGGGAGGCCTTGACCAAAGGGTTGCCGCAACAAAATTGTTACGTCAACGTTTTGCGCGACGCCATGGCCGTCGATTCGCTCGACGAATGCGGCATCTACTTTGGCACCAGCGGAGGCCAGGTCTACGCTTCGAATGACGCAGGCGATTCATGGAATCCGATCGTCCATGATCTTCCCGGCGTTCTTTCCGTTGAGGTGCAAACGCTGCACATGATTCGCGTCGTCTTGCCTCAGCATTTGCGCACGCTCGCTCACGTCGGCATGGAAGTGCAGGTCCATGTCCCGGGAAGCGTCACGTTGCGCTCTATTCTGGACGCGGTCGAAGCGGACTATCCCATGCTGAAAGGCACGATTCGCGACCACATTACGCTCGAGCGCCGGCCTTTCTTGCGCTTCTTTGCGTGCGGGGAAGATTTGTCTCTCGAATCGCCGGACACGCCCGTTCCCGAAGCGGTCGTGTCCGGCGCGGAACCTTTTCTTGTTATCGGTGCGATTGCTGGCGGCTAGCGATCCGCATTTTTCGAACGATCAATCTACGGAGAACCATATGGACTTGACAACGCAAACTGCCGGCCCATCCAAAGGCGCTATCTGGGCCGGCCGCATCCTCAGCACGCTGGTCATTCTTTTTCTCGCGGTCGACGCGCTCTTCAAATTCATCAAGCCCGTACCAGTTGTCGACACTTTCACGCAGCTCGGTCTCCCCATCGGATTGTCTGTTCCAATCGGAATCGTCTTACTCGTTTGTGTCTTGCTTTACGCCATTCCGCAGACGGCGATTGCTCGGCGCGATCTTGCTCACGGGCTATCTCGGCGGCGCGGTTCTCACTCATCTTCGCGTCGGCGATCCGCTCGCTTCTCACGCGCTTTTTCCGGTTTACTTGGGTGTTCTGCTATGGCTCGGACTCTATTTGCGGGAACCTCGCCTCAAAGCCCTCGTGCCTTTTCGAACCTGATTTTTGTTCAAGTATTTATGCGCGTCGAAGTACTCTGGAGCGCCAAATCGGCGGTCAAATAGACAGCAATGCGCGCGGGGGATCCTCCTGAAAAGCACAAACACCTATCTCACTTTTGACGGCAATTGCCGCGAGGCAATGGAATTCTATGCAAAGTGCATGAGCGGCCAATTGGACCTCATGACGTTTGCCAGCGCTCCATTCGATTCACCGCCAGAAGCCAAAAATCGCATCGTCCACGCGCGCCTGGCGAAAGGCCCTTTTCTTTTGATGGCGTCGGACACCATGCCCGGCCACGCTTTTCTGCGGGGCAACAACTTTCTGTCTCCATCGAATTGAAAGCGTGGAAAGACCAAACAACTGTTTTCCAGCGCTTTGCGAATCCGGAAAAGTCACCATGGAATTGCAGGACACATTTTGGGGTGCCTACTTCGGAATGATCACGGACAAGTTCGGTATAAACTGCCTGTGAGCTTCACAAAGCCGAAGTGACTGCCGCGCCGGGAACTCAGGGTTGCGCGGTGAAAAACCTGCGATTTTCGGTTGTGCGCGATATTGTCGGCACGACCGAAAATCGCAGGCTGTCAATCAACTCCGCAATGCCATTCGAATCACTTCCGCCAGGTGAAAAGTTTTGCGTCCGGTCGCTTGTTCGATCTGCTCTCGACAACTGAATCCATCTGCCACAAGCAGCGTCTGTTCGGAACATTGCCGTACGAGCGGCAGCAAAACTCGCTCGCCGCACGCCATCGCAACGTCATATTTCTCCGCTTCGTACCCGAACGCCCCCGCCATGCCGCAGCAACCCGATTCCAGCACTTCGTAGTGCAATCCGAGTCTTTCCAGCAGCGATTTGTCGTGCCGCATCCGCATCACCGCCTTGTGGTGGCAGTGCCCCTGCACGATTGCCGCCCGTTCGAGTTTTGGCAGAGAACAATTCGGAGCATGTTTTTGCAGGAATTCCGCAAATGTCAGCGTCAGTCCCGCCAGCTTCTTCGCATCTTCCCGCTTCGGAAACAGATTCAGCATTTCGTCGCGAAACACGCTGCAGCAGCTCGGCTCCAGAACAACCAGAGGAATCCCTTGCGCAATTGGCTCTTGCAACGTATCTAGAATCTTTTCCAGATACGTTTTCGCCATGTCCAGAAATCCGTGATCGTACAATGGCCGCCCGCAGCACAGCCGCGCCTGCGGAATTGTCACCCGAAATCCCGCCGCCTCCAGAACCTCGACTGCCGCTTTCAGCGTTCCGGGGCGAAAATTGTTGTTGAAGGTATCGGCCCAAAGCAGGACTTGCGGTCGGGTCCCCTCCGAAACACTTCGCTTTCGAAATGTCGACCGAAACGTCCTACCCGCAAAGGCCGGCAGCTTTCTCTCCTTCGCAATCCCAACCAATTTCTTGATCGCTGCGCCAACCAGCGGCATCCGCACAATTCCGTTCGCCAGCCACGGGACAACCGCCGCCATCGCCGCCCACTTGTCAATCCATCCAAAAACAAACGCGCGCAGCGGCCGCATCCGGCCTTCCCAGTAGTGCGCCAGAAATTCCGCTTTGTACGTCGCCACGTCCACATTTACGGGGCAGTCGCCTTTGCATCCTTTGCATGACAAGCAGAGGTCAAGCGCCTCTTTCACCTCTTCGCTCTTCCACGCATTCTGCAGGACTTCTCCGCGCGTCATCTCCCAAAGCAAATGTGCGCGCCCCCGCGTCGAGTGCTTCTCTTCGCGCGTGACCATGAAGCTTGGACACATCGTGTCCTGCTCGCCTTGCCCCGCCGCACGCCGGCACTTTCCCACGCCAACGCAGCGTTCCACCGCGTGCGCAAAATCGCCATCGTCTTCCTCGAACGCGAAGTGCGTCTCAATCGTTGTCAATTTTGCTTTTGTGGAATGTCGCAGATTCTCATCAATCCGGTACGGTTCCACGACTTTTCCCGGATTCATTTTTCCGTCGGGATCCCAAATCGCCTTGAACTCCCGAAACGCCTGCACCAACTCCGGCCCAAACATCTTCGGCAAATACTCCGCGCGCGCCTGCCCGTCGCCGTGTTCACCGGAAAGCGATCCGCCATATTTCAAGCACAAATCCGTCGCCTCATCCATGAACGCACGCCACTTTTTCACTCCCGCCGGCGTCCCCAGATCAAAAGTCACTCGGTTATGAACGCATCCATGTCCAAAATGCCCGTACATGGAGGCGCGATACTCGTACTTGTCAAAGAGCGCTTGCATCTCACGCAAATACGGTCCCAGTTTTTCCGGCGAAACGGCCGAATCCTCCCACCCTTCCCAACTCGGCGGTTCCCCGGGCACATGCGAATTCGCGCCCAGTCCCGACTCGCGCAAAATCCATACTCTTCTCTGCTCCTCGCAGGTCCAGCAACAATCGCGAACTCACGCCTTTTCGGCCTTCGAATGCCCGCAAAAACCTTCGTGCCTTTTCTTCGGCTTCTTCCATCCGCTTTGCGCCAAATTCCACCATTAGCCAGCCATCGCCTTTCGGCAAAAGCGGAAGGTACTCACCTTGCAGCAATCCTTTCTTGAGAATGTTCCGCGCCGTAATGCGATCAAACCCCTCCAGCCCCACCGGACCGTGACGATACCACTTCCGCCGTGTGGTCGGCTGCCTCAAAAATGTCCGCAAAACCCAGCACCACGAGCACACGCGAAAGCTGCCCTTCCACCAATCGCACTTTCGCTTCCGTCACCGTCACGCAAGTCGATTCCGTCCCGACCAGCGCCTTCGCCAGATTGAAAGTACCGTTCGCATCAGGCAGCAATTCATCCAGGTTGTATCCGGAAACCCTCCGCGGAATTTTCGCGTAACGCTCGTCAATCAACTTTTCATACTTCCTGCGCAACGCCGAAAGCCGTGCGTAGATCCCGCCAATCCTTCCTCCTGCCGCAACCTTCGCTTCCAGCCCTGCCTGCGTGGTCGGGCCAACCGTCATCCGCGTGCCGTCATAGAGTAGAATCTCCAGCTCCAGCACGTTGTCTACGGTCTTTCCCGCCATCTGCGAATGGACGCCGCACGAATTGTTTCCAATCATTCCGCCAAACGTGCAGTGCGTGTGCGTCGCGGGATCAGGCCCCCACGTCAAGCCTAACGCCGCCGCGCCACCGCGCAGCTGATCGCACACCACGCCGGGCTGCACGCGCGCAAACCGCCCCGCGTCATTAATCTCCAAAATCCGATTCAGGTGCCGGCTCCAATCAAACACAATCGCCGCGTTGCAGCACTGGCCCGAAAGACTCGTCCCGCCTCCGCGCGAAAAAATTGGCGCACCGAAAGTTCTGCAAACTTCCATTGCCGACACAACATCGTCAATCGTTCGCGGAATCACCACACCGATGGGCACTTGCCGGTAATTCGAGCCGTCCATGGCGTAAAGCGCGCGCTCGCCGGCCTCAAAACTGACCGTTCCGCTCACCGCCCTCTTCAATTCCTGTTCTAGCTGCGAAATGTCCATGGCCATCCAGACTGCCCCAAATTTGCAGCAAAAGTGTACTCCAACCCGTTGCTAACTCCCTGCAACTCTTGCACTTATTCGCGACCTCACAAAATCACTACGAACCGCTCACCACTTTTTTCAAGCTCCGCCTCCCACAATGGTCTCGCACGATAAAGAGGCTCGATCTCGCTCGGCCTCGATTCGCTCGCTCGCCGACGCTCCTATTTTTCTGGCTTTCCGCCCTTTAACCTGCGCGCTTGCGATGTTTGAATTAGCGAATTGGACTGCGATGCCATGGACGCAGCGTCGCCCGCATCGTTTTGTGCGAATTTTGCTGTTCGGTTATCTGCTTGCCGCTCTTTTTGGCAGGCAAAAGTTCTGACTCCGCGCAAAAAGATCTGACGTTCACTCCGCCTCTTCCTTCTTCTCCTTCGGCGGCTGAAACCGGTATCCCACCCACGGTTCCGTCAAAATCAATTTCGGCTTTGATGGATCAATCTCAATTTTCTTACGCAACTGATTCACCATCACCCGCAAATATTCCGGCTCGTCCCCGTAATCCGGCCCCCACACCGTCTGCAACAGTCTCCTGTGCGTAAGCGGTTTTCCGGCGCTCGCAATCAGTTGCCTCAACAATTCAAACTCTTTCGGTGTCAGGTGCACTTCTTTCCCATGCGCCGTCACCTGCCGAGTCTCAAAATCCACCGTCAACGGCTTAGATTCAAAATTCGTCAGCTTTGAAAGAGCGCCGCGCCGCCGCAGCGCCGCCCGCAATCGTGCCAGCAGTTCCTGCATCCCAAACGGCTTCACCACGTAATCGTCCGCGCCCGCGTCAAGCGCCAGCACTTTATCGCGCTCCGCGTTGCGTACCGTAAGCATCAGAATCGGCACATCGGAATGGCGCCGGATCTCCTGGCATGTTTCAAGTCCGCTCATCCCCGGCATATTCACGTCGAGCAAAATCGCATCAGGCGGCGAAGCGCGAAACAACTCCAGCGCCTCTTCGCCCGTGCCCGCTTCAAAAATCGTGTAGCCTTCCGCTGAAAGCGCAGTTCGCAAAACGCGCCGCACTTGCTGCGCGTCATCCACAATCAAAATCTTCGCGCTGCTCATCGCGCTTCACCCGTTCCCCGCGCCACCGGAAGCGTAAACGAAAACACCGACCCTCGCCCCAGTTGGCTCGTCACACTGATCGAGCCTCCGTGCGCCTCCACAATCGCTTTCGCGATCGAAAGCCCCATTCCCGTTCCTTGAACCACCGCTCGCTGATCTTTTCCCCGATAAAATTTGTCAAAAATCAATCCCTGCTCCAGCCCGTCAATTCCTGGTCCTTGATCCGCCACGCTGATCATCACGCTGTTTCCGTTCGATTCCGCGCTCACCACAATCGGCTTGTCTTTCTCCGAATACAGGTTCGCAGTTATCCAGCAGTTGTACCAGAACCTCTTTCGCGCGCGCCAGATCGGCTCTCACGCGCGGCAGCCCCTCCTGAATCTGAAACTGGACCTCCCTTTCCCCCAGCGCAAACTTGCAGCTCTCCATCGCCGCATCCACTATTTCGCGCACCTCCACCGGCTCAAATCGCAGCTCCACTTCGCCAGCTTCCAGTCGTGCCATTTCCGCTGCATCCTCAATCAAGCTGTTCAGCCGGTCGCACTCCTCGTCCATGATCCCCAGCAATTCGCGCCCCTGCTCCGCCTTTGGCGGCCGCTCGGAAAGCAGGGAAGTCACCGAAGCCTTGATCGAAGTAAGCGGCGTCCGGAAATTATGCGTGATCGAATCCAGCAGCGCCGATTTCAATCGTTCGCTTTGCCGGTCCGCTTCCGTCTTGCTCAGTTGTTCCACGGCCCGTGCTCGCTCGATCGCGATGCCCAGCAGAGTGCCCACCGCTTCCAGCGTCTGCCGCGTCAATCGCGCGCCGGAAATTCCAAAGCTCCCGATGGATTTCATTCCCAACCGGATCGGCGCATAGCTGAAGCTTTTCGCGCCATCGATCAACGGTTCCTCTTTCTCGAACGCAGCCCTCAGTTGCTCCTCTTCCAGTTGCAGCGTTCCGAATCCCGAACGGTAAAATTTTTGCTTCTCCGCCAGAAACACGCTTGCCGCGCCCGCTTCAAATGACTCCACAATGTGATTCGGAATTGCGTTCAACAATTGAATGACGTTTCCTTCTCCCAGCAGCTTCTGGCTGAACGCATACAGCTGTTCGATCTCAATCCGTCTGCGGTGCGCCACGTCCGCTTCTTTTCGGATTCGGCTCGAAAGCTGGCTCCCGACGATTGCCGTCACAAGAAACGCCAGCAGCGCCACCCAGTTCTGCGGATCCGCCACCGTGAAGCGTCCGACCGGCGGCAGGAAAAAATAGTTGAACGCCAGCATCGCCGCCACGGACATCAGTGCCGACACGGCCATGCCCCACGCCGCGGAAACTGCTAAAATTGCCAAAAGGAAAGACAGCGCCACCGTCGTTTGATTGACCGTGGGAAGCTCTTTTCGATAGAGCGCCGAAATTGCGGCTATGATGAAAAGCGCCGCAATGATGCGGAAAACGCGCTGCCGGACGTTGCGCTGCATGTTTCCAGTCTATCGTACCGGCGTTAGCAAATCGTAAGGGTCGTTGTCGCCGGGGAGATCGGTCCGTGCCGAAAAAGCCCGAAGATTGGCTCGAAGTCGCTTCCCCTTCCGAGAAGGCCAAGGGCAATTTCAAGCTCTTCCTCGGCTATGCTCCAGGCGTCGGAAAAACCTACAGCATGCTCAGCGAAGCCATTCGCCGTCATGCGCGTGGCGAAGACGTCGTCATCGGCATCGTTGAAACGCACGGTCGAAAGGGCATTGAGGAACTGACCTCCCAGCTGGAATCGGTCCCGCGCAAGAAACTCGAATACAAGGGAACCGAGTTCGATGAGATGGACGTGGACGCCATTCTCGCGCGCAAACCCGCTGTCGTCCTCGTGGATGAACTCGCTCACACGAACATTCCGGGCAGCAAGCATCGCAAGCGCTATGAAGACATTCAGGAACTTCTCGCTGCAAAAATCGACGTTCTCTCGACTCTGAACATCCAGCACATCGAAAGCCTGTCGCCCACGGTTCGCAATATCACCGGCATCACCGTCCGCGAAACCGTTCCCGACTGGGTTCCCATGACCGCCACCGAAACCGTCATGGTTGACCTCACTCCCGAAGCCCTCCAGAACCGCATGCGCCGCGGCGACGTCTACTCGCCCACCAAAGTCGAGCAAGCCCTCGACAATTTTTTCCGCCGCGGCAATCTCATCGCCCTCCGCGAACTCGCCTTGCGCCAGGTCGCCGAACAAGTAGACCGCAGCCTTGAAAACTACATGGCTGCCAAGGACATTCAGAAAAATTGGGCCGTGCGCGAACGCATCGCCGTCTGCGTCAGCTCAAATCCCGCCGCGCAATATCTCATCGCGCGCGCCGCGCGCATGGCTCGTCGCCTCGATTCCGAACTCTATGTCGTTCACGTGGATACCGGCCGCGCCAACAGTGAAGAAGACCACCGCTCCGTCGCCGCCAATCTCCGTTTTGCGGAAAATCTCGGCGCGACCATCTTGGAATTAAAGGGAATCAGCGTCGCCGACGCCGTCGCAACCGCCGTCCGCGAAAAACACATCACGCAGGTAATCTTCGGCCGCTCCGTTGAAAAAGGCTGGAAAAAATATCTCTATCTCTCCGCCGCTTATCGCTTCTTGCGCGAATCGCCGGAAGTGGACGTCCACATCGTCACGCACCAGCAGGAATAGCCTAACTCGACGCTTTTCCCGAGCTCTCCCGTTTCACCAACTCCGGCTCCATAATAATGTTCCGCGGATACTCTGCCTTTGATCCGGCGTTAATTCGCTTCACCAGCGTTTCCGCCGCCTTCACTCCCATCGCTCTCAGCGGCTGCCGGATCGTCGTCAAACTCGGATTCTGATACGCCGCGCTTTGAATATCGTCGAAGCCGACCACCGACACATCTTCCGGCACTCTCCGTCTCGCCTCTCGCAGCGCACGAATCGCTCCAATCGCAGAAATGTCGTTGAACGAAAACAGCGCGGTGAATGGCTTCATGCTTCCCAGCAACCGTCGTCCTGCTTCGTAACCCGGCTGCGAAGTCGGCAGCTCACTGTCCAGTTGCACCACCAGCTTTTCATCTATTGCAATCCCCAGCGATTGCGCCGCCGCGCGCACCGCTTTCCATCTCACTTCCGTGTCCGAGCTAAATGCCTGTCCTTTGATGAACGCAATCTTCCTGTGGCCCTCTTTTGCGAGATATTCCAGCGCAAGCTGCGCTGCTCGCGTGTGATTCAGCGTGATGTTCGTCACGCCTTCCACTTGTTTGTGCCCGGAAATCGCCACCGCAGGCAACTGAAATCCGGCTGCCATATGCCGTGTCCACAAAAATCAACCCTTCCACGCCGCGCTGTTGCAGCAAGCCCGGATATTCCTCGATCAAATCCGTCTTGTGCCGGTGGCTCACCACAAAATAGAAATATCCTTCTTGCAGCAGATAGTCTTCGATTCCGGAAAGCACCAGCGCCGCATAACCTTCGCTGATTTCCGGCACGATCACGCCGATTGTAAAACTCCGCTGCTGCCGCAGCATCCGCGCCATCGCATTCGGCCGGTAGTTAAGTTCCCGCGCCGCTGCGCGCACTCGCTGCTGTGTCTGCTTGCGGAATCGATTTTGCCGCAGGCGAGCGGTTCATCACCAGCGAAACCGTCGCCACGGAAAGACCCAGGTGTTCCGCAAGCTCTCTGAGGTTTACTTTTTTCGCCGAAGAATCGGCGGCAGGCTCAGCCTGGCCAGACTTGGACTTTGCCATGACGATAGGCAGCGTAGTCTGGCACAGCCCTTTGCACAGGGCAAGAAGCACGGCACCGCGCTGGCGCATGCTTCTGCACTGTTTCTATCGTTTCCCCTCAAATTAAACGTTTTATTACCCTTTTTCTGCGGTAGTATTTTGCCCGTTCATACGCTGCGCCACACCCCGGGTTCTCTCGAAACCCTCCGCTCGTAGGTTTGGATCGCTGCTGTCTGATGCAGTACGAAATTCCATTTTCTTTTTAGGTTGAGGCTATGGTTTTCTACTCGCGCCCGCAGGTACTCGCAAGAATAACGTTCTTCAAAAAATCCGCCCTTTTCTCGTGCCTTGTCATCCTTCTCTTCGGCACGCAATCGGCGCTCGCGCAATCCGCCGCTTCCGCTGCCAAATCTTCGCAAGCAAATTCCGATCTCAATGACCCTGCCACCGAAGCCCGCGTCGAAGAACTTCTCAAGCAAATGACGCTAGAGGAAAAAGTTGGCCAGCTCGTTCAATATTCCGCCGGCCAGCCCACCGGCCCAGGCACCGGCCGTACCGATTACGCGGATATGCTCACCAAAGGGGAAATCGGCGCGCTCTTCAACATCGTCACGGCAAAAGAAACGAATCAATTTCAGCGCGTTGCCGTCGAAAAATCTCGCCTGCACATTCCCGTCATTTTTGGATTGGATATCATTCACGGTTTCCGCACCGAATTCCCCATTCCGCTCGGAATTTCCGCCACGTGGGATCCATTGCTCGCCGAACGCGCCGCCCGCGTCGCCGCCCGCGAAGCTTCGGCAACTGGAATTCGCTGGACCTTTTCTCCCATGGTAGACATCGCGCGCGACCCGCGCTGGGGTCGCATTGCGGAAGGCAACGGCGAAGATCCATTCCTCGGTTCCGCATTCGCTCGCGCGTACGTACGCGGCTATCAGGGCAATCACCTGAATAATTCGGAAAGCATTCTCGCCTGCGTGAAACATTACGTCGGCTATGGCGCTGCCGAAGCCGGCCGCGAATACAATTCCACGGAAATCTCCGAACATACTCTTCGCGAATACTATCTCCCGCCTTTTCACGCGGCAGTGAATGCGGGCGCAGGCTCGCTCATGAGCGCATTCAATTCCCTCAACGGCGTTCCCGCTTCTGCGAATTCCTTCACATTGAAAAAAATCCTGAAGCAGGAATGGGGCTTCCGCGGTCTTGTGGATAGCGACTGGACCTCGGTCGCGGAATTGATGAATCACGGCATTGCCAACGACGGCGCCACCGCTGCCAAAAAAGCGTTTCTCGCCGGCGTCGATATGGACATGGTTAGCAGTCTCTATCACGACCATCTCGCGAAGCTCGTTCAATCCGGAGAAGTTCCTCAATCGGATTTGGACGACGCCGTTCGCCGCGTCCTCCGCGTCAAATTCGCGCTCGGCCTGTTTGAAAACCCGTACGCCGACGAGAAAAAGGAAACACCGGCGATGCTTTTGCCGGAGTCGGTTGAACTCTCTCGCGAAATAGCCGAGCGCTCTTTCGTCCTTCTGAAAAACGACCCGCTCCCCTCCGGGACTCCACTTTTGCCTCTCGGCGCCGAAGTAAAATCTGTTGCCCTAATCGGACCGCTCGCAGACGATGCGCAAGACATGCTTGGCTCCTGGGGCGCGCAAGGCCGCGCGGAAGATGTCGTCACGCTCCGCAAATCGCTCGTCGAAAGACTCGGCGAATCTCGCGTTCACTATGCAAAAGGCTCCGAAATGTCCACCGCCACGGACGCACAAATCAAAGCCGCCGTGGAAGCAGCGAAAAATTCCGACGTTGTCATTCTCGCGCTCGGCGAAAACGGCACCCAAATGACCGGTGAAGCCGCATCGCGCTGCCCATCCCGATCTTCCCGGCCGCCAGCAGCAATTACTCGAAGCGGTCGTTGCAACCGAAAAGCCCGTTGCGCTCATTCTGTTCAGTGGCCGCTCGCTCACTCTTCCTTGGGCTTTCGAGCACGTTCCCGCGGTTCTTGCTGCGTGGTTTCCCGGAGATCAAGCGGGGCCTGCACTCGTACGCACTTTGTTCGGCGAAAATGTGCCGAGCGGAAAGCTTTCCATCACCTGGCCGCGCAGCGTCGGACAAATTCCCATCTACTACAACGCACTCAACACGGGCCGCCCTGCCAAACAAAACGAAATGGCAAAATTCGCGAACGGCGGCGATCAAAAATATCGTTTCGCGCTATCTCGACGAATCGAATCTCCCGCTATTTCCATTTGGATTCGGCCTCAGCTACTCCACTGTTCGTTACGGCTCCACGGAATTGGGAAAACAGGAATTGCGTCTGGATTCGCTTCGTGAAGGATTGCAAAACTCATTTCCTTCAGCTCCTCCCGCGCTGCAAGCCAGCGCGAACATCGCCAACACCGGAGCCTTTCCCGTCACGGAAACGGCGCAACTCTACGTTCGGCTTGAAGGCACCAGCGTTTCCATGCCTGTGCGCATGTTGAAAGGTTTCCAGAAAATAACGATCGCTCCCGGCGAAACCAAACGCGTAGTTTTCGCTGTTCCCGCGGAAGCTTTCGCTTTCTGGAACGGCCAGAATGTCTTCACAGTCGAACCGGCGCGTGTGACTATCTGGATCAGCGGAGACTCTGCGTCCGGAGCCGGCGCGACAATCGAAATTCGCAACAAAACAAATTAGCCTCCGAAGTGTATTTTCCCCAAAGACTTCTCAAAAAACGAAGCGGAGGCGCTCACACGCCTCCGCTCGCTCCTCGGGGTCGCACATTATTTTTACGGTTTTAGGTTAGGGGAAGCCTTCTGAAGGCGGTTTACCAGCTTTGCTCCAGACGCCGGCGCTTCAAATTTCGATTCCATCACAATCGCTGCTGCGGAAGAATTCTTTCCGTATAAACGGTGATTTGCATCTTCGTCCGGACGCAGCGTGGAACCTTCCAGCGAAATTCCTGCAAACACGCCGCGTGCGCGGGAATAGCTGAGCATTTCCGCGCGCATGTACGCGTCCGTGTCCGCTGCAGCCGAGCGGCCTTTGGGTCCGGCAGCAACCGACGCGTCCGCGCCGAGTTTCACTTTGCTGTGCAGCAGGCTGTCCATGCCGCGGTTGTTCATCACAAGAATCACGAAGTCCGTCGCTTCGCCGCCGATCTGGAAGCCGACGCTGCCGCCTTCCAGCGCGTACATCGCCGGCGCGCCCCACGGGCCCGTGAAATCCTTGCCCGTGCGGCAAACCATCGTGCCGCGCCCGTAGCTGCCGCCGACGACGAAGGCCGCTTTCAATACGGACGGAAGTACGACGACGCAGCGCGCTTTGTCCAAAAGATCCTGGGGAATGTCGTCAGGAATGTTAAGAATTTCTTCCATCACCATTCCCGCGTTTTCCAGACGCTTGTTTTCATCTTTCACTTCATCCGCTTTGCCGCCCGCGAATGTCGCCGGCGCCACCAGTAGCGCTCCAATCAAAACCGCTCTCCAGCGTTTCATTTCGATTTTCTCCTTTTTCATCTGCAAAGTTTTTGTGAACCCTCGCCCGTGAAGTGCCTTGCCAAGGAAATTCACGTGCGGCGAACTAAATGGCCGAGCACGGATGCAAGAAAGAGAATCAAAAAAATAAAGAAAAGAATCTTCGCGACCCCCGCTGCCGCAGCCGCAATGCCGGCAAACCCGAGAATCGCTGCCACCAGCGCAAAGATGAAAAATGCAAGAGCCCAACGCAACATTTCGCCTCCTCGAAAAATGTCTGTCTTTTTGCTCTCAGGTATTTACCCGATGTCCTGGTTCTGGTGCACGCTTTTACAATTGCAATCGCCGGGCCTTTCCCGCCACAACCCCCTAACTGGTTGGACTTCCGCAAGTTATATCGTGGCACGATATATGGTCGACGCTGGCGCGCGGAGAAAGGTTCCGTCCCTTTTCACCTGGTGAGTGTAAAAAGTGCAGCAGTTCGCTTTGCGTACTAGGACTGCGCGGGTCGCAATCTTTTCATTTCATCAGTTGCACAGGATGGTCGTAGCCGGTCATCTCCAGATACCCTGCGCCGTGAATCGGCGCGGCGTTTCGCGTTCCTGAAAAGTCCATCGCACCTTCCCAGTAGCTGGGCGCAAGCTTCGTGGCCCCCGCCAGCTCCTGCTGAGGCAACTTGGTTTTTGCTTCTAGCACGATGCCGAGCTTCGGCACGGAAACCCTCCATTGAATCGGATACGCAGCTCCCGTTACTGGACTCCTCCAGGCTGAGTTTTCTGGAGTGAGCAAAAAATCGGCCGCACGCAGATGAGAAGACTTTCCAAGAGAATCTACGCTCGTCCCGGCCGAGTAGGGGTCGATCGTTCCATCCTTGCGGCGGACGATGAACAGCATCAGTTCCGTTTTGTCTTCGAGCTGGATGCTGAACCAGTTCCATCCGGCTTGATCGGCGGTCAGCTGGTGGGTGAAGAATTCATGATCCATCCAGGAAAGGCCAGCGACTGCGTATCGTTTTCGATTCAGGTCGATGGTTCCAGCCGTATCCAATCGAGTCTGCGAAAAATAGTGGCTTGCCCTTCCTGTGCCTTCGGCTTTCTGGCTGACGCCGTTTTCGCCATGAATGACTGGCGCTTTCTCGCTCTTCAGCGCGAAAGCGATTTGAAACTGCTCGCCCTGCGCAGTGATCTCCTGTGTCCCGTCTTTTTTCCAGGCAACCGACCAATTTCCGTTCCAGACTCTTCCCGCCTGCGAGTCGATGCCCGCGATGCCTGGACCGGCGCGATTTATGCGCTCCGCATGATAAAAGTGATTGCCGTCGAGGTCGCTGAGCGCGAGGTGCGCAAGATAGAGATCTCTTACATCCCATTCGCCGCGTTTTGATTCGTCGCGGCTGACGGCCTGGCGAAAAAATGTAAGTTCAAATCCGAATTCGTGGCCGTCGGATGCTTTGACGTTTCCGGTCGTGTACCACCATTCGGTTTGAAATTCGGGGTGGGCGAAAAAGTCACGCGGGAATTCGTAGCGATAGCCCGGAAGCGCGACACGGTACGGCGTATCCAGAGCAGGGAAGATCACCAACAGCAGCGCCATGCAGAATGCTCTATTCCTCATGGACGACCTCGATGGGATTGAGCCGGACCGCGATTCGAGCCGGATAGAATCCCGCCAGTACCGTCGCCGCGTAGATCAGCGAAATCGCTCCCGCCAAAACGGCCACAGGCCAGTGAAACCGGATGGTCCAGCCAAAGGATTGTTTGTTGATGACGAAGATGAGGATCAGAGAAAGGGCAAAGCCGAGAACCAGACCGGCCAAGCTGGCGAGGAAGCCGAGCAAGGCTGCTTCGGCCAATATCATTCGGCGAATCTGGGCAGCCGTTGCGCCGAGGAAGCGCAGCAGGCCGAGTTCGCGTTTGCGGTCCATGACGAGTGCGAGCAAGGCGCCGGCCACGCCTATCACGGCGACAAAAACGGCGACCGCCTCGAGCGCGTAGGTGATGGCGAAAGTCTTGTCGAAGATTTTGATGGCTTCGCGGCGCAAATCGGAGTTCGAAAAGATCAGAACGCGGTAATCGCTTGCTGCGCGCTCGATTTCAGCCCGCACCTGCTGCTGACTTGCGCCGCTTGCGACATAAACGGCAAGATTGGATGGCGCTTGGTCCGGCAGATATTTTTTCATCGTACTGCGATCCATGAGGATGAAGCCGCGCTCGCTGCCATAGTCGTAATAGACGTCGGCGATGCGAAACTCTGCGCGCGAGGTTCCGAGCTTGAGCGAGATCGTGTCGCCGCGCTTTACGCCATGCTTGTAAGTAAAAGGTTCGCTGACGACGACCGCGTTTCCGCTGCGCAACTCCGCCAGAACTTCCGCGCTCGGCCGGCCGGAGAAAAAATCACTGCGCATGCCTTTTCTGGAGTTGCCGAGCGTTGCCGCGGCCACCGTTGTGGGAACCCCGTCGTAACTGACTTCGTAGGCGCGAAGCTGATCCACTGCTTCGACGCCGGGTAAGGTCGCCAGTTTTTCCGCGAGCTGTGGCGAAATGGTCGGATGGCGATCGACAGAATGGCTTCCCGCGGGACGCAAATAAAAGTCGGCGGGAACTTCACCTTCCATCCATTGAATGACGGTCTCGCGAAAACTTCCCACCATGATTCCGACGGCTGTCATCATGGCGATGGCCGTGGCCAGTGCGCCGACGAGGACAGAAGTACGGCGCAGGGAACCGAGCAAGCTGCGCGAAGCGAGGAGCGCCGCGACACTGGATTTGCTGAGAATTCTTCCCGCGGCGTGCATAAGCAACTTTACAGTCGCGGGAATTGCAAGCGTGCCCGCGACGATGACGAGCAACGTAGCGAAGTAGCCAAACAGCGGTTTTCCGCCAACTGCGGGAGCTCTCGAAGCCAGCAACGCAGCAACTGCAAAAAGCATAGCGAGCACCAAGTCGCGCGATGTTTGGACCCTGACTTGAAATTCCCTGCGTCCGCGAGCCATCGCCTCGATGGGAGTCGCCTGCGCGGCTTCTTTTGCTGGAGCATAAGCCGCGACAACGGAAACGCCAATTCCAACGGCCAGAGCGGTCAGAACAGAAATGAAATCAAGCCGGATCGTGCCGGGGCGGCTGCTGACGTAAAGCGCATTTACTGTTGCGCCCATCAGATTTACGGCACCGCTGGCCATGATACGTCCGAGTGGAACGCCGATCGCAGCGCCTGCCGCGCCCAGCATGGCTGCTTCGCCGACGAATGCGAGCAGAATCTCTGCGCGACTTGCTCCGAGTGCGCGGGCAATTCCGATTTCGGCGCGACGCCGCACTACAGAAACGGAAATAGTGTTGTAGATCAAAAATGCGCCGACGATGAGCGCGATGTAGCTGAGCAGCTTGAGATTCCAGCGGAACGACGCCAGCATCTTGCGATTTTCTTCGGCGCCTGTTCCCGCAGCGCGAAATTCAATTCCCGGAGGAAGCGTTGTCGCGATTCTTGCGATCCAGGATTGAACTTCTTCGGATTCCGGTGCCTGAACCAGGATGCGATCCACGACTCCGGCGCGTCCAACGGCGCGTTGCGCCGCGGCAATGTCCATGACGATGGCGGGCTGATTCTGGTCTTCGTAAGTTCCGCGGACGGTAAACTTGCGCTCATGATCGCCAATGATCAGCGAAATCGTTTGACCTGTATTCCAACCCAAGCTGCTGCCGGCCCAGATACTTTCGTCCGAAGAAAGATTTTGCGGCGAACCAGCTCGGGCGTCGAAAATCACAGATGCAAGTTCGCTGTTTTTTTCGTGAGCCGCGTTCGCTTCGCCGATGAGATCGAGGCCGAGAAGAACGACAGCCTTTTTTGTTTCCGGAACGACGGCGAAATCTTCCACCCGAGGTGAGAGGGCGAGATTGAACGGCGAAGTGGCCAACTGGCCGACGATCGCATCGGGCACGCCTCCCGTGGCTGTGACTTCGACGATTGTAGTTGCCGGAGAGGGTCTCCATCGAGGAGCGGAACGAACCGGTGGCGGAGGTTCCGGCCAAATCAATGGCGAGGACAACGGCAACGCCGAGCGCGATGGCGAAAACTGTGAGACCCAAGCGCACGGGTTCGCGGCCAAGCGGGCGCACCATCAGGCGCCAGAAAAGTTTTGCGAGGCCGGTCATGCGCGTTTCACACCCACGATTTTTCCGTCGCGCAGTTCGATGATAGTGTCCGCGATGGCGGCGGCTTCGGCGCTGTGAGTGGCCATGAGTGTTGCGGTTTTTTGTTCGCGCGTAAGGCGTTTTAGCAGATCGAGGATGACCGTGCCGGTCGCTGTGTCGAGATTTCCGGTGGGTTCATCGGCGAGAAGAATCTTTGGATTGTTGACCACGGCGCGGGCGATGGCCACGCGCTGCATTTGGCCGCCCGAGAGTTGATGCGGCATGCGGTTTCCAAGGCCCGCGAGCTCGACTGAAGCGAGGCGATCGATGGCGCTTTGTCGCGCGTTTGCCGTTCCTGCCAAGAAGCAGCGGCAGCTCGACATTCTCCACAACGCTGAGCGTGTTGATGAGTTGAAAGGATTGAAAAACGAAACCGACTTTTTCGCGGCGGAGTTTGGTAAGAACTGAATCGTCGCGCGAATTCGAGGCGAGGCCGTCGAGAAAGTACTTCGCCGCTGGTGGGAAAATCCATCGCGCCTGCGAGATTGAGCAGAGTAGATTTGCCGCAGCCGCTGCGCCCGACCAGGGCGACAAATTCGCCGCTGGCAACTTCGAGCGAGATGCCATCGAGCGCGCGGACAAGCCGGCCGTCGGCGGGGTAGTCCTTTACGACGTGGCGGAGGGTCACCATGAGGTGTTTTCCTTGGAGTTAGCATTGTAGCGGATGCAGAAGAGCAGGAAGTTTTCCTTCGGGGCGCGGTGCCTTGCAAGCCCCACCATCCGGCATCCCTGACCATCCCGGCCGTCGAACACCTTTTGAGCGGACTTTTGCAAGCGTGCAAAAAAGTGCTGCGACTCGGAATTTTGGGCCGCGAGGGTTTCTGACGCCAGAATGTCTTGATTTTGGGATTGTCGCTGTTGGGCGCCTTCAAACAGGCGCTCCGAAGAACCTACGATATCGGTCTCAGCAGGCTGACGATCTCAGCCAACCATCCCTCGAGGATTGCCTTCTGGTCGCGCCTCATCTCCGTAAACGCCACGCCCATCCCGAATTTCGCGTCGCTGTAAGCCACCTTTGCTGCAGTTTCGAAAGCGCCTTTATCCCGCAGAATTCGCAATGTGATCAGCGTCCCGGCTGGAAAGGGATTCAGAGCGTCAACATAACATCCGCCCATGCCAAGTTCAGAGGTGCGCGCAGAGAGCCGTGCTCCGGAATTCACATCGGTGACTTCCACGGAGGCGACAAACGAGCAGCGTTGAACGGCGCGTTTTTTGGCTGGCTGCAAGGTTTTGCTTCTTTGCATCATCGCCTCGCCCCATCGGCAATATCGCAACGAAAACCTGCTGGCTTGAGCTGGGTATATAGGAACAGAGTCGGCTTCCGTCGCGCATTCTTCAATAGTACTAAGCCCATTGACGCCGAATAAGACACCCCGGCTTCGTGCCCTGTGAGCGATCAGTCCTCGCTTGTGACCACACAACCCTTTTTGGTTTCGCTTTGCGGGACCCGGTGAGGGTTAACGAAAACAAAAAGGGTGGAGGCACCGCGCCTCCACCCCAATCCTTCTTTTTTCAACATTTACTTACCTTTTTGCCGCAGACAGCGCCTTTTCGATCGCCGCCGTCACCGCAGGGTCATCAGGCGTAACCTTCGGTTCGAAACGGGCGACGATCTTGCCGTCGGCGCCGATGAGGAACTTCGTGAAGTTCCACTGGATTTCGCCGCCAGTGCTCGGATTGGCGGCTTTGTCGGTGAGGTAGCTGTAAAGGGGAGTGATGTCGTCGCCCTTGACGCTGACTTTGGCCATCATGGGGAAGGTGACCTTGTATTTGGTGGAGCAGAAGGTCTTGATTTCCTCGTTGGTGCCCGGTTCCTGTGAGCCGAAATTATTTGCGGGAATCCCGACGATCACAAAGTTGCGGTCCTTGTACTTTTCGTAGGTGCTTTCGAGCGCGGTGTATTGAGGAGTATAGCCACAGCGGCTGGCGACGTTGACGAGCAGGACGACTTTGCCTTTATAGCTGGAAAGGGGAGTGGCCTTGCCGTCGATCGAGTTGATTGTGAAATCGTAGATCGATTTTTCTCCTGCCATGGCAACCCCCGCGAAGATTAGCAAGCACAAGAATACTCTTTTCATTTGTTCTCCAAAGTTCGATTTATCCAGTTCTACGCCTACTCCCAAGAAACCCTATTACCAGCCGGTGCGATACTCGCGCTGGAGATATTGATTCGCATCAGGAACGTTGGTTACGCGCATGTTGGCGGGGTCGTATTCGATTTTCCTTCCGGCCCGGAGGGCGACGACGCCGAGAAGCATGATTTCGGTGAGCTGGGCGGCGTAATCGAATGGGCAGGAAGCAGCTGCGTTGCCTTTGGCGGCGTCTACCCAGTTCAATTCGTGGTTTTGGCTCTTGATTCGCGGCAAAGTTTGCGCTGGCTTGGGCGTGGATTCGGCGAGCGATTTGGGCAGCAGGCGCGGATTGAGGCCGTAAGTGTCGTGCATCAATTTGCCCTTGCTGCCGATGATGAGAACGCCGCCGTCCTTGTTGACCTGCTCGTTTTCGCCGAGTTCTTCGGGCTTGGGAGGCAGGAGGCCGCCGTCGTACCAGGTCAGGCTGAGGCCCGGCATTTTGCCTCGCGCCGGGAATTTATAGAAGGTTTGCGTGGCGTTCGGGAAAGAGACTTTGTTGAACGGCGTGCAGACGGTTTCGATGCTTGTCGGCAGGCCGAGCTTGAGCGCCCAGAGTGAAACGTCGAGTAGGTGGGCACCCATGTCGCCGATCGGGCCGCAGCCCCAGTCCACCCAGCCTCGCCAGTTAAACGGATGGTAGATGGGGTGGTAAGGCACTTCTGGGCCGACGCCGAGAAAGAGGTTCCAGGAGAGCGTGTCAGGAATCGGATAGTTTCCCGAGAATGAGGCGGCCAGTCGCGAGTCCACGCCTTGGCCGTTCCATTTGAGACTGTCGGCAGGGACGGTGAGCGCTTGCGGACGAGGAATGCCTTGCGGCCAGAAGCCGAGCGGGCGATTGGTCCAGACGTGAATTTCGCGGACTTCGCCGATGGCGCCGGACTGGATGTATTCGACGGCAAGGCGGGCTTCGTCGGCAGAGTGACCCTGATTACCCATTTGAGTCGCGACTTTGGTGTCTTTGGCCTTCTTGGCGAGTTGGCGGGCTTCTGTGACGGACCAAGTGAGCGGCTTCTGCACGTAGACGTGTTTGCCTAGCTCCATTGCGGCGAGGGCGATGGGCGTGTGCATGTGGTCTGGCGTCGCGACGACGACTGCGTCAATGTCCTTCTGCTTCTCGAGCATCTCCCGATAGTCTTTGTAGCGCTTCGCTTTTGCCCAGTGCTCGGTGTAAAGGCGCTTCATGTTGGCAAGCTGCTGTTCGGGCGTCGAGGAGTTGAGGCCCGTGCGAGTTTGCGATTGCGTCTGGCCGTTTGCCGGCGGCTGATTGATGCGCGCTTGCAGATGTTCGATGTCCGTGCTGAGGCGTTCGAAGGCTTTGCCCGCGTAGTCCCAATCAACGTCACAGAGGGCGACGATGTTCTGGCTGGCGAGCGCGATGAGGTTGGCGCGCCCCATACCGCCGATGCCGACACCGGCGATGTTGAGGAGATCGCTCGGCGGAGTCATGCCGCGGCCAAGAACGTGGCGCGGCACTATGGTGAAAGCTGCGGCGGTAACAGCCGTGTTCTTAATGAAATTGCGGCGGGAGGAAGAGTTTGCAGTCGGATCATGAGCGGCCCCATTTTGCCGCCGGATAGTATGGCGCAAAAGGGCGGGAGGGGCGAAGGAAAAATTTGGCTGGCTTAGTCGAGCATTGAGTGGAGGGAGGGGCTGTTGTAGACTCCGCTGGGCCGAAATCAGCCACAATCTGTAACGCTACAACCTCAAAGCAGCACGCGCCAAGGCGGCCCCAAGGGGAATTGAATGCTCTTTGCAGCACAGGTTGCCACGACGCATAAAGCTCTCGCGAACCTCGACCTTGCCATCATCGGCGTATATTTCCTGATTGTGTTTGGCATCGGGTTCTATTTTTCCAGGCGGGAACGCACGAGCGAAGAGTATTTCCTGGCTGGGCGCGACATCGGATGGTTCTTTATTGGGGCGTCGCTGTTTGTTTCGAATATTTCGACAGAACATTTTATTGGGCTTTCGGGAACGGGCGCGTCGTCGGGGCTGGCGGTTGGGCACTTTGAATGGCTGGCTTGTTTGATTCTGCTGATTCTCGGCTGGGTATTTGTGCCGTTTTATTTGCGGAGCAACGTGTTTACGATGCCGCAATTTCTGGAACGGCGGTTCAATCGCGAGTGCGCGGTGTACCTCGCAGGGATTTCGATTATCGCGTACATCTTCACGAAGATTTCCGTGCAGCTTTATGCAGCGAGCGTGGTGCTGGAGCGCGTGGCGGGATGGTCGCTGTGGAAGACGGCGATCGTGCTGGTGGTTGCGACGGGAATTTACACGATTGCGGGCGGATTGGCCGCGGTGATTTACACCGACACGGTGCAGACGCTGATTTTGATTACCGGTGCGGTGGCATTGACTTTGATTGGATTGCATCGCGTGGGTGGATTCGCGCACTTGCAGACGATGGTGCCATCCGAGTTACTTCCACATGATGAGACCTGCGACCGATTCGGCGTTTCCATGGACAGGAATATTTTTTGGCGCGCCAATTTTAGGAATTTGGTATTGGTGCACAGACCAGGTGATTGTCCAGCGCGTGCTTTCGGCGCGAGATGAAGGGCATGCGAAAGCGGGAACGATTTTTGCGGGTTTTCTGAAAATTTTGCCGGTGTTCATGCTGGTGCTGCCGGGAATTATAGCGTACGCGTTGTTTCCGGATCAGGTGAAAGAAAAGCCGGATTATGCGTATCCGACGCTGGTGCTGAATTTGTTGCCGGTGGGCTTGGTCGGATTGGTGATGGCGGCGCTGCTGGCGGCGGTGATGGGCGCGATGAGTTCGGTGTTCAACTCGGCGTCGACCCTGGTGACACTGGATTTTTACAAGAAGATCAATCCGAACGCGTCGGAAAAGCAGTTGGTGAATTTCGGGCGTGTTGCAACGGGCGGAATGGTGCTTCTGGGATTGCTCTGGGTGCCGTTCATCCATTTGCTGAGCGCACAGCTCTACATTTATTTGCAGAGCGTGCAGGCGTACATCAGCCCGCCGATTGCTGCGTGTTTCATTTTTGGAATTTTGTGGCCGCGGTTGAATGGGCAGGGCGCGATTTCGTCGCTGCTGACTGGATTTGTGCTGGGCGCGGTGCGATTTTTACTTGAGGTGCTGGACAAGAGCGCGAATTACAAAGCTGGTGCGATCCGCTGGATCGTGGACATGAACTTTCTGCACTACGCGATTTTCATGTTCGTTGTGTGCACGGTTGTGCTGGTCGCGGTGAGCCTGATGTATCCGGCGCCGGATCGGAAAAAACTGGCGGGGCTGACGTTTGCGACCGTGGACGAAAAGATGGAAACGATAGATGTGACGGCGAGGCCGCAGATGGCGAAAGAAACCGGCCTCGAACACGCGATGAATATTGTGTTTACGCTGGCGCTGCTTGCGACCGTGGTTGCATTGTGGATCCGCTTCCGCTAGAAGAGGCGATTCTTGATTCGCAGCTTAAAACCGAATGTTACGCAGGACGAGGCGTTCCGGACGTTTCAAACGACGGGGCTCTCGTCTCTGCTCTGGAGAATGCGCACGGGGCCTCTGCAGAGGATTGCGGAAGCGTACGTGCCGTTCCGGCTGTATCGTGTGCGTTATGCGATGAACCGCGAAAAAGTGCAGCGCATTTTTGCGATGGACGCGGTGGACGGATCGCTCGATCTATTTGAGTTTCGAACGATGCCCGAAGAGGGCCAATTCGTAAGCGTAAAAACGCGAAATTGCCTGCCTGGTTCGCTTGGCGAAGAACGGGCGCGGCAAATCCTGCGGGACAAACTTCTGCGAATTGTGTTTCAACAGGGATTTTTCAAGCTGCGGGACGCTTCGCTGGAAATCGAAGAGCTCTCCACGGAAATCCATCTTCCTTATTGGCTCGGATTTTACGGCGCGAACAATTCGCTGCGCTGCCGCGTGATGGATGCGGTGCGGCGCCGCATCGAAGGGGCAAAGGCCTCCGCGTTCTTTGAACACTGGCTCGCTGCCTGACCCTTCCCCGGGCGCAACAATCTTGGAGGCGTTTATGTTCGGAAAGTTTCGAAGCGTCTTTGTGCTGTGCGCGCTGTTTTTGCTCGCTGCGAGCTGTGCCGTCGCGGACGGCTGGCAGCACATCGGAAAAGTCGAGCGCGTGACGAAATTGGCCGACGGTGTGGAACTTACCGCGGGCAAGGCCAAAGTGCGCGTTACGGTGTTTCGAGAAGGGGTTTTTCGCGTGCGTGTGGCTCCGGACGGGCATTTTCCCAAGGATTTTTCCTGGGCGGTGATTGAAGAACCTGATGCCTCGCCTGTCACGGTTGAGGATTCGGCTGATGTCGTGAAACTGACTTCAGGCAGCACCACCGCGCGCATCAAGAAAGTGCCGCTGCTGATTGATTTTCTGGATGCGGCCGGAAATGTGGTGGTCGCCGATGAGCCCGCTCTGCCGATGGCGTGGGACGGGACGCAGGTCCACGTCTGGAAAAAAATGCCCGCGGACGAAAGCTATTTTGGGCTTGGAGACAAAGCAGGGCCAATGAACCGGCGGAATCGCTCGTTCACGATGTGGAATACGGATGAATTTGGATGGCAGGAATCGAGTGATCCGCTCTACAAGACGATTCCCTTCTTTCAGGGATTTCGAAACGGGACGGCATACGGAATCTTTTTCGATAACACCTGGCGCAGTTCGTTCGATTTCGGGAAGGAATCGCGCGACTACTATTCTTTTGGTGCGGACGGCGGTGAGATCAACTACTACTATTTTGCCGGACCACAGCCGAAGAAGATCATCGAGAACTACACGGCTCTGACCGGAAGAATGCCTCTTCCGCCGTTCTGGGCGCTCGGCTACCAGCAGTGCCGGTATTCCTACTATCCGGAAAAGCGCGCTTACGAAATCGTGGAAAAGCTGCGCGAAGACAAGATTCCGGCGGATACGATCTATTTCGACATTGACTATCAGAATGGCAACGCCCCGTTCACGGTGAGCCGGGAATATTTTCCGCATTTCGAAAAGATGATCTCGGATTTCAAAGCGGTGGGAATGCACACGATTTTGATTACGGATCTACACATCAAGCAGCAGGAGCAGGACTACCCGCCATATGAAACGGGAATGAAGCAAGACGTTTTCGTGAAGCGTGCGGATGGAACTCTTTTTGTGGGGCCAGTGTGGCCCGGGCCGAGCGTGTTTCCGGATTTCACGCTGACTAGCGCGCGCGACTGGTGGGGCGGGCTTTACAAAGATTTCGTGGGCATGGGCGTTTCCGGCTTCTGGAACGACATGAACGAGCCTTCGGTTTTCCTCACGCCGACGAAGACGATGCCGCTCGACAATGTGCATCGCACCGATGATGGGGCCAAGCATCCGCATACGGAAATTCACAATGTGTTTGGCATGCAGAACGTCCGGGCGACGTACGACGGTTTGCGAAAGCTGCAGGGCGATGAGAGGCCGTTTGTCCTGACGCGGGCCGCCTACGCGGGGACGCAGCGTTATGCGGCGACCTGGACAGGCGACAACAGCAGTACGTGGAATCACCTGGCGATGAGCACGCCGCAGCTTTTGAGCATGGGACTTTCGGGTTACGGAATGGTTGGCGACGACATCGGCGGTTTTGCGGGGACTCCTGCCGCCGATTTGCTGACGCGCTGGTTTGAAGTCGGCGCGTTCAACCCGATTTATCGGGATCACACGGCGAAGGGAACGGGGGATCAGGAGCCATGGGTGCACGGGCCGGAGCACGAAGCGATTCGGAGGCGGTTCGTCGAAGAGCGCTATCGCTTGCTGCCGTACATCTACACGGGGATTGAGGAGATGAGCCGGACGGGAATCCCTCTGATGCGGCCGCTTTTTCTCGAATACCCAAAAGTCGGCGGAATTGCCGGGAATGATCACGATTTTCTTTTCGGGAGGGATTTACTGGTGGCCCCGGTGACGACGGAAATGCTCGACGCGAAGGTGGTGCACTTGCCGGGTGGCGATTGGTTCGATTATTGGACGGCAGAAAAGAAAAGCAGCAGCGAAGAAATCGTTTTACATCCGGCGCTGGGCCAGATGGCGATTTATGTGCGCGCGGGCGCGATTATCCCGATGCAGGATTTGGTGCAATTTACCGCGCAAACGCCGAATGGGCCGCTGAAACTGCGGGTCTATCCAGGGTCAGATTGCAGCGGGGCGCTCTACCAGGATGATGGACATACTTACGCTTACGAGAAGGGCGAAATATTGCGTGTGAAGTATTCGTGCGAGACGAGTGTGGGGGCGCTGACGATTTCCGGGAAGATCGAGAAGAGCGGTTACAAGCCGTGGTGGACTTCAACGGAAGTGAGTGCATTTGGCGCGGCTACGATGCCGAAGATGGTAAAGGTAGGCGGGATGGAGAGTCACGGATGGAGTTACGACGAAAAGAGTCATGCGGTGACGGTGACGGTGAACGATGCGCTTGCGGATTGGACAGTTGAAATTTCCTACTGAGGAAAAAAGGCAGCGCTGTGTGGGCTGAGAAACCGCAGAGACTACTCCAGAGAAAAAACGGAGAGGGATTGTGGCGGGGCGCTAAGGCTCAAGCCTTTTGTGGAAAGCTGCGCGTCGGCTTGGCCGTAGAGCGGGGAGATGGTGGAGGTTCCCGCCGCAGGTGTATCTAGGATTGGCACTGATAAAGTCTCGGCTCCCTTGGAATTGTTGAAGACGACGAGGATGCGTTCGTCCTGCGACTGGCGCAGAAAAACATAACAGGAATCATCAGAAAAAAGATGCCAGAGCTTGCCGCTGGCGAGCGCGGGATGTTCGCGGCGCAGGCGAAGCAGCTTTTGAACGGTTGAGAAAATCTCCTCCTGCTCCTTTGTCCGGCCTTCCTTGAGGAAGGCATTTTTTTGATCTTCGATCCACCCGCCCGGGAAATCGTGACGATTGTCAGGGTCGGCTCCCCCGGCTATGGCGAGTTCGTCGCCGTAGTAAATTTCTGGAATGCCGCGCAGAGTCAGAATCAAGCCAAATGCCAGTTTCAGTTTTTCAGGAGAGCTACCTTCGGCGCTAGCGAAGCGGGAAACTTCGTGATTTGCGAAGAAGGGAACCAGGAATTCGGGATGCGGATAGAGCGAATCCTGGCGAAGGACGTTTGCGATCCGGCCAGCTGGCGCGTTGTTCAGGAGCACATCGCGAATCGCGAAGTAAAGTGGGAAATCGAAGACCGTGGTGAGGCCGGTATCGAGATTGTCCCAGCCCCTTCTGCCGCCTGCAAAAAATGAGGTGACTGCAGAATCCGGATGGAAGACTTCGCCGATGAAGCCGAGTTGCGGATAGATGCGGTGAAGAGAGGCGTGCCAGTCTGACCAGAATCTGCGGGGGACGTAAGGGAACGTGTCTTCGCAAAGGCCGTCGAGACCGGTCGATTCGATCCACCAGATCGCATTTTGCAGAAGATATTGCGCGACGATCGGGTTTTCCGTGTTCAGGTCGGGAAGAATTCCAAAGAACCCGGCTTCGGTGAGATTGCGGCGCAAGTTTTCCGGCGCGTGCGGATCGACGAGCGCCTCGAAAGGATCAGTTGCGATGGGCGAATTTTCCGGCTGGCCGTAAAAGGACCTTTTTAACGGCGAATATGAATCGAGGTGCTTTTTCAAAGCGCCGTGGAACCAATCGGGGAGTGGAGGCTTTGCGACCCACGGGTGGCGTGCGCCGACGTGATTCGGAACGGAGTCGAAAAAGAATCTTCATCTGGCGCTTATGCGCGGTGGCTACAAGGTCTTTGTAGTCGTCGAGTGAGCCGAAATGCGGATCGACGGCGTATAAATCGACTGCGCCGTAGCCGTGATAGTCCTCGGCCGTGCCATTTTTGGGCGATTGGAGTGAGCCAGAGCGTGGTGACGCCGAGATCCTGCAGATAAGGAAGATGATCGCGAATGCCGCGGAGGTCGCCGCCGTGCCAGGCGAGGGGTTTTGCGCGGTCATGGAAAGCTGCGAATTCCGCAGGCGCGTCGTTGGTTGGATCTCCGTTGGCGAAGCGATCCGGCATGATTAAGTAGAGGACGTCGCTCTGCGAGAGGCCGTGAAATCGTTGGCCCGTAGGCGCGCGTGCGGAGAGGGGAAGTTCGAAAGTTGTTTTGCCCGTTGGTGTGCTGATGCGGCAGACCAAAGTGCCGGTGCGTACGTTTGAAGCGAATTTCAGCCAGACAAAAAGGTAGTCGCCGCCGTGCGAAGCCTGGGTACGGGAAACGACGACTTCCGCCATGTTGCAGGCGAGTTGCGTTGCCTGAAGATCATGGCCAGAGAGCAGAAGCACCAAGTCGGGAGTGAGGTTGATCCACCAGTTGGGGGGCTCGATTTTCGTTACGACTGGCGCGTGGTCTTGCGCTTCTCGGGCGGAAGCGGCTGCCGAAAATATGAGCGCCGCGAAAACAAAAGTTCCAGCGAACCGGCAAAACTTTGCGAATTTCATTTGGATCCCGCTGGCGGGAGAAAGCGCAATTTGCCGAACGCAGTCGGAACGTGAAAATTCGGCTGGGGCGTGTTTGTGGGGCGCCATGAAGAATAAAAACGCGGCTCGGCGGCGCCTTCAACGCGAAAGAAATTTACGCGCCAGGTTGAGGATTGGTCGAAGTGCTGGACCATGCTGCGCAGGGGAATCGCTATCTCCGCTGTCCAGACTTTCTGCTTTTCATCAATGTGCGTGCGGCATTTCATTCCCGTGCTCGGATCGGAACGGTCGCCGTGCTCGATGTCGAGGTCGATCCAATAGCCATTGGGGCTGACTTCAAATTCGAAGTAGTGGCCGGGATAGGTCGGGTCCGGCTGGAGGAAGACTTCGACGACGTCTCGATCCCACAGATGATCGCGGCGGCCGGATGGATCGGCGTCGGAAAAAACGGTCAGCGTGCGGTAGCGCGAGCGATAGTGAAGAAAAAGCGTATCCGGGTTCCAGAGCAAGCGAACCTGTGTTTCGCGCTCGGTGTCCGGATTTTTCCCCTGCCAGTCGGATTGGAACACGATTGGTTCGGACGATTTCCATGCCGCCGGTTCTGGAAAGCCATCGGCTGCAGGCGGCTGCGAGAGAGGAACAGCGGAAACCGTATCCGATGGCGAAACAGAACCCAGGAAAGAAAAAAGAAAGAGCGGGGGCAGGGCGAGCATGGAGACGTTGGCTTGGCGGGGGAGAATGGATATGAGGGCGATTGCGCCGGCCAGAGCAAAACAAAGGTAAGTGAGTTTTTCGGCGGACATGCCGGATTCTCCGGAACGCGGAAACAGCGGTGTCAGAATAACTGGAAACCGGCGGCGAATCGAAGGAAAAGACTGGCGAATTGAAAAGGCCGGTCGGGTAAAGACTCTTTGCACACGCGCAAGATTGCGAAAAATCCCGGCGCAATTGGCGCGTGCTAGCATCTGGATGGCGCAAAGAAACGCGGTGAATGGGCCCGCAAGGAGAGCGTTCCATGGTGGAAACAGCGAACCCCGAGGATTACTCGACGAAATCGAGAAAAAAGCGGTTTGAGGATTTCCAATACCTGAAAGTACGGGTGGAAGGCAGCGTTTTGCGCATTACCCTGAACCGCCCGGAACATAATCTGCTAAATGAGCCAATGCTGCGCGAGCTTGCGGATTCGATCGACCTGATCGGCCAAAAAGATGAAATCAAACTGATTGTGCTCGATTCGGCTTGCAAAGTTTTTTGCGGCGGCATCGAAGTTGGTGAATACACGTCACAGCGCGTGTTTCAGATGCTCGATGCGTTTCATTCGGCGTTTGCGGGAATTTTGGAAACCGCGAAACCCGTTGTGTGCGTGGTGAATGGGCCGGCAATCGGCGGAGGCGCGGAGTTGGCTGCATTCGGCGACATGGTGATTGCAACGCCGAAAGCGCGATTTGCACAGCCGGAAATTTCCATCGGCGTGTTTCCGCCTTTGGCGTCGACGATTTTGCCGTATTTGGTTGGACCGAAAAAGGCTTTGGAATTGGTGCTTACGGGGGAACCAGTGACCGCTGAGCGAGCGCTGGAAATGGGATTGGTGAATCGGCTGGTGCCGGAAGCCGAACTGGGGAAAACCGTCGACGATTTGATCGCGCGCATCACAGGACATTCAGGGCCAGTGCTTACGATGGCGAAAAAGGCGATTTTGAGCGGTATGGGGCTTTCTCTGAAAGACGGACTGAAGCAATCGATGAATATTTTTCTGAACGAACTTTACCGCCTGGAAGACTCGCAGGAGGGTTTGCATGCGCTCGTGGAAAAACGGAAGCCGAATTGGAAGAACCGCTAGCGCGAGGATGCGGCTCACGATTGACGGAATCGGCAGCCCGGCTTAGACTCAAAGCTCCAATTTTCTGAAACGGTCGCGACATGGCCGTGATGCAAGCAAGGGAAGCGGGGAAGGCCGTGAGATTCGGCCGCGGTCCCGCCACTGTAATCGGCCAAGCGCCGTAAGCCAGGCTACCCTCCCTGCTCCGCGAGTGCGAAACTCTTCGCGAGAAAGAGAGTCGCCGTAAGCCCTACGGGATCTCGTAGGGCTTTTTTGTTTTTCGCTGTGGCTAAGCAACGAGGCGGCAACGCAGAGAAAAATGAGCGCGAGATTCATTCGAAGATCGACGATGGACGCGGGTGTGGGCGGCGCTGTTGTTGCTTGCTGCTGCGTTTTCGGTTTCCGCGCGCGCGACCACGCAGAATTCCCCTGCGCAAGGTCTGCGCGAGGTTACCGACGAGACCGGGCGCGTCGTCAAAATCCCACAGACTGTGCGGAGAATTGTTTCGCTTGCGCCGAGCATGACGGAAACTGTTTATGCGCTTGGGCTGCAGGATCGGCTGGTGGGCGACACGGACTATTGCGACTATCCGGCGGACGCAGCGAAAAAACACAAAGTGGGTGGAGCGATCAATCCGAACATGGAAGAAGTCGTGGCGCTGAAGCCTGATGTCGTGCTGGTTGTAAAAAGTTTGAACCGCCTGGAAACGGTGCGCGCGCTGGAGCGCATTGGCATTGCCGTGTATTCAACGGACCCGCACACGGTTACGGACGTGGTCGGGTCGCTGAAGAAACTGTCCGGCGTGTTGGGTGCGGAAGAAGCAGGTGACGCGTTGAAGGAAGAGTCGGAGCGCAGGCTGGCGGCGATTCAGAAAAAATTGCATGGCGCGGCCACAAAGCGCGTTTTGTTTGTTGTGTGGACAGAGCCGCTTATGTCCATTGGAAGAAAGACATTCATCGCGGACGTACTGGAACGCGCTGGCGGGACGTCTGTTGTGGATTCAAAACAGGATTGGCCGCAGTTCAGTTTGGAAGAAGCGGTACGATTGCAGCCGGAGTATCTTGTGTTTGCTGCGAGCCATTCGGAGACCGTCCGTAATGATGTGGAGGCGCTCAGATTGAAGCCAGGATGGGCTGCGCTGGACGCAATCAAGAATAGAAGAATTGCGATAGTCAGCGACGCGATCAACCGGCCTGGGCCGAGAATTGTGGACGCAGTTGAAGAGCTGGCGCGGCAACTTCACCCCGAAGTCTTTGCGGAGAAAAATTGATGCAGCCGCTGACGCTCAGCAAAGTTGCAGTGCGGTGCGGAATTCTTGCGGTCGTTTTGTTTGTGGTGGTTGTGATTGCTCTGAAATTTGGCGCCGTGCCTGTTTCGCTTTATGGACTGGCGAAGGATTTGATCGGCGTGTTGATCGGGCGAAGCAGTGAAATTTCCAGCGAATACGGAATGATTATTCGCGAGATTCGGCTGCCGCGAATCGCGATGGGGATTTTTGTTGGCGCTTCACTTTCTGTGGCGGGCACGAGCTTTCAGGCGCTTTTGCGCAATCCGCTGGCGGATCCATATGTTCTGGGCGTTTCCTACGGCGCGGCGGTGGGTTCGATTCTGGCCTTAATCGTTGAGCCGCATATCGCACTACGACCGGAAATTGCCGCGGTGTTTACGCCGCTGGGCGGATTTCTCGGGGCGACGCTGACGATCGCGGTTGTTTTTCTGCTCGGAAGGTATCGGGGCGAAATCGAAAATAGAACACTTTTGCTGAGCGGTGTGATTGCCGGAATGTTTCTATCCGCAATGATCGCCCTGCTGATCACGATGCTGCCAAGCTCCAGCACGCGCGGCATGACCGTTTGGCTGATGGGCGATCTTTCAACGCCGATGCCGCCGATTCTCGGTTGGGTGCTGCGCACCGGATTTTTTGTGGGCTTCGCGCTGATCTATCTGACGGCTTCGGATTTGAATTTGCTGCTTTCCGGCGAAAAAGAGGCGATGCATCTTGGCGTGGACATTCGAAAGGTGCAGATTGTTGTTTATCTGGCGGCGTCCGCGCTGACGGGGCTCGCGGTGTCCGTCAGCGGGTCGATTGGGTACGTGGGCTTGCTTGTGCCGCACGTGATGCGGCTGATTTTTGGCACGGACTATCGAATGCTGCTGCCGGCTGCTGCGTTTGGCGGCGCGATCGCAGTCGTCATCGCAGATACTGCAGCGCGCACAATTGCCGCGCCGAGCGAGTTGCCGGTCGGGGCGATTACCGCGATAGCAGGGGCACCGCTCTTTATTTATTTGCTGCGGCGGAGACTGGCGTGAGCGCCGTACGTGATTCCGTGATGGAACGCGGCGCGCCGGACGGCTCGCGCATGAATGCGGATTCGCGTTTGAGCGTCGAGCAGGTGAGTTATGCGTATTCGCCGAACCCTTCCCAGGCGCCGGTGTTTACGCTCGAAGCGACAAGTTTCCAGGTGAAGCCGGGCGAGATTGTTGCTGTGCTTGGGCCGAACGCGAGCGGAAAATCCACGGTATTGAAATTGGTTGCGGGCGCGTTGCAGCCACTTTCCGGAAGAATCCTGCTCGGCGGGCTCGAAACGCACCTGATGGAACCGCGCTTGCGCGCGCAGAAAATTGCGATGGTGCAGCAAGAGAGCCAGTTGTTGTTTCCGGCAAAGGTTTGGGAATTTGTGCTGCAGGGACGCCACCCGCATGGCAAATCGCTGCGATTTGAAACGGAAAGCGACGTCGCGATCGCGAAAGACGCGCTGGCGCAAGTCGGCGCGCATCATTTGATGGACCGCTGGATGGATCAGATTTCCGGCGGCGAAAAACAGCGCGTGGTTCTAGCGCGGGCGCTGGCGCAGCAGCCTATGCTGCTGCTGCTCGATGAGCCGACGCTGCATCTGGACATTGGCGCACAAGTGGATTTTCTGCATACGCTGAAGAAGCTCGCCACGGCCAACAAGTATGCGGTCGTGATTGTCACGCACGAACTAAATTTGGCCGGAGAGTACGCCGATCAGGTGGTGCTCATGCAAAAAGGGAAGTGTTTGCGTGTGGGCCCGCCGTCGAGCGTGTATCAGCGCGATTTGCTGGAACAGGTTTTTCAAACGCAACTCATGGTCGAGCAGCGAGTGAATGGGCGGCCACGAGTAAGCGTCCTGGAAAGAAGTGAATGAAAACCCCGCCGGGCTTGTAATACAGGCGGATTTACATAACGCACAGTGGGCGGAAACGCCCCCGACAATAACCGCAGGCTTCGTGCACGGGAAGACGGTGGGCCGCTGAATTGCAAGCGGCTGCAAAACAAGCCGTCGCCGCCGCGCGACTGTAAGGCGGAAGCAGCACAGCGCAGGACACTGCAGCGAATCGTTCGAACAGGACGCCGCTGCGGGAAGGACGCGCTCCATAAATCCGCCAAGCCAGGAGACCGGCGAAGCCCGCAAACCACGTCTCGCTTTCAGAGATGCGGACAACCTTCAGAGCTCCCGCGCGAGAGGGAGCGGAGGACAAATGACGCGCTTCGTCTCTTATTCCCTTCAGTTTCTTCTGGTGGTCCTTTTTTCAATTTCTTGCCTGGCTCAAAACAATCAGCCCGATGCGCATCTGTCCGGAACGATTCTGGACACGAGCGGCGGGGGGGTCGGCGGCGTTCACATCAGTGCGGTCTCCGAAGATCAGCCGCAAGGAAATATCTGGAAAGCGACTTCCACGACGGCCGGCGCGTTTGTTCTCGCGTTGCCCCCCGGCAAATATCATGTCACGTTCGCCAGAGACTCATTTGCCACGCGCGAATTCGATTTTGAATTTGCCGGAGGAGAAACGAAGAAGCTCGATGTCCGCATGGAGCTGGAGCAGCTTTCCGCAAGTGTAGTGGTCACTGCTGAAGCCGAGCCGTTGCAAATTCAGCAGACAACGGCGTCGGTCGACATGATCACAAAGGAAGAGATGGTGCAGCGGCAATCGAAGATGCTGGTGGACGCGCTGCAGTATTCGCCGGGAATTTCCATTGGACGCACCGGCTCGGAAGGCGGCACCGCTTCGATTTTTCTCGCCGGCGGAAATTCCAGTTACGCGAAAGTACTGGTGGATGGTACGCCGGTGAACGAACCGGGCAACGCGGTCGATTTTTCCAACTTTACGCTCGACAACATTGACAAGATCGAAGTTGTGCGCGGCGCGGAGAGCGCGATTTACGGCAGCGACGCGGTGGCCGGCGTGGTTCAGGTCTTTACCCATCGCGGAATTACGAGAACTCCGGAAATTGTTGTCTTTGGCGAAGGCGGGAGCTTTGACACCGGCAAGGGCGGCGCGCAAATTAGCGGTTTGCTGGGCGATTTTGACTACTCCGCAGCGGGCTCTTATTTCGGAACCGACGGACCCGACGAGCAGAACTACTTCCTTAATCGCACGCTATCCGGAAATTTCGGTTATCGCATCAGCGAAGGCAACCTGCTTCGGCTGACGCTCCGCAACAATACGAGCAATGCGCAGACGCCCGGACAGGTTCTTCTGGAACCGCCGAACCTTGACGAACACACCGATTACGGCTTCTTCAGCTCGAACGCGCGCTGGGATTTTTCCACCGGCAAGCACTGGCATCACAAAATCAGCGGCGCCGAATCGCGAAATCGTGAGTTCATCGCGAATCCGGTGCAGAGTTTTTACGCGACAGATCCAATTGTATTCTGCCCGCAGGATCCAAATGCCCCTAACGCTGTTGCCACAGCTGAGTTCTGCGACTTCACTTTCACGTCAAGAAACCTCTACAACCGCGCGAACGTAAATGCGCAATCCAGCTTCTTGCTGCCGAATTTCGCGGCAACCGGCGGCTATCAATATGAAGTGGAGAATGCTTCGCTCTCGCTTCTTTCCACCGGACACGTTCGCCGCAACAATCAAGCTGGATATCTCGATTTCCGCTATGCGCCGCATCCGCGCGCTTCAATCAGCTTTGGCGCGCGTGTGGAAGCCAACGGCAATTTCGGGACGCGCGTGGTGCCGCGCGTCGGCGTTTCCCTCGCTTTGCTGCAAGGCCGCGGTTTCTGGGGAGAAACGCGGCTTCGCGCCTTTTACGGCGAAGGAATCAAAGAGCCGCGCTTCGATCAGCTTTATAGCGACCAGTTCGGCGACATCGGCAATCCCAACCTGAAACCAGAGGCCAGCAAGACTTGGAGCGCCGGGCTGGAGCAAAATCTGGCCGGCGGCCGCGTCAAACTGACCGGCGAATATTTCTCTAACCGCTTTTACGACCTGATCAGCTTTGCGTTTTGCTCGGCACTGCCGCCACCGGAAACGGGAAACAGTTGCGGCATCATCGTTTCCGGCGCGCCGCCAAGTTTTGGCTATTTCTTCAATACGGATCGCGCACGCGCGCGCGGGACGAATCTGACTGTGGATTCCCAGCCCTTGCACTGGCTCCGCTTGAAAGGGTATTACACCTACGATGACAGCCTCATCCTCGAAGCCCCGAATACGTTCGATCCAACCTCGCTTCCTGGCAACCGCCTTGCTCGCCGTCCGGTAAATTCCGGGGCAGTCTCTTTTCTCGCGGGATGGAAACGGCTCACAGGAAGCTTTGCAGGCTATTTCACGGGACCACGTACAGACAGCGACTTCCTAGGGCTTGGCCTTACACACACTCCGGGGTACGCGCGATTCGATTTCGCTACGACTTATAACTTCGGCCGTGGCTTCGATGGTTTCGTTCGCGTGCTAAATCTGTTCGACAAACAATACCAGGACGCGCTGGGCTACCCCGCTCTCGGCCGTGAAGTGCGCGTCGGGATGAGCTACCGGTTTGGCGGAAAGAGCTGATGCAAGGCGTTGAGTCCATTGTCTTTTGCTGGAGCGGCGGCAAGGACAGCGCAATGGCGCTGCACACGTTGCTCCTAGAAAAGGAGTTTCACGTGACGGGATTGCTCACCACCGTCACCGAAGGATTCGATCGCATTAGCATGCACGGCGTCCGGCGGGAGCTTCTGCACAAGCAGGCGGACAGTGTCGGCTTGCCCCTGCAGGAGGTTTTTATCCCGCCGCAATGCGTAAATTCGATTTATGAAGCGCGCATGGAAGCGGCGATGCGCGCGGCATACGATCAGGGAATCCGGCGTATAGCCTTTGGGGACATTTTTCTGGAAGACCTGAAATCCTATCGCGAGAAAAACCTGGCGAAAGTTGGAATGGAAGCTATTTTTCCGATCTGGAAAAGAGACACGCGGGAGCTTGCCGCAAACTTTGTGAAACTAGGCTTTCGCGCGCGGGCAGCGTGCATCGACCCGCGAATCTTGGACCCCAGTTTCGCGGGAAGGGAATTGGACAAGAGCTTTTTTCGCGACTTGCCGCCCAACGCCGATCCGTGCGGCGAAAACGGTGAATTTCACACTTTTGTCTACGACGGGCCGATATTTCAAAAGCCCGTACGTTGCAGGGCGGGGACAATTGTCGAGAGGGATTCTTTTGTGTTTTGCGATTTGCTTGCAGAGGAGGAAGTGCTGGCATGAAAAAAGAAATGACGGACAGACAAATGATTGCGATCAAAACGGGAATTTCAGCGGCTCTGGTGCTGCTCGCTGCGGCGCTGCGCATTGTGCCTCATCCCTTGAATCTGGCGCCGATCGGAGCGATGGCGCTGTTTTCCGGATCGGTTTTCAGAAATGGTTGGTGGAAGCTTCTGTTTCCGCTCGTTGCATTGCTTACCGGCGACATCTTCATCGGGTTTCATGCGCTAATACCCATCGTCTATCTCAGCTTTTTGCTCAGCGTTGGCATTGGCATATGGCTGGGAGAACAAAGGACGGTCCTGCGTATCTCCGGTGCAACATTGCTGGGCGCAATTCAGTTTTTTCTCATCACCAACTTCGCCGTTTGGGTCGTGTTCACGACTTACCCGAAATCATTTGCCGGCTTGCTCGCTTGCTATGCCGCTGGAATTCCCTTTTTCTGGAACACGCTGGCGGGCGATGCCCTGTTTGGATCGTTACTGTTTGGCGGCTACGCGCTAGCGGAGCGTTTGCTCCGGCAGCCACACGAGGCCCCTGAAGCTTCAGTCCGGTAAACTACTCCGCCTCGGCGTGATGCTATAATTGCCGATTCATCATGGCCAAGAACGCCACAGAATCGGGCATTGCACCGGAAATCCGCGCCAAATATGAAGTTGTAGTTGGCCTGGAAGTCCACGTCCAGCTGCAGACCAAGACAAAAATATTTTGCGGCTGCTCGACGCAGTTCGGCGATCCGCCGAACACGAACACGTGCCCGGTGTGTCTTGGCCTGCCAGGAACCCTGCCTGTTTTAAACAAGCGTGCGGTGGAGATGGGAATTCGCGCGGCGCTCGCCCTAAATTGCAAAGTGAACGAACATTCGCGATTCGCTCGTAAGAACTATTTCTATCCAGACTTGCCGAAGGGTTATCAGATTTCCCAATACGAATTGCCGCTTGCCGAACACGGCTGGGTGGACATTGACGTTTCAGGTGAGCACAAGCGCATTGGCATTACGCGCCTTCATCTGGAAGACGACGCCGCGAAGAATCTGCACGAAGGATTCTCGCAGTCCGCGACGAAGGGCTACATTGACTACAACCGTGGGGGAACGCCGCTGGCCGAAATCGTGAGCGAGCCGGACATGCGTTCGTCTGACGAGGCGTACGCCTACCTGACGACTTTGCGGCAGATTCTGCTCTACACCGGCGTGAGCGACGTGAACATGGAAGAAGGATCGCTTCGCTGCGATGCCAACGTGAGCGTTCGGCTTCGCGGCGCCAAGGAATTTGGAACGAAAGTGGAAGTGAAAAATCTGAATTCGTTCCGCTTCTTGCAGAAGGCGCTCGAACATGAAATCGAGCGGCATATCGGCGTTCTAGAAGGCGGCGGCAAGGTTTCTCAGGAAACGCGACTTTGGAATCAGAGCGAAAATTATACGATGTCCATGCGTTCGAAAGAAAAGGCTCACGATTACCGGTATTTCCCTGAGCCGGATCTGCTTCCGATTCACGTCAGTGCGGCGTGGCGCGAAGAAATAAGGCATTTGCTGCCGGAGTTGCCCGCGGCCAAGCGCGAGCGATTTGTCACTCTTATGGCGTAACGGCTTATGACGCCGGCGTGCTGACCGGAACACAGGAGCTTGCTGACTATTTTGAAAACACAGTGAAAGCGGGCGCCGCGGGCAAATCCGCTGCAAATTGGATGCAGACGGAGTTGTTGCGGCAGCTGAACGAGAGTGGAAAAGATATGGCCGCAAGCCCCGTTCCGCCGTCGGCCCTGGCTGAACTGATTACGCTGGTGGACAGCGGCAAGATTACCGGCGCGGTCGGCAAGAAAGTCTTTGGAAAGATGTTTGAAACGGGCCAATCGGCCGGGACAATCGTTGCCGCGGAAGGACTGGGCGCTCAAGTAAGCGAAGACGCCATCGAACAGGCTGCAAGAGAAGTGATCGAGAAGAACCCCGACAATGTCGCGAAGTTTAAGTCCGGCAACGAAGGCGTGTTCAAGTTTTTCGTTGGTCAGGTGATGAAAGCCACCAAAGGCCAGGCCAATCCGCAAGCAATCAATGATGTGTTGAAGCGATTGTTGTCCTAGATCACAAGTTCCGCGCCCCCGGGAGAAGACATGCTGAAAGTGGGAGATAAAGCGCCGGATTTCCTTCTGAAAGCGGACGACGGCAAGGAGATTTCGCTCAGGGATCTGAAGGGCAAGCAAGTCGTGCTCTATTTCTATCCGCGGGCCAATACACCAGGTTGCACAATCGAAGCCTGCGAATTCCGCGATCTGCAAAGCAAGTTTGAGAAAAAAGATGCGGTTGTGCTCGGCATGAGCGCGGACCCGGAAAAAACGCTGGCAGGCTTCAAGAAGAAACAGAAATTGAATTTCACGCTGCTGAGCGATCCAGAACACGAGACGATTGAAGAATACGGGGTATGGCGTATGAAAAAATTCATGGGCCGCTCGTTCAAGGGAATTGTGCGCAGCACGTTTCTGATTGGCCCGGACGGAAAAATCGCGCAGATTTGGGACAACGTCAGCGCCAAAGGCCACGCGAAGGAAGTCCTGGCAGAGCTGGAAGCAGCGAAATAAGATATGGAAAGAATCCTAGAGCTGGAAGCTCAGCTTGTCCGAGCTTGCCGCTTCCACGAACAGGTTGTCCAGCAAACGCGTTTTGCCGAGATGCGCGGCAACCAAAACATAACTGGAACGGGAGATGCGTGCAGTTGGCTCGAAATTGTCCGCGGAAACAACTTCGGCGTAGTCGAGCCGCGCGAGTGGCTCTTTTTCGATGATTGAGCGGACCGTGTTTTGCAATTCCAGCGCGTCGCGGGTTCCGGCGGCGAGCTTTTCGCGGGCAGCTAGTAGCGCGCGATAAAGGACAGTGGCTGCCCGGCGTTCTTCGGTGCTCAAGTATGCGTTCCGGGATGAAAGGGCCAGTCCGTCGGGCTCGCGCACAATCGGGCAAACAACAATCTGCACGCTCCAGATTCAGGTCGCGGACCATTTGCTGCAGCACGCATGCCTGTTGTGCATCTTTGCGTCCGAAATATGCATAATCGGGCTGCGCAATTTCGAAAAGTTTTAGAACAATGGTCGCGACCCCTCGAAAATGTCCGGGCCGCGAACGGCCCTCCAGACGGTCGCTGATTCCGTCCACGTTTACGTAGGTGGAAAATCCTGAAGGGTAAATCTCCTCCGGAGCCGGGGCGAAAAGCGCATCCACGCCAAGTTCGGCGAATTGTGCCGCATCAGATTCGAATTCCCGCGGATATTTTGCGAAATCCTCGTTTGGGCCGAACTGCGCTGGGTTTACGAAAAGGGAAGCGTAGACGCGAGAACACTCTTTTTTCGCAAGCCGCACAAGGGAAAGATGGCCTTCGTGCAGCGCGCCCATCGTAGGCACAAGGCCGATGATGTGGCTCTCCGCCCGCGCCTGCCGCGCTGCTTCTTTCATCCAGGAAATGGTGCGAATGGTTTCCACGAGCGAAGGAGTTTAGCAGCTCAAGCTTTCGCAGCAGTAGCGCGTTCGCGGTAAAAATGCATTAGGTCGGTGGCGAGCGGCTGCAAGCCGTGCTGGCGAATCATCGTGGCCACCTGGCCGCGGTGATAGGTACCGTGATTGGCCAGATGCTGGAGCGATTGCCATAGAGGATTGGAATAGACGCCGTAATTGATCGTCTTGTATTCGTAAACGCAATCGAGGTCGGCTTGCGTGACCCGGCGAACGTAATCGAGCAGCGTTTTTTCCTGAGGAACCCAGTGAGTGCGGAGGGCATCGATTGTCTGAATCGTGGAAAAATCAGGAATCGCCGAGTGCGACCGGCCCTGAAAGCGTTCAAACCAGATCCACTCCGCGCCGCAGACATGCATCAGCGTGTCGCGCACCGAGGGAAAACTGGAGCCAAGGGGCTTCGTGAATTGTTCGGGCGAGAGTTGCGCAGCGGCTTCGAGCGAGCGGCGATTCGCCCAGGCGTTGTAATCAAAAAGCGCGCGTGCTTCTTCTGGTGTCATAGCTGCTCCTTTTTCTTTGGCTGATGTTCAGTCCGCGAGTTCGACGTCAATATTGACGGTTCTTTGTCCGCTGCCGGTTTGCGGCATGTGGTAGGACTCGTTTTCTGAGGGGAACGAGCCGCGGACAACATCCGAGCAATATTCGCGGACGGCACTCGAAATCAATTCGCCGACGCCTGCATACTGCCGTGCAAATTTCGGGACGGGATGAAAGGTCAAGCCGAGTAAATCGTTGAGCACCAGAATCTGTCCATCGCAATCTGGCCCCGCGCCAATTCCAATTGTAGGAATACGAAGATCCCGCGTGATTTGAGCGGCTAGATCGCGCGGAATTCCTTCGAGCACAATCGCGAATGCACCTGCGGCTTCGACGGCGCGCGCGTCGCGAATCAGTTGCTCGGCGGCTGCCGGGGTTTTGCCTTGCACTTTGAATCCACCCAGGGCGTTCACCGATTGCGGCGTAAGTCCAACGTGCCCCATCACCGGTATTTCCGCTTCGGTTAAACGCGAGATGAGTTCCAGCCGACGTTCGCCGCCTTCGATTTTCACCGCTTCCGCGCCGGCTTCTTTCACCAAGCGCACCGCGTTGCGTACAGATTCGGCGATGTCTGCGTGATACGTGCCATAGGGCATATCCGCGACCACGAGAGCTTTGCGCGTTCCGCGGCGAACCGCGCGCGTATGATGCAGCATCTCCTCAAGCGTAACGGGAATCGTGCTTTCGTAGCCAAGCACAACCATACCCAGCGAATCACCGACGAGGAGGACTTCTACCCCAGCTTCGTCGAGCAACCGCGCGGTCGGATAGTCATAAGCGGTAAGGCAGGTAATTTTTTGAGTGGAAAAGTTCGCAGCAGTTTTGCGCTGCAGAAGTGCGGGCACGGTGACTTTCCCGTTGCCCTGTTCGCGGGAAACGCTCATTTCGGCCTCCGGTGCCGTTCCTTATATGCAGGATACAGCCCTGTACCTGAAGGCAAGAATAGCAGATTCTTCCGGCGTCTGTCATTTGGCGGCTCCCCTGCACTAGCGTTTTCGCAGAACAGCATTTGCCCGAATCCAGCCTGTTTATTGTGTGTTTAGGTTGGCGTGGCTATCTTCAATTGCTCCTTTCCTCAAAGGTTCGCTGCTCATGATGGAGTTTCAAGTGCGCAAGCGGTGGTTTCGAGCCTTCTTGGCTACATTGCTGTTTTGCTCCGTTGTCGGGGGCCAAGACTCCAGCACACATGCGATTTCAGGCAATACGCTCGATCCGGCGCTCGCAGCGATTGCAGGAGTACACGTGAGCCTGAATCGCGCTGACGGCTCCGTTGCTGCGGCCACCTCCACGGACGAGACCGGCTTCTTTAGTTTTGGCAGGATGGCACCGGGAAAATACAAGCTCATCATCAACGCTGCGGGCTTTAAGGCTTATGAGCGCGAAATTAGCGTTGGAAGCAAGGCCGCGCCGCCGCTGCGCATCATTCTTGAGATTGCGACGCAGAGCGAGACCGTCAACGTTTCGGCGGCAAACGCCAGTCCGCAAGTAAGCACGGATATTTCCGAAAACCAGAACTCCAGCGCGTTTGAACGCGACGCACTGGACCGTGTTCCAGTATTTGATCAGGACTACATCACCACGCTTTCGCGATTTCTCGACGACAACGCGACCGGAACAAGCGGAGTGTCTCTCGTCGTCGACGGAGTGGAGGCGAACGGGCCGGGGGTTTCGCCCTCCGGAGTGCAAGAAGTGAAGGTAAATCAGAATCCGTATTCGGCGCGATTCGCGCGGCCCGGACGCGCCCGCCTGGAGATCACCACAAAGGGCGGCACGCCGCAGTTCCACGGCGCCGCAAATTTTCTTTTTCGGGATTCCGTATTTGACGCGCAGAACGCCTTTGCCGTCACAAAACCGGCAGAGGACCGTGAATTCTACGAGGGCTCTCTCACTGGCCCTCTCGGCCACGACAAGAAGAACACGTTTCTGTTCACTCTAGAGGGCGATCAAGACAATGTGCAAGCCATCGTGTCTGCGATTGGAGCGGACGGCTTGCCGATCCACGAAAACGTCCCCGCTCCCGAGCACCACTTGTTTTCGTCATTCCGGGCATTTCACGATTTTGCGAATGGGGATCAGGTCTGGATCGGATATTTCTACGAAAGCGAAACGCGGGACAATCAGGGCGTGGGAGGCTTAGTCCTGCGCGAGGCTGGCTACACACAAGTCGGGCGCGAACACGAAGTCAACGTCAGCTATCGCCACATTTTTTCTCCGAAGTGGGTGAACCAGCTGAGATTTCTGGTCGGGCACAACGACAATCCCATTACGAGCGACAACGCCGTGCCGCAGATCATCGTGGAAGGATATTTTACGAGCGGCGGCGCACAAGCCGACTCCAATCGGACGGAGTCGCACTTCGATGGCACGGACTTCTTGACCTACACCAGCGGGAAACAAGCGCTGTATTTCGGCGTCGATGTTCCGGATTTGAGTCGACGCGGTTTTGACAATCACACAAATCGTCAGGGCACATATACTTTTGGCAACCTCGCGGACTACAACGCAGGTTTTCCCGCGACATTTCTTTTACAGCAGGGGCCAGGCCACGTCGTCTTTTGGGAACGAACCGCGGCCGGTTTTTTTGAAGACGACATGCGCCTGAAGCCGAATTTTTCAATCTCTTTCGGAGTGCGATATTACTTCCAGAATTATTTTCACAACGACCCGAACAATTTCGCGCCGCGGTTCTCTCTCGCTTTCGCGCCCTCAAAAAAAGCAAAACCGTTGTCCGCGCCGGCAGCGGGATTTTTTTTGACCGCACCGGCCCGCGGCCCATTGCCGATCTCCTGCTTTTCAACACCATAAATGTGCAGCGCTTTCTATTGTCGAGCACGGAAGCGAATCCTCTGCCTTTTCCTGTGACACCATCTGATTTGAACGGAGTTCCAATCAGTTCCGTGACGCTGGCCCCGAATGCCCACATTCCCTATACGCTCCAGTACAGCGTGGGCGTGGAGCGGCAAATCACGGCCAAAAGTACGGCCAGCATCACCTATATCGGATCGCGCGGAATTGATCTTTTTCGTTCACGCGACACGAACGCCCCGTTGCCGCCAGACTATCTTGCGCGCCCGGACGCCGCGATGGGGCAAGTGCGGCAAATCGAGTCGCGCGGCTATCAAAAAGGGAATTCTGTCGAGTTCAGCCTGCGCGGAAAGCCCGCAAAAGCCTTCTCCGGGCAGGTGCAGTACACGTTTTCCAAAACGTACAACAACACGAGCGGAATCAACTATCTGCCCGGCAACAGCAATTTTCCTGCCCTCGATTGGGCGCGCTCTGACAACGACCGGCGGCACAAGTTCGATCTTCTCGGTGCGTTTCAGGTATGGGAATTGCTTTCACTTGGGGCTGCGCTGCAAGCCTATTCGGGCAAACCGGTAAATATCATCACCGGCTTCGACAGCAATGGAGACGGTGTCACGAATGATCGCCCGGGTGGCGGCTTGGCTCCGCGCAATTCGCTGCACGGTCCGGGCTTGTTTGGTCTGGACCTGAATGCAGAGCGCGACTTCTCCCTATCCAAAGACAAGAAAGCAGGCCCGAAGCTAACCGTAGCGCTTAACGCCTTCAACGTACTCAATCACCCGAATTACACCACCTACATCGGCGTGACTGGCGCGACGAAAGGAATCATCAATCCCCAATTTGGAAAGCCGAATATGGCAAATTCTCCCCGCCAGCTGCAGTTGAATCTTTCCCTCAAGTTCTAGGTTGCCGAACAAAATCTAACGTTTTTGAGCCTGGGCGCGGCCTTTCCATTGGCCACCACGGCCGAGCCAGTAGCGCACAGCGGAAACAAACGTGGAATACGAGTAAAAAAGTGCGGCCACGGGAAGAAAAGGAGACCAAATCGGCGAAAGGCCGTAGAAGACCACCGTCGGCAGAAAAGAAGCGGACATAAGACACCAGGCGAGCAGCGCGGGAAGCCAGATTCGCGAATTTGTCGATAGTGCGAGCGCGACCGGGGCCACGAACGTGAGCACCAGGCCGGCCAGCGTACCAACCAGTTGCAGCGCGGAGTAGTTAAGTTGCGTAAACGCCGTGCGCGCAATCATATCGCGCAATTGCGAAAACTTTTCATAACGGCGCAGGCTTACACTTGCGCGCGTCAATCCCATCCAAATACGGCCGCCGCTGCGCTTTACGACGCGCGCAAGCGAGCAATCGTCAATGAGTTCGCCTCGAATCGCGGCAAGCCCGCCAATTCGTGCGAGCGCTGCGCTGCGCAGCAACAATGCAGCCTCCGGCGGCTCCGGCCGTCTGCAATTTTGCATTCGCCATCCAGACGCGGCGGATAGAGCATCAGGAAAAAATAAAGAAACGGCGGAACGATCAGTTTTTCCGCGAATGTTTGCGCCTGCAGCAGAACCATCAAAGAAGCGAGCTCAAGTTGGTCGCATTGCGCCCGACAAATCAGCCGCCGCAGAGTATTCGGTGCGTGGACAATGTCCGCATCGGTGAACCAGAAGAACTCCGGCGCATTGGCCTGCGCGGAATCCACACCCGACTGAAGCGCCCGGAGCTTACCTGTCCAGCCGGCCGCGAGCGGAGGCGCCAGCTGTATTTCGACGCGCTTAGAGGCGCTGGATTCCGCCACAGCCTTTCTGGCCATATCGCCGGTGCCATCCTCACTGTGGTCATCAACAACGATTACGGAAAACTCCCCGGGATAATCTTGTCCGCAAGGGCAGCAACGGTTTGCGCGATAGTCGCGGCTTCATTGCGCGCTGGAACCACCGCGACAACGCGCGGCCAAAACTTTCGGAGCGGGAATGCTCTCGCGGTCTGCTTCCGCAATCCAGATCTGCCAGAAATGTCCGTTGAAAAAGAAAAGGTAGAACCAAATCAGAAGCGATAGCGCGGCAATGCCGATGGCTGTAAATTGCACACGATATTTTGCAACGGGTTGAGACGAATCCGCTAGGCGAGATCTTCCTTGCGAATCGGCAAGCGGCGAACGCGTTTTTTCGTCAGCGCGTAAATTCGCGTTGCAAACGGCCGCGGCAACCACCGGCAAGCCCGGTTCGCCGATGCCGGTCGGTTCTTCCTTGCTCATGACCACGTGAACTTCCGTTTTGGGCGTGTCCGCAATCCGCGGCATCTCGTAGTCGTTGAAATTCCCTTGCTCCACGCGCCCGCCTTTAATCGTGATGGCGTCGTGCAGCGAAGCGGAGAGCGCGTAAATCGCGGCGCTTTCGACCTGCGCGCGGACGCCTTCGGGATTGATGGGCCTGCCGCAATCCACGGCATAAACGAGGCGATGAACTTTGACCGCGCCATCTTTCACGCTGACTTCGGCAACGGCCGCGGTATAAGACTCGAACGAAAAATATCCGGCGATGCCGCGCGCCACTCCCTTGGGAAGCGGCTTGCCCCAGCCAGCTTTTTCAGCCGCAAGCTTCAAAACGCCCTTCAGGCGCGCCGTGTCGAGCGGTTTGCCCTGCTTTGGATTCGTAAAGTCCGGAATCTTGCGGTCGTCGCCAATCAGCTTCAGCCGAAATTCCAGGGATCGGCGCCCGCCGCCGCCGCAAGCTCGTCCACGAAACATTCCACCACGAATCCACTCGTGGAATGCTCCACCGAACGCCACCACGCGCGCGGAACGCCCGATTTTGCCAGCGTGTATTCCACGCGGTAATTCGGCGTTGCGTACGGAATAAACAGCGCCGTCGCAAACTCGGAATTCTCCGGAGCGCTTCCCGCCCTTGGCTCCACATCGCGTCAATCGAAGTCGAAGTCTGGAAATGTTTCCACGCTGCAAGATTTCCCTTCGCGTCCACAGCGCCGGACAGCTTGTGATACGACGCCGGCCGGTAAAAATCGTGCTGCATGTCGTCTTCGCGCGTCCACAAAACCTGCACCGGCTTGCCGGTCACTTTCGAAATCTGCGCGGCTTCCATCACAAAGTCGCCCATGTACCGCCGGCCGAACCCGCCGCCCATCAGCGTCGTGTGAACAATCACTGATTCCCGCGGCAGCTTCGAAATCCCCGGCGATGATGTCCTGCGCCCATTGCGGCGCTTGCGTCGGAACCCACGCTTCCGCGCCGTCCGGGCGAATGTGCACGGTGCAATTCATCGGCTCCATCGTGGCGTGCGCGGCAAACGGGAATTCATACGTGGCTTCCACTTTCTTGGCGGCACCTGCAATCGCGGCGTCCGCGTCGCCATCGTTGCGAACTACTTTGCCGGGTTTCGCGGCATTTTCCAGAAATTGCGCGTGCAGCCATTCGGAAGATTCCGCGGCGTGCGGTCCCTCGTCCCAGGTAATCTGCAGCGCTTTGCGCCCCTGCATCGCTGCCCAGGAATTGTCCGCGAGCACGGCAACTCCGCCCGCGCTGAACGCGCCTTCGCCCACCGGTTCAATCGCGAAGACATCCTGCACTCCAGGCACAGCCTTTGCTTTCGTCGCGTCAAACGATTTCACTTTTCCGCCAAAAATCGGGCACCGCGCAATCACGGCAAACTGCATTCCCGGCATGCGGGAATCGATGCCGAACTTTGCGCTTTGCCCGTCGCCTTTGCGCTGCCTTCGTAGCGGCTCGTGTCGTGCCCGACGATCGTGAAGTCGTCGGAATTCTTCAGCGGCACGGTCTTGAAATCCGGAATCGGCAGCTTTGCCGCGTCTTCCACCAGTTCGCCGTAGGTCAGAAAATTCTTGCGCGCGCCGTGCAGCACTCCGCCATCCTGCGGCCTTGCAGGTATCGCGATTCACGTTCCAGCGCTGCGCCGCGGCGGTAATCAACATTTCGCGCGCAGCCGCGCCTGCTTGCCGCAATGGCAACCAAGAGCCCGCAATGCTCCCGCTTCCGCCCGTGCCATGATCGTAAATCGCCGGATTGGTCGGCGCCTGCTCGATCTTCACCTTGTTCCAATCGAGCGAAAGCTCTTCGGCCAGAATCATCGGCAACGCCGTCATGATTCCCTGGCCCATTTCGGACTTTCCGAGGATCAAAGTGACATTGATTGTCCGGCGTGATGTGCACCCAAGCATTCGAGCGGGTTCGGCTTTTTCTTTTCCTGTTCCTCGGCTGCTCGCGGGCGGACGCAGGCAAGTGAAAGCCGATGAGCAGTCCGGTGCCAACTGCGGCTCCGGTCTTTAGAAATGCGCGACGGTCAACTAGGAGCGACGTCGTCATGGAACACCTCGGATTGCGCATCGATTCGAAAAAGCTAAGCTGACTTGGGCTTGGCGGACTGCAGATCGGCGGCGCGATGAATCGCCTTGCGAATGCGCTGATAAGTTCCGCAGCGGCATATGTTGCCGCTCATGAAATCGTCAATGTCCGCGTCGGTGGTTTGGGTTTCTTGGAAAGCAATGCCACCGCGGACATGATCTGCCCCGACTGGCAGTAGCCGCACTGGGGAACGTCTTCTTCCATCCAAGCTTGCTGCACGGGATGGCTGCCGTCCGCGGAAAGGCCTTCGATGGTGGTAACGCTTTTTCCCGCGACGGCGGAAATCGGCGTGATGCAGGAACGCGACGCCTCTCCGTTGATGTGCACCGTGCACGCGCCGCAGAGCGCCATGCCGCAGCCAAACTTTGTGCCGGTCATGTTCAGCGTGTCGCGCAAGTACCCAGAGCAGGGGCATCTGCGGGTCTGACTTCCACGGTTTGAGCTTTGCCATTTAGGGTAAAAGTAATGGCCATGAGAGACCTCCTGCGGAACACTGCCAGCCCCGATATCCTACATCAACTTCCTCGTCTAGATCAAAAATCATCGAAAAACCGCCATGGTCAACCGCAACCACCCTGCCTTGTACGTTCAGACGGCACAGGCGCCGCAAGGCGCGAGCAGAGCCCTAGTTGCCTTCGGCTGAGGCAGGCTGGGGCGCTGGCGATTTCTGCGGGAGGCTCGGGCTCCACGCCGCGCCAGCCAACGGGCCGGCCGCTGACCGCTTCCTTCACGGAACGGAACAGCACTACGTACATCAGTTGCCGGTAATAAAATCGCTGCAGCAAGACGGGAATAAGCAGTGTCCAGTCTTCTTTGCGTTCCAGTGCAAAGCGCGACCACGCATGTCAGGACGTCAATGATCAGAAATCCCAGAAAAAAGAGCACCGATCGCTGCACGTCCGCCGTAGTCCACGTTGCTGGAATCCACGTGAAATGCAGCCGCGCCAATCCCCACAGCAGCAAGGGACCCAAGGAACATCAGATCGATGATCGGAGAAATCAGCGGCAGCAAGATCTGGAAAACAAAAATGTTCGGCAGTGCCATCCATCCCAGTGTTCCGTACTTCGGCCGGAACAGCGTGCCGCTGTGTTTCCAGAATGATTGCAACGTGCCAAACGTCCAGCGAAAACGCTGGCGAATCAAGCTGCCCGGCGTTTCCGGAGCTTCCGTCCAGGCAATGGCGTATTCGTCGTAACCGACGCGCCAGCCCAGACGACGAATCGCAATAGTCAGATCGGCGTCTTCCGCTACGGTGTCCGCGGTAATTCCGCCGGCCGCTTCAATCGCTGCTCTTGCGCCAAGCGCCGAACGCGCCGGGCACCACCGTGATGCAATTCAGCAGATCGAACGCGCGCTTCTCCATGTTCTGGCTGGTGATGTATTCCAGCGCCTGCCAGCGGGTCAGCCAGCGCGAACGGTTGCCGACTTTCACGTTGCCCGCCACCGCGCCAGTTTGCGGATCAGAAAAATGCCGCAGTAATTTGCGAATTGCATCGGGCTCAATTTCCGTGTCGGCGTCAATCGTCACCACAATTTCGGTTTGGGCGATGGGATAACGCGTGATTCAGCGCAGCGGCTTTCCCGCGATTCACCTGATGAATGATCTGCACGCGCGGATTCGTCGCAAAATTGCGATCGCAGCAGCTCCAGTGTCGTCCGTTGAGCCATCATCCACTACGATGACGTGCATCGTCCGGATAGTCCGACAGCAAGACGGATGTGACGGTCTGCACGATTACGCTTTCCTCGTTGTGCGCGGGAATCAGCACCGTCACGCTGGGTGGGGGATCCGGCATCTTCGCGTGGTCCGGCCGGAGTTTTTCGATGATCGCGAGAATGCCCGACGATAGCGCGCGGCCGCTTACCAGAATGATTCCCAGAATGAAAATCGTGGCGATCCGAGCACGAACCATTGAAATAATGCCGAAAATCAATCCATCCGCCCGCGCTGCAAGCTGTTCTTGCCGCGAAAGCGGCACCATCACTTCGCGCGCGTGTCTTGCCGATCAGTTCCGGAACGGAAACAAACTCGTATCCCTTCTCGCGCAACTGGTCGATGATCAGCGGCAGCGCCGCGACCGTCTGGCTACGGTCTCCGCCCCCGTCGTGCAACAAAATGATGTTTCCCTTGCCGCCTGCTCCAGCACCCTGTCCACGATTTCCTGCGCGGGAACCTGCTTGCCGTATCGGTTCTGCCGCCAGTCGTTGCGGGTCGATTTTCTGCCCAATGATCAGATATCCCATTTCCTGCGCGATCGGGCAGTTGCGCCACTTCTTCCGCATATTCCGGCTGGTGGTCGATTCCATACGGCGGACGGAACAGAATCGACTTGACGCCGAGGGTGCTTTCGATCAGCCGCTGCGTCAGATTCAGTTCCCAACGAATTTGTGTCGGCGAAATTTCGTCAAAATGCGGATGCGTGTAGGTGTGATTGCCGATCTCGTGGCCTTCCGCATATTCGCGTTTCAAAATCTGCGGCCATTGGTTCGCTTCGACGCCAATCACAAAAAACGTCGCCGGAACGCTTTTTCTCTTTCAGAACATCCAGGATCTTCGGAGTCCAGCGCGGGTCGGGGCCGTCGTCAAATGTCAACACCAGTTTTCTTCGGCCGCGCCAAGCTGATCGATATCGTACGAAAGCGGGTAGCTATCGTACTTTTCGGAGGTGAATAGATCCGTCGCCGAGTCATAGGTGAAGCTGCGCACCCCGCTTTTCGGCTGTCCGGTAAATTGCCAGATGTCGCCTTCGCCTTCCAGAATCAGGTCCGGTCCCGGCGGAACTTCCTTCAATTTTTCGCGAGTCGCATCGTCCGGGCGGGTCGCATCCCAAATCGGCCATAGCGAAGTGTCCGAAGTTCCCAGCCGCCACAACGCGGTGCCCTGGACGCCAAGCCGTTCGCACGCGCGCAACTCGTTGTATGCGGTCACCGCATCCAGAATCCACACCTGGTGGATGTGATCGTTTTCGTCCGAATACGAATAATGGGGATTCAGCGACGCCGGATCGAACTCCACGTCCGTCTCGGACTCGTAGGCGTGCAGCAGCGCTTCCTGAATGCTGAACTCCTGCGCCGGCTCGCGGCTGTCCGCTTTTTTGGTGCTTCCGACCAGTCGTACGCGTAGTTCGCGATGCCAACCACTATTTTCTGAGCGGGAACGATCTTCATCATCTGCTTCATGTTCTCCATGAACCAGTCTTGCGCCGCGATCGGCCCGGGAGGCGAAGTCAGCCAGTGCTGGTCGTAGTTCATCAACATGATCGCGTCGCACTGTTCGCCAAAAAACTCGTAGTCGTATGCGTCGTCGCGCGCCGGAAGCGCGATCATCATCTTCAGTCCAGCTGCGTGCAGCGCCGGCGCAAGCTCCCCGATGAACTCGCGGAACTCCGCCTGGCTCTTCTCCGGCACTTCCTCGAAATCCACAATGATGCCGGCCTGATGCGACTGAACCGCGTACTGCACCGTATCCCGGCTCAGATTTGCCCTCGACGTGGGATTCGCCAGCATCTTCGCCATTTCCTTGATGCGCCACACCTGCCCGTCATAATTGTTCAGCAGCGACATCGTCGGAATTTCCACGTTGGCGCTTTTCATCCACTGGTGCAGCTTGTCTTCGCGCAGCCGAGAGACAGCCTCTTCCGGGCTGGCCTTCACCGTCTGATACCGCACATAGTCAACGATTGTCAGCGCGCCATCGGGCGTGACCGCGTGCAGCTCTTCCGGCATGAGCAGGTCGATGTCTTTGTAGTGCTTTCGCAGCGACGCCAGGCTGCTCGCGTCATAACTTACGTAAAACGCCGCGCGAAGCGGGTCGTAGCTCGAGGGCACCGTTCCGAGGTTTGCCACGCGGCGGTGACGCCCTTCTCGTACTGGCTGCGGCTTCACGTTCTTCTTTGTTTTGAGCGCCCGGTAGGGCGACTTGGAATCCGGAATCAGTCCCGCCGGCAAATCCACGCTGACGACGATCGTCACAAAAAAATAGACAAGCAGCAGCGTAAGCAGCACTCCACTGACTTCGAGTGCACGCCGCGTAAACCGCCAGCGTACACGCTGCTCGTCATAGAAAATGGGACGTCTTTCTTTCATGGACCTGTTTTGCCTTGAACGGTTCAGTCCGGGCCAGGCGGGTCTCCGAGCCGCCTGCTGAAATCCCGCGGCTCTATTGCCCGCAGCTCTATTGTAAGATGCGGACACTCCATGAAGCGAGTGTTCTCGCATCCTCTGATTGCTACAGCCCTCGGCCTCTGGCTGCGGCTCTTTTTCCTTCTCAAGTACCCGGTCGGAACTTCCGGCGATACCGCCCTTTACGAAGACCTCGCCACCAATTGGCTCAAGCACCGCGCGTATGCGATGACCGTCGACAACACAATTGTGCCCGTTGACGTCCGCATGCCCGGCTACCCCGCGTTTCTGTCGTTGATTTACGCCCTCACGGGGCACACCGGAGTTGCCGCAAGGACGCTGGGTCATGCTCGCCCAGGCTGCAATCGACCTGCTCGGATGCATGTTCATCGCGTGGGTTGCAGTCTATCTTTTGCAGACCGCTTTCGGTTCCACAAACAAAAGTGCCGCTTTCCGCGCCGGCTTCTGGATCGCCGCTCTCTGTCCGCTCACCGCGAACTACAACGCAGCCCTGCTTACGGAAAGCGTAGCCACTTGCGTCAGCGCAATCGCTTTTTGCCTCCTCGTTCGTCTCGCCGCAAGCTGCTCGGAACTGTTCAATCCCGTCACCCGCCGCAAAGCCAGCTGGGACAAAACTACCGGATACTGGGCTGCCCTGTTCGGTCTATCCGTCGGAGTCTCAGCGCTTTTCCGACCCGAATCGCCGATCTTCCTGGTTTCCGTCTGGCTTGCCCTCGCGTGGTTTTTCTGGAAGCATGGCGAGCTCGCCCGCTGGCTCAAACTCGCCCTTTTGAGCGCGCTGTTTTGCGCAATCGCCCTCGGCCCCTGGGCCATTCGAAACGCCGTCACACTCCGCGAATTCCAATTCCTCGCGCCCAAGGACGCCAATCTCCCTTCCGAGCCCCCTCCTTACGGCTTCATGGCCTGGGAAAAAACCTGGCTCTACCGTATGAGCGATTGCTACGCAGTCACCTGGAAGCTCAACGAAGAACCCATCAATCTTGACGACATTCCGCCGCGCGCCTTCGATTCCGACGCCGAAAAATCCAGCATCGCCGCGCTAATCGAGCAGCACAACCAAAGCCTCAATCTCACGCAGGAACAAGATGCCGCGTTCGGCCAAATCGCCAAACAACGCACCGCGCGTCGCCCGCTCCGCACATTCGTCTGGGTTCCGCTCCAGCGCGCTGTCACCATCTGGTTCACGCCGCGCATCGAACTCCTGCCTTTTTCCGGCAACGTTTTCCCGCTCAAACAGACCTGGGAAGACGACCGCACCGACCAGCTCGTAACCTTCGGCTTTCTTCCTGCTCAACATTCTTTATTTGGGTTTGGCGCTCTACGGTTTTGTGCGCCTGTGGAAGCTGAGCCAGCGGGTACGTCCCGCGCTTTTCTCGATCGCAGTTTACTTGCTTTTGCGAACCGCGTTCCTTACCACCGTCGAAGCGCCCGAGCCGCGCTACGTCCTCGTCTGTTTCCCCATCATTGTCGCACTCGCAGCAACAGCTATCGTTCCCCGTCCGGCTCCGGATGAATCGTCACGCGGAAAATCTGGGTGAATTTTTCCTTAATCCGATCCTCCAGCGCGGCCGTTACGTCATGCACTTGAGTCACCGGTAGCACGCCTTTCATCGCGCAATGGCACGACACCAAAATCCGGTGCTCCACCTGCCGCACATGCACGTCATGGCAATTTACAAGCTCGTCGTACTCCGCCGGCAGAGTGTTCACAAAATTCTCAATCGCCCGTGCAAGCTGCAGCATTTCGCCCGCCGACGTGCTCGTCTTGGCGATATTGGTCCCCATCGGCTCGATGTGGATGTTCACTTCCGCGGGAAGCTCCGGCAGCGCCAGAATCGCTTCTTCCAGTTCCGTCGCCTGAAAATGCGCTTCGCTCAGCGACAAACTCTCCTCAACTTCCAGATGCAGCTCCACAAAGAGTTTCCCGTCCTGCTGCGTGACCCACAAATCGTGAATCGCATTTCCCATTCGCTGCGCCGTCGCGCGAATCGATTCCAGAAAATTCTCCGCCGGAGGTGCTAGCGGTTCCGCGTGCACAACCACGTCCGCCGGCACAATCTCCCCCACGCGCCGCTCGATCGCGTCGCTCCACGCGTGCACTTGTTCCAGACTCGCCGTCCGCGGGACTCCCACCGTTGCATCCACGAAATAACGGTTCCCCGCGCGCCTCACCCGTACGCGTTGCACGCCCTCTACGCCGTCCATCTGGCTCACGGCGTGCGTGATCTGCTCCTGCAATCCCGCAGGCACCGCATCCAGCAGTGCGTCGAGCGTCCGCTTCCCCAACCGCGAACCCACCCACAAAATCACTCCCGCCACCACAAGGCCGGCCACCGCGTCGGCGTAAACCAGCCACGGAACATTCCACGTCTCGCCGGCCCATACCAATCCAATCCCGGCAATTACGACGATTGTGCTCCACACGTCGGTCGAAAAATGCAGCGCGTCAGCTTCCAGAGCCTCACTGGAATGTTTCTTCGCCACCGCGGCAAGTTTCCGCGCCCGCGTCATATCAATCACAAGCGCAACGCCCAACACCACAAACGCGATCCAACTCGGTTGAATATGCACGCTGCGGAAAAACAGCCGTTCGAACGCCTCGTAAATCACGTACAGCGCCGTCAGGATCAGCAGTCCCGTTTCCACAAACGCCGAAAAATTTTCAAATTTTCCGTGCCCGTAAGGATGCCGCTCGTCGGCCGGCAGGTCCGAGACTCGCACTGACAAAAACGTAATGATCGCCGCCACAAAATCCAGCCCCGAGTGCAGCGCCTCGCTCAGCACGCCCAGACTGCTCGTGCGGTACACCAGAAATGTCTTCAGCGAAACGAGCAGTGCCGCCGAGCCAACGCTCAACAGCGCGGCCATCCTCTTTTCTCGTGATTCGCTTGGGGAAACGCTTGCCATGGTCGTCCGCCTAGACTACCCCAACTCGGCGACACCGTGTTCTTCGATGAATTTTCGGGTGGAAACTCAGCCGTTCTTGCGTTCGGTAAAGCGCAGCGCCACGGAATTCGTGCAATACCGCAAACCCGTCGGAGCGGGCCCGTCGCCAAATACATGCCCCAGATGCGCGTCGCACAGCGTGCACTTCACTTCGCGCCGTACCATTCCCGGGCTCACATCCAGCTTTTCGCAGAGATTTTCTTTTGCAATCGGCTCCCAGAAACTTGGCCAGCCGGTGCCCGATTCGAATTTCGTTTTTGAATCGAAAAGCGCGTTCTCGCAGCACACGCACCGGAAAATTCCCCCGCGATGTTCATGCACCAGTTCGCCGCTCTCCGGCGTTTCTGTGGACGCGCGCCGCGTCACCGGAGTAAGAGTCCGCCGAGAGCAGCTTCTTCCATTCGCCATTCGATTTGATGATTCTGTCGCGCTCGACCGGGCGCAACCTCTTCCCATCGTCGCCAAATTCAACGATGGTTACTCTTGAGGGTCGCAAATCCGCGTCCGGCGGGTCTGCCAACGCGTCCGTGCCCATCCTGTTCACCGTCGCAAACACAGCCGCAGAAGCGGCCGCTGCGAGGCTGAAAATAAACGCGCGTCTTGAAAAGTCATTCATCACAACTGGTCAGGCAGCCGGCTAGTTTCCCGCGGTCAACATGGGAGCGGGCAGCAAAGGCAAACGCTTTGGCTCACCGCGTGCCCCGCGCACTTCCAGCTCGTCAAACAACAACGAAGGCGCAACGATGGACGATGGCAACCCGTTCTGCGACGATCCGAACGCTCCCAGCGCCGTCCCCGCAAATCCCGCCGTCTGATTCTGCATGTAGTTGTAGACGTAATTGTCGTTTCCGATTCCGGAAACATTCCGCAACGCCCGCGCATTCAATCCGATGATGCGCGCCCCGCGCACGATCTCATCCGGTCGGCCATCCACATACACTTTATAAACAAGAGACACCAGCCGGTCGCCCGTCCCCGCCCCGCCTCCAAAACTTGCCAGCAGCTCGGAAAAATCGTCCTGATGCAACAAGCTCAGCGCAGGATTGTCCATCTCGCGCACCACAAGGCAGTAGTTCAGTTTCTCCGCCTTGCAAGCGTCCAAAAATTTCTTCTTCAACTCCGTCGGCGAAACCGTTTCCGTGGAAGTAAAGAAAACATTGCTCATCGTCGGCTTCGTGTCGCCCAAAAACGCCGACCGCCCGTGTCCGTTTGAAAGGTTGGAATCTGGCCCAGGCCTTCGCGACATCAGCAATTCTTTCAGGACCCCGCTGTCCACCGCGGTCACTTTCCGCGCCTGCACGCCTTCTTCGTCCACCTTGTACCCGCCCAGCAGTGGCGTCCCGTTGTAATCGGTAGCGGCAGGATCGTCCACGATCGTCACGCTCGTTGGCATCACTCGCGCATTCAACCGCCCCACCCAATCGCTCTTTCCGCCGATGTTGCTCAGGAACTGTTCCATCACCGGCCGGAACGCAATTGGTGGCAGTGCGCCGTTCAAATTCGGCCCCAGCACCTCCGCCAGCAATGGCGCCGCTGCGCGTGCTTCAAACAGTACCGGTCCTGTGTAATCTTGCGCCGGCTGCGAAGCCCGCAGAGCCATCAACTCCGCCGCCGCCACGTTCAGTCCCTTCCGCACTGCTTCGGGAGTTGGCAAGTCGGCCGGCTTCGGCGCGTACACCGCATAGGAATGGTTCAACTGCACTCCATCCGTCGCCAGCGTATTCATTCCCGCTTCAATCGCCGCAAAAGTGCGGTTTGTCCGGATCTCCGTTCCTTCGCTAGTCAGCATGTACTCCGTTGCGTAAACCAGGTAGTACGTCACTCGCGATTCCTGCAGCATCGAAAACGCCCGCAGCGCCCCCGAAGATTCCCGCGCCTCCTGCTCCCAGTTCCGGCCCGACCACTCCACATTCGGCAGCGCATCGATCACCTGCATCGGGCCCACTTTTGAAAAATCGTCAATGTTGCTCTGACTGGCCAGGCTGTTCAGATACGCTTGCTTGCGCGAATACGCCTCGACTGCTTCCTTGAACGCCTGGTCGGTTGCGATCCAGAGATCCTGCCGCAGCGAATCGTAGTCGCGGTCGATTCCCACCGACCCTGTTGAGCCGATGAATCCGCGGAATCCTTCATCGCTGATGAAATTCGAGCTGTCCCGCTTGTAGTCACCAACGCGCGCCTCCACGTTCATGAAGCGGTTTCGCGTCTTCGTGGTGGAAATCAGCGCGCCAAACTCGGACACAATTTCCCGCACGTCCAGATCTAGCAGCCGGTATTCGATGTAATACGGCCGCACCGGCTTTCCCGTCTTGTCTATCGTCAGTTCCAGCCGGTCTTTCGACCGCGCCATCTCATCCTTCATGGCGCGCAGCGTTTGATCGTTGTCTTTCACGCCTTGCGCGTTCACATTCGTGCCCGCAAAGGCAGCAGTTGCCGCACACAGCAAAACCAAATTGCGAAGCGCGTTTCTCACTGAAGCCCTCCCGAAACGGCGCTCGCTTGGCCCGTCACGCTCGCACTGCGGGTATCGTGCGCAGGCGGTGGCAAAATCGGCGGTCGGTCTGTATCCGTCTCCTTCTTCTGCACTTCCAGTTCGGACATCAAAATCGCCGGCGCAGCCGCCGACACGGGAACCGAACCCGACTCGGCTCCGCAATATCCGTTGAACACTTCCGGCGTATCGCCCGTCGCCACAATCTTTTTCAGTGCTGCAAGCGGCGTCCCCACAATGTCCACGCCGCGCACCAGCTCATCCGGCCTTCCGTCGGCAAATACTTTGAAGACCACCAGCGGCTGCACCTGAAACGCTTGCGGCTGCCCGCGCCCGGTGAATGTAAATCCTCCCGCGATATCGTCAATCAGCAATCCGTACGGCTTTCCCTGCTGCTTGACCAATTCGATCAGCTTTTTCCGAAGCTCGGCGTTCGTCACCATCTTGTTGCTTTCCACGATCAGGTTTCCCTGGCGCGAGACCGGCGTTGCGCCCAGTTGTCTCCGTCCGTGTCCGTTCGAACGGGGAAATCCCACCAGCGGGGACCGCGACATTTCGAAATTCTTCAACACACCGTGATCTACCAGAACCACTTTCTGCGCCGGCACACCTTCATCGTCGAACTGGTAGTAACCCAGCAAATCCTCATTGCCCAGTTTCTTCCGCGTCGTGTCATCCACCACGCTCAGAAATTCCGGAAAAATCTCTTCGCCAACTTTTGCCGCAAACGTCTGCCCTTCGGTGATGTCCTTCTGCCGGTGGCCTTCCGCACGGTGCCCGAAAACTTCATGGAAGAAAACCGCAGCCGCGCGCCCCGTAAGCAAAGCCGGTCCCACGGTCGGCTCATTGATGGGAGCCTTCACTAGCCCTTCCATCTCTTTTCGCAACTGTGCGCTCGCCGCCGCCACCGCTCGGTCGTCCGGGGCGTCTTTCGGATCCACCCAGTCGAAATTGTAGTAACGCTCAATGTTCATTCCATCGTCCGCTTTGCCCTGGATGAAAAGTTCCAGCCGGTAGCGAATCTGCCCGAACTGAAGCTGCGTCCCTTCCGAGTTCACTTGAAAGCTGTTCTGCGCCAGTGCGCTGAACGTCACGATCGAGTTCAAAATCGCGGAAGACTCGCGGAACGCCTTCGTGTACGCGCGCACTTTTTCTTCCCACGGTTTCCGGTCCAGCGTGAAGGAAACCTGCGGCCCAAACGATTTGTGCGCCTGTTCTTTCGAAAAATCCGGCGCTTGCGCCGCAGCCGTGTCCACTTTCACTTCCCGGCCCGTCTTGATCTTGATCAGCGCTTCGGCCGCCGCCCGGTATTGGTCGTCCGTTTCCAGCCAGATGGCGCGGCGCAGTACTTCCGCATCGTCGTCCACGGGCGCCACGGTTCCTGGCCCGCCGTTCGGCAATTGCCGTTCACCGACCTTGTGCGTGTTGTCCTTGTCGTAGTCGCCTGTGCGAACTGAAACCTGCAGCCACCGGTTTCGCACTTCCGAGCTCGACAGCAGCGCCCCGTTCGAACCGGACACGTCTGCACGCTGCGAATCTGTCAGCGCGTAGCCGATGAAATACGCTGGAATCTCCTGTGCGCTGAGCGTCTTGAAAGAGCGGTCTAGTTCCGTCTGCATCGCGGCAATCACCGGCGAGGGCTTCGCACCCGGAGTGTCCGGAGGCCCCGCGACGGTCGTCGCGGCAAACGCAGAAAGCAGCGTTGCTCCAAAACTCAGTGCCAAAAAGGATGTAATCAGGCGCACAGACTTTGCGTTTCTCAAAGATTGCCTCGCTTAGCTAGAAGGAAGAGCTATTGCCAAACATTCAGTCTACGTTACTGCCGGGAAGCATACAATTCAGGCTTCTCTGCGGGGTTAACACTCTATTTTGACGGCCCGGCAAGCCTTTTCGTTGCACTAGAAAAAGCAACCGCCCCGGTCGGGACACCGTCCGGGGCGGCTTTTTTCTAGATCGGTTCTAACCGTATCCCACTAGCAGAACTGCGGGTTTTTCGCGCAACCGGTAACGGGCGGGCTCACCGGATTGTTCGTCGATCCGTGTAATCGCCACGGGAATCGCGATCGCGGCTCCCACAGCAATGATTCCAAGTGTGATTCCCCAGGGCTTGCTGATGTGGCTGCCCGCGCGCAGCAAACCGTTCGGAGGATCCGGCATATTCGTGGCGGTCACGGCTTCTGTCAGCACGTCCAGCGTCGCCTGCGATGGGCCGGTTGGAGCGGAATTGTCGTTGTTCCGAACACTGCTCATCTGGCCTGCCTTCACCATTACGCAGGCCCCCGCCGTATTGCAAAGCTTCACCAAGCCTTCAAAGACGACCAGATTCATTTGGCCCGTACTCTGTTCATAGGCCAGGTAAAAATCCGTTCCCACGACGCCTGCAACTCCGGCAGGGGTCCGCACTTCGAACTTTCCGTCTGTCTTCGTAATCTTCTGCGCCTGTGAACGAAGTTTGCCGTAGGCAAGGTCCAATTCCGTCTGCTGGGCGCCGCCGTCGTGTTTCGTGACTTTCAGCGAAGAATCCGAACCCACATTCAACACCGAGCCGTCGTCGAGCGCGATGCGTGCCCGCGCGCTTGCTTGTGTGTTAACCACGTCGGCCCAATCCACAGCCGTCTTGGCCGATGCCGTCAGTGTTTTCGCGCCGCGCGCGATGCTGACCGCCGGAATCACGCGGGACACTTCTCCGGCTTTTTGACCGGCCGCTTGCGGCATGGCAAAAACGTCGCTCGGGATCAAAATGGCCCATGAGGCCAAAAACGCCAGGGAGATGGCGTAGGGGGACTGTTTCTTCATGAAAGGACTCTCCTAAACCGGTTTGGTCTGCTTTTCCGGCTCATCTGTAGTTACCGGAGCGTCTAAAACGTGTCAATTTATATTGGGCCTTCCGTTTCCTGCCGCGAACTTGGCAAGTAGCGCAAGACGGGCGGCTGCGCGGTCGTCCTGCTGCAATGCGGAAGTTCCACCAGCCATAAATCTTCAGGGTTGTTTCTTTGGCATCCCCTTGTCTTGACATTCTTGCCGCCGGCTTCCCGCTGGTGCAAACTCGCTTCATGGGCAAGCTCGTCGGCATCCTTGTTTGCGTCGCAGTCGCCTTCGGCATCTTCTATTTCACGACGAAGAAGATGCCCACGACGGATCCTGGAACCGCGCCGACGCAAGCTATCAGCCTCACCGGTGTTCGCAGAGACCTTCTGTCCATCGCACAAGCCGAACGCAGCAATATCGCACTCAATGCGCGCTGTGTCTCTGTCGAAGATCTCATCTCGGCGGGTTCCCTGACGTTTTCCAAACCCGAGCGCGACGGTTACTCCTACAGCGTTGAATGCAATGGGGATTCCCCCGAATTCAAGGTTTTCGCCAGGCATGCCCCCGCGCCGGAAGGCTCCCCGATTCGCTATCCCACGCTGGGCACCGACCAGACCATGCAGGTTGGCGAAGTTCAGTAACCCTTTCCGGAACTTTTCTCTCAATCCTTCCGTACCTTATTCGAGCTCGTCATCGTTTCGGTCACCTCGGGCCGGGTCGTTTGACCCTGCATTGAAATTCAGAAAACGGAGCAGGAGGAGAACTTTATGGGTGGAGATGTAATAGGTCTTGTCGCCGTAGTTCTTTCTTTGGGCATTCCCATCGCCGGCATGTTCACGTATTACCGCGTACGCAAGCTGCGCTCGGAAGAGCGTCTGGCCGCCATCGCGCGTGGCGTGGAAATTCCGATGGAGCCGGAGACTTCGCAGACTTCGCGTTCGCGACGCTGGGGAATCTTGTGTGTCAGCGGCGCCGTCGGTTACATGGCGACGTTTACCGCCATTGCGCGGTGGGCTTCGGAACGGGATGCGATGGCCGCGGCCGCATTCGGATTCATTCCGCTGGCGGTCGGCATCGGCTACCTGATCGACGCGTTTGTCAGCCGGCGCGAACACGCCGCTTAAACGTTCGGACAAGTCACGGAAACGGGGCGGCGAACTGTCGTCCCGTTTCCACTTTTCCGGCCCTGAAAGGCGTTTCTGCGCCGTGTGCTAAACTCTTTCCGCATGAATCCCGCGATTCCTCAACTTCTGGAGCTGCAAAGACTTGATTTGCGCATCGCCGCTCTGCGCGCGGAGCTGGAATCTTTTCCCAAGCGCATCAAGGAAGCGGATGCGATGTTGAGCGGCGCCCGTGCCGGGGTTTCCGCTGCGAAAGAAAAACATTCGCACGCGCAAACGGAACGCAAAAAATTTGAACTCGACGTAAATCAATGGCGCGAACGCGCGCGCAAATACCGCGATCAAAGCGCTTCGGTAAAAACCAACGAAGCCTACAAAGCCCTCCAGCATGAAATTGCACACGCTGAATCCGAAGCCGCCGCTGCCGAAGACCGCCAGCTCGAACAGATGATGGCCGTCGAAGACACCGAGCGCGAAATCAAAACCGCCGAAGCCGCGCTCAAGGAGGCGGAAGTTTCTCTCGCTGCGGAGCGCGCGCAAATTCAATCGCAAGGCACTGCAAAAAAATCCGAACTCGATTCGGATTTGGCGCAGCGCGAAGAAATCGCTCCCATCCATTCCCGAACAGTTGCTGACGATTTATACGCGCGTCGCAAAACGCCATCACGGTGTCGCGCTCGCGGAAGCCGCCACGGAACAATGCCGCGGTTGCGGGATGCGACTACTTCCGCACACTTTTCAGGAAATTCGCCGCCCTGAAAATCACGACATCATCCAGTGCGAAACCTGCAACCGTATTCTCTACGCTGTGGAGCTCGCTCCAGCCAAACAAGGAGCAGCTTCCAGCGCCGCGTGATGGTTCGTTCTCCGCAAACTCCACGAGGCGGCGGTCTGTTTGGCGATCCGGAACCGGAAGCAAAACCCGCCGCGTATCGCGCGAACATTGACGGCGGCTCGCGCGGAAATCCCGGACCTGCTTCTTACGGCGTCGTGGTGCGCGATCCGAAAGGCGAAGTCATCGCGCAACTCAAGAAATATATTGGCCGAACGACGAACAACGTTGCCGAATATTACGGGCTGATCGCTGCGCTCGATTACGCGCAATCGAACAATATCCATGCGCTGCGCATTGAGAGCGATTCGGAGTTGCTGGTAAAGCAGATGCGCGGCCAGTACAAAGTGAAGAGCGAAGATTTGAAGCCGCTCTTCGAGCGCGCGAAGAAAATGTCACAGTCGTTTTCTTCTTTTCGCATCGACCACGTTTATCGCGAACAAAACGCGGAGGCCGATGCGCTCGCCAACGAAGCGATGGACGAAGTCTCTGGAAAACCGCCCGCGGCCCGTGCCCCCGGCGTCAATTCAACTCGCAGCGCCGAGCCCAAAAAGCTCAAAGCCCGCTACTACAAGGGCCTTCTGCAACTTGCCGAACCGCTCGATCTTCCCGACGACACCGAAGTGGAAATTCTCGTTCGGTCAAAACCCAAATCCTAGCTCGCTTCCTTCAAGCCTCAGTGGCCGGAGCCACTAAAAAACTTTTCTTCGGCAGACAAGTCTTCCCTCGCGGTCCTCTTCCCAAAAACCCGACCGAGCCCGTTTACTTCAACGCGTAAGAGCGATACAAGGTGTCGCGCTGGGCGGGGATGAAGCCGGCGTCGGAGATGATGCGGCGGAGTTCGCCTTCGTTGGTGCGGTTGCGGACGCCGGCGGCGTAAACGACGTTTTCTTCGATGAGGATGCTGCCGACATCGTCGGCGCCGAATTGCAGGCCGACCTGGCAGACTTTGATTCCGGGCGTGAGCCAGCTCGATTGAATGTGATCAATGTTGTCGAGATAGAGGCGGCTGACGGCCAGCGTTTTCAGATAATCGACGGCCGTGGTTTCCTGAACTTTTTTGCCCCACGCGGTGTTTTCCGCGGCGAAAATCCATGGAATGAATGCGGTGAATCCACCGGTGTCTTCCTGAATTCGGCGGATGCGTTCGAGATGGTTGACGCGGTGCCTCAGTTCTTCGCCGCAGCCGAACATCATCGTGGCGGTGGTGCGCAAGCCAAGCTTGTGCGCCGTCCGGTGCATGCTTTCCCAATCGTCGCTGGTGCATTTGAGGCGGGCGATCTTGGAGCGAATTTCGTCGTCAAGAATTTCCGCTCCGCCGCCGGGAATGGAAGCCAGACCGGCGTCCATCAGGCGACGAATCGTGTCTTCCACGCTCAGCTCGCTGACTTCCGCGATGCAGAGAATTTCCGGCGCGGAGAAACAGTGCAGATGGACAGTGGGAAATTTCTGTTTGATGGAGCGCAAAAGATTTTCGTAGTACTCGATTTGCAGATCGGGGTGCAGGCCGCCCTGCAGCAGGACGCCGTTGCCGCCGAGCTCGAGCATCTCTTCGATCTTGCGGAAAATCTCCTCGAAGGAGAGGATGTAGCCTTCTTTGGAGCCGAGCGGGCGATAGAACGCGCAGAACGAGCAATACTCCGTGCAGAAATTCGTGTAATTGATGTTGCGGTCGATCTGATAAGTGGCGACGCGCGGATCGTTTTTTTTCATGCGCAGTTGATGCGCTTCCATGCCGATGCCGAGCAGGTCATCAGATTCCAGCATTTCCATCGCTTGTTGTTTCGTCAGTCCCACGTTTTGGCTTTCCTCGCGCGAAGCTCCATTCTAACTGAGGAAGGCCGCAGACTGGAATTTTGAAGATTTCGGAAAGAACAAATCGCGGCTTTGATCCTCACTCGGAACAAACGCGGGGGTGACATCCGGCAGTTCAGAAAGGAGCGCGCAAAGCATTGAAAAGAGACGAATTGACCTGACGCTGCCAGGCAAAAGAGCGAATCAAAGGGCAAGCGGGCACGAAGGGCGAGCTGTAGGCGCGAAGCGCAAAGACGGAAAACTGAATCCTCTTCTCGGTAACTCTTGCCGAAACGAATTAGCCACTCTTAGGAAGCGGGGAGGACGCCGACTTGTTTCATGATGGTGACCAGATCGTAGTAGTCGAGGCTGCGGGAGATTTTTCCTTTGTTGATGGCGATGACGCTGACGCCGCGGACTCTGAATTGTTTTCCGGTTTTGAAGATACCTTTGTCGGTGCCGGTGAGAATCCACTGAATGCTGCCGTGATTGCCGTCGACCTGCGCTTCGACAAGTTCTAGTTTCAGGTCGGGGACCGCGGTGAAGAAGGAAGCGGCAAATTTGCCGCCTTCTGCCGAGCCATGGCTGATTTCGCCGAAGGTTACATCTTCGTAGTAGATGTCCGGCGTGAAGTAGGTGGTCCATTTTGCGGGGTCGTGGGAATTCCATGCCGCGATCCAGCCTTCGGCGACAAGCGGGGTGGCAGGACGGGCGCTTCCGGATTGGAGCGAGAAGGTGGCGGCCAGCAGGATGATTGCGGATGTTAGGGTGCGTCTCATTCTTCTTGCCCTCGGTGAAGATCGCCTGTGGGCTTGCCCCAATTGCGGGGAGAATAGCACAGGGAGTGGTCGCGGATTGATGGGCAATCCTAAGAGCACCGCCCCTGCGGGATAAACAAGAGTGGCTGTGCTACAAGAGAAAGATGCCGGAACTGCCGGACATTACGGTTTATATTGAGGCGCTGGAGAAGAGGATTCTCGGGCAGAAGCTTGAGAACATCCGCGTATTGTGAGTCCGTTTTTGCTGCGGAGTGTCGAGCCGCCGGTTCGGGACGCGTTGGGAAAGACAGGTCGTGCAGCTGCGGCGGATGGGGAAGCGGATTTGTATTGGCTTGGAAGATGAAATTTGGCTGGTGTTGCATTTGATGATTGCGGGTCGCCTGCACTGGGACGCGAAGGGGAAGAAGCTTTCGAAACAGCACCTGGCGGCGTTTGATTTTGCGAATGGGAGTTTACTTTGGACCGAAGCGGGATCGCAGAAGCGAGCTTCGTTTGCATCTGGCAAAGGGCGAAGATGGGCTCGCCGGAGCTGGATCCCGGTGGGCTGGAAGTGCTGGACGCCAGGCTCGAACAGTTTTCGAAAGTGTTGCGGTCGGAGAATCACACGTTGAAACGCGCGCTGACCGATCCGGGGTGGTTCAGCGGAATCGGGAATGCGTATTCGGATGAGATCTTGTGGCAGGCGAAGCTTTCGCCGCTGCTGCAGACGCGGAAAATGTCTGACGAGGAGATTGCGCAGGCTATTTGAAGCCACGCAGGAAATCTTTGATTGAGTGGACAGAACGATTACGCAAAGAGACGGGCGAAGAATTTCCGGAAAAAGTGACGGCGTTTCGTCCGGAAATGGCCGTGCATGGGAAATACAAGCTAGCGTGCCGGCGGTGCGGCGGAAAAGTGCAGCGGATCAAGTATGCGTCGAACGAGACTGACTATTGTCCGACTTGCCAGACCGGCGGGAAGCTGCTGGCCGATCGGGCGATTTCCCGGTTGTTGCGGGAAGATTGGCCGAAAACGCCAGAGGAGATGGAGTTAAAGAAAGCGCGGACTCCGGATGAAGCTGCAGGAGTAGCAGCCCTGGACAATCGAGGTTGGGATTGCCTTGGGAGCAGAAACCGGCAGTGCATGCACTACGGGGCTGGCTTTTGGGCCCAGGTGAAGTCCATGTGACGCGCGGGGAGGCCGGTGCGTCCGGCGATGGTGATGGGATTCAGCTTATCGAGGAGACCGAGCTTCACGGCGTGGGAGTAGTAGGCGAGCGAGGCCTTTGCGATTTTCGTCGTCGAGCGAGTAATCGATGTTGGTTTTCAGATAGAGCTTCAGTTCTTTTTCGGGGAGATTCATTTCGGCAGAAGCTTCTTCGCAGATGGCTTCGAGATTTTCGAGGCCGAAATTGAGGGATGAAAAAAATTCGCCGGCGAGTTCGTCGGTGACGATTTCTTTGCGGGCGGCCCAGACGGCGAGGACGGCGGGACGCTCGGTCATTTGCCACCATTCGTGGACGACGTCATAAATGTGAAGCTTCGGGGAATTGCCGGCAAGCCGACGTGGCGACCGTCGCAGATCCATTCGCCGTCGCGGCCGGGCTTGGACTTTTTTTCTGCGGCGATGGCCAGGCGCAGAGCGGGATCGCCGATGAGTAGCGCGGCGTCGGAGTTGCGCGAGCATCTTTTGAGGTCGGGTTCGGCCTCGCGAAATTCTGGGGAGATGTTCCAACGATTGGCGCAGAGAATTTTGTGAGTGCTTGTGTGCTGCGGGAACTGGTGTCGAGCGCAATTCGTCGCGCTGACGCGAATCGGGCCTCGGAGACGACGAGCAAGCTGCGCACGCGCTCCTTGGAAGCGATGGAGAGGTCGGGAAGGATGGCGAGATCGGAATGCGCTGATATTCGATGGCGGGAATGATGGCGATGTCGGCTCGTCCGGTTCGGAGCGCTTCGGCGCATTGCGCAGGCGACGGTGAAGGAGAGATCGTACTTGCCCTTGAGCGGGCCGTGGGTGAAGCCGCGGACGAGAGGCGCGGTGTTGAGATACTGCACGACGGAGATGCGGAGTTTATTCACGTACGGCGGTCCCGCGGAACTCCAGTATAGCAGAGCGAAAAATACGGCGCTTGCCGACACAAAAATATCAACTGGCAGGCGGTTCTGGTGTAAAAGGTTTGGGGCTTCTGGGGGCAATGAAAATGTTGAAGCGGGCGATATTCGCTGTTTTGAGTCTGGTGTTGCTTGTTGTGCGATTGGACTGCGCGCGCAAACCGCGGCGCCGGCGCCCGCAACGATTGCAGAGAAAGACCAAGGACGCGCAAAAGTTGCCGGTTATTTCAACCTTTATTGGGACGCGAAGCAGGGAAAGCTCTGGCTGGAGATCGATAAATGGGATACGGAATTTCTGTATCAGAGTGTCCTTGCCGGCGGGAATTGGTTCGAATGACATTGGGCTGGATCGCGGGCAGCTTGGGGCGACGCGGATTGTGCGCTTTGAACGGAGCGGGCCGAAGGTTTTGCTGGTTCAGGAGAATTTGGATTATCGCGCGGTTGAGCGAACGATGCGGATGAAAAGCGCGCGGTGCATGACTCGTTTGCGGAGTCCGTGCTTGTGGGGATTTACGAGCAGCGGACGGAAGAGAAGGGGACCACGTGCTGGTGGATGCGACGGATTTCTTTTTGCGCGACGCGCACGGCGTGACTGGTGCGCTGCGGCGGTCGAAGCAGGGCGCATTTCCGGCTGGATAGTTCGCGGTCAGCGCGATTTATCTGCGCGAACACGAAAAATTTTCCTCTGAACACGGAAGTGGAAGCGACGCTGACGTTTGCTGGCGATGAACCGGGGCAACTGGGTGCGGCGACGTGACGCCCGATCCGCAGGCGATTACTGTGCGCGAGCATCATTCGTTTGTGCAATTGCCGCCGCCGGGATACAAGCCGCGTGTTTACGATCCGCGCAGCGAGCTTTTTCGGGATTTCCTATATGGACTATGCGACGCCGATCAGCGAGCCGATCACGAAGCGGTTCATCGCGCGGCACCGGCTGGAGAAAAAAGATCCGAGTGCGGCGGTTGAGCGAACCGGTGCAGCCGATCGTTTATTACCTGGATCGCGGCGCGCCGGAGCCGATTCGCTCGGCGCTGCTGGAAGGAGCGCGGTGGTGGAACCAGGCGTTCGAAGCGGCGGGATACAAGAATGCGTTTCGCGTGGAGCTGATGCCGGAAGGCGCGGACCCGATGGACCTGCGCTACAACGTGATTCAGTGGGTGCATCGCGCGACGCGCGGATGGTCGTACGGCGGCGGAGTGATTGATCCGCGCACGGGAGAAATCATCAAGGGGCATGTGACGCTGGGGTCGCTGCGCGTGCGGCAGGATTTTCTGATCGCGGAAGGATTGCTGGCGCCGTACGAAAAAGGCAAAGCCGGTGTCGCCGAAGATGCAGGAGATGGCGCTGGCGCGTTTGCGGCAACTGGCGGCGCACGAAGTGGGACACACGCTGGGGCTGATGCACAACTATTCGGCGAGCACGGTGAATCGTTCGTCGGTGATGGATTATCCGCCGCCGTACGTGAAGCTGGGCGGCGGACGGCGTGCCGGATATTGTCGGAGCGTACGCGACGGGAATCGGCGAATGGGACAAAGTGTCGATCGCGTGGGGGTATCAGGATTTTCCAGCCGGGACGCGACGAACATGCGGCGCTGAATAAAATCTTGATGAAGCGTTATGCGCGAGGGCTGCGGTTTCTGACGGATCAGGATGCGCGGCCGGCGGGATCGTTCGAGCAGCGTGGCGCATCTGTGGGATACGGGCGCGAACGCCGTGGACGAATTGAACCGGCTGATGAGGTGCGCGCGGCGGCGCTGAAGCGTTTTGGCGAAAACAATATTCGCGAAGGCGCGCCGCTGGCGACGATCGAAGATGCGCTGGTGCCGATTTACATGTTGCACCGGTATCAGGTGGAAGCGGCGAGCAAGTTTGTCGGCGGGATGGACTACATGTTTGCGCTGCGCGGAGATGGGCAAGTGCCGACGAAGATTGTGGCGCCGGCGGAGCAGCGGCGGGCGCTGGCGGCGGTGCTGGCAACGGTGAAGCCGGCAGCGCTGGTGTTGCCGGAGCCGCTGCTGAAGATGATTCCGCCGCGGCCTCCGGATTACGAGCGCGGGCGAGAACATTTCAAGATTCGAACGAGTCCGGCGTTTGATGCGCTGGCTCCGGCAGAAGCGGCGGCGCAGCATACGTTGCAGTTTTTGTTCAATCCGGAGCGGGCGGCGCGGCTGGTGGAGTTTCACGCGCGCGGTACGGCGAATCCGGGCTTGGAGGAGGTGCTGGACGCGATTGTTGCGGCGACTTGGAAGGCGCCGCACGGGACCGGTTATTGGGCGAGGTGGCGCGGGTGGTGGACAACGTGGTGCTGTATGATCTGCTCGAGCTGGCTGCCAATACCGATTGTTCGAAACAGGTGCGGGCGATTGTCACACAGAAAGTGTATGAGCTAAATGTCTGGCTGGGGCCAGGCAGGACAGGCTGAGAAGGACCCACTGCAGTCGGCGCATCTGAACTTTGCGGGCCGGCAGATCAATCAATATTTGGATTCGCCTGACAAATTCAAGCCGCAACCGGCGAGTTTGCCGCCAGACGGGCCTCCGATCGGAGGGTCGTTTGGGACCCTGGATGATGACGAGCCGGTGTTTCCGGGAATTTCTTGAACATTTCTCGGACCGGTGACAAGACCACCGGGCCTTCGGCTTCGTCTATGACGGCAGGAGGCTGAAACCCATGCATCTACGCCAAATCAATCGTGTCCTCGGCATTGTCGTTTTCTCTTCGCTCTTTGCGCTGACTGCCGCTGCCAACGACCGCCATTCGCGCAACATTTCCATGCACAGCGATGAACCTGCTGCAAGCTGCAACGATCTTCGTATCGAATTTGACGGCCGCGCTGCGGTGATTCAGTCCGAAGAGCGCACGCTTACGAAAGCGGAGGCGCCGGTGCTTCGCGCCACCGGCGAATCGAATGGCGGCATGCAAATCGTCGGCTGGGATAAGGACACTTATTCGGTGAGCCTGTGCAAGGCGGTTGCGCCGGGTTCGGAAAACCTTCTCTCGCAAATCAAGCTTACGCGGCAGCAACGGCGAAGTCGGCGTCTCCGGCCCTTCGCACGATGACGATTGGACGGCGTTTTTGCTGATTCGCGCGCCGAAGGCGGCCGTGCTCGATTTGCATGTGAACAACGGGCCGCTGAGTCTGTATGCGGTCAACGGAAAGATTACGGCGCGGGCGTTGAACGGACCGATCAGCGCGCGCGACTGCAAAGGCGAACTGAAGCTCAACGCTCAGAACGGACCGATTTCCACTTCCGGGACGAGCGGCAATCTCGATCTGCGGACGGAAAATGGACCGATCAGCACTAGACGCCATGGGCGGCACCGTAAACATTCATACGCAGAATGGGCCGATTGACCTCGCTCTCGCCGGCCAGACCTGGGAAGGTTCGGGGCTGCAGGCGCACGCGGAAAACGGGCCCCTGACGATTCATGTGCCGAGCGGCTACAAATCCGGCGTAGTGATTGAGTCTGACGGGCATAGCCCGTTCAGCTGCCACGATTGCTCGGAAGGCCGTAAAACGTGGGAAGACGACAAGAAGCGGATCGAGTTTGGATCGGGCCCGACGCTGGTGCACGCTTCTACGGTGAATGGTCCAATCTCCGTTAACTAGGACTTAATCTCGCGAGAAGTCGCTGCGCTGCGCCACTCCCAGGCACGCCCGCTAGCCCTCGCGCGCTGGTGTCCTCTCCTTATTTTCGCTGCGCCCTCATGGACGCTTTGCCATCTTCCCGCTAAACTTCTGCGCGCGATGCGCGAAGCCCCTGTAGCAAAACCAATTCAAGAAACCGAAGCGGCGGAAATTGCGCAGCAGCTTTTTGGGGTGGAGGCTGCCGCGCGTTCGCTTCCGGGTGAATACGACGACAATTTTCATTTGCGGGCTGCGGATGGCGCGGAATTTGTGTTGAAGGTGATGCATCCGGACCGCGAGCGCGCGTTTGTGGAGATGCAGTGCACGGCGTTGCAGCATCTGGCGAAGAATGCTCGGCGAGCTGCCGCTGCCGCGAGTGGTTCCTGCAAAAAGAGGCGATTCTTTTGTCGAGTTCAAGGTTTTGGATGGCTCGCAGCGGCTGGTTTGGCTGCTGACCTTTTTGCGCGGGAAGACGCTGGCGGAGTTCCGCCCACATTCGCCGGAGTTGCTGGAAGAGCTGGGGCGATTTCTCGGAAAACTGAGCCATGCCCTTGAGGGATTTCGGCATCCGGCGGCGCATCGCGATTTGAAGTGGGATGCCGCGCGGGCGGGCTGGATTCGCGATTATTTGCAGTACATCGGGGAATTGCCGCGGCGCATGCTGGTGCAGCGGTTTTTGGGATTGTTCGAAGCAGAAGTTGCACCGCAAATTCCCGGGCTGCGAAAGAGTGTTATTTACGGCGACGCGAATGACTACAACGTTTTGGTGTCGCAGCAAACGGGGCAGGCAGCGAGCATCGCTGGGGTGATTGATTTTGGCGATACGCATTACGGCATCACGATTTCGGAGCTGGCAACCGCTGTTGCGTATGCAATTCTGGGTAAAAAGGATGTGCTTGGCGCCGCGGCACGCGTGGTCGCGGGTTATCACAAGGAATTTCCGCTTAAGGAAGAAGAGATTGCGCTGCTCTATCCGCTGATTGCGATGCGGCTGGCGGTGAGTGTTGCGAATTCGGCGCACCGCAAAGCGCTGAAGCCGGATGATCCGTATGTCACTGTCAGCGAAGGGCCGGCCTGGGAAGGCGCTGGAGCGGCTTGCGAAAATCTTTCCGCGCTTTGCGAATTACACGTTTAGGGCGGCGTGCGGCCTTGCGCCGATTGCGAAAGCTGCAAGCGTGCAAGCCTTTCTGAAAAAGGCCGGGCCGACGGCTGGTTCCATTCTCGATCGTGATTTGCGGAAAGAGCCCGGGGTTGTACTTGATTTGAGCGTTGGCAGTACTCTTCTTGGAGCAGATCCTGCCGCTGCCGAAACACAAAACCTCGCCGAAGCGATTTCCGCGGAGCTCGAAAAATCGGGCGCACGTGTGGCGATTGGACGTTACGACGAGCCGCGGCTGCTGTACAACGCTCCACAATTTGGCGCGAGCAAGAATCCCACCGACGAACGCAGAACGATTCATCTCGGCATAGATTTGTTTGTGGAACCGGGGGCGGCGTTGAAAGCGCCGCTTGCCGGCACGGTTCATCTGCTGGCAAACAACGCGGCGCCGCTCGATTACGGGCCGCTCGTTGTTTTGAAACATTCGACAGACAATGGCGAAGAATTTTTCACTCTGTACGGCCATCTGAAGGAATCGACCCTCGAAAAATTGCGTGCGGGGCAACAGATTGCGCAAGGAGAAGTGTTCGCGCGGGTTGGCGATGTTCACGAAAACGGCGGCTGGGCGCCCCACGTCCACTTTCAAATTATTCTGGACTTGTTGGATCGACACCGTGATTTTCCCGGAGTCGCGCGGGCTTCAGAACGCGCGCTCTGGAAAGCGCTCTCGCCGGACCCGAATCTGTTGCTTCAAATTCCTGCAGAGCGCTTCCCGGTAACTTGCCGAACTCCCGAGGAAATGCTTTCCGCGCGCAGGAAACTTCTGGGCGGGAATCTGAGCGTTTCGTACGCGAAGCCACTGAATATCGCGCGCGGCTGGAAGCAGTTTCTCTATGACGATACGGGCCGCGCTTACCTCGACGTTTACAACAATGTTCCGCTGGTCGGGCACAGTCATCCGCGAGTGGTCGAGGCGGCGCAGAAACAGCTCGCGCTGCTCAACACGAACACGCGGTATCTGCATGAAAATGTTCTGCGATATGCCGAGCGCCTGACGGAACTTCTTCCGCGGCCGCTGAAGGTCTGCTTCCTGGTAAATTCCGGCAGCGAAGCGAATGAGCTGGCGATCCGGCTGGCGCGCGCAAGAACCGGCTCGGACGACATAATCGTTCTTGAACACGCTTATCACGGCCACACGAACACGCTGATTGACGTCAGTCCGTACAAATTTGCCGGGCCGGGCGGGCGCGGGAAGAAACCGTGGGTGCACGTTGCGCCGATCGCCGACGACTATCGAGGGCTTTATCGCCGCGGCGAAGAAAATCTCGGCGCGAAATATGCAGCGCACGTGGGCGAAATTGTGGAATCGCTGCGCAAGCAGGAACGCCGTGCGACGTATCTTGCGGAAACACTTCCGAGCGTTGCTGGACAAATTGTTTTCCCACCGGACTATTTAGCAGAAGTCTATAGACGCGTTCGCGCCGCAGGCGGAGTGTGTATTGCCGATGAGGTCCAAGTCGGTTTCGGCCGCCTCGGCACACATTTTTGGGGATTTGAAATGCAAGGCGTTGTGCCGGACATTGTTGTCTTCGGAAAGCCCATCGGCAACGCGTTTCCGCTCGCCGCCGTCGTGACCACCCCGGAAATCGCAGCCTCTTTCGCCAATGGCATGGAATTTTTCAGCACGTTCGGCGGCAATCCCGTTTCGTGCGCCGTAGGACTTGCTGTGCTGGACGTTGTGCGGGACGAAAAGCTCCAGGAGAATGCGAAGAAAGTTGGCGATTACTGGGTTTCTGGTCTTGCGGAACTGCAGAACAAACGCGAACTCCTCGGCGATATTCGCGGCTCCGGTCTTTTTCTCGGCATCGATCTTGTAACCAATCGCGACACGCGCGAACCGGCAACATCGCAAGCAACCTATGTCGTTAATCGCCTCCGCGAACGCGGCATCCTCGCCGGCACCGACGGCCCGCATCACAACGTCATCAAACTTCGCCCGCCGCTTGTTTTTACCGAAAGCGACGCCGACCTCTTCAACGAAACCCTCGATTCCGTTCTTGCCGAGGACCCCTCCAAGGCCTAATTGCCTCGGGTGTCCTTGTTGACTTACGGTCCGCAGCGTCCTAAGTTTTCGTTCTGACAAGTGGGAGTCACCCCTGCTACCTGCTCAAGAAGATTTCCACTTCGGAGGCGATGCATGCCACTAAATCTTTTGAACTTCTCTCTTGTGGATTCGCCAGTAACCTTGGAAGAAGGCCGCAAGATTCTGGAGCGAGATAACTATTGCTGCCAGTACTGCGGTCTAGATGGCAGAGCAAGCTTTGACAACGCCCTCGCCATGCGCGTGGACTTCGTCATTCCGCGCGCTCGCAAAGGCAAGAAGACACCGGAAAACCTGGTCGCCTGCTGCCCGCCGTGCAACACCATCAAGGGCACAAAGGTGTTTGCGAGTTTTGCGGAGGCCAAAGCGCATGTTCTCGCGCAGCGAGAAGCGCTGCGCAAAGTTTGGGAAGCGAAGACGGCGCGTCCTCTGGCAAAAGCCGCGAAGGCTTGACTTCAGCCCGGGGTCACCGGCGAACAGATCCCTCTAAAGAGCTTGAAAATCCAGTTACCCTTTGCGCAGGCAGCCCTCGCTTGGGGGCTTTGCAATGGGACGGCTCGGCGGGAAGTCGATACTGTCCGGCTTGAAAGTTTGGCTTGCCGGACGAGCAACTCCAGCGCCCCGCTTGCGGCGGCTTGTAAAGCGGCAACATTCCTGCTCTGTCGGTGCAGGCGATTATCAGGAACGCCGCCTTCCAGGCTCGGAGGTTCTCACCAGCCTTTCGGGCGGCGACCGCCGCCCGCGTCGTTCCTGCTCAACTCCGATGAGCGGCAACCCGAGGTTGACACGGGTTGAGCGGTCCGGCTTGAACTCTTGGAGGTTCTGGCTACGCTTTTAATCTGCAGATGAAAGGCATCATCCGGCAGTTGCCGGGGAAATTATTCAGCAAAGTTCTTCTGTAGCAGGCGAGTTGCGGCACGCAGAGCGCTTGACAACTCTGATATATAAGGTAGCGAGAAGGACACAGCCGCGCCTGCGGCCCTTCCCTCAGAAGATTCCGGAGGTAAAACTGCATACATGGCTCGTTCGCTCGTAATTGTGGAATCGCCGGCAAAGGCGAAGACCATTAACAAGTATTTGGGAAAGAATTTTCTCGTCAAAGCGTCGGTCGGCCACGTGCTGGACCTGCCAAAGAAGACGATCGGTATCCGTCTGCCCGACGAAGGACGAAGGCGCCGAAGAAAGAAGACGCGCGCGAAAAAGGGCGCCAAAAAAGTAAAAGAAAAGACAGTCCGCAAGCCGGTGACGCTGGACGACGAAAAGATTTTCGAGCCGACGCTGCAGATTATCTCCGGCAAAGGCAAGGTCATCAACGACCTGCGCAAGGCAGCGAATGCCGCCGATGCCATTTATCTGGCGGGCGACCCGGACCGCGAAGGCGAGGCGATCTCCGCGCACCTGGCGATGGTGCTCGCCAAACCGCACAAGTTTGAAGAGCAGGAACCGAGTATGCCGCGCTTTGGGCGTAAGAACGCGAAGCCGGTCGATCCGAAAGAAGAAGAGGAAAAGAAAAAAGCCGCGAAAGAGATTCCGGCGACCGATCCGAAAAAAATTTTCCGCGTCACGTTCAACGAAATTACGCCGAAGGCCATTCGCGCGGCATTTGAACAGCCGCGGCAGGTGAATACCAGCCTGGTGGACGCGCAACAGGCGCGCCGCGTGCTGGACCGCATCGTCGGTTACAAAATTTCGCCGCTGCTGTGGGACAAAGTGCGCCGCGGTCTTTCCGCGGGGCGCGTGCAGACGGTTGCGCTGCGGCTGATCGTCGAGCGCGAGCTGGAGATTCGCGCTTTCGTGCCGCAGGAATACTGGACCATCCACGCGATGCTGGACGCGGGCCAGCCGCCGATGTTCGAAGCGAAGCTCATCCAAATACAAAGGCGAGGACATTGAAGTCGGCAATCAGGAAGCCGTCGGACAAGGTTCTGGCCGCGCTAAAAAGGGCGAAGTGGCAGGTCGCGACGGTCACGCAGAAGGAGAAGAAGCGCAACCCGCCGCCGCCGTTTACGACTTCGAAGCTGCAGCAGGCGTCGTACAACCGGTTGCGATTCACGGCGAAGCGCACGATGTCGCTGGCGCAGAAGCTTTATGAAGGCGTCGAGCTGGGCGAAGAAGGCTCCGTGGCGCTGATCACCTACATGCGCACGGATTCGGTGAACGTTTCGAACGACGCGCTGGCGCAAGTCCGCGAATTGATCCCGGAACAGTTTGGCTCCAGCTATCTGCCGGAAAAGCCGAATTTCTACAAATCGAAAAAAGACGCGCAGGAAGCGCACGAAGCCGTTCGTCCGACGGACGTTTCGCGCACGCCGGAAGACGTTCGCAAATATCTGGACGACGATCTCTTCAAGCTCTATCAATTGATCTGGCAGCGCTTTGTGGCGTCGCAGATGCTGCCGGCGGTTTTCGATCAGACGACGATCGATATTTCCGCCGGCGACTACACGTTCCGCGCCACGGGCTCGGTGCAGAAATTCGACGGCTACCTGCGCGTTTACCAGATGCCCGCGTCGAATGCCGATCGCGAAGACGATGAAAAGGACGACGAAGGCGAGGGCAAGGCGCTGCCGCGAGTCACCGAAGGCCAAGTGCTTGCGTCTTGACGAAATTCGCCCTGAGCAGCATTTCACGGAACCGCCGCCGCGCTACAACGACGCGACGCTGGTGAAAGAGCTGGAAGAAAACGGCATCGGCCGGCCTTCGACTTACGCGTCCATTATTTCGACGATCGTCGAGCGCGAGTACGTCACGCAAGGAGCAGGGTCGCTTCTTCGCCGACCATGCTGGGCGAACGCGTCAGCATTCTGCTGGTAAAGAGTTTCGAGGACGTTTTTGACGTGACCTTTACCGCGCGGCTGGAAGAAGAGCTCGACGAAATCGAGGAAGGCAAGCTCCACTGGCGCGAAGCTGTAAAAGAGTTCTGGGAAAAATTCATCGTCGATCTCGACAGGGCCGGCGACGAAATGCTTTCCTACAAAGCCGGCATCGCCACTGGCAAGAAGTGCGAAAAGTGCGGCGAGGGCGAACTGCTTGAGCGCATCAGCCGCCACGGATTTTTCCTGGGATGCTCGCGCTATCCCGATTGCGATTTCATTCAGGATCTTTCGCCGGAATTGCCCGAAGCAAGCCGAAGGCGAAGCGAAAGTCGAATATTTGCGACAACTGCGGCAAGGAAATGGCGATCAAGCGCGGCCGCTTTGGTGTCTTTCTTGCGTGCACCGGATATCCCGATTGCAAGACGACGCGGCGGCTGTGGAAGGCACGCGCATTGCGCGCCAGCCCGATGAACCGCTCGACGAAAAATGCCCGACGTGCGGCGAAGGCCTGGTCAAGAAACACGGCCGCTTCGGCGAATTCATCGGCTGCTCGACTTATCCGAAGTGCAAGTACACTCGCCCCATCACGCTGGGCATCAAATGCCCGAAGTGCAAGGAAGGCGAATTTGTGCGCCGCGGAAGCGTTGGACGCGGCGGGCGGCCGCGCATTTTCTACGGCTGCTCGCGCTATCCCGATTGCGATTTCACGACGCCGTTCCAGCCGATCGCCGAGCCGTGCCCGAAGTGCGGCGCGCCATTTATCGTGGAGAAAAAATCCAAGATCGGTCTCGTCCGCGCCTGCATTAAAGAAGGCTGCGATTGGGAAAAGCTCGCCCCGGAAGCGCCCGTCGCGCAACCCGAAGAAGCTCGCGCCGGTCGGCGCCAAGTCCTGATTTTCGCCAGTCCTTTTGCGCTGGAAACCTCGACCCACTCCGCCAGCACATCCTGCATCGAAGAATCTATACTTCTACTGCGCCAGCCTATGTGAGTAGATGAAGCAAGCAATCGACAAATTTCTGAAGTACCTGCAATCGGTGAAGAATTCTTCGCCGCATACCGTTTCGAATTACGGCAAGGATCTCCGGCAGTTTTTGGCGTATCTGACGCCGCCGGAAGCCGCATGTCCCGCTTTGCTATCCATCCACCACTCGGTCATCCGCGAATTTGTCGGCCATTTGCATGAACAGGGCCTGGAAAAAAGCTCGATCGCACGCAAACTTGCGGCGCTGCGCTCTTTCTTCAAATACTGTGTCCGCGAAGGAATGCTGAAGGACAATCCGGCGCGGCTCGTGCCCACGCCGAAACTTCCGAAGCGCATCCCTTCCGTGCTCTCCGCCGAAGAGATGAACGGATTTCTCAATCAGATTGCGGGAATCGACCCGCATCCGGAAGCGCTGGCCGGACAGAAAAACGCGATCGGCACAGGTTGAACGCAACGCGTGCCGCGCGGAAATGCCGACACGGAAGGCTTGTTGATCAAACGCGACCGGGCGATTCTCGAGCTGCTCTACGCCGCCGGCCTTCGCGTCAGCGAACTTACCGGCCTGAATCTCGTGGACATGGACTTGAAGGATCGCATCCTTCGCGTGCGCGGCAAGGGCGACAAGGAACGCATTGTTCCGTATGGTTCGAAAGCGGAAGATAGCGCTCGAAGCGTACTGGCCCGTGCGTGAGCAACTTCTTGCACAGAACTCTTCGCCACGTGCCAGGCGAGGACCTGCGCCTCACACGCAAGCCATTTTTCTCAATTACGCCGGCCGCCGGTTGACGCAGCGCTCTGTCGGCCGCATCGTAAAAAAATACGTGCGCTTGGTGAACGTCAACTGGGATCTGCATCCGCATTCGCTTCGGCACGCTTTTGCCACGCATCTTCTCGCTGACGGCGCGGACTTGCGCGCCATTCAGGAGTTGCTCGGCCATCAATCGCTCACGACCACGCAAAAATATACGCACGCCTCCATCCGCCAGTTGATGGACATTTACGACAAGTCCCATCCGCATGCCTGAAGCTTTCCTTGTATCCGCAAGTCTCATTCCAGACATCAAATCCTCCGTGAGTCCCCGTCAAACTTGCGCAGGGTTGTTTCTTGTTCTGGCCTTTACACTCGCACCTCGGCCGGCTCGGGCGCAGGACAATTACGAAATTCAGGTCTATCCGTACGAAACCGTCGCCCCTGGACACACGATGGTCGAGCTGCATAGCAACTTCACGTTCGAGGGTTCAAAATCCACCACCGACGGCACCTATCCCACGAACCATCAGCTTCACGAGACCGTTGAAATTACGCATGGCTTTACGGATTGGTTTGAAACAGGCTTTTACATTTTTACTTCCGCCCACAACGGGCAGGGCCTGGATTGGGTCGGCGATCACATCCGCCCGCGATTTCGCATCCCGCCGGAGTGGAAATGGCCGGTCGGCCTGAGTCTTTCGAACGAGATTGGCTACCAGCGCGCCAAGTATTCCGCGGACACCTGGACGTGGGAAATACGCCCTATCATCGACAAGCAAATCGGCAAGTGGTATTTCTCGTTCAATCCGACTTTTGACAAATCCTTGCATGGCCCGGGCGTCCATCGGGGTTTCGTTTTTTCGCCGAACTTCAAATTCAGCTACGACTTCACGAAAAAGATCACCGGGGGCATCGAGTATTATGGCTCGCTCGGTCCCGCGACCGAATTTGACCCGATCAAGCTGCAGCAGCAGCAAATCGTGCCCGCCATCGATCTGAATCTTTCGCCGAAATGGGAGATCAATTTTGGTCTCGGGGTCGGCGTTACCGGCGCGACCGACCACCTCATCGTTAAGACGATCATCGGCTATCGCTTCGATTTCTAGACATACGCTTGCATTTTCTGAACTTGGGTCGGAAAACCCGTCGCCTCGTCGTATCATCTACTTTCTTATTGAAGCCGCCGCTTTCTCCAAGGAGCGTTCCGTGGAATACCATCTCGCGCAAATCAATATTGGACGTCTCGTCGCGCCTGTCGACGATCCACAGATAGCTGAATTTGTCGCGCAGCTGGAACCCATCAATGCGCTCGCGGAAAAATCTCCAGGCTTCGTTTGGCGACTGCAATCTGACGCCGGCAACGCCACGGACATCGCCTACAACGACGATCCATTCGTCATCGTCAACATGTCTGTTTGGGTTTCGCTCGACGAGCTGCGCGACTACGTTTATCGCTCCCAGCACACGCACGTTTTAAAAGACCGTGCCAGATGGTTCGAAAAAATGGAAAAGCCTCACTACTGCCTCTGGTGGATTCCCGCCGGCCACATTCCGACGGTCGCCGAAGGCCGCGACCGCCTTGAGCACTACCAGCTTCACGGCCCGACTCAACACTCCTTCTGGTTTTCGAAGTTTTTCCCGCAACCGGAAGGCGACGCGATTTCAGTCTAAATTGCTGCTCACATCGGCGACTGGCGCCTTGCGAAAAGCCGTCTTACAAGGTAGAACCAATCGGCACAGCCATTTTCCAAATCAACCGTATGGAGTAAGAACGATGCCTTGCCTCCGCCCGCTATTCCTCGTCGCCTTGCTTTTCTGCCTCCCCAGCGCAGCTACCGCCGCCGAAAATTCAAACGCCGACTGGAACGCTCTGGTCGAAGATTTCTTCACGCAAATCCTTTTCAAGTTCAGTCCCAGCGCCGCAACAAGCGTGGGCGTCCACGATTACGATTCCCAACTCGAAGATTTTTCCAAGGCCGCGCGCGAACAAGAGATCGCAGCTGTTACCCAATTCGAGAAGCGCGTCGCCGCCTTCCCCGCGAAATCGCTTTCAGAAACCGACGCTGCCGATCGCGAAATGCTCCTCGGGACGTTGCGCAGTTCACTGCTCACGGATCAGATCATTCGCCCCTGGCAAAAAAATCCCAACTCGTATCCCGCAGCAGCCACCAATTCCGTCTACGTCATCATGATTCGCCGCTTCGCGCCGCCGGACGACCGCCTCCGTTCCGTCATCGCTCGCGAGCAAAAAATCCCTGGACTGTTCGCCTCCGCGCGCGCCAATCTGGAGAATCCACCGCACATTTCCACGGAAATCGCCCTCGAGCAGATCCCGGATATCATCAGCTTTTTCGAAAACGATCTACCCGCGGCTTTCAAAGACGCTTCAGATCCCGTCAAAGCCGATTTCGCAAAATCAAACGCCACGGTCATCGCCGAAGTGAAGAAATATCAATCTTGGATGAAGGACGACCTTCTCCCGCGTTCCAAGGGAGACTTCCGCATCGGCGCCGCTACCTTTTCGAAAAAACTTCTCTATGACGAAATGGTGGACACCCCGCTCGATCGCCTGCTAGAAATCGGCACCGCCGACCTCCGCAAGAATCAAGCCGAGTTCGCGCGCGTTGCAAAACTCGTTGATCCGCAAAAATCCCCTTCCGATGTTCTTGCCATGCTCGCCGCGCGCCATCCAGCTCCCGAGCGAACTGATGAAAACCTTCACCAACACGTTCGATGGCTTGATCGCGTTTATTCAGTCGCATCACATCATCACGATTCCCAGCGACATCCGCCCCAAGCTGCAGGAAACGCCGCCTTTCGAACGCGCCACAACTACCGCTTCCATGGACACGCCCGGTCCGTTTGAAACGCACGCCACCGAAGCCTATTTCAATGTCACTCTTCCGGGCCCGAAAGATTCGCCCGAAGAAGTCGCAGGCCTAATGGCCTCCTTTAACGTCGGCACGATTATCAGCACAGCGGTCCACGAAACGTATCCTGGCCACTACGTCCAATTTCTCTGGACGCCCCGTGCGCCGACCAGGCTTCGCAAAGTTCTTGGCGCAAACACCAACGTCGAGGGGTGGGCTCACTACTGCGAAACGATGATGCTCGACGAAGGTTTCGCCCAGCCGGGCCTCGGCGCAAAAGATGAAATCGAATCGCACCTCATCCGCCTCGGCCAGCTTCAGGACGCGCTTCTGCGCGACGCGCGCTTTGTCGTGGGCATCCAGATGCACCGCGGCGCAATGACCTTCGAGCAAGCCAAGGAGTTTTTCGTCAAGGAAGGATATCAGTCGCCAAAAATCGCAGAGATCGAAACCAAGCGCGGCACTACTGACCCGACCTATCTTTATTACACGCTCGGCAAACTGGAAATCCTGAAGCTCCGCGAAGACTACCGCAAAAAACTCGGCAGCGATTTTTCGCTTCAGAAATTTCACGATGCCTTCATGAGCCAGGGCTTTCCGCCCATTCAGATTGTCAGGAAAGCGTTGCTCGGTGATTCTTCGCCCGCGCTCTAAACAGCGCGGCTCTAGAACATTCTGGAAATGAGCCCGGCGGCAACGCCAAGGACCACGACAGTCCCGTACGCGGCCACGCCCACGCGCCAGGAAATTGTTCTTCCAAGCACCGAAGCGGAAAACACGCTGATGATTCCGAGGGTGCAAAGAATGGTCACCACGTAGGGCAGCGGCACTCCATGCGAGTAGAGGATGTAGGCAATCGCCACATCGAAAGCCATTGGCACCGGCAAGAACGCGCTTAGGAGCGCAACCAGAACGATCCCGCCAACCGTTACCTGTGTGCTCAACGCATTTTGCGGCAATAGTTCGATCGCCAGCGCCCCGAGAATTGCTCCCAGAATCATGAACGGAAACGCCACGCGAAACACGTACCAGAAACTCTTCGCGTACGATTTCAAAACTCCCCAAACCGCCTGTCCCCATGTCTCTGAAGCCGGGATTTCAATCGGGCAAGAGTACACTTCCGCCGTTTCCCTGCTCGCCGCCATGCTCGGCGCAAACACGAAAATCAGGAAGGCCACCGTGGCCAATTTCAAAATTGCCACCGGCGCAGGGAACAGCGCGAAGGTCATCGCCAGCACGACCACGTTCAGCGCGGGCGAAGCGAACATCGCCGCCAGCACCGATTCCGTGCTCATGCCAGCGGCATAAAATCCGCGCGCAATCGGCGTCGCACAATTCGTACACACAGCCAGAGGAACCCCGGCCACCGCGCCAAGCAGGGCATTCAAATAACGAGACTTCGTCCGCCGCGTCTTCACCATGGCCAGAAACGTCAGGGCGGCCGGCCCGAACAAAAACGAAAACGTCATCCCGATCCGGTTCGCGTCCAGCCAGTTCACGGTGGTCCGGTAAACGCGCTTTGTAAGCGGCATCGTCCGGTCCACGGCGTACACGGTCCCAAACGTCAGCGCGCCCTTGGCACTGATCTTTTGCCCCGCGTCATAGCGCTTCATCAGGGCGGGATAGCGCGAGTCCACCCAGAAAATTCCGCCGATGACCAGCATCAGCAGAATCGCCAGCATCCTGCTCCGCCAGGTTCCGGCGTTGCTTGCGGCCAAACCAATATTCATCGTGGAAGCTTGGGTAGACACAGGACAACCCCTTTCGAGCCTGGAAAAATAACCCGGAAACGCTTTTGTGCCCGCAAATGTAGGCTTGGGGTGTGGCAGCCGGAATAGTATGAAAGCATTAGTTGCATCAAACCGCCCCAAACGTGCCCCTAAACCTGCGTTGACGCTCCCGCTGAAAAACCCGTATAATTGTGGTTTGTCTTTTGCTCCTGGAGGATCGATGTACGCCGTTATCAAGACCGGAGGAAAGCAGTACCGCGTCGCACCGGGCGACACCATTCGCATTGAGCGCGTGGACGGAAAAGTGGGCGAAAAGGTGACCTTCGGGTCGGTTCTTTCCGTGCACGGGGATGACAAGAAGCTTTTGACCGGCTCCGACGCCGCCAAAGTCACCGTTTCCGGCAAGATCGTCGAACAAGGCCGAGCCAAGAAGCTCACCGTTCTCAAGTTCAAGAAAACCAATCAGTACAAGATTCAGCGCGGCCACCGGCAGAATTACACCGCCGTTGAAGTCAGCGACATCAAGCTTTAAGTTCGGCATTCTGTTGTAGAGGCCGCCTTCCGGGGCGGGCTCTTTCGCGAAAACTATTTCGAAGGGTAGAACTCGTCATGGCACATAAGAAAGGCGGCGGCTCCTCAACAAACGGCCGCGATTCACACGGTCAGCGGCTTGGCGTAAAGCGCTTCGGCGGCCAGCTCGTCAACGCGGGCACGATCATCATTCGCCAGCGCGGCACAAAGCACCAGGCCGGCGAAAACGTCGGGCAGGGCAAGGACGACACGCTTTTCGCGCTCGTCACCGGCCACGTCAAGTTTGAAGACAAGGGCCGTCGCGGTCGTTTCATCAGCGTCATCCCCGCCGCGAACTAGAACTAAGTCCGAGGAGCACAGACTTCGGTCTGTGCCAGCGTAATCCGTGTCACGCAGCATCCATGCGGTTCCGGGTTATCCCGGAGCCGCTTTTTCTTGTTACTCTCTGCACTTGCCGCCGCACCAAAGGATCTCGGCGTAGACTGCGGGCTCGGCCGAATCGCGCGAAGCAAAGGCTTTCATGTTCGTTGACGAAGCAAAAATCCTGATCAAGGCCGGCGACGGCGGCAACGGATGCGTCGCGTTCCGTCGCGAAAAATATGTTCCGCGCGGCGGCCCAAGTGGCGGCGATGGCGGCCACGGCGGCAGCATCTATCTCGAAGCCAATCCCAATGACAACACTCTTCTGCGCTATCGCTACAATCGCGAATTCAAAGCCGACCGCGGACGTCACGGCGAAGGTTCGAATTGCACGGGCCACTCCGGCGACGACCTGATTCTGCAGGTTCCCATCGGCACAATGGTCTACGACGGCCAAACGGGCGAAACACTCGCCGATCTCGCCACGGCGGGCCAGCGGGTTCTTGTCGCGCAAGGTGGCCGCGGTGGCCGCGGCAATCAACACTTCGCCAAGCCCTGGCATCAGGCCCCGCGCGAACGCGAAGACGGCAATCCGGGCGAAGAGCGCCACCTACGCCTCGAACTGAAACTTCTCGCCGACGTCGGCCTGGTCGGTTTTCCCAACGCCGGAAAATCCACGCTCATTTCTGTTATTTCCGCGGCGCGTCCCAAAATTGCAAACTACCCGTTTACCACGCTTGAACCGAATCTCGGCGTCGTCAACGCCGATGGCGGCACCGGCGGTCACGGCACCGAACTAGGTCGCACCTTTGTCGTCGCCGATCTCCCCGGCCTCATCGAAGGCGCCCACGAAGGCGCCGGCCTCGGTATTCGCTTCTTAAAACACGTTGAACGCACGCGCCTCCTTGTTCACCTGATCGATACGAGTGACGCAACTGACGCCGACCCAATCCACTCGTGCGAAGTCATCACTGGCGAACTCCGCGCCTTCAGCGAATCGCTCGCCGAAAAACCGATGATCGTTGTCGCTTCAAAGCTCGACGCCATCACCGACCCCACGCGCGTCAACCAACTCCGCGGCTATTGCGAAAAACACAATCTCGCGTTCCACTCCATTTCTGCTGCCACCGGCGACGGCGTCAAGGAACTCGTCCGCGCCATTGCCGACGCCCTCGACAAAATTCCAAAGTCAGCACCGCCAGAACCTGACGTAGAAGAGCCCGAAAGCTCGGAATCGGCAGCTCATTCCTAGCCCGTCTCGTTTTGTGCGCTTGAAACTGTATTCCCGCTTGTCAGGAGTTCGCAGCTGCGATTCGCGAGATTCTTTCCCCCGGTCTTCGCCGTCACTTTTTGATCACGATGAGGTTCAAGATTCAGCGCAATAAAATAGGGATTTTCTCGCTGCGATTGCCGCGGAACGACGCGCACGAAAGTACTTTGGTAAATCAGAAAACCGCTCGTCATCACGCCGGAGCTTCAGTGGGACAGGTCAGCAACGCCCCCGGGCAATGCGGAAGCCCGGGAGCACCGGACTTCAAGTGAAAATGGATTATTGAGTTTGTCTGCCTGCGCCGCAATCTAGTTTTCGTGCGAAAATATCAGCTGCATTTTGCAGGAGACGCATTGACGACCGCCCAAGCGCACCGCACCGCCGCAAGACACCATCCCCGCCGCATCGCGCTTTTTGGCGGTTCTTTTGACCCGATTCACAACGGCCACCTCGCTGTAGCGCGCGCCGCCGACCGCCGCTTCAACTTCGACGAAATTCACTTCATCCCGGCCAGCCGACCGCCGCACAAACTCAAGCAGCACCTCGCGCCATTTCCGCACCGCTTCGCCATGGTCTCTCTCGCTTGCTCCGAGCATCCGCACTTTGTCCCTTCGTTAGCCGAAGCCGGTGAAGATTTTTCCGGCTCTCAGCTCCACTATTCCATCGACACGGTTCGTTATTTCCGTCACGCCTGTTCCGGCGACCGCATCTTCTTTATGATCGGCGCGGACGCCTTCCTCGACATTCCCATGTGGAAGGAATATGAAACGCTCCTCGGCCTTTGCGATTTCATTATTGCCAATCGTCCGGGAATTCGCGCCGAAGCGCTCAAGCTCGTCATCCCTCCCGACCTCATGGCCCCGCCCAACGCCAGACGCGAAGACGATCCCGTCCCCGCGTCCCAACTGGTCGCGCATCTCCGCAAAACTTCCGTCTATTTGCTCGAAACGGTTTCCAGCGATATCTCCGCCACGGAAACGCGCAAGCGCGCCCACCGCGGCCAGTCCATTCATGGACTTGTTTCCGCGCGCGTCGAGGAATACATTCTTAAGCAGAAGCTTTACAGGTGATTCCGACAAGGCCTATGCAGGTGCCCGAACAGGTGAATGAACTACAGTTGAAACTAGAAACCCTTCCTCAAACCGTGCGCCTCGCCGTTGAGGCCGCACAAAATAAAAAAGCTTCCGCCATTACCGTCTTGGATCTGTCCGGCCTGGGTACGTTCACGGAATACTTCGTGATCTGCACCGGTTTCAGCACGCCCCAGGTGCAAGCCATCTGCACGGAAGTGGAGGAAGTTCTCTACAAGGAACTAAAACGCGAGCCGGAACATCGTGAAGGCCAGCGCTCGACCGATTGGGCTCTGCTCGATTTCGGCGGCTTCCTCGTCCACGTTTTTTCCGAACAAGCTCGCCGTTTCTACGACCTCGAACGCCTCTGGCGCACCGCCCCCAAACTCGAAATCCCCGATCTTCCTGACGCGACTTTCTCTCAATCCCGCAGCGAAGCTTCTTAGCTCTTTCTAGAGCCGTCCCTTTAGGGCGGCTCGTTCGCTGCAAGCGAACGAGCGAGATCGCCTTGCACCTGGTCTTCCGCCTCACTTTTCGCCGTGTACATTTGCGCGGTCAAAGCCAGAGGACCGAACCGCCCCAATGCCGCAGCCAGGAGCCCGACCGCGATCATGGAAGCCAGTTCCAGGCGCAAGTTTCACCCCCGAAACCAGCAGCGAAGCCCACGCAATCCCGACGGCTGCAAGTTGCAGACGCAAGCGCCGCCATTTAAACTTTTCCCGGAACACCGATGCCCGCCACACTCACGATTGACCGCAATTCACCGGAAGACGCCCAGCAGCGCGAAATCATTGTCAAACTCGATGGCCAACAGATCGCCGAGTTGACCTACGGCCAATCCATCACGGCAGAAATTCCCTCTGGCCCGCACACGCTTGTCGTGGACAACACCTGGAACAAAAAGTCCGCTCAATTCACCGCCGCTGAAGGCGAACAAATTTCTTTCCTCGCCCAGAATCGCTCCAGCCGCTTTTCCGAATTTCTCCTGATAATCTTTGGCGCCGGCCCGCTTCGCGTTTTTCTCGGCCGGAAATGACTCGCACGACTTGCTTCCAAATGTAGCGGCCGATCTTCAGATCGCCGCCGGTCTCTATGCCAGCTCCTTCGCGCATCGCTGAATCTTCCGCCAAGCAGTTGCAATCTCCTGCATATCCTCTTCATCGCCCAGCAGCGCGGTCTGCGGTATCCAAACACTTTCCCACGCTGCCTGATGCGTCACCGGATAACTTGCCTGCAAGAACGCATGTGCCTGTCTTGTCTGCGCGCCGCATAGCCGTTTGCGAAATTCCCCATTCTGAAAAACATCAATCTTGTGTACAGGCGGATAGCTCGCTTGATTCGGAATTCCTTCCGCGTTCATCGCGGCAATCAGTTTCTCCGTTGCCACTTCCGCAAACTTTTCCGAATCCACATGAAAAATGTAGGCATACTGCCCATTCCTCGTGCACCGTGAATCCAATTTCTGCGGACTCAGCCCCGGAATCTCCCCAAGCAATTTGTCAAGCAACCGCGAATTCTTATGACGCAAAGCCGTCTGAGCATCCAGCCGCTTCAGTTGCGCGCTCAACACTGCGCCCTGCCATTCGCTCAATCTGTAATTGGATCCGTTGATGTAGTGGCTGTAAAACCATTCTCCCGGCATCCGGCCGCAATCGTGCACGCTTCTCGCCTGCCGTTCGAACGCATCGTCGTCCGTCACAACAATTCCGCCCTCGCCCGCTGTCATCAATTTGCCCGACTGAAAACTGAACGTTCCCGCCTTCCCAATCGCGCCAACGCGGCGCCCCTTCCATTCGCTCCCGTGCGCGTGCGCACAATCCTCAACCAGCGCAATCCCATGTTTTGCCGCGATCGCGCCGAGCAAATCCAGATCCGCCGGATTCCCTCCAATGTGCACCGCCACAATCGCTTTCGTCCGCGGGGTAATCGCCGCCTCAGCAAGGGCAGGATCGATACAATGCGTCGCTGCAAGCACATCTACCATCACCGGCATCGCCCCGGCCGCCAGCACGGCACTGGCCGTCGCCACAAACGTAAAGTCCGGCACAATCACTTCGTCACCCGGGCCGACTCCGAGCGCCATCATCCCCACTTCGAGCGCCGCCGTCCCGTTCGTCACCGCAATCCCATGCTTTGCGCAGTGAAACGCCGCAAACTCCTTTTCAAAAGCCAGAGTCTTCGTCCCCGGAGTCCGCCACCAGACGCGGCTCTCGAGCACTTCGAGCAAAGCCTGCTTTTCGGCTTCGTCATAAATCGGCCAAACCGGAAACGGCTTCTTCTTCGTCCTCGCCCCGCCCGTCAGTGCCAGCTCACCCATTTTTCGCTCCGACCGCATTCCTCAATCCGCCGCCGTTTTATACAACGCGCCCCGCCCGGCTGTCACCCTTGTCGATCGTCCTCCCCTGAGCAACACGATTTGTAGCGCTGTCGCAGAGAAAAGCTCCGGCCCCCGGGCAGGTGTAGGGGCCTGTTTCTAGCGCCCGTAGCAGGACCCTCTGCTCCCTGGGGGTACCCAAAATTCCCCTTGACAGCAAATACTGTGTGTAATACAGTGTACGTCATACACTATATGACGCCCAGTTTCGACAATGAGAGCTCTTTCGAAAATCTCAAGCTAGAGCTCCGCCGCGGCTCCCTCGTCCTAGCCGTTCTCGCCTGTCTCCGCTCCGAGCAATACGGCTACACCCTCCGCAAAGCCCTCTCTGACCGCGGCACGGAAATCGAAGAGGGAAGCCTCTACCCGCTTCTCCGGCGCCTGGAAACCCAGGGCTTGCTCCTCAGCGAATGGCGCGAAGCGGACAAGCGCAACAAGCGCTTCTACCGGCTCTCCCCGCTTGGCGCGGAAGTCCTTGAAAAGCTCCTCGCCGAATGGAAGTCCATCGATGCATCTCTCAACGAAATCGTGAAAGGGTAATGCCATGCAGCCTCTAGATCGCTATCTCAACAATCTCGCAAAACTTCTCCCCGCCGACCAGCGCGAAGACATCCTCCGCGAGCTTTCCGAAGATATCCATTCCGAACTCGAGGACAAGGAATCCGAGCTTGGCCGTCCGCTCACCGAAGCCGAACAGTTCGAACTTCTCAAGCGCCGCGGCAATCCGCTCCAGGTCGCCGCCGGCTACACCAGCAACAAGGGCACGCTCGCATTCGGCCCGCAAATAATCGGCCCCGTCCTGTTTCCGTTTTACGTCCGCGTCCTCACCTTCAATTTGGGCCTCACGTTTCTGATCGTCGGCGCCATCTTTGCCGCCATCTCGCTAGCCGGCCAGCCGATTCATTTCGCCGAAATTTTTTCCAGCGTGATCCTCCAGCTATTCATTCAGCTCACCGCGGTAACGGTCATCTTCGCGCTGGTCGAAAAGCACCTCAGCCACCAACGCTACGATCTGAGCAAGGAAACGTTCGAAAAAACGGTGCACACCGTCATCAAAAAGCGCATTAAGGAAAAAATCTACAAAAAGATGCGCGAAGTCTCCCGCTTCGATTCCATCGCTGTCTTCATTGCTACCGCGATAGCTCTTCTCTGGATCCAATCGATCTGGACAAATCCGTCTCTCGTCTTCGGCCCGGCAGCGTCGCAAATCGCCTTGGGGCCCGTCTGGCACCGCATCTATTTTCCGACCGTCCTCATTATGCTCGCCACCATGCTGCGCGCCGCCATCAATATCGCACGTCCGCGCTGGATCCGTTTCCGCGACGTTGTCTCTACTATTCTGGACTCGGCCGGCCTTGCCATCCTCTACACGCTGATCTTCGCTGGCACCTGGTTCGTCCCCGCTACGGATTCGGCCACCGCACATCGCATCGCGCAAGTTGTAAACCAGTGGATCCCTTACGGCTTCTGGGCCACAACGGTCATCCACCTCGCCCAGACCATCAAAAACCTAATCCGGCTCTGCAAAAATTGGCGCTGGGCCTCCTCCCCGCAATAAATCGTTTCTCCGCGCTCCTTTGCCTCCCCCGCGCCTCTGCGTTATCGTTGTCTTCCTGTGAAACTTCCTCTCCCGTCCGGCCACTTCGACGCGTATCTGTTCGATTGCGACGGCACAATCGCCGATTCCATGCCGCTCCATTACAAAGCATGGAAGCGCGCACTTGCCGAATGGAATTGCGAGTTCGAACAAAGCCGCTTCTACGCCTGGGGCGGCATGCCCATCGTCGAAATCATTTCCACCCTCAACAAGGAACACGGCCTCGCCATGCCCGTCGAAGTCGTCGCCCACCGCAAAGAAAATCTCTATTACGAACTTCTCCCTGAACTAAAAGCCATCCCCGAAGTCGTCGAACACATCGAAGCGCGCCACGGAAAGATCCCGTTCGCGGTCGTCTCCGGCAGCACCCGCGATTCCGTCATCGCTTCGCTTACCACCGTAAAGCTCCTCGACCGCTTCGACGCACTCGTTTGCGCCGGGGAATACAAAAACTCCAAACCGCATCCCGAAGCCTTTCTCCTCGCCGCGGAGAAAGTTTCCATCGCCCCCGAAAAATGCCTCGTCTTTGAAGACACAGATATGGGCATCCAGGCCGCTACCGCAGCCGGAATGAAATCCGTCCGTGTCCCGCCTCCCTGGGAACGTTTCGCAAAATGACACAGCGCGGGGCAATAAAAAGATCGGGCCTGTCTGGAGCCCGTTCAGTCGGGAATTGGGCGTCTTTTTCTAATAGTTTTTTTATTGCATCTCTATGCGGGTAAGCACTCCGATTCAACCAAAATGGGTTACGGTCGCGGTTGGAAACGCTGGTCTCGTTTTGCTGAAGACTCGCAAGCCGCTTCAGCAACGACTTGAGCCTCCGCCCCTTTCCATGCATGCTATGGGCTCAAATCCCCGGAGGCTCCCATGTCTAAAAAGACGATTCTCATGCTCATCGGCGATTACGTCGAAGACTACGAAGTGATGGTCCCCTTTGAAGCGCTTCAGATGGTCGGCCACACCGTGCACGCCGTTTGCCCAGGAAAAAAATCCGGCGAGTTCGTTCCTACCTGCATTCACGATTTCGAAGGCGATCAGACCTACACCGAAAAACGCGGCCACAATTTCGCACTCAACGCCACCTTCGATCACGTCAAACCGGAAGACTACGACGCTCTCCTGATTCCGGGCGGCCGCTCGCCCGAATACCTTCGCCTCAACCCGCGAGTCATCGAGATCGTTCACAGTTTCACAAAGGCCAACAAGCCCGTCGCCGCCATCTGCCACGCTCCACAACTTCTTGCCGCCGCAGGGGTTCTCCAGGGAAAGAAATGCAGCGCCTACCCGGCCACCGGTCCCGATGTAACTCTCGCCGGGGGCGAATACATCAGCGTCCCCATGACTGAAGCCGTGGTCGACGGTAATCTAGTTACCGGACCTGCCTGGCCCGCCCTCCACTCCTGGCTAGCCAAATTCCTAACCGTCCTCGGCACCAAGATCGAAGCCTAGCCGGGGCCTGTCAAATGCACTCGCGGGCAGATAATTTGAGTGCGCTTGAGTGAAAAACCCGATTCCATTTGATCGTATTCGCGAAACTCTTTTTTCGCCTGTCCCGGAACTCCGGGAAAGCATTTAGAAGGACTGTCTTGTTACGACCTCGAAGCAGGAACCCCCCGCGAGGCGCGCTCCTATTTTCGACGGCGCCGCCCAAAAATGAAGGAACTTGCGAAAGCAATAGGAGACCCCGAGAACAAACCCCGACTGGCGATTCCGCTGATCGGGTGAAGGCGTCACCGCTCAGTTCAAGGGAAGCAAATCCGCTGGCTTAAGATCCTTTCCTCCTACAAAGATTCTCTCAATCGCGTCATAGGCTTTTATCGTCTTCAACGGATTGGCGCCCAGCAACAGCAAATCTGCGCGTTTTCCCACTTCAATCGTCCCGAGATCTGCCGCAATGCCAAACGCAACGGCATTTTCCAGCGTCGCAGCGCGCAAAATCTGCGCCAGCGGTACCCCCGCTTCGAACCATCGGTCCAATTCCATGCGACCATTCAACCCAAAGGGATTTCCAATCCCGTCTCCTGGCGGCGTATCGCTTCCGAATAGCAACTTCCCGCCATCGGCTTGCAGCAAACGAGTCGTCGCCTTCACGCGCGATGGCCCGATAGCCATCGCTTTCGACGGCTCCATCGCCGGCGTCCCAAAGACTTTTTCAATGACCCTTTTGTATTCGTCCGCCGTCGCTTGCCATGCCTTCTTCCCTTCGTCGCTCTTCAAATAATCAATCACGCTTCTCGGCAAGGACCGCCCCAATCTCGGGTCATCGAGAATCGATCGGTCAAAAATCGACTCATCGCCGTAGACGACTTGCATTGTTGGCTGTACGTAAATTCCCGCACGCGCCGCCGCATGAACAACTTCTTCTGCTTCATGGGTAGGCGCCGTCTCTTTACGGTCGCCCGGCCAGTGCCAAAGTCCGTGTGCAATCACGTCCGCGTGCGCGTCCATCGCCGCTCGCCAGCCCTCCACTCCGGTTGCGTGCACGACAAGAACCAAGCCCCGCTTTTTCGCCGCCGCCCTTATCTCTGCAAGTGTTTCCGCGCTTGGCACCGGCCAGTGGAAAACCCCGCCGAATCCTGGCTCTACAAAAGTCTTCACGCAAATAGCGCCATCGGCCGCAGCACGTTCCACCGCCTTTTCTGGACTGAACTCCCGCGGGTCCAGATTTGCCGGCCAGTCCTTGGCCAACGCTTTGTCGTACACAAGATTCATCCGTTTCGCCGCTTCCGCATCTTTCGGCGGTCGCAGCGCCGTGTACCCGCCCGGCACCCGCACACCTGGTCCGCAATGAAGAAAAGCCGGATGAATGGGCGCCGCGTTCAGCTGCTCTAGCGTGTCGCCGTTCGGATTCAAGTCCACCACTGTCGTGAATCCAAACCCTAGAAATGCTCGCGGAACCTGTGTCCGCAGCGCCCGAACCAGTTCCGGATGAGCAGCAATTCCATCGTCATCCAGTGGCGCCAAATCGCCCGCGTGCACATGCGAATCAATCAGCCCGGGAATCAAAAATTTTCCGCGGCCATCAATTCGCTTCAAGTTCGGCCCAACCGTTATCTTCGTTCCGACTTCCGCTATGCGCCCTTCTCGAATCACCACCGTCGCGTGCTCGAGCGGAGCCTTCCTCTCAGCAGAAATCACCGTCACATCCACAATCCGATTGCGGCCGTGCTCGCTTCCTGCGCACCCGCCAAACCGCACAGCGCGCCCGCCATCAAGATTCCCGCCCCCAACCCGCCGCGCCGCTTCCTTCATATCGCTCACCCCCGGTCTCCCTCTTCGATACGCCATCAGCAAGAACAAAGTTCCTTGCGACTGGCGCCTTTGTAGGGCTGAGACTTTAGCCCGCCCTTCCGCCTGGCGTGGCCGTACTGGTACCTCACAAATTCATGCTTGAAACCACTCGGGAACGTGCTCCCCTGCAGTAGGAGGGGACTTGGCCTGACTTTGCATCTGAGCTGTTACCTTCGACCATTCCCGCGTCCCGCCTTCCGCCTTGTCCCTTTCCACAATCCCGTCGCATACCGCCTCTCTGCCTTCCCTGCCGCCCCGCTACAATGAACCCATGCCAGACAGGCTTCCCTGGATCGCCAATGACCCCGCCTCTGTCCGCCTGCTCGAACTTGCGGAAAAGGTCGCCGTCGCTCCCACCACGCTTCTCATCACCGGCGAATCCGGTTCCGGCAAAGATCATCTCGCGCGCCTCATTCACGAACTCGGCCCGCGACGCGACGCGCCGTATCTCAAGATCGATTGCGCTTCACTCCCGCCCAATCTCGTCGAAAGCGAACTTTTCGGCCACGAACGCGGCTCCTTCACCGGGGCGGTCGACCGCAAAGTCGGCCGTCTCGAACTCGGCGGCGCAGGCACGATCGTCCTCGACGAAGTCGCGGCGCTCTCGCCCACCGCGCAAACAAAACTTCTCCGCGTCCTGCAAGAGCGCACCTTCGAGCGCCTCGGCGGCACAGAAACGCTGCGCATCGAAGCGCGCCTCATCGCGCTCACCAACGTGGACCTCAACGCCGCCGTCGCCGCCGGCCAGTTCCGCGAAGATCTTTTTTTCCGCATTAGCGTTCTCCCGCTCGGCGTTCCTCCGCTCCGCGAGCGCCGCGAGGACATTCTTCCACTCGCCGACTATCTCCTCGTTGGGCTCGGCGCAATTCACAATCGCCCCACCTGGAAACTCACCGAAGCTTCGCGTCGCATGCTCGCCGCTTACTCCTGGCCCGGCAACATCCGCGAACTTCGCAACGCCCTTGAACGCGCCATCGTTTTCGGGAAAGGCCCGGACCTTGGGCCCGGCGATTTTTCAGAAAATATTCGCGCCGCCGCAGGAGGGACCGCAATTCTTTCCGGTCTCCGCTCGCTCGAACAAATCGAGCGCGACGTCATCGCCGAAACGCTCGAAGCCACCCGCTATCACATTTCCAAGTCCGCCGAAATTCTCGGCATCAGCCGGAAAACTCTTCTCGAAAAAAGAAAAAAATACGGTTTCCAGTGATCGCGCCATGAGGATTCGCCTACTTATGCTCGGCAAAACGCGACGCCCGGAACTCCGTGCCATCTTCGACGACTACACAAAGCGCATCTCTCGCTCTTGTTCCATCGAAGTAAACGAAGTACGCGACGGCGAAGCCGCAATCCATCGTCTCGATGCAGACCGCGCCGCAACCGCACTGCTCCTCGACGCCAGCGGAAAACAACAAAACTCCGAATCACTCGCAAGATGGCTTGGCGATCAACGCGACCGCGGAACGCGCGAAGTCATCTTCGTCTGCGGCGATGCCGACGGTTTTCCCGACTCGCTTCGCCAGCGCGTCGCACAAAAACTTTCCCTCAGCCCGATGACCTACTCGCACGAACTCGCCCGCGTCATGCTCGTCGAACAGCTCTACCGCGCTTTTGCCATTCTGTCCGGCAGCCCGTACCCAAAATAACCAGACTCGTGCAACACTAATCGTCCATGTCCATCCGGCTCATTCCCGACGATGACAAGCCGTACACCGCGATCGAAATCGCGCTCGAAAATCCTTTGCTCGACTACGATATTCACGACATCGAGCAGCCTACTCCGCGCGACGTGGATTCCATTCTCGTCTCGCAAGGTTTTCGCGATTTGATCGACGACGCGCGCGGAGTCCTCCTTGAACTCATCGCCGCGCCACCGGATATCGCCGGCATCGAACCCGGCGAATCGTCGCTCGCGCCGTTGAACATCACCGATCACGATCCGTGCCACCTCGAGCTCGTCCAGCTCACCGGAGCGATTTGTCCCGGCAAGGAAGAAGGCGTCTACCTCCCCGGCCTATGGATCGTAATTCGCGACACCCGTTGCAAGCCGGGACAGCCCTTATCGGAGCACGCGCGTATCCGAATCGAAGGCATTGCTCGCCAGCTTGTGAAGCGGCTGGAACTCTAGTTCAGGAAAAATCGCCAATCATGCCGGAAGAAAAAGGATTGCTGATTGTTTACACCGGGCCGGGAAAAGGAAAAACAACCTGCGCACTCGGAACCGCGTTTCGCGCGGTCGGCCAGGGTCTAAAAGTCTTGATGGTGCAATTCATCAAAGGTTCCTGGCACTACGGCGAACTGGACGCAGCAAAAATGCTTGGCGACGAAAAATTTGAAATTCGTCCGATGGGCCGCGGTTTTGTAAAAATCGGTGGAGCGGAAACCGATCCCGAAGATATCAAGCTGGCGGAACAATGCTGGAACGCGGGACGCGACGCGATCTATTCAGAAAAATACGATCTGGTCGTGCTCGACGAAATAAACTACGTCATCAGCTACAAAATGCTCGATCCGGAAAAAATTGTGGAGTCACTGAAGAATCGACCCGAACGCGTGCACGTAATTTGCACCGGCCGGAACGCGCATCCGAAGCTCGTCGAGCTGGCCGACCTCGTCACCGAGATGAAAGAAGTGAAACACCCCTATACAAAAGGCATTCTCGCGCAGCGTGGTATAGACTACTAAGAGAGTTACAGGTTTTGAGTTGTAAGTAGATCGGAAGATTGGGAAAACGGGCTTGCGTTTGCGCTTTTGTCTTTCACTTAGAACTTAAAACTGAAAACCAAAAATGGCCTGGTTCAAACGAGAAAAAAAGGGAATTGACGAAGCTACGCCGCCGGAAGAGCGGCGCGTGCGCACGGAAGGTCTTTGGACCAAGTGTGAAAGCTGCCGCGCGATTACGTTCCGCAAAGACCTGGAAGAAAATCTTTTTGTCTGCCCGAAATGCCAGTTTCATTTCAAGGTGAGCGCAACGCAGCGGCTCAAGATGTTGCTGGACGATCGCTGGACCGAGCACGATGCTGCGATGGTTTCGACCGATCCCGCTGCATTTCGTAGACACGAAGCCCTACGCAAAACGAATCAAGGAAGCGCAGAAGAAATTGGGGATGAATGACGCAGTGATTACCGCGGAAGGACAATTGAACGGGCGGCCGGTTGTGGTTTGCGCGATGGAATTTGGATTTATCGGCGGCTCGATGGGAGCGGTTGTCGGCGAAAAAGTGACGCGCGGAATCGAGCTTTCGCTTTCGCACGCGGCAACCGTTCATTGCGGTTTCCTGCTCCGGCGGCGCGCGCATGATGGAAGGAACCATCAGCTTGATGCAGCTGGCGAAAGTTTCCGCGGCGCTGGCGAAACTCGACGACGCAAAACTGCCTTACATTTCGATTTTGACCGACCCGACCACCGGCGGCGTAACCGCAAGTTTTGCGATGCTTGGCGACCTGAATATCGCAGAGCCTGGCGCGTTGATTGGATTCGCCGGGCCGCGCGTAATCGAACAGACGATCCGTCAGAAACTGCCCGAAGGATTCCAGCGCTCTGAATTTCTGCTCGAACACGGCTTTCTGGATGCGGTTGTCCCCCGCAAAGAATTGAAAGCGTTCGTCGCGTCCTCGCTCGACCTCCTGATTGGCTGAAATGAATTACGGGGAATCGCTGAAGTATCTTTTTTCTCTGGGCAGAGAACTCGCCGCGCCCACCCAGGCCGCCGCAGCCAAATTCGATCTCGAAAACATTTCCACGCTTGCCGAAGCGCTCGGCCATCCCGAGAAAAAATATCGCAGCGTGCACATTGCCGGAACAAACGGAAAAGGTTCGACGGCCGCATTTACCGAATCCATTTTGCGAACGGCCGGTATCAAGACCGGCCTTTACACCTCGCCGCATCTCGAAAAAATCAACGAACGAATCCGCGTAAACGGCGAAGAAATTTCCGACGAGAAATTTGCAGAATCGTTCTCGAAGATTCAGTCGTTGATTGAAGAATTGCTGGCGCAAGGAAAATTGCGGGCGCATCCGACGTTCTTTGAAGTGGTGACGGCTCTGGCGTTTGAGCATTTTGCAAAAGCGGGAGTGGAAATTGCGGTGTTTGAAGTTGGGCTTGGCGGGCGGCTTGATGCCACGAATATTGTGATTCCAGAAGTGAGCGTGATTACGCGGGTGGATTTCGATCACGAGAATTTTCTGGGTCATTCCCTGGAAGAAATTGCCGGAGAAAAGGCGGGAATTATCAAGGCGGGAATTCCCCTTGTTTTGGCGGAGCAGCGGCCGGAAGCTAGCGAGGTGATTTTGAAGCGCGCGACGGAATTGGGCGCTCCGGTTTATCAGATTGAGAAGGACATTCGCACGCCAAAGATCGGGCTGGAGGATGGATGTGTGCGCGCAGAGGTCGTAGAAATAGAAAGCGGCGAACGATTCCAGGTTGCCCCGAAATTGCGCGGCAAGTTTCAGCTGGAGAATGCGTTGAGCGCGATTGGCGTTGCGCGCATCTTCAAGAAACGCGGCGCGAGCATCTGGAAGGAAACGATCGAGCGGGGAATTGCGAACGCGATCTGGCCTGGGCGAATTGAAAAGCTGCAGTCCAGGCCGGATGTCTATCTGGATGGAGCGCACAATCCTTCGGCGGCGCGAGAGTTGGCTGTGTTCTTGAAAGAGAATTGTGCGGGGCGCAAGGTGACGTTGTTGTTTGCGGCGATGCGCGACAAAGCGGTGGATGAAATTGCGGGAATCCTGTTTCCGCTTGCGCATGAAGTGATTATTACGCAGCCGCGGATTTCGCGGGCGATTTCCGCCGCCCAGCTGGCGGAAATGGCAGGCGAGTATGCGGCTCGTTTTCGCGTGATTCCGAACGCGGAAGCCGCGTCTGGAAGAGGCTTTGGCTTCGTTCGGGGCCAAGTGGCGCGGTCTTCGTTACCGGTTCGCTCTATCTGGTTGGTGAATTGCGGCACTATTGGAAGACGCGCTCGCAGCTTGCGGCGCGGTGATTGGGATTCGGCGTGGAGATTCAAGACAGTGGGAGGGATTTCACGGTGGAACCGGCGGCGGGGAAAGACAAAACGTTGGGGGAACACATTCGAGAAGTCGGATCGCCTGCGGCGCGGCTGATTGGATTTGAAGTGCCGGAAGCAGGGGATGGGCGCGCCGTCGTGACGCTGCAAGCGGGGCCTCAGCATGCGAATCCGATGGGAACGATTCACGGCGGAATCTTGTGCGACATCGCGGACGCTGCGATGGGGATCGCGTTTTCCACGACGCTGGAGCCAGGCGAGACGTTTACGACGGTTGAGTTGAAGATCAATTTTTTGCGGCCAGTGCGGCAAGCGCTGCTGCGAGCCGAAGGAAAAGTCGCGCATCGCGGACGGACGATCGGATACGTGGAGTGCGATGTGTGGGATGAGAACGGAAAGTTGATTGCGAAGTCGAATTCGACCTGCTTGGTGTTGCGCGGAGAAAAAGCCGCCGGACGGTAATTGGCGGCGTCCGGCAGGGTTTGTGAAATTTGTGCTGGTTGCCGAGCTAGGGGCACGATATATCGTGCCCCTGCGCAAGAAAATTCAAGACGGGCGAAACGTTGATGGCGAGTAAATCGAAAAAGACGAAAAGCAAAGCGCTGGTGGGAATCATCATGGGGTCGACTTCCGATTGGGAGACGATGCAGCATGCGGCACAAATGCTCGAACAGTTGTGCGTGCCGCACGAGACGCGCGTGGTTTCGGCGCACCGGACGCCGGACTTGCTTTTTGAATATGCGTCGGGCGCGGAGAAGCGCGGGATTGAAGTGATCATTGCCGGCGCGGGCGGCGCGGCGCATTTGCCGGGGATGACTGCGGCAAAGACGGTTTTGCCGGTGCTGGGCGTACCGGTGGAATCGAAGGCGCTGAAGGGATTGGACTCGCTGCTTTCGATTGCGCAAATGCCGGGCGGAATTCCTGTGGGAACGCTGGCTGTTGGAAGAGCGGGCGCGATCAATGCAGCGCTGCTGGCAGCGGCGATTTTGGGCGCGAAGCATCCGGAGATTCGGGAGTCGCTGCGGAAATTCCGTGCGGCTCAAACGAAAAAAGTCTTGGCTACGCCTGATCCGGCAGCAGTTCTGCTTGGGACTTCCAAGAAAAAGACGAAGAGGTAGGCGCGTGACGATTGGGATTCTTGGCGGCGGGCAGCTTGGCTACATGCTGGCGCTGGCCGGCTATCCGCTGGGACTGCATTTCCGTTTTCTCGATCCTTCGCCGGAAGCGCCGGTGGGAAGAATCGCGCAACGCGTAACTGCGGAATACACGGACGAAGAAGCTCTGGAAAAGTTTGTCAGCGGGCTCGAACTGGTTACCTACGAATTTGAGAATGTGCCGGTGCGCGCGGCGCGTTGCCTGGCAAAGCATGTTCCGGTCTATCCGCCGCCGGAAGCGCTGGAAGCCGCGCAGGACCGGCTGAACGAGAAGAACCTCTTCAAGAAACTGGGAATTGCGACGACCTCGTTTGTCGAAGTGAACAAGCCAGCCGAACTTGATGCTGCCGTGAAGAAAATTGGATTGCCGGCGGTGCTGAAGACGCGGCGGATGGGCTATGACGGCAAAGGGCAGTGGGTGCTGCGGAGGCAAGATGATGTGCAGCGCCTGAAGCAAGAATTTCCTGATACGGCGCTGATCTTGGAAAACCTAGTGGGGTTCCAGCGCGAACTTTCGATCCTGGCGGTGCGCGGAAGATCGGGCGAGACGGCGTTTTATCCGCTCGTTGAAAATCATCATCGCGGGGGGATTTTGCGACTTTCGATTGCGCCTGCGCCGAAACTGAGCAAGAGCTTGCAAGAAGCGGGCGAACGGGCGGCGCAGAAAATTTTGCAGGAATTGAATTACGTCGGCGTGCTGGCGATCGAGTTTTTTGAGTGCAACGGCGAACTGGTGGCGAACGAGATGGCCCCGCGCGTGCACAACTCGGGACATTGGTCGATTGAAGGCGCGGCGACGAGCCAGTTTGAAAACCATTTGCGAGCGGTTTTAGGGATGCCACTGGGTTCGACGGCGACAACGGGCGTTTCGGCGATGCTAAATCTGATCGGCGAGACCCCGGAAGCATCACAAGTGCTGGCGATTGCCGATGCGCACCTGCATTTGTACGGGAAGTCATTGCGGCCCGGGCGAAAAGTGGGTCACGTGACGCTGCGCGCGGCGAATCTGGAAGAGTTGAAGGGCAAGTTGGCGCGGCTTCCGGCGTTTTTCCAGCGCGATGAATTTTGTTTGCCTTCCAGGCCCACTGCCACCGCCGTCTAGACTGTAAAGCGCTGATAAATAAGAAGATGCTTCATTCTTCGGCTCTTTGCTGCCAGGTGGTTGCCGCCCTCTGGGCGCAATGCTAGGATTTGACGTTTCCATGTCCCTCCAAAATTCAAACAAACCGCGAGTCGGGATTCCCTGGCGCACGACCGAAGAAGAGAGCAAAGGCTTGCGCGAGAAACTGGATAACTATTTTTCGGCGGTGCGGCGCGCGGGGGCTGAGCCGGACCGAGATTTCGCTCAGCCTATCCCCGGCGGAATTGGCGGCGCTGGTGGAGGGGCTCGACGCGTTTGTCTTGCCCGGGAGTCCGGCGGATGTGGAGCCGAGCCGGTATGGAGCAGCACGGCACGAGAAGACGAAGACCCTCGATCCGGCGCGCGACCGGACGGATAGCGCGATTCTGGATCATGCAATTGCGGCGCACAAACCGGTGCTCGGAATCTGCTACGGCTGCCAGATTCTGAATGTGCATCAGCGCGGGACGCTGGTGCAGGACATTCCAGCGGAGAAGCCCGGGACGGAAGTTCACGGGAAGACGGATTTGGCCGCGGGAGTGAAAAAAGGCGACGCGGAACACGAAGCGGCGCTGGTGGCGGGAAGCCGGCTGGCGAAACTCGCCGGCGCGGAGCGGGCGCAAATCAACAGCAGCCATCATCAAGCGATTGATCGCCCGGGCGAAGGACTACAGGTTACGGCCCGGTCTGCGGAAGGAATTGTGGAAGGCGTGGAACTGGAAGCACCCGGGCAATGGGTGGTGGGAGTGCAGTGGCATCCCGAGCGAATGCCGGAAGATGCGTTTGCACAAAAACTTTTTGGCGATTTTGTGGCAGCGGTGGAACGGAATCGGACGACAGTTTCTGCGAAAAGCTGACCAAGCGAAAGTTCTTCGGAAGCAGCCTTTGTTGAAGTCTGTGCCACTACGGGTTTAAAAACTTACTTGGGGGAAACATGATTTCTCTGGCGGGGAAAGCGGCACTAATCACAGGCGGGTCGCGTGGCATCGGAGCGGCGGCGGTAAAACTTTTTGCGCAAGCCGGCGCGGACGTGATTTTCAATTACAACAAAGCAAAAGATGCGGCAGCGCAGGTTGAAGTAGAAGCGAGGAAGCACGGGACGCGCGTGGAAGCGTTCAAAGCGGACGTGAGCAAGCACGCCGACAACAAGAAACTGGTGGACCAGGCGATCGCGCGATTGGGGCGGCTGGACATTCTGGTGGCAAACGCGGGTGTATGGAACCTGGAAGACCTGCCCATCGAAAAAATGACGGAAAAACAGTGGGACGAAATGATGCGGATCAACTTGAAGAGCGTCTATTCGATCATTCACTTTACCGTGCCGCACATGATCAAGCAGAAGTGCGGGAAGATCATTCCCATTACTTCGACGGCGGCGCAGCGCGGGGAATCTTTTCACACGCACTATGGCGCGTCGAAAGGCGCCATTGTGAGTCTTGACGAAGGGGCTGGCGACGGAGTTGGCGCGGCACAAGATTTTGGTGAACTCGGTGGCGCCGGGTTGGGTGGCCACGGACATGTCGAATCCGGTGCTGGATACGAAAGCGGGGCAAAAGATGGCGGCCGCGGCGATTCCGCTGGGGCGGCCGGCGACGGCGGAAGAGATTGCGGGACCGATTTTGTTTGCCGCATCCGACCTGGCCAACTTCATGACCGGAGAGATCATCAATGTAAATGGGGGTTCGGTGTTGTGCGGATGAGATTGGCCATCGCAGTGGCGGCGCTGGCGATTTCGCGTTGGTGCGAGTGTGCCGCGCGCGTCGGCGCAGGTTGCGGAAACGATGATGCCGGAGCAGAGTGAAGCGAAGGCGAAGCATGTGCTGGACCAGTTGATTGATGCGATGGGTGGGCAAGCGTATCTGAATACGCGCGAAACGGATTGCACGGGGCGGCTGGCGCAGTTTGAACACAACGGGGATCTTTCCGGCTATACGAATTTTCGTGACTACTGGCATCTGCCGGACAAGAACCGGACAGAGTATGAAGTGAAAGGAGCGAAGGGCGGCCTGCTTGGAGTGCTCATCGGCCAAATCCCGTTCAAAGGCGGGACGATCATTGAGATGTACAACGGCGACGAAGGTTGGACGATGGACAAAGGCGGAGTGAGCGAACAGTCGGTGACGAATATCACGGCCTTCAAAGAACAGGCGAAGCGCGACATGGACAATGTGTTGCGGTTTCGCTTGAAGGAAGAAGGAATGTTGTTTCGCTATGGTGGCATGGATTTGATCGACATGAAGCCTGTGGAGTGGGTGGAACTGGTGGACCGTGAGGAGCGGACGTTTCGATTGGCCGTGCTGCAGAGTTCTCATTTGCTGGCGCGGAGCGTGGTGATTACGCGTGACGAAACGACGAGGGAACGGACGGAAGAAGTGACCGCGTATGGGAATTATCATTTGCACGGATCCGTGATGGCGCCGCTGCAAGTCGAGCGCAAGCGGGACGGTCGGAGATTGTTCCAGGCATTTTTTGATTCGTGCAGCTTCGACCAGCATTTTCCGGCGGACTTTTTCACGAAGGCTTCGCTGGAGAAAAAATATGCGGAAAGTTTCAGCAAGAAGGATCGGGACAAAGCCGCCAAGCAAAAAGAAAAGGAAGAGCGGAATAACTAAGGATTCGGAAGTTTTGGGTTAAGGTCGCACGATTAAAGTGAGTTGGAGCGCCGCGCTAGACTTGCAGTCCCCTCATGCAGCTTACTCCCCGCCAAAAGCACGCACTCGCATCCATTTGTGAAACATTTTTACCTTCGGCTGAGGGCTGGCCCTCGGCCGTGGAACTGGGTGTGCCCGAAGCGCTTGCGGAGGCGCTGGAGTTCAATCCGCGGACGGAAGAGCGCGCACAGTTTTTGAATTTGCTGGATGTGTGGGATTCGAGGCTGCATGGGTTTGTGCTGGCTGGGGAGTATGAGAATTTTTCAGCGCTTGGAGCCGAGGCTCGCGAGAAGATCCTGCTTTCGTGGGCGGATAGTTCCCTGCGGATGAGAAGAGCGGCGTTTCAGGCACTGCGGAAGGCTATCGGATTTCTGTACGTGATGCTGCCGGAGTTTCACGGGGCGCGGAATCCCGTGTGGGAGAAACTACAGTATCCCGGACCGTTGGGAGCGCAGACCCAACAAAGTGGGCGAGGGTTGCATGTAACGGCTCCAGAAAAGGAGACGGCGTTGAGTTGCGATGTCTGTGTGATCGGTTCTGGCGCGGGCGGCGGAGTTGCGGCGGCGGTGCTGGCCGCTTCGGGGAAAGATGTGGTGGTGCTGGAGGCCGGGAATTACTACGACGACGCGGATTTTGACGGCGCGGAGTTAGCCGGATTTCAGCGACTTTATAGCGAAGGCGGATTTGCGGCGACGCAGGATCACAGCGTGGGATTTTTGGCGGGCGAATGTTTGGGTGGCGGGACGGTGGTGAATTACTGCACGTCGTTTCGAACGCCGGACGATATCCGCGCGGAGTGGGCGGCGGGCGCACGGTGGATTGCTGGCGCGGAATATTCAAAGAGCCTCGACAAGGTTTGCGAGCGGCTGCATGTGAATCGCGAGCAAAACCGGGTTTCGGCGCGCGAGCAAGTTTTGGAGCGCGGACTGAAGGCCCTCGGCTGGCATGTGGATGCGATGCCGCGAAATGTGGTCGGGTGCGATCAGGGAAAGGTTTGCGGGTATTGCGGATATGGCTGCGCGATTGGAGCGAAACAGAGTTCTACGAAGACATGGCTTGCGGATGCGCAAGAAAAGGGCGTGCGGATTTTTGTGGGCACAAGAGGCGGAGCGCGTTCGAATCGAGGAGGGTGCCGCGACCGGAGTGGACGCGGTTACCAAGAGTGGGCATCAGCGTCAGCGTGAAATGCACCGCTGTGGTGGTGGCCTGCGGAGCGATTCATACGGCAGCATTGCTGTTGCGGTCGGGACTCGACAACGAACACATTGGGCGGCATCTGCATCTTCATCCGGTTTCGAACGTGTGTGGAGTTTTCGACGAAGAGATTCGTCCGTGGGAAGGAACGATGCAGGCGATTTATTCGGACGAGTTTCGAAACATGACCGGGAATTACGGCGTAAAATTCGAAACGACGGCGCTGCAGCCGGTGATTGCAATGGCGCCGTTGCCGTGGCGTTCGCCGGAACAGTTTCGCGGGTTGATGGAAAGATTTGTGAATACTTCGGCGATTGGGGTGTTGCTGCGAGACCGCGACAGCGGGCGCGTGAAGATTGATTCGGAAGGGAATCCGGTTTCGTCGCTACTCGCTTTCTGATTTCGACCGGAGGCATATGCGCGCAGGATTTTGCGGGGCGGCGAAAATCCTGGAAACGGCGGGAGCAAAGCTGATTTATTCGCCGCATGCGAAGTATTGTTCGTACGAGCCGGGCAAGCGTGGCTCCCTGAGCACTTTCGTAGCGGACATGGATCGCGCCGGATGGGACAACGGACAACTGGCGCTATTTTCGTTTCACATCATGGGCACGGCGCGGCTCGGAGATTCGCCGAAAAATTCGGCTACAAATCCCGATGGGGAAACCTGGGAAGTGCGAAATCTATTTGTGATGGACGGCTCGTCCTTTCCGTCCGCTTCCGGAGTCAACCCGATGATTTCGATTGAAGCGATTGCCCATCGCAACGCGCAAGTGCTGGCGGCGAAACTTACTTCGAATTGATGTACTTCTCGCCCTGCTCGTCAAGCAATTGCAGCGGAAGCGCGCCATCGCGCAAAATCACGTCATGAAATTCGCGAATGTCGAATTTTGATCCCAGCTTTTGCTCCGCTTCTTTGCGGAGCTTCATGATTTCAAGCTGGCCCATCTTGTAGGAGAGCGCCTGGCCAGGCCAGGAAATGTAGCGATCGATTTCGGCAAGCGATTGCTGCGGCGCGTGCTCTTTGAAAAATGCGATGGCTTGTTCGCGTGTCCAGCCTTGCGAATGCATGCCGGTGTCCACGACCAGGCGGACGGCGCGGAAGCGTTCGCTGGCGAGTTGGCCGAAGCGATCGTAAGGATCTTTGTACAAGCCGAGCCTACCGCCGAGAGATTCGCAATAAAGAGCCCAGCCTTCGGCGTACGCGCTGTTGCCATAGAATTTGCGAAATTCCGGAATGTTGGTGAGCGATCGCGCCACCGAGCCTTGAAACACGTGGCCGGGCACGGCTTCGTGGAGAACGAGCGCCTGTTTGTCGTAGCGAACCTGTTTTTCAGGCTGATAGGTATTGAGGTTGAACCAGCCGGGAACGCTGCCGTCGGGCGCGGGCGCTTGCGCGTTGGTAGCGGTTGCTGCTTCGCGATCGGGCGGAATGGGGCGGACGCCGTAAAGCATCAGCGGAATGCGGCGGAAGAGATTCGGTAGTTCGGGCTCGATAATTTTTGCGACGTTGCGCGAGTAGATGAGCATTTCTTCTTTGGACCGGAAATGCATCTCGGGCATGGCGTCCAGCTTTTTTTCAAATTCCTGAAGCGTGCCGTTGAAGCCGGTTTCGCGGGCGATCGCGAGCATTTCCGCTTCGAGGCGGGCGAGTTCCTCTTCGCCCTTCTTGTGAATCTCCTCGGGCGTGGCGTTCGTCGTGGTCAGCCTTCGAACAAGAATTGCGTAGGCTTCTTTGCCGCCGGGAGCGCCGCCGATGCCGTCGGTCTTGCGAGCTTTGGGCGCGTAGGTGTTGGTGATGTATTTTTGCAGTTTGCGCCAGGCGGGAAGAAATTCCTTGTCGTAGAAGGAATCGGCTTCTTCGACGAAGTTGCGCTTGTTGCTCCGGGGTGAAGTTCGAAGGGAAATTCCGGAAAGGGGCGAGGAGCGCGGAGTCTTTCTTTTCCTGCGCGATTTGCGCGGCGATTTGGTCGCTGACGAGGTCCACAACAATCTTCGGCTGGACCCAGCCTTCCTGAATTGCTTCGTCGAGGATTGCGATGTTCTGGTCGACGTAAGTAGGGATGGAGTGCAATCTCGCGAGGATGTTCTGGTAGTCCTTCAGGGCGCGGGCGGGCATGCGGTCCATCGTCAGGTAGATGCGATTGTGGAAGCCGTAGAGCTGGCCAAAGCGGAGGAGGTGAGTTTGCAAGTCGTTGGCTTCGAGCCGGGAAGTTAGTTCGTATTTGAGAAGGCGCGCGCTGAGCTGATCCTGTTCCGGGAGCGAATCCAATTTGTAGTTGGCAAGTTCGGTGAGACGGGCACGCATGTGGGCGATGCGCGTTTCACGGCCGGCTTTTGAGAGGTCAATCCAGCGGTCATCGTACTCGTGGCGGCCGACGTTGGTGGCAAACTCGGGATCGTCCTTTAGGGTTTCCTCAAAATAGCTTTTGAAGAAGTCCTGAATGGGCAGGGATGGGGCTTGCGCCTGGGATCGATCCGGGAAAGCGAGAAAAAGGACCAAAAGAAGAAGACAAGCAAAGGATTTTTTCATGTAGGCCTCAATTTTCAGCGCAGGAATTGTACAACAGAGCCAGGACTGCCCACCCAAGCGAAGTCCGATGCAAGCCATGCCAACCGGCCATGGTTCGATTACCTTTCCCTAAAGCGTTCACAGAAAGGTAAGAAAGCAGGAGTGCACTATCGTGTATTTCCCTATACCCCTCATGCCCCAAGGTTTGTACTACATCCGGGTTTACGTCCCCATTAGAATCATATAAACCGGCCTATTCCGTGGCGTTTAAGCGCCACGACGTTTTACTGGAGCTATGGGCAGACCCCGGGCCCGGCTCGAGTGCCGGAATCGCTTCCCTCTGCGAGGCAATAGTGTTGGAACGAAGCACGGCAAATCGCGTTTTGGCTCGGCGTTTTTCACGAGGCTTCAGCCTCACGGAACTCCTGGTCTCGATCGCCATCCTGGGGATCCTGCTGGTGATTTCCGTCCCGACGCTCATGCGGGCCTATCGTTCCTACCAGTTGAACGATGCAGCCACAAAGTTCTCGGGGATGCTGAAGTCGACCCGGTTCAACGCCATTCGCAAGAACTCGCCCGTTGCCTGCAAAGTGCAGCAGAACGGCGCGTACTGGACGATTTGGGCGGACACTGACGGGGATGGCAATCCCGGCGCGACGGAACCTCAAGTCTGTGATTGGAGATATGATCTCTTTGCTGAATGGAGGTTCGGTCCCTCCTCCCGACGCGATTGTGACGGCTGTGGGTACCGGAAGCCCCTCATTGAATGTACTTTCCCCGGGGAATGTTTCGGTGTCTTACGACCAGAGAGGCGCGCGCAAGTTTCCGGGAGCGCCGTCCGTGGACATTTTTTACCTGGGCAACACGAGCGTGACGGATTTGGGTTATCGGGCAATTGTCTTGCTGCCGTCGGGGTCGGTACAGGTGTGGACCGCCGGACCGGGTGGCGCCTGGCAGCGGATCAGCTAGAAGAAAGTATGAAGCGAGACACTCCAATTCGGCGTCGGCGCGCAGCGGGGCGAAGAACTCGCGGATTCTCGCTGGTGGAAATGCTCATTGCGACCGTGATTCTGCTGATCGGGCTTGTGGGGATTGCGCAGTTGGTGCCGGCTTCGATTCTGATCAATCAAAAAGGCCGGCTGGATTCGACTTCGCTGGTGTTCGCGCAGCGCGAACTGGATCAGATGCTGTCGCAGAAGCTGACGGCGACCAGTTTTTTTGAAGCAAATGGCGCGCTGTGCTCTTCGGCATGCAGCTTGGGCGATCCTGCCCAGCCCGGAATTGCCGTGGGAAGCCCCATTATTTTTGTCTACAACCGGCCGCTGATCGATTTTTCCGCCTCGCCCGTGGACAATTACAGCTTCAGCTACACGGACCCAAACGATCCTTTCGGCGTGACGTATGACGTGCGGTGGACGGTAGTAACGACGACCAATAGCACGTCAACTTCGGTCGTCTCGAAACGGTTTTTTGTCGGAGTGCGCCAACTTGGCGGCAGCGGTTTTGTCCCCGCGGTGACGCTGGATGCGACGGTCGGAAAATGAAGAGGCGCTCGGCAACGCGCGCGCGAGGGTTTTCCCTGGTGGAATTGCTGACGGCCCTGGCAATTCTCATGATCGTGTGCGGAGTTGCGTTTGAGATGCTGACGCTGACGATGAAGAGATATCACGCCGACTCGCAGCTCCTGAACTCGTTCCAAGAAGCGCGTTTTGGCATGGACCAGATGGTACGGGACATCAATGACGCCGGATATCCTCCGCGGAACCAATTCATGGCGAGCACTTCGCCTCCGGTAAACAGCTATGCCTCAACGCCGTTCGCGTGGGGGCCCGTCGGGCACTTATCCAACTTCGCCATGTATTATCGGAACCAGCTGCAGCACGCCGAATGGATACGACATCATCATCGAAACGGATATCGATCCGCAAAATCACAACGGAGTCGAATGGGTTCGCTACAAGCTGATTAATACGACGCTCTATCGCGGGTACATCAGCAAAGTGAACTCTTCTCCCTCCGACCCGGATGGATTAACGAGCGGGTTCGACGTACTTGTTCCGTACGTGCAAAACGTGATGAACAATCCGCCGCCGGCTCAGCTGGCTGCGCTACAGGCTGTGTATCCCTCGATGTACCCGGGAAGTCAGCCCGTACCCATCTTTCAATATTTTTGCGAGTCCACGCCGCAGCCCCAGGATTGCACCAGCACCAGCCCGCCGCCGAGCACGAACGATCCGACGCACGTCGTGTCTGTGATTATCACGCTGATCGTGCAGGCTCCGACGACAGACATGCAGACCGGGCATCCGCTTGTGGTGCAATTGAAGGGACAAGGGCGGCGCGTGAATCCGGATTACTGAGCCAAACGAGAGCTGAGAAGTTTTGTGAAGTTGCAGGGAAAAATTCGGCGCAAGGGAGAGCAATCGGGGATCGCGTTGCTGCTGGCGATTTTCGTCTTGCTGCTGGTATGCGTGGTCGGAATCGCCATGCTCGCGGCTTCCGGGACGGAGACTTCTCTGAGCGGCAATTACCGCTCCTCAACCGCGGTTTACTACGCTGCGCTTTCTGGCCTTGAAGAAGGGCGCAGCAGATTGCTCCCGCAAAATCCAAACAGCTTGAGTCCGGCTTACATTCCCTCTTACGGATCAACGCTGCCATTGGGGCAGGCAATTTACATTACCAACCCAAGTCCCGGACCTCCCGCTGACACAGTTGATCCCACAGCACTTGGCAATCCGGATGAATTTCCGGATACGGAATGGGCCGTGGAGTTTCCGGCTTCAATCCACCTTCTTCCATTCAGATCGTCCCGTCTGTTCAGAATCTCTCCAGCATGCCGGGGGCCCAGAACGCGCTTTACAAATGGGTGCGGATCAACGCCCTGACCGAGCAGGCGATTCAAATTGACGTGAACAATACGAATCCGAACCAATACATCTACAACACACAGCAAGATTATCTATTTTGATGGAACGAATTTGACCCGAACCATTGCGCCGTATCAAGCACTGGGCATCACGGCGCTGGCCGCGCTTCCCGACGGAAGCCGCAAGCTGTTGCAATACGTTGTCGGGCCTTCGGGGCCGAGCATGAAATTTTACAGTGCGGTGACAATGACGAGTTCTGGAATTGCGCCGAATCGCGCGAATTTCGATCCGCCGCTCAGTGGGGCATTGTCGTTTAAAGTACAAGGTACGGATCAGATGGGAACCGGAAAATATTCCCCGTGCTTTCCGCAACCGGCCGTCCCTGCATTCGGCGTGTTTAATGGTTCAGATGTAACCAGTGTTCAGACTGGAATAAACCTGTATCCGGCGAATTTCACCGGCACGCCAGCTCTCGCGAATCTTTTGACTAGCGTCCCGGCTTCGGCTTCTTGGGACGATCCTGTGCAACTTTCCGATCTCGTGCAGAACATTCAGAGCGGCGCGGACTACGTTTTGACGGGACCAGCAACGGAATCGAATCTGCCCTCTGTGGTTTCTGCTTCGGATCCATCGTTTCCTTCAAATCCCATGACCGTTGTTGTGAACGGCGACTTAACACTCTCAGGCTACACGGGATATGGATTGCTTGTCGTGACCGGGACATTTACCTTTTCGGGAGATTCCGGCTGGAGAGGCATCGTGCTGGTCATCGGAAACGGAACGGTGGTGGAAACGGGTTCAGGGAGCGGGGGAGAAATTGATGGAGCGATGGTTGTGGCGAATACGGTGGGGGGACCCTGGGGACATCGTCCTTGACCGTGGATCATCCAGGAGGCAATGGCGTGTACTACGACTCGTGCTGGATTGCCGCAGTCCAAAAACCGAACAAGTATAAGGTGCTGTCGTTCCGCGAAATTCCGTATCCCTGATTGAGAACCCGTCTTTGGTTTGTCCTCCCGCCTCGCGGTATAATGCTCTGATGCCAAACAGCCAAAATAGCGCGCAGGGAAGCGCCGCTTTGCATGGCACGACGGTTCTGTGCGTGCGCAAGGACAACAAGGTAGTGCTGATTGCCGATGGCCAGGTGACCATGGGCGATCACGTGATGAAGCACACCGCGCGAAAAGACGCGGCGGCTTTACAAGACAAGGTTGTGGCGGGATTTGCGGGCTCGACGGCGGATGCGATTTCGCTGTTCGAACGATTCGAAGGCAAGCTGCAGGAATTTTCCGGAAATTTGCAGAAGGCGCGCGGTGGAGCTGGCGAAAGAATGGCGCAAGGACCGCGCGCTGCGGCATCTGGAAGCGCTGCTCATCGTCGCGGACACCAAGAGCACTTTCATTTTGTCCGGCAATGGCGACGTCATCGAGCCGGATGATGGTCTGGTGGCGATCGGTTCCGGCGGGACGTATGCGCTGGCGGCGGCGCGGGCGCTTATGAAGCATTCGAAGCTTGAACGCGAAGGATCTGGCGCATGGAAGCCATGCGCATCGCCAGCGAGATTTGCATTTACACCAACGCCAACTTTACAGTCGAAGAACTCTAAGGCGAACTACCGCCGGTCGGATCACGATGGTCTCAAGCGGCAGAAGCAGCATAGAGCGATAAATGGCAAGCAAGTCTGATAAAGATATTGATTTTCATGCCGGGCGGCATGGAGCGCCCGCGGAGCCGGTCGGAGGGCGAAGAGCTTCTGCCCGCGCTTGATGACATGACGCCGCGGGAAATCGTCGCGGAGCTCGACAAATACATCGTCGGGCAGGCTGCGGCGAAGCGCGCCGTCGCGGTCGCCTTGCGCAACCGCGTGCGGCGGCAGAAACTCCCGCCGGAAATCGCCGAAGACGTTCTGCCTAAAAATATTTTGATGATTGGGCCGACCGGCGTGGGAAAGACGGAAATTGCGCGGCGGCTGGCGCGGCTCGCGGGCTGCCCGTTCGTCAAAGTCGAAGCTTCGAAGTACACGGAAGTCGGCTACGTGGGGCGCGATGTGGAATCGATGGTGCGCGACCTCGTGGAAACCTCCATTGACATGGTGCGCGAAGAAAAACTGGACGAAGTCGCCGACCGCGCCGAACAAGCCGCCGAAGAGCGCGTGCTGGATCTGCTGCTGCCGCCTCCGCCACCGCCCGCGCCCGGCACTCCGGAGAGCCGAAGTGGCGGCGCAGCGCGAGCAAACGCAGCGTACGCGCGAAAAACTGCGCGCGCAGCTGCGCGAAGGAAAGCTCGATCAGCGCATGGTGGACATCGAAGTGCGCGAGCGCGCAGATGCCGTCGTTTGAAATCATCTCCAATCAGGGCGTCGAGGAGATGGACGTCAATATCAAGGACATGCTCTGCGGCATGTTCGGGCAGCAAAAGAAAAAGCGCAAGATGACCGTCGCGGACGCGTTTGAATACTTGATCCAGGAAGAAGAAAACAAGCTGCTGGATATGGACCAAGTGACGCGCATTGCCGTCGAGCGCGCCGAGCAGATGGGCATCATTTTCATCGACGAAATCGATAAAGTCGCCGGCCGCGAATCCGGCCACGGGCCGGACGTTTCGCGCGAAGGCGTGCAGCGGGACATTTTGCCGATCATCGAAGGCACGACGGTCAACACGCGCTACGGCATGATTCGCACGGATCACATCTTGTTTATCGCGGCCGGCGCGTTTCACGTGACCAAGCCGTCCGACTTGATTCCGGAACTGCAAGGACGGTTGCCGATTCGCGTGGAGCTGCAATCGCTGAAGGAAGAGGATTTCATCCGCATTCTGACCGAACCGAAAAACGCGCTGATCAAGCAGTATGTGGCGCTGCTCGAAACCGAAGGCGTCAAGCTGAACATCACGGATGACGCGGTCGCGGCCATCGCGAGGTTTGCCACGAGCGTGAACGAGCAGACCGAAAACATCGGCGCGCGGCGTCTGCATACCATTCTGGAAAAAGTTCTGGATGAAATTTCGTTCGAAGCGCCGGACCTGAAGAAAAAGAACGTGAAAGTCGACGCCGCTTACGTGAGCAAGCAGCTCGCGGACATCGTGAAGAATCAGGATTTGAGCCGCTACATCCTGTAAGATTCTGAAATTCGAAAATGGAACATAGAAAACGGGCAGAATCGCGGCCGCTCGGCGAAGCGCAAACTCCCCGCTCGCGTTCCGATTTCCTATTTTCTTCTGCTTGTTCGCCGCCGCGGCTGTGGCGCTCCCGGCGAGCCGACTCCGCCTTCTCCGCCCGTTCCGACCGCGATCACAGACCTCGCCGCGCGCCAAGCCGGCGACGGCGCTCTGCTCACTCTGACGCTACCGACACACACGGTCACTAACGAACGGCTCACCGAGCCGCCTGCTGTCGAAATTTTCCGCGGCGCTCTGAAACCCGATGGCAAGCCGGACAACAAATCCTTTCAGCTCGTCTACACGATGCCCGGCGCTCTGCTCGACACCTACACCACCGAAAAGCACATTCAATTCAAAGACCCTATCGACCCGAAGGACACGTCGGCGCGTCCCGGGGCGACCTTCGCCTACCGCGTGCGTACGCGGGCCGCGAAGAAAAAAGCTTCGGCCGATTCGAATATTGTCACCGTCAAGATTTTTCCAGTTCCGGAAAAAGTTTCTGGATTGGAATCGAAGGTCACCGAACCAGCGGTCGAACTCATCTGGGTTGCGCCAAAGAAAGCCTCCGGCGGAGCGCCACTCGAGCAGCTGACTGGCTACCGCGTCTTCCGCGGCGAAATCGATCCCGCCAGCGCGGACGCGACCGCGCATGATATCTGTCCAGGCGAAATGGAAGTCGCCGCTGACTCTTCTGGCGCCCGCGCCCGAAAATTCCTACCGCGATACGCTTTTCGATTTTGGCAAGACCTACGTTTATGTCGTGCGCGCCGTCGCGCTGGCATGGTGACGGCCCCGTTGAATCCGACGATTCCGCTCCCGCCGTGGTCACGCCGCGCGACACTTTTCCGCCCGCTGCGCCGCAAAACCTCGTCGCCGCAGTTACTTCGCCGGCCTTCGGGAACTTTCGCTTTGGAGATCTCCTGGTCCGTCAATCTGGAAACCGATCTGGCGGGATACCGCGTCTATCGTAGTGACAGTCAGGACGCGCGCGGGCAGCTTTTGACCCCCGAGTTGTTGCCCGCGCCTGCGTATCGTGATATCTCAGTGCAGGCCGGACATCGTTATTGGTACACCGTCACTGCCGTGGACCGGGCGGGAAATGAAAGCGCTCCTGCTGCAATTTCGGCCGACCTGACGCAACTTTCTCGAGTAACACCGGGTTTGTTTCAAAGTCGCTTGGGAGCGCAGCAACCCATGACTTTCGCCGCGCATTTGCCTGGTTACAAGATTTATGACGCCTTGAAGGATTCCGCGTTTCGAATCGGCGTGTATATCGGCCTTTGTCTCTTCGGTGTGTTCGGCGTTTGGGTCGTTGTGGCCAACAAGTTTCCGGTCTTTGAGCGGATGGCTTTCGAGAAGAAATCTGCTCGCTGTTGCGGTCGCCGGGTTGTTTGCGGCAGTTCCGATTGTGCGATTCCGGAAGCGCCCCGGCAGTCTGCTTGGCGCCGGATTGATCGCTTGGACCGTCTTCAGCTTCCTTTACCGCCTAAGCTGCCTCTACTTTACTGGTCTGGCTCTCTGGCATAGCGCCTGGCAGGTGTTGGTGGCCGGCGTTCTCCTCTATCTGATTGCAGCGACTCTGACGTGGATTGTCGGGCTAGTCTTGCGTGTGCGCGCGTCCCATTCGGCCGCACGGCAGAATCACCAGCTGACCTGATACACTTTCCTCATGAAGATTTGCAGATTCATCGAAACGGGCTCTCTCGAGCCTCGGTTTGGGATTTTGCAAGGCGAGTCCATCGCGGAGATCGCCGGGGCGCCTTGGATTCCTGGCAAAGGGAAAAAAACTGGCAAAACTCTCGCGCTTGGGAATGTGCGTCTCGTTGCTCCGGTTACTCCCTCAAAAATCGTTTGCGTCGGGCGAAATTATGCCGCGCATGCGGCGGAGCTCGGCAATGACGTTCCGAAGGAACCGCTTATTTTTCTCAAGCCGCCAAGCTCCTTGATCGGCCCGGGCGAACCAATCGTGCTGCCGAAATGTTCGAATCGCGTCGAACACGAAGGCGAATTGGGGCTGGTGGTCGGCAGGAAGGCTTCGCATCTTTCAGATGAAGACGACGCGCTAAGCTATCTCTGCGGCTACACCTGCGTAAACGATGTCACCGCACGCGATCTCCAGAAAGCCGACGTGCAATTCACCCGCGCCAAGGGATTCGACACCTTTTGTCCCGTCGGGCCGCACATTGAAACAGATCTCAATTCAGCGGATGTCCTTGTGGAGTGCCGCGTCAACGGCGGCGTTCGCCAATCCGGCCGGACTTCCTTGATGATTTTTTCGCCGGCCTTCGTTGTTTGCTGGATTTCCCGGATGATGACGCTGGAGCCGGGCGACTTGATCGCCACCGGAACGCCCGCGGGAGTCGGGCCGCTCGCCGCCGGGGACACCACGGAAGTTTCCGTCGACGGAATCGGCGTGTTGTCCAATCCGGTGCATGCCGCCCAAGCCTGATGCCGCGCCTTACCGCAACTTCCGATAAAATAAGAAACCTCAAGACCTTGTGGGGGGTTGCGCGTTGAAAAGTCTGCTTGCCGATCCAAAAGCCATGCTCGCGCTCATCGTGGCCGTGCTCGCGGGAATCGGCATTTTGTTCTACGCGTTTTTTCGTCCCGTGCCCGACGCGGAAGAAGCCGAGCGCAAACGGCGTCTGCATTTGAACCAGATCGGCCGCATCGCAGAGGGACAGGTCGTGGAACTGACCGAACATCCGGTGGAGGAAACATCGGAGCCAAAAGGAACGTTCGCTTCCAAGGCGCGTCCGCTGGGCAGAAAATCGCGCCACATCGTTTCCTACAGCTATTCCATCTCCGGCGTCACCTATCAGACCGGGCAGGACATTACTGGCCTTGAAAGCCAGGTTCGTCTGGAGCGTCTCGTTGCCGGTCAGCCCGCCAGCATCAAGTACGATCCTTCGAATCCTGTGGATTCCATTCTCGTTGCAGACGATTGGTCGGGCTTGCGGTGATTCTGGCCGCCTGCCCGCCCTTTGCCGCCCCACAACAACCTGCGTTATCCTCGTCCCCGCAAGAAGTGATCCAACGGAATCAACTATGAAAATGGCGCTGGCCTCGATTTTGGTTGTGATTCTGACGGTCGCCATGGCCCTTGCGGCGATGTTTGCGCTGGTGTTTACGACCGAACACGTCACCGTCATCGATTCTACGCTTCAGCGAATCGCCGGAATTTGCGCCGAGCTCGTGCTTGGCGTCGTGCTGCTTCTCGGCACCGTCTGGGTTGCCACCCATTTTGCCGTCAGAATTTTTGGCGCAAAAAATCCGTCCCCCGAGGGAGGCCCGTTTGCCTGAGAAAAAGTCCCATCCCGCCGCCGGGACCGACAAACGCTTTGCGGAGCTGCGGCGCCGTTCGGACGAAGCCGAAGCGGGCGGCGGCGCGGAGCGTCGCGAGCGGGAACACAAAGCCGGCAAGCTGACCGCGCGCGAACGCATTAACCTGCTCCTTGACGAAGGCACGTTTGAAGAGCTGGACAAATTCGTACGCCACCAGTGCACGGATTTTGGAATGGAAGAGCAGCGCCCTTCCGGCGACGGATTTGTCACCGGATTCGGCCGCATTGAAGGCAGGCTGGTCTACGCGTTCGCGCAGGATTTCACCGTTTTTGGCGGATCGCTTTCGGAAAGCAACGCGCAAAAAATCTGCAAAATCATGGACCTGGCGATGCGCGGTGGCGCGCCTGTAATTGGTCTGAACGATTCGGGTGGCGCGCGGATTCAGGAAGGTGTCAGGTCGCTCGCCGGTTATGCGGACATCTTTCTCCGCAATACGCTCGCCAGCGGAGTTGTTCCGCAAATCAGCGCCATCATGGGGCCTTGCGCGGGCGGCGCGGTCTATTCGCCGGCAATCACCGATTTCATCTTCATGACGCGCGAAAATTCCTACATGTTCGTCACCGGGCCGGATGTCATCAAGACTGTCACGCATGAGGAAGTGACCAAGCAAGAGCTCGGCGGCGCAATGACGCACAACGAAAAAAGCGGCGTCGCCCACTTTGTCTCCCGCGACGACGCCGATTGCTGCGCGATGATTCGCGAGCTCATGAGCTTTCTGCCCTCAAACAACATGGAAGATCCGCCGCGCCGCGCGCCGAGCGATTCTCCTTCGCGCCGCGAAGAATCTCTCAACTCCCTCGTTCCCGAAGATCCGCTCAAGCCCTACGACATTAAAGACGCCATTCACGCAATTGTGGACGAAGGCTATTTCTTCGAAGTTCACGAACACTTTGCAAAAAATCTCGTCGTCGGATTCGCGCGACTCGATGGACGCCCGGTCGGCATCGTCGCCAATCAGCCCGGCTTCCTCGCGGGCGTACTCGACATCAACGCGTCGGTCAAAGGCGCGCGTTTTGTCCGCTTCTGCGATGCGTTCAACATTCCGCTGATTACGTTTGAAGATGTTCCGGGATTTTTGCCGGGCACGCAGCAAGAGTTCGGCGGGATCATTCGTCACGGCGCAAAATTGCTGTTTGCCTACGCCGAAGCCACTGTGCCAAAAGTCACGGTCATCACCCGCAAAGCCTACGGCGGCGCGTACTGCGTCATGGCCTCGAAACATATTCGCACCGACGCAAACTTCGCCTGGCCCACGGCCGAAATTGCCGTGATGGGACCCGAAGGCGCAGTAAACATCGTCTACAAAAGGGAATTGGACAAGGCGCCGGAAGGCGAGCGCGAAAAATTGCGCCAGGAAAAAATCGCCGAATTCCGCGAGCGTTTTGCGAATCCCTTTATCGCCGCCGAACGCGGATATGTGGACGCAATCATCGAGCCCGCCGAAACACGCGCGAAAATCATCACTGCCCTAAAAGCGCTGGAGAATAAGAAAGATGTGAATCCCCGCAAGAAACACGGCAATATCCCTCTCTAGGAGTTTTCTAATCGCGTGGCATTCTTTGCCCGGTTGTTTTCTCGCCTCCACTTTCTCTAATTTATGCATTTGTTGCTGGATACGCCGCGGGATGGCCGTTGCCCTTACGGTTATCCGCGGCCATTCGCAATTCGAATCGATCTCTGACCGCTCGGCGACTAGGCTTTTCAGGGCGGCGCAGTTTCTTCCGCCTGTGTTATCTTTCGGCTTCGCCGTTTGGGAGCCGACCATGCAACTTCGCAGAATTGCTTTTGCCATTCTTCTGTCTGCCGCATCCTGCTGCGCCGTCTCCGCGCAAACCAAAACCGTAGCCGAGCGCCTCGGCTATCCCGCCGAAACAAAATTGCTCATCATTCACGCCGATGACCTTGCGATCGCCCATTCCGAAGACGCCGCCAGCTTCGAAGCACTGGATAAGGGCTACGTCACCTCCGCCAGCATCATCGTGCCCGGACCGTGGCTCACCGAAATCGCCGATTACGCGAAAGCGCATCCCGACGCCGACCTCGGAATTCATCTCGCTCTCACCAGCGAATGGAAAACATTTCGTTGGGGCCCGGTCGAATCAAAGACAAAGTTCCGACGCTGCTCGACCCAGACGGGGCTCTCTGGCCCCTTACCGAAAACGTCGCAAAAAACGCCAAGCCGCAGGAAGTGGAAATGGAGTATAGAGCGCAAATCAAACAAGCCGTCGCCGCCGGCATTCATCCCACGCATCTCGACACGCACATGGGCTCCGCGCTTTCTACTCCGGAGATTCTTGCTGTCTATGTGAAAATCGCGCACGAATTTCATCTGCCGATTCTCGTGCCAAGAATTCCCGGTGACCCGCTCAAGTTGTCTGCACTGCTCAATGAAAAAGACGTGATGGTGGATTCCGTGACCATCGCGAATCCCAATGTCCCCGCAAACAAATGGAAGGAGTTCTATCTGGAAGCCATCAAGAACATGAAGCCTGGCTTGAACGAAATCATCGTCCATCTCGGCCACGACGATGCTGAACTCCAGGCCGTAATGGTGGATCACCCGGATTACGGCGCCACCTGGCGCCAGCGCGACTTCGACGTGGTCGCCAGCCCCGAAATCAAAAAGGCCCTTCAGGACAATCACATCGTCCTGGTCAAATGGAAAGACCTTCAGAAGCTTGTAAACGGGGTAGCGCTAAGAGAGCTTTTCCGGAACCAGCCTCAAAATGAATCGGCGCACGTACTATTTTAGTAAATATTCCTTCAAGAATTCCACGGTCGCGTAGAACTGGAAATCCTGGTTCTGCTTTTTGCGGAACCCGTGCCCTTCGTCTTTCGCCATCAAATACCAAACCGTCGTGCCCTGCTTCTTCAGAGCGGCGACAATCTGCTCCGATTCGCTAACAGGTACGCGCGGATCATTTTTTCCCGCGACCACCATCATCGGTTTCTTGATCTTTTCGATGTTGTTCATCGGCGCAATCTTTTCCAGAAATTCGTGCATCGCCGGATCGCGCTCGTCGCCATATTCCACCCGCCGCAAATCGCGCCGGTACGCCTCGGTATGCTCGAGGAAAGTCACGAGGTTGGACATTCCGACAATGTCCACTGAGCAGCGGATGCGGTCGCTATAGAAAGTAGAGATAGCCAGGGTCATGTGCCCGCCGTAACTTCCTCCCGTAACGCAGATGCGGTTCGCATCCAGGTCCGGCTGCGCAGCGATCCAATCGAAGAGCGCGTTGATGTCCTTGTACGTGTCTTCGCGCTTGAACCCGTTGTCGAGCAACGAAAAGGTTTTTCCATAGCCCGTCGATCCGCGCACGTTCGGATAGATCAGTGCAATCCCCAATTCGTTCAGATAGTAATTCCCGCGCCCCAAAAACGCCGGCTGCGATTGCCCCTCCGGCCCGCCATGAATCACCACGAGAACCGGCCGCTTCCCTTCAAATTTCGCCGGCGGCCGATACAAAAATCCCGAGATTGCCTTTCCATCGAAGCTCTTCCATTCGACCAGTTTCGCGCTCGGGAATGCATTCGTCCGCACCGCTGATTCGCTCGTGGTCCACTGGACAAGCCGCATCGACGGAAGCAAGACCGAGTACACATCGCCGGGTGTCTGCGCGTTGATGATCGAAAGCCCGATTTCCAGACCGTCTTTGTTCCATCGAATACCGCCAATCGACTCCCGACGGGATTTCAGCTTGATGCGTCGTGGGACCAAATCCCGATTCGGCATCCATCACGTAAAGCTTGCTCTCGCCCGCTTCGTTGCTTACGAACGCAATCCTCTTTCCGTCCGGGGCAAGATCAAAGTGCTCCACGTCCCACGGAATTTTCGTAGTCAGGTACTCTGTGCTGCTTTGTGGCAAAGTCAAGATAAGCCAGCCGGTGAAATTCCGAATCCTTGTCCGTCGTAACGTAAATGCCTTTTCCATCCTTGCTGAACTGCCCCTCGCCGTATGAAACTTTTTCCTTCGCATCGCGCGGCGTGAGCGCTGTTTTCTCGCCCGGTAGTTGTGTCCACAAGCCACAGGTACGATTCGTTGATGGAGAGTTCTTCCAGCAGTAGAATTTTCTTGTCGTCCGGCGACCAATCCAGCGGCTCCCACCCGCCGCCTTCCAGCTTCACGAGCAAACGATCCGTCTTCGGGTCCGCAGGATTCATCACCCACAAATCCGTGTCTTTCCCCGTTCGCCGCGTGGACATATACGCGATCTGGTTCCCGCCACTCGACCACGGCCCCATCAAATTCCGTGCTTTGCCATCCGTCAGCAGAGTCACGTCGCCCGGCTTCAGATCGTAGCGGTACAGCTGGTACCACTCGCCGCCGCCGATGTCTTTCATGAACACAACGTAGTCGCCGCCGTTCGGATGAAACCGCCCCGCCGTCACCGCATCAGAAAAAAATGTCAGCTGCTGCCGAGCGCCGCCCGGCATTCTCACCAGATGCAGTTGCGGCGTATCCGCAAAGCGCGTCGCGACCAGCATTTCGCGCGCCGTAGGGCTCCAGTCCACAAAGCTTGCGCCCCGATACGAACCATATCGCCCGGCCGTTTCGGCAATCGCTGCTGGAATTTTTCCAATCCCGTCCGTCACCAAATTTTCCGCCGGAGCGATCGTCTGCTCCTGCGCAACCGCGCCCATCCCAAGCGCACACGCAATCGCGCATGCAAGAATCAGCCGTTTCTTCATCGCAAGCCCCCCGAAAGTTGGCCAAAAACCCGTAGATGGTGACAAAGGAATTTTGCGAGGGCAAGCCAAAACGCCGCCCCGTCCCTTGCGATCTATGCTGCGATTTGACAGACTATTTCTTTCATCAGCGCGTCTGATCCCAGCCTGCGCAATCGCTTCATCAATCTCCGACTTCGCGCCGCTCGCCGCAATTCCGCCCAAGAACTTTTCCATCCACAATAATCGGCAACCCGCCCTGATTCGGGAAAAAATTCGGCATCACAAGCACTTCCGTGTGACCGCTCTTCACTGCATCGGCGCCATCCTTCGATGGATGCCCGTAAGCCGCGGCATGCCGCGCTTTCTTCTGCGCAAACTCCACCGTGTTGAACGGCACGCTGTCCGCTTTTTCCAGAAACAGCAGATTGCCGCTGTCGTCCACAACGCAAATCGTCACTTCGACGTTGCGCTTTTTGGCTTCAGCCTCGGCGCCGGCAACCATCGCTCTTCACTGCCGCCAGGCTCAGAATTTTCTTCGAAGGTAGATCCATCGTCTGCTGTCCGAACGTGAACAAAGCTAATACGAAAAGTAGGTTTTTCATAGCGGCGATGCTAACAACTCTTCGCCTCAAAGTGCACAAGAAAAATTGCGCACCCCGCAGACGAGGGCGCCGCCTGGACTATTCGTATCTCAGCGCAATCATCGGTGCCACGCGCGTAGCATGGCGGGCAGGAATCAAACAAGCCGACTCCTCCCAACGAGGAGCAAAAGGGCGCACACCGTCAAAAGCGTGTAAGAATCCGTTGGCTCAACGCCATAAAGCAGGCTCTTCAGGAACCTCGTGACGCCAAACGATCCCAAAACTCCGAAAGACGATTCCGATCCGCCACCAGCGCCAAGCCCTGTCCCACGACAAGACGCAGCACATCCTTTTTCTGCGCGCCCAATGCCGTTCGAACGCCAATCTCTTTGGTCCGTCGAGCTACTTCGTAAGACAACAATCCATAGAGGCCGATGCAGGCCAGGATGAGCGCAACCAGCCCAAACAGACTCGCAAGGTACGCGATCAGCCGTTCGGTGAACAGCATTCTTTCGATTCGTTGGTTCTGCGTCATGACGTCAAACATCGGCAAGTTGTTGTCCAGATCGCTCAGAGCTCGCCGCACTGCCGGTATCAGTGCCACGCGGATTCGAAACGGTCCTTACCGCAAAGTGTACCCCGCCTTTTTTCAGCGGAATGAAAGCGGTCGGTTCCGGATCCTTGCGCAAGTCGTCGTATTTTGTGTCGCCAACTACGCCCACGATTTCGTATTGCTTGGCTTTCGAATCTTCGCCGCCAAAATGCAAACCGCGCGGCTCGCGGTTCTCCATAAATTTCTTGACGAAGGACCGGTTCACAACCGCCACTTCATGCGACGATGAAATGTCAGCCGGTTCCAGAACGCGGCCGCTACCAAGGGGATTCGCATGGTACTGAAGAAGTCGGTCCCGACCGCCATCATCTGTACTTCAACCGTGGATTTGTCCGCGCGCCCTTCAATCTTTACGTCGGACGTCCAGAGACTGCCGCTGAGCATCGTGTCCGACGAGTAGCTGACACCCACTACGCCCGGCAGATAGGTCAGCGCCTCTGCAATTCACCATAAAGGCATCTGAACCTCCGCTTCCTTATAAGAACCGGTAAGCGCAGGATCGACGCCGAACTGCAAAAGATTGTTTGTATCAAAGCCGGCCTCCACCCCTTTAAGGTTGGCCACCGATCGGACCACCAACCCCGCGCCCGCAAGCACAACCATCGAGAGCGCCACTTGCACAACAACGAGCGCGCCCCCAGGTCCAATCCTGCGCTTGCCGCGTGCGATTGCACTTGTGATGCCTGTGGAGCTCTCTTTCAGCACTGGCGCGAGATTCGCCCGCGTGCCGATCAGCGCCGGTACGAGGCCAAAAAGAATCCCGGTTACTACGGCAACGCCAATCGTAAACAGCAGGACCGTGAGGTCCGGCGTCGCGTTTAGGTATGGCCTTGAATCTTGATTCGCGACGACGAAGGCAGCCAGGGCTGTTGCCCCCCAGTACGCAATGAAAATTCCAACGGCGGCCCCGGCGAAGGAAAGCAGCAGACTTTCCGTCAATAGCTGCCGGGCGACTCGCACGCGGCCCGCGCCGAGCGCCAGGCGCACAGCGATTTCCTTGCGCCGCGTTTCAGCCCGGGAAAGGAGGAGTCCCGCAACGTTTGCGCAGGAAATTAAGAGCAGGGTCGCGACCGCACCCATCAGAAGGAACAGCGGTTGCTCCGCCCAGCTGCGTAAGCCGCTGAGGCCTTTTTGAGCGGGCCACAAGATTACTTGCGGATCTTCGGTCGTTTTCAGAAGCGAATCGTGAACGACCTGATCGCGGAATAGAAGGCTCGTCGCAGTCTCGGCTTGCGCGAGCGAAACTCCTGGCGCAATGCGCCCTACGGTGGTTAACCACCAGGTGTCGCTTTTGCCTAGCTCACCTTCCTCCAAATGACGCAGTCTGGCCACCTGCGACAGAGGTACCCACAAGTCCTGAGACTTACCGGGCGTCAAGCGCGTAAAGCGGGGATCCGCCACGCCGACAATCGTGAAGGGCACACCGTTAAGCTTGATTGTTTTTCCGATGGCGGTTGCAGCGCCTCCGTAGGTGGTCTGCCAGTACGTATAGGAAAGAACCGCAACAGCCTCTGCGCCGGGCTTTTCGTCATTCAGATCGAGCGTCCTGCCTGCCGCTGCCCCAACACCGAGCGTTTGAAAGAAATCGCCGGAAACAGCCTCTCCGTTGACCATACTTGCGGTCCCGTTGCCGCTCAAATCAAGTTGAGTCGGGCCCGCAAACGCCGCGATACCGGAAAACACGTGCGAGTTCTCGCGGATTTGCCGCACTGTCGGATAAGAGAACGAGCAGCTGCTGGCAAACGACGCCTCCCACTGCGTCACCTGGCAATCGCCGTAGCTGCTGTGACCATTCGTTTTCGGGCGCGCATGCGCCGACCAGCGAAGCACCACAAGTTCCTGAGGATTGTGTACAGGAATGGACTGCAACAGTGCCGCGTTCACCAGGCTGAAAATGGCGGTATTGGCGCCGATCCCGAGGGCCAGCGTGAGGACGACGACCGCCGTGAATCCAGGACTGTTTCGCAGCATCCGCACGGCGAAACGCACGTCCTGCCAGCACGTCTCCAGGAAAGATTCCCATCTGGCAGCGTGAATCGTATCTTTGGCGATTCCGGCAGTCCCTCGTTCCAACCGCACGGTGCGAAGCGCGGCTTCGCGGCTCATCCCTTGCTTTATCTTTTCCTCAGCAGCCATCTCCAGGAAGCCGTTCAATTCTTCATCCAGCTCCCGGCTGACCTGCTCCCGCCGGAACAAAGTTCTCAGCCCGCTCGTAATGTTCTGAAGCAGAGACATAGCCGTTCTTAGGAAGCCTCAAGAATTCTGGCGATGGCCGCCACTTGCCTCGTCCACTCCCGCGTTTCCGATTCGAGCTTCTTTCGGCCCCGTTCCGTCAGCGAGTAGTATTTTGCTCTTCTGCTATTTTCAGTGGTCTTCCATTCGCCTTTGAGCATTCCCGCGCGTTGCAGCCGCTCGAAGGCAACAAACAGCGAGCCGGCGTTAACCCGAAAAATCCCGTCGCTCATTTGCTCGATCCGCACGGAGAGTCCGTACCCGTGCATCGGCTCCAGAGCCAGCGTTTTCAAAATCAGCATGTCCAGTGTTCCCTGGACAAGATCACTAGACTGGTCACTCATTTGTAGCGCTTCTCCTGACAGTCAAGGGGAGCATACGCTTCTCCTCTTGATTGTCAAGAGGAGGGTTTGCAGCAATTCATTTTTCCCGGGATCGGATGGCGCGCCCGGTTTTTTGGACACCTCGACAAAACCCTTCGGCTGGCCAATCCACCTCGCGTGCTAAGCTTTTTTCCGCTGCTCAATTCCAGGGGCTCGAGGGTCTGTACTTGCAAACCCTCGGACGAAAATGTTCCGAAAAATTCTCATCGCCAATCGCGGCGAAATCGCCGTCCGCATCATTCGAGCCTGCCGGGAACTCGGCATTAAATCCGTGGCCGTCTACAGCGATGTGGATCGCAATTCACTTCATGTGCGTCTAGCCGATGAGGCTTATCTCATTGGCCCTGCACCTTCGCGCGAAAGCTACCTCTGCCTCGACAAATTGATGCACGTGGCAAAACGCTCGGGTTGCGACGCCCTCCATCCCGGCTACGGTTTCCTGGCGGAAAACCCCGCGCTGCCGCGGGCCTCGAGCGACGCATCGCTCACATTCATTGGCCCTTCGGCCGAAGCCATGGAAGCGCTCGGCTCGAAAACTGCTGGCCGCTCTCTCGCGCGAGGTGTGGATGTGCCAATCGTTCCTGGCACAAATGACCCCATCGAAAATGTGGAAGAAGCCCGCGCTCTCGCGCAGCGCATGGGCTATCCCGTTTTGCTAAAAGCGGTCGCCGGCGGTGGCGGCAAGGGCATGCGTCTTGTTTCCTGCCGAAGCCGAATTTGAGCCCGCGTTTCGCGACGCCTCGTCCGAAGCGATGAATGCGTTTGGCAATTCCAGCGTCTTCCTCGAAAAATATCTCGAAAAGCCGCGCCACATTGAAATTCAGATTCTAGCCGACGCGCACGGCCGGGTTGTTTCCCTGGGCGAGCGCGAATGTTCCGTGCAGCGACGCCATCAAAAAGTGATTGAAGAAGCTCCCTCGCCTATCATGACGCCCGAATTGCGCAAACGCATGGGTGATGCGGCGGTGCGGATTGCCCGCGCGGGCGGCTACGTAAACGCAGGCACGGTCGAATTTCTCGTCGACACGCATTACGACTACTACTTCCTCGAAGTGAACACGCGACTGCAAGTCGAACATCCCGTTACCGAGCAAGTCACCGGGCTCGACCTGGTGAAACTGCAAATCGCCATCGCGGCGGGACACAGGCTTCCTTTCGCTTGGGAATCCATCACGCCGCGCGGGCACGCGATGGAAGTCCGCTTGTACGCAGAAGATCCCGAAAACAATTTTTTCCCGTCGCCAGGAAAGATCCTGTCGTGCCGCGCGCCGAGCGGGCCCGGAATTCGTCTCGATGAAGGCGTCTATTCTGGCTACACCGTTCCAATGGATTACGATCCGTTGCTCGCAAAACTAATCGCGTGGGGAAACAGCAGAGAAGAAACGATCGCGCGCCTCCGCAGAGCGCTCGAAGAATTCACCGTCACCGGAATCAAAACGAACACCGCGCTCTTCCGCAGAATTCTCGCCGAGCCCGATTTCCTCCGCTCTGAAATTCATACGAACTGGCTGGATGAAGTGCTCAAACGTCCCCACGCCGCCCCGGATATTGGTTCGCGCGCCGCCGATGCCGCCGCAATCGCCGCCGCGCTCTGGCGTTTGACACACAACTCCCCGCAAACGGCCGGCTCATCCGAACAGGATTCGCGCTGGAAAATGGACGGGCGCAACCGTCAACTGGATCGCACGCCATGAAATACGAAGTGCGCATCGGCGGAAAGCTGCGCGTCGTGGAATTCACTCGCGAGCCTGAAAAGCTGCGGATTACTCTCGACGGAAAATTTCTCGATGCAGACGCCGTGGAAGTCGCCGCCAACACCTTCTCGCTGCTCATCGATGGGGAATCGTGGGAAGTTCGCATCGCGCCAAAGCCGGATGGAACGCTTGTGCTGCACACGGGAATTGCAGAGTTCATCGCGGAAGTGGAAGATCCGCGCGCGTGGCGCGGACGGCGTCACGGCGCGATGGAAGCGGAAGGACGGCAACAAATTGCGGCGCCGATGCCGGGAAAAGTTGTGCGCGTGCTGGCGAACGCGGGCGACAGCGTGGAAGCCGGACAAGGTTTGCTGGTCGTGGAAGCGATGAAAATGCAGAATGAGATTCGCTCGCCGAAGAGCGGAAAAGTCGAAAAGATTTTGGTAAAAGAAGGACAAGCGGTAAACGCCGGAGAAATCCTCGCCTGGGTCGATTAAGAATTCTCGCAGAAAAACTCTCCGCGGGAAAAACTCAAAAAAGTCCCAAACTCAATTCTGCGGGGCTCCTGCCCTGGTGGGGAAGCTCGTTTTTGCGGCGTCGGGCAGGCGGCCTGCGGATTCGATGACCTGTCGGGCCAGATAGTTCGTAATTTTTGCTTCGTCGCGCACGGTGGAGAGATACGCGGCTTTCAAAAGCTGTTCCTTGCGGCTGCGCAGCGTATCGCGAATCGTCTGTAGCACCTGCGGATCGGTGATGCCGCGCTGGCCGGGGGCTTCACGGGCGACGAGTTTCAGGATGTGCACGCCGTCTTTCAGCACAATGGGTGGGCTGACTTCGCCGGCCTTTAGCGCGAGGACGGCACGCTTTAGCAGCGGGTCGGACTGATTGAGAGCGGATTCCGGAACGTAGCCGAGATCGCCGCCGGTTGCCGCGGAATTCATGTCTTCGGAATAATCCATTGCCAGCGTGGCGAAATCGGCGCCGCTGTTCAGGCGATCTGTCAACATTTTTACTTTGCGGCTGACTTCGGCTTCGTTCGTGGCGTCGTCATTCTTGCGATTGCGGATTTGCAGTTCTTTGCGCGGCGTAACGACGATTTGCGCGATGCGGTATTGCGGCTCAGCGACGTTGAATTGCTGTTTGTTTGAGTTGTAGAAATCGGCTACGTCCTGATCGGTGATGCTGATTTTCGCGACGACTTCGCGGTTCATCAATTTCGTGATGGATTGCTGGCGGCGCAGATCGCTCTTGAGATCGTCCACCGTAATGCCGCGCTCTTTGAGCTGGCGCTGAAATTCGTCCTCGGTATACGGACTTTTCATTTCGGTGAATTTGTCTTCGACTTCACCGTCGCTGGCGACGAGATTCAGTTTTTTCGCGCGCTCGAGAAGAATCTGGTTGTTGATCAGCTCCTCCAGAATATTCAGCTTGAGGGAGATTGATTCTTCCGAAGAAGGAGGCTGGCCCTCGGGACTGACGCGCGTACGGTAATACTTGTCCACTTCGTCGCGCTTGATGTCCGTGCCGTTGACTGTGGCCCAGACGTCAGGAGCGGGTTGCGTGGTCTTGTTGCAACCGGCGATGGACAAAAGAAAAATGGCAGCGAGAACAGCGCTCGCTGTGCGAGGCGAAACCATCCTGGATGGAATCGGGCTCATTGAGTTCAAGAGGTTTAGCTCAAGCCGCTTTTTTCGCGCGGGAAGCTCCGACCTTGGTTACCTTGCCGGCGCGGATGCACGCAGTGCAAACGCGAAGATGCTTGTGGGTGCCAGCTACGACGGCGCGAACGCGCTTCAGGTTCGGGTTCCAGCGGCGGCGGCGGGTATTGTTGGCGTGGCTAACCACGTTGCCGTATTGCGGCCCTTTGCCGCAGAGATCACACTTCATTGCCATGTCAGTTCCTGATGGATAAAAGATTTGTGAAACAAGACTCATCATTGTAGCAGACGAAGGAAGAAAGTGGCGAGCGTCGAATGCGCAGAAACAGGTCCTTCGACTTCTGGTGGTCGACGCCTGACCCGGGGATCAGGGCAAGCGTGCCGCACCTCCTTTTTCAGGAGACTCCTAGCAAACCATTTCCCCGCTCCTCTCTGTTTTTTTAACTGTTCATTCTAAAGGGACTTAGAGCCGGAAATTGCGCCCGGGCGCATTCATTTTGAGAAGCGTTTTGAACGCGATTCGCGCTTTCAGTGTAAAGGGGTTATGGGATATTTTGCCGATCTGCAGCGCCTTGGCCGTATGGTAGAACGAATAAATCACGCGTCAGGCAGATTGATTCCCCTCGAACCTGCCCCTGGCTAGGGCTAGCCGGCTCGTGTCAAAGCTTGTCAATAGATTGACTGGCGAAAATTCCTCTGTTAGCATTCGCGCCATGGCAAAGGCTAGAAAGTCATCCTCCCGGTCGGGCGCCAAGGCAAAGCCATCTAAAATGAAGAAAAGAAAAGGTTTAACAGCCCCACAGCCCGTACAGCGTGGCGGCGTCGAACTGGTGAATCCGCTTGTGCAAGCGCAGATGAAAACCTATGACGAGGCGCTAGCGCTATTTCACCAGCAGAAATACGGGAAAGCCAGGCAGGAATTGGAAAAAGTTCTTCTAGGGCCGAGCAAAGAATTGGCCGATCGCGCAAAGATGCACATCAAGATCGCCGAGCAGCGGATGAAACCGACGGCCGAGCAAAATCCCAAGACGGCGGAAGAACATTATCAGCGCGGTGTGACGATGATGAATCTTGGCCGCTGGGATGAAGCGCGCGAGAGTCTGGACAAGGCGCGAAAGCTTGCGCCGAAAGCCGATCATATTATCTATGCGGTGGCTGCGCTCGATTGCCTTACCGGCGAAGCGGATGCTGCGCTGGCAAATCTGAAAATTGCGATCGACCTGCGCTCTGCGAACCGCTTTCATGCGCGAAACGACGAAGATTTTGCTTTCCTGCAAGAAGATCCGCGATTTACGGAATTGCTCTATCCGGAAAAAGACGGTCTTGGAGCGTGACTTGCGCTTCTGACCTGCGGCCGGTGGCGCTCCTCGCCCGTCCGGTTGCGGTTCTGCTAAAGTAGAGCGCCCCGCAACCTGCAGGAATCCGTGAGCGAAAAATCCAAGAAAAATTCAGCGCGACATAGCCTGGGAGCGGGTATGAGAGTGGTCGCTCTCGGAGGCGGTACGGGACTTTCCGCCTTGTTGAGAGGATTGAAGCACCACGTGGTTCGCCGCCAGGACACAACTGCGAAGCGGCCAATTTCGGATTTGGCGGCGATCGTCACGGTAACCGACGATGGCGGGAGTTCGGGAAGGTTGCGGCGGGAAAATCAGATTTTGCCGCCGGGCGACATTCGAAACTGCATGGTGGCGCTGGCAAGCGATGAAGCGCTGTTGAGCCGGTTGTTTCAGTACCGTTTTCATGCGGGCCGCGGGCTTACGGGGCACAATTTCGGGAACTTATTTTTGGCGGCGCTGACACATGTGACCGGCGATTTTGCGGAAGCGGTTCGCGTTTCGAGCAAGGTGCTAGCGATTCGCGGGAGGATTTTTCCTTCAACGGTAGCCAATGTCACGCTGGAAGCGGCCCTTGAAGACGGCAAGCGCGTTCACGGCGAAACGAACATTACGGCGAGCCGCGTGCCGATCCGCAAATTGCTTTTGAATCCGCGGCATGTGAAAGCGGTTCCGGAAGCGATTGAAGCCATTCGCCGCGCCGACCTGATTTTACTCGGGCCCGGGTCGCTCTATACGAGCATTCTGCCGAACTTGCTGATTCCGGAAATTGCGAGCGCGATTGCCCGATCGAAAGCGCCGCGCGTTTACATTGCGAATCTGATGACACAGCCGGGCGAGACGGCCGGATACTCGCTTTCCGAACATTTGCAGGCAATTCAGCGCCACGTTCCGAAGCGGGTGGTGGATTTCGTGGTTGCGAATCGCAAGAGCGTTTCTCCGGAAGTGGCGCGGCGGTACAAGAAAGAAGGCGCGGAAAGAGTGATTGTGGATTTGCCGGCGCTGCAAGAGCAGGGAGTGCGGGTGATTCTGGATTCGCTGCTGGACGAGAAAGGCGTCATCCGGCATGACTCGGAGCGGCTGGCGCACCTTTTGCTGGAGGAGTTTCTGCTCTCCCGGTGAGGACTCTTTGCCGGGAAAGGACTGACGAATCGGGGCGGAATCCGTCAAAGGAATTGCGGCTTTGCGGGGAACTTTGCGCTGAAAAAGCTCGTTTCACTCGGGAAAGCAATTTTGGAGAGGAATATGACAATCGTACGCATTTCGAAACGCCTGATGGCGAATCTGCTTTGCCTTACCCTGGCCTGCGCGGCGCCACTTGTGGCGGGCGGCCAAAACGCCCAGATGGTAGTGAGCCAGGCTCCCGTTTGGGCGAGCAAGCCGGACATCGCGGCGTTTGAAAAGATGGAAAACGACCGGCTCGCGGCTGGGCAGCGGGCGATTGATCAGATTCTGGCGGTGAAGGGCGGGCACACCATCGAGAACACGCTTGTGCCGTATGACGAAGTGGTGCGCCAGTACAACACGGCGGGGTATATGGCGGGATTGCTGCTGCAAGTGCATCCCGATGCGAGGTACCGGGATTCGGCGACGGCGATGACTTCGAAGATTGGTGCGGCTGCGTCGACACTGGCGCTGAATCAGGGGGTTTATAAGGCGCTGGAGGCGATTGATTTGAGCGGTACGGACGCGGCTACGAAGTATTACGTGCAGCGGCAGTTGCTCGAATTCAAATTGGCAGGGGTGGACAAGGATGATGCAACGCGCGACCGCCTGAAGAAACTGTTCGACAAGCTGACAGATCTGCAGACGGCGTTTGACCGGAATATTTCCGACGATCAGCGCAGCATTGCGGTGGATTCGGCGGCGGACCTGGAAGGGATGCCGAAAGATTTCATCGACGCACACAAGCCGGGAGCGGACGGAAAGATCAAGCTGACGACAAACTATCCGGATGCATTTCCGATATTTACTTTTGCGAAGCGCGACGCGGTGCGCAGAAAACTGTACCTCGAATTTCAAAACCGCGCTTATCCGAAGAATCGCGAAGTGTTGATGGACATGATCCGGACGCGCTATGAGATCGCCAGCATCGTCGGCTATTCGTCCTGGGCGGACTTCAATGCGGCGGACCGCATGATCGTTAACGCCAGGAACATTGCGGACTTCATCCAGGCAGTGGACACAGCGGCGAAACCGGTGGCGCAGAAGGAATTCGCAATGCTGCTGGCCGAGAAGCAGAAGACCGTGCCGGGCGCCAAGGAGATTTCCGATTACGAGAACTATTCGCTGCGCGAGCAGGTGCGGCGCACGCAGTTTAATTTCGATTCGACTTCGGTGCGGCCGTACCTGCCGTACCAGCGCGTGAAGAAAGGCGTGCTGGATACGGCGGCTAAGCTATTCGGAATTTCGTTCGTGCAGGAAGCGGGAGTGCCGGCGTGGGATCCGGGCGTCGAAACTTGGGACGTATTTGACCAGGGAAAGATGATCGGGCGGCTTTACCTGGACATGCATCCGCGGGAAGGGAAGTTCAGCCACGCGGAAATGGTGCCGGTGCTGGACGGAATCAAGGGAAAGCAATTACCGGAAGCTGTGCTGGTCTGCAATTTTCCGGCGCCAACGGCGGACGATGCCGGACTAATGGACTACACGGACGTGGTGACGTTCTTCCACGAGTTCGGCCATTTGATGCACTGGATTTTGAGCGCGCAACAGTGGGCGGGAATCAGCGGCATCAGCATGGAGTCGGATTTTGGCGAAGCGCCGTCGGAAATGCTGGAAGAATGGATGCACAGCCCGCAAGTGCTGGCGACGTTTGCCAAGCATTACAAGACGAATGAGTCGATTCCGGCCGAGCTTGTGGCACGCATGAACCGCGCGGATGCATTTGGACGGGCGAGCTGGGTAGCGCGGCAAAACGTGTTCACCGCAACTTCTTTCGATCTTTACAATCGCAAACCGGAAGAGGTTGACCCGGACAAGATTGTGCTGAACGCTGAAATCAAATACAGCATGTTTGCGCCGACTCCGGGGATTCACGACTACGCTTCGTTCGGGCATTTGGCGGGTTACTCTTCGGCTTATTACACCTACTTGTGGGACAAGGTAATTGCGGAAGACTTTGTGACGAAGTTCGATCGCAAGGATTTGTTGGCACCCGGGCCAGCGACAAGGTATCGCAAGCTGGTGCTTGAACCCGGTGGATCGAAATCGGCGAATGACCTTGTGAAGGATTTTCTTGGCCGCGCGCAAAACATGGATGCGCTGAAGCGCTGGATGTCCGAGCAATTCGAAGCGGCTCCGGCGGACTAGCAAACGCAAACTTTGCCTTGTCCCGGAGAAACTATTTGCAGGGCTGAAACGTATCTACGCCCTTGCATCCAATCCTTGTGGGAGGCTGTATGAATCTGTTTTCGGCTGCGAAAGCGGCTTTGTGCGCGCTAGGGTTATTTCTTGCCGCAAGTGCGATCTTTGCGCAGCAGACTCCCGGACCGGGACAAAAACCCGCGACGGAGATGCCGTCGGTAACAAACGTGCCGCCGGAGGCGCAACCTTCCAGCCATTTTGATGCAGAAGCTGCAACCAATGCTTATTTGGCGCAGATTCCGGCAAGCGCGCGGGCAAAGTCCGACGCCTACTTTGAAGGCGGTTACTGGCTGATCCTTTGGGATTTCTTGTACGGTGCGGTCCTGTATCTGATCTTGCTGAAGTTCCGTGTCTCTGCTGCGATGCGAAACACCGCAGAACGGCTAACGCGATTCAAACCACTGCAGACGCTTATTTACTGGGTCGAGTTCCTGCTTGTGAGCACGCTGCTTGCATTTCCGCTGGCTGTCTATGAAGGATTCTTTCGCGAACGGAAGTACGGACTCGCCACGCAGACGTTCGGTCCCTGGATGGGGGACCAGATTAAGTTTCTGCTTGTGAATGCAATTCTCGGCGGATTGCTGGTGATGCTGCTCTTTGCAGTAGTGCGAAAACTGCCGAACTCGTGGCACATCTGGGGCGCCATCGTGACGATTCTATTCACAATGCTCACCGTGCTCATTGCCCCCGTCTATCTTGTGCCACTGTTCAATACACCCAAGAAACTGGAGAATCAGAAAATCACGCAGCCCGTCTTGAGGCTTGCGCGCGCGAACGGAATTCCGGCGCGGGACGTGTATGAAATTGACGCTTCAAAACAGACGACGCGCATGAGCGCAAACGTCAGCGGTTTTGGCAACACCATGCGCATCACGATGAACGACAACTTGATCAATCGCGGCTCGCCGGAAGAGATCGAATCGGTAATGGGCCATGAAATGGGACACTACGTCTTGAATCACATTTATAAGGACATGCTTTTCATTTCGGTCGTGACCGTTTGTGTTCTTTGCGTTTCTCAAGTGGTCGCTGGGCTGGTCGCTGGCCAGGTGGGGACAGAGCTGGCAGGTGAGAGGCGTCACGGACGTTGCCGTAGTGCCTCTTGTATTTCTCGTTGGGTCCCTTTTCTTTTTCGCCCTTACGCCGATTCAAAATACGCAAACGCGAACGTCGGAGTATGAAGCGGACATGTACGGCCTGAACGCGAGCAGGCAACCGGACGGATTTGCCCAAGCGGCTATCCATCTGGGGGAGTACCGGAAAATGAGCCCCGGCCGGATCGAAGAGTTTGTTTTCTACGACCATCCGAGCGGGCGGAATCGCATCTATGCGGCCATGCGGTGGAAAGCAGAGAATCAGAAGCTTTTCACGGTGCCTAGTCCAGATCCTCCTCGAGTGGAACCGGCCAAACCGTAACCACAGCAGCACTCCCGGAGTTGCGAGTTTCGGCGCAGGCGAAGAATCAAACGCATTCGAGGATTTAGCGGCGTGATATAAACGAGATAGGGAAGCTCCGACCCCGAGCAAACGCAGGACAGGCCCGGCAGAACTGCAAACCGAGGTGATTCTGTGGATGACGAACGACGCCGAACGCCGCGCTACACATTTATCGCGACCGCGGAATTGATTGATGAAAAGGCCCGAACGAAGACGGAGACTCGTGTCAGCGAGCTGAGCCTGCACGGATGTTACTTCGATACGGTGAATCCACTGCCGGATGGCACCCCGATTCACGTGAAGATCTACTTCGAGAATGAATTCTTTGAAGCGAAGGGCAAAGTGATTTACGCGCATCCGAATCTGGGGATGGGTGTGACGTTTGACGAAATTCCCTCCTATGCGACGCCCGTGCTGAAAAAGTGGCTGTTGCGGGCGATGGTCGGCTCGAAACCAAGCTGATTGGCTATAGACTTCTTTCTAGACAGGTATTTTCTTGTTTAGTGGAAGCGTTTCGGGTCGTAGCCGAAGTCAACCAAGCCGTCGCGATAATCGATTTTCAAATCCATTTGATAGAGCATGGCGAAACCCAGGATGCCGGAGATTTCCGTTCCCGCGCTGTTGCTCATGCCGGCAGTATCGAAAGCGACCATGTCTCTGGCAGGTTGTTTGAAACGGGAAAAAGTCAAGGTGAGTTCATCCGCACTGTAAACGTTCTTTACCGCGCCATTCAAGCCTTTGACCTGCAAGTTCGAGTCGGATCGGACCTTTGTCGCCTCGCGCGCCGCAGCCGGAGTGATGGTGTCGCTGAAAGCGCCCGTGTCGATGAGGAATAGCTTTGGGGGCAGATCGTTGACGCGGGTCGGAATCAAAAGCATGTGGTTGAAGCGATAGACAGAATTGAATTCCTTGTATTCGTCGGGAATGATGCGGTCGCGAAAGCGCGCGAGCTTGGGGTACTTGGCGATGAAGGCCTTCTCGGTTTCGGTGAGGGGCGGCAAGGGAGGCAGAGGCGTGAGATTGAATTTATGGTCAGGAAAATTGATATCCACTAGAAAAGCGCTAAACACGTCGGAGCCAATCAACCCATCTTCCTCCCCGACCGAGTTCTTGTCCTCGACTTCCACCAAGCAGTTTTGAAATTCGATGTCGCCGATCTTGATGGACTTCGCATACCCGACATAACCGCCAACCGGACCTTTATCGCCAATCCCGTGAACGTCGGTTTTGACAACGGGTTCGATTCCAGCTTTTTGCGCCATTCTCTTGTTGATTAGGATGCCGGAAGCCCCGCTATCCAGCATGAGCGTCCCTTTTGCGTCGTCAACGTTGACTTTGAGGCCGTAGCCGCGAATGCGCGATGCGGTATACACCAAGCGTTCCAGAAACTGGTGCGATTCGTGTACCGTGCTGGCCAGGCGGCATCCCTTGCGGCCCGATTCTTCCGCATCCGTCATCGTGACAAGACTCGTTTGGAGATGTTCGCGTTCGTCGGAATCGTCGTCGGTGTTACCAGCTAGAAGGCCTTTCAATTCGGCAATTCGTTCTTTGCGGCTCAGCGTGAACAACCATCGTCTGTGAATGTCGGGGTCGGCGGGATCGCGATCGTTGGCCTTGTCGAACATGAGCTTCCCGTGCTGGTAGTAGGAAGCGGCCCAATAAATGCGGCCGAGGCCAAAGTAGGCGCGCGCTTCAGACGTATTCGCCTTTACAAGCTGCGTGAACACAGTCTCGGCTTCGGTCATGCGACCCTGGCGAAAGCGGACTTCGCCGACGGCAACTTTTGCGAAATCGGAATTGGGCGCGAGCGCGAGGGATTTTGTGGCAGCGGTGTCCGCATCCGCTGGTCGGCGTTCTTTTAGATAAACGCGAGAAAGTCCGGCATATGCCTCTGCGGAATTCGCATCGGCTTTGAGGATGGTGTTGTAGGCAGCTTCGGCTTCAGAAAGTTTTCCCGTACGATAAAGCTGGCGTGCTTCGGCCAGAGGAGTAGGCGACGGTGTTGTCGCCGGAGCAGAAGCTGGAACGGTGGCCCCGGCTGCGGGTTGATTTTGCGGAGCAGGAGAAGCCGCAGGAGCGGATTGAGCGGACAGGAGAACAGGCGCGAACAGAAAATTGAGAGCAACGAGAATCAAGCGATTCGAAATATTCACCGGCCTGGGACTCTTCTTGCGGTAAGGATACTAACATGACATTAAAATAGAGAGTAGATATGGCAGAATGTACCAGCGGAGAGTTTCCGGATATACAAGGGACGGCGGGCCTGATTGTTCAGCGGTGCATGGCCGGGCGTTACCGAAGGGAGGCAGGGGCAAAAAATTCGGTTGGGGGGCGAGGCAAAGTCGCGGAAACTAGGGGATAACCGAAGACGCTTCCTGGCAAACCTGGACTAAAATGATGTCGCGGGGCGTACCGGGTTCCCAGTGCAATTGCGTCCTGTAGTTCGAGGACAAGCCTGATTGGCCGAGTTGGATAGGCTGTGCTATAAGTTTGGGGCCTCGTTTGTGGGGGAGACGGCCTGCCCCCAGCCCTGAGATGCCGGAACGGCCTGGCTTTGGGGTTATTGATTTAAAACGATTGAGCAGTCGAGTTGGGAATCTAGGATCGACGACAAGTGCCTTTTATCAATTTTCCTGCGCGCGAAATCAACTGCAAGCTCGTGTACTACGGTCCAGGTTTGGGCGGAAAGACCGCGAACCTGCAATGGATTTATGACAACACGGGACAAAACCAAAAAGGGAAAATGGTTTCGCTGGCGACAGAGACGGACCGTACGCTTTTCTTCGATTTTCTCCCGTTGGATTTGGGCACGGTGCGCGGATTCAAAACGCGCTTTCACCTTTATACGGTGCCTGGACAGGTTTTCTATGAAGCGAGCCGCAAACTGATTTTGAAGGGCGCAGACGGCGTTGTGTTCGTGGCGGATTCGCAGGAAGAACGGCTCGACGCGAATTTCGAAACGCTGGAAAACCTGCAGGAACACCTGAAAGAACACAACCTGAATTTCGACTCGATTCCTTACGTGCTGCAATTGAACAAACGCGATTTGCCGAACGCAATGAGCGTAGATGCCCTGACGAAACAATTGCAGAAAAAAGGCGAACCCGTTCTCGAGGGCGTGGCAATCAAAGGCGTCGGCGTGTTCGAGACGCTGAAAGAAGTAGCCAAGCTCGTCCTCGCCGAACTGAAAAAGGGCGGATAGTTTTTTCCTCGTATTTCCTGTTAAAACAATCTAAATGTGGATTCGATGGCGATACACACTGCGATTGTCTTGCCTTCCTTCTTTGCCGGCTCAAGTTCCCACGCGTGAAAGACTGCGAGCGATTCTTGCCCCAGATCCGGCGGGCCCGTTTCGACAATCGATTTGACGACGATCTTACCTTGGTCCTTTATCCGGCGCGCTTGCTCCGTGTAAGCAGGTTTGGGGAGATATTGGTTCATGCGCGCCATAAGCTCTGAACGGCTGTTCACGGGATCTGGCGCAAGCTTGCGAGGGCAGTTGTTCGGAAAACTTTGTGGAGAGCTTCTCGGTTGGTTCGGTAGAGATTCCGCCCGACGGTGTTGAAAAGCTGTTGACGGCTGCTCGAGGAAACATTGCCTGCTTGTGAGGGTCGTGAAGTTTCCGTTGCAGGCTGCAGGGCAATCGTGGACAAATCCTGGGCGCGGCAGAAGGAACTGGCGAAGCCAATGACAAAGGGATTGAACAAGATACCGTCAGGAGCGCACGCTGCAACACCGAGGAAAGCACGAGCAGAGTCAGGAGCTGGTCTGGTTATGCCCGCCCGATTGGGCTAGCGGAAAGCCTTGAGCGCTTGCGCTTCGGAGTCGAAGGTGGGGATGGCTTCGACAAGGCGCGTGACCGTGAGGGCGTCGCGGACGCGGCCGGGTTTGCAGACGAGATAGAGCTTGCCGTTTTCGCGGCCGAGCGCGAGGGACATGCGAACGAGCGAGGAAATTCCCGAGCTGTCAATCTGCGGCACGCCGTCCAGCATGACGACGACTTTGCGCGCACCGTTCTGCAGGACAGATTGCAGCGCCATAGTGAGCTGCTCGCTGGAATCGCCGATAGTCAGGCGGCCGTGTACGTCAAAGACGTGGACGCCAGCGTCTTCGCGAACGTTGATTTCGATGGGAGCGTAAAAAGTCATCAATTTGGATAAGCGGAGCGGAAAACCGGCTCAGCGCCGCACCGCTAGGCATTATACGATGAGGCGGCGGGGAACCAAGTAAATGAGATTGGCAAAAGTGCATGAGTGGAACGTGAGCCCGGGGGAGGCGCGGGAAATCCAGGAAAAGCTCCGCGCGAAATGGGAAGGTGCGGACCGGTTGCCGAAGATTCGGACGGTGGCGGGGCTGGATGCGGCCTTTGTTCTGACGGGTTCGCAGGCACTGAAAAAGGGTTCGCGATGGAATGCGAAGCGGGAGGCGAATCGGGCGATTGGCGGGGTGGTGGTGTTTCGGTTTCCGGAGATGGTGGAGGTGGAAAGAGCTTCTGCGGTGTTGCCATTGGAATTTCCGTATGTGCCGGGATTTTTGAGTTTCCGGGAGATTCCTGTGCTGCTGGCGGCGTTGCGGAAACTGAAGAAGATGCCGGATTTGCTGTTTTGTGACGGGCAGGGGTATGCGCATCCGCGGCGCATGGGGTTGGCGACGCATTTGGGGATTTTGCTGGACCGGCCGACGATTGGCTGCGCGAAGAGCATTTTGATCGGGACGCACGGTGCTTGGGGGGAAAAGGCGGGGAATTGGACTCCGCTGAGAGATGAGAAAGCTGGGGGCGAAACGATTGGGGCGGCGGTGCGAACCCGAGATGGAGTAAAGCCAGTCTATGTTTCGCAGGGGCACAGGGTATCGTTAAAGAGCGCGATCCGGTTGACGCTGGCGGCGAGCGATGGGGTGCGGATTCCGCGGCCGACGCGGGAGGCGGATCGGCTGGTGAGTGAAGCCAAGCGCGAGATGAGCCTTCGCTCCTAGATCGCCACCACAGGACGCGGGGAACTCAACACGTCGTCAGGATTTCAGCGCTTGCTGGGCAGTAGCCTTTGGGCAGGCTTTTCGAGGGCGCATATATCGGAAAATCAGATTTAGGCTATCGAAAATTCGCAACGGGAGGTTGGAGGCAGGCGCGTATAATTTCGCATGCCAAACGCGGCATTCCTCTCCGGAGTTCGGTGCGATGTCCCTCACCGCCGCGAAGATTTTGGCAACGGGGTGAAGCGAGTGAATAAGCGAGTTTTGAAGTGTTGCTGTTTGCTTTTGGTTTTGGCGATTTGCGTGAAGCCGGTTCACGCGCAGCAGTCCGCAGTTCCCTCCGCCGCTCCCGCTTCGAGCAGTGCCGCTCCCCAGGACAATTCCAAGGCCGTGAACGACAAGCTGGCGGACCTGGATAAACGCGTGAACGCTGCGCAATCGGCCGGCGACAATGCGTGGATGCTGGTGAGCGCGGCGCTAGTGCTGATGATGACGGGACCTGGACTGGCGCTGTTTTATGGCGGCCTGGTACGGCGCAAGAATACGCTTGCAATCATGATGCAGAGCTTCGCGATGATGGGACTGATTACCGTGCTCTGGGCGCTTGTCGGATACAGCCTGGCGTTCGGAGGAGACGGGCATTTCATCGGAGATTTTTCGCACGCGTTCCTGCGCGGCGTGGGCGTCGATCCAAATCCCGATTACGCGGGAACGATTCCGCAAATGACGTTCATGATTTACCAGCTGATGTTCGCCGTGATTACTCCGGCGCTGATCACTGGCGCGACCGCGGAGCGGATGAAGTTCAGCGGCACGGTGCTGTTCATGACGCTGTGGTTTTTCCTGGTGTATGCGCCGCTGGCACACATGGTTTGGGGCAAGGGCGGATTGGTTGAATGCGGCGCTTGGCGGAAGATTTCCTACGCTCGATTTTGCGGGCGGCACAGTGGTTCACATTTCGTCGGGTGTGTCGGCGCTTGTATGCGCATTGTACATGGGGAAGAGAACTGGATTTCCGAAACAACCGATGCCACCGCATAGTTTGGTGCTGAGCTTTATCGGCGCGTGCTTGTTGTGGGTCGGATGGTTTGGATTCAACGCAGGCAGCGCGCTGGCCGCAAGTGGGCTTGCTTCGAGCGCATTCGTCGCGACGCACTTTGGCGCAGCAGCAGCGGCGTGCGGCTGGAGCTTGGCGGAATGGATCAAGAACGGCAAGGCGAGCGCTTTGGGCGCGATTTCGGGCGCCGTGGCGGGTTTGGTCGCAATTACTCCTGCCGCGGGATTTGTGGGGCCGATGCCTGCGCTGGTGATTGGGCTTGCCGCTGGCGTCTTCTGCTACCTGATGGTGACGCGGGTGAAAGCCATCTTCGGTTATGATGACGCATTGGATGCTTTCGGCGTTCACGGCGCGGGGGGAACGATTGGCGCGCTGTTGACGGGCGTTTTCGCGCAGCAAGTGATCAATCCGATTTTTGGCGCTGGAAAACCGGTAGGCGGACTTGACGGCCACTGGGGGCAAGTCGGCAACCAGCTGGTCGGGATCGGGGTAGCCTGGGGCTTTGCCCTGGTCGGTACGATGGTGATTTTGAAGATCACCGACCTGATTACCGGATTCCGCGCGACGGAAGAAGAAGAACAAGAAGGACTCGACGTTACGCAGCATGGCGAAGAAGCTTATTACCTGGAAATGTAGGGCTGAGAAAAACGAGGCCGGAGCGAAACACCGATGATGAAATTGGAAGCGATCATTCAGCCGTCGCGGTTTGAGTCCGTGAAGGACGCGCTGCGAGAAGCGGGAATCGAAGGAATGACCGTGACCGAAGTGCGCGGCCACGGAAGGCAGAAGGGTCACACGGAGGTCTATCGCGGGCGCGAGTATACAGTGGACCTGCTGCCGAAGATAAAATTGGAAATGGTGTTGCCGGACAAGCTTGTGAATCTGGTCGTGGACACAATTTTGAAGACGGCCAAGACAGGAAAGATTGGCGACGGTAAGATATTTCTTACGAGGGTGGACGAGGCAATTCGGATTCGTAACGAGGAGCGCGGCGAAAGCGCGCTCTAGAATACGTGACCTCCGCCGCGCGCCCCGGTCTCCCCCTGGAGAACCACCCGACCAAACAAATGACAGGTACAGGCTTACCCCTATCCGTCCTCGGTTCGCAATGCGAGGACGAACGAGCGCGCATTCGCAAAGAGTTTGAAAGTGGTGTGGGCGCGAAGAAGACTCTGCATGCGTTTTGCGATCTTGCCGACCGCATCCTTCAGCAAGTGTTCAAGGATGCGCTGAAGCTGCACGATTCCTCCGCGGAGGGATTCAGTTTGCTGGCGCTCGGCGGTTACGGGCGGCGAATGCTGTTTCCCTACTCCGACCTGGACATTCTTTTTCTTTTTGCAAACGACAAAGCAGAGGAAGAGTTTCGGCCGCTGATTTCCGAATTTTCGCGGACGATGTGGGATTTGGGTTTTCGCGTAAGTTCCGCGGGACGCACGATTGACGAGTGCAAACGCATTGAGGAAGACAACGCGGAATTTCATCTGGCGCTGCTGGACAGACGATTTCTGGACGGCGACAAGTTGCTGTTTGAAAGACTGGATGTGCGAATTCTTCCTCCCTCCGAACGGCAGGCTCGCCCGTTTCTTTATTCCCAATTGCACAGACTGACGAAAGAACGGCTCGCGCGTTACGGGAACACCATTTTTCACCTGGAGCCGAATGTAAAAGAGGCGCCGGGCGGAATCCGCGATTATCAGGCGGCGTACTGGTTGCGGCAGATTCTGGGAGACCGGAAAGATTTGCGCGGTTCGAGTGCGGCCGAAGAGCAGCTTTCGGCGGATGCCGTCGAGTTTTTGAGTTCGATCCGCTGTTTTCTGCACTACGGCAACGGTAGAAACGATAACGCGCTGACTTACGAGCTTCAGGCGGAGGCCGCGGAAAAGTCCCTGGGGATCCCTGGCGCAGAACAACGTACGGCGGCGGAATGGATGCGCATCTATTTTCGCCATGCGCGAACCTTGAACCGGCAGCTCCTGCGCTATCTGGATCAAAAAATGGCCACTCCTTTGAGTTTGAAGGAGCGGTTTATTTCTGCCGCGCGCAGCGTGACGAAGAATGAACTGGTTGTGACCGGCGATTTTTGCATTCGCTGCGGGCAGATTGAAGTCCTGAATCAGCAAGCGCTTTCCGACCGCACCGTGATGTATTCCATGTTTGTGGAGGCGGCGCGAACGGGAACGCCACTTGCCCCGCAAGCCGAGCGCAGCATTTCCTACATCATGACGCACTCGGAATTACCGGTGATCAATCAGGTGATCCAGTGGGACACGCTGAAGGAAATTCTTGCGGGCGATTTTCCGGGCGTGGCGCTGCGGCCGATGCACCGGCTCGGTTTGCTGACGGAAATCTTGCCGGAGTTTCGTTCGATTGATTCGCTGGTGGTGCGCGATTTCTATCATCGCTATACGGTGGACGAACACTCGCTGCGAACGATCGAACATTTGCAGGAACTCGCTGACCCGCCAGATGAGCGGGGCGTTTCCTTCGCACCCCTCTGGAGGACGCTGGACCGGCGCGATTTGCTGATTTTTGCCTTGCTCCTGCATGACACCGGAAAGGGAATGCCGGTAGAGAACCACGTGACCGGGAGCCTGGAGGCGCTCGAAACGGCGTCGCGCAGGCTGGGGCTTACCTCGGAAGAAGAAGCGGAAGTCCACTTTCTTAATCGAGCAGCACCTGGTGATGTCCGCGACGGTGCAGCGGCGCGACATTTTTGATCCATCCATCGTCTCGGGATTTGCGGAGAACGTGGGAACGCTGGAACGTTTGCAGCGATTGACACTGCTGACTTATGCGGACATTCACGCGGTGAACCCGGAAGCCCTGACGCCGTGGAAAGCGGAGATGCTTTGGCAGCTTTTTGTGGCGACGTCCAACCACTTCAGCCGGACGCTCGACCGCAACCGGCTGCATGCGTCCGATGAAAAATCGATGCTGGAGCAAGTGCGCTCGCTGATGCCGAACGCAAAAACGGCGGATCTGGAGCGCTTCCTTGAGGGATTCCCGCGGCGCTATCTGTCGGTACATTCCGCGTCGGAGATCGCGCGGCATTTTGCGATGTACCAGAAGCTAAGCGGCGCACCGCTGCAAACGGAACTCACTTCGGAGCGGCACGGATTCTCTTTGACGCTGCTGACGGCAGACCGGCCGGCACTTTTCTCCACGATTTCCGGCGTGCTCGCCGCGTGGGGCATGAACATTATCAAAGCGGACGCATTTGCGAACGCTGCGGGCGTCGTGCTAGACACATTTCATTTTGCCGATTTGCATCGCACGCTGGAATTGAATCCGACGGAAAAAGAACGCTTCCTGAAGAGTTTGTACGACGTGCTGCAAAACAAGGCGGCGCTCGAGCCGCTCTTGCAGAGCCGAGACGCGGCGAGCAGGACGCGACCGCCGAAGGTTGCGGTGCAGACGCGGCTCAGCTTTGACGATTCCGCCTCGGCGCTACAGCACGCTGCTCGAAGTGGTCGTGCAGGACCGGCCGGGCTTGCTCTACGACATGGGCTCGGCGCTGGCGCGGCTTGCCTGCAACATTGAAGTGGCGCTGATTGATACGGAAGGGCAGAAAGCAATTGATGTGTTTTATTTGACCTCGCAGGGCAAGAAGCTCACCGCACAAAAACAGGATCTGCTGAAGGAAGTGCTGCAAGGCACGCTGGGCTAGTTGCACAAAATTTCCATTGTTACGGATCTCGCGACACAATCGTGATAGATAGAAGCATGGACAGATCTTGCCTTTGCGCGGCTTTGCATCGCGCTCTTGTTGGCGGAACTGCTTTCGATTGCAGATTTGGCTGCGCAGAACGCGCCCCCGACATATTCTTGGAAGCGGCTTTCAGATTCGCCAATTCTTGCGCCGCAAGGAAAGGTTGGGAGAGCGCGGGAACATTCAATCCAGCCGTAGTGGCGAAGGATGAAAATTCGTGATGCTCTATCGCGCACAGGACGTGCGAATGGAACGTCGCGGCTTGGATATGCGGAAAGCACCGACGGAATCCATTTTAGGAGGCGAGCAGAGCCGGTGTTGTCGCCGGAAGCGGATTATGAAAAAGATGGAGGAGTGGAAGATCCACGGCTCGTGAAGATTGGCGAGACTTACTACCTGACGTACACGGGATACAACAAGAAGGACGCGCAGCTTTGCCTGGCGACATCGAGCGATCTGATTCACTGGGAACGAAAGGGCGTGATTGTCCCGCTTATCTGGGAAACTGGAACAAAGGGTGGACGAAATCCGGCACGATTCTTCCGACGAAAATTCACGGCGAATACTGGATGTATTGGCTTGGCACAGCGGAGGACAAAACGGACCAGATGGGGCTTTCTCATTCGAAGGATCTGATTCATTGGACCGAAGCGACGCAAACACCAGTCTTGCCGCGACGGCCGGGAAAATTCGATTCGCGCGTGGTTGAGCCCGGACCGGCGCCCATGCTTGACCGAAGCGGGCATCGTCTCTGATTTACAACGGGGCGGACGACAATCTTGTCTATCGCACCGGGCATCGCGACTGTTCGATCAGCAACGATCCGAGCAAATTGATCTATCGAAGTGAAGTTACCGGTCTTTTTCGCCCGAACTCGAGTGGGAAAAAGTTGGGCAAGTTCCGAATGTGGTTTTTGTCGAGGGATGGCGCGACCCGACAATCGCTGGCTGATCTATTACGGTGCAGCAGACAAATATGTAGGTGTGGCGACTGGCTGACGAGATTCTGCCGGGAATCGTGGAGCCGAAGAAGAACTAGCAGTGAGCGAAATCTGTCTGCTGAAAAAAAAACCCTGGGTCGCCATCTGCTGCGACCCAGGGTTTTGTTTCTATGAAGACCCCGCCGAAGCAGAGTCTTCGTTTGCGCCGATTTAGGGCAGGTAGTAGCGGAACGAAGTGAAGACCATGTTGTCGATGGCCTTCGGGCGCTGGCTGTTGATGGTAGCCGGGGGTACGATGCCGGTCGTTGCATCGCCCGACCAGGCGACCTTCTGCAGGTAGGAGTACTGCACGCCCCACTGCAGGCGGCCTTTCGGTCCGTTGTAGAGCTTGTGCCAGAACCCGAGCGTGCCTTCGACGATCTGCGCGGATATCGCCTGCGCAGCTACCGGCGCTGCCTGGAGCCGTCGGGCTGGAGCTTGCGGAAGCAGCCGGAAAGCCTTCGGTGGCGCAGCCGGAGTTGTTGAACAACGGGCTGCCGTAGCCGACGCCAACCAAATTGCCGGCCGCGTTGGTGAAGTGTGTAAGCCGTACGGAGCGCATACTCGCCGCCGGCGTAAGCATACAGGTCAACCTTCGGCGTGGGTGGGCTTCAAGGCTAGTCAGCCATGCCGCAGAACGGACCGGAGCAAGCGTGCCATCCGGGCGAGCCGTTACGTCGGCAACTCCGCCGAGCTGTACCGGCCGATGCCGTCGCCGCCCTGGAAATGAGCGACCAGGTCGAGCTTTTTGGCCAAGACGGGGAGGCGCGCTGTAAAGCCAACTCCGCCGCCTGTACTGAGTCATTGAAAGCGCCCGCCACGGACACGTTTGGATTCGCCCCGGTGCAATTCGCAGGAAGGCCGGTGGCTGGTGTCAGAAGTGGCAGCGCGCCGCAAGGATAGACGCGGTCACGGAACGTGCTCAGGATTCCCAACCACTTCGTAGTGGCCCCAGCCAGGATCAATCGCTGTCCTTTCATGAGGAAATCCGGTGCTTTGTTGAGCGGTATAGCCAGTCGTATCGACAAAGTTGTAAAGACCGCCGCCCGCACCGGGAGTGTTGAAGAAGAAGTTGTTGTTTGAGCCGCGTCCACCGAACGTCGTCTGTGGGCTTTCGATGGCAAACGCCGATGGCAAACTTGTCTCGCAGTTCTTCGCAACCCGGAAACCGTACTGGCGCGCCCAAGCCAAGCCGACGATGTACTGCGCGTCGATCTGGAGCGGGAAGGCCTCCTGACGGTTCTTGATGCCCTTCTTGCTTTCGGTCACGAGGCTCCACATCTGACCGCCGGCAACGTGAACGCCGCTATCCCACTTCGACGCTCGCCCACAACTGCCGCTGACGGAACACATAGCTGTTGCTCTGGCGGTTGTTGCTGGTGACGGCGGCGCCGAGGAAGTCGCCTTCGTAGTAGCCGTCACTCTTGCGCTGCCGATCTTTGTCTTCAGCAAGCGACAGACGCGATTGGCGATCCGCCTGAAGTATTGATTTCGCTGACCCTTGCCGAGCGCGTTACTCGGATACGGAATGCCGGTGAATGGAGTGTTGATATCGGCGCCGTCGCTCGCGAACGGAAACTGTTTCGGCTTCGAATGAATCCGCCGGGAGTGAGCTAACGCCCTTGTAACGTGATTGATGGAGGCCATCTTCCTCCTTTCTTGTCCTGGGCGCAGCGTTGGGATCCGTCGAGGTGTCCGGCTGCGGGGCGAACTGCGTATGCCCATGTCGCCGTTACAACGTGCACGGTCGCGGGCTCCGCGGAAGGAGCTGCGGAAACTGCGGAAGTGTGCGTTGCAGCAAGCTGTTCGCGCAAAAGTTCGAGCTGCTTTTGCTGTTCCGCCATTTGTTGCGACTGTTCGCGCATCAGCTGACGCAATTCTTCAATCTCTTCGCGGTAATCCGTCGCCGGCTTTGCGGCGTCGGTCTTGTTGGTCTTCCGTTTTGGCGGCTTTGGAACTTGCCGTATTTTCCTTCGCAGCCGGACTTGCAGGCTTGGCTCCGGCATCCCCGGTATTCGAATCATCGGCGCGAAGCGGTGCGCACACCAGCAACGAGCAGATGAGCAATGCTGACAACATCCTACCCATTCGATCCTCCATGTGACTTAAGCGAATTACTACACCCCGGAACAAAAGAGCACAGCATGTCTAGGTTATGACACTGCCAAAGCAGTTGGAAAACTATCAGAGGGTATGTGAACGACTACTTACTCCAATGTTTCTGAATTGTTAAATGTGTTCTGGAGGGTAGTGATTTGCCCGGACAAGGAAAGTTAACGTCCTTGTACTTAAGCGGTTACGCCAGAAATTGGCCATTCTCTGAAATATGAACATTTTGTTACAATCCTGCATTTTCGGAATTCATGGCGTGCAAGACGCGAGAGCTTGCGCTTCATTATTTCTAGCGGGAAGTGCCGAAGATTTTCTGAGCCTGACCGGGAAAGATTGAGGTAAGATTTTGCCTCCAAGAAGACTTGCCAGGTCATTCACGGAAATTCTGAGCGGTCCAATATGGCTTGAAACGCGGGTGGGCTCAATCTCACTACCACCCCCGGCAAACGTCCAATTCTGTACGTATGAGCTTCGCTGCCGTGCCAACAAAACCGGAAACGTTGATCCACCACCTGCTGGAAGGAACTTCATCCAAGATCGGAGAAGAATTCTTTCAAGCGCTGGTTCATGCCGCAGCCCAAGCGCTCGGTGTAGCCGGCGTTTGGGTCACGGAATATCTACCGGACGAAAGAGTTTTGCGCTCGCTTTCTTTTTGGCTCAACGGCGACTACATAAAGCACTTCGAGTACAAGATCGAAGGCACGCCTTGCGAACTGGTGATTGAGCAGGCACGCGTTGTTCACTACCCCGAACGTATTATCGAACTGTTTCCAGATGATCCGGACCTCGTTAAATTGAACGCCGTCAGCTTTGTTGGCGTTCCTTTTATGAAATCGGACGGCAAAGTTCTCGGCCATCTTGCCGCAGTGGATACCAAGCCGATGCACCTCAATCCCGAGCTTGAAACCGCATTCAAGATTTTTGCGGCGCGAGCGGGAGCGGAGTTCAACCGGCTCCGCGCGGAAGCCAAGATTAGGGAGAGCGAACAGCGTTTATCGAGGCTGTTTGAAAGCGCGATGGACGCGATCCTCGAACTGGACAAAGACTTTCGGATTCAGCGGGCAAACGGATCTGCGTTGGCGTTGTTTGCTTCACCTGGAAAACTGCTCACGGACCAGAAGCTTCCGGAATTTCTGGCACCCTCCAGCGCGCAAAAACTGGCGGCAGTTGCGCAAGAGCTGGATTCGGAATGTCAGCGCTACGCGTGGATCCCCGGCGGTTTTGATGCAAGGAAGGCAGACGGCTCAACTTTTGCCGCCGAGGCGACCGTTTCGCAATTTGAAATGAATGGCCAGCGGCGCTACAGCTTGATATTGCGCAATGTGCAGGACCAACTCGCAGCAGAGAACCGTTTGCGCGAGCTGGAAGAAGAAGCCACCTTTCTTTGGAGCCAGGTCAACGAGCTGCCCTATGGAAGCGAGATTCTGGGGAACAGCCCGCAAATTCGCGATCTGATCACCGCGATTCATCAAGTCGCGCCGACGCCGGCCACGGTGTTTGTCTCCGGAGAAACCGGAACAGGCAAGGAGCTCGTGGCACGCGCGATTCACAAAGCAAGCTCGCGGTCGGGAAAACCGTTTGTCAGCGTGAACTGCGCCGCGATTCCCGCAGCGCTGAGCGAAAGCGAATTTTTTGGTCACGAACGAGGCGCGTTTACGGGCGCGGCCACGCGGCGGACCGGAAGATTCGAACTGGCGAACGGCGGCACGATTTTTCTGGATGAAGTGGGCGAAATGCCTCTCGAATTGCAGCCGAAGCTACTTAGAGTTTTGCAAGAAGGCGAATTTGAGCCAGTGGGCAGTTCGCAGACGCGCAAGGTGGATGTCCGCGTGATCGCGGCGACGAATCGCGACCTTTCAGAGGAAGTGGCCGCGGGCCGTTTTCGTGAAGACCTGTTTTACAGGCTGCATGTTTTTCCGATTACCGTACCTCCATTGCGCGAACGCGGATCGGATATCGAACTTCTTGCAGATCATCTTCTCAAATGCAACTGCAAGCGCATGGGCAAGCCTCACTAGAATTGACGGCGGACTGTTTACGCAGGCTTCGTTCCTATCATTGGCCTGGCAATGTCCGCGAACTCGAAAACGTCCTTGAACGCGCGGTGATTATTGCCCGCGATGGAAAGTTGAACCTGCGCGATGTGTTGCCGCTGACCAACCTGCAGCCAATTCGCGAGCGCAAAGGCGGGATTGCGGTGGACGGACTGCAAACGAAGAATGATCTTCGCGAGGCGGAGAAGGCCACGTTGCTTCGCGCTTTGCAAGAAGCGAAATGGAAAGTTGCCGGCCCACTTGGCGCTGCGCAAAAACTCGGCATCCCGCCTTCGACTCTTTCCTCCAGGATAAAAGTGCTGGGGATTGTTCGGCCCCGGTAACGTTCACGCCCGAAGTCCTCGCGAAACACAATCGCGAAAACGTGGGAATAGCGAAAAATCGCGGGCGATTCCTCGGGGTGCACCCGGACGAAACTCTTTTGAAAAGAACAACTTAGTCCTCTGGCGGACGATGGCAACACGATGCATCTTCCTGCTGCAGGAGGATGTAAAACGTGTTTTCAAAAAGTGTTTCAACGCTGGCCGCAATCGTTCTGTTTGGCGTGTTGCTCGGCCCGCGTCCGGCAAGTTCACAAGCAGCGCCGGCCGAAAACGGCGACGCAGTAAAGCAGAGAAAATCGACCAAAAGCGAAGTTGAATTGCAGCACGCACGAGCGCGCACATTTTCCATTCTGCGCGAAGACAACGGATGTTCCGCGTGGTTTCGCGAAGCTGATCCGGATGCGGCGGCAGTGTTTGAATCGCTGAAAATCGATATCGCGCGAAAGAACCGCGAATTTGTTCTAGCGCACGACCGATGCGAGAGGAGTGCATTCTTACAAACATCCGTGGGGAGCGCGCTCCAACCAATTGGCAGGCCCTGGTTCGCTTGTCGAAGTAAACCCCGAAGGACCATTTTTCATGTTGAGCCTGCCCGTTGCTGATGGCGGGGAGGGTGGCGACCAATTTCACTACTACGGGGGATCCAGAACGCTCACCGTGGGCGGCTTTCCCGGAGACTCCTCTGAAGCGCAAATCACGATCCTATTGCACGAGCTTGCCCACGTGATTGGACGAATTCCCGAAGGATGATGATTCCTGGGACGGACGGTCCGGTCGTAACACGCGAAGAAGTGCTTCGAAATTGCCACGGGGAAATTCTCGACTATGCGCAAAGGCCTTTTCGGGCAGCCAACTGAGTTGAGTAAGAGCCGCCTCTTTGCGGCCACTTAGGCACGAAACCGAGTCGCGAAAATTCGTGAGTGGCGAACTCTCGTGTAGGGCCATGAGGAGAGTCCGCCCTCAACTTGCTGAAACAAAAAACTTTACACCTCGCGCCAATTGGCAATGTGCTTGCGCTCTTGTTTGCCGAGGCAAAAACCAAATTCAAAGTGAGGAAAAAGAATGCAAGAAACACTCGCAACAATCACGAACGGTGTGGAAGTAACGCGGATTCACGAAACCATCGCCGCTGTGCAAGAAAATCCGCAACAGGGGAAGTTCAATTTCCGGATTCAGAACCGCTGGCTCAACGGCGGCGAAAATCTTTCGGAAGTGCGCCCGTTTTACGCGGGAGGCAAACTGACAAAGCACAAGACGAAGCTCGTTCTTTCCGCAGACGAACCGGAGATTCTGCTGGGCACAGACAACGGCGCGAATCCCGTTGAGCACCTGCTTCACGCTCTGGCGTCTTGCATCACGACTTCGATGGTGTATCACGCCGCAGCGCGGGGCATCGCGATCGAGCAAGTCGAATCGACTCTTGAAGGTGATCTCGATCTTCGCGGCTTTCTCGGGCTTGCGCCGCAAATTCGCAACGGCTACCAGAACATTCGATTGACCGTGCGCGTGAAGGCTTCGAATCTCAGCGACCAAGAATTGCTGCGAACTGACTGCCCTCGGTCCCGCGATTCTCTCCCGTCTATGATTCGATTACCCGCGGCGTGCCCGTCGAATTTGTCACCGAGCGCATCGCCTGAGCTTCGGTGTCCCCGCGCGGCCCCACTCGGCGATGTGCCGTTGCCTCAGATCCGGAAACAAGCGGACGTGAGCAGCCTGTGAACGCCCGCTTTTCCGGACTTTTAAATTACCAGTCTCAGATTTGTATTCGGTAGAGGACCCCAGGTGAGTTTGGTGGACGTGACAGGGATCGAACCTGCGACCTCATGCTTGCAAAGCACGCGCTCTCCCAGCTGAGCTACACGCCCACGACTGCAACACCCTATTTTAAGGTATTTTCCGCGTTTTCAAAAACTCTGCGGCGCGGGATTTCCGATTATTCCCCCATTTCTGCTTCGCAACCATTGGGCCTTTGGAGTCCAGCGCATTGGCCGTATCCTGGCCCTGTTCTCACATTGGCGTATCATTGAGAAGTGGAAGCAGTCCCACCTGCTTTTCAGAGGTGCCCCATGAAAACTCATCTCTCGTTTTGCGCAGTGCTTCTGGCCGTTTTTCCTCCTTTCGCTTTCCCTCAGCAACAAAGCCATATGCGACGCGCGACTGAACAAAGCGGCGGGTTCATGCAGGGCGGCATGCATCACCAAATCGCTGCCGGTGTCGTTCTCGATCAAAAGCTAACACCGCCACCCACACCATTACGCTTCGCGTCGGCCCGATGACTCTCCCCGCCAACACTTCGCACATGAAAATGCCCCAGCCGCGCGGACCTTACATGGACGATTCCTCTAACTGGCTGGTTGCTCTCTTATCATCCCCGCATTCGTCGATGCGTCGGGCAACACCGTTCCCGGCACAGTTCTGCATCATGTCGCTTTTTGGAATGAAAACCGGTCCGACTTTCTCTGCCCAAACAAGGAAGAACACATTTTCGGCGCGGGTGGCGAACTTACAGATTGGGCCAGCATTCCCGGTTTCGGCTATCGCGTTCAGAAAAACGATCAAATTCGCGTCGAAACGATGATTCATAACCCGACGCCAAACGCTCTACGACAATGCTTTTCTCGAAATCGAAATTCGCTATCTTGACGACGCCTCTCCAGCGACAGTGAAAAATTTCTATCCTGCCTGGATGGACGTCGCCGCTGCGGCAGCTCTGGCTATGACTTGCCGGCCGGCCCCAGCGAAAAATCCGGCTCTATCCCCGTGAAATTCGATGGCGTCCTGCTCGGCGTTGGCGGTCACATGCACGACTACGCAAAGCAAATCGTCCTTGAAAATGCCTCCCGCAAGGAAACGATCGCCACGCTGCAGGCAAAGACGGACGACAAGGGCCACTTGCAATACATGCCCGTTGTGACTTTTTTCGCCGTTGGTGGCCAGAAGATTTCTGCCGGGGACCAGCTCAAAGTCACGGCCTCCTATGACAATCCCGATCGGCCGCCTTCTTCGTCAGGGCGCCATGGGCATCGTCGTCGGCTACTTTGTTCCCGCAGACGATGCTCGTTCGCCGCGTTTCGCCACGCTGCGAAAGCGCCCGAACACACGATGCAGGACATGAAAGACATGCCAAACATGTCCCACGATCAGTAGCTCGGCCGCGCTCGCCCGTCGTTCCAACTTGCTACTTACCTTCGCGGCACGCATTCCCCGCGTCGCGCCATCGGTCTGCGAAAATTGTCTCTATGGATGCGCTTCTCACTGCCGGCCACGATCCCAACGGGTGGATGCTTGTTTTCCCGCTGGCCCTCTTCATCTATTACGCAGTCGCCTGGATCGCCGTCGGCCAGGATCCCAAGCCAGGCATGATCGTTCCGCAATACGGCCCGCCCGAGGCAATGTCTCCCGCCGCCGTGCGCTATCTCGTCACCACAGGTTCCGACGGCCGCTCCTTCGCGGCAGTTCTCGCGCAGCTCTCGCACCGCGGGTTCGTCATCGTGGATCCGTGCGCTCCAAAATATCGTGTCATTTGCGAAAAAAATCCACCGGCCGATCCTTCCACTCTCGCGCCGGAGGAACAGCAAGTCCTTCGCATTCTGTTTTCTGATGGTCCCGGAAGTTGTCCTCGACCCAACGCAAGGCCCGCTGCTCAGCGTCTACGTTGCCGCAATCCAGAAATCCCTCGTTGCTCGCATGGAAGGCAAATATTTCACGCGCAACGCCGGCTGGATCATCCTCGCCATCTTCTGCACGATTTTCTTTCTCTTTGTGATGGCCTTTTCAGCGCGCGGCAAAGACACTTCCGGCCTGCTCTTTCTGTCGTGGTGGTTTCTCTTTGTGACCATGACCGTCGGATTCATCGCGCGCGTCAGTCTCTACGCAGCGTGGAAAGCAGCTTCGCGCGCTAACACCGGCTACGGAATGGTGTTCGCGGGAACTGCGGCGCTCAGCGTATTTCTTGCCGTCTGCGGCTGGATTGCCTACCACATCACTACCAAGGTTTCCCCGGCCTATGCGTTTACGCTCGCCGCGATGGTCGCCGCTCATCTGGCTTTCGCTCCGGCTTTGCGCCGCATCACTCCCGCCTGCCGGAAAGCGCTCGACCACATTGCAGGCTTCTGCAACTTCCTCAATCAGGTCGAACAAGATCGCCTCAACCGCCTCCGCTCTCCGGACGACTCCCTTGAAGAATCCGACGAATTTCTCCCTTACGCGATAGCGCTTGAAATAAGAGAAGCCTGGGGAGACCATCTCGCCCAGGCATTTCTCGCCACAACCGTGATGCGCTGATTTTTTCGCGCCTGAATTTTTACGCGTCCGACGCCCCGTAAATCCTCTTCAACGACTTCGCCCCGGGCTTCACAAACGTCAGCCGCCAGAAATTCTCCGCCGGCGAAATAAATTCCACTCCCACATATTTGTGACCGTTGCGGTGGCGCCGTGTAGAAACAATTCGGGCCTGCACCGATTGCCTGCGTGTGCTCGTTCATCAGCACCAGCGTCTGGTCAATGATGACGTCTTCTTCCAGGTGAATCAGGCAGCCGTACTGGCTCAGCACCTGCGTCGTGGTGCTTACGATGAATTTGTCTCTGGCGATATTTTCGCCGTCCACGCGGATTGGCACAGCCAGTGTCACCCGGCTCGAACGCCGTTTCTCTCCTCGACGATAACTCGGAATCGCCACGCTTCTCCCTGATTAGAAACGTTCCCAAATGAGGCAAAATTCGCAATCGCGTGATTCACCGGATTGCAGTAGTCTCTCGCATCCTTTGGATCCGGACCGTCTTGCTGCAGATCCCTTGTCTTCAATGCATTAAGCCTACCCCAAGGTCTTCCCAGCGTTAAATCGTTTTTCTTGTTTTCCTGCTTCGCCGCGCCAAATCAAGCCCGCGGGCTACACCCTGGCACACCCATTCTCTCATAACCGTCCTTCCTCAGAGTTGTGAGACCAGGCACAAATTCGTTTCTGCTCCCCAAAAAAACCCCGGTCCCGCGCTGCCGGGATCGGGGCTACTACTTCTATTGCGAATTGACGGCTTCAATTCGGCTTCAGGCACCCAGCCAGTTGTATTCGAGCAAAGCAAGAGGCTTCCAGCCATTGCCATCCTTTTCAAAGAGCGCCCAAACATACTTGTCGTTTGTCTTTCGCGTTACTTCCACTTTCAGGTCCGCGATCCTTCCCTCAAAATCGGGCGCTGTAAACCTGGCGCTCAGCACATCCCCTTCCCACGTCATTGGCCCCTGCATCACGGATCCGCTCGCCGCCATGTACCACATGGCCAGCTTTTTCTTTTCCGGATCCCAAAACATATTCCCGTCATACTGCTTCGCCGTTCCTTTGTCGAAGACAAAGTGCGTCGTAAACCGCAAATAAGCGCTGTTGTCCGCCCATTGATTCCGCGTCTCGATTCGCTGCATTCCATTTCCCATCTTTGAGGCGTCTGCCGTCCACGCCCCTCCCACGAGCCAGCCCAGCACGCCAATCGGCTTCGGCTCGGTTTTTTTCGGTGCTTCTTGCGCCAGCGCCCCTACCACTGCCATTCCCACCACCAGCAACGCCGCTGGCCAAACACGGGTCATCTTCATTGCTCCTCCTGAAAGTCGCTGCTATCCATCGGACCTATACGACGCTTGGTGTGTTTTCGCTAGGTGTTGTCGGCACCTTCTTGTCAGCAGCGCAAGCGATCTCGCCTTTCTACGCGCCGTTTGCAGCGGAGATGTGGCGTGTCTTTCCTTTCTGCTTCAGATTTTTCCGGTGCTTTCGTGCGAAACCGTTCAATGATTTCCAGAATCTGTCTTTCCGTAACGGCCGGTTTTTTTCGGTCCGAATTTTCGAAATGTTTCTTAGTTCCTCGAGAGTGGAAGGCTGCTTTTCGCAAAGCGCGTTCAAACCGGAATTGAATAGAATCACAAAAGCGCTCACTTGCCTGGCTCGCGCGGTGGCAAGCCTCCATTCGCGCAGCGCTTCACGCAAATCCGAATCGCTTTGTTCCGGGCGCTGTTTGTTTGCTGCCCCGTTCTGCGGGCGCTGGCGCACTTATTCAAAATCCATTGGGGCATTCCCCCGCAAACGTCGCATTTTCCGCAAGATGCCCATTTCGGGCTTTCCCCGAAATGGCGGCAGATTTCCAGTTGCCGGCAAGTCGGAGCCATCGGCCAGATTGCGAATTTCGTGGAAGCGCTGCCACGCGTGCTGTTTCTGCTGTTCGTCGCTCATTTGCCCGATGAAATATCCGATGTGGCTTGCATCGCCGTTGCTGCCAGAGCAGCAGGCAATCCGCCGGCTCGCCCGTCTCTGCCCGCGCGCCCTGCTTCCTGGTAATACTGTTCAACGCTTTTCGGCAACGCCAGGTGAATCACTGTACGCACGTTGGGCTTGTTGATTCCAAGGCCAAACGCCAGCGTTCCCACCACCACGCGCACTTCGTCCGCCGACCACAACTGCTGATTGTTGCCTCGCTTTGCCGCGTTCATTTTTCCGTGGTAGCCGACGGCGGCAATTCCGTTCGCTTCCAGAAATTCCCGCACTTCCTCGACCCGCTTGATCGTCGATGCATAGACGATGGCGCTGCCTTCTTTCATTTTGCGCAGCGTGGTCGAGCAGAATTGCTTCTTGTTCAGCGCGGGTGCGTCTTGCGGGCCAGATAGCGCAGATTCGGCCGATAAAAGCTGGCGATCAGCTTGGAAGGATTGCGCAGGCCGAGTTGTTCGACGATATCGTGCCTCACGCGCTGCGTTGCGCTCGCCGTGAACGCCGCGATGGGCAGGGCGGGGAACTCTGGTTCGCAAGCGATTCAGCTGGCGATATTCCGGGCGAAAATCGTGGCCCCATTCGGAAATACAGTGCGCTTCGTCAATCACAAAAAAGGAAGTTGAGCGACTTGAGCCAGCGCAGAGTATCGTCCTGCGCGATCGATTCCGGCGAAAGGTACAAAAGCCGGTAGGCCCCGTTTCGTCGCTTCACGGCGCACGCTTTCTTTCTGTGACGGTGCAAGCGTGCTGTTGATTGCCGCCGCTGGAATTCCCATTTCGTCCAGCTGCGCCACCTGATCCTGCATCAGCGCAATCAGCGGGGAAATGACTACGGCCGTGCGCCCCTCGGCCAGAGCCGCGGGCAATTGATAACAGAGCGATTTTCCGCCGCCGGTCGGCATGACGACGCAGGCGTCCCGCCCGTCGACGATGCTGCGGGCAATCTCTTTCTGGCCAGGACGAAACAAGGTGTATCCCCAATGGCGGGAAAGGGCCCCCAAAAGCTGGGATTCGGATAACACGGAAACTCCTTGCATAGAGATAGAAGGACTGCGGAGCGCAGGAAAATATTCGCCTTTTCTTCGCCAGGTGTCAATCGCATTTCTGTTGAGAAACTTTGCCAGTAATCCACAACCGAACGCCCTGCTCAAGGCTGGCTCTGCTCGAATCGTTCCTGCTAACTTCGAAGGGAAGCCAGATCGGCCGCTGCAGATCGGGACGGCCAGGAGAAAGCGATGTCCACCTTCGGTTTGATTGAATACAAAGACGCAAACCCGGAAGTCAGAGCGATTTACGACGACATCATGGCCACGCGCAAGACAGACTGGATCAACAATTTCTGGAAGGCCATCGCGCACGATCCCGCGACTCTGAAGCGCACCTGGGAGAGCCTGAAGGCCATCATGGGCCCCGGCGCGATCGACCCGCTCACAAAGGAGCTCATCTATGTGGCCGTCAGCGTGACGAACAATTGCCACTATTGCATCGCGTCGCACACCGCGTCCGCGTTCAAAAAGGGCATGACGCCGGAAATGTTCAAGGAGCTGCAAGCCATCATCGGCATGGCCAACGAAACGAACAAAATGGTCACCGGCTATCAGGTCGAAATCGACGAACAGTTCAAGCCGCCGCTGAAATAGCCGCTGGAGAATCTCCAAATCACTTTTGGCCGCAAAATCTTCGCCTGTCCTTCCGAACAGGTTTCCCTGTAGTACGCGTGTACTATCGCCGCTTCTCCCCCCCTCACGGAATATATAGAGGTTCGCGCGATGCCTGCCTTTGGCAGGGTCAAGCTGAAATTCCACGCAGCGAGTGAGTCCTATGGCGCCTATCGCAAAAGAGACTGAAGTACAGAATTCCCCCAGTTCGGCGAACGCCGCGAACTCGACCCAGAACAGAGTACAGCCGGTCGCCCTTGAAATTGCCGTCACTGTAAACGGCGCGCGGTCCGTGGATGGCACGGACAAGCGCGAACCTTTTTCCGAGACCACGCAGACCGTTCTGGTTTTCGGAAACGGCGCGGTGATTCGCCTCAGCTCTGCCGTCGCCCCCGGACAGCTGCTGTTCCTCACCAACGAAAAAACGAAAAAGGAAGTCGTCTGCCAGGTGGTGAAGTCGAAGAACTATCGCAGCGTCAGCGGCTACGTCGAACTCGAATTTACGGAACCCGCGGTCGGATTTTGGGGCATGCGCTTTCCTACGGATAGAATCGGAAACGCTCCTGTTGCCCCGAGCGCGCCGCCTGTCGCGGTTGCACCTACAAAACCAGCGCCGGCTGCAGTTGTTCCGGTCGCCGTTGCGCCTCCTATCGCCGTAGCGCCTCCGCCCGCTCCGGTGACGCCAGCGCCGGTCAACGTAGCCCCCGTGAATGTTGCCCCACCTGCGGATAGCGCATCCGAAGAATTGAAGAAGCAGGCCGCGCGCCTGCAAGAACAGCTCTCCTCCATGCTCTTTTCCGAAGCGCCGGCACCGGCGCAGTCTGCTCCCGTGCCGCCAGTCCCTCCTGCGGTGATTTCCGAGGCGAGCACAAAAATCCTGGAAATGGCAAAAGTTGAGCTACCAGTTCCTCAAATCAAGGCTGACCCCGCGCCGGGAACGAGAACATTCCAACCGCTCAATCTCGCGCCGATAGCACAGAAGCCAGCGGCTTCCTTGCACGAAGAAGCGGTAAAGATTCCATCCTGGCTTGAACCGCTCGCGCGCAACGCGGCTGCTCCTGCGCCACCTGCAGCGCAACAATCCGCTCCCCAACCTGTGCTTTCACTTCCAGCGCCCAGCCGCGCTAGCCGACGATCTCGACGCGCAGGTGGCCGGCGAATCGTACGATTTCGGCAGCAAATCAGAAACGGCCGCGGCTCCCCTGGAGAACGCGGAAGCGCAAGTGCCCAATTTTGGTTCGGAACTTTTTGCCAACTCGGAACTATCCGCGGCAGAGCCGGCCGAAGGTGGCAGCAAGAAGGGAATCTGGATCGGGGCCATCGCCGCAACGATTCTTCTCGCCGCAGGCGGCGGTTACTGGTACATGCAGCAGTCTGGCCATGCAGCCGCAAGCACTACAACCGCTGCAGTCTCGCCGCCCATTTCGCAGCCGGTCTCGCCCTTGCAAACGCAATCACAATCGTTTGCCCCGACGTCCGCCCCAGAAAACACAAAATCTTCCTCGGCGCCTAACCAACCCAATACGCAACCTTTGAATTCGGCTGGCGCGTTTGTTACTCCCGCCACCGAAATCCAAAAAATTCCCGCAAGTCACGAATCTTCGAAAGTCTGCAGTGACCTCAGCTAAACGCTTCTGAGCCGGTCGAAGACACGCGCAAAGCAAACTTCAGCGGAATTCGGCTTGCAGCTCCGACCGTAAAGGGTTCCTCGCAGAATATTTCAAACGATAGCGAGCCTCGTATTGCGCTCGACAATTGCCGGGGGCGCGGTAAACGAGGGGCTGGTTGGCTCTCACGGAAATCAGCCTGCGGTTCCTGTTCCAATCGGCGGAGCAGTCAAACCCGCGGTGTTGATCTCTTCGATGCCGCCCACCTATCCATCGCTCGCGCGCAGCCAGCGCATTTCCGGCGACGTGAAAATCGATGCTCTGATTGATGAGCACGGCCGCGTTACCGGGATGAAAGTAGTTTCCGGCCCGGTGATGCTTTATCAAGCCGCGCAGGACGCGCTACGCCAGTGGAAATACCACCCCGCGACCCTGAACGAAGAAGCGGTCTCCATGCATTTGCTGGTCACGATTCAATTCCGGCTCCAGTAATTTTCGCCGGCCAATCGGCAATTCGCAAAATTACATTGTGATGACAACGCGGAATTGCGCGTGGCCGCTGTTCATGCGTTCGTAGGCTTCGTTTACTTTTTCCATGGGGTATTTTTCGATCATTGGGCGCACGCCTGACAGGGCCGCGAAGCGCATCGTGTCTTCCGAATCGGAAGCCGTGCCGGAAGCCCAGCCCTGCAAGCGTAATTTTCCGCGCAGCAGGTTCATCGGCGAAACTTCGATGTTTCCCGGTCCAGCGCCCACGGCCATCAACGTACCGTTGCGGCGCAAGTCCGGGGAAGAGATCCGACATGGCCTTTGTGCTTGGCGCCGTCGACAGAATTACTTTTGCTCCGCCGAGCTTTTGGAGTTCCGCGACGGCGTCGGTGTTCTTGCTGTCGATATAAACGTGCGCGCCGAGCTTCTTTGCCAGGTCCGCGTTCTCTGGCCCCCGTCCGACGGCCGCTACTTGGTAGCCGAATTTTGCCGCGAATTGCACTCCCAAATGGCCTAGTCCTCCGATTCCCTGAATTGCCACCAGGTCGCTGGGCCCAGCGCCGCTGTTGCGCAGCGCATTAAAGGTGGTCACGCCTGCGCAGAGCAGAGGCCCAGCCTCTGCCGCTTCTAGTCCATCGGGAATGGCCGCCAAGCCTTCCCACGGCACGATCATGTATTCCTGGTAGCCGCCGTCAAAATGAATGCCGGTGATTTTTTCGTTCGTGCAGGTGATGAAATCCCCCTGCCGGCAGGAGGGACACGTGAAGTCGTGGCTGCCGTGCCAGCCGACTCCGACGCGCTGGCCTTTTTTCCAAGCGGTCACGTGCGGCCCAACTTCATCAACAACTCCCGCCACTTCGTGGCCCGGAACTCGCGGATACTGAATCCCCGGGAAAAGCCCGTCCTTTGTTAAATGGTCGCTGAAGCAGATCCCGCACGCCTGCACCTTGATCCGCACCTGACCGGTTCCCGGCTCGGGAATTTCTCGCTCCACAAGTTCAAAATCGCCGCCCGCTTTGGAGACCTGAACTGCTCTCATTTTCGCCATGGAGACTCTACCTTTCTCGCCCAGAGTGCTCGGTTGGATGCGCCGCGCGCCAAGTCCGGTACCAGACTCTTTCGCCGGAATCCCGATTCCCTTGTCTTCCGTGATCTCGTGCGCCCTAACGGGTACTCTGCGCCAAAAAATGCCGAGACGGATCTTCCTGATTTCGTGTTTCCCGTCGGTACCCACCGCAACTTGCGGGACAGCAGAACCTCTTCGTATACTGACGGCCCGGCCAAATGGCAGGAACGACGGGAAGGGTAGCCCGGCGAATTCCACTGTTTGCGCCCCAAAATCAAAGTATATTGTCCGGCGACGCCTCAGGCAGAAGCCGGCGTGTGAAGGAATCAAGGAGAGTTCTGCATGTCGCAAGCGCCCGTCCCGGAAGAGATGAATGTCTATCAAAACGCAGAAGCGCGTTTTGAGGTAGCGGCACAAAAGCTTGGTTTGGAGCAGGGGATTTACCGTTATCTGAAATATCCCAGCAAGGAAATCACGCTCTATATTCCGGTCGGATTGGATAACGGCACGCTCGAAGTCTTCATCGGCTATCGCGTACTTCATTCCACCGTGCGCGGCCCGGGCAAGGGAGGCATTCGTTTTGCTCCCGACGTTACACTTGATGAAGTACGCGCGCTGGCCACATGGATGACTTGGAAGTGCGCGGTCGTGGACATCCCCTTCGGCGGAGCAAAAGGCGGCATCATTTGCGACCCGCGCAAAATGTCCCGCGGAGAACTCGAACGTCTCACGCGTCGGTACACCGCCGAACTCGTGGACTGGCTTGGGCCGGAGCGGGATATTCCCGCGCCGGACGTAGGCACGGGCGAACAAACCATGGCCTGGGTGATGGACACTTATTCCATGCATCATCGTCAGGCGACTACTGCTGTCGTTACCGGCAAGCCGATCGAGCTTGGCGGCTCGCGCGGTCGCCGCGAAGCTACGGGCCGCGGCGTAATGATCTGCTGCGACAAGGCGCTGGCAAAACTTGGTCATGAAAAAAGAACAGACGCGCGTAGTCATTCAAGGCTTCGGCAACGTCGGGTCCATGGCCGCGGACCTGATGCAGAAAGCCGGATACAAAATCATCGGCCTTGCCGATATCGGCGGCGGTCTTTACAACGAGAACGGCTTCGACGTTCCCAGAGTCATCGACTGGGTCTCCACGCAAAAGAAGCCGCTTCAGGACTACCCCGGCGGCGGCACCAAGATGAGCGCTCGAGACGTACTCTTCCAGCCGTGTGACGTGGTCGTTCCTGCTGCGATCGAAAATCAAATCACTGAGAAAAATGCCTCCCAAGTACAGGCGAAAATCATGTGCGAAGGGGCCAATGGTCCGACGACTTGGCAAGCCGACGCCATCATTGACGCCAAAGGCGTTTTCACCATTCCGGATATTCTCGGCAACGCCGGCGGCGTCACTGTCAGCTACTTCGAATGGGTGCAGGACCGCCAGGGTTTCTTCTGGCGCGAAAGCGAAGTGAACGAGCGCCTGCTCGACGTGATGGAAAACGCATTTGACGCCGTCGTAAAGTACGCCGAAACGCACAAAGTCAACAACCGTATCGCTGCCTACATGGTCGCCATCGACCGCGTAGCAAATGCGTTGAAAATGCGGGGAATTTACGCTTAACTAGAGATGCCCGAATCAGGTCACGCACTCGTCGCTGTCCTACGGTGCGTCGGGTGAAAAATAACTTGCAAACTATCTTGCACGGTGGATAATTCCACGCGCGAGGAAGGAGTCCGCCCCGTGAACCCGGACCCTGTGTTGACTGGCCACGCAAAGACGGAAGAGCAGCACCGGAGCGAGATTTGCTCCGTCGGTCGCTGGATGTACGACCGCGAATACATTGTCGCCTGCGAAGGCAATGTGTCGGTGCGCCTTGCTGACGGTCGTATCCTCGCCACTCCCACGTGCATGAACAAAGGGTGTCTCTCGCCGGAGGATATGGTCATCACGGACGTCAACGGCCACGACCTCTGCGGCAATCGCAAAATCTCTTCTGAAATACAGATGCACCTTCTCTTCTATCGCATGCGGCCGGATGTCAACGCCGTCTGCCACGCGCATCCGGTTACCGCCACGGGATTTGCCAGCGCCGGCCGCTCGCTCGATCAAGCGCTTCTGCCGGAAGTCATTGTCGGCCTCGGCCAGGTTCCGCTCGTCCGTTATGCCACTCCGGGGACACCCGATCTCAGCCAGGCCCTCGAGCCGTTCGTGGAAAGCTACGATGCCCTTCTTCTTGCAAACCACGGCGTCGTCACCTGTGGTCCGGACCTTCTCACCGCGTTCTATCGAATGGAAACCGTCGAACACTTTGCCAAGATCCTTATCGTCGCGGAAAGTGTCGGTACTCCCAAACTTCTTTCCGGACGCGAAGTCGCAAAGCTTATGGCCGCCCGGGCACGTTACGCGGTTGCGGCGCCTCCCGGAGGCGCGGCCGAACTTCCCGTCACCAGCGACAACGAAGACGGTGTCGCGGACGAAATTACACTCAAGCGCGATGAACTCGATCATTTGATTGAAGAAGCGCTGCGGCAGGATCGCGCGCGACGTTAAGAATCCCAGGATTCCTTGACCCGCGTTTCATCCAGAATTTCTCGCACTTTCTTTGCGAGCAGCATCGGAGCAAACGGCTTTTGCAGGAAGCCCATCCCTTTTTCCTGAATCCCTTGCCGCACAATCGCGTCGCCAATGTAGCCAGACATGAACAGCACTTTCATGCGCGGATTGCGCGCGGACAGCCGTTTCGCCAGCTCCGTTCCGCTGATCTCCGGCATCACTACGTCGGAAAGAAGCAGGTCGAAATCTTTGCCGTGCTCTTCAAAGACCTGTTCGGCATCCTGCGGTCGCGCGGGGCAAACAACCGTGTACCCGTGCGAGGTCAGTACCGCGCGAATCAAATCGCACACTGCCGCATCGTCTTCCACCAGAAAAACTTTTTCCCGTCCGTCCAGTGCTTCATATTTTTCCGCTTCTTGCCTGGACGTGATCTGCACGGAATCTGTCCGCGGCAAATAAATTCGAAACGTCGTTCCGTGTCCGGGCTGGCTCGTAAAGGTAATGTTTCCACTCGCTTGCTTCAGGATTCCGTAAACCGTTGAAAGGCCGAGCCCGGTCCCTTTCCCCGCTGGTTTCGTGGTGAAGAACGGTTCGAACAACCGCGTCTGCACCGCCATATCCATGCCCACGCCCGTATCTTTCACCACAAATTCCACGTAGCGCCCGGGCTTCATGTTGTTAGCCGACGCGATCGAATCTCCAAATTCCACATTCCGCGTTTCGAATGTCAGTTGCCCGCCTTCCGGCATCGCATCGCGCGCGTTGATCGCCAGATTCAGGATCACTTGCTCCATCTGCCCTACGTCCGCCAGGACCGTCCCCAAATCCTGCGCGAGCTGGGTCGAAATCAAAATGTGCTCGCCGATTAGCCGGTGCAAAAGTTTTTCCATCCCCGAAATAGTCAGATTCAACTTCATCGCGCTCGGCTGAATCGTCTGCTTTCTGCTGAACGCCAGAAGCTGCCGCGTCAGAGATGTCGCGCGCTCCGAGGCCTTCTGAATCTGGTCCACTTGCCCGCGCAGCTTCGCGTCGTTGGCAAGCGCGTCCGACAGCACCGAACCGTATCCGCTGATCACCATCAGCAGGTTATTGAAGTCGTGTGCCACTCCACCCGCCAGTGTTCCAATTGCTTCCATCTTCTGCGATTGCCGCAGATGCTCTTCAATCTGTTTCTGCTCTGTGATGTCGCGAACCACTCCGATAATTCCCACCACCTTGTCGTTCGCATCGCGGTAGGGCGCCTTGTTCGTCAAGAACACGTGCTTGGTTCCGTCAAGCTGTGCAGAATACTCGAATGACCTGCCGACCCCCGTCTCCAGCACCGTCCGGTCCTGTTCCTCCAGAACCTTTGAAGCCTCCGGCTCGAGCAAATCTGCAGCACGCACGCCAAAGACTTCATTCACACCAAGGTGGAACATGTCGGCGAACGTCTGGTTCACCAGAACGTAGCGCCCTTCCAAATCTTTCACAAAAAGCGCATCTCCCGTTCCCTCGAAAACTGACTTCAGCAGCGCGTTACTCTCCTCCAGCGCCTTCGCTGCTTGTAACTGTTGATGCTCAGAAACAAGAATTCGCGCCACAGAACACGCAAACGAAACCAGCACCAATGTAATTGCGGTCGCCAACTGCAGTTCCGCAATACCCGCCGCCATTAAGAGAATCACGAGCGGGAAAATCAGAGACGCGACATGAACGAGCCCCCACTCCCGGCCTCTCGGTCTTTTCCATTTGAATTTCGCTTTTTCGGAGGGGACTTCACTGATGCGGCCGGACGTTGCCGCGAGCACCGTTGCCAAAAGAAAAGGAACGCTCCAGGTTAGATCCCAGAACGAGCCGGTCTTCAAATTGTGCAAGGCCTGAAGATAGAGGTACGGCACTTCGCAGCAAAGATAGACAAACGAAAAGATCGCGAGCCGCCCGTACAATTTGCGCGCCACCGTGTGCTGAGCCCACAAAGCGCAAAGGGAGAACGTCCCAAACAGGATCAGGTCGCGCGCCGTTTCTGGAGTCCACGCAAACTGGTAAAGCTCGTCCCAACCCAGCCTCCATGCTTTGGGCGTCTGGAAAGTAAAGAGATAGGCCGCGACGGTCAGAGTCACGACTTGCAACATGTCAAAAATGCGCGGCCACTGTTTGCGGTCGAATCCCTTTTGTGGGTCAAGGAAGACCGTGGTCAGCAGCGGGGTCATGCTCAGAAAGAAAATGATGTCGCTGGGCCACGGGCTTTGCAGAGAAGCGTGCAGAATGCTCTCGTAGTATGTGCAGATGGCCTGCGCGAAGCTCCACGTGTAGAAGCCCGCCGCCACGAGCATCCAGAAATACTTCCCGAAATTCTCCATGCGGCGCGCTGCGAGCGTGCACGCAACGGCCGCAAGCAGAGCGCTCGCAAGCTCGATCAGGTTGGAAACCAGAGGCTGGAGCGTCCACGTCCGCGCGCCAAACAACAACGCGGCATGAATCACCAGAATGATTAAGGCCAGGGATAGGAAGATGCTCGAACCCCGCCTGAGATTCTTCGTCTCGGACACGTTGTCAAGCCTTTCGCAAAATCGCCAGAAGCGGGTATTTAGTTATGATGCGCCACCCGTCAGAGTACGGACAAGGAAATGCCGCTGTCCGGTTGTCCATTCGCAAACACGAACCCCGTCTCCGCCGCGGTCTTCGCCGCATTTTCCCTGTATCTTTGGCCAGTGCTTTGCCCCGGAGACAAAAGAGCTTTGCGGAGGAGCTTTGTGTCCGAACAGTCCAGCCCACGCATCGAGTACGCGAAATTTCCCCGGAAGTGATTCGCTCGTTTTACGCCATTGATCGCTGCCTCCGGACATGCGGCTTCTTCACAAGGGCAACGGCAACCGCAAGCTGAAGCGCCCGGGCGACCCCAACCGCTTGGCTGCGACCTGATTCGCTTGTAGAATCTTGCCGGTGCTCAGGTCCGGCGCGACGGAGATTTCATGAGCGAAACGGAACTTTTCTTTGACGCCATCCGCAGCGGCGACATCGCTGCGGTCTCTGCGTTGCTTGATAACGATCCGGCTCTGATCAGCGCGAAAAACGCCCAGTCCCAAAGTCCCGTGCTCTTTTCCATCTACAATCGCCAAAATGAAATCCGCGACCTGTTTCTTTCGCGCGGAGCCTCGCTTGAATTGCACGAAGCCGCTGCGGCAGGCGACCTCTCGCGGGTTAAGCAACTCGTCGAAGCCGACTCGTCGCTTGCGAAGAATTTTTCTCCCGATGGTTTTCCGGTTGTTGCGCTTGCCGCAGCTTTTGGCAATTTCGAAATCGCAAAATATCTTCACGCCAAAGGAGGAGACGTCAACGCCGTCTCAACCAATGCCAGCGGTTACACCGCGCTTACCGGTGCCGTCACCAGCGGCCACGCGGAAATCGTAAAGTGGCTCCTCGACAATGGCGCCGAACCGAACTATAGCTACACCAACGGGTACACGCCCCTTCTCGCCGCCGCTGCCAATGGCCGCCTCGAAATCCTGAAAACGCTTCTCGGCCATGGCGCCGATCTTCGCGCCAAGACCGGCGACGGCAAAAACGCGCTTGCCATTGCCATCGAACGCAAACATGCTGAAGTTGAAAATTTCCTCCGCCAAAAGGGCCTTTCGTAGCTTTCTCGCGGCTCCGTTCCGGCGAATTTTCGCGACTCGCGAGAACCCGCTAACCACCCCCGCCGCAATGCATTGTTATATCGCTGGATATTAAAACGACTGGTTTTAATATTTCCAGATATAACGTGCACTAAAAGATACTGGTGTTTTTGCTAGAGGACAGCCGTGCAGGTGCGCTTCATCATCGGGCGATTCCTTGAATGACGGCAAGAGCCTGGCTTGTGTCGGACTTTGCCCTGCAATCTGGCTCTCGGCCGTCAATTTAAAGGAATGTACTTCTTGAAGAGCGCAGAACAAGCGGAACTTTGCGCCCGGCAACTAGAGCCCGCCCACGGGGTGGGCGCTCGTATTGCCCGTGGATGCTACGAGGAACGGCGATGCAGGACATGGCAAGAGTTGATCACGGGGTTTCAGATGTTGAATTGATGGCTTTGCTGCGCAGGTCGCAGCAGGAGAAAGAAGCGCACGGCGGGTTGAACGAATTGAATCTGCTCTTGCATGACTTTGCAAGGGAACTACTGAAACGCCGTCTGCTGCTGCGAATAGAGTTCTTGCAGATGATGGAGCTGCGTGGACCAGCGCAGAGCACACCATGTAGTCAAAAAGCTAGTGCGGGCTATGCAACAAAAGACGCTCCTGTTTAGCCGAGGACGTAACTCATCGCGGCAGGTCTTGGCTATCACAACTCACCGACACAGGAGCTGTCCTTACTGTCACGGGCACGTGTACAGGGCCAAGCGCAGGGGACTGGCAAAGCTGACTCTCATGTTTGCCGTTCGACTATACCGGTGCGTAGATTGCGACCGGCTGCACTACGGCTTCTGTTTTTGAAGTGGGATTGTCCCAATACCCTGGCTTCCATGGCTGTTTTTTCCCCGTCGTCCAACCAAGCGAACACACTTGATCTGATAAGCAACGGGGTCGACAGCCCCTATCGGCCTCTCTCTAAAAGTGTGCATTTTTTTTTCTGAGCCGAACTAACGCCCGATTAGAAGCGGAATGTGATTCCACCGGTCATATCAAACTCATGCAGGTAGTGGTCGTTACCAACTACCCAGCAACCGCCCCAGAACGGATCACACCAATATCCCCCATCGGTAGTGGTGAGGTAAGTTGGAGAATATTTGAGCTGCCCCCGTAAACCAAAGTGCTTACTGAAGTTGTATTTCACTCCACCGCCCATCGCAAAAGCAAATCGTGTGGCGCCGCTGACGCCACTCCGGTTGGTAGAAAGAGAGCTTGCTCCGAGGCCGAAGAAGACAAAGGGCCTTAGAGCCGACTCCCGGTTCTTAAAGTGAAAGAGAAAATCGCCCATGTACTGGTTCTGGTTCAGAGTGAACACCTTGACGTCTGCACCGCCTCCGTTAGGCTGGGCAACAGTATCGGCCCTCGTGTGATTCCACTGGGCCTCGACACCATAGTGTTCCCCGAACAGATATCCTGCAGTGGCACCATAATTCGTGCTGTTGTGGACATCGAAACCATGAAAGAAGGCAGTCGAGAGGTCAACCCCGCCATTGAATTGTTCGCCAATATGCCCTGTGATTTCAAAGTTCTGCGCGAAAACCGACGGGGCTAGTACGAAACAGGCCAGCCCCGAAAGGAGAATAGTTTTTAAGTTCATTCCACGTGATCCCGGGTTAAATTTCAGCGTGATGCGCTGATTGCTCGAAGTTAAAGGATCGCGGGAAACAAGCAACTGTCAAACTTGCCAGCGAGAGACCTTCCGCGCGTGGTTCGATTTAAGCGGAGTACAGGGCAGGGAACGATCTAGTTCCGGGGAGCTGCGGTCCATTCCTTTCTTTACAGTCGGGGATTCATGGCGGAAACCTCGTGTGTCCCGACCGCAGTGCTCTTGCGGTCAAATTATCAGTTTCGGTCAGCGCATTGCCTTAAGCAAAGATCTGATTTCCGCCTACGTTCCACCGTCGGAGAGCCTTTCTTTGGATTGTGGCAAGGCGGAGTTTGCTGTCTGCGCCTGGCTGCAAAAGGCGACGCCGCTGCGGCAGGATAACCTGGCAATGAACCTTAACCGTTTACAGAGAATAAACCGCTGAGTGTTCCGCACAGAGGCACTGGAAAATGCGCTCGCCTTCTTCGCCGTGAAAGCTGCTCAATGGATAAGCGCACAGGATATCTACCTTGTGCTTTTTGGCCAGCTCGTTGCCAAGTTGTTCGAACCGAATTGCCGCATTTGTTTTGCCTTCCGCCAGCAAGAGAGTCACGGCTTCACCGAATACAACTACCCGAGGCCGTTCTGATTTCGCTGCTTTAGAAGCTGCTTCAATCAATCCACCAATGTCCCTGAAAAATCGAACCGCGTCAGGCAAATCATGCACCATGATTGTTGAGAGCGTGTCGGCAGCATCCAATGAAATGTAGGTGCCCTGTTGAAGGGCGCCATCTGTATCCACACCCTCGGCCTTCAATCTCTGAAGAAGACTATCCCGGTGAACCTTTGTGGCGATCACAATAGCCGCGTTACCTGCCACTAGGCCACTAGCAGTAAAGCGCGTAACGCTTTCAACTAAAGCCGTGTCATCAGAATAAAGCAGGACCTCATGGCAGTGCGGGACTCTCTCTACTGGCGTGTCGGTGGATTCGAGGTCTTTTACGCTGCTACTGATAAATCGTCTATCCCTAAGAACAGCATCGACCGCAGGGAGTAGTTCGCGTCCGGCATCTGTCTTACAGACGTAACCAAGGGCACCCGTGCCGAGAGCCGCCCGCACCACATCCCCAGAATTGTACTGGCTCAGAAAAACTATCTTCGAGCTGGAGGAGAGTTGCCGTATTCGCCGGGCTGCTTCGATTCCATTCAGTTCCGGGAGATTTATGTCCAGCAAAATCAAGCCCGGTTTCAGTTCTTCGGCTTTCTGAACGGCTTCTGCCCCATTCGATGCTTCGCCGATCACTTGAAATTCGGGATGCACTTGGAGCAGCTGGCGAACTTTCCGTCGCCAGCCTTCGTGATCATCAGCTACGAGAATGCGGATGGATGACAGTGTGCGCTTTCTTCTTTTTTGCTCAATGGCGAGGATAGCGGACCCCGTGCCAATTCGTCAGCCCGTTTCTAATTCCCGACGTGCAAAAAGACCACGCGCAGATTAGCGTGGAAAAATCGAAAATTGCACAGAACCAACTACAATAAAACGGAAAAGCTAATCTCCATAAATCCCTCTGTCTAATCCATGAACGAGAGAGTCGGCCGAAGTCTTGAATGCGTCGCAGATACGCAGCAGAGTCGAAACCGTTATTGGCCGGCCAGCCTCGATTTGTTGCCAATGGCGTGCCGAAAAGCCAAAAGAAATCATGTCTTCTTGCGAGTGGCCATGTTGTCTTCGTAGCTCACGGACTCGCTTCCCAAAGGCATGGAAGAATTTCTGTTGATTCACCACTATCGCAGGACCGTCCTCCGCCCGGGCGCGGCCTGGGGGCAGAAATTCCGTATTTTCGAATTATGAAGTTTTGCCAAACGGCAAGAATCGCACGGGGCGAACGGCCAAGTCGTTGCTCTAGAGCAATGTCGTGAAGGGCAAATGCTTGCGTTCGCCGTCAACAAAGTCTGGAAGCTTCGCTAGATCCACCAAACCAAATCGGAGCAGGAAGAATCATCATCGTGACATTCTGGCTGCAAGCAGGGAAGGCTAGAATCGCGCTACCTTGCTGGGGCGGTCAATTGGGGCCTTAAACGGTGACTTGCACGGCTCTGAGGGTTATTCTCAAACGTTCTTGCAGGGCGTAGCCAGTGCCCAGCAACCAACTGCTAGCGAGCCGGCCGCCGTATCGTCCGGCGTTCGTCGCCGGACTGAGAGTCGGGATTTTTGTTCAAATGCTGCCTTTGGGACCATTGCGCGCAGCCGCGTGCGTCTCGTTTTTGCAATGCCGGCGCACTTCGGAACTGTTTAGGGAAGATTGGCCGTCCCAAGAATCGTCGTCCTCGGGAAGCCGACCAATGATGTGTCCCAGTTCGTGAAGCAATATCGTAATCTGCGCCTCGGGGGTATTCCCTTCGTAAGAAGAAATCGTCAGCAGATGCAAGCCACCGGGTCGAGGTAGCATTCCTCTAGGGTCCAGTTGTATGACAACCGAAGTACGGTTGAAGAATGGTCCGTTGGCATTCAATACGATCGTGGAGTTCTGGCCCGCATTTTCCATCGATCTGGCCGCCCATGGGTGTTTGTAGAGCTGTCTATGTTGGGTATCCATCATGCTGTATACGTAGGAAGGCCCTTCCCTCTCGAGCTCGAAGTGCAACGACCGAAACACCTCGGCGGCGTCGGGATCGGTTTCGTGCAACCACGCGGTGCAAGCGCTGCCATTTTGCAAGATGTCGAGGACTTGTGCGCGCGCCCGGATGATCGTGTCACCCCGTTTGCCCAAGGCTGACAACTCCAACTCAACGCGGTCGTCGTTAGCCGAGGTACTCTTTGCATAGCCGAGACTCGGAATAAACAATGCGCAGGCGAGCGCGGCACGAACAGCGATCCGTACGAAGACTTTCAAATTGCCCTTTTCAACTGCCATTCTCATTCTCCATTGCGATTCCCGTGAACCTACCAGCAGCAAGATTTCTCCCGAGCTGCTTTCTCCTGTCCAGGTCCAGGAAGCGGGTGTGGTCGCTTCCCGGGCCGAACGCGCGCACTGACTTTCATTCAAGTTGACTTCCGGCTTTAGGAATATGTGGCCGAGTACGATGTAAACGCGACTTACCTATTCCGACTCGGGTCATCGTCAGGATTGATGTAGTTGAACTGCAAGGGGGATTGCCCGTGAACTTGCACGATGGTTTCTCCACACGCCATGGCGTAGTGGTGCATGTCGGGGTCGAGAAAAGCAAAACTTCCAGCGGTGAACGCCTTCATCTTGTTGGCGTCGAATTCATCCCCCATGCCAACTTTGAACGTCCCGGAGATGATCGTGACGTTTTCCCGTTGCGGGTGAAAATGGGGTGAGATGCGAAACCCATCAGGCATCTTCAGGCGAATGGTGAAGTCGCCTGTAGAGGCAGTCGGGTCACCTTCGAGTACGGCGAACTGCGCGCCCGGACGTACGACGGGCGGCGCCGGACCCCAGGGAATGGTGTCAGGGGTGAATGCATTTTTTTCGTGAGCGTGCTCGTGCACCACAGTGCTGAGAAGCTGCCCCGCCCCAACGAGAAACCCTGCCAATGCAAGTGTAAGGAACAAATATTTCTTCATGATTGAGCCTCCATTGCTCAGTATCGAACGGGGGAATCATGTCTTGAGCGGATCTGGATTCCAATGAAGAGCGGATATCGGTCACCTATCTTTTCCCTATCGTCGCAAATCATTAGTCTCTGGGGGATAATGTGTTGCGAGGACCGCGTGCCACGCAGCAATTCAGAACCGGACGAGACGGAACTTGACCTGGGACGCTACGAGCTTCGCCGCCAGGGACGGCGGGTCAAGCTCGAAAAAAAGCCCATGGAACTGCTTATTTTTCTGGTGCGCCGGCGTGACCAACTGGTTTCGCGTGAAGAGATCGTCGCGAAATTGTGGCGTTCGGACCTGTTTGTCGATACAGAGGCTAGTATCAACAACATCGTGCGAAAAATTCGTACCGCTCTGGGTGACGATTCTGCCAAACCGCACTTTCTAGAAACCATTGTGGGCAAAGGGTACCGGTTCATTGGACCGGTGCGAGTGATCGATGCGCGGTATCCGCAATCTGATTTGGGATCAGGAGCCATGCGCACGGCCAGTTCGGAAAAAGCGGGCGAGTGGGGCGGGCGCTCGTCGGTGGCTATCTTGCCGCTGGTGCTTCTCGGGAAGGCTACGGACGACCACGGCGTGTGCCTGGGGTTTGCCGATGCTCTGGTCGCGCGTCTGGGAAATTTGCCGGGAGTGGACGTGCTGCCGACTTCGGCAGTGATGAATTTGCCGGTCGATACAACGGCTTCTGATGCCGCTTCCCGGCTGGGTGTGCGTTTTGTCGTCCACGGGGCCATTCAGATGTCAAAAGGCATCTGGCGGCTTTCCATGGAAATGCATGATACCCATGCGCGGAGTGCTTGTTTCAGGAGAAAACTCGATCTCGACGTGAATCGCCTTTCCGACATTGAGGAGAAGATTGGCAAGCTGATCGCATTGGCCTTGAACCGGCCGCTGGGGACCGGGACGGTGCAACACCGCCCACGCTACAGCAGGGATCCAATGGCGTATTCCGAATTCATACGTGGTTACCGTCTCAGTTCCGCTGGTGATCCAGCGTTGCTTGAACAAGCCGCTCAACACCTGACCGATGCGATCACTCGAGATCCCGCTTTTTCCCTGGCCCATGCCAGCCTGTCAGTTGTGTGCGCGACACGCCACTTTGAACTTGATCCCGCGAGCGCTTGGTTGGAAAAGGCCGAGTTTCATTGCCAACGAGCGATTGAGCTGGATCCGGACCTGGCCGAAGCACACGTGGCCAGGGCCTTTCTCCAGTGGGGGCCGTCGAAAAATTTTCAGCACCTTGAAGCGATTGCCGAACTCAAGCGAGCCCTTGCACTGCAAAACAATCAGCCCCAAGCCTACAACCGGCTCGGTACAATCCTGGCACACGTCGGGCTGCTCGACCACGCTCGTGAAATGTATGAAAGGGCGCGGCCATTTCATCCCAGAAAGGCCGTTAGCCACAGTATCGTGCAGGTGTACCTTTGGAATCAGGAATACGACTCGGCGCGGGAGGAGATTGAAGCGTGGCGGGCGGAAAATCCAGGTAACAAGTATCCAGTCTACTTTGGGCCACAGTTGGCCATGATGGCCGGAAATAGGAAAGAAGCGAAAATCCAGCTGGATGAGGCGGTCCAGCTCTTGCCCGAAGAACCACTCTTCGTCAGTTTGCAAGGCGTCTTTTACGCATCCATGGGGGAGGAAGGCAAGGCGCTCGACTGCCTGGCAATAGCATGCTCCAGCCCAAAGTCATTCGGACACGCGCACCACAGCTACTATCAAATCGCATGCATTCTTGCCTTACTGGGGCGCCGTGAATCCGCGTTTGAGTGGCTGGAACGAAGCGTAAGCAACGGCTTCGCCTGCTGGCCCTTCTTTCTGAAGGACCCTTACCTTAAGAATTTACGAGAACTGCCGGGGTTTGAGGTCATGGTGAGCTCTCTGCAAGCCAAGTATCCCGACCAACTTGGGTTGCTCTAGCAAGGGACCGCGCTCAGTGGTCCCTTGCTGGCCGTTTAGAAGATGGGAAAAGAGCGAAGCAAGAACTGAGACTAGTAGCCACTTGCGCATGTTTTTTTCTCTTCATTTGATGCGCCATAAAAGAGGCTGAGTTTGTTCGACGAACTCTAACGAAATCTGGACTGCGCTCAAGGCTTGGCTAAAGCTGGAATTTGTGTGAGGCTCTTTTCAGCGAAAGACAAAAACACTTAGAGGGGAGACGTACTCATGAAACGCGTGACAGGCATTGGCGGAATTTTTTTTCAGTCTGAGAGCCCGGAGCATTTGTATGGCTGGTATGAGAAGCATCTGGGCATTAAGCGCGAGCCGCACGGACAGGGCGCTACATTTGAGTGGCGCGAGTTGCAGGCGCCGGATGGAAGTGAGCCGGGGGCAAAGGGGGCGACGGCATGGTCGATCTTTCCGCGAAGCACGAAGTATTTTGGGGCGAGCAAAGCCGGGTTCATGGTGAACTATCGTGTGGATGATCTGGACGGGTTGCTTGAGGAGTTGAACAAGGCAGGTGTTGAGATAGATCCGCATCGCGAGAACGCCGATTACGGACGGTTTGCGTGGATCATGGATCCCGATGGAAACCGAATTGAATTGTGGGAGCCGCCGAAAGAGTAGTCTCTACGCGTCCGTAAGTCGATTCACGAATTCGCGCCGTTATATACTCCCGGGAGTGAAGAAAGCAGTTCGAAGTCGCCGCAAAGTATACGGGCAACTCCTGAAGCATGCCCGCCGCCAGCCGCACCGGGAATGCTGCGGAATTCTGGCCGGGCAGGACGGACTAATCACCCAGGCGTTCCCTGCGAAAAACGTCGCCGCTGATCCAATCAGGAATTACGAGATCGCGCCCAAGGAGATCGTGCGCTTGATGGGGGAACTCCGCAAGCGGCGGCTGGAATTCCTCGGTATCTACCACTCGCATCCGAATTGGCTGGATACGAACGAACCTTCGCCCAAAGACATCGCGCTGGCCCACAATTCTGAACCCGTCTATTTCATCGTCACGCCCCGGCCGTACGCAACTACGCCCATCCGGGCATTTTCAATCCGGCGCGGGCGTGTGGTGGAACTTGAAATTCAGGTTCTGCCCTGACATAGACCCGCAGCGGTTTAAGGCCCCGAATCTGCTCTCACTAGATTGCATAACATGTGTAGACCCGCATCACCGTGGTTACGGCGAAAAGGCTTGGCCATTTCCCGACTAGGAAGACGCGGGACGAAAATAGTTGGACCCTGGAGGGCGCAGTAGGGCGTAACCGATCACAATCAGAAAAATTACGTGGGCGGCTGTTTCCTGGACGGAGTGGAAAGCACTGACGCCAATGTGAAAACCCAGCCAGGCCAGAAGGAGCCAGCGAGCCCAATTGTGCCCTAGCAACAGAAAAATTCCGCCGATAACGGCGAGAAGGCGAACAGCGGAAACGAGCAGGAAGTCGCGGTCGTGCGGAGATCCGTGGAAGTGATACACGAGTCCCATCAAGCCAACCGCGATGAAGAGGAAACCGCAAACCGTGACTTGCCAAGGACGCTTCATAAGGAGCGGACGAGGATTTTACGCTGGCGCGCATCCGCCGTCCAACATTTCTCTTGTCAGTCATCACGCATTGCGAACGATGACTTAAAGGAAGAAGCGGCGGCGAGCCGAGCGCCAATGGACCGGGGCACGCGGCTCGCCACTTTGCGTTGGGTTATCTACTGGCACGCAAACTTTGGAAATTCGCGCGGTTGAAGTGAGTTAGTCCTTACTCTTGCCGTGGAGAGCTTCCTTGACTTCGACTTTCACGCGCATCCATGGGTGAATGCAGCACTGAAAATCGTGTTCGCCAAGAGTGAGGTCGGTAACCTGAAGCTGGCTGCCCTGCAAGATGCGGGTGCGAGCCACGGCGAGATTCTTGAAGCCGTTTTCACATTCAGGGACTGTGCCTTCGCCGGAATTGAGTTCAGGAATGAAACCTCCGCCGAAGTGTTTCACTTCGGTGAAAGTGTGCGGCTCGCCGCCCTGGTCTACGACGACGATGGGAGTTCCCTTCTTGATGCGGAGCGTGTCCGGTTCGAAATCCCAGTTGGGATCGGGCGTTCCGTTGGCCGCTTTCGCGAAGAGATCGTTGATCGTGGTGAAGGCACCGAGCGTGACGTTCTTGCAGAAGTCCGGACCGAGCGCAGCGTTGAAGGTAGTCGGGTCGCATTCATCAAGCGCAACAATTTGGACTGGGGTGGTTTGCGGCGTGTCCTGAACGGGTTCTTTGTAGTTCTGCGCGAACACCGTCAAAGGACAGGTCAAGAAGCCGATAAGGGCGATAACTTTGTGCCAGTCGATCTTTCGTTTTGTTTTTTTCTCAAATGTACTGGTGTGCATTCCGTTTCTCCTCAGGATTATCAATTTTTTCGGCAACAAGAATTAGCTGCAAGAAAGCAATTGGGTGAGCTGCAGCGACATCAGCGATCCTTTTTGAATCACATGCGTTTCCGGCAGGATGAAATGCATGCGCAGCGCCAAAGTGGAAAGTCGCGTTAGTGCTTTGCTTTCAGCGAGTTTGAGAGATGAAGGAGGCGAGAGTGGTTAGCGAGTTCTCGTGAGTTGCGAAAAATCGTTTGACCAGACCTCGAAATTTACGAAAGGCCCATTTTGGCGGAGGAACTTCTCGACTTCAGCGTGCTTACGTTCGACAGCGAAAACGAGGGCGTTCTTGCCGTCGGTGGTTGCGGTCGCAGCGCAGTTAACCAGAGGAAGGGTATCGAGCGCGGGCACTAAGGTCGAGAATCTATGGTTGGGTCAGGGAGCAGCGTCCTAGCCACATCCGCCAGCCTCTCCAAGCCGTCGAACTTTGATAGCACCACGTCGAAGTTCCTGGTGGCCAGCAACTGGTCCTTAAGGTCAGCGTCCCTGGCGAGCGCAGAAAAACACACAATCTTCACTTGAGGCAACTTCCGGCGCAGTATTGCTGCCGTCTCTACGCCGTTCAGGTTTGGCATATTCAAATCGAGAAGGACCAATTCGCAGTGGTTTTCTTCGGCAGCCCGAATACCGGACAAACCATCATTGGCTTCGACACACCGGTAAGGGGTTTTGGTTTCAAGAAAGTTGCGGATCGCCCCGCGCACGGCGGCGCTGTCGTCAACGACTAGGATTCAGGCCCTGCGCGAGGTGTGCATAAAGCGGGAGACTACTCCTGTCCCGCGACAGATGCAATACGGATATGCATATTTTTTCGGATTAAAACGACTAAGTAAACTTTTATTCCGAATTATCGATAAACAGATAAATTGTTCATAAAGATTGCTAAGCAATAAACTGAAAGGCCATGGCCGCGGCTAAAATTGATCGGATGCGATTTCCTATACTGAAAACAGTCTGGTTTTTAGTTAGTTTCGGACAAGGAGACGGCGAGGAAGGTTAGGTGGTCGTGGGTAAAGCGGGCGTCGATGCCGGCGTTCCAGTCGTACGTGGCCCAGCGCTCGCCGACGTCTTGTGGTGTTAGCGTGGGATTGTTGCGAAGAAGCTCAGTGCGCTCCTCGGTGGTCAAGGTCCTCGTTTTATGAAAGGAATAGAGAAGTTCGGTTTCGGGGGAATTAGTCACGGGACGATGGCCGCAGGGATACGGAGTGTTCTTTGGCGTGTCGGTCGATGTGGTGAAGGGCGCGGGAATTTGGCAGCGGCTGGGCTTGCCGAGAATGGCGATAAGTTGGGCGGGCGCGAGGCCAAGACGTAGGCCCGAAACTGTGCGGAGTTTTTCGGAGACGAGCTTTGAAGGGATGCAGCGATCGCTACCGTACCAGTCGGGTCCACCAGAAAAGAGATAGACGGAGCTGTCGACTTCTCCCTGCTCGAAGATGAGATGGACTTTGGGTTCGCCGCTGGTAGTAACGTAACAAGCTTGGGTGCGGCCCGAGGAGGCATCACCGCGTTGCACTTCGTGTATCGCACCAAATCTTTCCTCGATCGATTTGAACATATGGGGCGTCGATAGATCGACACCTACAATGCCGAAATCTGTGGAAGGGATTTCACGTTCTTGTACCGGCAAAGCGTCGGCTTCGCCAGCAAGTTCGCCATCACTGCCACTGGGCCGGAGCCCGGAAAACCAGTCGGAGTTATCGTGAAGGTCGTCACTCAGTGGAGCCGCAGGTTGTGAGGAAACTTTGAACGGAGGAATGAGAGGTGGCGGAGGAGTGTGGGGAAGCTGGAGGAAGATAAAACAAAATACTCCGAGGAGCGATTTGAGAAGCACATATATAGACTAGAACACGGTCGAGCATTGTGGCGAGGTTTGATGGTGGACAGTTGCTGCAAAGAAAACATTAGATTCCGAGTAATTCAAATGGGCGCTAGGGGTGGTTCCTTTTTCCGCGCCATATCCGCACTCCCCCGCTCGCGTTGACGGGATAGGAGTTAGGAGCGGGCGAAACTGCCCTATTGTGGCGTGGACTACTTTACATTCGCGAAATATCTCCCACGATCGCAGCGATCGCTTTACGCACACCGTCGGCAGAGTGCACCACGAAGACCCGCGGCTTCAAGTCCTTGAGCGACTTGCCGATCCCGTCGATCGTCTGTTCCAAACGCTCCGAGTTTTCCTGCTCCTGTGTTTGCGGGCGATCCCGAAAATGTTGCTGCGCGTCAGGCGACGGCAGAAACTCGTACCTCAAGTAGTACACAACAAAATTGCTGTCGGGAGGCGGCGCAACGGGAATCGTTCTCCCGAAACCGAACTGCATCATACCGCTGATAATGATGAGAAGTCGCACAGCGTCCTTCTCCTCCGACCCTGCGGTCTCCTTTTCCGCCGCAAGTTTTCGCGCTATTTCCTGTCGAAAGAACGCACCGTACTGCTCCGATTCTCGAATGTCGTGCACGTCGATGGGTGTCATGGCGTTACCCGCTAGAGCCCCTTTCAACCCCTCCCAATTTACTTTGCCTTCTTTGACGCTCTCCTGAGCAAACGTCTCGCGGCTCCGCGTAAAGTCAAACGTTGCCACGCCTAGCGAACCGTTCGTCACTTCCATTTGTCCAAATGCTTTTAGGATAGGCAGGAAAGTTCCAAGTCGATATTTGTACAAGCTGGGATACCGTTGTTCGACTCGGTATGGGGTCAAATTCTCTAGTATCTCAACCCGAATTGGACGCCGCGTCGTGGCTTTTAAGTTCAGTAACCCCGTAATTCCCGGAAGCAGGTACTCGTCGACTCCTTCCGGCTGTGGGTCGCAGAATTCCACGTTGGGTAGACCACGCCAAGACTCCGGCAAAGGGTCATTTTTCAGAGCGCCGACATGCAATCTCTCGACCGCAAGGCTGTGTCCCTCTTTCCCCGCTGTAGTAAAGCGCCAGCGTGACCTGATAGTCGCCTGGCAACACAAACACGTTCCAGGAGAGAGTAACCTTGTACTGGCTCAAGCCGGGTTTGAGTTCCTTCAACTCCCGCGCCGCATAATTCCTGTAAGTATGCCGCTGCTGGTCCGCGATTTCCACCAGCGCCACCGAGCGTCCGTCACAACACCGCTTCAACAACTCGTTTCCTTCCACCTCGATCTGGATGTGAGCCCAGATTCGCTGGTGCTCCGACAATTCTGGGGTAAAAATCCGCGCACGCCATGGAAGTTGTGACTTCGGTCCTTCTGCAATCCATTGCTGAAATGGAACCGCATGAAAGGCCAATTCAGTCTCGCGGCTTTGAGTCCGCCCGGCAGGAGCGCAAAGGTGAAGAATCGGCAGGAGATAAATCCAACGCAGGTGGCTTAGGCGAACCAATGTTGTCACTCCTCGGAATCTCTAAACTTACCAAACAGTTTCGGTGTTTGCGCCAGAAGAACTTCTGATGTGTCGGAGAGGACAAAACGGGCTAAATCAGTGGGATCAATAGTTAGAGCAAATCTAAATCTTTCAGAATCGAGATGAGGAACACCTGATTTGAGTGACCGAAACTGCCCTCGTATGCTTGGAATTCACTTGTCCCGGTAGCGGCGTTCTATAAAGGGGAGAGTCAAGAGAAAAACTTCTCCGGCGACTGGAAGGAGCAAAAATTTTTGCCAGTCTCTCCAGCCCATGTAATGTAGGGAGGCTCTTGGGGTTCTCTTTTTTGCAGAGTCATATTGCTGTCGTGACGACGCCTCCGGTTTCTGATGCGACAAGCAGTAGGGTGGCAACAAGAGTGCCAACCATAGTGGGCCTATAGCTTTTTCTGGTAGCTGGGAGCAAGGAGAGGACCCCAGTATTCTGGATTTCAAACTCATAGAATATGGTAACGAATCGAAAATGGTGATCGCCAGCGGGACCGACCGAAAACGATGGAGAAAACTAGGCGTACACCATCTAATGCGTAAATCTAATTTGAGTCAGCCGACTGTCAACGCCATTCTTGACGGTGAACCGGTTCGCCGGAGCACATTAGTGAATTTCATGCGTGCTGTGGACGGTTCGACAGAATCGACGGGTTCCTGGCTAGCTACTGCTTGAATACCAAAGGAGGCCCGCTTACTCGCTTCCCTTTGAGATCGACCATCACTTCGACACGGTCGGCGATCTTTACCAACGGAATGCCCTTATTCATCCCGTAATCCTTACGGTCAAAAGCCATTGTCCCCTTAATCTCGCCTGAACCTGTCCCCTTGCCGGAGAGCGTAAACGTCAGCTTCTCGGTTTTGGTCACTCCGCGTATCGTGAAGTCACCGAGGTAATCAAGAGAGTTGGGGCCGGTCTGTACAATCTTCGTCGAGTGGAATGTGATCAACGGTTCGTGCTCGGCGTCGAAAAAGTCTTTACCCTTCAATTTTCCGTCTTTCATGCCACTCCCGGTATTTACACTGGCCGCTTGAATCTTGATGTCTAAGACGGCAGTCTCTACATCCGGAGAGGTCATAGTCGCAGTAGCGTCCCACTTATCGAACGTGCCGTCTATCGCCACTGACGCACTGACATGGAACTTAATCGAGCTGTCCTCTTTCGTAAAATTGATGACGGGAACCCCAGCAGGAGCCTGCTCTTGGGTCATTGGTTCAGAAAGAAAGAATGCTAGGATGCAGAGAATAGCTGGTCGCATAGGCCGTAGTCTGGTCGGGGATAGTCCCGCGGACCACTGTAATTAGTGACAGTCCCATCTGAGCTTGGAGGTTCACTAAACTTTGCCTACGTAACACCGCAGGCCGAACGCGGTCACGCTAAGTAATCTGTTAACGGCCCTGAATGGTTGCATGATGCGTGCCCCCAAACCCAGTTCGCTTTTTCTCATTGTCTGCCTAATTGCCGGTGGACTCCTGGCCACTACGGCCATGGCCCAATCCACTCCTCCACAGGCCCAATCACCTGTCGTCGCACCGCTCCCCACAAAACAGTGGACCGGCGACCTCGATGTGCTTTTAAAGCACCGCGGCATCCGTGTTGGCGTTCCCTATTCCAAAACACTGTTTTATACAGTCAAAGGTGCACCATACGGCGCCTCATACGAGATGAGCAAGGAATTTGAAAAATACCTGAACAAGAAATATCCACTACAAAACAAAAATCTCAAAATTCACGTGCTTTTAACGATTACTCCACGCGAAAAGGCTGCTGCAAGCTTGACCAGCGGCACATTCGATATCCTGATAGGCGCCATAACCATTACGTCCGAGCGACAGAAGCTTGCCGATTTCTCTGATCCTCTCTTCACTGACGTTAAGGAGATTGTGGTCACCGCGCCGAATTCTGCCCAAATTGCATCCTTAGACGACTTGTCGGGTAAGGAAGTTTTCGTGCGCAAGACATCGGCCTACTGGGAGCATTTGGAACTTCTGAACGAGCAGCTCAAGAAGGATAAGAAAACACCTATTAAGCTTACGGCCGTTCCCGAGGACCTTGGAGACGAAGACATTCTTGAAATGGTGAATGCCGGTTTGCTGCCCGTAACGGTCGTGAGCGACTGGACGGCCAAGCTATGGAGCAAATTGCTCCCCAAGATGCAAGTTCACTCCGACATCGCCATTGGGCCGGGTGTGGCTTTCGGTTGGGCGGTACGCAAGGACTCACCAAAGCTGTTGGCCGACATTAACGAATTCATTAAGACACACCGTCAAGGCACTGCGTTCGGCAATCAACTGGCTACGAAATACACGGGGTCGACGTACATGTTGAAACAAGCTGTCTCCGCCGATGGCATGACGCGGTTTCAACAGACGGCGCAGTACTTCCGTAAGTATTCCGATAGATATGGTATGGATTACCTGCTGATGATGGCGGAAGGTTATCAAGAGTCTGCGCTGAACCAGCAAGCGAAGAGTCAGGTTGGCGCCGTCGGCGTTATGCAACTAATGCCGAGTACGGGCAAGGACATGAACGTCGGCGATATCACCCAAGAAGAGTCGAATATTCATGCGGGGGTCAAATATTTTAGCACCACAATGAAAAGACTTTATGGTGACGAGCCCGACATGGATGACCTCAACAAGATCCTCTTCACCTTTGCTGCCTACAACTGCGGTCCAGCCCGCGTGAAACAACTGCGAGTGGAGGCGGCACAGAAAGGACTCAACCCCAACGTCTGGATGAACAATGTGGAATTCATTGCTGCTGCCCGCGTCGGCCAGGAAACCGTCAACTACGTCACCAACATCTACAAATACTACGTCGCATACAAACTCATCGCCATGCAAGAAGAACAGCGTCGCAAAGCCAAGGAATCCCTCCAGCAGAAGCCGTCGTGAGGATTGTTTCGTCTTTAAAGACGCCGACCTGAATTAGAGTGTGGGCGTTCGGAACAAGGAAGTTCAGCTGGACGGATGGAAACTATTTTCAAAACTATGTTTGTGGCTTTACTCGCAGCATGCCCCCTACAAGCGCTTTACGCCCAGGACCTTGCCCCGCGGGCCTACATCATTACGCCCATCCACTGGAATGCGGTCACTTTGACCTATTCTTTCTCCGACGGCGGCGTTTCCACCGACAACACAATTCCGATTACGGATGCAACCGCCAGCCTGAACGTTCCGATCTTCAACTACTTCCACGCGTTGAGCTTTTTCGGGCGGTCGGCAAACATCCTCGCCGTATTGCCTTATGGTGTGGCCCATTACCAGGGAAAATTTATGGACAACGAAACCAAGGTTTACCGGTCGGGTCTCCTGGATTCTTCATTTCGTTTCTCCGTGAATCTTATGGGTGGCCCGGCGATGAACCCAAAGGAGTATCAATCGTGGAAGCAGAAGACCATCCTCGGCGTGAGTCTCAGGGTCGTCGCACCTACTGGTCAATACGACGGGACGAAGCTCGTCAATAATGGCTCCAACCGCTGGGGTTTCAAACCAGAATTCGGCTATTCTGAACGCTGGGGTCATTGGGTCCTCGACGGCTACGCGGGAGCGTGGTTTTACACCACGAATTCCGAGTTCTTCGCGCACAATGCATTCGTTCCTGGCAATCAGACTCGATCACAAAGCCCCATAGTCTCCTTTGAAGGGCACCTTAGTTACGATGTGAAACAGAGGTTTTGGTTCTCCCTGGACGGCAATTTCTGGCATGGCGGTAGTACCAGCTTGAACGGCGTACAAAACCCAAACACAGTTCAGACCAGCTCGCGTATCGGCGCGACTGCCTCAATCCCATTGACCAAGCGTCAGAGCCTGAAAGTCAGTTACAGCGATGGCGCATACGTCCGGTTTGGCGGGAACTTCCACAACGTTTCGATAGCTTGGCAATATTCTTGGCTGGGCAGACCTAACTGAGTCTCGAATCGGGCAGAGGCAATTTTGCAGGGTGTATCACTTTTCCCCTCTCTGTAACTTAACCCCCGCTCGCGTTGACGGGATTGCGGATAGGAGGGAGCGAAACTGCCTCTTCGGGAATCCATAGATGGCTAGATTGGGTTTAGCTATTACATTAAACGGCTTGATTTGCTCCGCGTATGGCTTTCCAGCATTTAGTAATTCGGGGCTTTTCATTAAGCACGGACTGCTGACGGTCGTTCTTCCGATGGCCGGTAAATGTGCAAATGGCAGCTCTTTTACCTTGAGACCGAAAACCTTACGAACAATTGACTCCCAAACCCCAGCAGTCCAATTGCGGTCGGAAGCTTCCGGGTCCGCCGGATTTAGCAAATGGCCTAAGCCATGTCGCGACCAACGATCTTTCTTGTTGGTTGATTCTCAGATTTTACACCCTATCGATTGACGGCTGTTTGTATACGCGCTCGCCTTTGCATCTCGGCCTGCATCAATGTTCCTTGTTCCCCAGTGAACAACAAATTTCCGGTTATCGCCTGCCTCACCTGATTGCGCTCCCAACGCTTCTGCATGATTCCCGTCACGGAGTGGCTGTTCAGTCCAAGCAGCAGATGCCCAATCTCGTGCGCAATCACGCTGCCCAGGACCATCGGAACCTCAAATTCTGCGTTGTCTCTCCGCGCGCTATTCACTGCATAATTTACATAAACACTCGCGACAATCGGAACGACCGCAAATCCAAACACCGAGTCCTGATACTGGTTGTTGATCGACTCCGGAATCAGGCGCAGCACAATGTCCGTCGACTCCAAAGGTTCGTTACAAGGATTTTGAGTGGTTGCCGACCCACCCTTGCCCGGACAATTGACCCATTCCGTCTGCAAACCAGCTTGGCCAAGAATTCTGCCGGTTTCACGTTCCGACGCATTTAACGTCGCGGGTGAAACCCGCGCGTAATTGTTCACTCGAATCCGCAACTTCGGAGCTTTCTCCGTGATCGCCGCTTGTGCCTTCGCTGCACTGCCACATCCGAGTGTTCCCGCCAAACCAACCAGCAAACCGAAACCTAGCCAAACTCGAACCTGCCTACCGCACTGGACCGCTCCGCGAACCGCTGACTGCCGCCGCTTGAAAGTAGTGTTCATGTCGTCCTCGCTGGGCGCTGGTTGCGCCGCGAAGCCGACCTTGGTCTCCGTGCTCTGCTACCTCAATGCATGGCAACTCCAACGGGGTAAGTGAAAAATGGAATGAATCTCCAGGCGTAGTTGTCTGAATAAAAAGGGGTTGCTAGGAATTCTCGGAGATACGCTTCCCGCGATGAACCTTGTTTAGTGGGTATTCAATGCTAGAATTGCGGCAATTGAGGCTTGCGGTAATGCCGTCAAACGACCACACGTGCCCGATCCGTCCGCTTCGGGGTCTTTGAAGTTGACCTGGAGTCGGGAGAGTTGCGCAAAGCCGGGGTCAAACTGAAGCTTGGCGGCCAGCCGTTTCAAGTGCTGGCCATCCTCCTCGAACGTCCTGGAGACATCTTCACTCGTGAGGAACTGCAAAAGCGCCTCTGGCCGGACACCTTCGTCGATGTCGATCACAACCTAAACACTGCAATCAACAAGATCCGTGAGGCACTGGGAGATTCATCGGAGAGTCCGCGGTTTGTCGAGACTCTGCCACGGCGGGGATATCGATTCATCGCTCCCATTACAATTAATGGAACCGCTGCCGCCGCAATGACAGACACACTGGAAAATCCCTCAATTAGTGAGGCCAAATCAGTGGCAAGAACGAGGCCACTCCTGGCGTCGGGCCTGCTTGGGACGGTTATCGTGCTGGTGGCGGGAGGCCTCTGGATCTACAAGCGTAGCGAAACTCCAGGGCCACGTCCGCAACGCATGCTCACTCGCATCACTTTCGATGACGGCCTGCAGAGCGAGCCAACTTGGTCACCCGACGGCCGCTACATTGCGTACAGTTCGGATCGCGGAGGAAAGTTCGACATCTGGGTGCAACAGGTCAGCGGTGGCGATCCCGTGCAGATAACCAAGGGACCGGGGCACCATTGGCAGCCGGATTGGTCTGCGGATGGCAAATACATTGCGTACCGTTCCGAGGACGGTGACGGGGGAATATACATTGTCCCGGCGCTGGGGGTGCAGGACTCGAACGGAAGATCGCTACTTTCGGTTACTACCCGAAGTGGTCACCGAACAGCCAACAAGTGTTGTTCCAGAATGCTTTTACTGTGACTGGTCATTGGAACCGGTTCTATGTCGCACAAGGTCATCTAGGACGTACTTGGGACCATTCGTGTGCCGGTCTATGGACTCAAAAGCTGGGCTGCCTTGAAAAGTGGACTCTGTGGTTCTCTTCGCCCGCATTTCGCGAAGTCCGGCAGCACAATCGATGGGTTCAGCCGATACCCACAACTGAGCAACGATGCTCTCGTCTTCCGTCATGAAAAGATTATAGAAATTGACGCGTTGCAGGCTCTGCTTTTTTGGAGCGTCGGGCAAACTGATTGCAAACCCATCGCTCGGGCAAATGTACTCGTGCCAGCTACTTTGACTGGCCGCTGACTCGGTCGCACCGGTTTGACCCTGCGCCACATTGCAGGCGACAGCATCCAACGCTGCTTGTTCCACGGCTTTTTTCGCTCCGAGAGCTTTCTGTGCCGCATCAGCATCGACCATTTCTTGAATCAGCCTTTGTCCTTCAGACTCAGGGATTCTTTCAAACACCAGGACGTGCTGCACTGGATGGAACACGCCGTTGGAATCTCTCTTCCCAGCGATGATCTTGGAATTGCCAGGAAGCTCGTGCACTGTAAGAGTCTTGCCATCGGTACTTACCGTATATTCTTTTTTCCATCCACCAAACGCTCCCACCCCTTCTTGCACAAACACGTTTGGTTCGTTCCGAGAAAAGCGCCACGCATCATTCATAGGCTTCCCGGAATCCGTTGGGTTGGAAACCGTTCCCTTCATATCAGTCACGGCTTCGTAATGCGGGTTGTAACGATTGGACTGCGTGGCTACAAACGTCAGTTTGAATTGGTCTCCTTGCGCTGCGATCGTCAGGATTTCGGACTCGGCTGAGGGATTGGTGCTTTTCTCGACATCAAGTCTCCATGCGCCAACGATGGGATCGGCGACAGGCCGTGTCGCTTGAGGGGATGTCACGGACTGTTGTGCATAACCAACGGGGAAGTACGCACTTAACAGGAGCAGGCAAGTTTTGAATGTGAACGTCATTTTTCGTTTTCGAGTAAAGAGCGTATCTTTTTGCTGAAATCGCGTAGCCGAATAACTGACGGAACGGCTTCTTAGGGTCGAAATCAACGTAATTTACATCTTCGATTTTTAAATACCGCGCTCAGTTAGCAATATCTATCGATGCCTGTGCCCAATATAAGAAACGGCGCAGGCGATCATCAATTCGTTCTCATGTACCTACCCGTTTGGTGATTTGCTTGCTCGCTTCTGCGTGTTAGATTTGGGGCTACCGGCTTTTCTGCTCGGTGAGACTTGTTCTGTTGGCTTCGGCTGCGGCGATACCGATTGAGGCGTAGGGCCTGAAACAACCGGACTAGTCAGACCAAACACACACGCCCCCAAATCGTTTCGGTAATAATTCACTGCACATGAATCGGGTTGTTTCACTTTTGTACGGTAAGATAGGAACGCGAAGACCGTACCGATGACAACAAGGAATAGAGTCACCCACTTGCGCCATTCCTCTTCGCGTGCTCTTTGTTCTTCCCTGATCTCCTTGCGAAGTTGGCGCTCGGCTTCACCCGTCAGCATCCAATACCCACTCAGCACCATCCAATTTTCATCGGAATCTTTTCCTTTCGGGGGTTTGCTGGGGATGCGGATTCCCAGCTTGCGAGCCTTTCGTTTAAGGATGTCATCCTGCAGCGCATACGTAATGTCTCGTATCTTGTTCTTCTTAAGGTCGAGCTCGCCCTCAATTGCGTATTGGCGTGAGAGGTCATCAACAGAGTTATTCGCCGCGTAGGCGGCCTTCGCTTCCTCGATCAATGGGGCGTATTCCGCATTCAGGTGTTCAATTTCACGAAGATCGCTACGACGCTTCGACCAGAGCCACACGCGCGGGAATAGATAACGAACTCGATCCCTCAATTTCTCCCAGACTGTCGGCACAGTTGTTTCAGTCATACAAGCCAGACGCTACTCTGCAGTGTTCACTCGTGTCAACACGAAGGTGGGACGATTAACCATTCCCTCAACAGAATACGGCTAGAAATCTTAATCCGATTTAACGCTGCCACCAGGTAGGGGAAGCCGTTATAATCGGCGTCCTCCGCGATGTCAAAAACTTTGGCCCGCAAGTTTCCATCATTCCGATGGCCTTCGTTCCATACACCATTCGAGGAGGTGGCGGTATTCTTGCCTTAAAGTGGAACCACTCTGGGACCCGCTGCGGTCTGACCCGCGTTTGCCGACCTGGTGCGTCGCATCGGGCTCCCACCGTAAAGACCGCTCTGCGAAAACGACGACTTTTCGACAGAGTCAACGAAGAATCACGACCCGCAGGGTCAGTGAGTTGCACGAGTCCTGCGAGCAGTCTTTGGGAAGCAACCGTGTTGTGCAAGGATCGACCTGAAAAACCCTTCTCTTCCGGTCGCGTTTTTCACAACAACGCTGTGGAGCGAAAGCATTGGTCGCTGACGCGCGTCTTTCAAGCTAGCTAGAGCCACTCACTCGGTTGTGGAACGCCGTGCTCGTAGAAGTGGCTGTACTCGGTATTTCGATTCGAGCCACGACGCGATAACTTCCGGATTGTCGGCTACGAAGAGCGGTCGAACGTGGCATAACATTCTTCGATACGGCGGAAGCTTATGGCCCGTTCGCAAACGAAGAGCTCGTAGGCGAGGCGGAACGACCGCAAATCCAAACACCGAGTCCTGATACTTGTTGTTGGTCGACTCCGCAATCAGGCGCAACACAATGTCCGTCGACTCCAAAGGTTCGCTACAAGGATTTTGAGTGGTTGCCGACCCACCTTTGCCCGGACAATTTCTACAAGTTAGGTACGCGCTGCGCCAAGAGTTCAGTGCCGACCGAACTCTTGGCGGTAACGTGCCCATTCGCGCTTCAACTCGGCCATTAAATTCAAGAATTCAGGTCGCTCGCGCAGCGAACGGAAGTGCGGGTCTTCGCGGAAGACCGGGTAGTTCGGCAAACCGGTACCGCTGGCCTTGCGCAGCAATGCAATCGCTCGGGTCGGGTTCCCAAGCAGCGCATCGACTGCAGCGGCCGTGTGGAACAGATGATGCGTGTGTAGGAGCGGCTTGGCGCCTCGCAGGGCGCGGTGAGCCAACTGTTCTGCCTTTCCGATCTCGCCGCGCTTTGCCCACAACAAAGCTTCACAACTTCGTAGCCAGGGATCATCTAGCAGCAATTGTCGCGCAACCCTAATTCTTTCGGCCGCTTCTTCCAACTGCCCTCGATAGAGCGCAATCGTAGGATGGAAGAGGTGGGCCCAGATATTTGTGGGATCGACGTGAAACGCGCGAAGATGGTACTCCTCCGCTTCATCGTAAGCCCAGCGGTACATTGCGATTTGACCCAGAAAAACAAGTGAAAAAGCATTCTCCGGGTCAGTGTCCAGAACCGAGAGCAGCCCTTCCTTGGCTTCTTCCAGCATACCGACATGGAGAAAGATCACACTTTGCCAGATCTTTGCGGGCTGGTAGCCGGGACTTAGCTCTAGAGCGGTACTGAGCGCGCGCAAGGCGGCGCGGTTCTTGAAATTTCCGATCGGTGTCCAGAGGACGCGTCCCCGCTCACAGTGGGCCTCCGCATTGCGAGGGTCGAGCTTCAGAGCGCGACGAATCGCCCGGTCTCCCCGTCGAAGCCACCGAACGCCCGGCTCGAAGGTTACGCCCATAATCACATAGGCTTCCGCCAGACGTGCCCAAGCGGCGACAAAGCCTGGGTCAAGTTTGACGGCCTTTTCCAGCATTTCAATCGCGGTGCGGGCGTCCCAGAGATTCAGTCGCGAAAGCCGCTCGACCGCGCGCAAGAATAACTCGAATGCCACTAGATTCTTCGGGGGAGGAGCCGTAGGTTCCTCCGACGTCGACGTTGCCTGCACACCCAGAGCCCGCGCGACCGCATCGGCGAGCTTGTCCTGTACCCCGAACAGGTCCGCCATTTCGGAATCGTGCTTTTCTGTGAACAGTATGGAGCCATCGGCCGCGTTCCATACCTGGGCGTGCAGCCGCAGTCTCTGACCGAACTTTTGGATGCTGCCTTGCACAACCACCTGGACATTCAGCTCACGCGCGGCCGTCATGGGATCAATCGCTTGCTTCGCGTAGCCTGCCACGACGCCGGTGGGTCGTACGAGTAACTCGCCGCTGGCCCCCAAATGGTTGATCACGGCATCGGCCAACGCCACGCTCAGGTAGTCGTCCTCCGGGTTCGGAGTCAGAAGCTTGAAGGGCAGAACGGCTACAGCGCGCCTGCCCGTTATTCCGACTGGCAAGAGTGCTTCGGCTACGATTGTCCGATCCAGTCCTTCCACCCCGGCGAGGAAGCGATAGCCACGGCGCGGCAGGGTTTCGACAAAGCGAGGATTGTCCGCGGAGTCACACAGCGCTTCGCGCAGCTTGTTGATGGCCGTGTTCACGCCGTGATCAAAGTTCACAAACGTGTCCGTCGGCCAGAGTCGCAGTCGCAGCTCTTCGCGCGTGACCACCTGACCAGGCCGCTCGAGCAACATGGCGAGAACCTCGAAGGGCTGCCCATGCAACTTGATTCTCACGCCACCCTTCCGCAGTTCGCCGGACCGCGGGTCCACTTCGAAGGTGCCAAAGCGGAGAATCCCGCGTGAGGAACTCAGGCTTTCTGTCATGTGCGGGCCTCAGCTTTCGAGCAGTCTACCATTGCGCCTGCGACACACTAGCTCCGGCTCGCGATGGACGGCGTTCGCGAACCCTTGGCGATTCAGTGACTTATAGCTCGACAATCATTTGAACTTCCCTGCATTGACGCACCCAGACGACCCCGTCAGGCTGGCCGCAGTCCAGCAACGCGAGTTGCCAGACTCTACCAAATACGAGAAAAGGACAACTAAATGAAACCACTGAGATGGAAAGAAATGTGGCTCCGCGCTTCGCTGTTCCTGGCGGCTACACTGCTAGCTACAGTTGAGTCGCCCGCGCAGAACGTCGTAACAGAGTGGAATTCGATTGCTTCGGTCACGATCATCGCTCAAGGTGGCAAGCCCCCCGCTAGCTCAGGGGTTTATTTCGCCTACACCGGCATCGCCGTTTACGACGCTGTGGATGCAATTCACCACCAGTTCCAGCCCGTCTACTACGACGGCAGAGCACCGCACGACGCCTCCGAAGAGGCCGCCGCAATCGCAGCTGCTCACCGGGTACTGGTTAAATACTTTCCGGGGCAACAAGCGGCGCTCGATGCACAGTTCATCGTTTCGCTAGCAAAGATAAAGGCCGCCCCAGATCACAAGGCCGCTGGCATCGCCACGGGTGAGGCGGCGGCGGCCGCGCTGATCGCAGCGCGAGCCGGCGACGGTCTCGAGGCCAACGTCCCTTATGTGCCCGGAAGCGGGCCTGGCGTCTGGCAGCCCACACCACCCAAGTTCTTGCCTGGAGCCACACCTTGGCTCGGTCAGATGCGCCCCTTCACGATGACGAGCGCCTCCCAGTTTCGGCCCGAGGGACCGGCCACGCTCACGAGCGATGAATGGGAGGACGACTACAATCAAGTGCGCACCCTCGGTGAGATCAACAGCACTGTTCGCACCCCCGAGCAAACCGAAATTGGATTGTTCTGGACCGAACACACTGGTCAACAGTACGCCCGCGCCTTCGGCTACCTCGCCGAAAACTACAAACTAAACGTGATGGATACAGCCCGGCTGATGGCCATTCTCTGGACCGGCTTCGCCGACAGCCTCATCGGATGTTTCGACGCAAAGTATCATTACAATTTCTGGCGACCGGTAACTGCGATTCGCGACGGCGGCGGTAATCCCGATCTCATCGCTGACTCCAACTGGACACCGCTGGGCGTGACCCCTAACCATCCTGAGTACCCCGCTGCCCATGCGTGCGCTACCAGCACGGTTTCCAGACTAGTCGGGGATTATTTTGGAACGCGCAAGGTGCGAATCGTCGTTGATAGTCTAGCTTTCGCCGACGGGGTCCACACGCATACATTCGACGATACAACAGACTGGTTCGAGGAGGTCTTTTGGGCGCGGATCTACGCTGGTTTTCACTATCACAATTCCCTCGAAGACGGCGGCGCCATGGGGAGGCAGGTCGGCAGGCAGCTCTTTCGAAAGAACTTTCGACCACAGAAACTAAGAAGGTGGGATGCCAGCAACAGGGAAGGCCACTGAGTAGGTCGACCCGTCGCTGGAGAAGCCGGAAATGGTATGGATCTTTTTGAGCGGATCATAGGAGAGAATTTCCAGCGAGCGCAGTTCCTGGCCGGGCTTCCAACTACCAATTCCAGCTGGGAGAGAGGTTTGGCGCCGCTTGGGAACTCACCTCTTAACCGCTAAGGCGGAGGAGGAAATTACCGAGGCGTTCAACCAGTTCGGCCCGCACCGCAGTTCAGGGTGGATGATTAATTCGAAGTACGCGACTATGCAGCCTGATTGTGTTGTCGGATGGGTGTCTTACCGATGAAATGCAAATCGAGCAGAAGGCCCGATGTGTGATCGGGCCTTCTGATTTTTCGACGAAGCTGGGACAACTACCTTGTGGAGGCGACAGCGGCAACGGCTTTGGCTTTTCCGAGTTCAGGGACGGCGCCTATTTGTTGCATGAGACCCAAAGCGTCCCAATTGACGTAGCCTTCGAACATTTTGCCGTTCGTAAAGCGGGCAATGCTTACACCGGCGATGTTGATTTGCTTCTGTGTTGGCGCAATCCCGTTGAGATCGCCTTTGTGGGTGCCGCGGCAAGACCAGCGAGCCACTACGGTTTCACCTTCGGCAAGGATTTCCTCGATCGTGAAGCGAATGTCGGGGAATGCATTGCGGTAGAGGGTCGCTCTCTTTTTCTCACTCTCGGGGCCACGGCCAAGATCGGGTGAAGAACTATCGTGGTGGTTGTAATTGGACGAGAAGAGCTCGTCGGTCACAGACATATTGCCCTTGTTCCAAACTTCTTCGAACAATCGGCGGACGTTATCTTTATTTTGTTCAGACATGGTGAATCTCCTATTTGAAAGACACGAACTTCCTGCTGGCCTTTAGCGAGCAGGGCTTGAGCAAATCTGGCCTAAAACCGCTGGCGTGTTGTGTGTGCAAACCTGTACGTCGAACAGGAGGTAGGGCCCCGCGCGAGGGAATAAAAAGAACCTAATAGGTTCTGCCCTGTTGGCGCTCGATGCGGAGCTTGTCCTTTAAAGAAACTGCCAATGAAACTGCGTGTGGACTGAGAAGCGGGAGTTTCGCCTCAAACTGCGAAACCTCGAACTGATACTGTGCTCCGTGAGCGTGGGTGTCAAGGTCAATCGAAGGCCTATCTGTTTTACACTATCAGGTGGATCTGTTCGTCCATTGAATTCAACGATGTCCCTAACAAGTTGATCGCTAAACTCCACAATCTTCGTGACAACACCGCGTTTTTCAGCTCTTCTTACGTTCTTGCGGGTCACAGAAGACAGTTTGTCCCACCAATCTTTGAATCTTGTGACGTGAATCGCCGCAATGCTTTCTAATTCTCTTGGGTAGGCGTATTGGGGCAGTCGTTGGAAGCCTTTGGGAAAAGGTGAATAGGTCCGCACGAAAAATAGAAGCTTTTGTCTCCATTTGAGCCTGTCAACACGACTCAGGATCCTCAATATCACGCTCGAGCCATTTTTCATCCGCGATAGAAGCGATTTTGGGCCATCGGCCATTAGAAATGATATGCACCCCGTCGATGTCTAATGATGGAACGTTGATCCACTCACCTTTCACGCTGAGTTCGAGGGTCGAGACAGTAGGTATTTTTTTGGAGTAGGTATCTGCATCATTTAATTCTTCCTCAAATTTATTAATTGCAACTAAATCGACGGATTCGCTGTAGTCATCCTGTGTGGAAGTGGTCGCTGTACTTTTAGTTCCGCTTAGATTTTTGTCGCGCTGGTCTTCTGTGAACCTTCACTCTTTTCACCTCGCCGTGAGACTTAGTTCTTTGTGAATCGCCCTGCCAGTTGGTCAGTATTGCTGATTCAGCTCCTCGACCATTTTTCTCTCGGCATTAGAAGAGAATGCTGATGACCCATGTTTCTTCGCTAGTTCCGCAAGCTGTGACAGTGGGAATAGATCGTCAGCTATTCTTTTGCCATCAAGGTTGCTGAGACTATTCCACAACCAGAAGATATGCTTGCCGATGCTGTTTGGTCGCCGTTCGAATTCATCTTGCAGGTAATTCCGTACGTCCTCGCCTCGATCTTAGTGCCTCGCGCCCGATGGCCTTCCTCTGATTTAGCGGTTCGCGCCCGTGGCGAACATTGCCCACTGTTGTAGACCCTCTAGCGTTCAGGTCCATGCAAGGCTGAGAGGGAGGGGACTGGAAACAGCGCGGACTCTGCCGAGTCGATCCAGAAACTGCAGAAGGTTTCGACGATCTCCAACCTGTATTGCAGTGAATCTCAGTCCCACTCCACGGCCTCCCGCCACGTGCCGCACTACACCTTCGACCCGGAACTGTCCTTTGCGATCTAAAAAGTTAACTTGCGCTATGGAATCGATAGGCCTTGCCTTTCCAGTTTTGAGAAACAGACCACGATGGCCGATATTCAGAACTGTGGAAGTTTCGGCGCGCCCATCACAATGCCAATAGACCCAGATGCCTTCAGCCTCGAACCGTGGGCTAAGCCGTCGTACAGAGAAAACAATCGGTTCCGACATCAAGTGCCTCCATCTATCGAGAGTTTTTACAGAAGGCGTGAAGACTGACCCAGTGCTTGAACGTTCTCAACTGGTAATTCTTACAGGTGAGGCTACGACTCGCCGTGAATCCTCCGAACGCGATGCTCAACTATGCTTATGCTGTGCTGGAGTCGGAATCCCGATTGGCACTCGCCGCGCTTGGGCTTGATCCGGGCATCGGGGTTTTGCATAACGACCTTCGCTCCCGCGATAGCTTGGCCTGCGATCTCATGGAACCAGTACGACCGCAGGTCGATGCTTTTCTTCTGGATTGGCTGAGCTATGGTCCCCTTAAGCGTGAATGGTTTTTCGAACAACGGGATGGGAATTGTCGGTTGATGGCTTCCCTTGCCGTAAAGCTTTCCGAGTCTGCGGAGATTTGGAGGCGCGCTGTCGCACCTTTTGCGGAAGGAATTGCTCGCTCCCTTTGGTCTACAAAGACCACTGGAAAGACGTTTGTGACTCTTTCGACCCCACTCACGCACTCACGGAAACGCGAAGCGCGCGGTACCGTGGTGCAAGTACCGCAGAAATCGAAACGCGTTGTAGAAAACAATTGTGGGCATCCGTGGAACCAACATCAAGCCTGCTTACAAGTATTGCCGAAAATGCGCTCCGACCATCTGGCGAGAAAACATTCTCAAGGCAGCCAAGCTAGGTCGCCTAAATACTCACAAGCCGGAAGCTCAAGCACGGCGAGCAGAAACACAGAGGCGACAAAACGCGGCATTGAAAGCCTGGAATCCCGAGGATAAACCGGATTGGCTCGACGAAAAATTCTATCGCGAGGACATTCAACCTAGACTCGCCAGAATTCGGGTTCCAGCAATTCAAGCCGCGCTTTCTGTGTCTGAACCATATGCTTTGAGAATCCGAACGGCCAAGTGTATTCCTCATGCTAGGCATTGGGCTTCAATTCTGCAGAATTGGCAGGATTTTCTATTGTCTCTAACGGTATATTGTCCTAGTAACAAAGCTCGTCAGTCGATTCGTGAAATCATCGGGGTCGGCAAGACTCAGTATGATGCTCTCTTTCATAAACATTTTCTTGACCGCAAGTTCGACGAGACGTTCAAGGCCGGTCAAGAATCCATGAAGGTGGTACATGATCGAGACCGCGTTCCTATCGGTCTACATTGTCCAGCACCCAGATACCGCCCGACGAATCCGCCAACGTCAGCGCCATCTTTTCTTCGGTGATCGAAAGCGCCACTGGTGCGATTTGCTGCGGCACGACCAGGCCAGGACTGTCAAAGCGGGAGACCTGAAAAGCCTGTCCAATCGGTTTTCCTCTTGACGGGTCGAAGCGAATTCCCCAAACGTTGTAGAAGCCACCTTGCCCAGAAACAAAGTAGATCGTCTTACCGTCCGGCGACCAGTTCGGCTTGTCATCCCAATGCTTGCCTTCCGTAACGCGTGTCCACGTGCCTCCCGCAGTAGGCACCACGTACAGCGCAGCCTCCGCTGTCGCAGATCCTTCGCAACCGCTTGAAACACGATCCATTGGCCATTCGGAGAAAGATGCGGCTGCCAAAGATTGTATCTCGGATCGGCAGCGATCTTCCGGGCTGCGCTCTCGGCGTCGGGAGCTCAGCAAGAGGCATTTGAAAGACTTCCATGCAATGGTTCGGGTTTCCCCTTGATATCAGGAGTTGCTTCCCGTCACGAGACCAATCGTAGACAAGAATACGTTGGTTGCTGACGGCCGCTGTGACAGGTTTCTCAATTCGATCTGCGGCAGACCACATCATGACTTGATTGATTCTTCGTCAGGCTTCTGGTGTTTGATGCGCGTATACACCATCTGCCGGCCATCGAACGACCAATTCGCATACGTCCGCAGATAGTTATCCACGATGACCGGTGATTCTCGGCCATCCGCAAGAGACGCTTCCCACAGATCCTTTTTCCCGGCGCGGAGCCTGAGAAGACGAGTTTAGTGCCGTCTGTCGAAAGAATGTTTTCAGTTGCGGAGATAGAAGGTGACGTAATCGGCTTGCCGACGCCTAAAGTCGACCGGTCGTGGCATTGAACGGCATCAACCAGATCCGCAATGCTCAGTTTTAGCGGTGAACGCCATTCGCTTGCCGTCTGGGGAAATGGCCACCTCACCATCTGGCCCCGGTCCCGTTGTCAATCGTTCCGCACGTGCTATCTGTAATGTCTTGGGATCTACAAGGAGCTTCCAAATGTTCCTAACTCCCCTTAAGGGAAGACTTACATACACAGCATCACCGGAGGGGAGCCCAAGAAAAGCGCGGATTTCCCAAGTTGTCCATCCAGAATTCCTCTTCGATACCCAACTTTGCGAACTCCGCCCTTACCGCAGCGGAAGTTTCCGACTTGATTGCGGAACTTCCATCGATCGAAACTGTCCAGAATGTGGGGCCGGAATTGACGTACAGACTCAACAGGGAGACTCTCTTACCATCCGGGTGCCAGACCACCGAATTCGTCAAAACCTGGTGCCGAGTTCCGAAATCACCCAGAATTGGGCTAGGAGGGCTTCCTGGAGTCGCACGACATAGACCTTGTCGCGCTCGTCCAGTAATGCAAATTTTGATCGAAACAGGATCTGTGTGCCATCCGGCGACCATCGCGGGTAATATCCAAAAGATGCAATCCTTCTCTCCAGTCCGGTACCGCCTAGTGCGGGCACGACGTACAACCCTCCGTCGCCTAGCTCCGAGCGATAAACTATATTTTTCCTATCGGGCGACCAATCCGGCTGCCAGTTGTTGCTGGGCCCCTTCGTAACCTGAACGGCTTCTCCGCCGTCTACCTGTTGCACCCAGATGTCGAACTTACCGCCACGGTCCGAGCTAAACGCGATGAAGCGGCCGTCGGGCGACCAGGTTGCACCAATTTGCAAGCCATCGTCAAAGGTTAAGCGAGTGAGAGCACGTTGCGCTGGCGAAGTCGGTTTGTAGCGCTCATAGACCAGCGCCGCGACAAACGTGACTAGAACCGTCGCAAATAGAGCAAAGATCAGATAGGACCGATGCCAAGATTGGTTTGCGAATGATTCCCGAACTCTTGCCTTCACCTGGCTTACTATGGTTCGACTAATTCACCTCTGTAGCTCGTCGGAAGAAACTGTCCACTTGATAAACTTTCTTGTTCATTGGTGACGATGACCGGTACGCCATTCGGTGCACTTAAAGCTGGAACCGCTGCTCCCTCCGACTTAAATTTAATATTCGCGTCAAAACGGTAACCCTTTCCTTTGATGGTCTTTACGAAACGAGGATTGTCAGGATCATCTGACAAGGTCTGGCGGATTTTTCGCACTGCGGTGTTGACGCTATGGTCCGTTTCGACAAAGACATCTTTGCCCCAAAGCTTTTCCACGATTTCTTCGCGGAATACCAAATCGCCGTTCCTGCTTACCAGCAGAATCAGTAGCTCCATGGGGATTTTTTCGATATTTAACGCACGGCCGCTGCGGCGCAGTTGGTAGCGTATCCAGATCCAGCTCAAACTCTTCAAATTCATAGGAAGAGACGGGCAAGGTCTTCCCTCACTGGCGATCCGGTGGCCCATGATAACCATCTTCCGGAACTCTTGCCACTGCAAGTTCTTTGTGTGTAGGAAGTTAGGAGTTCATCCAGGATCAGCCAACCTTCGGTGCTCTGCATTGTCATTCCTCGCGCGATTAGCAAACCTGACGCACCTGCTCCGCACGTTCCCGCGCTGAGCCAGCCCAGGAGAAGAGAAAATGAAATTAAAAATAGCTGCAGCAGTCAACCAGTCGGTACCTCACAAAGGGCGTTCTCTCAACCGATACATCTGCTTTTCAATCCTAGTAGCACTGTTCTTTCCGTTTGGTGCGTATGCGCAGATCTTGGTGGATTGTTCGGGCGCAAATCCGAAAGCGTATTCGAGCATCAATGCTGCCCTGCCAAATGCCGGACCGGGCTCCACTATCATCGTGACTGGCACCTGCAACGAGAATGTCAATCTAACAGGGTTCAGTAACCTCAACCTGGGAGCGTGGTTTGGGCAAACAGCGACCATCAACGGCTGGGTTCTCCTCGACCACTCAATCGGAATTTATTTGTATGGGCTTAACGTCACGAATGCGAATCTCGGGGGCGACGGTATCATTCTCAGCTTTGCAAAGAACATCGTGGTCGACACTTGCAACAGTAGCGGAAATGGAGGAAACGGCTTGAATGTTGCTCACGCGTCGGACGTAGTGATAGCCGCCACTGGCACCTTTGACAATAACGGTGGAGGAATCAGCATCCAATCTGGTTCGGTTGTTCTTCTGGTGCATGGGCCGGTCCGATTGACATCAGCAACAACGCCGGGCCTGGGATTGTCTCTTCGACCTCAATGGTAGGGACTCTCGGACAAACCACAATTATGAATAACGGATCCAACGGTGGCGGCGCTGGCGTCGTATTGGAAGGTGGAAGCCGCGGGCAATGGGGAGCATATTTTGGACCGAACACCATCCAAGGAAACGGGGCGGGCGGGGTCTTACTTGGGGAGAACTCCGAGGCCTCGTTCTTGAGTTTCGGCGGCGGACCGCCCAATTTGATTCATGGAACGGGCCCTTTGGGGTTTCGGTTGGCACTGGCAGCCAGGTACCTTCTACGAAACTGCTCAAATCACTGGCCATACCGGCCCTGGTGTGGATGTCTACAGCAACAGCCAGGCTTATTTCTTCGGGGGAACGCGGTGCTCAGGAACGGTACTCCTTCCGATCAACAGAGTGCCGGTATTCGCGTAGACGGCACTTGAAGCTCTTCTTCGCGGGGGTACCGTTTCAGATCACGGTCTGGGATCCTGGCGCTAGTGAACTCGAGCGTCGATTTAACTGGCGTGACATTCTCGGGAGACACCGGAGGCATCATTACGTGCGACTCCAGCGCTACGATGATCAGCGATCTAGCGAAGCCGAACTCAACCCCTCCGGCAGGAGTGAACTGCAAGACCCCGCATGCTCTCGGAAATCATAAGGTCACTAAGTTCGCTTTCAAGGCACAGGACGCATCTCCGTACAAAGCTCTGCAAGCCCGGTACCAGAAGATCGCCACCAAGCACTGACAAGATCACGTTTTCTGGGGTTGCCCCGGAGACAGAGGTGTCCGATGACGCGTCGTGCGTATCTGGCTTTCATGCTCATGATTTTCCCGCCGTGCTTGTCGGCCCGACCGAAACTGGGGACGACGAATGGATGTGATCCTTTCGGTCATTCGTGAAGTTGTTTAATAGCTTCGTGGAGTCGCTGAACGACGGCAAATTCGATGTCTCAACCTGGCAGCGCATGCTCGTAGCTTTTACCAGGCTGGACGTGAACGCAGATTAACCACGAGATGATCGAAAAATTTATGCACCAAGTAAAAGACTCTACGGCCCGGCGGGA
>CAWCCV010000020.1:0-170450 GCA_963794175.1 uncultured Acidobacteriota bacterium | reverse complement strand
TTCTTGTCGTCGTTCTCCGTGCCTTCCGCGGGAATGCTTACGCGCGCGGCTCCGGTCCCGGAAGGAATGGCTCCGCAACTGGCTGGGTCATTGCCGAGAGGGGAGGTGAGCGTTGCAAAGATCCGCTGCCCGCCGGGCCCCGCGCAGAAAAGACCTATAGCCGCCTGCTGGTCGCCGTCAAACGTCAGCGCAGTGGCAAAATCCGGCACTGCGCCTGCCACCAGTCCGCTGTCATAGCGCCAGTTGAAGCCCACCCACGGCCCGCGCTTCCACGGTTGATATTGCAAGTGCGAGGTCTGGTTGAATTTTTCGTCGTGATCGATTCTGAACACCGATCCGCTCTGTCCGACCGTTACACCAAGTCCACCGACTTGCGGCGGGAAATAGCGCGCCGCAACGCTCGACATCACAACGAGCGCCGTCAACCCATGAAAATTCGGCATGCTCACGCGGATTGCGTAGCCTGGGATTTTCGAGTTGTGCCACACGATGGGAAACGTGATCGGCGTATTGCCGAGCACGCTGAAGTCAAACGCGTTGTGCGTGTACTTCCACAAGTATTCGCCATCAATCACCAGGTATTTCCCGAATGCCTGCTCAAAGCCGGCGTGAAACTCGTTGCGGAATCCGGCCGGTGAATTTGCAGGCACACAGGGAATCAGCGCGGCGATCACGTCTACATTGCAGCCCGTCGTCGCCACCACCAGATTTTCATTGAAGGGAGTCTCCAACGTCCGCGCATAGGAAACGCGCAGCACGGTGCTGGTCGGCTTGATGTTGTACGCAATTCCGAGCCGGGGCTCGATTTCGCTGGCCGAAGAAAGCCCGCGATAGAAATCGCCGCGCAACCCCAGATTGAACGACCAGTTTCCTTTTGTGATGGTGTCCTGCACGTAGAGCGCCAGCTCTTTCACATCCGTATGGCCGTGAAACAAAAACTGACTGCCGTTGCGCGTCAGATCAATGGGGAGAAGGGTCGCGCAGGGCGTTCCCGGCACCGCGGTGTTTGTCGCTGGATCAAAGCACGGCACGCCACCTGGGTCCGTCATCGAAGGCAATAGGTTCGGGTCAATGATTCCGAAGTGGTCGTTTTCCGTCAAAGACGTCTGCTGATAGACCGCGCCCGCCTTGACGTTGTGAATCCCTTTCACCCAGGAAATATCGCCGTGAACGCCGGAGTTCGACAGTTGCCGGTCCTGCGTGATCGTTTCCGAGTTGATCGGTCCCAAATCCGCGAACAAATCGTTGCTCGGGTAGTAGTTGTATTGGTCGTGGCGCACAAAGCCGCCGAGCGTCGCTACAGCAGAAGAGCTGATCAAATGTGTCCAGTTCGGTGCGATGTTGTAGGAACCGATCTGCGAGCGCTGGTCTGTATCTCCAGCCGGATTTCCGTTCACCGCGCTCAAATTGTCAAACGTGTTTGGCGTCTGAAACCACGAGCGCGAATACTGGAAATTCAGCCGAAGCGTATCCGCTTTCGCCAGGTTGTAATCCACACGGTCGAAGAAATTTTCTTCATTTCCTTTGTCGTGGAGCACCGTAAATTCCGGTGGATCGAGAAATCGTCCGCTGTTCAATCCGCTCAGCGAGAGGAAATTCCCCCACTTCTCACTGCCGTAAGCAAAGTTAAAGCCCGCAGCAGAAGTTCCAAAACTTCCGAATGATCCGGTTACCGCTCCGGTCGGCACGGGCACGCCCATCCCCGACCGCGTCGTCACCTTGATCACCAGGCTCGTCTTGTCTCCAAACTCCGCCGGCGGCGCACCGGAAATCACTTCGAGCGATTGAATGGAATCGGCCGGAATCTGGTTCGAAAACACTTTGCTCGTCTGGTCCGTCACCATTTGGCCGTCTATGGAAAACGCCGTCTGGGCGTGGTCGCCAAGTGCATGCATGTTTCCGTTTGAGTCCGCCGCAATTCCCGGCGAAACCAGCGTCACGAGAGAAGTCACCGAAGAAGAAGCGCTTTCTAGCGGCATCTTGTCGAACAGACCTCGATCAACGTCTGTGTGAAACGTCGGATTGTTTTCCACCAAATCCGCCCCGCCTGACTCCACCGTCACCGTCGTCGCAGCCGAAGCCACTTTGAGCGCCACCGCAATTGCCATCGGCACCGCCGAGCGCACGTCCAAGTCCATGTTGGTTGGCGCAAAACCTTCAGCTTTCACTAACAGGTGATAGGGATTGAACGGCAGGTTCGCGAACCGGAATTTTCCATCCGTGTCCGTCGTGGTGCTCCGGTCGTAATGGCTGACCGGATTGTGAATCTCCACGACCGCGCCGGGTACGGCTCCACCGGTGGAGTCTGTGACCGTTCCCTCCAGAATTCCCGAAGATTGCGCACTGCTCAGTCCTGAAAACAACAGCAAAGCGAAATAAGAAAATGCCAGACGCCTGAAGCTCTTCAACATGTTTTCCTCCGTCCCGGGTCGCCGGGACTTGGTTGCAGGTGTGAATCAACGCCGCTGCAGAATGAGCGGCTACGCCAGCGCGCTTCGCTTGCGCGAATACCTAGCGATAGAAACGGTTCAGAGTTCAGTTTTGGAGGGATTAGGCGCGAGGCGGGCCGCGGCCAGCATGATGAATCGAAAAAGCTTCGCTGGGAGCAGCGTGAGCTGGCTGTGATAGATACCAGGAAACAAACTCAGGAACTGGAATGGACGCCGAGCCCGCCGCGGCCAGCGCCGGCATATGCAACGCCTGGCAAACGTGGCAAGGAGTGTCGCCTCGCCCGTCTTTGTGTTCGTGGAGGAATGACCCGCCGGCCGCAAAGTAGAAAAGGGCAAGGCCGGCCAGCAGGGCCAGCGCGCGGCGCGCCGTGATATTTCCGAAAATGTGCTTCGCAACACTCATCCGGGCTTCAGACTACACTCTACCGTACCCCATTAGACGTTTTATCTACTCGAACGGTTGCTAGCCCGAAACCCCTGGCCTGAATCGCTTGACCGCGGTAACCCTTATTGCATAACCTTCGTCTTAGGATATATAGGTAGTTTCTGTATCCAACTATCGATGTCTACCCGCGCGCACAAACTGACCTTTATTGCGCTGCTTCTCGCGGTTCTTTTCCTCGCGGCGCAGTTCCACCAGTGCGCCGATCTGAGCGCTAATTCGTCGGCTTCTCACGTTTGCCCGGTTTGTTCGGTCGCGGGCACAGTTGTCCCGACCGAATCTCCGGTCATTGCGTTTGTCTCCACGGAGACAGCTTTTATCGCACAGCCCGCACCACGGGTTGTTTCCTCCCGGATTCCCTACGCCGCTTCTCCTCGCGCCTCTCCTGCCGTATAGCAAATTCGCACTCCCTGATCCAGTCCTAACCATGGTCCCCTATGCCGCCCGCGTTGCGGCTTTTGAGGAGTTTTTCAATGAAGAGGTTTCTAGCGCCGGCCCTGGCCTTCCTGGCCATGAACGCTGGCGCCTCCGGTCAACAAGCTTCACAGAAGCCGCCGGCGTCGCCGCCGCCCGCTGCCGCAACTGGTTCTGCGCCCATTCCCGTTACGCCAGCCAGCGCGTCCGCACATATCACTTTGGAAGAAGCCATGCGCCTGGCGCTTCAGCACAATCACGCGCTGCAAGCCGTCCGCTCCACGATTCTTATCAGCCAGGCCGACGAAATCACCGCGAATCTGCGCCCGAATCCGACCATCTCTTGGGATTCGCAGTTTTTTCCGCTTTTTCATCCGGATCAGTTCAACAGCGACTATCTCGCCAATCAGGCACAATTCGACCTCGGCATTGGTTATCTTTTCGAACGCGGAAAAAAGCGCCAGCACCGCCTGCAAGCCGCAAAGGACGCAACTGCTGTCGTGCGCTCACAAGCAACGGACAGCGAGCGCCAGCTCATCTTCAACGTCGCGCAGCAATTCATCGCCGTCCTTCTTGCCGAATCGACGCTCGATTTTGCGCAGCGGGATCTTGATGGCTTTCAGCAAACCGTTTCCATCAGCGAAGCGCGCTTCAAGATCGGCGACATGAGCGAAGGAGACTACCTGAAGATCAAGCTGCAGCTTCTGCAGTTTCAGACGGATGTTTCTGGCGCGCAGCTTGCAAAGGTGCAAGCGCTTGCGGCGCTGCGCCAGTTGCTCGGTTTCGATTCCGTCCCTGACAACTATGTTTGCGATGGCGACCTGTCCTATGAAAGCGTCCACGGCAACGTTGAGGATCTGAAATCCCTCGCGCTCCGCAGCCGTCCCGACCTTACCGCGGCCATACTCGGCGTAAGCGCTGCGCGCAGCCAGGAGGCGCTTGCCGAAGCCAACGGCAAGCGCGACATCGGCGCCAGCTTCAGCTACACCCACACGGCGGGCCAGAGCAGCGGCGCATTTTTCTTCAGCATGGATCTTCCGATTTTCGATCGCAACCAGGGCAACATTGCGCACGCACGGTATGCCATTACGCAAGCGCAGGAACAAGCCAGCGAAGCCGCCGAACAGGTGATGACGGACGTCACCGACGCGTTCGAAAACCTCAAGAGCAACGAAAAGATCATTCAGCTCTATCAGGGCGGCTACGTCGACCAAGCCAAACAGTCCCGCGACATCAGCGAATACGCCTACAAACGAGGTGCCGCCAGCCTGCTCGATTTCCTCGACGCCGAACGCACCTATCGCTCGAACCAGCTTGCCTATCGCCAGGCTCTAGCCAGTTATATGGCGGCCGTTGAACAGATGCGCCAGGCCGTCGGAACAAGGAATCTCCCATGACGACCAGACTTCCCAATCCAGTTCGCAGGAAATTGTTCATGCCAAAACTTTCTTTGTGCCCCGGCGTATTTGCAGCCGCGTTGCTTCTCGCTTCGTGCGGCAATCCTCCGGGAGAAAACGAAGCCAAGATGACTTCCTACACCGCCTCCGAATCCAAAGCGGACTCCGCCGACCTGTTTTCCGTCCCGCAAGAACAGATGGCCCACATAAAAATCGCGACCGTGGAGAAATCGAATTTTCCGCGCGTTTTGCGCTTCACGGGTTCGGTTGCATACAACGCGTTTAAGACCACTCCCGTGTTTTCGCCTGTCGGCGGGCCCGGTTCAGGAGATTCTCGTCACGCCCGGCCAAATCGTGAAGGCAGGCCAGCCGTTGTTGACTGTAACCAGTCCGGACTATTCCGCCGCGCGTTCCGCCTACATCAAGGCCAAGAGCGTTTTTCTTCTCGCCGACAAAAATTACGACCGCGCCAAAGATCTCTATGAACACAAAGCCATCGCCGAACGCGATCTCCAACAAGCTGAATCCGATCGCGCCGCTGCACAAGCAGACATGGTTTCCAGCGAAGACGCTCTTCGCGCTGTTGGCATCAAGGATCCCGGAGCCGTACTGAAAAATTCATCCGTCAGTTCCGGGGCTACGCCTGTCCTCGCGCCGGTCAATGGCGAAATCACGGATCGCCTCGTCGGGCCCGGCCAGCTTCTGCAGGCCGGCGCCACGCAATGCTTCACGATTTCCGACATGAGCACCGTCTGGGTTCTCATGAACGTCTATCAGAACGACCTCGCTTACGTTCACAACGGCGATCCGGTCGAAATCTCGACCGATGCCTATCCTGGCGCCTTCCACGGCAAAGTTTCCTACATCGCAGCCGCCCTTGATCCCGCCACGCGCACATTGCAAGCGCGCATCGTCACGCAAAATCCCGGCGAAAAACTGAAGAACAACATGTACGTCACCGCCACCGTGCAAGCCGGCGCCATCAAAGACGCACTCACTGTCCCTGACTCCTCCGTTCTTCGCGACACGGAGAATCAGCCCTTCGTCTACGTCCTCGAGGACCAGAACAAATTCGCGCGCCGCGTCGTTTCCATCGCGGAAGGCGGCAACGGCCGCACCATCGTCACCACCGGCCTAAAAGAAGGCGAACGCGTCGCCGGTGATGGCGCACTTTTCCTGCAATTCAAGAATTCTTTGCAGCACTGAGGACGGCTAACCAGCCCCGACTAACAAATGATCCATAGCATCGTTCATTTCGCTCTGCGCCAGCGCTTCGTGATCCTCATGATCACAGTCCTGATCGTGTTTGCTGGCGCGTACTCCTTCCGCCAGATGCCGGTTGATGCTTACCCCGATCTCTCTCCTCCGATGGTCGAACTCATCACGCAATGGCCCGGCCACGCCGCCGAAGAGGTCGAACGCCTCACCACGCTTCCGCTTGAACTCGCCATGAACGGCACGCCTCGCCTTAAGGTGATGCGTTCCATTTCGCTCTACGGACTTTCTGTAGTAACCCTTACCTTTGACGAAGGCACCGATCCCTACTTTGCGCGCCAGGTCGTTTTCGAACGCATCGGCGATGCTTCGCTTCCCCAAGGCGTCACACCCAGCATGGCGCCGCTCTTCAGCCCCAGCGGCCTGGTCTATCGCTATGTCATCGAAAGCCCCGATCGCTCTCCGATGGAACTTCACACTTTTGAAGATTGGATCATCGAGCGCGCCTATCGCAGCGTCCCCGGCGTTGCGGATGATTCAGGCTTCGGCGGCCCGACGATGGAGTACCACGTCCTGCTCGACCCCGTGAAGCTTTACAACTTCCATCTCCCCGTCACGCAAGTCCTGACAGCGCTGCAGGCCAACAATTCCAATGCAGGTGGCGGTTTTTACTCGCAAGGTGGCCAATTCTATTACGTCCGCGGTCTCGGTCTGATCCGCTCCACGGACGACATCGGCGAAGTCGTCGTCGGCAGCAACAATGGCGCGCCCGATTCGCGTAAAGGACATTGGTCGTGTCGAAATCGGCCATCCGCCGCGCCTCGGCATTTTCGGGTTTCAGGACGCAAAGAAAAATAACGACGACGCCGTCGAAGGCGTCATCCTGATGCGCCGCGGCGAACAAACGCAGAACGTACTTGAAGGCGTCGAGAAGAAAACCGAAGAACTCAACAAACGCATTCTTCCGCCCGACGTAAAGAGTTCGTCCCTATTACGACCGCAGCGACCTTGTCAAAATCACCACGGATACCGTCGAATGGAACCTCATTCGCGGAATGATTCTTGTTCTGGTCGTCTTGATCTTTTTCTTGGTCAGCATTCGCGCGGCCGTCATCACCGCGCTCACCATTCCCCTGGCGCTGCTTTTTGCTTTCATTTTCCTGCATCAGACCGGCGAAGCCGCAAACCTGCTCTCCATCGGCGCGATCGACTTCGGCATCATCATCGACGGCACCATCGTCATGGTCGAGAACATTTACCGCGAACTAAGCCTCCGCCACGGCCAGGAATACAATCTTCACGAAGTCATCCTTCAGGCTGCGCGCGACGTGGACCGCCCCATTTTTTATTCCGTCGCCGTCATCATCGCCGGCTATCTTCCGATTTACGCGCTCACCGGCCCCGCCGGAAAACTTTTCCATCCGATGGCAGACACCATGGCCTTCGCGCTTATCGGCGCGCTGATTCTCACGCTCACCTTTGTCCCGGTTCTCGCTTCTTATCTGTTCAAGAGCGGCGTCAAAGAAAAAGAAAACCGCGTCTTCAATTGGATTCGCGACAATTACGCCGGCCGCCTCGATTGGTGCCTCGACCATCCGAAGACCACCATCGCCGTCAGCGTTCTCATCTTCGGCGCAACGCTGCTTCTTATTCCGCTCATCGGCGGCGAATTTCTCCCGCATCTTGACGAAGGCGCCCTCTGGGTTCGCGCCACCATGCCGTACACCATCTCCTTCGAAGATTCTGCGAAATTCGCGCCGCAAATCCGCGATCTTCTCATCAAATATCCGATGGTCACCGTAGTCGGCTCCGAACTTGGCCGCCCCGATGACGGCACCGACGCCACCGGTTTCTTCAATTGCGAGTTTTATGTTGGCCTCAAGCCCTACGACGATCCCACGTGGCGCAAGACTTCGATTCACAACAAGGAAGAACTCACGCGCGACCTCGAGAAAAAGCTCGACGCCTATCCCGGCGTAATTTTCAATTTCACGCAGCCTGCCGAAGACGCCGTGGACGAAGCGCTGACCGGCCTAAAATCCGCGCTCGCCGTAAAAATCTTTGGCGAAGACCTCGATGTTCTCGAGAAAAAAGCCGTCGAAATTCGCAACGTCCTCGACAAAACCCCCGGCTTCACGGAACTCACCGTCGTCCGCGAACTGGGCCAGCCCAGCCTCATCGTTGATGCCGACCGCGCCAAAATCGCGCGCTATGGCATCAACGTCGCCGACGTTCAGGCCGTCATCGAAGCCGCTGTTGGCGGCCAGGCCGCCACGCAAGTCATCCAGGGCGAAAAACTTTTCGACCTCGTCGTCCGCATGGAGCCGCAATATCGCTCCAGCGCAAAACAGATCGGTGATCTCCTCGTCCCCGCGCCCGGAGGCCAGCAAATTCCGCTCAGCGAACTTTGCGACATTCACGAAGCGAGCGGCGCATCGTTCATCTATCGCGAAAATAATTCGCGCTACATCGGCATTCAGTTTTCCGTTACCGGCCGCGATCTCGAAGGCATCGTTAACGCAGGCCAGCGCGCCGTCGCGCAAAAAGTGCAGCTTGCCGGAAGGCTATCGTCTCGATTGGGGCGGCGAATACAGCGAGTTGCTCGAAGCGAAGTCGCAGCTCTACGTCATCGGTCCGCTAGCGATTCTGCTCATTTTCCTGATTCTTTTCGCGCTCTACGGCAATTTCAAATTTCCGGTCACGATCGCGCTCGGCGTCGTTCTTACCGAACCCGTCGGCGCATTCATCGCGCTTAAACTCACGCACACGCCGCTCAGTGTTTCCAGCGGCCTCGGCCTTCTCGCGCTGCTCGGCGTCAGCGTCGAAACTGCCGTCATCCTCGTCAGCTACATCAACAAATTGCGCAAAGAAGGCGCCTCCATCCGCGAAGCCACGCGAGAAGCCTCTCTTCTCCGCCTCCGTCCAATCATGATGACCGCTCTCGTCGCATGCTTGGGCTTGTTCCCCGCCGCAATGTCCACCGGCGTCGGCAGCGACACGCAAAAGCCATTCGCCATCGTCGTAGTCGCCGGCCTGCTTTCGCGTCTCTTCCTCGGCTTCTTCGTCAACCCCGTCTTGTATGAAGTAGTCGCCCGCGACGGCGACGTCCTGCAGGTGATTTAGAAGCCAGTCCCTGCTGCAGCGTCCGCGAACTTTAGCCGGTCAAGCCTTTGCCGCCCGTCGAGCTCTTGCACACGCCACCTTCTAGACAGCCCAGTTCCAGCTATACTTGTGTTCCGGAATTTCTCTGAGGTGCTTCATGCCGAACCAACCTACGAAGAACTCAAAGCCCGCTCGCCCAGCTCGAAAAAGAAAAAGGCGGCAAACGCAGCGGCGCGCTCGATTTTCGCGTCGGAGAAAAAGGCGGCGTCAGCGTCTACGGCCTCGGCCGCTTTCCCGTCACGCTCTATTACGAACAGTGGGTCCGCTTGCTCGAAGTCTCCAAAGACCTGCGCGAATTCCTCGAAGAAAACAAATCCGCCGGCAAACTGAAGCTCAAGGAATAACCGGTTTCGCTCCGCGAGATTTGCCTTCTTCCCAAGTCAAATAAACTCTATTACTCTGCTCGTCTGGTAGACTACCGCCACTCTCTCCCTGCATTTTCCGTCGCGTCGTGCGGAGGCGACATGACTTTGCCCCCAGAGGCAGCAAACGCGGAACTGCGCCCCAGCCCCAGAATCAGTAATCGGCTTTTCACTCTTCTCGTCTTGCTCATCATAGGCTGCGCAATCGTGCGCTCCGCCATAGCCACGCGCCTCGATGGCTGGACGCAGGACGAGGGCTATCACACTGTTGCGGGCGTCTCCTATATTCAGCGAGGCGACTTCCGCATCAATCCTGAACACCCGCCGCTCGTCAAACTGTGGGTTGGCGCCATTGTTTCCGCTACCGGCTTTCACCTAAACCAATTTCGCGCAATGAACGACAAAAGCGACGAACGCGATTTTGTGGATGAAGACATGTATCTCCACAATGACGCCGACTCCGTTCAGCGGCGAACGCGTATAGCGATGTGGAGTTTCAACGCGATTCTGCTCGCTGCTTTGGCATTCGCTCTTCGTCGCGTCTTCGACCCGATTCTGGCTCTGAGCGTGCTTCTCATCCTCGCAATCGATCCAACCGTGGCCGCACACCTTCCCCTCGTCTTGACGGACTTGCCGATCTCACTGCTTGCTGCAACCACAATCGTCCTCGCTGGCCGTGCCTTCCATACGTGGACTTGGCCGGATGTAATGCTTTGCTCTGTCTCAATGGGTTTGGCGTTCGCCACAAAGCACTCCGCGCCCGCCTTCGCTCTGCTTCTCGCCGTCGCAGGACTCATTCTTGCGCTCACGCTGCCGCTCATGCGACCCCGAGAACACACGCCTCCTCCGCTTGCTAAAGCTTTCCGCTCTTTTTCTTGGAGCCCTTGTCATCTTGTGGGGCTTCTACAGATTCCGCTACACGGAAAGCTCTTCTCCGCAGGAAGTCTTCAATCGCCCGTTCGCCCAAAAAATCAACGATCTCAATTCCAAATCAAATCGTTTCCTTCTCTCCAAACTCTCTGCCGCGCATCTTCTTCCTCGTGCCTACATATGGGGTCTAGCGGACACTGTGCGGGCCGGTGTAGAGGGCCGCGCCGAATCGCGCCTTTTCTACGGCCACATCTACAACGGCAATGTCACCAAGCTGTTTTTTCCGGGAATTCTTGCCGCCAAACTCCCTCTCGGTTTCTGCTCTTGATTTTTCTGGGACTCTATCTTTTTCTTGCGCGACGCCTGCCGAAAGACTGGACGATTACCGCCTTTGTCCTGCTTGGTGTTTGTGCCGGGTTTTTTCTGGTTCTCGCCAACGGAGCTACCTACGGCGGCGTGCGTCACGCTCTGCCCGCTGCCGTCCTCCTCTATATCTTCGCGGGATTTGCGCTCCATGCCGCTTGGAACACCCCATCAAAAGCACTGCGCGCCACAGCCGGGATTGCGTTCGCCGCCGCCGCAATTTCTGCGGTTCCCGTGTTTCGCCCGTACGAGTATTACAACGAAATTATCGGCATGAAGAATGCCTATCTGTATTTCAACGACGAAGGCCTTGACGCCGAGCAACGCCGCAAGGAAATGTTCAAATATTATTTTGAGAAGGTGAAACCCGCCGGAGAAATTCCTTATCTTTGGTACGACTGCACACGTTTCGAAGCGAAAGCCCGCGGCTTTGACTACGTCGGCCTCGATCCAAAGCGGGATGAGGAACGCGCTGCAAATCCGCTGACGACCGGAACAATTTTCGCTGGCAGATGGTCCCTGAGTGAAAAGCCCTACTGGGACGTGCCGGTTTTGCGGGCTGCGACTCCGGCGGCCCGCTTTGGCAATCTCTTCGTCTATCACGGCACGTTTTATTTGCCCGGAATGGCCGCCTCGGACCGTTATTACAATGGACTAGTCAAACTCTACGCCGATAAGCCGGATCCCGTGGAGGCGGAACGTCTGTTTCGGCAATCCGCCGAACTTGATCCAAACGCTTTCTTTGTCCACATTGAAATCGGAAATCTTGCCCTCGCGCGCGGCTCGCGCGAAGAAGCGCTCGCCGCATACCGCGCCGCCCTGGAACACTGCCCAGTAAAGCATCCAAATCATGCCGCGATCGAGGAACAGATTCGCCGCTTCTCTACGGAGCCACTTTCGCAGATTTCGCCTTTGCGCGATCCCAACGTCGAGTGAAACTCAATGCGCGGTCGTCAGCTGCCGGATCAACGCCGTTTCTTCCTCGCGATACGGCTTTCCATCCGTCCGGAAAATCTCATGGAACCAGATCTCCGGCTCGCGATCGGTATACGGCTTCTTCCACGAGTCCCACGGCAAATAAGTCTGCGTTCTCCCGGCCACCAAGCCCCAATTGATCGCACCCACGTTGTATTTCTTGGCGATTGGCAGCGACCCTTCAAATGTCGAGCCGTTGCCGCGCGCCATGTACTCCGTGCAAATCAGCGGCCGTCCATAGGGCTGCAGCCACAAAATCCGTTTTTCAAACTCCTCGCCTTTGTCGTAATTGTGAAAACTGATCAAGTCCGATTCTTCCAGTTGAATCTTCTCCGTCGCGCTCAGTTTCGCCGGATCGGACCAATCTCCTTTCCAGACGCCGCTCGTCAGCGGCTGTTGGCGCCCGCCTCTCGCGCCCACGCAAACACCTTCGGCAGCAATTCATTCACGCGCTCGACTTTGTCCTTCGGATCCGTATAGCTCCCGCCGTTCGTGTTGTCCGGTTCGTTCCAGACGTCCCATGCCAAAATCCGCTCGTCGTGTCCAAATTTCCCCACCACGCCGCGCACGTACGCTTCCAGCCGCGGATATTCCCCGCGATCTTCGAGCGCCTTCGCCCCGGGGCTCTGTAGCCAGCGTGAATTGTGCACACCCGGCCGCGGCGAAGCCTGCGGCCCCAGCTTCGGATCCGGATCCCAGCACGAATCAAACAGCACCAGCACCGGCCGAATGTGATGCTTCGCGGCAATCGCAAGAAATTCATCCAAGCGTTTTGAAAATCCCGCCGCATCTTGCTTCCAGAGCAAATCGTGCAGAAATACGCGCATCGTGTTCAGCCCAATCGATTCCGCCCAGCCCAGCTCCAGATCGATTCGCTTCGGATCGAACGTCTCTGCCTGCCACATCTCCAATTCATTCGAAGCCGTAGCCGGTGTGTAATTGCTCCCCGCTAGCCAAGGCTGCTTCGCGTACCATGCATTAGCTTTTTCCGCGGGCCATCGCGCGGAGCTCGCTCGCTCGCGGTGCCGCACTCACTGCGACAAACCAACAAAACAAAATCCCCGCCAGCGTCACCGGAACTTTCCGCACGATTCCCATCGCTCTTCCTCCCCCTCTGGTTATATCACTACTTTCTCCAGCCGCTCGCGCCGCTGCCGTATACTAGGTGGCTCTCAAATCGCGCGAGGAGAACTTTCGCATCATGAAAATGCGCCGCTTCGGTCGCACAGGCTGGCAAGTCAGCGAAATTGGATACGGCATGTGGGGAATGGCCGGCTGGACCGGCTCGGAAGACGCCGAATCGCTCGCCGCGCTCCAGCGCTCCATCGATCTCGGCTGCAATTTCTTCGATACCGCTTGGGCTTACGGCGACGGCCACAGCGAAGAGCTTCTCGGCAAAACGCTCCGCGCCAATTCTTCCAACAAACTTTACGTCGCCACAAAAATCCCGCCGAAAAATCGTCGCTGGCCCGCGCTCAAGGAATTTTCGCTCGACGATTGCTACCCGCCCGACTACGTTTTTGAATACGTGGACAAAAGCCTCAAAAATCTCGGCCTCGAATCGCTCGATCTCATTCAGTACCACACGTGGATGGATTGCTGGCTCGACGATCCGCGCACGCAATCCACCATCGAAAAACTTCGCGCTTCGGGAAAAGTCCGTGCCGTCGGCATCAGCCAGAATCGCTGGGAACCAGAAAACGGCATTCGCGCCGTCCGCTCGGGCCTGGTGGACGCCGTTCAGGTCATCTACAACATCTTCGATCAGAATCCCGAAGACGAACTCTTCCCCGCGTGCCGCGAAAAAGACGTCGCCGTTATCGCGCGTTGCCCGTTCGACGAAGGCGGCCTCACGGGAACGCTCACGCCGATTCCAAATGGCCTGCCGGAGATTGGCGCAATGGCTATTTCAATCCGGATAACTTGAAACCAACAGTCGAACGCGCCGAAAAATTGAAGGCGCTCGTCCCAAGCGGCTCATCGCTTCCCGAAATGTCGCTGCGATTCATCTTAAACAATCCGGACGTCGGCACAATCATTCCCGGCATGCGCAAAATCAAGAATGTCGAATCCAATCTCGCCGCCAGCGACAAAGGCCCACTCCCTGCCGACCTTCACGCAAAACTCCGCCCCCACCGCTGGGTCCGCCGCCCCACCCACTGGAGCCAATAAACCAATTGCAGGCAAGCGAGGACTTCACGCCCGAACAAGACTGCTTTTACTGAAGATTTCGGATTGGAAACATCTGACACGGAAGTAATCGAAGCGATCAAGAAAGAAGCTACCTGGTTTGTCTGAGAATTGGCGTTAGAACCGCGCCGGCTAGGCCGTTTGTTTAAGCGCCCGTTCGACGAGCGTCAAACACCGCTCGGCTTGTTCTTTGAGCATCTCTTCCCGTTCGCCAATTTCCCGCTGCGAAGAGTGCAGCTCATCTGCAATCGCCAGAGCCGCCAGCACTGCCACCTTTTGCGTGTCCACGGTCCGCGTCGCGTCCGCAATCACATGCATCTTCTCATCCACGTATTTCGCCAGCGCCTGAACATACTTCGCGTCCAGATCGCCCTGAATCGAATACGTCTGCCCGAATATCTCTACTTTCGTCGGTCCGCCCATGCGCCTATGTTGCCAGATTTTGACCGCAGACGTACATCCTCCCGTCGCAGTCTCGCGGTAACCTCTGCGCTCCGGTCTCGCGAGCCCGCTGCGTCAATGCTTTGGCTTTGAATTTCTAACAAAGGATCGAGCGGAGAAAATCGTCAGCTAGCGCGCAATACCGCGCCCAGATTTTTCTCCAGCGCAGCCACAATCTTTCCCGAAAAATCCGCAATCTGCGAGTCCGAAAAAGTTGCTTCCCGGCTCTGGAACATCACACGGATCATCAACGAATATTTGCCCGCCGGCACGTTTTTTCCGCGAAACAGATCCGCCGCCTCAATCGAAGCAATCTCCCCAATTCCCAGCGACTCGATCGTCTTCGTCACTTCCGCGAAGTTCACGCCATCGGCCAGCAACAGTGAAAAATCCCTCTCCACGGCAGGGAATCGCGGCAATGGCTCATACCGCCGCGCATTTTTCGCTCCGTAGTACGCGCAATAAAACGGCCCCAGTGCGATCTCAGCCAAAAACACATCCTGCCGGAACTTGTATTTGTCTGCCACGCGCTTCGCCAGCAATCCCGCCGCGCCCAGCTCATTCTCTTTCAACAAAAGTTTCCCGCGCTTTGCCGAGTTCAACCACTCCGGGCCGCCGTCTTGCCAGCCGATCGCGCCACCCAGCGCGCCAATCGCATCCAGATCGCCCTTCAAATCCGCAAACGAATAGTCCCGCGCGCCATCATGCAAACCCTGTGGCCGCACTTCACCAGTCGCGCCAATCGCCAGCACCGGCGTCTCCACCGCCTCCGCGCCGTTCAGCGCATACCGCCGCCCAATTTCAAACAGCTTCACGCTTCGCTGGCCGTGATTCAAATTCCACTCAATGGCAGCCGCCATCGTCACGCTGACAGTCGACCGCAGCACGCCGGCTTCTTCGGAAAGCGGATTTGCCAGCTTCGCCGGCGTCAAATTTGCGGCGCGGAACAATTCATCCCGCTGCGCATCCACATGCGGAATCGTCACAATCTCGCGATACCCCAGCCCAATCAACCGCTCCCGCAGCCGCGTCTCCGCTTCATACTGCGGCAATCGCGCCGCGCCCTGCCGCGCCGCTGGCAGCCGCGCCGGAAACTTGTCCAGCCCGTACACGCGCGCAATCTCTTCAATCAAATCAATTTCGCGTTCCACTTCCGCACGCCACGACGGCTGCGTACTCTCCCAAGCCGCCAGCAACGCGCCTTCCTGTCCGCGATTCTGATCGACGCGCACCGGCGCAAATCCCAGCGCGCTCAATACCCGCTCCACTTCCTTATCCGGAACGTCCGCGCCCATCACGCGCAAGATCTCCGCCCGCGTCACGATAATTTTCTTCGGCGCGCGCTTTCCCGGATACACATCCACCAAACCGCTCATCAATTCCCCGCCCGCCAGCTGCAAAATCAATTCCGCCGCACGCCGCGAAGCGACTTCCGCCATCTTCCGGATCAACTCCGCGCCCGAATCGCGTCGAAGCCTCCGTATGCAATTTCATCGATCGCGCCGCGCGCCGAATGGAAATCGGATCGAAATACGCGCACTCCAGCAGCAAGTCTTTCGTGGAGAAAGAAATCTCAGTCTCCGCTCCGCCCATCACGCCGCTTCCAATCGCCCGCGACCCGTCTCCATCGCAAACCAGTGGCATACCCGGATCCATCACCCGTTCGTTTCCATCGAGCGTCCGCATCTTCTCGCCGGGTCTTCGCGCGCCGCACGACGATGCTCTTTGTCGCGCACTTTTCCCAGGTCGAACGCGTGCATCGGGTTTCCCAGCTCCAGCATCACGTAGTTCGTCACGTCCACTACGTTGCTGATGCTCGCCACGCCCGCGGCTTCCAATTTTTCGCGCAGCCACGCTGGCGACGGCTGAATCTTCGCGCCGCGAATCACCCGCGCCGTATACCGCGCGCACAATTCCGGCGACTCAATCGTAATGCGAACCGCATCAGCTCGCTTTTGCCGATGTAGACTCGACCGGCTTCGGCACTATCGGTTTCAGCGCTGTCTTGTAAATCGCGCTCACTTCCCGCGCAATTCCGTACACGCTCAAACAATCCGGCCGGTTCGAAGTGACCTCCGCGTCAATCACTCCGCCCAGAACGCCCTTTTCCACGCCGCCGATGTTCGTTCCGGAAAGCGCAATGCGCGAAGCAATCTCTTCGGCGGACGCCGTCACGTCCACGAACTCCTTCAGCCAGTTGTAGACCACCTTCATCTAGCGAGCCCTCGCGCCGTTCACGGAAATTGCTTCAAAAACCGCACATCGTTCTGGAAAAAAGCCTGAATGTCGTCAATGCCATACTTCAGCATCGCCAGCCGGTCAATGCCGATGCCGAACGCAAATCCGCTTACTTTTTTCGGATCGTATCCGACAAATCCGTATACCGCGGGATCCACCATCCCCGCGCCAAACAGTTCAATCCATCCCGCGCCTTTGCATTTGCCGCACGTGCCGGACGCAGTCGTCCCGCTGCCGCCGCAAAATACGCACGACACGTCAAACTCCACCGACGGCTCGGTAAACGGAAAATAGCTCGGCCGGAACCGCGTCTTCACGCTCGGCCCGAAAAATTGCTTCACGAAATATTCAATCGTGCCGGTGAAATCGCAGAACGTAATGTCCGCATCCACCGCCAGCCCTTCCACTTGATGAAACGCAAACGAGTGCGTCGCATCCGGATTGTCGCGGCGATACACGCGCCCGGGCACAATCACGCGCACCGGCGGCTTCTGCTTTTCCATCGTGCGAATCTGCATCGGCGAGGTGTGCGTGCGCAGCAGCAGTTGCCCCGGCGCGCCTTTCGGCAGCTCCATGTAAAACGTATCCATGTCATCCCGCACAGGATGATGTTCCGGAATATTCAGCGCTTCGAAGTTGTAATAGGGAGTTTCGATCTCCGGCCCTTCCACGACCGAAAATCCAATACTGAAAAAAATGTCTTCAATCTCTTGAAACACCTGCCGGATCAAATGCCGCGAACCCAGCGGCCGCACCACGCCCGGCAAAGACAAATCCACGTGATCTTTCGCCGCCGCCGCTTCTTCCGCACCAGCCTCTATCGCCGCGCGTCTCGCTTCGATCAGCGTCTCAAGCGCCGTCTTGAACTTGTTGAACTCCTGCCCGACGGCCTTTTTCAATTCCATGGGCGCAGGCTTCAGCCAATTGTCCGTAATCTTCGTAACGACGCCGGCCTTCCGCCCCAGCCAATGATTCCGAAATTCTTCAAACTGCTTTTCATTCGAGGCGCCGCGCAAATCCGCTTCCGCCTGCGCGCGCACCTCGGCGAAAGCCGCCGCCACCTGCTCCGCGCTCGTCACGCCCAGCTCTGCCAGCGTTTTTTCTGCCGATGCCGCCATCACTCGCCCCGAAAATGCCGCATATAAAGGCAGGGGCACGATATATCGTGCCCCTGTTCGATGACAACCGCGCCGCCCTAAACGGCGGCAGAGCTTTGGAGACGCTTACTTCTTCGCCGCCGCCGCTTTCGCCTTCTCCGCCAGCGCCACAAATCCCGCGGCATCCTTCACCGCGATATCCGCCAGCACCTTGCGATCCAGCTCCACGCCCGCAGCCTTCAGTCCATGAATCAATTGTCCGTAGGTAATGCCGTTCAAACGGGCCGCCGCGCCGATGCGCTGAATCCACAGCCGGCGATATTCCCGCTTCTTCACGCGACGGTCGCGCTTCGCATAACGATCCGCGCGATTGGCCGCTTCTTGCGCCGACTGGTACAGCTTGCTCTTGGTGAGGAAAAATCCTTTGGTCCTCTTGAGGTACTTCTTCCGCCGTGCCCGGCGTTTTGTGCCGCGTTTTACGCGTGCCATGGGTTTGTCTCCTTGTGGTGGCGAATCTTCGGATTCGCGCCTTTCTTGTTTTTGCAGAGACAAACAGGGCGTGCCCACGCGCAAAAATAACGCGCAACACAACGGGTTTGTCTCTGGTGTGTACTGCTTTGCCCCAACCGAAGTCGGAGCTGATCGGCCGGCAGGCACCCGTGTAGCGCTGCCTGGCTCGATGCGCACTCGCTATTTCTAGCAAGCGCTTTGCGGAATCGAAATCCCGCGTTTCTCAAATAACCGCAATTCGCTTTCGCAAATCGCGTTCACTCAGAAATTCTAAACTCTGTCATCCGGACCGAAGGGAGGAATCGTGGCCTGCCTTCGCTCAACTTCCTCGATCCTGACCATCGCCGTTCCTACAGCCCGTACGGCAACATCTGCATCGTCTTCAGCTTGTCCGCTTTGTTCACCAGCGTCAGCTTCTTCAACTTGCGCATGCGCTTCGGCGCCTTCGTGCCCAGCAAGTGCCGCTTGCCGGAGTGCATCCGGATAATCTTACCGGTGCCGGTAATCTTGAACCGCTTCGCCGCTCCGCGGTGCGTCTTCAGTTTCTTCTTCGGTTTCGATCGATTGCGTGGCATGACTCGGAATTCTCCTGATTCTCTGTATCGCGCTCAAACGCGCCCGGTTTTGTTGCACTTTCTTTCCGCAAATCTCTTACGCCTTCGCCGGTGTGGCTGTGCCCTTTTTCGGTGCCAGCAACGCCACCAGAACGTTTCCTTCCATCCTTGGCATCGTTTCAATCTGCCCGTGCTCGCCGATTTCGCCGAGCAGCCGCGTCATCTTCGCGCGGCCCACTTCCTGGTGAGCCATTTCGCGCCCGCGATGGAAAATCATCGCGCGCACTTTGTGGCCTTCTCCCAGGAAACGGATGATCTGGTTCTTCCGAACCTGATAATCGTGTTCCGCCGTCGCCGGCCGGAACTTCACTTCTTTCAGCGCACTTCCGCGGCTGCTCTTCCGCTGCTCGTGCGCTTTCTTATTCGCCTGGTAAAGGTACTTGCCGTAATCCGTGATTTTGCAAACTGGCGGATCTGCGGTCGGTGAAATTTCCACCAAATCGAGGCCTTTTTCGCGAGCCATTTTAATGGCTTCGAACGGCTGCATCACCCCAAGCTGCCCGCCCTCTTCATCGATTACACGGATTTCGCGAGCCCGAATCCTGTCATTCACTCGTATCCGGTCGCTCTGTTGCCGGAAATTCCGATCTGCGATAATTCCCCCTTGCCTCTACAAAAGGCCGGCACGCCTTTCTTGCCAACAACTTACCGGCTAGTGCCCAGCCCGATTCCACCCCAAGAAGTCCCGTTAAGCAGAACTCGCCGCACAGGGACAGGCTAAAAAGTATAGCACGCCAAAGGCCCGCCACGGCAAGGGTTGCCCCCCGTTCCGGCTCCTACCATTTAATTCCGGTGAAGGCCTCTTTACCGCAACGGACCATTTCATCCCTTTGCTCGCACCATCTATGTTTGGTACCTCACTGTTCCTGCCACAAATAAAAAACCTTCATGCACATGTATTTCTTCGCCCGTCTACCCGCTCAGCTCCATCTCGCCCTTCGGTCCGGTAATCCTCGCGCGCAATCGCGCCGCCTCACCCTGCTTCACTTCCACATCGATGCCCATCAACGCAAATTGCTTTGCCAACCCCGCCGCCTTCTGACTCTCTATCCAGAACTTCGTTGAGTGCGCATCCCTTAGGCGCATCCACCGACGGATGCACCGACTCCGCGCCCCACTCAATAAAAAACGGCAGCAGCCCGTCGCCATCATCCTTTAAAGCCAACGTTGCCCAATGAAGAACGCGGCCGTCGGGTCTATTGCGAGAACCGGGAGTGGGGCCCTCGGTTGCGGTCCCTGCCTTGCCAAGGCGCGATGCAAGTTCCCGCAGATCGCCTGGATGCGCGGCCCAGCCGATCAGCCGTGGTTCGGTAAATTTCTGAAGTCTGCTGCCATGTTCGTCGCCGCTCTGTCGCGGATCCGGCGCAATGATTTCCAGGTAGCGCCGCTCGCCCAGCGACAGCAACGCATTCTGCGTCCCCCGCCCCGGATGCACTCCTCCAAACGCCGCCTTCACTCCAGTCCGTTCTTCCACAAACGCGATCCCCCGCTGCAAATCACTGCACCCCAACAGAATATGATCCAGCACGTCCGGCACCTCAGCCGCCTTGCCTTCACTTCGAGTGGAATAGACTTCCCTCTGTTCACCCTTCATCACCGGCAAGATTGCCGCACCAGCCATCCATCCCAAAAACTCTCGCCTGGTATTCATTGCAACCCCCTCGCATTTGTTGATCTTACATCGCCATACTTCTCAAGTTTTGCGTTTCGTCGCTGATTTCTGAACCGGAGCTTCTTCTATTACCTTCGCCAGCACCGCTAAAAGGCCGACCTTTTTGCTGATTGCCCGATTACCAAGTTCAACTGGAATCTAAACCCACTGTGCAATATTCGCACTAACTGACAATATCCGCGCACAAAGCGCATACAACGTGGTATCTTCACTGGCGGTTTATTGGCTTCCTTACCGCCTCCTGGACAACAAACCTTTTGACAGGCCCTCGCCTCTGCAGCGAGCTACGGATGGTGATACGCGTATGCGGATTCTGCTCTATAACCCAGATAACGGGGTTACTCGCAATTTCATGCCTCACCTTTGGATGTTTCTTCTCAAATCGCTCACGCCCGCAGGCCATGAAGTCGTGCTCATAGACGGCAACGCGCAACCCATGGACGAAGCAGGCATCGCAAAATTTGTTCAGGAAGAAAACATCGGCCTCGTCGGAATCGGCGCCATGACTCGCATGATTGCCAAAGCCTACCGCATGGCGGACGCCATCCGCGCCGTCGGAGTTCCCGTCGTGATGGGCGGGCCCCACGTCACCGAAGAAGCAGACGAAGCCCTCGGCCGCAGCGGTGGCCCGCGCCATGCCGACGCCGTCGCCCTTGGCGAAGCCGACGAAACCTGGCCACAAATCGTCAACGACGCCGCAGCTTGGCAAGCTCAAGGATATCTATTCGCCGGTCGACGCCTTCGGCCAGGAGCGCAAACCCAGCCTCAAGGACTATCCCGCTATCCCCTGGGACAAAATCAATCTCGATCAATTTAATCTCGTTCCCAAAATCGCCACGAAAACGCTCGGTCGCATCGGCGAAGGCTGGGGAACGTTTCGCATCATCCCCATGGAGTCCGGTCGCGGCTGCCCCTATGGCTGCGAATTTTGCACGGTCACCGGTTTTTTCGGCGACTCCATCCGCTTCCGCACCAACGAAAGCGTCGTCAACGAATTGCTCCTGCTTGAAAGCCCGCGCGAAAAGCGAACGCGGCCAGATCGCCGTCTTCTTTATTGATGACAATTTCGCTATCAACATCAAGAGAACAAAATCCCTGCTGCGAGACATCATCGCCGCCAACGCGCAGGTTCATTGGGTCGCGCAGATCAGCGCCAATCTTTTGCGCGACGAAGAACTCGTGGACCTCATCGCGCAGTCCGGCGGCAAATGGATTTTCATCGGCATGGAATCTATCGATCCTGCGAACCTCGCCGACGTAAACAAAGGCTTCAACAAGCCGGGCGAATACGCCGCCGTTCTACAACGCCTCGCGCAGCGCAACGTCTACGCCATCACCTCATTTATCTTCGGCATGGACAACGACACGCCCGGAGTCGCCGACCGCACGCTCAAGGAAATTCGCACTTGGCCGCCGGGACTTCCCATTTTTGGTCTGCTCACCCCGCTCCCCGCCACGCCGCTTTACAAACGTCTCGAAGCCGCTGGCCGCCTGACGCGTCCCAAGCACTGGCAGAAATTCATCCCGTTTGAAATGGCCCACACGCCGCTAAAGATGACCATCGCCGAAGCCCACGCCGAAGTGAAGCGCGGCTGGACGAATTCCTACAGTCCGGAAGCCATGGCGCATGCCGTCGGTTCGCTCAAGGACAAGCCGCTCCCCTACCGCATCAACATCTTCATCGCGCGAATGTGCTTCCGCGGAATCTATTTCCCGCAAATGGGCCCGCTCGCCTGGCTGAAAGTCATCTATCAGAATAAGCAAACTATCTACGGCCTCGTGCGGGAAGGCTTTGCCACTTGGCGCAAACCCGCCCCTCGCCCCGCCCGCGCCGCCGCCTGATTGAAGCGTTACCGGCGCGCGATCTTCAACAGCAACGGCGCAATCCCATCCTGCAATGCGTGCGCGAACATTCCCGGACGAACCGTCTTGCGCCACTCGCGCAAACCCGCCAAACATAACCGCCGACACCGCAATCACGGCCGCGCGTCGCACGCCTTGATAAAGATGCGCGCCGCCAAACGCCGCAGACGAAAGCGCGATTCCCAGCCAAACATTTCGCGTCAGCACGCCCAACTGCCGCTGCAAGTAGCCGCGGTAAATCGCTTCTTCGCAAATCCCCGCCGTGATCGAAATAAGCACCCAGATTGCCATCTCCAAAGATGTCTGGGGCAACAAAAACCGGATCGAATGGTTCGCCTCTTCCGCGCGTTGGTGTCCGCCAAGGATGCGACACCAGCAGCGTGGACAAAAACAGCAGCGCAATCCCCAGCCCCAGATCGACAAACACCTGCCCGGCCGATTTCCACCGTTGTCCCAGCACGGCCTGCAGAGAAGCCCCGCGCAACTTCACTCCGGCAAGTACAATCCCCAGAAACAGCAGCTCGAAGAAAATCGTCCGCAGGTAGATCGTCGGCCGGCTCGGGCCCAACCCCGCCAGAGCCCGCGCCGCGCGAATGGTGCCCCAATATGCATATAGTCCCAGCATTACCAGCACAAAAGCCGTATGCCAGGGGCTTGCCACCAACGTGTCGCGGGGAATCTCGCTTCCGAAGTCGTCTTTGTCCACAGCCCTGTTCACCACAATCGGCACGCTCACGCTTCGCCCTCCGTCTTCTCTTTCCCCTTCGACGGACGAATCCGGCCTACGCTCCTAGCGCGCCCCTAAATTCGCGATAATTTCTGAAAACGCTTTCGGGTTGCCTACGGGTATCGCTTGTGTGGCGTCCCTTTAGGGTGGCCCTGTTCACTTTTCGGCTGCGATCTTTTCCGGCAATTTGCGTGCCGCTCGATTTCTAAGGTTCTGACTTTGAGATTGGCAGCGAAGAAGTATTCCAGTTTCCAACTAAGCCAACACGCAAGATGCACTGCCCTTCGCTGGATTTTCCTCGTTTGCGCTTGCTTGTGGGCCCTATTTGTAGGCGACGATCAGCCGGTCCAAACCAATCGTTGGCGCCGTCAATTCGGTTCTCGCAAATCCCGCGTCCTTGCTCATCGCATCGTATTCCTTCAGCGTGTACACATCGCCGGTCGGCGTCGTCGTCAGCATCATCAAGCTGAAAGCCGCCGCCGTCGGCGGTGAAATCCGGTCGTCGTTCGGCACCAGGTCCACAATCGCCGCTCTTCCGCCCGGCGCCAAGGCTGCGTGCACCTTCTGCAAGAACTTCGTGCACGTCGGAATGTCAAAGTGATGCAGAAAGTTCGTGATCAGCACCAGGTCATAGCCCGTTCCAAATTCCGTTTCAAACGCATCTCCCGGAATCAGGTGATGCCGCCCGGCAAGCCCCGCCGCCTTGGCGTTTTCCTCCGCCACAACCAGCACATTCTTCCAGTCCGAAGCGTAAATCTCCGCCATGGGATTGTGCCGCGCTACCGCGATGCCAAAAATTCCGTGGCTCGCCGCAATGTCCAGCACCTTCTTTGCTTCGCCGCCTTTTGCGAGCTCCGTCGCCATCACTTCCGCCGGAAAACTCATCAGCGGCATCATTGCCCGCGCAAACTCCACCCAGTCCGGATTTTCCGGCGCCAGCGTCCCTTGCCCGAGCGCCGTTCCTCCCCGTCGTACCGCGTCCGTCAGCAGCTCGTGTCCCTTTAGAATGCGGGCCGTGAGCATGAAATCTATCGCGCCTCCAAGATAGGCCGGCGAATGTCGGTTCAGAAAAGCCGCCGCGTCCGGCGCCAGCCCGTACCGCTGCTCCGTTTTCGTCAGGAATCCGTGAATCACCAGAAAATCGCACAGGATGCGCACGCCGCGTTCTGCAGCCTTGCACCGTTCGGCAATCGCCGCTGGCGTCGTTTTGCCTTCCGCAATCGCCGTGAACACTTCCAGTTGAATTGCCGCCTTCATCGCCTCGGTCTGTTGATGCGCGTTCAAAGCGTTGAAGAACCGCTCTGGCGTGGGTTGTTCTGCCGCCTTTGCAGCCGTACCGTCATGCATTCCGTTTGTCACGTTGACTCCAGTCGTGGCGGGGACTCCAGGATGCCAATAGTGCGCCACCATACAGCACCCGCCCGACCGCGGCAAGCCGTAATCCCCCGTAATCCCCCGGATTACGACCGCGCCTGCCATCCAACCCTAGAAGTCAACACCCGAGTTCAGGTCACCGATGTGTGGCCGCAGTGAGGCTACGCGCGATTACCCGCTCCACTCCATCTCGCCCAACTGTCCTACTTCAAGAAAAATCCATCCCCCGGCACCAAATGGAGCACCGCCCCGAAAAAAACCAGTACCCCCGCAAAATACACCAGCGTCACTTGCCCGGGAACCGGCGGAAAATCTTTCTTCGTAAGCTGATATCCCGCTCCCCCAGCCACTAATAAAAAAGTCCATTCCTGCAGCAAAATCGCCAGCGCCACGCAAATTCCCAAAATCGCCCATCGCTCCATCTTGTTCAAAGCTTCGGTCGCTCCGGCTCCATCCAGCACCCACACCGGAATCAAATTCAGCAGGTTCAGCATTGCCCCGGCTCGCGCCAGCGCGCCCCACAAACTATTTCCCGATGTGTGCCACAAAATCGCGCAACCCAGGCAACCGAGCCCTCCCGCCAACGGCCCGGCCAAACTCACCGCCGCCCGCGTCCGCAACGACACTCCCATCGCATTCCACTGCACGTAAGCGCCAAGCCCGGGCAAAAACACCGGCATTTCCGCCGGCAATCCTCGCCTGCGGATATCAATGTAATGCCCCATCTCGTGGACCAAGATCAGCGCGGCGAATCCAAGCCCGAATTTCCAGCCAAACAGCACGAAATCTATCCAAAGAAACGCAAAAAAACTGAAAAAGAATTTAGCTTTGAATAGCGCGAACAGCCACTTCGCTTTCGCCAAAGCGATCGCTATCGGCGCTACTGGACCCAGCCATCTTGCCCATTTGTGCTTTTCTTTTGGCGGAGGTGAGCCCTTCGCCGCCAACTCCAGCCGGTACACATGCGTTCGCACCCACTCCGCCTGCGTAGATTCGTGCGGCAGCAAAGGCAACGCCTTTGTCCACGTTTCTTTTGCGGACGGAAAATCTTCATTCATTTCAAATTGCTGCGCGCGGTTGGAAAGCACCGCCAACTGCTCGGAATGAACCAGCGCATGACACTGCTGGCAAGCGAGAGCGCCCGCCGCCAGCTCGTGGCCGCAAGTCAGGCATTTTGTAGAGGGAGAATCAGCCACGATAAGAGCAGGATTGCATAAATGCCGTTCAGCCCAGGGGCGCAACAGGCGCCGGCGTGCTCGCCCTGAACGGCCCCATGATGTCGATCTTGGGCGCCGCCGTCAATTTCCACGAGATGTTCATGCCCACAAAAAGTATCACCAACCCGATTATCGCGGACGGACCATTCGCAAATTTCAAAAATGGCGAAGCAAGTCCGACCAGCACCAACTCGACGGCTATTTTTCCGAGCCCCGGTTTCTCATTCGACCTAGCGTCGCCGGAGCGATCTGCGGAAGCGCTACCCTGTGTCGAATTTGTATCTCCCGTCACGGACGAAGAAGTTTGCGAAGGCGTGGCGTGCACTTCACCTGACTTGACCGCTTTTACCTCGGCGGAGATCCAGATTGGAATCGCGCCGAATGATACCGCTGCATACGTAAGAAGGACTGCCGTTACTTGATATCGCCGTCCGCCGATCCCTTTCGAGCCGGCCTTCATCGCTTTTCCCACTAGCCATCCCACCGCCAGCGATACGTATCCGATCATGATTCCTGTAATAATCCCGAACAGCGAATACACAATCAGCCCCGCAATCGCCCCGCCCACGCCGAACAAAATCCCGCGCATGAACGCTGCATGCGAATCCTTCGGCATTTGCTGTTTCACTTTTTCAACGCAACCCCCGCACGCCAGCGCGCCATTGACGCGGTAATACTCGCCTGCGATCGTCTGACTGCACGCGCGGCAAACTTCTCCGCTCGCCGTGTTTTTATATTCCGCAGTCCCAAATTGTGGAGGAGTCGTGGACATGGCGCGGACGTTAACACACTCCCCGTGACTCAAAAAGGAAAATTTCCCCGCCCCAGCCCAATTTGTCGCGCCGCACCCGCCATTTGAAAAGAGCGCAGGCAATCCCCGCGCTCTTGGCAAGATCAATGCACGATTGGTTCTAAATCGTTCTTTCGGACAACTTCCTTCCGCAGAGCTTCCACCAATTCCGCCAGTGGACGCGGACCCAGATCGCCCTTCGCCCGGTGCCGCAAGCTCACCGTACCGGCTTCGGCTTCCTTCGGCCCGACCACCAGCATGTACGGAATCTTCTGCAATTGCGCGTCGCGAATCTTCGCCGGCAGTTTTTCGTTCCGGTCGTCCAGATGCACGCGAAGTCCATGATCTTTCAGCGTCTCGTAAATGTGCTTTGCGTAATCCGCCACTTTCTCGCTCACGGGGCAAATCTGCACCTGCACCGGCGCCAGCCACAGCGGAAACGCACCCGCGTAATGCTCGATCAAAATTCCAAAAAACCGCTCGACCGATCCGAGCAGCGCGCGATGCACCATCAGCGGCTGATGCTTCGCGCCGTCTTCGCCCACATATTCCAGACCGAATCGCGCCGGCAAATTGAAATCAAATTGCACCGTCGTCAACTGCCACGGACGCCCGATCGCATCAATCAACTTCACGTCAATCTTCGGCCCGTAAAACGCCGCTTCGCCTTCAATCCTCTTGAACGGAATTTTCAGCCGCTCCATCGTGCTCGCCAGAGCCGCCGTCGCGCGATGCCAATCCTCCGGCTTCCCCGCATAATTTTCCGGATGCTTCGGATCCCAATCCGAAAGTTCCACTTCAAATTTGTCGAATCCGAAATTCTTCATCACCGCGAACGCAAAATCGATGCACGCTTCCACTTCCGATTCGATCTGCGAAGGCATGCAGAAAATGTGCGCATCGTCCTGAGTAAATCCGCGCACGCGCAGCAATCCATGCAGCACCCCGCTGCGCTCGTAACGATAAACTGTTCCAAGCTCCGCCAGACGCACCGGCAATTCGCGGTAGCTGCGCAGCTTCGATTTGAAAATCAGAATGTGGCCCGGGCAATTCATCGGCTTCAGCTGGTATTCGGCCTTTTCCACTTCAATCGCGCCGAACATGTTGTCTTTGTAAAAACCCGTGTGCCCGCTGGTGTTCCACAAATCGCGCCGCATGATGTGCGGCGTATAAACCAGATCGTACCCGCGCGCCATCAATTCCTTGCGCAGCCAATCTTCCATGATGCTTGCGGACCAGCCCGCCCTTCGGATGCCAGAAAATCAGCCCGGGCCCGGCCTCTTCCTGCACGCTGAACAAATCCAGCTCAACGCCCAGCTTGCGATGATCGCGCCGCTTCGCTTCTTCCAGCCGATGCAAGTATTCATCGAGCTCTTTTTGCGTGAAAAACGCCACCGCATAAATTCGCTGCAGCTGCGCGTTGCCTTCCTGGCCTTTCCAGTAAGCACCGGCAACGCTCATCAACTTGAACGCCTGAATCCGCTTCGTAGAAGGAATGTGCGGCCCGCGGCAAAAATCGATAAATTTCCCCGTGGTGTAAAAGGAAACCATCGGCTCCGTGACTTTTTCTTCCACCAGCTCGCATTTGAAAATCTGGTTCGTTTTCTTGTACAGCTCGATCGCTTCGGCCTTCGGCAGATATTTGCGCTCGTTTGGCAAATCCTGCGCCGCCAGCTCGTGCATTTTCTTTTCGATTTTCTCCAGATCTTCGGGGGTGAACGGCTGCTCGCGCAAAAACTCGTAAAAAAATCCGTTCTCGACCGGCGGCCCGATCCCAAGCTTCACATTCGGATAAAGCTCCATCACCGCCGCCGCAAGCAAATGCGCCGCCGAATGGCGGAAAACAAAAAGCGCATCCGGATCTTTATCCGTAAGAATCTTCAGCTTCAGGTCTTGTTCGAGCGGCCGCCACAAGATCGATCAGATAACCGCCATCTTCAACCGGGTCGCCGAAGCCGGTCAGCGCGCCGTTGTGGGAATAGGCCTTGGCAACATAAGCCGCATCCGCAAGCCGCGGCGAAATCCCCTTCGCAACGTCGTACGCCGTCGTGCCTTTCGGAACGTCTTTGACGCTGCCATCCGGAAGTGTGACGTGAATTGTTTCCATAAGCTCCAAGCCTGGAAGGAGAAACATCAAGCTTATCGGCCACCCGCAGCACGGTCAAGGCGGTGCCACGCGGGCACGGATTCAGGCGGGAAGAATCGGCAGGAATCGGGAATAATGATGGATAAGGAGCCGGAATGAATCGAATCGCTGGAGTCTTGTTTTTGCTGATTTTCGTAGTCGCTGCATCTGGCGCGGTTGCGCAGGAGCCGCAGACGATGAAAGGGCCGGATGAGCGGTACAAGGTGGACATTTTGGTGGTGGTGGCGCATCCGGATGATGAAGGCGGGGTGACGCCGTATCTGGCGCGGGCCATCTACGATTTGCACAAAACGGTTGGTGTGGTTTTTGGCACGCGCGGGGGAAGCGGCGGAAATGATTACCGGCGCGAACACGGTCCGGCGATGGCCGATGTGCGCGAAATTGAAGCAAGGCAAGCTTGCGCGAAACTGGGGATCGACAAAGTCTGGTTTCTCGGCGGGAAAGATACAGCTTCGCAGAATGTTTTGAATTCGCTGGCGAATTGGGGCCACGGACAGAGTCTGGAAGAATTGGTGCGAATCGTCCGGCTGACGCGGCCAGAAATCATCATTACCTGGTTGCCATCCATCTTCATTGGAGAAAACCACGGCGACCATCAGGCGGCGGGAGTGTTGGCGACCGAAGCGTTTGATTCCGCGGCGGATCCCGTGATTTTTCCGGCGCAGCTTGCCGGCGCTACAAAGCGGCTTGAGCCTTACCTAGAAAACCTGACGCCTTGGCAGCCGAAGAAAATTTATTACTTCTCCGATGCGCGCGATCAAAAGCAATTTTCGGGGAAAGGATTTTCGTATTCGGTGCGCGAGCTTTCTCCTTCGCAGAAAAAGCCCTACTGGCTTCTTGCGCTGCATGCTGCAAAGCCGCATCTGACGCAATTTCCCGACGAGATTCTTCGCATGTCCAGCCTCACGGACGAGCAACTGGAAAAAGCGATGAGCGATCCCAGCAGCTTGTGGTGGAGCGAACCAGAAACTCTGATTTTTGGAAAGGCTTTCCTGGGCGGCGTGCCCACCGACGATGTGTTTGGCCAAATGAAGCCCGTCGACGAACCGGCCTCGCACACCGCGCACACCCCCTTCCTTGGTTGGTTTCGTGGAGATTGGTGGACCCTGGGGATTTTATGCCCATTTTCGGAAGTCCCATGGGCTCGGCGGCCTGCCGGTTGCGAAAGAAGCGGAATTGGGAATCAAAGCCGGAACAAGTTTCTACATTCCGTTCGTTGTGAATCACTACAGCGGGGTCGCGGAGAAAGTACAGATCCAAGTCGAGAAGCCGGAAAACTGGAAAGTGACTTACGGCGAAGGCGCGCTGCTGCTTCCGGCAGAACCGTCGACCGACTTGCGAGTGGAAATCGCGACGCCGGAAGTTTCCAAAGACGAGCTGAAAAACGCGCAGCCCCGCGAAGTTACTGTGAGGTGTTTGCGCGACGGAAAGCCAGCGCAAGAAATAAAAATGCGGGTGCAGCTGTTGTCCGAGCGGCTTGCCGCAGTAAAGAAATGCTATTTTTTCGGGCGGGCAGATTCCATTTGTTCCCAGACGGCGTCGGGGAGCATGGAGAGGTCGTTGAATTCGCCGGCGCCGCGGAGCCACTGGCCGCCGTCGATGACGACACATTCGCCGTTGATGTACTCGGCCATGTCGCTGATCAGAAATGCAGCGAGGTTGGTGAGCTCTTCATGGCGGCCGAAACGCTTCATCGGATGCTTGTCGCGCGAATGATCTTCAAATTGTTTTGAAGGAATCAATCGTGACCACGCGCCTTCGGTGGGAAACGGACCCGGCGCAATGGCGTTCAACCGAATGTGATATTTCGCCCACTCGACGGCGAGCGAAGTGGTCATGGCGAGAACGCCGGCTTTTGCGCAAGCGGATGGAACGACAAAACCGGAGCCGCAATTCGCGGACGCATAAGTCGTGACAATGTTCAGAACGTTGCCACCGAGTTTTTGTTCGATCCATCGCTTGCCGAACGCTTGCGTGCAGTGAAATGAGCCGTTCAGCACGATTCCCACGACGGCGTTGAATGCATTGGGACTGAGTGTTTCCGTGCGCGCCATGAAATTTCCAGCAGCGTTGTTGACGAGCGTATCTATGCGGCCGAATTGCTGATCGGCTGCTGCGGCAGCGGCTTCGACTTCGGCAGGATTGCGGACGTCACAAGTGGCGAACGCTGCGGAGCCGCCGCTGCGATGAATTTCATCGCAGACTTCCATCAACGGTTGTTCGCGGCGGCCGACGATGAAAACACGCGCGCCGAGTTTGGCAAAATGCAGCGCCATGGAGCGGCCAAGGCCGGTGCCGCCACCGGTGAGAAAAATGGCGCGGCCCTTCAGCATGTCCGGTTGAAACAAGGTTCACCCCTTTCGCAACGGCGAAGATTGTTCGGGACGAGGGTAACGCAAGCGAGCGCGAAACAAAGAATCTAATTTGCTCGCATACTCGCGGGAATTGGGTGGCCCATGGCTTTTGCATATTCCGCGGCGAACAGATCGCTGGACGGAAATTCGTCGGTCAGCTCTTTCAGAAGTTTTTGCGCGAGGTCATTTTGTTTTTCGCGGCGCGCAGCGAGGGCAAGAAGAATTTTTGCGAACGGTTTCAGGTAACGGCCGTTGTCGGCGGCGTTTTGCATTTGCTCCATGCCGAGTTTCTTGTCGCCGTGAATATTTCCAAACCAAAGCATGAAGCGCGTTCCGGCATTGAGGCTGCCAATGATGTAATTGGCGCAACCGAGCGCAACGTAAGCGTCCACGGCGTCGGGGCGCTGCACGAGGAGCTCTTTTGCGCTCTGCGTTCGCTTCCTTGATCATCTTCAGGCCGTCGAGCTGTTTTTTCTCGAGGATGCTGTAGGCGTCGGATTCCATTCCCGCGGAAATAGTGAGCGCGAACAGAGCTTCAGGATCTCTTGGACTTTGCGCGAGTTTCGCTTTGGCGAGGGAACGCGCTTTTGTGAGGGCTTCGCGAAACTTGATCATGCGCTCCGGATCGGGTTTGCCTTCGATACCCTTGAGAAAACGCTTTTCATTCAAGAAAAAGTCGCTGGTGAGAACGCCCTGGCGGTAAAGCTCTTCGAAAAGATAGCTTGCGGCGATCGCCACTTGCGGAAATGGTTCGGCGGGATGGGAATCGGCCCAGGTAGAAAAGGCCGTGCGGGCTTCGGGAAAATGCTGCGTGTAAAGGAGCGCGAAACCTTCGCTGAGTTCGGGGACGGCGGAAAGTCCGGGCGTCAGCGAGGGAGGGGGATCATCTGCAGCCCGCGCGGCAGCCGCTGCAAACAGGGCGAGAGCGGCGAGCGACAGAAATTTGAGCATCAGAAGAGCCCGGGCACGAAGCGTGGTTTGGAGGCCATAGCAGCACGATAGTCCGGGTCGGCGAATAGCACACGCTCTTCTGTGGAGAGACGTTGCGTGAGAACGATGATGTGGGCGAGCGAGCCGGCGACTGCGGTGATCCACGCGGTGTGAATCAGCGGCAAGAAAAGCATCTCCAGAAAAACGGCCGCATAGTTTGGATGACGGACGTAGCGAAAAGGCCCCGTGGTGATGACGCCGAGTTTCGTGGAGTCCATGATCTGGACATTCCAATGTTCGCCGAGCGTGCGGATAACCCACCAGCGAACGACGTTGGCGACGAGAAAAAGCACGAAGGAGATTGCGGCGAGAACGGGAATGAATGGGCGATGAAGAAAAACGACTTCGACTGCCGCGCCGATGAGAACCAGCGTGTGTAACAAAACCATCCAGAGAAATTTGGGGTCGTTGACTTTGGCTCCGCCGTCGGCGACGATTTGCTTTTGGTGGTTTTTGGAAATCCTCAACTCGACGATGCGCAGGGCCGCAACGGCAAGAAGAAGAGCGAGGAACGCGATGACGCTTATTGTCCATTGGAGCAAAAGAAATTCCGCGCTGAAACCCGGGCCGAAGGCTCCGGCCAAAGCGAGTTCGCCGGGCTGGAGGGGACGCTTTTCCAGCCACTCCTGAAGAATAAAGAGGATCGTGGCGCTCGAAAGATTGCCGACATTGCCGAGAATGTCCCAGGAAGGCTGCGTGTCGTTCGTGCGTCAGGCCGAGGGCCTGTTCGACGTTGGAAAGCAGGCGCGAGCCGCCGGGATGCAGGATCCAGCCCTTGATTTGCTCTTGCGTTAGGCCGCGGCGCTTGAAGAAGCAATCCACGAGCCCGCGCATGTGTGCGCCGATCATTTCCGGGACGTCCTTGGAGAGAAGAATGTGGAAGCCGGAATCGCGGAGATCGAAGCCCATGGCGCCGAGAGAATCGGGAAAGGTATAGGTTTCCGACGAAAGAATTTTGGGGCCCTTGCTGGGTTTGCCGGTGACGATCACGGCGGCGGCGCCATCGCCGAAAAGAATCGAAGAAATGAGATTGGCCTGGGAAATGTCTTTGCGTTGAAAGGTGAGCGAAGGAAGTTCGACGGCAACGATCAAAACGTTCCGGCCCGGGTAGGCTTGGATGAAATCCGCGGCGCGGGCCAGGGCCATGGCTCCGGCGGCGCAGCCGAGTTCGGTGAAGGGCATACGGCGCACGTCGGAACGAAAACCCAGCTGATTGATCATGTGCGCGTCGAGCGAAGGAATCATGAAGCCAGTGCAGGAGACCGTGATGATGAGGTCGATGTCTTCGGGCTTCATGCCGGCGCGCTCAAGGCATTTTTGCGGTGGCTTCAAACCCAAGCTTGATGGCGTGCTCCATGTATTCGTTGTTGGTCTTGGACAGCGGGCGCGGCTCGACGGTGTACTCGATGGGGAAGATGGCGTGGCGCTTGTGGACATTGGCGTTGTCCACGATGGACATCATGGCCTCGAGGCGGCGCTCGGGGATGTCAAAGACTTTGCCCATGTAGAACTTCACGTCATCGCGCGTGATCGTGTGCGGCGGCAAGGCCGTGGCCGTGGCGGCGATAGAGCAGGAATGGGCGTAATTGGTATTGGGGAATGGAGTCACGATTCGATAAATTCTTTCTGGCGCGGGACTTAAGAATCCCATGCCTGGGTGGGCCGGTTCGGCTGCCCTGTCTAACGAAAAGGTTGTGACGACCGTGCGAGAGGACGCCTCGCGTGGGCGACACTTTACCTCAATTTAAAGCAATGGGTCAGTTCGAATTTGACCTAGAACTGTCCCGAACGAGAAAATTTCAAACCGGCTCAAACTCGAATTTGCCGGTTCTTTGCAGCCCTGTAATCCCTGTGTGGCGACCTGATGTTAAGCTATCGCGCGCTATGAAAAACAACGCCAATTTCCATCACAGGCGGCACCGCCCGGGCATGCTGCTCTCTCTACTATCCTTGTTGTTTGGCCTCAGCGCAACCCTTCCGGCACAGGAAAAGACCGCCGGTCCTGATCCTCGTGTCCGTGGATGGGATGAAGCCGGAATATGTGACTCATGCCGACGAACATGGGGCGAAGATACCGAATCTGCGGCGAATGATGGCGGAGGGCACATACGCCGAGGGAGTACAGGGTGTGGTGCCGACAGTGACGTACCCGAGCCACACGACACTGGTTACCGGTGTTTGGCCGACGAAGCACGGGATTTATGCCAACACGCTGTTTGATCCGCTCGATAAGGACAAAGATGGCCTGGTATTGGTATGCAGAAGACATCAAAGTGCCGACGCTTTGGGAAGCGGCGGCAGCGGCGGGAAGGACGACGGCGACGATTCAATGGCCGGTGACGGTAGGCGCGCAAAGTGACGTGGGATATTCCGGAGGTCTGGCGGGCGGGAGACGCGAACGACTTGAAGCTGATCCGAGCGGTGACAACGCCGGGATTGCTGGCGGAAGCGGAGAAGGAGATTGGGCCGTATCGCGGGGGGATTGACACGGCGACGGAAGCGGATGAAGTGCGCGCGAAGTATGCGCAATGGATTTTAGAAAAAAAACGGCCCGCGCTGCTGCTGTTGCATTTGATTGCGCTCGATCATATGGAGCATCAGTCGGGGCCCTTTTCACCGGAAGATATCGCTGCTCTGGAGCGGCTGGATACGGCGATTGGAAAATTGCGGGCGACGGCGGAAAGGTGTTTGCGCGGGACGCGCAGTTTTTGCGGTGGTTTCCGATCACGGATTTGTGAAAGTGGAGAAACAAGTGAGTTTTGAAGCGGCGTTTGTGCAGGCGGGACTGATTACGCTGCGATGCGAAAGGGCGCGCAACGGATTGGAAAGCGTTTCCGTGGGGCACGGGCGGGTCGGCGGCGGTGGTGCTGAAGGATGCGAAAGATACGGCGATGATGACAGCGGGTGCGGGAGTTGCTTGCGAAAATGGCGAGCGATCCGGCGAACGGAATTGATCGCGTGCTGGAAGGGGAGGATTTGCATGCGCGCGGGGGATTTCCGACGGCGTCATTTTTTGTGGGATTGAAACCGGGATGGAAGAACAGTTACTCGCTGACGGGGCCGGTGGTGGAAAATGGCGAAGGCAGGCGGGACGCATGGCGGGTTAAATGATTTGCCGGAGCTGCGGGCGTCGTTTTTTGTAGTGGGACCGGGAGTGCCGGCGGGGAAAAAATTTGAGTTGATCGACATGCGGGATATTGCGCCGACGCTGGCGAAGCTTGTTGGATTGGAATTGCCGTCAGCCGACGGGAAAAATTTTTTGCCGTGAGTTTCGGGAAAATTGAAGGAGCCCATTCGTGAATCGCAATTGCGTTCGCTTCATTCTTGCTTGCGCCTTGTGTTGCAGACGGCAAGGTCTGGATTGGCGCAACAGAAGCCGGCTTTCGAGGTAAAAGAAGGAGACTTTGTTGCCAAGAAATTCAATTTCGCTCCGGGGAATCGCTTGCGGAGTTGAAATTGCATTACATGACGCTGGGCAAACCGGTGCGGGATGCGCAAGGGCGCGTTACAAATGCGGTGTTGATCCTGCATGGCACGGGAGGCACCGGCGCGCAGTTTCTGGCCCCGATTTTTGCGGATGAGCTATTACGGCGCGGGGCAACCGCTGGACATGAACGAAATATTTCATCATCCTTCCGCGATGGGATTGGGCACGGGAAATCTTCGAAACCCAGCGACGGGATGCACGCACATTTTCCGTATTATGACTACGACGACATGGTCGCGGCGCATCATCTGCTGCTGACGGAAGGGCTCGGCGTGGAATCACCTGCGGCTGATTTTGGGGACTTCGATGGGATGCATGCACTCTTTTGTATGGGGCGAGACGTATCCGGATTTTATGGACGCGCTGATGCCGATGGCGTGCCTGCCGGTGCAGATTGCCGGGCGAAATCGCGTCTGGCGAGAAGATGGTGATGGACGCGATCCGTGAGGATCCGGAGTGGAAGGGCGGCGAGTACAGCGGAGGAGCCGAAGCAGGCGCTGCGGACGTGGCGCTGGATTTTCTGTTGATTGCGGGAAGCGCGCCGATCCAGATGCAGAAATCGCTGCCGACGCGCGATGCGGCGGACAAATTTCTTGAGGATTATTTTACGCGACCGCGCGCCAATGGATCTGGATGCGAATGATTTTCTGTATCAGGTGAACGCGTCGCGGAACTACGATCCTTCGCCGCAACTGGAGAAAATCAAAGCGCAAGTGATGTGGATTAATTCGGCAGACGACTTTATCAATCCGCCGGAGCTGGGAATCGCGGAACGCGAAAGCGAAGCAGCTGAAGAACGGGAAATTCTTGCGATTCCGGCGAGCGACACACCTACGGGCACGGGACGCATACATGGGCAGTGGTGTGGAAGCAGTATTTGCAGGAATTGCTGGAGAATCCGTGCATTAGGCGGCGCCCTACAAAAGCGAAACAAAAACCGCGATCTAACAAGCACACCGAGCAAATTCAATAAAGCACTGTTGTTAGTTAGCTGGCGGCTTCCTGGCTGGCGCGGATTTCCTGCCAGCGGCGCGGGCGCTTGTTGGATTGCAGAACTTTTTTGCGCAAGCGGATGGATTTCGGCGTGATTTCGACGAACTCATCGTCGGCGATAAATTCGATGGCTTGTTCGAGGCTGAGTTCGCGGTGCGGAATCAGGCGAATCGCTTCGTCGGCGCTGAGACGAGCGCATGTTGGTGAGCTTCTTTTCGCGCGTGACGTTGACTTCCATGTCCTGCTCGCGCGAATTTTCTCCGACGACCATTCCTTCGTAGACGTCCACGGCCGGGCCGACGAAAAGTTCGCCGCGTTCCTGAATGTTCCAGAGCGCGTAGGCGGTGGAAACTCCGGCGCGATCGGCGACGAGCGCGCCCGTCGGACGCAGCGCCATGTCTCCGCCGTAATCAATCCAGCCTTCGAAGATGGAGTGAATCAGAGCAGTGCCGCGCGTGTCGGTAAGCAACTGGCTGCGCAGACCGATCAGGCCGCGCGAGGGAATGCTTGAATTCCATGCGGACGCGGCCGGAACCGTGATTGCTCATCTTGATCATTTCGCCGCGGCGGATGCCCAGCGTTTCCATGATGATGCCGATGAAATTGTCGGCGACGTCGATGACGACGCGCTCCTGCGGTTCGAGTTTGCTGGCCATTTTCATTGCGAATGACGATTTCGGGTTTGCCAACCATGAGCTCGAAACCTTCGCGCCGCATGGTTTCGATCAGGATGGCGAGCTGCAAGTTCGCCGCGGCCGAGCACGCGAAAAGATTCCGGCGTGTCCGTGTCTTCGACGCGAATCGAAACGTTGGTGAGCAATTCCTTTCGCCAGGCGGTCGCGGAGGTCGCGCGACGTGAGGTAGCTGCCTTCGCGACCGGAAAGCGGGCCGCTGTTCACGGTGAAGATCATGGCGAGCGTGGGCTCGTCAATAACCAGCGGCTCCAGGGCGCGGGATTGTCCAGGTTGATGATGCTTTCGCCGATCTGAATGCCTTCGACGCCGGCGATGGCGACGATGTCGCCAGCGACAACTTTTTCCGCTTCGTCGCGTTCAAGGCCGCGGAAGGTGAAGAGCTTCGTGATTTTTGTGGGCTGCATTTTTCCGTCGAGTTTGCTGATGCCGACTTCTTCGCCGCGATACAGCGTGCCATTGAAAACGCGGGCGATGGCGATGCGGCCGAGAAATTCACTGTAGTCGAGATTCATGACCTGGAGTTGCAGGGTGGCCGCGGGATCGGCGGCAGGAGCGGGAATTCTTTCAACGATGGTTTCAAAGAGCGGCAAGAGATCCTTGGAGCCGTCGCCGGGAGTTTTGGTGAGCGACGCCTTCGCGCGCATTGGTGTAGATGACCGGAAAATCGAGCTGGTCTTCGGTGGCGTCAAGGTCGATGAAAAGATCGTAGATTTCGTCGAGGACTTCCTTGGCGCGTGCGTCGGTGCGATCGATTTTATTCAGCACGACGACGGGAGGAAGTTTTGCGGCGAGCGCTTTTTGGAGAACGTAACGCGTTTGCGGCAGCGGGCCCTCGCTGGCGTCCACGAGAAGGACGACGCCGTCAACCATGCGCAGGGCGCGTTCGACTTCGCCGCCGAAATCGGAGTGACCGGGCGTGTCCACGATGTTGATTTTGGTATCGTGAAAAAAAAGCGCGGTGTTTTTGGCGAGAATGGTGATGCCGCGTTCGCGTTCAAGGTCGTTGGAATCCATAACGCGTTCGACGAGTTCTTCGATTGGCGCGAAAGATGCCGCTCTGCCGAAGCATGGCGTCGACGAGGGTGGTTTTGCCATGATCGACGTGGGCGATGATGGCGATGTTGCGGATATTCTGACTCATAAGTCTGTTTATTTGCCTGTAGATACAAAAATAGCTGCTGGAACAACCAGCAGCCCGGACAATTCTCCTTGTTCGGTGACTTCTCAGGTGCGGCCGTGCAACGAACAGTTTACCAGAGAAGCGAGACAAGGTCAGCAGGGTATCAAAGTCGTCGTCTGAGACGTTCTTTCCGCGCGCCGCTTGCTTTGAGAGCGCGGTATGATTTGTCCGATTTTTGGGAGCGAACATGGCAATTTTTATGCGCGTCGTATTAGTGGGGGCGATTGTGACGGGAATTTTTGCGCCGCGGCCGAATGCGGCGCAGGAGAACAAACGGCCGGACCTGGCGGAACTTTTCGACAAGCGCGAAGTGATGATCCCGGCGCGCGACGGCGTGAAACTGCACACGGAAATTTACACGCCGAAGAATGCGAAAGAGCCGCTGCCGTTTTTGATGGACCGCACGCCTTATGGAATTTCCGCGGCGAACAAGGGAATGAGCAACGGCCTTTATCGTTACCAGAATCTGTTTGCGGATGGATACATTTTTGTGTTTCAGGATATTCGCGGGCGGTATGGATCGGAGGGGAAGTTTGAGATGTTGCACACGTCGCCGGACCCGGCAGATCCGAAGGGGGTGAACGAGAGCACCGACACCTACGACACGATTGAGTGGCTGATGAAAAACGTGCCGAACAACAACGGCCGCGTGGGGATGGACGGGATTTCGTATCCGGGATATCTGGTGACGATGGGCATGGTGAATCCGCATCCGGCGCTAAAGGCAGTTTCCGAGCAGGCCTGCATGGGCGATACGTGGCTGGGCGATGATTTTTTTCACAATGGCGCATTTCGATTGAGCTACGGATTCGAATACACGGCGCTGCTGGAAACTTCGAATGAGAATTTCAGTTTTCCGTTCGACAGTTTCGATTTGTTCGATTTTTATTTGCGGTTGGGAGCGCTTTCGAATGCGAATGCGAGATTTTTTCACGGGAATATCCCGACCTGGAACGATTTTGTGCAACACGCGAGTTACGACGAATTCTGGAAAAAGCACGCGGTGGCTGCGACGCTGCACGAACCGACCGTGCCGAATCTGAATGTGGCCGGATGGTGGGATCAGGAAGATTTGTTCGGGCCGCTGATGACGTACGCGCGGCTGGAGAAGATCGACAAGAAGAACTACAACTTCCTGGTGGCAGGGCCGTGGAATCACGGCGGATGGTCGCGCGGCCCGGGAAAATCGCTGGGACAGATTCCGTTTCACAACGATACGGGCGTTTATTTCCGCGAGAAAATCGAGGCGCCATGGTTTGCCTACTGGCTGCATGACAAAGGAACGCTGCCGGTGAAGGAAGCGACCACTCTTCCAGACGGGCAGCGACACGTGGACTTCCTACGATTCGTGGCCGCCGAAGGAAGCGCAGACCAAGAATCTCTATTTTCGCGAGGATGGAAAACTTTCCTTTGAAGCGCCTCTCGACACGGCTGCCGATGCGGCGGACAGTTATGTGAGCGATCCGGCGCATCCGGTTCCCTACCGGCAGCGACCGGTGGACATGACATATCCCGAGTGACCATCCGGGAAGCTGGTTTACGTGGCTGGTGCAGGACCAGCGCTTTGTGGACAACCGGCCGGACGTGCTGACGTGGAAGACGGAGCCGTTGACAGAGGACGTGACCGTGGCGGGGAACGTCATTGCGAAGATTTTTGCTTCGACGACGGGAAGCGATGCGGACTGGATCGTGAAACTGATCGACGTGTATCCGGAAAAGGTGGAAGAGGACTGGAAGCTGTCCGGATATGAGTTGATGATCGCAGAAGAGATTTTCCGCGGGCGGTATCGCAATTCGTTTGAAAAGCCGGAGGCGATTACGCCGAATCAGGTGACGCCGTTTACGGTGGACCTGCACAGCGCGAATCACGTGTTCAAGAAGGGCCACCGGATCATGGTGCAGGTGCAGAGCACTTGGTTCCCGCTGTATGACCGGAATCCGCAGAAGTTTGTGCCGAATATTTTTGAAGCGAAGGACGCGGATTACCAGAAGGCGACGCAGACGATTTACCGGTCGGAGAAATATCCGTCGAGGGTGGAAGGTGGATGTGTTGCCGGCAAAGAACTTGATAAAGCGGAAATAGGTGAAATGCGCGGGGAAGTGAGAAACGCTTCGTACGAAAAATTTCGGGGAAAGCCGGTAAAGGCTTTCCCCGATTTTTTGCATCCGGAGGGAACCGAAATCAGCCCGGCTCAGAAGAACCTAACTTCAGACCGAGCTCCATGTTTCGGCTGCCGCCGTTGAATTGATGGTTGTTGAGGAACGACGGGCCGGAAGTAACAAAAATGTAGCCCGCGTTCAAGGGGTTGGTGTTGGTAGCAGAATCGAGCGCGCCGTTGTTGGTAGGCAAGCCGATGCTGAAGTTGCGATGGTTGAAGGTGTTGTAAGTGGAAGCGCGGAACTGAAGCGTAAAGCGCTCCGTCAACTTGGTGGTCTTGAACGCGCCGATGTTCCAAATGTTCAAGCCGGGAGTCGAGACGGTGTTGCGGCCCGTGGTTGCCAGAGCGCCGGCGCCAGCCTGGACAAAGCGGCGCGGTCGGATCAATGCGCGACGTAACCGACGATGTTTGCGTCGTTGCCGGTGCCGCAGGTGGCTGGATCGGAAACGATGCTGGTCGCGCCGCCAGCCCCCGCGTTGCAAACGAAATTGACGCCAGTGCCGGTCATGCCGACGCCAGCGGGATTGAACACGGTGCGGTCGCCAGCGCCGTCGCCATTGGCGTTGGAATCAACGCCGGAAAGGGCAGTAACCGGCTGGCCGGTTTCGCGCGAGATAGGAACCGTTGATTTCCCAGCCGTGAGCAAAGCCCTTCACGAATCCGTTGCTCGTGCTGATGTTGGGAATGTCGTAGACCCAGGTCATCGCGAACTTGTGAGTGTTGTTCAGAGCAGACAGTCCGCGGTCGCCGGGGAAGTTGTAGCCATCCTGGGCGCGACGCGGATTCACGTAACTGCTGAACAATTCGTTCGTTGCGTTGTCGATGTTCTTCGAGAAGGTGTAGTTAGTGCGGAAGTACAGGCCCCTCGAGAAGCGGTGCTGGAAGTCCACGGAACCGCCGTGGTAGGTGTTTGAGCCGGCGGGCGGGAACGTGGTCATGTTGCCACTGAAGCCGTCAACAGAAAGAGGCTGCGGATTGTAGTTGTCGAAGTTCTGCAGAGTGCTGGCCGGACCAACAACTGTTGCGGGGACAGCGCTCGCACTGAGATATGTCGGCAAACGGAGCGATGCCGCCACCCGGAAATTGCGGGTCGAAGGCGGAAGCAGAGTTCAGACGCATCTGCACGGGCAGGCTAATGCCGCGGGTTCCAACGTAACGGACTTCGATGCTGGAGTTGCGGAAAAGCTCGTGCTGAACACCAAGCGACCAGGTCATGACCTTTGGCGAAATATGATCGGGAATCAGGTTCGCTGTAGCAGCGCGCGCTTCAGCTTGCGTTGCCGGGGGAACGTTGACCTGCAAGAAGACCGCCGCCTGCAAGGAAGCCGGTGCCTGTTGCGCACCACGCCGGCGGGTTGGGCAGAGCGCAAGTGACCGTTGGGCTCTGTTCGGTCTGCAATTGGGGTGGCAGCGAGTTGATGGCGAAGTTGTTCGGCACCTGATCGTAAGCGATCTGAAAGCCGCCGCGGATGGCCCACTTGCCGTTGCCGAAAGGATCGTAGGCAAAGCCAACGTGAGGGCCAAAGTTGTTCTTGTCCGAATGCGGCTTGCGGAAGAATGAGTGCCAAAGCCGGGTCATCGGAAATCGCATTAAGGGCCTGATCGCCTTCTGCTTTCGGCACACCGGTGTATTCATAGCGGAGGCCGAGGTTCAAGGTGAGGCGAGGGGTAATTTTCCAGTCGTCCTGGAAGAAGCTGTAGAACGGCGTTGTAGTTATCCGCAACGATTCCGGAACCGGCGCCGCGCAACGCGCCGTTTGCGCCGCTCGGGATACGAGGTCGTTGATAAATTCATCCAGAGTCGCGTAATCCCATTCGCCACGAGCACGGGGCAGGTCGTTGGTCGGCGCGATGTACTTGCGGAATTCCGAGCCGAACTTGAGGGTGTGCCTGCCGCGAACGTAAGTGAGGCTGTCCGAAACCTGGTAGATGTTCTGCACGTAGCCCTGAGGCGAGAGGCTGAACGGGCCGACGTTGCTGCCGAATTCGTCGATTTCCACGTTCGGGAAATTTGAGAAAGCTGGCAGGAACGGTGAGGTTTGGGCCGTTCAAACGGGAATAGGACGCGCGGAAATCGTTAATCCAGCGCGGGCTGATGCTCCATGCATCCGTGAAGAGAACCTTGCGAGCGTCAGCGGCCTGCGCGCCGGTAAACTGCGCCTGCGGTTGAACCGGATTGACTTGCGGCAAACGAAGACGGTCATAGAGGAAGCGTCCGCGGAGCTGATGTTTGCCGAGGTTTGCGTCCGCCGTTGATGGTGAAGTCGTGCTGATTGGAATAAGCCGGCGCGACGGACTGGAACGTGCCGACGTCGACTGCCTGGCCGTTGACGCAAGAGAAGGAAGCGACCGGATCGCCTGGCTCCCGTGTTGCAATGGGCCTGTCCGTTTGAAGTCGGCGCGAGCGGAAACTGCGCCGAGAATGTCGCTCACTGCCGGATTCGGATTCATCGCCTGAAGTTGCGCGAGGCCAGCTGAAGTCGGCATGGTGACCGAAGCGCCCGACGAAGCAAGACCTTCGTTCTGAAATTCGTAGGCACCGTAAATAAAAAGCTTGTCGTGCTTGATAGGACCGCCGAGGCTGCCCCCGAAGCGGTTGTAGTCAAAACGGTCGAGGTCACTGGCTTGCCCGCTCTCGATGCGGGCCTTCTGCAGATTGTCTGCAGCGTTGTAATTGCGATTGCGGTTGTTTTCCCATGCGGCGCCGTGCCAGCTGTTTGTGCCGGACTTGGTGATGATGTTGAAAATGCCGCCTGCGGAGTGGCCGTATTCGGCGCTGAACTGATTGGTGAGAAGCGTAAATTCCGCGACGGATTCCTGAATGACGGGCTGAACCGGGCCGCTGACGTCAATCCGGTTGTCGTCGACGCCGTCAATATTGAAACCGTTGAAACGCGGACGAGTGCCGCCGACCGAACCGCCCGAACCGAGCACGCCGCCTTGCTGCGTTGTGGTGCCAGGAACGAAGACGGCAAATTCCTTCACGTCGCCGCCGAGAGTATTCAAAGGAAGATTGTTGACGACTTTTCCGTCAAAGCTCGTGGTGATTTCCGAAGATTGCGTCTGGACGAGATCGGCGCCGGCTTCGACTTCCACGATAGCGGAAACGGAACCAAGTTCGAGAACGATAGAAGACTCGGTGACTTGGTTGGAATTGACGACGATGTTTTTCTGAATGGATTTCTTGAAGCCGCTCTTCTCCACGGTGACGGTGTAGGTTCCCGACAGTAGGCTGGGGAAGACATAGGTACCGGCGCTCGAAGCGGTGGTTTCGCCCGAGACGCCGCTGCCATCGTTGGTGACCGTCACTTTGGCTTCCTCAATACTGGCCTGGCTGCCGTCGGTGACGGTCACGCGAAGCGTGCCGTCTAGACGCTGTGCCGAAGCCGTGCCGACGAATGCCGTTGCCAACAGTGCAAAAGCCGCCGTTAGCAGAAAAGAAATCGATCTGCGCATATTGCTTACTCTCCTTGGCTGATTCCCCCTGTACGGGACTGCGCGAGCTACGGCCCAAAACCCGATGCTGCCCGGCGTAAGCGCAGCCGTACAAATTGGTTACCCAAGAGAGGGCAGATAAAAGGCCAGTAGGGACAATTTGTCTCTCAAATTCATATTTCTGGAATCTAAGCGAGCAAATCATTCAGGAAAGAGACGATTGAAGCAGTGATATTTCTAAATTGCACGAAACTGAATGTCTGGTGACCTAAAATTTAGAAACAATGGCAAGGCATTACATCGGATTTCTACTGTTTTCTAAACCTTCTCCAAACTTCCGTAAGTGCAAAAGTTTTCTTTGTTTTAGAGGAAACAAAGACAAGGAGATTTTCGTAAGAAGAGCTAAACACTTCGCGAAGTGATACGTCTATTCCGGTAGGGTGTAGTGGATGACCTCGAATCTCTTGCCGGCAGTGGGTCCCTTGATGGAAACAGATACGAATGCGGAGCTTATCCAGAGTCAGCCGGTACGTTCGTTTCGGGTCGTTTCATATTGATCAGCAGCGGCAGCAGGTATTTCGCAACGGAGCCCGCCTGAAGTTACAAGGGAAGGTATATCAAGTCCTTCTGACTTTGATCGCGAAACACGGGCAACTAGTGACGCGAGAGGAATTGAAGCAAGCGCTTTGGCCGTCGGACACGCATGTGAACTTCGATGCGAACGTGAACACGACGGTGAACAAGCTACGGCAGATCCTGGGAGATTCGACGGACAAGCCGGTTTTCATTGAAACGATTCCGCGCAAGGGATACAGCTTCATGCTGGAGCCGGAGTTTGCAACTGAGCCGTTTGCGTCGACCCTTTATGTGGCGCCGATGAACGGAAATGAAGCGGACAGCGTGGCGGAGGAAGCCAAAGAGCCGGGAAAGGTTTCCCGCCGCTGGATGACACTGGGGATAATCGCGCTGATTCTTGCCGGGATTCTGCTAGGCGCGGGAGTGGCTGCGCTCTGGATTTCGCACACTTCTCCGCTTATTCGTCACTAGCGCGCCGTTTGCGGCGATTTCCTTGAAAAAGAGATTCCCGAAGAGCGACCGACTCCGAGCACGAAGCCGGTGACTTCCCCTTTGGCCCCCCGCGAAAATGTGAGATTGATTCCTTGTTCGTCTTGCACGAATTTTTCGCTGCCCACCGGAAGAAGTTCGAAATGCTGCGTTGCTTGCATGAATCCGCTGCTTGTTCCGTTCCTGGTTTTGGTCAAGAACAACTTCCCGTTTTCCGAAGACAGAGTGTAGGTGACAAAGAGTTCGTCGCTGACGTAGTCTCCGGCGTACCGCGCAACAAGCTCAGTCGACACAGCCGGAGTTTCCGCCTTTCGCGCGTTTTTCGGGGGCCGATTTCTCGGCGGCTTCCTTTGGTTTCAGCAGCGAAGCGAGGAAGATGTCCGCGACGTTTGTGGCGCGCGATTCGGGATTGGCGTTGCCAAGGTTGCAAAGACAGACGACGGAAAAATGCTGGTCGGGAAATCGGAGGAGCTGTGCGCGATAGCCGCCCCAGGAGCCGCCGTGCTCGACCGCGCGAAGGCCGCGGTAGTCGAGAAACGACCAAGCCTTTGGCGTAGCGGAGTTTTTTGCCGCTATTGAGCGTGGCGGTTTCCTGCAATTCAGCAAGGAGCGGCCTGCCCCCGACTTTTGCGGTGTAGAAATTCTCGTCCCACTTCAGCAAGTCTTCGACAGAGGTATGCACGGCTCCGTCACCGGTTTGTTCGAAATAGGAAACGTTTAACGAAAACCCCGGGCCAGGTTCCTTTGCGTCGTAGGCCAGCGCGCGACCGGGGACGAGTTGCGTGTGCTGGTCGCGGTAAAGGGTTTGCGTCATGCCCAGCGGTTTGAAGATATTTTCCGCGGCGAATTCCGGCAGGGATTTTCCGCCGACGCGTTTGACGATTACCGAAAGCAGAAAATAGCCGGAATTGCTGTAGAGAAATTCGGAGCCGGGTTCGAAGTTGAGCGATTGTTGGCGCGTGATGATGGCGAGCGCGTCTTCGTCGGTCGTGACGCTGTCGGTGTAAACGCCGGCGAGTTCAAACAGCGTGAGGTAATCACGAATCCCGCTGGTGTGATTGAGGAGATTAAGAATGGTGATTTTCTTGCCGTAGTCGGGAAGTTCGGGAATGAATTTGTGGACGTCATCGTTGACGGAAAGTTTCCCCTCTTTTTCGAGCAGGAGAATGCTCGCCGCCGTGAATTGTTTCGAAGTGGAGCCGATATCGAAAACCGTGCGCGGCGTGATAAAGACTTCCTGCTCGACACTGGCGAGGCCGTAGCCTTTTTCGTAGACAATTTCGCCGTTGCGAGCGACGGCGAGGGCGCAACCAGGCGAGCCGGGTTTGACGAGATCAGCGAAAGCTGCGTCGACTTGTTTTGCTTCGGGAGGATCGTCTGCCGCTCTTGCACGCGGAGGGGCAATTCCGCCAGCCAACAGTGCCACCGCGACAAGAATTGTGGTTTTTCGCAAAGGCTGCATCCCCCAAGGCCTCCGAACAAACGAGCAGAGTCTAGCGAGTTTCGCGATCCGTGTCTCCGCGAAATTTCTCTGATAAAGTGACCCCATGCTTACTGCCATTACCCGCGCCGTAAGTCCGGCGCTTGCCGAGTGCGAACTGAGCTTTATCGAGCGGATCCCGATCAATATGGAGAAGGCGCGCGACGAGCATCACAGGTATGAGCAAGCGCTTTCATCGCTTGGCGCAAAGGTGATTTCGCTTCCGCCAGAGGCCGAGCTTCCCGATTCGATGTTTGTCGAAGATCCGGCGATTGTGCTGGATGAACTGGCGGTGGTGTTTCCGCTTGGGACCGAGACACGGCGGCGGGAAGCGGAGTCCCTGGCGAAGGCCGTCGCGCCGTTTCGAAAGATTGAATATGTGAAGTTGCCCGGGACGGTAGAGGGCGGAGACGTTCTGCGGATCGGGAGGAGACTCTTTGTAGGGTTAACGGCGCGGACAAATGAAATCGGAATCGAGCAACTCCGGAAAATCGTCGCGCCCTACGGCTATGAAGTGATCAGCGTTCCAGTAACCGGTTGCCTGCACTTGAAATCCGCTGTCACTCATTTGGGCAACAACACGCTTTTGGCGAATCGCAGTTGGTTCGACACAAAGCCGCTTCGAGGCCATGAATGGATTGACGTGGATCCCGGCGAGCCGCATGCGGGGAATGCGCTCGCGCTGAGCGGGTCGATAGTTTTTCCCGCTTCGTTTCCGAAAACACGGGCACGAATCGAAGCGAAGGGATTTCGTGTCGTGCCGCTTGATATTGCAGAGCTGCAGAAAGCGGAATCCGGTCTTACCTGCTCCAGCCTGATTTTCGAAGCCGCCTGAAAAAAGCTTGCGGCCGCTCCGGTTTACGGAAGCGGCCGCAAGCTGCTTGCCTCGACTGTACTGCTGTTCGGGGAACCGGTCAGTTCGAAAGCAGTTCCACGCTGCGTGCCACAAATACCGGCTGGCCGCTGACGGGATCCTTCAGCACCAAACCGACGACGCGAAGCGGAAGAGCCGAAGTTCCTTGAGGTCATTGATGCTGTGCAACCCGCCAGAGAACCGCGTGAACGGCGTCACGTAGACCGTAACCGGCCCATCGAAGAGAACGCCGGCCAGTCCGTTCGAATTGAACCGAAACGTGCTGGCGCCAGGGTTTGTGCTGCCGACGACCCAAGCGCCGTTGTGCCCTTCATGACGCAGCACGACGCGCTTCACCGTGACGGTGTCATTGCTGAAAGGACCCGCGATGCTGACGTGCTGGCCGGGAACGAGCAGGCCAGAGTTGAAGAAAATGTTGCTCCAGTGCGGATTCACAAAAGAATTGTGCATCCAGTAGACGAAGTATTTTTCGTTGCCGGTCAGATCAATCGTGGAGATTTGGCCGGAGTTGAAGCCGGTGTTTGCCGGAAGCACATTGCGAACGTAGAGGTCGAAATCGGTCGCTGTTCCGTTCGGCGGCTCGACGAAGGTAATCAATCCGCCGGCCCAGAATTTATCCTGCGAAACGATGCAAACGGAGTCCGCAAGAATTGCGTGCGACAAGCGATCGAGCGTGCCGGAGATTTCAACGATGGAATTGGCAGCGATGGCAGAAAGTGTTTCGCCGCCCTCGAATTCCGTTTCTCCATTTACGATGACCGTGAATTGATGGCCGTGCGGCCCCTGAACCACGAAGGAATTGCCGCCCGCGTCGACGCTCACGACGCCGGAAACGAAGTCGTCAATGTAGGCGTCAGAGTCGGCGGGTGTGATCGCTTTCAAATCGAGATTCGGCGTAACCATGCCGGTAATTTGACCTGCGCCATCTACGGCGATGGATTTGCGCAGATCGAATTCAAACTTGAGGCCGATGATGTCATTGGCATTCACAACGAGCGGCTGCGTGAGATTGAACATTGCACTCGAACTCGCGAGCGTGACCGCAGGCGACGTAGTGCTGTTCAATGTGCTGATGGTCGGGCGCGCCGGCGGATTCGTCTGAGGATCCGGCACGTTCAGATAGCCGATCTGCGGATTGGCTAGCGTCACAGCCACCTCGGTGTAGGTCCCCGCGGGAATCGTATTGATGTCCAGCAAAGTACGCAGGCCGTTGAGACGAGCGAAGTCTACGGTTTGCGTTCCATTCAAAACCGAAATCGGGGGATTCACGCCGTCGGAAACGGTCAAGCCGGTAATGTCCACTTGAAAGGACACGACGCCGGGCAGGGGCGCGTCTGTGCCGGTGACAAAGACGGATCCGGATTGCTTTTGAGCGACAGGAGGAGTTGCCATCTCTCCGCCGCCGCAGCCCACCACTAGGGCCGCAAGCGTGCAGCATACAATTGCGGTAAACCACTTCTTGGGGTTCATGATGCTGTACCTTTCATATTGGTCTTGATTTTATGTCCCACGGGACGTGCCCTCGCATTCCACATCCCCGTGGGCTGTACAACCCCCTTCGCGGGACGAAGTTTCGCCGGCAAAGGCAGTTTTTTCTGTCACTTGAAAGACTTCTACCGCCGAGATTTCTTAGGATTTTTGGGGCAATACCGCAACTTTTCCCGGATTGCCGTGTTTGGCTGCCAACCCCTGTACCAGATTTTCTTTTGACAAAATTCGGGCCTGTGCTAATTTGGGTCAGGCATGTTGTCTCTCGCCAACTCGAAGCGCGGCTCGTCGTCCATCTCCATGGCGACGACGACTATTATTACGACTACGATTAAGACTACCGGCGCTTCCGGCGAGGGGAGAAACAGCTAAGCAACTAGCCAAAGTTTCCAAACCCACCGCCAGAAGCGAACCTGGCGGTGGGTTTTTCCTTTTAACCCCCTCCAGAAAAGCAAAACGGCGCCCGGCCTTGGAAACCATAAACCTAAGGAGCGGTTGTCATGAGCCCGGAGAACGTTCAAGAGGAAGCAAACTACGGAGCAGAGTGCGGCCGCATGTCCGCGGAAGCCTGCGCGGAACTTGCGGCGGAAACGCAGTGCGGGGTTGTGGCGTTCAAGTTTGGCGGAACTTCGCTGCTCGGAGCGAAGCGAATGCTGCATGCAGCGGGACTGGTGAAGCTGGCCGCGCGAACTTCGCACGTGGTTGTCGTGGTCTCCGCGATGAAGGGCGTGACGGATCAGTTGCTCGCGCTGGCAAGTCTGGTGGAGGCCGGGGATTTGGCGGAAGCCAAGCGCAAAGCGGAAGCCTTGCTGCGCGCGCATGCGGATGTACTTTCGGAATTGCAGCTGGATGAACTAGATCATCAGCGCGTGTGGCATGACTTGCGTTTGCTGGGGCGGGATTTGTTGCACGAGGTTTCCGCGCCGTCGCGCGTGAGCAGCAGCGCGCTGCATGATTCGCTGGCTTCGTTTGGCGAACGATTCAGCGCGCGGCTATTTGCCGCGGCGCTGGATGGCTTTGACGTCCCGGCCGTACCAGTCACTTCTTCCGAGTTTGTACTTACCTGCGATACCTTCCGCGATGCAAAACCGGATATGCAGGAAACTCGCCAGCGCGGGCGGGATGTTCTGCAACCGTTGCTCGACAGTGGTCTTGTTCCGGTTGTGACTGGATTTGTGGGAGCGACTCGCGATGGCCGTGTGACGACTCTCGGACGAAACAGTTCGGATTATTCCGGCGCGATCATCGCGCACGTTGTGGAAGCGGACGAACTGGTCATCTGGACCGACGTGGATGGCGTTTACACGGCAAACCCGAGTGAATCAAGCCAAGCGCGGCTGCTGCACCAGCTATCCTACGAAGAAGCGCACGCGCTAGCCGCGGCTGGAGCCAGGGTATTGCACGCGGAAGTGCTGCCGCTGGCGGCGAAATCTGGGATGGTGGTGTGGGTGAGGAACACGTTCAAGCCAGAATTCCGTGGGACGCGAATCGGGCCGGCGAGAACTAGAATGGCGCAAGAAAATCTGCAACGAGGTGAAGCATGAGCGGCGCTGGTAAGCGGCTGGAGAAAAAGTTTCGCGCGGGCGTGCTCGGCGCGACGGGAATGGTCGGCCAGAGATTTGTCCACATGCTGGCCAATCACCCGTGGTTTGAATTGGCGGATCTGGCGGCTTCGGAACGGTCGTCCGGCAGGAAATACGGTGAGGTAGTAAAGTGGCATCTCGACAGTCCGATTCCGGAAGCGGCCCGGGACGTTGTCGTGAAGGATCTTGCGCCGAATCTGGATTGCGATTTTGTGTTTTCGGCGCTGGATTCGGCGTGGCGGGGTCGGCCGAAGAAGATTTCGCGCGCGCCGGATATCCAGTGCTCAGCAATTCCAAAAATCACCGGATGGATCCCGATGTCCCCCTGCTGATTCCGGAAGTGAATGCGGCGCACCTGGATGCGATTGCGATGCAACAGAAGAACCGAGGGTATGACAGCGGATTTATTGTGACGAATCCGAACTGTTCGACGGCCGGGCTGGTGTTGGTGCTGAAGCCGATTGCGGATGCGTTTGGACTGGAAAAGATTTTTGTAGTTACGATGCAGGCGGTGTCTGGCGCGGGATACCCGGGCGTGGCTTCGCTCGATATTTTGGGGAATGTGGTGCCGTTCATCAGCGGCGAAGAAGAAAAGATGGAATCGGAGCCGCAGAAATTGCTGGGCAAATGGGATGGCTCGCGATTTATCGATGCGGGAATGGGAATTAGCGCGCATTGCAATCGCGTGCCGGTTCGCCATGGGCACCTGGAGTGCGTTTCGCTGGGCTTGAAGAAGATCGCGAGCATTTGCGAAGTGGCAGAAGTTTTGCGTGATTTTGCCGTAGATGATGAGCTGGCTTCGCTGCCGACGGCTGTGCGCAACCCGATTGTGGTGGTCGACGAGGACTCTCGCCCGCAACCCCGCCGCGACCTAGAAGCCGGTCACGGCATGGCCGCTGTAGTCGGACGGATTCGCGAGTGCTCGTTGCTGGATGTGAAGCTGGCGCTGTTGTCGCACAATTTGGTGCGTGGCGCGGCCGGGGCCGCAGTGCTTAACGCGGAGTTGCTCGCCGTTCGGGGCTACCTGCAGCACCGCGGGGTAACGAAGCCAGCGGTTGCCGAACCAGTTGCCCGGTAGGTACTTGCCGGGCGCGATCCGCTAGCGAGCAACCTTAAATGGGCGCTGGCACGTGCGAAATTTGCGACTCTCTCGCGCATCACGGGGCTTGCCAGGAATCTTTCGCCGAAGTTTCGCAAATAGCAGCGCTTCGACAAGATCAGCGGCCGGCCGAGGCTTTGCCGTCAGAAGCGTGGAGTTTACAAACTGAAACCGGGCCGCGCACTTTCTGCCGATTCGGAAAAAGATATGCATGGAGGGAACCTCGGTCCGGCGCGAAATCCCCCGAACTTACCGGACGAAGAAATAGCGCACGAGGTGGAAAAAGACCGGGGCGGCGAAGCAGAGGGAATCGATGCGATCGAGAATGCCGCCATGGCCTTCGATGACCGCGCCAAAGTCTTTGACGCCTGCGTCGCGCTTGATGGCGCTCATCACCAGGCCGCCTAAAAAGCCCAGAATCGTGACTGCGAACGACATTCCGGCGGACTGCCAGCGTGTGAATGGCGTAGCCCAGGAAAGAAACGCGCCGAGTAGAGTCGCCGTAGCGATGCCGCCGATAAACCCTTCCCACGTTTTGTTGGGGCTGACGTTCGGCGCAATTTTGTGGCGGCCGAGCAATTTGCCCCAGACATACTGCAAAACGTCGCTCATCTGGTCCACCAAAACAAAGTAGAGCAGCAGAGCGGAATCGCGGCCTTCGTAGTTCGGAATTTTCAGAATGAGGAGTGCCGGAGCGTGGCTCAGGCAGTAAGCACAAATCATCAGGCCGAACTGAATTTTTGCAGCGCGTTCGAGGAAATGTTCCGTGTCCCCCGCGAGTGCGATGCGTGCCGGAATGAAAACGAAGGCAAACGCGGGAATCAGAATTGCGAACAAGCCGTACCAGTTGACTCCGATCAGATAGTACTGAAGGGGCGTGATGATGAAAAACGCCCAAAAGAGAGTGCGGTGATCGCCACGCCGCGTGGGTACTAGCGTGATGTATTCTCGCAGGGCGAGAAAAGAAAGAAGTGCGAAGAGAATCAACGACCCAGTTTTTCCCACAAGCAGCGTGAGAGAGAAGATGGCGCTCATCTTCCACCACGCGCGTGTTCGGGAATTCAGATTGGTTATCGTGCGTTGCGTGGATACGGATTTTGCAGATCGCTTGAGAATCGCCCCGACCACGCTGGCCACAATCAGGGTTGCAAGCACGCCGGAAAAGAGCCAAATGAGCGGCCAGCCGGGTCTATCGACAATCCATCTGAAATCCCAGCCAGCCCCCTGCCCTTCCTGGTAGGCCAGTGCCAGTACCTTCATTGCTATGACCGTCCTTTCTGCTGCAAGCGAATGACGGCACTTCGCGCCCGCTCGAGAAATTCGTGTTTGTGTTCGCCATCTTCCACGCGAATTGGAGCGCCGAAGGTCAACGTGCTCACCACAGGAGCGGGAAGAAATTCACCCTTTGGCAAAATGCGATTCAGATTTTCCAGATAAGCCGGAATCAATTCCACATCGGGCCTGCGCTTGGCCAGATGGTACAAGCCACTTTTGAATTCCGCCACCGTTTCGCCTGTTCCACGCGTGCCTTCCGGAAAAAAGATAAGCGAGTCACGTTCACCCATTGCTTCAGCGAGTTGATCGATGATGGCGAAGCCGGTCGCGGGGGCTTGTTCTTCACTTTTGTGTTCTTCGTGTGCACTTCGCGCTGCTGCGCCGCGTTCGACGAGCACGGCGCGAAAAACTTTCTGTGCGAGAAAGGAGCGAAAGCCGGATTGCCAGTAATCTTTTGCGGCCACGGGGCGAGTGTGCGCGCGCAGTTCAACCGGCAAAGCCGACCATAAGACGACGAAATCCAGATGGCTTGTGTGGTTTGCAAAGTAGATGCGCTGACGAGGCTCCGGGGCGCACCCTTTCCAGGAAACTTGCACACCGCTGATCCCGCGAGCGAGCGCGGCAATGATACGAGCGAGGGGGTGAATTGTTTCCCTCATTGACGCGCAGAACCCGTTTTCAGTTCGCGCAGTGCACAAAGCGCGCGATTGATGATCGTTGCGACCAGGAGAACAACCATCACAAACAGAACATAGAAAACGATCCGTCCCAAGCCCATGCCGAGTCCGACGAGAAGCCCCAGGAGGCCAAAAACAGATGCACGATCGCTTTTGCCAAAGGGACCGTCATACCGGCGCGAGGCGCCGATCTGCACGCCGATGACGCCAGTCATCTCCGTCAGCAGGGAGAGCATCACAACCGCCACGACAAGGCGAGGCTCGAATCCGGGTACGACGGCGAGAGGGAGATAAAGTCCGATATCGGCAATTACATCGCCAAGCTCGTTCAGGATTGCGCCGAGCGGAGTTTTTTGGTTGTGTTCGCGGGCGAGCATTCCATCCATCGCGTTCAAGGCCATGCGGACAAAGAGCACTGCAGGCAGCAGAAGCAGCCAGCGGCCACCATGGGTCCACGCAATGGAGGCCCCCACAGCAATGGAGAGGACGAGCGCAGCAAGTGTTACTTGATTTGCGGAGACGCCGATTTTGGCCAGCCAGTTCACAAGGGGCCGGAGCAAGCCTTGGAATTTCGGTTTCAGTCCGTAAATACTGGGCATCTGTGACTTTCGAAAAAGGCTACTGCAAAGCGATGCGGGTCCAATAAAACGCGTAAAACAAAAACCATACAACACCATGAATCGCGGCCAATTGTCGCGGAGATCTGTTCCACTTTCCCCGGAGCATTGCCGCCGCGGCTGCAAAGAATAAGCAAACCAAAACAAACCGCCAAGCGCGTGCGGGAGCTGTAGTAGCGGCGAATTCCATCAGGCCAAAACGACCAGGCGCTTCGATGGCGTAAATCTTGTAGGGAATTCCCGACAATGGTCCCAAGAACACAGCAAACATTCCGCGACGTTCATAGCCGGTTTTCACTTCTTCGAACATACGCTGAGGAATAAAAGGAACTCTGGAAACCGTTTGGTGGGCCTGTTCGGGATTTTGCTCAGCCCAGATGTACATCAATGTGCCCGCGCAAACAGCGCCGAGAACCGCCGAAAGGATGTGGCGCCAGACGCGTCGTGGCTTGACGACGGCAACGAGGGATAGAAAGACATCTGGAACTATGAAAAAGAGTGTTCCTTCGGCCAGGCCCCAGAGAAAGGAAAGAAATATTCCACCTTTTCCTGCGAGAAATTCAATCCAGCCAGGCGGAACCGCGGCTGGAGAAACGGTTTCATAAGAATCGAGATTCGAGGCCAACGGCGTGACTCCGTTGCGGTGATTCTAACTCACGGCCGAACAATGACCGATGCAAAATTCCTGCCACTTGCATGCTCGGCGAGCAGAAGGCTCATTCGCTCCATGAAGCGTTCCAGATTCTCGGGCCCGCCAAACGAGACGAAGACTGCCAGGACTTTTTTTGTCGCCGGACTGACCATAGTCCGTTCGGAGTCGCTGGTGGCGCTGCCGTGCGGGCCGACCTCGTCCGCAAAGAGCGGTAAACCTTCCAGATTTAGATCGTACTTGCCGATGCCTTTGTAGGTTTCGCCCGCGCGACCGGCGCGAAACGTGATATTGCCTTGCACCTGAGCAAGATCGTAGAGGCCGACCGGCAAGCAGCTTTCAACGCTCGCGATGTTGATGACGTCCACGACGGCGTGAATTCTAGGAAGTCCCTTGCCCGCGATGACGCGCCGAATCAATGCTTCGGCTGAGCCGCGATAGCGAGCGGGATCTTTTCCGAGGGCCTTATAGCTCGAACGAGTTGCGAGGATCGCCGGAGAAGCAAGGACCGAGCGGGGCTCAGAAAGAGACAAGATTCTCTGTTCGCAGGAGCTCAGCTCCTTGTCGACGGCCGCGGAAGTTTCCTTTGCCTCCACGTCCGCAGTCAGGCAGCCGAGCGCAATGCGCGGGCATTTTTGCTTGAACGGAGGATCGATCAAGACTGTCGTCATGGAAACAGAGAAAGGGGAGTGTACTGGAAAGGGAAAGAAAAGGAGGCAAATTCGAGTTGACGCGGGCAATTTTAGTCCTAGGAGTATTAGGACTAGAAATTAGGATTGCAGTCTCCAAGAGATTCCTCCGCGTGCCTAACATGGGTAAAGCTCTGCACATCAGTTTATTAGAGGAGAATCTGACAGCTGCAAGTGAAACAAAAGAGAAAGGTTAGGACTTTCGAGCGAACAAGACCTTTGGCCGCTAAGTTGCACCATGTATCGTGTCCCAATTCGCCAGGAGGGTGTACGCGTGAAACTTTCGAGACTTTTTGTCCTGTTGGTGCTGGTTGGATTGACAGCATCAGCAGCGATGGCGGACGGCATTGACCCCACCGTCGTGATTCGCCAGGTAGATCCCCCTCCGGTTGCCATCACGGATCCGTTCGGGACAATTGGCGTGTTCGCGACGGCAAGTCAGAACGTCTTTGCCTTTCAGAATGATACCGGCGAGACGCTGGTGTCCTTAAGCGTGACTCTGTTCGGGCTGAACTTGCCGTTAGATTTCAGCTTTGGCGAGAACGCCGGAGACGGCATTTTTGCCGACACGACGATCACGGTGAACTCCAACGGTTCGACGACCCTGCTTTTCTCCGGCATCGACTCTGATCACACCGGCTTGCTTCCCGCGGATTGCTCCAACGGCGGACTTGAATTCCTTGCAGCCAACCCCAATAGCTTCTGCCCACAGTGCACGGGCGGAATCTACTCTCTCGTGTTCGATTTTACGGGAGTCCCGTCCGGTGCGCTCGTAGTGGGAGCGGCGACGGTTTCGGCACCTGAACCTGGCACGCTGATCCTGTTGTCGGCGGGCATGGTCGGGCTGCTTGGGCTTCGGAAGCGCAAGGCAGCACTCCAGAACTAAACAAGCTTTATACGCACTAGAAGGAATTTGACAGTTCGGGCCCTGCTCTAGGCAGGGCCCGAACTGTTTTTGAGGCGTGATCAGTCCGCTACTTCTTCGGGGCAAACTCCTTCAGCAGCATCTGGTATTCAGGCTTTCCGTGCAATGGCGTGAACTCGGGGTCGGCTTCCATGTCAGCGGTCGCCAGACCCTTTTGCAATGCGGAACGCAACGAATCGAAAGCGGTTTTTTGGTCGTTTCCAATCGTGGCTACGACTGCGGCGGTATAGATAAGGTAGACGTCGGAACGGTCAACGGTTCGCGCCCTTTTGATGAAATTCATTGGCCTGCGCCAGATCACCTTTTTTTGCGTTGTACAGCGCCATATGCCCCAGGGCGCTTGCGTCTCGAGGATTGACCTGGAGCTGTTTGTAGGCAAGTCCGATCGCTTGATCGTAGGTTGCGTTGGCCTTGTTCTTGTCGCCAGCCCAGCGGTAGGCGTCGGCGAGATTTCCGACGAAGGTCTCGTCGTTCGGGCTCATCTCGACTGCTTTTTGAAACATTTGGACGGATTCGGGATACCGCTTCAGATAGAAGAAGGATGTTCCCAGATTGGTATACGTAGCCGAGTACGGCTGAATCTGCAAAGCCTTCTGGAATGCCGCGACACTCTCTTCATAGCGGCCCATGCGAGAGTAAACCGAGCCGATGTTGTCATAGCCAGCGGCGTTTTGTGGCTCGAGTTGCGTAACGAGCTGGAATTGTTTCAGCGCACCTTCGTAATTTCCATACTCAAAGTACGCGCCGCCGAGCGCGCTCTGATTGGTCCAATAATAAGGATTGATTTCGACAGCTTTCTGCAGCGCCTTGATCGCTTCCTCTTTCTGGCCGATCGATTGATAGGCGGTGCCGAGGCGGCGATAGGCTTCATCGGAATTGGGAGCGAGTTCGAGGCCGCGCTTAAGTTCAGTGATGGCTTGCGCGGTTTGGCCGGTTGCGGAGTAGGCCGTGCCAAGGGAGAAATGCACTTCGGGCAGTTTGTCGTTTAGTCTTTCGGCCTGCTGGGCGGAAGCAATTGCCTTTTCAGACCAGAAGCGATCTTTCTTTTCGCGGTACATCAGAAGGCTTGCGTCGGCCATTCCGGTATAGGCGAGGGCGAAGCCCGGATCCTGCTTGATCGCCTGATCAAACAGTTCGATCGCTGCCTGGATTTTCTTGGGATCCTGACGGCTGCGAAGGGCATTTCTGCCGCGCAGATAGATGTCGTACGCCGCGACATTTTCTGTCGGGTGGGCAATGGCGGCAGAGTTGTTCGGGGCTTTCGATTGAAGAACGTCGGTCAGCTTTGCGTAGATCTGGTCTTCCAGGGTGAGAAGATCGCCACTGACGCCGCTAAATTCCTGACTCCACTGCAGACGATCTTCCACCATGTTTTCCAGATTCACCGTAATGCGAAGTTTGTCGCCAGCGCCCTGCACAAGCCCGTGAATGATGTAATTCACGCCGAGGTCTTTTGCGATCCGCGGCAAGGGTGTTTTTTGATCGTTGGCTTTCGACGCAGCGGAGGCGGATGCGATGCGAACGTCCGAAAGCTGAAACAACTTTGCAGAGAGGGCTTCGTTCAGACCTTCGGCGACGTAGTTCAGCGAGTTTTCTGAGCCCAAAACGCGAAATGGAAGTACGGCGATGAACTTGCCTTCGGAAAGCGGCGGCAATCCCGCAGGAGCCAGCCGCGCTACTCCCTCTGAAAATCAGGTGCCGGGTGGCAGGAACTGCAAGCAAAAGCGCGCCGCCGAGCACGACGCCCGCGCCCCCAACCAGCAGCCATTTGCCGACACTGCTTGGCATCTGGAAACGGACGCCGCGCGGAACCGACGGGCTGCGGTTGGCGTCGATATCCGCCAGGATTTCGCGGGCGGACTGATAGCGAAGCTCGGTGTCGCGCTCGAGGCAGTGCATGACAATGCGCGCCACCCAATCAGGCAGATCCGGATTGATAAGTTTCGGATCTTTTGGTTTTTCCTTGACGCGCTGGTACATCACCTGCCAGGTAGATTCTCCAGAAAAGGGAAGATCGCCCGTCACCATTTCATAGAACACGAGGCCGAGGGAGTAAAGATCGCTGCGTTGATCGATCTTTCCGCCTTCGACTTGCTCCGGGGCCATGTAACGGGGCGTACCGACGAAAGCGCCGCTGCGCGTCATGCCCATTTTTGCGGTTTCAAAAGAAGTGGCAAGGCCGAAATCGGAAACGTAGACCTGATCTTCTTTTCCGACGAGGACGTTGTGCGGTTTGAAATCGCGATGAACGACGCCTTCGGCATGAGCGGCGTCGAGTGCTTCACAGAGCTGCCTGACGAACTTGAGGCTGCGGTCGAGCGGAAGGGGGTGCTCTTTCTTAAGAATGTTGTGAAGGTCCGGGCCGTCCACAAAAGCCATGGTGATGAACTTCACGCCGTCGGCTTCGCTCAAATCGTGAATGCGCAGAATGTTCTTGTGAGAGATTCTGCTGGCGAGAAGAAGCTCGTGTTTGAATCGCTGAATGATCTGGGGATCGCTGGCAAGGTCGGGCTGCAGGACTTTCAGGGCGACAAATCGGTCGAGCTCGCGGTCATAGGCTTTATAGACACGCCCCATGCCGCCTTCGCCGAGAAGCGCTTCAATCACAAATCGCGGCCCGAGTTCCTCTCCGGTTTCAAACAAGCCGCTTCGACTGGAACGGCTGCCGGTCGAAGCGCTTCTAGAGGGTGTGCGGCTTGCGGGGGTGTTGCCGGGCGGCGTTTGCGCGGCCGAGGCTGCCCGCGCCGGGGAAGCAGACTTTTTCGACTGACTTGAGGGGGAAGAAGGGACGTCGCCAGCGACGGTGCCATGATCGGGAGAATCCATTGTGCGATCGTCCGCACCCGCGACGAGCGGAACGCCGCAGTGCGCGCAGCGAACCGCTGTCGCCAGATTCTCACGATCACAAGATGGGCAATTCATGGCTGAGCACAGTGTGCGGGGGCACCGAAACCGAGATTATCCTGTAGGGGTAGCGAGGTCACAAGGAAATTCTCAGTTCTTGTGACAGGCGCCAAGAAGTTGTCGCTCCGATGGTTCGTGCGGCTTGTTCAGGGAGAAACCAGCTATTGCAGTTTCGCATACTCAGACTTTGCAGCGATAAGGACTGGGAACGCCAGGGTCGGCGTCTTTCCAAAGAGCCAGGAAATCCTGATAAGCAGTCTTTGCTTTGGCAGTGTCACCTTGCATCACCAGGGCTCTGGCGGTTTGCAGGTGGGCGAGCGCGGCGATGGGTTCGTTCACGGCAACGCCCGGCAAATCTAGAATCCGCCGGAACTCGGCCGCGGCTTCTGCCCCTTGCCGGGCGGCAAGAAATGCTTCGCCTCGCACATACAAAGGATAAAGGTTGGTCCAGAAGGTGCTGCTGCCGGGAATGCCGCGTTCGTAGGGCGAAGCAGCGGCAAGGAAAGCTACGGCCTGCGCTGCGCTATTAGCAGTCCCCAGGGCAAGTTGGGCTTGCAGGACCGGCAGGTAATTGAAGCGGACGATAGTGTCTTCGCTGAAGCGCTTCTGCAAATCATCACTCAGCGCTTGCGCGCGCGCGGCGTCGCCGAGCAAGGCGAGCGTAAACGCGGCAACAAACTGGGCATCACGGCCGTTGGACTGTGCCAGCGTCCTGGCTACGTGCTGGCGCGCTTCGGAAGCGTTGCCGTACAGGGCTTCCCATAAAGCGGCTGCGGCTTCGCATCCTGCGGCCATCTCTTTCTCACCCGCACGTGCGGCAGAGGTCGCAGCCTGGCGGGACAGTTCGCGAGCCAGGGCGAGCTTGCCGGAGTAAGCAGCGGTGCCAGCTTCAAGATAGAGCATGATGTTTTCTTTTCCGGGTTTTCCGCTGGACCAAGCGACCTGCTGCGCCATGCCGGCTTGGTCTTTGTTCAGGAAGGCGAGCTGATAGAGGTAAAAACGCAAATCAGCGGAGTCGAAGTTTTTCGTCAGGGCTTCGTTGGCCACAGAGCGGGCTTCGTCGAGACGATTGAGGTGAATGTAGCCAAGCGTCAGGTTGCCGTAATTAAGGCTGTCCGGGGGGCTGAGGCGAGACGCTTCACGGAATTGCGCGAGGGATTTTTCGTGATCTCCAAGCGTTTGATAGATGACACCGAGATTTGTAAGCGTCACCGTTTCGCGAGGATAGATTTGAGACCAGAGTTCATAGTCCTGACGCGCCTTCTCGAGGTCGCCTGTAACAAAATGATGATAGTGGGAGTCGATGTAGAACTTCTCCCATTCGCTGACACGCCCGCGGAGTTCGTAGGCTTTCCGGGTATTTTCTGCAGCACGAATCTTCTCGCCGAGGTTGTGATAGGTGGTGCCAAGCGTGGCGTAGGCCATCGCAAAATTTGGATCGAGCTGGATGGAACGCTCGAAAAGAGGCACTGCCGCGGTGTAGTCGGCCATGCCCTGCATCGTTTTGCGCCCGAGGCTATAGGCTTGCAGCGCTTCAAGAGATGGCGTCGTGGCCTGCTCGATCGGAGTGTCCAGTTTCTGGACGGTCTTGAGGGATTCGCCGAGTTTTTCCCGCAGACTCGTAGAAGCTTTCCCAAGCGCCTTGAGAACGTCTTCCTTGCCGTTTGCGGTGAACTGTTCCTGGGCAAGGTAGTCGCCGGTTTGACAATTGATAGCGCTAACGCCGATGACGTACTGCTTACCCAAGTTCGAAATGGAGCCACTCAGATACGCTTTGCTTCCCGCGCGCTGGCAGACGTCACCAGCAATTGCGGGGGAAAGCTTGCTTTCTGCCGGTTTACCCATGAGTCGAAGAGTTTGCTGAACGCGCTGTTCGGAAACGAGGCTCAGGAAAGGGGATTGCTGAAGTTGTGCCGCGAGTCCCTGGCGCAAGGTGTCGTCAAAGATCGGGTCGCCTGTTTTGTTTGTGAAGTCAGCAAGAACAATGGTGTCCATCCGGGTCAACGCGTGGGCGCGACTGGCGTTGTAAAACCAACCGGAAACAGCCAGGAGCGCAACAAAGAGCGCTGCTGCGACCGCTTTCCAGGTGAAACGGCGAGCGGAAGCGGCAGGCAAAATGGCCGGGGTTTGCGCAGAGGAGGAATGGATGTGGCCTGATTCGGAAATTCTCTTGAGCTGCTGCAAATCGTTGCGAATGGCGGCGGCCGTTGCATAGCGGAAATTTCTGTCCTTGTTGAGACATTTGTTGATGATCTCGTCAAGCTGAGGCGGAATTTCGGGATTCACGGTTCGAGCGCTGGCCGGAGTGCGCGTGAGAATAGCTTCGATAATCGCCCCACCGGTTCTGCCGCCGAACGCCTGAACGCCAGTTGCCATTTCATAGAGCAGCAGGCCCAACGCGAAGATATCGGTGCGGAGGTCAAGATCATCGCCGCGGACCTGCTCTGGCGACATGTAGGCGGGAGTACCACTGATGATGCCAACCACGGAGAAGGGTTCCTGAGACCCCTCGGAGGAAGAATCCTGGGGAGGGAGAGACAACGCATCCTTCGAAATCAGTTTGGCGAGACCGAAATCGAGGATCTTGGTTTGTCCGCGCTTGGTGACAAAGACGTTGGAAGGCTTGATATCCCTGTGGATGATGCCTCCGGCGTGTGCGACTTCGAGCGCGTCGGCAATCTGAATTCCGAGGTCAAGAATATTTTCCACCGGAAGCGGCGCACCATGGATGTGCTGGCGGAGAGTTTCGCCGTCAATAAATTCCATGGTGATGAAAGGACGCTGATCCTGTTCGCCAATATCGTAGATGGTGCAGATGCCGGGATGGTTGAGAGCAGAGGCGGCGTGAGCTTCCCGGCGAAAACGTTCCAGTGCCTGCGGGTCTCGCACCATATTGTCGGGCAGAAATTTAAGAGCCACAGGACGATCAAGGCGGATGTCCACAGCCTTGTAAACCACCCCCATTCCTCCTGCACCGAGTTTCTCTGTGATGCGGAAGTGAGAGATGGTCTGGTCAATCATGGGTACGCTTCAAAAAGCGGAATGCGGATCACAAGGTCTGGTCGTTTAAAAGGAAATCCCCCGCCGATTTTTGGCGCGGCTCCTTTGGAGGCTTGGGAGAGCCAAGCACGTTCAGGACGCGGCAGCCATCCCCGTAGGCGGTCAAGTCGGCTTGATGCTCGAGCTCGAAGGCAACGTTCTTGTTGCAGACGGAACAGACCAAGGCGCCATAGGCAGAGCCGTCCTGTTGCACGAACATGTTGAAGCGCATGACGCGTTCGCAACAGACGGGAACCCAGAGGTTTGAAGTTTGCCCAGGAGCCAAAAGGCACCTATCCTTCGATGAAACGGGCGGATTATACACCGAAAAACTGATCGCCTGGACACGAACATGGCGCGCGTAAGACGAGTGCGCGGAGCAGGGGGAGGCAAGTGAAACCCGCTAGAGATTTTGCAGAAATGGCGGTGGGGGAGGCGAACCTCAAATCACGTGGAACGCGGGCCAATCGCGGGCTAGAATTCCGAGGGGGGGATAGAAAGCGTCGGCTTCCAAAATCCGGCCAAATGAGTGGATATATACTTAGCTCACCGCCGCAAGGCATCGCGATTCCCGCGGGAGACACACATGTCACCACAAATCCGTCGATTCATCCTTAGCGCAAAGCTTGCTGCCTCCGTATTGGCAATCGCTTCTCTCACCCTGACCGGATGCACTTCAAAGTCGAAAGCCCCCGAAGCGGTGGGCGCCACTCCAAGCGAGCCGCTCCGTGCCGCCCCGCCAGAGGCCAGCCTTGAAACCACCGACCCCGCACAACAAAGCGCGGGCTTGTTGCTGCCCACAAATTTCGGACACTATACCGGCGACTGGGACGAAATCGTCAAGCGCGGGGTTCTGCGCGTCCTGGTGGTTTACAGCAAGTCCGGCTTCTTCTACGACCGCGGCCGCGCGCGCGGTTTCGTCCCCGACGCCATGACCGAATTCGAGGACGCCACGAACAAGAAGCTCAAGACCGGCGCGCGGAGATTCAAAGTGGTTTTCATTCCCATGCCACCGGGCCAGTTAAAGAAAGCCCTCGACGACGGCCTCGGGGACCTTGCCTGCACCGGCATCATCATTACGCCCGAACGCGAGAAGCTTGTCGACTTTACCATCCCGCTCAAGAAAGGCGTCAAACTGGTGGTTGTCACCTCCAAGACGATTGCTCCCATAAACAGCGTTGCCGACTTGAGTGGAAAAGACATTTACGTAAATACCGGCCTTGCTGAGGCGGAACTCGAAAAAATAAATCAGAGCTTCAAGCAGGCTGGCAAGCCGGAGATTGTCCTGAAGGCGGTTGACTCCAATCTGACCGAGGAAGACATGCTCCAAATGGTCAACGCCGGGCTGATTCCCGCGACCACGGCTTTCGACTTTCGCGCCCAACTCTGGTCAAAGGTTTTCTCCAATCTTTTGGTTACCCCGGTAACGATAAGAGAAGACGGTGATATCGGATGGGCGATGCGCAGGGGCAGCCCGCAATTGAAAGCCGTTATGGACGACTTTATCCGCAGCCACGGTAAAGGAACCTTCTTCGGCAACATGATGGCCCAGCGTTACCTCAAGAACGAGTACCACCTCAAGAATTCGACTTCGCAGGCGGAGATCAGGAAATTCAAGGCTTACGTGAAATATTTCCAGCAGTATGCGGCTCAATACAACTTCGACTACCTGATGCTTGCCGCCCAGGCTTACCAGGAATCCATGCTCGATCAGGACCGCGTCAGCCCCCGCGGCGCGGTCGGCATCATGCAGGTCCTGCCGCAATACGCCGCCGCAGATCCCATCAACATTCCCAATGTCCACGACGCGCAGAACAACATCCACGCCGGGACCAAGATGCTCGCCCAGATCACCAAGACCTATTTTAACGATCCTGGCATCAGCAAAATGGACAAAACTCTTTTTACCTTTGCCTCCTATAACGCTGGCCAGAACCGTATCGTGCGTCTGCGAAAGCAGGCTCAAGAACAGGGCCTTGATCCCAACAAGTGGTTTGGCAACGTGGAATTGATTGTCGCCAAAGATATCGGACAGGAGACCGTTCAATACGTAAGCAACATCTACAAGTACTACGTCGCCTATAAAATGGCCATCGAACAGGGAAAGGTCCGTGAACAGGCCCGGCAATCCCTGCAAGGAAATCGGCCAACACAGCCGTGACGTCAGGCAACACGGGCTTTTATAGGTTTGAGAAAAGGAGTGGCCGTTAGCTTGTCCCGCCGGTCGCTAATGATTCTGTTACGCGGGATGAGGTTACCAGAGGGGGCGCTCAACAAACGGGACGGGGCTTCAACCGTCCCGAGAATACTCGAGGTAATTTGCCATTCGCCATGTCTGATTATCCTGGTTTCCTGGCTTGTCACCATGTTTATTAGTTTTGGGCTCTTTGCACCTGCCAACAGGACCGCATTCACTGCTTTGCTGGTTTCCGCGCTGTCGGTATCTGGCGCCGTTCTCTTGATCCTGGAGCTTTATGCGGCGTACGGAGGGATAATTAGGGTATTGAGCACACCTGTCCGTGTCGCACTTACGCAAATGGGTAATTAGCTCTTCGATTTGAATTAACTTCGCCTAGCCGGAGCCTTCCAAGATAGGAGAGCTTATGTCTCACAAGACTTACATTGGTTCGCTGAGTACTTGGGGAATACCCGCAATTTATGCAGTAGTCGGAGTTGTGGCCGCGCTGACATTTCCTCGAATGGAAACTCGCCTCTTTCCTGGTCTTGCCTCTCCACTTAGCGTCTCCACTGCGACGGCGATCTACTCAGCAATCGCCTCGGGCATGATAGCCCTTACAGGAATCGTATTTTCTTTGACATTTGTGATGGTACAGTTCAGTGCTACTGCCTACTCGCCGCGGCTTGTGTCGTGGATTGCTCGCGATCCCGTAATGTCCCATTCGCTTGGAATGTTTACCGCCACTTTTCTCTACGCTATTGCTGCGCTCGGAGGGGTCGACCGGAATGCTTCGGGGAAAGTTCCATTTGTCAGTACTTGGGTGGTGGTTGCTCTTCTCATTGGGAGCGTGGGCATGTTCATCGCTTTGATCCAGCGGATCGGCATGCTTCAGGTCAACCGAATGCTAGTTTTCACAGGCGAGCAGGGTCGAACGGTGATCACGAAACTTTATGCGAAATCGAAGCCCACGATTTCAGCCGTTGGATCTGATGGTTTTCGTGTATGGCCCTGTACCCAGACTCTTCTTCACCAGGGACGACCTCGCTCGATACAGGCGCTCGACATCGCGGCTTTGGTGAGTCTGGCGAGAGCATCCGGTGGAGTTATTGAAATGGTTGCGGCGGTTGGCGACACGCTTGTGGAACAGATGCCTTTGTTGCACATTTACGGCGCAAAGGGACTCGTAGAAGAACGAAAGTTGCACGATGCGATTGTTATTGGGGAAGGTCGCACATTTGAGCAAGATCCGAAATACGCAATCCGCCTGTTGGTTGACATAGCCATCAAGGCGTTATCGCCGGCGATCAACGATCCCACAACCGCGGTGCAGGCGCTTGACCAGATCGAGGACCTCTTGCTGCGTTTGGGTCAACGGCATTTGGAAATAGGAACGTATGCCGACAGTGATGGACAATTGCGCCTCGTTGTTCCGTTTCCCACATGGGACGATCTTATTCGGCTGGCTTTTGATGAGATCTGCGCCTACGGTGCCGCCAGCGTGCAGGTAATGCGGCGCATGAACGCCCTCGTTACCGATCTGAGTCAGGTTATTCCGGAAGAGCGCCGTCCGACACTCAAATACTGGAATGCGAGACTGAGAGACACAATTGGACGTTCGTTCGCGGGGAGTGAAGAAAGATTGGAAGCTTCAAAGGAAGATCGGCAAGGGCTTGGCGTAGCACGCCATAATAGCTGAGCCTCAACAAAAAGCAGCTAGTAGGGAAGGCGAGTCAACGAAAGTTTAATATTCCGCGAAATGACTATTTCAACGACACGGACCGCCGAAAAGGCCAATTTACAGGTGAAGTTTTTTGCGGATTTTGCTAAGTGACCCTGAAACAAATGGTAGGCCCGTGGGGACTCGAACCCCAGACCTCTACCGTGTCAAGGTAGCGCTCTAACCAACTGAGCTACGGGCCTAAAGCTCATAAATTGTAGCATGCGCGGGAATTGAACCCCAGACCCCGCCTGGCGCCTAAAGTTGAGGGCCTGCAAACGCGGGTGCTATCCTGCGAACGATGGCCGAAGACCCTATTGACCACATCCGGCGGCAACTGGAAACGCTGCTGGAAGTGAGCGAGACGATTGCGCAGCAGAGGGACCTGCGGGCGCTTTTCCATGAGCTGGCCCAGCGCCTGCACAGCGTTGTGGATTTCGATTTTCTCTCGTTGATGCTCTATGACGCCACGAATCAATCCATCCGCTTGCACGTGCTCGAAACGCGCGAGGGAACCGAGACGCCAACCGACGCGCAATATCCCCTGGCCGATCACCCTTCCGGAATTGTCCTCGAAACGCAGCGGCCATTCGTAATTTCGGATGTGCTGGCCGACGACCGCTATCCCAAATTTCTCGCTAGGTTGCGCGATCTCGGGGTGCGATCCATCGCGATTTTGCCGTTGACGACGGCGCAGCGCCGGCTTGGCGCGATGGGATTCGGGCGGCTCGAAGCGGAACGATTGACGGATATCGAAGTGCAATTCATGCAACGCGTCGCGGCGCAAGTGGCCGTCGCAGTGGACAACGCGCTCAACTATGAAGCTTCGCAGGCATACCAAAAGCAGCTTTCGCAGGAACGGGACCGTTTGCAGGTTCTGCTGGACATTAACAATGTGCTGGTAACCAGCCGCGCGCTGCCAGAACTCTTTAGCGGCATCGTGACGACGCTGATGCGCGTGATCCACCACGAGTACACGAGCCTGGCGCTGCTCGACCCCGCGACAAACCTGCTGAAGATCAAATCGCTCGATTTTGCGGCGCCCCATGCGCCGATCGAAGAAAAAGAGTTGAGCGTCGCGCTGGAAAATTCTCCGGCGGGGCGTTGCATCCTGACGGGAAAACCGGGAGTGTTCCGCGGAAGCGAGCTCGAACAATTTCCGGCGGACCTGGTCAAGAAGCTGCGCGCCGAGGGGCTTGTTTCCGTTTGTTGTGTACCTCTCATCAGCAAGGGAGAAGCGTTCGGATCACTCAACCTTGCAAGCAAGCAGATAGAAACATTTACGCCGCAGGAAGTGGAACTGCTCGGGCAAGTCGGTTCGCAGGTGGCGATCGCGGTGAAGAACGCGCTTGCGTTTAAAGAAATTGACGAGTTGAAGGACAAGTTGGCGGTAGAGAAGCTGTATCTGGAAGAGGAAATACGCAGCGAATTCAATTTCGAGGAAATCATCGGGGAAAGCCCGGCGCTGCGGCGCGCGCTTGGACAAGTGGAGCTTGCGGCGCCCGCGAATACGACGGTTTTGCTGCGCGGCGAAACGGGAACAGGCAAAGAACTGTTCGCGCGCGCGATTCACAATTTGAGCCCGCGGCAGGATCGCACATTCGTAAAAGTGAATTGCGCGGCAATTCCGGCGGGGCTGCTCGAATCGGAACTTTTCGGACACGAACGCGGCGCTTTTACCGGAGCAATCGCGCAAAAAATCGGCAGGTTTGAACTGGCGGACAAAGGAACAATTTTTTTGGACGAAGTCGGTGACCTGCCGCTGGAACTGCAACCGAAGCTGCTGCGCGTGTTGCAGGAGCACGAGTTCGAACGTTTGGGAAGCAACCGCACGCAGCGCGTGGACGTTCGCGTGGTCGCGGCAACGAACGCGGATTTGAGCCGATTGGTGTCTGAAAGAACGTTCCGCAGCGATCTGTATTACCGATTGAACGTTTTTCCGATTCAGATCCCGGCGTTGCGGGAAAGACGTGAAGATATTTCGCTGCTGGTTCGGTATTTCGTACAGAAATTCAGCCAGCGCTTCAACAAAACCGTGCTCTACGTCCCCGCGGACGCGATGGACGCGCTGACAGAATATTCATGGCCGGGAAATGTGCGTGAGCTAGAGAACTTGCTCGAACGCGCCGTATTGTTATCCCCTGGAAAGGAATTGCGGATTCCGCTTTCAGAGCTGAAGTCCAGTCTGTCCCTTGCGAAAGGGGAGTCGGCGACAGCCGGCACGGGTGAAATTCTGGCCGCACCAGCGGGAACCCCGGTGATGACTCTGGAAGAAGCAGAACGTCAGCACATTCTTCGCGCGCTGCGCCAAACAAAATGGCGAATCGCCGGGCCGCGGGGCGCGGCAATCGATACTTGGGATGAAAAGAACCACCCTTCAGGCGCGCATGAGAAAGCTTGGTATCGGCAGGCCGATCTAGCGGGAATTCTAATTCTTTGTTGAAGATGTTGGCAAGACGCGCGCCGGCAAGGGCCACAAGCTGCGTGGCGAGTCTTCGGATTCCCTGCTTCCACGGGCGAGACGTAGACAAATTGTTTTGCCGTTTGGTAGCGCTCGGAAGAGTTTGTTTCAAGTGATTTGGGCTCTGGTGAATCTGGGCCGCAGCCGTGTAGACTTTAGACTTCCAAATCCACGCAAAGGGCTGTCTGAAATGGCGACAAAAAAGGGAATCATCGGAATTCTTACCGGAGGCGGCGACGTGCCGGGCCTCAACCCCGCAATTCGCGGCGTGACGCTGCGCGCATTGCATGAAGGCTATCAAGTGATCGGCATTCGTCACGGCTGGGCCGGCTTGGTGGAAATGGTGCGGGACAAGGCCTACGACAATTCCGAAAATTTCATTCACTTGACGGAAGAGATCGTGGATCGCGCAGGTCGTACCGGCGGAACGTTTCTCCATTCTTCACGCACGAATCCGGGGCGGGTAGGCAAGTCGAGTGTGCCGGCGCACTTGAAGGACAAGTTCAAGGATGAGAAGAACGACCTGACGCCGGAAGTTCTCAAAAACCTCGAATGGCTCGGGGTAGATACGCTGGTGCCGATCGGCGGCGACGACACGCTGAGCTATGGCGTGCGACTGCACAAAGAAGGATTCAAAGTCATCGGCATTCCGAAGACGATGGACAACGACGTTCCGGGTACGGACTACTGCATCGGGTTCAGCACGTGCGTGACGCGAACAATTCAGCTGGTGAACAGCTTGCGGACTTCTGCGGGATCGCACGAGCGGTTCATGATTCTGGAAGTGTTTGGACGGTACGCCGGATTCACGGCCATGCTGCCCACGATGGCTGGAGCGGCAAACCGCTGCGTGATTCCGGAATACAAGTTCAATATCGAGCAGCTGACGGAATTGCTGGTGCATGACCGAAAGAAAAATCCGAGCCGATACTCGATTGCCCTTGTTTCCGAGGGCGCGATGTACGAAGGCGGCGAAATGATGTTTGAAGGCGAATCCGCGGACGCCTACGGGCACAAAAAGCTCGGAGGCATCGGCGATGCGGTCGGAGAAAAGGTGAAAGAGCTGTCCGCAAAATTCAACGGCGGGAAAACAGATCGAAGTGATCAGCCAGAAGCTGGGATATCTGGTGCGCTGCGGCGAGCCGGATGCGATTGATTCGATTGCGCCGATGGCGTACGGAAATCTTGCCCTGGATTTGCTGCTGAAGAACATCAGCGGCAGGCTCGTGGTGCTAAAAAACGGACACTACGACAATTTGCCCATGGACGTGGTGACTTCCACGAAAAAAATCGTGAACGTGAAAGAGCACTACAACACGGAGCGCTTGCGGCCGGAATATACGTCGTTTGAAAGCAAGCCGATGTTCCTGATGGGGCCGGACGGAAAGTAGCTTTGAAATAAACAGGTTGCAAGAAAGACCGCCGGTTGTCTTTTTCGTCCTTCGCGCTAACGGTTCGCGCCGGAAGTGGAGCACAATACAAGGCAGAGCGCCGTCCCTGCGAACGTGTTCCGGGATGGTCTCGTCAGCGGTCCCAACCCAGCCGGAAAACCGCAACTTAACTTGCTCAGCTCCCCGCGCTTAGGAAAAAGCCGCGAGATGGAGGCCGAAATGTCTGAACGACAACAACACGCCTGGACCGGACAGAGCATTGCCGGAAAGTATGTGCTTGGGAAATACCTCGGCGGAACCGATCACGGCAGTGTCTTTTCGACAGAGATTGTGCACGCGCGAACGGTGCAGGTTGCCATCAAGCTCGTTCCGGCGGTGAAAGTGGACGCGGACAAACAGCTTGCGAGATGGAAAGAGCTTATTGGAATTTCCCATGCCAACCTGCTGAAGCTTCTCGATTGCGGAAAATGCGGGATGGAGGGGGCGGCCTACCTCTATGTTGTTCAGGAATACGCGGACGAGGATTTGGGAGACATTCTTCCGCGGCGCGCGCTCAATACGGAAGAAACGCGCGGGATGATTGAGCCTGTGATTGAAACGCTGGCATTTTTGCACGGACAGAATCTGGTGCATGCGCGGATTCATCCGGGAAACATTCTGGCGACGCGGGGCCAGATCAAGCTGGCTAGCGACTCGATTACCCCGAAGGGTGAGGAGCCTAGTCTTGCGTCTCCCGTGGAAGGATTTTCGCCTCCGGAATGGGGCACGAGCGGCGCAGATCCTTCCGCTGACATTTGGTCGCTAGGCGCAACGGTAGTGACCGTGCTGACGCAAAAGCCCCCCGCATTTGGGGAAAACGGGGGGCTCATTCTGCCGGAGCAAGTGAAAGAGCCGTTCGTGAGAATCGCACGCGAGTCTTTAAAGAAGGAAACGGCGCAACGGCCGCATGTTGCCAAGGTCCGTTCGATGCTGAATGCGCCCATCGCGCCTGTCGAGAAACAAGCTCCCAAGCAAACGGTGAAGGAACCGGAAAAGGTTGCGGCGAAGGTGGTGGCGATACCCGTTTCTAAGCCAGCCCCTGCTTCTGTTTCGAAACGGCGTAGCTCCGGTCTCTCCTGCCCGGCAAGCACAAGCCAGAACCGAAAAGAAGAAATCGTATGCGATGCCGATTGCCGTGGTCGCTATCGCCGCGGTTCTCTTGTTTGCCGTGCCGAAGATGTTTCGCCAGAATTCGCATGCCGCAACGTCTCCTGTCGAGACGGATTCGGCCAGCAAGAAACCGGTTTCCTCTCTCAAACCGCCGGCAACATCCGGAACCGTAAGGAAAACAGAACAAAACAGTGCGCCCGCCGAGCCGCCACTTACGGAAGCTTCGCAGCCGGTCGCCCCAACTCCAGCCCCTGTCGCCAAGCCAGCAGCGAAACCCTACGGAGACGCCGCCGCAAAGGGGGAAGTTCTGCAGCAAGTCCTGCCGGACGTTTCGGAAAAAGCGCGAGCGACGATTCAAGGCACGGTGCGGCTCTCCTTGCGTTTGCAGGTGAACGCCACGGGAACGGTGGACTCTGCCGAGCTCGACACGCCGGCAAGCAGCAAGTACTTTTCCGACCAGGCAATCAAAGCCGCCAAGCGCTGGCAATTCTCCGCGCCGGAAGTGGGCGGACGAAGCGTAGAGAGCCAGTGGCTGTTGCACTTTGAATTCACGCCGGGCGCTACGAACGTGCGTCCCGCACAGGTCTCGCCGTAACTGTCCCGAGACTGTTCCTCCGACCAGTAGCTTTTAGCCAAGCGTGCGCGTACTGTTCGCGCATTGGGGAGTGGTGTCTTTTCTGGGGAGAAAAGAGGGTCCGATGTATTGCGAGCATTGCGGATTGCAGATTCTGCCGCAAAAGCCCGTTTGCACGCGCTGCGGCGTAAGTCCGACCTATCACTGGGTGCAGCTGACGGCGCTGATGCTTGTTGTTCTTCGCCTTTCTCGGCAATGAGCTCATCGCGTGGTTTGTACTGCCACGCATGGCGGCGAGCCATCCTGGACACAGATTTTTCCCGGCTTGGGCGTGGACAAACAGGACTATCTCGCTCTATGGCTGGGTGCCGGTGGCGATCGCGCTGCTCGTGTGGGATTTCCTGGTTTGGCAGAAGGTGAAAAAGAGCAAACCGATGCCAAAAATCAAAGGCTGGATCAGCCGAAAGATGCTGACGTTCGTGCTGGCGGCGGGTTTTGCGCCGATTCTGCCGTGGTGGATTCCGGCAGGTCAGCCTTCGGACAAAATCATGTCCACATTTGCGACCCATCCCGGGTTGCCGGCGATGGTCTCCTGGAGCGCGATCCTGGTGGCTTGCGCGCTGCTTTGCGCCAATGCCGAAACAAGAGACATGCTGCTCGGCCGCGGCAAGGCGCTGAGCATGGTGAGCATGGGATTTGTGATTCTGGTACTGAGCTTGACGGTAGTTGGCTGGTCTTTGACCTAAAGGGGCGGATACCAGAGCAAGAAATGAAGGGCGGCTGAAGAATGAACTTCAGCCGCCCTTTTTCTTTTGTAAACTTGCAGGTTTTAGCTTTACGCGCCGACTTCTTTCAGATCGTCCTTGGCTTGTTTTTCCGCATTCTTGGCTTCCGCCTTGGCGTCGGCTTCGGGCTTCAGGCGCTTCAGGGCATCTTGCAGGCTGACCGCTTTGTCGCCCACGGTCCCCTTGCAGCCGGAAAGATCGGCGCTGGTCTGAACGCCAGTCACATCCGCACGGACACAATTGAAGTCAACCCCGACGTTGTGGCTTGCGTGCAGAGCCGCCACGCAATCGTTGAGATTCTTGAAGATAGAGCAAGACGTCGAAACGTCGCCGTCCTTCGGGAGCACGCCGTTCTGCTGCAACAGCGCGGTTAAGCGCTTGTTCTCATCCGTGCTTGGGGCGGAACCAGACGAAGACTTGTCTTTCTTGATCCACTTGATGGGATTCATCGAATGGGAGCTGCCTGAACCGTTCGAACTGCTCGAAGCGGCCTGCGTTGCACCGACTCCGGCTGGGCCCTGCGCGCTGGTTTGCACCGCGCCGAACGAGAATCCTGTCGCCAGGATCAATACCGCGAAACCTGTTTTTTTCATGTGAACTCCTTGTGTTTGAGAGGACCGGGCTTAGCCTTCGTACTGAGTAGGCCACCGCGCAAGGCGGGGTTCGAGGGGCGAAGCAAAAGTACTCCCCGAAACCGTTACTGGCCTTACGGACAGGGTAGAGTGGCGGGGAGGTTTTCGGTTCTTGGCTCGGGTACGCTATCCTTCTAGGACCATGCATGACTTGAGCTATTTCCGGGAAAACCTTGGTGTGTTCGGTGATATGGCGAAGCGGCGCGGGATCGCGCTTGATCTCGACGCATTTCGCGCGCTGGACAAGGAACGCCGCGAATTCATCACGGCAAACGAGCAGCGCAAAGCGCAGCGAAACAAGGCGAGCGAGGAAATCGCGCGTTTGAAAAAGGAAAAACAGAGCGCCGACGCGATTATCGCGGAGATGAAGCAGCTCTCGGAACTGATCAAGCAAACCGACGAAAAAGTTACGGAGCTGGACGCGCGGCAGCGCGAATTGCTCCTGACGATCCCGAATATTCCCCATTCGTCTGTGCCGGCGGGAACCGGCGCGGCGGATAACGTGGAAGTGCGCCGCTGGGGCACGCCGCCAAAGTACGATTTTCAGCCCAAGCCGCATTGGGAGATTGGCGAGAAGACGGGAATCCTCGATCTAGAGAGCGCCACGAAGATCACTGGCGCGCGATTTGCTCTGTACAAAGGCTGGGGCGCGCGGCTGGAGCGCGCGATCGCGAATTTCTTCCTCGATGTTCACACGCGCGAACACGGCTACACCGAAATCCTGCCGCCTTTCCTGGTGAACACGGCTTCGCTGGTGGCCGCGGGACAATTGCCGAAATTCGCGGCTGACCTTTTCAAGATCCAGGACACCGACTTCTGGCTTACGCCGACAAGCGAAGTCGAACTGCACAATCTTTACCGCGACGAGACCATCGCCGAAGACAAATTGCCGATTCACATCACAGCCTGGACCGCTTGCTTTCGTTCCGAAGCCGGAGCGGCCGGAAAAGATACGCGCGGAATTCTGCGTCAGCACCAGTTTCAGAAGGTGGAACTGTTTAAATTCACGCATCCGGAAAAAAGCTACGAAGAACACGAAGCCCTGACGCGCAATGCGGAAACGATCCTGCAAAAACTGGGCTTGCACTACCGAACGATGCTGCTTTGCAGCGGCGACATGGGATTTGCTTCCTCGAAAACATACGACATCGAAGTTTGGCTGCCGTCCGAGCAAGGAGTTTCGTGAGATTTCATCCTGCTCGAATTGCGAAGCGTTCCAGGCGCGCCGTGCAGGCATTCGGTTTAAGCCGAAAGCCGGCGGCAAAAGCGAGTTTGTTCACACTCTGAACGGCTCCGGACTCGCCGTCGGGCGAACCTGGATCGCAATTGTCGAGAATTATCAGCAGGCGGATGGCTCGGTCGTAATTCCGGAAGTCCTGCGCCCGTACATGGGAATCGACCGAATTCCGGCGATTTGAGGCCGTTCGGGCGACTGGCGCCTTTGCTTTCGTCAAAAATCGTATTAACTTGCTTATTTACAATAACTTACACTGATTTGCCGGGCGAATTGCGCGACCCGATCTGTAACCACGCCGCCCCGCAACCTATTGAAATCACACATTTTCGTTTGACGCACCCTTTTGCCCTTGCATACACTCGCCTCTCCGTCCTACGAGGGTGATGCTCAACGGACGGGGCTTACAGCAAATGGGAATTCTCTCTCGCATCTTCCGATTCCTGTTTTGGACGCTCGTGCTCTCTTGGGGCATCTGGCTGCTCCGGCGCGCTATGGGGAGCGCAGGGCGGAGGAAGAACGGGCGGCGGAACGGCAGCCGCAGAATCCGAGCCCGGCGAGCGGCAGAAGACTGGTTCGCGATCCGCAGTGCGGCATGCATGTCGCGGAAGAACTGGCGGTCTAGGGTGAGCACGGGAAGCGAAGTGATTCATTTCTGTTCGCGAGGCGTGCAGGGACCAGTATCTGCAGCAAACGCAAAAGTTGGCAGCGAACGCTTGAACCGAGAGTGCGCTTGCAAAGAGATTTTGTGGTTGGGATCCAGCAAGACGAAACGATTTAGGAATCTAAACTGATAGCGGAAAGGACCGATGCCGATGGCCACGGTCGCAAAGCCCACAGCCCCTCCCCTCGTGCCGCGGATTGCGCCACGCGAGGATCTGAATCCGTTTCGAATCGCGCAAATCCAGTTCGACATGGCGGCAGAATTTTTGAAGCTGGATCCAGGACTGCGGCAGGTGCTGCGCACGCCGAAGCGCGTGCTGGAAGTTTCTCTGCCGACGAAGATGGACAACGGGCAGGTCCGCGTTTTGACCGGCTATCGCGTGCAGCACAATGTCTCGCGCGGCCCGGGCAAAGGCGGCATCCGCTATCACCCGAATGTCACGCTCGATGAAGTGAAGGCCCTGGCCGCGTGGATGACGTGGAAGACGGCCATGGTGAATGTTCCGTTCGGCGGAGCGAAGGGCGGCGTCATTTGCGACCCGAAGCGCATGTCGAAGAGCGAACTCGAGCGCATGACGCGGCGATATCGCCAGCGAAATTCTGCCGCTGATTGGGCCGGACCAGGATATTCCGGCTCCGGACGTTTACACGGATGCGCAGACGATGGCGTGGATCATGGACACCTATTCCATGATGGTGGGCCACACCGTTCCGGGCGTGGTTACCGGCAAACCGATTGCGATCGGCGGTTCGCAGGGACGTGCGGAAGCGACGGCGCGCGGCTTGGTTTACGTCGTGGAAGAAGCCTGCAAGCTGAAGAAGATTCCGCTGCGCGGCGCAACGGTTGCGATTCAGGGATTCGGGAACGCCGGCGCGACCGCTGCGCGGCTGCTCGCGGAGAAAAAAGCGAAAATTGTTGCGCTCAGCGATACGCGCGGCGGCGTGACGAATTCGCGCGGCATCGATCCGATCAAAGCGATTCGCTACAAAGAACGTTCCGGCACGGTGGTCGGAATGCCCGGCGCTTCGCGTATTTCAAACGACGATTTGCTTACGATGAAGTGCGACATCCTGGTTCCCGCCGCGCTTGAAAATGTGATCACGCTGAACAACGCGGAAGCGATTAAGGCGCGCATCGTTGCCGAAGCGGCCAACGGTCCGACGACTCCGCACGCCGATGAAATCCTGGCGCGGCGCGGCATCACCGTGCTCCCGGACATCCTGGCGAACGCCGGCGGAGTGACCGTCAGCTATTTTGAATGGGTGCAGAATCAGGAAGGGCTGCTGTGGGATTCGGACGAAGTGAATCAGCGGCTGCAGAAAATCATGGTTCGCGCTTTTACTGAAATGGTGGAGACGATGCGGAAACACCATGTTCCGCCGCGCGCCGGCGCGATGATTCTTGGCGTTGGCCGGGTCGCGGAAGCCACCCTGGTCCGCGGGCTGTTTCCCTGATGCTGGTCGCTTTTCTTCACAAGAGCGCTGAGGTCCGGCCAAATGAATTTCCATAAGACTTTGCGCCAACTGGGCGCAATTCTGCTTGTCTTGGCATTTACCGCCGTTTGCGCGCGCCGGACTTGCGCGCAAACGGCAAAAACGAGCGCCGCGGCTTCCGCGCAAAACGGGGACAAAAACGGCGAGCGGCAGCTCGCCGCCGCCCGCAACAACCCACTCCAGCTGCGGCAATTCCTTAAAAAAATGCCGAAAGGGGCCGACCTGCACTACCACTTGAGCGGCGGAGTCTACGCCGAGTCATTCATTCGCGCCGCGGTGGAAGATGGCTTGTGTGTGGACACAAGAAAACTCGCGTTTACGAAATGCCCCGGGAGCGACGGAGACAAATCCATCGTTCCGGCGAGCGAAGCGTACAAGAATCAGACGCTCTACGATCAATTGATCAACACGTTCTCGATGCGGAGCTTTGTTCCGTTCGCAAGCGTCTCTGCCCACGACCATTTTTTTGATTCGTTCGCGAAATTTGGAGGCACGAACGCTTCTCACAAGGCGGAGTGGGTGGATGAGGCTGCTTCTCGCGCGGCCGCCCAGAACGAACAGTACCTGGAGTTGATGGAAACGCCCGATTTTTCCACTGCTGCGAAAGCCGCCGGCGAAGTGGGATGGAAAGACGACTTCAAGGCAGCTACGCGAAGCGCTGCTGCAACATGGTTTGGGTGAAAACGTCAAAGCGGCGACGAGTCATCTCGACGAAATCGAGAAAGATCGGCGCAAGATCGAGCGCTGCGGCGAAGCAAAAGCGGCGGAAGCTTGCAAAGTGGATGTCCGATTCATCTATCAGATTCTGCGCGGATTTCCGAAAGAGATTGTTTTCGCGCAAACGCTGCTTGGATTTGAAGCGGCATCGGCCGATCCCGAGCGCGTGGTTGGATTAAACTTCGTGATGCCGGAAGACGGCTACATCTCTATGCGCGACTATGCGCTGCACATGCAAATGGTCAAGTATCTGCACGGCGTCTACCCGCTTGTGCACATCACGCTGCACGCCGGCGAATTGGCTTACGGGATCGTGCCTCCCGATGGTTTGTGCTGCCACATTCGGCTCGCGGTAGAAGCGGGGGCCGAGCGAATTGGGCACGGTGTGAGCGTCATGTATGAAGACCGGCCACACGAATTGCTGAAACAGATGGCGGCGAAACACGTGATGACGGAAATCAACCTCACGAGCAATGACGTAATCCTCGGGGTCAGCGGAAAAAATCATCCATTTCCGCTTTATCGCATGTTTGGCGTGCCGGTCTCGCTTTCTACCGACGATGAGGGTGTATCGCGCATCGACCTGACGAATGAATACGTCCGCGCCGTCGAAACCTACGATCTGAAGTACGCGGATTTGAAAAAACTGATCCGCACAGGGCTCGAACACGCGTTTTTGTCCGGGGAAAGTTTGTGGGAAAAAAGGGATGTTTTCACCCGTGCGAGCGCCGCTTGTGCGACGGGTGCCCTCGGAGCTGAAAAACCGGCGAAAGCTTGCGCAGACTTCCTCGAAGCGAACGAAAAAGCGCAACAACAGTGGGAACTTGAGCGAAGATTCCGGAAATTCGAATCAGAATTCTGAAATTTCCACTTGCTCTGGGCTTCGTTCGACAAAGTTTCACCACTTCCGCGGAACAAAAATCACAAAAGTTTTTCTTGCGCGGCGCAAAACGTGCGCGTACATTCGCAATTGCCGGTACGTTCTGTCTAGTCGCGGAGCGTGACCGGCAATTTTCTTCCTTGATCGAGGCAAAAAAGCACGATGAGCACGAATGGACATGGAGCGCCGCCGATTTTGCTGACCATTGCCGGATTTGATCCGAGTTGTGGCGCTGGCACGATGGCGGATCTTGAAAACGTTTGCGGCGCATGGTTGTTACGGAGTGGCGGCGATCACGTCCATGACCATTCAAAACACGCTTGGCGTGGAAGCCGTACACAATACGCCGAGCGCGGAGCTGCGCGAACAGCTCGAAGTGCTGGCCAAGGATTGCGAAATTGCCGCAGTGAAAATCGGAATGCTGGGAAATCGCGGAAACGCCGTCGTCGTTGGGGAATTTCTGGACGCGCACAAATTCGCGCACGTCGTGCACGATCCCGTGATGAAATCCTCTTCCGGAACGGAACTGCTCGATGCCGGCGGCATAAAATATGTCGCCACGGAATTGCTGAAGCGCTCAAGCGTGATCACGCCCAACGTGCCGGAAGCAGAAATTCTGGCCGGCATGCAGATCAAAGATGTAGCGGCGATGGAAGCCGCGGCGCGAAAAATTGTGGAGATGGGCGCGAAAGCTGTAATCGTCAAAGGCGGCCACATGGATCGCGCCATTGACGTGCTTTTCGACGGAAACGAAATCGTACAGCTCGGCGGCGACAAGGTGAAAACCGAAAATACGCACGGCACGGGCTGCACTTTCGCTTCCGCACTTGCCGCGCAGCTCGCCGCCGGTCGCCCTCTGGTGGAAGCGGCAACGCTCGCCAAAGCCTACGTTACAAAAGCGATCGAAAAAGGCTACGCCATCGGCAAAGGCAGAGTTCCGCTCGATCACTTCTATCGTTTGAAGATCGAACCGCTTGCCCGCGGCACGCACGAGCTGCCGAACCACGGCATGCATCCCGCCGGCAGAACCTGCCGCACACTAAAGCTCGCACGGATTGAAACTACCTGAGACTATCTTTGGTAGACGATTTTTCCGGCAACGATGGTCGCCATCGGGGCGCCCTTGAAAGTCCGGCCATCAAACGGCGAATTGCGCGACTTGCTCGGCGAATCCTTCACGTCGTACTTCCATTCGTGAGTGGTCGAGAAAATCGTCATGTCCGCCGGCTGGCCCGCCGCAAGTTTGCGCTCTTTGCCCAGCACGCGCGCCGGTCCCGTCGTGAATAACTCCACCATGCGCATCAACGAAATCTTTCCCGTGTGCACCAGTTGTTGCAAGGCAAGCGCAATCGCCGTCTCGAAACCCAGAATTCCAAATGGCGCCCGGTCGAATTCCACATCTTTCAGCGCGGGTTCGTGCGGCGCGTGATCGGTGGCAATTGCATCCACTGCGCCGTCGGCGAGGCCGGCAATCAGGGCTTCGCGATCTTCGCGCGAAGCGAGCGGCGGATTCATCTTGAAGCGCGAATCGTACTGCACGTCTTCGTCAATCAACGTGAAATGGTGCGGCGTGACTTCGCATGTGACGCGCAAGCCGCGCGCTTTTGCCCAGCGCACTTGGTCCAGCGAAGCTTTTGCCGAAAGGTGCGCGATGTGCAGGCGCCCGCCGGTGAGCTCCGCAACTTGCACATCGCGCGCGACGCAAACGGATTCCGCCGCGCCCGGCATGCCGCGCAAACCCAGCCGCGCCGAAGTGACTCCTTCGCGCATCACGGCGCCTGCGGCCAGCGAAACGTCTTCGGAATGTTCGATCACCGGCAAACCAAGCGAATTGCAATAGTCCATCACCTGCCGCGCGAGCCGCGCCGTGGCAATCGGTTTTCCGTCGTCGGAGACCGCGACGATTCCCGCCTCTTTCATCGCGGCGATTTCGGCGATCGCTTCGCCTTTGCTTCCCACGCTCGCCGCGCCGATCGGCCACACACGCGTTGCGCCAACCGATCGCGCTTTGTCCACGATGAACCGCGTGATCGAAGCATTGTCGTGCACCGGTTTCGTATTCGGCATGCAGCAAACGGCGGTAAATCCGCCGCGCGCCGCCGATTTCGTGCCGGTCTCGATCGTTTCCGAAGATTCCTGGCCCGGCTCGCGCAAGTGCGCGTGAATATCAATAAATCCCGGCGCGACGATCAGGCCGGAGGCGTCAAAAATCTTCCGCATCTTTCAAGTGCAGCAGAATTTTCCGGGCGCGCCGACCTCCTTAATCGTTTCTCCATCGAGCAACACATCCATCGCTGCATCCGTCTTCGATGCGGGATCGATCACGCGGCCATTCCTAATCAGCAGCATGCTAGGAGTCCTTCTTTGCGGGAACTTTGATCCGTTGCGCGGCGGTTGTGCTCTGCCGGGGCTTGCAGCGGCCGGATGTGATGCCGTCTTCGGCCGCGCCGGTGATCGAGCAGATACAGAATCGCCATTCGCACCGCGACGCCGTTGGTCACCTGTTCGAGCACGCAAGATTGCGGCCCGTCGGCAACTTCCGGCGTGATTTCGATTCCGCGATTCATCGGGCCCGGATGCAGGACGATTGCGCTCGGGTTTGGCGCGCTTGAACCGCTCCGCGTTCAATTGGTAGCCGAGAACGTAGTCATTCGGCGAGATCGAAGGTTCATGCAGCCGCTCCGTCTGCACGCGCAACATGATAATGACGTCCGCGCCTTCCAGCGCTTCTTCAATTCGGTAGACGCATCGAATCGGCGTCCCGGGCGCGATTTTTTCCAGTTCGCGCGGAACCCACATCGCCGGACCGCACAGCGTGAACCGGCAGCCGAATTTTCCGAGCAGGTGAATATTCGAGCGCGCCACGCGGCTGTGCTGCAAGATCGCCAAGAATCGTGACATTCAGATTCTCGATCGTTCCTTTGCGGTCGCGAATCGTCAGCGCATCCAGCAATCCCTGCGAAGGGTGCTCGTGCGTGCCGTCACCGGCGTTGATCACGGGAATGTCGAGATGCCGCGCGACGTAATCCGGCGCGCCGGACGCCGCATGTCGCATCACCAGACAATCCGGCTTCATCGCATTCAGGTTGAAGGCGGTGTCCAGCAGCGTCTCGCCTTTTTTCAGGCTGGACGCTTCCGCCTGCAAATTCATCGTGTCCGCGCCGAGGCGCGAAGCGGCTGTTCCGAAGCTGATCCGCGTGCGCGTGGAATTTTCGAAAAATGCCAGCGCCACGGTTTTTCCGCGCAGCGTCGCCAGTTTCTTCAGAGGATGCCGCTGAATTTCCTGAAACGGCTTGCTTTGATCGAGAAGAAAAGTAAGTTCGTCCGCAGAGAGCGGTTCAAGAGCCAGGAGATCGCGAAATCGGGGCGTCACATTGCTTCCGGCAAAAACCTCATTTGCAATCCCGTCATTCCTTGCGGTCCACCAGCATGACGCGCTCTTCGCCTATCAATTTCGCGGAGCCGCACTTCAATGATTTCCGTGTCGCTGGTCTGCATGTTGCGGCCGACGAATTGCGCTTCGATCGGCATTTCGCGGTGGCCGCGGTCGATCAGCACGCACAGCGAAACGCGCTTCGGCCGGCCAAGGTCGAACAGTCCATTCATCGCCGCACGGATCGTCCGGCCGGTGTAAAGCACGTCGTCCACCAGCACCAGTTCCATGTCATCCACGCCAAAGTTGATGTCCGAAGATTGCAGCACCGCTTGCGGAGCGACTTTCGAAAGGTCATCGCGATACAGCGTGATATCCAGGACGCCCACGGGCACTTCCACGCCGTCAATCCCGCGCATGGCCTGGGCGATGCGCTGCGCCAGAGGCACGCCGCGCCGACGGATTCCGATCAGCGCCAGATGCTTCGTCCCGCCGCTTTTTTCCACGATTTCATGGGCAACGCGCTGCAGCGTGCGGTCAATTTCCGGCGCGGACATAATCTGACCTTTTTCAACGATTGGCATGCCGGGTGGGATTCTAGCACAAGCGCCCCGCGTCGGGGCCGGGCGGCGACCTGAGTCAGCCGCCCGGCGAAGCTTTTCGTTCCTATCGTCATGCTAAACTTCGCCCTTCCATAACGGGAGAACGGCAATGAAGAAACAAGCAGACGACCACTGTTTCTGGCAGTAATCCTGCTTTTTTCTGCAAAAGCCGGGGCCCAAACACCAGCGAAGACAGCGCCTGCGTGCCACAGGGAAAGCCAGCGCCTTCCGTTTCGAAGCCTGCCGCGAGTCCTCCAAAGCTGGTCGTGATGATTGTCGTTGATCAAATGCGCGCGGATTACGTGGACAAATTCCGCGGCCAATGGACAGCCGGATTGAAGCGTCTCGTTGAGCAGGGTGCCTGGTTCCGCGAAGCGGCCTATCCCTACGCGGCTACAGAAACCTGCGTCGGTCACGCCACGATTTCGACGGGGGCTTTGCCATCGACGAGCGGAATCGTCGCCAATGCCTGGTGGGATCGCGATTCTCAAAAAATGATTACCTGTACCTCGGATCCGAACGCGAAAAACTCCGCTTACGCCGGGATTGCGACGAAAGGCGGCGACAGCGCCTGGCGCCTCAATGTCCCGACTTTCACAGACGAACTTCGATTTCAAAGCTGGAGCGGCAACTCGTGCCGTCACCTTTTCACTGAAGGCGCGCTCGGCAATCATGCTCGGTGGACATAAAGCCGACGCCGCAACCTGGGTGGACGGCGGCGGTCTAGTGACCTCGAGCGTCTATGGAACCCTTCCGTTTCTTGAAGACTACGCAAAGGCGCATCCGATTAAGGAGGACTACGGAAAAACCTGGACGCTTTCTTTGCCGAAAAGCGCCTACAAGTACGACGAAAGGGCGACAGGAGCCGTGGCCCCCGGCGGCTGGGATTTGTCATTTCCGCATCCGTTGCGCGGCAAGAGTGCCGGCAATGAACCCGACGATGCCTTCTATTTCCAGTGGAGCACCAGCCCTTACGCAGACACCTATCTGACGAAGCTTGCAGAAAACGCGATAGACCAGCTAGGCCTCGGCAAAGGAGGCGGCATTGACTATCTTGGCGTCAGCTATTCTTCGCCGGACTACGTGGGCACGCATTTGGCCCGCGCAGCTGGGAAGTTCAGGACGCTTACGTCCGTCTGGACAAGGATTTGGGCGAACTATTCGCGCATCTCGACGCAAAAGTCGGCGCTGGAAATTACGTCGTGGCGTTCAGCGCGGATCACGGCGTCGTTCCTGTTCCGGAAGACACGCAGAAATCGGGCGTCAATGCTGGTGTTTTGCACATGCCGGAGGTGCAGCAAAAAGTCGAAGACACACTGAAGAAGTTCAATTACGCCTCTCCTGCCGTCGCCCAGATCGCCAGCACGGATTTGTATTTCACCACCGGGACTTACGACAAATTGAAAACTGATCCCGCGGCGATGAAAGCGGTGCTGGATGCCATTCGCGCCGTTCCCGGCGTAGCCGAAGTTTATCGAGCAGAAGAAGTGGCAGACCGCCCGGCAACAAGCGGCGTAATTCGCGCTGCAGAATCCGCCAGCTATTTTCCCGGACGCAGCGGAGACCTATTGATTGTTCCAAAGCCCTACTGGCTTGCCACCTCCGGCCCAGCCGGCAAGCCCCGCGACTACGGCACAGGGCACGGCACTCCTTACTATTACGATCAGCATGTCCCCATCATTTTTATGGGCTGGGGAATTCAACGCGGCGAATATTTTGGCGCAATAACTCCGGCAGATATCGCGCCCACACTCGCTTCGCTCTGCGGAATCACGCTCGGGACTCATGATGGAAGAATTCTAAGCCAAGCGCTCGCAAAGAAAACGGTTTCCGCAAAGACCACGGCGCCCGAGTCGGGCAAAAACCGGTAATAGAATGATCCCTGGCGTTTACGTGACGTATAATAAATCTAATGGGAACTGACCGATGCAGAAACGTCTAGTGATCGCCTTGCTGGGCAAACCCGACACGCCAACAGACGCAGTTGAGCAATACTGCGGATATCTCGGCCGAGGTATGGAGCTTTACGATTTGTCTTTTGATATTAGGCGTTTTCAATGGTATTCGCTTGGTTGGTCGAAGTCGCTTCGAAACATCCGGTCCGATGTTGACTCGCTGCCGAAAGATACTTGGTTCCTCTTGCAATATACTGCGCTCGCCTGGTCTCGTCAGGGCTTCCCATTCCAATTTCTGAGACTTCTTAGGGAACTGCGCCGTCAGAAATTTCCTACGGGTGTCGTGTTCCATGACGCGGAACCTTTTGGCGGCAGGCGCTTAATTGATAAAATAAGGCGCAAAGCTCAAATTTACACGATGCGCGCAATGATTTCTTCCTGTTCACAAGCTTTTTTCACAATTCCTTTAGAAAAGGTTTCGTGGCTGAATTCTGTGCCGCCCAACGCGCATTTTGTCCCCGTTGGGGCCAATCTTCCCCTAGCAGAATCACCTTGCGACAATGACCTCAGTCCAATTCCAACCATCGCTGTGTTCAGTATCACCGGGGGCGATGCGGGGATCCGGGAAATCAAGGCAATCGTGGACGCACTGCGTTATGTCTCGGAGAAAATAGGCAAGTTGCGATTGCGCGTCTTTGGCCGGAATGTTGACATTTTTGAACTTCCCTTAAGAGCTGCTCTTAGCGATATCCCGGTCGAGCTTACGATTCAGGGCGTTGTCGATGAAACGCAACTTGTCCAGAATTTTTCCGGTGCTCATGTGTTGCTGTTTGTCCGCGGCCCGATTTCGTCGAGACGAGGCAGTGCAATAGCGGGAATCGCCTGTGGTCTTCCCGTGATCGGTTACACGGGATCCGAAACTGGTTTGCCAATCACAGAAGCTGGGGTGGTTTTTGTGCCCGAGAACGACCAGGACAAAATCAATCAGTCGCTTCTTCGAGTGCTTACCGATAGGGTTTTTCGAGATGAACTTGCCGCACGATCAAGGGCCACGTTCTCCAAATACTTTTCATGGCCAGAGATAGCAAAGCAATTCAGGGGTTTTCTTCGGTAATGGTCTGTCTGCGACGATGAATCTGCAGAGGCCTTTTTCATTTGTGAAACGGTTTCCGCAAAGGCCACGGCGCGAGAGTCGGGCAAAAACCGGTAATTGACCCTGCCTTCGTGATATTCTCTTAGCGAAGTGAATCCTGCCGAAGCCGTACCACGCGGCCATTCGCCGGCCGATGTTGACCTGAGCGTAAGCGTTGGAACGCTACGCCTGAGAAATCCCATTCTTGCCGCCAGTGGAACCTTCGGCTACGGGCTGGAGTTCGCCCACCTTGGTGAACCTGGAACCCCTTGGTGGCTTTGTCACCAAAGGCCTTTCCCGGGAGCCGATCGAAGGCGCCCCCGCGCCCGCGGCTCTGCGAGACGCCCTCAGGAATGCTCAACGCCATTGGCCTCCAGAACGTTGGGGTAAAGGCCTTCATAGCCGAAAAACTCCCGGTACTGCGCAAAATTGATACGGCTGTCATGGTCAACGTCTTCGGCTATTCGATCGAAGACTATGTGGAAGTGATCCGCACCCTCGAGGCGCGAGGAGGGTCCGGCGGCCTACGAACTGAACATCTCCTGCCCCAATGTAAAAAAGGGCGGCATGCAGTTCGGCAGTGACCCGAGCCTGGTGGCCGAGGTCGTAGGGGCGGCCAGAAAGGCTGCAGCCAAAAGACCCTTGTGGGTGAAGCTATCGCCTCTCGTTTCAGACATTAGGCTTATCGCCCGGTCGGCGGTAGAGGCTGGCGCCGATGCCCTGACCGTAGCAAACACCTATCCCGCAATGGCCCTCGATGCCCGCTACTGGAAAGTCCAGGCTGGGGAACAAGACGGGAGGCCTGTCCGGGCCCGCGATTAAACCCATTACCCTGCGCCTCGTCTGGGAAACGTTTCAAGGCCGTCAAGCACCAATCTTAGGGCTCGGCGGTGTCGAATCGGTTGCAGACGTGCTTGAATATCTCTGCGGTGGGTGCGACTTGCGTACAGGTAGGCACGGCCAGTTTTACTGACCCTCGGGCCAGTGAGCGGCTGGTGAGGGCACTTCCGAAGGCGTTTTTCGATGTTAAAGCGTTTACTGTCAATGAGATACGCGGAAAATTTGATGCAGAAAATCATTGACAAAACACCTGTACGATGCTACACTTTTCTGGAAGTTTGTAGCAAAAACACAACACTATGAGACGACCACTCTTCATGATCTGGGCTGCAGTTCGCTGGGTGCCGCTGATGTTCCTGATCGCACCCGCAATGGAAGCCCCACTGGTCGCGCGGTTGAGCGAACCAGTTAAGCCAATTAAGACCTGGGTAGGCAACGCCAGCTGGTATGGCGCCGGGCTTTAATGGAAAGCAAGACGGCTAACGGCGAGAAGTTCGATTGCGAAGCCCTTACGGCCGCCCACCCCAATCTGCCATTTGGATCGGTCGTCCGGGTTGTAAACCCCCGGAACGGCAAGTTTGAACTAGTACGCATCAATGACCGAGGTCCGTATCAAGAGGGGCGCGAAATTGATGTATCCTACCGCGTAGCCCGGAAGATTGGGTTGATTCACTCCGGCGTAAACCAGGTTCGGCTGGAACTGCTGGAAGTTCCGAATAAGCGCTGACCCCGCGCGAATGGTCGGGGTCACAAAACCAGTGACCTTCGACGCCCATCCACGAAGCAGCCTGATCGTCGCACTGGATTTCGATTCGCTATCCTCTGCGGTGAAATTCGCAAAGCAGGTCGCCGATCTGGTCGGTCATGTTCAAAATAGGCAATCAGCTCTTCACATCCGCTGGCCCGGCCGCAGTTAAAGAAATCGCGGCCCTTGGCCCGGGCATCTTTCTCGACCTGAAATTCCACGACATCCCGAACACCGTAGCTGGAGCGGTTCTTTCTGCCGCAGCCATGAGTGGAGTGCAGCTTGTCAACGTTCACGCGTCCGGCGGCAGCACGATGCTCAAGGCCGCTGCGCAGGCCATCAGCGCCGGCGTGCCGCTTGGCATGGACCGCCCCCGCTTGCTCGCAGTGACGATTCTCACCAGCATGGACCACAAGACGATGCGCGAAGTTGGCATCGGCGGAACGCCGCAGTCCAGCGTGCTGAAATTGGCGAAGCTTGCAAAAGCCTCTGGAGTGGATGGTGTCGTCGCTTCCGTGCAGGAAGCCAAAGCGATTCGAAAGGCTTGCGGCCGGGAATTCCTGATCGTCACGCCGGGTGTTCGCCCTAAAGAAACTGGAAAGGCTGCAGGCAAGAAAGACGATCAGTCACGGACAGCCACACCCACGGAAGCGATTCGCGCAGGAGCAGATTACATCGTTGTGGGCCGGCCGATTCTGGCTGCGCCGGACCCGCGCGCTGCGGCGCAATCCATCGTGGACGAAATCGCCGCTGCGAAGTAGCTCCGTTTGACCCCTTTTTCCTCCTGACGTAGCATCAAAGCTCGCGCGCAAAAATGAATTCCCCACGTCAAAGCACATCATCGTCGGCACAGCCGGCCACATCGATCACGGCAAGTCGTCGCTCGTCGCAGGCGCTGACCGGCATGCATCCGGACCGTCTCGAAGAAGAAAAGCGCCGCGGAATCACGATTGATCTCGGTTTTGCTTTTCTCGAAGCACATGGTGTTCGCTTCGGTTTCGTGGATGTTCCGGGCCACGAGAAATTCGTCAGCAACATGCTCGCGGGCGCTGCGGGCATTGATCTTGCGCTGCTGGTGATCGCCGTCGATGAAGGTGTCAAGCCGCAGACGCGCGAACACTTTGAAATTTGCCGGCTGCTTGGGATCAAGCGCGGCGTCGTGGTGCTGACAAAAAGCGATCTGGTGGACACCGACACGCTCGGCCTAGCAAGGCTGGAGATTGCAAGAGTATTTGCGTGGCTCTTTTCTGGAAAATGCGCCGATCCTTGCGGTCAGCGCAAAAACGGGGGCTGGACTTTCGGACCTGAAAAACGCGCTCGAGCAAGCGGCAGGCCAAGTGCAAGAAAAGGATGCAGGGTGGCCTGTTTCGGCTCCCGATTGACCGCTCCTTTTCCATCAAGGGATTCGGCACCGTGGTCACCGGCACGCTTGTTTCGGGAAGCGTCGCGCCCGGCGACGAAGTCGAGCTTTTGCCTGGCGGCGAGCGCCTGCGCGTGCGCGGCGTGCAATCCGGCGGCAAATCCGCGGCGCGCGCTTACGCCGGTCAAAGAACCGCGGTCAACCTGGCTGGAATTGAGCACACGGCGATCAAGCGCGGCATGTCGCTTACGGTGCCGAATCGTTTTCGGCCCACGAGGCGCGTGGATGTCCGGCTCGAGCTCCTCGTCGTCCGCCCCGATTCTGAAGCATAGATTCCGCGTCCATTTTCATTGCGGCACTTTTGAAACAATCGCCGAGGTGCGACTTCACGAAGGCGAGCAATTGCAATGCGGAGAAAATGCCCTCGCTCATTTGCGGTTGCAGGCCCCGGCGCTGATCTTGCCTGGAGATCGCTTCATCATTCGCCAGTTTTCACCAGTCGTCACGATTGGCGGCGGCTTTGTGCTGGACAATCTTGCACGGCGCCCCGCAAAAAAAGACACCGGCCGCACGGACTTTCTTCTGAAACGCTGGAATCCGCCGACCCCCGCAGAATTCTCCGCGCCATAACGCTGCGCGCTCCCTTCGGCCTGATGGAACAAGAGATCGCAGCCAGAACCCGCTGGCCGGCGCACACAATCCAGGAAGCGGCCCTTCGGGAGGAAGCGGAATCGCATCTGAAAATCGTTGGCCGTTCTCCGCTTCTGCTCGTTGGCCAAGAATCTTTCGCCGAGCTCCAAAGGAAAATCATTGCGGCTCTCGAAGCATTTCACAAAGCCAATCCGCTGACGCCAGGAATTGCCCGAGAGGATTTACGGGCAAAGGTCGCGCGCCGCGTGCGTGCCGAAACGTTCCGAGCCGCGCTTGAACAACTTGCCGCCCAGCAAAAGCTGGTCCTGCAGGGAGAAACGGTAAAGCGCGCAGGGACCGAAGTCACGCTGCTGCCCGAGGAAAAGCGTGCCTACGATCAGATCGAGTCGGCTTTTGCGAAGGCTGGCTTGGCCGTTCCCCCGTAAAAGAGGTGCTTACGCAGTTGGCCGTCGAAGCGAAGCGCGCAGAAAAACTGCTGCAAATTCTCCTGCGCGAAAAGAAGCTCCAGCGCGTCACCATGGAACTGATTTTCCACGCCAGCGCCCTTCACGAAATGCGCCAAAAAGTCGCCCAGTTCAAGAAGGCGAAGGGCGAGCGAATCTCGGTGCCCGCTTTCAAGGAGCTCACCGGCATTTCCCGCAAATACGCCATTCCGCTGCTTGAATATCTTGACCGCGAGCGGGTTACGCGCCGCGCCGGAGACGAGCGTGTTATACTCTGATTTCACCCTGAATAGCCCCGCATGCTCGAACGAATCCGGCGTGATAGAGTTTGGTTCTGGGGCAGGAGGCATCATGGAATTCCCAATCCACTGGCTGATTATTCTGGTCGTCGTGCTGATTCTGTTCGGCGGTCGCAAGATTCCCGAGTTGATGCGCGGGCTCGGCGAAGGCGTGCGCGGCTTTAAGGAAGGCATGTCCGGCAACAACCAGGCTCAATCGACGCCGCCGCCCGGCTGCGCCCGCGCAGTCTGCATCGACCGAAAAGCCGGCCGAAGAAAAGAAGTCCTGAGACCGGATTAAGAAATCCGGGTTTTGCTAGAGGGCGCTCCAGAAAAGAGCGCCCTTTTCGTCTTGCGAAGCTAAATCGAAACGCGATCCCGAACATTTCTCTTACCGCATTCCTGTACCTCCGGCCAGTAGTCCACCACGAAACTTTGCCGTCAGACTGGGGTTAAACCAGGTAGCCCGGTGGAAGCACAACAATCGCGGTCGAGGAGAAGAACGATGAAATTCAACAAGAAGTGGATTGCGGCACCTGTTTTCGCGCTCTTGGTCGGCGGTGTGGCCATGGCGCAGGATCCTGCATCGAGCGGCTCAGCTGGTACGCCGAACGCAAATGCCTCGCAAGATCCGACGATTCATCAACGCAAGGAAAATCAGCAGGACCGAATTGCCAACGGAATTCAGAGCGGCCAGCTGACTGCCGGCGAAACCTCCAAGCTTGAAACGAAGGAAGCCGCCGTGAACGGCGAAATCAAAGCGGACCGCGCCGCAAACGGCGGCAAGCTGACGGAGGCCGAAAAGGCAAAAGTCAATCGCCAGCAGAATCAGCTCTCCAAGCAGATCTACAATGACAAGCACAACGCGAACACGGCCCACTACGGAAACAACGAAGTTGGCCAGCGCCGCGAAAACCAGCAGGATCGCATCGCGCAGGGCGTAAAGAGCGGCCAGCTCACCGCGGGCGAAACGGCAAAGCTCGAAAATCAGCAGAAGGGCATCAACCAGCAGGTGAAAGCGGATCGCGCAGCCAACGGCGGCAAACTGACCGCCGGCGAAAAAGCGCAAGTCAATCACGAACAGAACAAGGCGTCGAAGAACATCTACAACAAAAAGCACAACGCCAGGACGCAAGGCGGCACTGCGCCAAAGAAGTAGGTAGAAAAAATCGCAACAAGGAGAGGCGCTCGCCCGCAGGGGGGCGCCTTCCTCGTTCTCAGGAGTTATCTTCCGTCCAGCCCAAATCTGCGAGCGCCGCGCAAAGACGCGCCAGCGGCAATCCAACCACGTTGTAATAACAACCTTCGATCCGCGAAATGTAGCGTCCCGCCCGCCCTTGAATGGCGTACGCCCCGGCTTTGTCAAAAGGTTCGCCGCCAGAAAGGTAGCGAGTGATTTCTTCGTAATCCAGCGCGCCGAATTGCACATGCGTCGTTTCGAAGAATTCCCGCCGCTCCACATCCGGCAGGCGAATCAGCGCGACTCCGGTAATTACCGTGTGCATTCTTCCCGCCAGTTTTTCCAGCATCTGGCGCGCGTCTTCGGTAGTGCGAGGCTTGCCGAAAATTGCGCCATCCAGCACCACCACGGTATCCGCTGCAATCACGATTGCCGGACCAACGGCTCGCGCCGCGACAAGCTCGGCTTTCGCGGCGGCAAGCCGCCGGACCATTTCCTGCGCAGATTCGCCTGGAATCGGTGTTTCATCCACGGCCGAAGACATGACCAGGAAAGGGAGGCCTGCGGACTGAAGAATTTCCGCACGCCGCACAGAGCCGGAAGCGAGGATCAATTTCATTCAAGATCTGCCGCGGCAAGGATACTACGGGGAGGCCAGCGGGCAGAGCTTGTTCCTTCTACCCCCTGGCCTATTTCCCGTACGGTTGGCGGCAAGCTTCGCAAGATCACTAGATAGCGCCCGTGGTTAAGATCAAAACGAAGATTTAAAGCATTGGCTTCTGCCCTAAAACACGACAGATTCCTGGTATTCGCCGAATACCCGGCGGAGCGTATCGGAAATCTCACCGACCGTCGCATACGCTTCAACTGCCGCCAGTATGGCGGGGAGCAGATTTTCCTTGGACGAGGCGCGCCGCGCAAGTTCGGCGAGCGCCGCCGTGGTCTTGCTCGCATCCCGCCTCGCCCGCAAAGCCCGCAATCGCGCTAGCTGGGAGCGTTCGATCTCTTCCTTGATGTGCAAAAGCGGTATGGCGCGTTCCTGTTCGGCAACGAATTCGTTCACGCCAACGACGACCTGCTCTTTGCTCTCTACAGCGCGCTGAAAATCATACGCGGCTTTCTGAATTTCTCCCTGCACGAAGCCTGCTTCAATCGCCCGTAACATTCCGCCGAGCGCATCAATCTTCCCGATGTATGTTTTTGCGCCCGCTTCAATCTGGTTTGTCAGTTCTTCGATGGCATAAGAACCGGCGACGGGATCGATCAGTATTCGCTCACCCCGGTTTCGTGCGCGATGATCTGTTGCGTGCGCAGCGCAATCAGCGCGGCGTCCTCCGTCGGAAGCGCCAGCGCTTCATCCATGGAATTTGTGTGCAGCGATTGGCATCCGCCCAGGACCGCGGCCAGCGCCTGAATCGCCACGCGGACAATATTGTTTTCCGGCTGCTGTGCCGTAAGAGAAGATCCCGCCGTCTGCGCATGGAAACGCAGCAGCAAAGACCGGGGATCCTTCGCGTGGAAGCGCTCTTCCATGATCCGGGCCCAAAGCCGCCGCGCGGCGCGAAACTTCGCGATCTCTTCCAGCAGATCATTGTGTGCGTTAAAGAAGAAAGAAAGCTGCGGCGCAAATTCATCCACCGCCAATCCCGCACCCAGAGCCGCCTGCACGTAGGCGATTCCGTCTGCCAGCGTGAACGCGACTTCCTGAATCGCGGTCGAACCCGCTTCCCGGATGTGGTACCCGGAAATCGAAATCGTATTCCACCGTGGCAAATTGTCTTTGCACCAGGAAAAAATGTCCGTGACGATCCGCATCGCCGGCCGCACGGGATAGATGTATGTTCCGCGTGCGATATATTCCTTCAGAATGTCGTTCTGCACCGTCCCCGAAAGCTTAGCAAGATTCGCGCCCTGTTTTTTTGCAACGGCAACGTAAAGGCAAAGCAAAATCGCAGCAGTCGAATTGATCGTCATGGAAGTAGAAACGCTTTCAAGAGGGATACCATCAAACAGCGTTTCCATGTCTTCGAGCGAATCAATTGCCACGCCGACTTTCCCGACTTCCCCCAGCGCAAGCGGCGCGTCGGAATCCATTCCAATCTGGGTGGGAAGATCAAACGCAACCGACAACCCGGCCTGGCCCTTGCTCAGCAAATAGCGATAGCGCTCGTTTGACTCAACGGCCGTTCCAAATCCCGCGTACTGCCGCATCGTCCACAGCCGCCCTCGGTACATCGTGGGATAAATCCCGCGTGTGAACGGCACTTCCCCGGGGTAGCCAATGGCTTTTTCCGCCGTCTTCCGCGTCTACCGATTCCGGCCCGTAAAGCCTCTCTACGGGAATTCCAGACAGCGTCGTGAATCGCGCCTTCCGTTCCGCCGATGATGTTTTTGATTTGTCGGACATGGGTCAGGAGGATTGCACGCGCTTGGCATTGCGAAACGAGGTAAAGGAAAACACCGTCATCACAAGAGCAAGCAAAACAGCCGCCCCAATCAACCAGTGCGCTCCATCCCTGCTCCAGGCGCGAAGCGCGTTTTGCAGCCAAAACAGCGCCAGCACCCCGAAAATTGCGCCCACTAGCTCATGGAACAGCTGCTTCAGCGCAAGCCAGAAGCGGCGAAAACCGCTTCGTTGCGGCACGCCCGGCTTCCCTGTTCCTCGCACTTGGCATGCCCCCATCTTAGCGCAGGTCCGCAAGCCATACCCCCCGGAGGCAAGCCCGGGGCTGTACCAAAGTGCTGTAAACCGTTTGGAGACAACGTAAGCACACCCGCTTGTATCCAAACAAAGTGAGTCCTAGAATGAACTCAGCTGTAGAGAGGGAGCCAGCCTTGCAACTCGACGATCACCTGAAAAACTTGCTTCGCGAACTGGGGCACGCGATCAACGATACGGTGTCCGAGTCCGATCGCATCACCGGCGCGATAGCAGGGGTGCGCGCACACGGTTACGACATCGTTCTGAAGCTGGATGCGACGATTGGCCTTGCCAGGAGAGACGGCGAAGGCAAGGAAACACATCTGACAACGCTTGACCGGCGCTTCCTTGAATCGCTCCGCATTCAGGTGGATCAGGAATCTCTGCAGGAAACCGCCGACGTCGAACGCAAGCCTGCCGCGCGCCTGACAATGACCCCACAAGATGTGCGCTTTTTGAAATCTTTGCGTATCGCCACGGATGATATTGAATGAAGCGCTTGTTCAAATTCGGCCTGAAGCAGGTCTTGGCGCTTGCCGTGCTTTCCGGTATTGGCTGCGGCGTTGCGGCAGCGCAGGATCCAATCGTCGTCGCCACCGCCGCCGCGATCATCGTCGATGCCATCAAGCCGAAAAAGAAGGATCTGCGTCCAAGATTTGAAGGCACCGTGATGAACTCGAACTCAATCCTCATCACCGTCCGATCCAAAACGAATGAACTTGGCGTCGAGACATTTACCCTTTCTCCGGATGCCAGCGCCCAAATGCAGAAAATCATAGACAAGGGCGGCTATCAGTACGGGGACAAAGTCACAGTCTATTACGATCCGGTTACCCGCCAGGCGCTCAAGGTCAAAGGCAAGGCTTCCAAGCCCATCTGATTTGCGCTAGCGTGCGTGTATGCTTCGCTTCCCCGCCGTTGCAGGTCAGTTTTATCCCGACAACCCTCAGGAACTTGCAAACCTCGTTCGTCGCTACAGCCAGCACAATTCGAGCCAAGAAAAAATCCGCGTGAAGGCTTGCCTCGTGCCGCACGCAGGCTACATATACTCAGGGCAAACGGCTGGCGCCGTTCTCGGCCAAATCGTGATTCCGCAAAAAGTTCTGGTTTTGGGAGTCAGGCATTTTCCCGGCGGAGAAAGCGCCGCAATCCTCGGCGATGGCGCCTGGAGAACTCCTCTTGGCGACGCGCAGATCGATTCGCAACTAGCGAACTGCTCTCAAGCTGAACTGTCCATTGCTCACAGAAGACGCGGTCGCGCACGCGCGAGAACACTCGCTCGAAGTCCAGCTTCCGTTCCTTCAGATCCTCAAGCCGGATTTCCAGTTTGTCCCCATTGCGCTCGGCACGATTCGTTTCAAAGAGCTGGAAGCCATGGGAGAAGGAATCGGCCAGGCTCTTTCTGAATCGAAGGAGGAAATCTTGCTTCTGACAACTTCGGATCTAAACCACTATGAAGATGAAGCAACAACGCGCGACAAGGATCTAAAAGCCATCGCCAAACTGGAAGCCATGGATCCGCGCGGCCTCTATGACATTTGCCGAACCGAATCTATCTCCATGTGCGGATTGGGCCCGGCTGTGGCAATGCTTTTCGTTCTCAAAAAGTTAGGCGCGACGCGAGCCGAAACTATTCTCCACACAACGTCGGCTGCAATTTCCGGCGACTACCGGCGAGTCGTCGGCTATGCAGGCATGATCTTTCGCTAGCGCCCTAGTGCGGGCGACCGCCGGACGAAGAGCTCGACGAAGAGCTCGAGCTGGACGACCGCGACGAAGCGGCCGACGACGAACTGGACACACGAACTGACGAACTCCCCGACCATCCGCGCGAAGATCCGCCAGACGAACTCGAAGAGCTACCGCCCCGCGTTCGGTCCGCCCGAAGCAGAACTTCCACCACGCGCGGCCGAGTTAGCTGGTGGCGGAGAAGCCATCGAAGAACGCGTCGAAGGAGGCGCTGATCCGCGCGGCGATGTTGCAGAAGCGCTGCGGCCTCCTGGAGCTTCCATGCCGTGCCGCAGCCCCGAATTTTTTTCTACGCCTTTGCCCGGCACCAATTGCCGCCCGCCCGTTACGGCGCCGTTCGCATTTTCCTCGGCCACGCGCTCTGTCGACTGCGCCACAGAGTTGTTCACGAACCGATGCTCGGCCGGGTCAAAGGCAATTCCGGATTTCCCGGTTCGCCCCGACCACGCCGGTCGCAGAGCCGCCCGCCGCCATCATTCGCATCACCCGCGATGGGGCTGCGGCGCTCGCCGTTCCGTCGGCAGAAAACCGCGCTCGGGTCCCTTGTGCAGATTCTTCCAATTTTCCGCCAAATTCGCTTGCACCGGGTCCAGCACTCCGCGCTGCGAAACCGGAAAAACTCCCTGTTGGAGATTCAGAGGTGTTTTTCCCCGCACATCGAGCGGATGTGTTGGCACAAGTCCAACCGAGTTTCCCGACTTCACCCATGTCCCCGTTACCGGCCGCCACTGTCCCCCGCGCGCCATCGCAAACGCTCCTCCGCGCGCGTGAGCGAATGCGCCAGTCGGAGTCCAAACCCATCCATATCCGGCGTGAAACACCCAACTGCCGTAGTGATAAGGCAGCCAACCCCAAGGCTGCGAGCCGACGAACACCCAGTTCCCCAAGGACGGATCAAAATACCAATGTCCCATCTGGAACGGATTCCAGCCAAAGGAAACCCCGTAAGGCCGCCAGCAATAGCCATATCCCGAAATGGGATACCAGCCTCCGTAAGTGTACAGGTCACCGAATCCCGAATCGTAGTCATAGACTCCGGAGTATTGATGCGAAGCCGTGGTGGCAGCCTGCCCGGATTCGATCTTGCCGTCGACCCATTGATCAAAATCGTCCCTGTTTTCGGCCTGGCCCACGGAAAGAGAATTGGTGTCATCGGCTTTCATGGAAAGCGATTGCCCCTTAAGAACACGCGTCGTCTTGTCTTTGCTCAAGACGGAGATGCGCCCTTGCAGCACCTGCACGTCGCTGCCATCGTCATAATTGTTCAGGCGAAACGCCGCTTTCTCGATCGCTTCAACGCTGAAATCGCCGCCGGTGACGCTGAAATAGTCGCCGCGCTCAGGCCGCACGTAAAACGAAGCCGAGCCCTGCCGCAAAACCAGGCGTGTTGTAAAAGAGCCGTCCTCAAGCGACAAATCGTAAAATTGCAGAACGGTGTTTTCCGCCAAAAACGCAGTGTTTCCGCTCTCAAACTCGACTTCGGCGCGCCCGTTGTCGGTCGCCACAACGTCGCCCTGGTGCACCGGCATGTTCAGCGTTGCGCGTTCCCAAGCCGTGTCGCCGGCCTGCAGCGGATCGCCGGAAATGTTATGCCCAATCCGTACATCGCCCTGCACGTAGGCCAGCCGGATAATCCGCACGTGGGAACTATCGGCAAACGCCGGGGCGGCGCTAGCGCAAAGAACCAAAAATAGGGAAAAAGGAATCTGGCGGAAGGCCTGCACAGTCTTGCTTTTCATAACCGTACCCCCTGGTGGGCACCGTCTCTCAATAAGTAGGACGTCAAGGCGGGGCCGCGGGTTACCGGCCCAGTTTCTTTATCCAATGGTCTCTTGCCGTAGCGGGCCCGGTCAAGCAAAGAACACCCGGGGAGGGGCGCCCCAAACGCCTTTTGCCCCAAAATCCTGATGAACGGAATTGAAATCTTGAATGCCCGACCGGGTTGACACTCCCAGGGTGAATCATTACGTTAAAGAGGAGGGGAATGTGAGAGTTGTTCCCGCGCTCAATTCCAAACCCGCCAGTTCGCTGAAAACTCTTGCAAGGGGTGTCCGGAGTTAACAGGGTTGGAGTAGCGACGGCTTGCTCACATCTGGGGGGAATTCAAATGCAGCGACTTTTCAGGTTCAGTTTTGGAATCGTGTTTCTACTCGTGTCTGCGTTTGCCGCCGGCAACGGGGCTTGCCAGGGCGGTGCCACCGGGGCCGTCAGCGGCGACGTCTTAGACACTCAAGGTGGCTCGATTGCCGACGCAGAAGTGCAAATCATCAGCGTGGCGACGGATTCGCTTGTCCGCAAAATCGCAACAGGTACGGATGGAAGCTTCGTAGCGACTCTCCTGCCTCCCGGCACCTACTACGCCGTGGTCAACAAGTCGGGTTTCGCCGCAAGCCAAAACGTCCGCGATCGAAGTTCGCGTCACGGAAACTACCAAGGTCGCCATCACGCTGAAGGCCGGCGCCGTCAGTGAAAAGATCGAAATTTCGGCCATGGTCACCACCGTCGAAACGACCAACGCGACAACCGGACAATCGATTTCCACCGAGACCATCCGCCAGCTCCCCCTCGCCACACAGAACTATCAGCAGTTGTTGACTCTTTCCACCGGCGCCCAGAGCGAGCTCAACGCCTCGGCACAACTGGGCCGCGGCAACGTGCGCGTCATTGTGAATGGCCAGCGAGAAGACAACAACAACTACCTCATTGAAGGCATCAGTGCCACCGACTACAACGTCGCGCAAGCCACCTACATTCCTCTGCCCAACACGGACGTGATTCAAGAATTTAAGGTGCAAACCTCGCTCTACGACGCAAGCCAGGGCCGCAACGGCGGCGGCAACGTCAACGCCATTCTCAAGTCCGGCACGCGCAATTACCACGGCGACGTTTACGAGTATTTCCGCAACGACGTTCTGAACGCGAATGAATACTTCCTGAAGGCCGCCGGCCAGGATCGTCCCCCGGTCAAGCAGAACACCTTTGGCGGCAGCCTGGGCGGCCCGGTCGTTAAGGAAAAGTATGGGTTCTTTTTCGTGAACTACCAGGGCACGCGGCAACGCAGCGCTCTTTCTCCCGGCACGCAAATCAACAACCCCGCATTTCCTCGCCTGCCCACAAGTCGCGACGCCGTCTCCATTGCAAACGCTCTCAGCACTGCCGATTTTCCAATCGCGCCCGGAGATATCGATCCGGTTACACTTGCCTTGCTTCAATTCAAGAGCAATCAATTCGGCGACGCGAGCGGATTTCTGCTTCCTTCCGTCGGCACTCCGGATTTGAATCCCAACAAAGCTTCCTACCCCACTTCTCCTTATATTTTTGTCAAGCCCGGCAAATATACGGACGATCAGTTCACCACAAACTGGGACCGGGAATTCCGCGGCGGTCAGGACAAGATCGCCGCGCGCTTCTTCTTTTCCGATGCGGAATCATTCCTGCCCTTTGGCGCCGGCGGTCTGCAAGCTTCGCTCGGCGGCACGCTCGGGAGCAGCATCAGCGCCACGGACCTAAATTTCCCGTACGACATTCCTGTCAGCGCGCGCTTTTTCACCGTGAACGAAACGCACCTGTTTTCACCGACCCTGGTCAATGATTTCCGTTTCGGCTTCGTTCACATCAACGATGACCTCTTGAACATCCCTCCGGTTACGGCGGACGATCTTGGTATCGAGCGCCCGACAAACAGCGTCACAAAATCAATCTACAAGTTCACGCTTGGCAGCTCCGGCTTCCAGATCGGCCCAACGCCTCCTGCCGATCAGAAGCAGAATCAGAACACCTACAACTTCACCGACACCGTCAGCTGGGTCCACGGCAAGCACGACTTCCGCTTCGGCGCGGAGTATTCTTACATCAGCATTGACAAGCTCTTCCCGCAGGTCTTCAACGGCCAGCTCTTTTTCGTGAACACCCCGGGCAGCGCAACCGACTTCCAGAAACTGCTCGTCGGCGCTCCGGACTTCAGTTTCGGCGGCGGCGGTGTCTTCGATCACGAATACCGCAACAACGACTTCGGCTTCTTCGTTCAGGATGACTGGAAGGTGCGTCCGAACCTCACCCTGAACCTCGGCCTGCGCACAGAAGTGCTCGGGGCTTTCTACGACAATTCCTGCCACATCGGAAATCTCGATCCCGATCTGGCCCAGCAGCGGTCAATATCCGTTCATCAACAGCACTTGCGCCAACAAACTTGGCCTGGCGGGACTGAGCGGCACTGCGAACAACACCACCTTCGACAATCGCTACTCGACTGGCCTTGCCCCGCGCATCGGCTTGGCCTATGACCTGTTCGGCCATCACACGACCACCATCCGCTCCGGCTACGGCATCTACTACGTTCGCGAAGACGTCGGCACCGCCGACCAGCTCAGCTTCCAGGCGCCGTATCTTCCGGTCGCGTTCGGTGGCGGGGCGCCCGGCTCTCTTTCGAACTTCTTTGAAACGGGCATCAACGCGTTGCCGCAAGCGGGCACGCTCGATCCCAACTTCGTTCCGTGCCTGGGCGCCTTCCAGGGCTTTCCGGGTGGGCGACACCACGGTATTCCCGAACTACGGTTGCGCCACCGGCAGCCCGGGCGTTCTTCCTTCCCAATTCATCTTCGGTTTGACCGTTCCGCGCAAGTTCGTCGTCCCGAACACGCAGCAGTGGAACCTCACCGATCCAGCGGGCGCTCGGCAAGAACTGGGTGCTCGAAGTCGGCTACGTCGGAACCCACGCCGTTCATCTGCGCGAAACCCGCACCAGCATTCAAGCGGCGCTGGCCAGCCCGACGAATCCCTTCTTCCTGCACGGCGCAAATTGTGATGGCAGCGTGATCGATTCGGCGGCCACTTGCGCCATCACCATCAGCACCACGGGCAATGGCCCGGCCCGCTCGCGCAATTCCGGCATCAACGGCTACAGCGGATTCCAGCTTTTCGCCAACGATGCCTACTCGCACTACCACTCGCTGCAGACGACTGTTTCGCGGCGCTGGTCGGCCGGCTACTTTCAGGCGGCTTACACCTTCTCGCGCTCGACGGATGCAACCTCGAGCGGCAACACCGCGCTCAACACGGCGCTTCAACGACGAATCTTCGCTACAAGCCTCGCGCGGGCTTTCCGATTTCGACCGCACGCATCGCTTGAGCGTCAGTTATCGTTACGACTTGCCGTTCTTTAAGGACTCGACTGGCTTCAAGAAGGCGGCCCTGGGCGGCTGGGCCATCTCCGGCATCACCATCATCCAGTCCGGTTCGCCGTTCTCGGTAACGGATTCTGCCGCGGGCACGGCATTCCTCGGGCCGGGCCTTGCCTCGGCCACGCTCGGCGCGCAACTCGCTCCTGGGGCCAGCATCGCGGCCGGCACTACCAGCGGCGACATTCACAGCCGCCTTGGCGGGTATCTCAACTTCAACAACTTCGTGCCTGCTCCGCTTGTTTCTGCGGCGGACGGCGGCGACGGCTCGGTCACCAGATTCGGCAACCTCGGCCGCAACATCTATCGCGGCCCCTATCAGCAGAACTGGGACTTCTCGCTCATCAAGGATTTTCACATTACCGAGCGGCAGAGCCTGCGGTTCACCACGGACTTTTTCAACATTTGGAACCACGCGAACTTTGCCAACCCGGCCATCAACGACGTCGAGAATCCGGCCGCTTTCGGTCAGGTCATCTCCACCGTCGGAACGCCGCGCCTGATTCAGTTCTCGCTGCGCTATTCGTTCTGAACGCCGCCACAAACCAACTTCCTTCCAAAAGCGCTTCGGCCGGGGGCCGGAGCGCTTTTGCTTTTTCCATGTAAACTGCTTCGGGAGCCGAATGCTATGACTGCGCAAAGTAGAGTTCGTCTGCTTGAAAAGGATCAAGTCACGCCCGAAATTGCCGCCGTTTACGATGCGCTTCTCGCTGCGCGCGGCGTCGTTCCCAACATGTTCAAAGTCCTCGCGCACGCTCCCGCCATCGCTCCCGCGGTCGCCGGTTTCCTCAAGCCGCTGCTTTCTGACGGCGCCTTGCGCGGCTGGTACAAAGAACTCGTCGCCGTCCGCATCTCGCAATGCAGTGCCTGCGAATACGCCATTCGCGCGCACAGCATCTCCGCTCGCCAAAAAGGCGCTAGCGAAGAACAAGTCCGAAGTGTCGCCGACTTCGAAAAAGGCCCCTACTCCGCAAAAGAAAAACTGGGTTTCCGCCTCGCCGACAAACTCCACAAAGGAGGCCCCGCAATTGATGAAGCCTTCTTCTCGGAATTGCATGCAAATTTCTCTGAGCCCGAACTCGTCGAGCTTTTCCTCACCGCCGCCGCTTTCGAAATGTTTCCCCGCTTCATTGACGGCCTTCGCATCCCCGTTACGCCTCCGCCTGCCGCGAAGTGATAAACTTCCGCCCATGGGCACCCGGCGAATTGCAACGCGTGTTTCACAGTTGAATGGCGAAGGCGCGCTCGCCGTTTTCTCACGCGCAAAGGAACTAGAAAAGCAGGGCCGCTCGATCATTCATCTTGAATTGGGTGAGCCTGACTTTCATCCTGCCGCCGCCCGTCGTCGACGCCGTACGCAGTGCCGTCGCCTCCGGTCGCGACCGCTATTGCTCGACACGCGGCATTCCTGCTCTGCGCGAAGAAATTGCAGTCTATCTAAAGCGCACGCGCCGCATTGACGTGCAACCCGAAGAGGTCCTCGTCGCTCCCGGCTGCAAGATGGCTCTCTCGCTCGCCATGATGGCGCTGGTCGAACCGGGCGATGAAGTTCTTTATCCCGATCCGGGTTTTCCCATCTATCCATCCTTCACGCGCGGCCTCGGCGCCAAAGCAGTCCCGTTCGCGCTCTCCGAGAAAAATAAATTTCAGCCCGACCTCGACGAAATCGCTGCGAAGATCACTTCCAAAACCAGCGTCCTCATTTTTAATTCGCCGAACAATCCCACCGGCACGGTCTTCGACGAGCGGGCGCTCTGCGGCATTGCCGATCTCGCCAAAAAACACGACCTCTGGCTCATCAGCGATGAAATCTATGCCCGCATCCTGTTCGGCGGAGAATATCTCTCGCCCTGGGCTTTGCCGGGAATGGCCGAGCGCACCATCATCATTGACGGCTTCTCAAAAAGTTTCGCCATGACCGGCTGGCGCCTCGGCTACGGCGTGGCCCCCAGGCACGTCATTGACGCGATGGATCTCCTCGTCCTCAACACCTTCACTTGCGCTGCCGAATTCACCCAGGTCGCCGCCATCGAAGCCCTGCGCGATTCGACCGACGCCGTCGACGCCATGACCGCCGAATACCGCAAACGCCGCGACCTTTTCGTCGCAGGCCTCAACAAGATTCCCGGTTTCCGCTGCCAATCTCCCGATGGCGCTTTCTACGCCTGGGTAAATATCGAGGGCACGGGATCTTCCGCGGAAGAAATTCAGAAAATGCTTCTGGAACAAGCCGGAGTTGCCGCAATCGCGGGAGCCGCGTTTGGCGCCGAAGGGAAAAGCTTTCTTCGCTTCTCCCTGGTCAGCGCGCGCAATCTGCTCGAAGAAGCTTTGGAGAGAATGAATCGCATCTCCGTAAAATGGCGCGTTGCAGTTGCCAAATAGGCAGGTCCAAATTTCTTTCAAAACGCACGGCACTTTATTCTGGCGGGGGTTTACATGAAGCGAGCGGTGACGGCAGCAATTCTTCTGGCGCTCTTCCTCGCCAAGGCGCCAAGGCTTTTTGCGCAGGCCAGTCCATTTCCTTCGCAGGATTTCCCTGCGATCTACGACCGCCTCTCCCAGAAAATCGAAAAAATTCCCATCTACGACAATCACTCCCATCCCGGCTTTGCCGACGATTCTGACGTCGACGCCATGGCCGCTCCACCCGAGGAAAGCAGCGTTCTCCGCCTCCGCGATGACAATCCCGAATTCGTCACCGCCGCCAAAGCCCTGTTCGGCTACCCCTACGACGATTTCAAGCCCGAACACGCCAAATGGCTCGCCGATCGGAAAAAAGCCGCCGAAGCAAAGGGCGACAGCGCCTATTTCGACAGCATTCTCGACAAACTGAATTTCGACATCTGCCTGGCCAATCGCGCTTTCATGGCCCCGTATCTCGACCCCAAGCGCTTTCACTGGGTTTTCTTCGGCGATTCGTTTTTCTATCCCTTTGACAATCGCGATCAGAAGGCCAGCACGCCGGACATGGGCGTCTACGTCCCTCTTCAGGAAAAAATGCTCGTCCGCTACAAAAAGCAGATGAACATGGGCGCCTTGCCCCCCGTTCTTGCCGACTACGACGACTTCGTTCGCCGCACCATGGAAGACAATCAAAAGCGCGGCGGCGTTGCCATCAAGTTTGAAGCCGCCTATTTCCGCTCGCTCTATTTCAGCGATCCCCCGCGCGAAAAAGCCGCTGCCGTCTACGCAAAGTACAAGGACGGCGGCGTTCCCACCGCCGACGACTACCGCCTCTTCCAGGACCACGTCTTCCGCGTCATGGTCGAGCAAGCCGGTAAACTAAAACTTCCCATGCACTTTCACACCGCGGTCGGCATCGGCGATTACTTCAGCCTCCGCCAGGGCCATGTCCTCAATCTTGAAAACGTCCTCCGTGATCCGCGCTACAAAGACGTCGTCTTCGTCCTCGTTCACGGCGGCTGGCCCTATGAAAAAGAAGCCGCGCTGCTCACCGCTGTCAAGAACGTCTACCTCGACACTTCCTTTCAGTCCGAGCTTCTCTATCCTTCCCAGTTCAAGACAGTCTTGAAACAGCTCCTCACGCTTTACCCCGACAAAATGATGTTCGGCTCCGACGCTTTTCCCTTCAACGACGCTCTCGGCGCCGAAGAAAGCTTCTGGCTCGCCGCCAGAACCACGCGTTCGGCCCTTTCCGCCGCCCTCGCTGAACTCGTTGCCGAAGGCGCCTTCAGCGAAGAAAAAGCCGTGGAGCTCGCCCGCCTCTACCTGCATGACACCGCGGCAAAACTTTACGGAGAAAAAAAATGAGCTCGCCCGAAGCGAAATACATTCCCTGGAACACCGTCCAACGCGAAAAACTGAATCCTCTTATCGATCGCGAAATGCTCGTCGGGCAAAAACTGATGCTCGCCCGCGTACTCATGAAAAAAGGCGCACACGTCCCCTTGCATCACCATCACAACGAGCAGGTGACCTACATCCTCGAAGGCGCCCTCAAATTCGCCATCGACGGCAAAGAAATCGTAGTCAAAGCCGGCGAAGTCCTGTGCATCCCCGCAAACATGCCCCACGAAGCGTGGGCGCTTGAAGACACCATCGACCTTGACGTTTTCGATCCACCCCGCGAGGACTGGCTCAACAAGACCGACGACTATCTTCGCCATGGCCGCTAGCTCGTTTTGGCTCCCGGATCGCATCAAACGGCCTGGGCCCTCGGCCAGCATCGGTCTTGCTTCCGTGCGATAGGCAAGAAATAGCATGGACAAACCTGCTGCTGGTTGTTTACCGTAACAAGGAGGCTGGAGCCAGGCGTGGGCCCCTCAATTTAAGGACTATGAATATGAAACGGTTTGTTCTGGCTTGTACTTGCAACTTTGGGATGCGCCTCGCTTGCCTCTGCGCAAGATGGCGCCTTCGATCTGAACGCTCCCAGCGCGACGAGCGCCCACCGCTTTACCGCCGCCGGAGAAGGCATCAATCTGGTTACCTCGGTTACGGGCGACACCGTTTCCGTGCCCGCCCCGGCTGCAAATCCTGCCCCCCGGCCCGAACCCAAATTCTATTACGGCAATAGTGACGACTATCGCTTCCAGCTTGGCTTCGGTTACACCTACGTCCACTTCCGCTCGACTCCCTTCCACGCCAATCTGAACGGGCTTCACACCTCTCTGACCTACTTCCTCAACGATTGGTTCGCCGTGGAAGGCAACGTCGTCGCGGCTTTTGGCACAAAAGTGTTTGCCGACGATACCTCCAAATATTTACTTTACACGGGTGGGGGACGCATCGCTTGGCGCGATCCCAAGAAGAAATTTGAGCCCTGGATGCATGCCCTTGTCGGCGGCCTTCACATGATTCCACAAACCGCTCACAGCGGTAAGAACGGGTTTGCGTTGCAGGCGGGTGGCGGCGTCGACTTGCGCTTCAATGCTCGCCTCTCTTTCCGCGTCGAAGGCGACTATGTTCTCTCCCATCTCTACTCGGAATCGCAAAACAGCTTCCAATTCGGCGGCGGTGCCGTCATTCACTTCTAGTCGTTACAAAGTTTTTCAATTTCACAACGAAAAACGCCGGCTTGCCCGGCGTTTTTTCGTTTTCCCCGGTCTTCGTGCCCCGCCCATACCAGAAAAATGCTCCCTCGCTGCGCGCAAATCCCGCACCCCCGCCCGCAAATTGGGTCAGATTAGAGAACATTTTTTAACCTCGGAAAGATAAGAGGAACTAGGGCTTCGGGGGATACTGCTGCGTATTTCGAAACATCTACTTTCTGCCACTCGCCGTTTTCAATTCCCGTTCTGATCTGGGCCGCCGTCTTCTTCTTTTGCGTTTGCTCGTAGGAGTAAAACGCTTCCTTGATGCAGACATCGCATACGGAAGCATGTTTTCCCGCAAAGCAATCAAGCAAACTCCCGTGTCCGATGCTCCGGTCGCAATGGCAATAGCAAGGCTGCTGATAAAGCACTTTTTTCACCTTTGCTGCCTTTGCGTACGCATTTTGAACGACGGGATTGTCGAACTGGGCAGGATCAAGAGTGGACGGTAGCGGTCCATCGGGAACTTCAGAATGAAACGCGGGCGCCGGCTCTCCCGACTGCGCCGCTCCCCGGGGCATTGCAACGAGGCACGCAGAACCCGCTGCCAATCACCGCAACGATCGCCGCTGTTCTCCGGAATGAATTCATCACATTCCCCCCAAAAAATGCCTGGCCAAAGCGTCGCGCGAGCTCCTACTTGCCCGAAGACGCGATGAAAGAATCATCCGCCACCCGGCCGCGCCGCCGCACATCAATTCCCAGCCGTTTGATTTTCTGATTCAGCGTGGAAAGCGGAATCATGAAGCGCTCCGCCGCTTCCGTCTGATTCCAGTTCGTCCGTTCCAGCATGTCCACGATGATTCTGCGCTCAATCTCATCCATGATCTGGAACAGCGAAGGCTGCGAATGGTCCGCCGCAGTACCGCGCCCCGGGTTCTCCCGGCAGCGGCGGCATGAACTCAGAAAGCTGCAAACGCACTCCGCGCACGATCTCCTTGCTGCGAATGCTCTCCGGCAGCAGGTCCACGTCCACGCGTTCGGCAATGGAAAGCACCACGGCGCGCTCCACCACATTCTCCAGCTCGCGCACATTCCCCGGCCAGTCGTAATCCATCAGCAGCTTCATCGCCCCGGGCGTGAAAGTGCGCAAGGGTTTCGAATTCTCCTGGCAATAGCGCTCGGAGAAATGCGTCAGCAACATCGGCACATCTTCCCGCCGGTCCCGCAGCGGCGGCAATTGCAGGTGAATCACATTCAAGCGGTGATACAGATCTTCGCGGAAGCGCCCTTCGCGCACCAGCGTCAGCAAATCGATGTTGGACGCCGCTACGATGCGCACATCCACCTTGATCTGCTCCGTTCCGCCCAGCCGCATGAACTCGCGTTCTTGAATCACGCGCAGCAGCTTGGCTTGCGTTTCGGGACTGATCGTCGCGATTTCGTCGAAGAAAATCGTGCCCTGGTCGGCAACCTCGAACAAACCCTTCTTCGAAGCCACTGCGCTGGTAAAAGCGCCCTTCACGTGGCCAAACAGCTGCGATTCCAGCAGGTCCACCGGAATCGATCCCGTGTTCACGGGGACAAACGCTTTGTCCGTACGCGGCGAAGCCGAATGAATCGCTTTCGCAATCAATTCCTTGCCCGTTCCGCTTTCGCCGCTGATCAGCACCGTCGAACGCGATGGCGCCACCTGCGCCACCAGATCGAGCAAGCTCTGAATTTTCTCGCTCTTGCCGATAATATTCGGAAAATTAAAGCGCTGCTTGAACGCCCGCTTGAGCTGGACGTTTTCCTCGCGCAGCTTCCGCGACTCCACCGCCTGCGCCACCTGCGCCAGCAGTTCGTCGTTCGACCATGGCTTGGTGATGTAGTCCATGGCGCCGCTCTTGAACGCCGCGCGCGCCATATCGATCGAACCGTACGCGGTGATCAGAACTATCGGCAGGTGCGGGTCTCGCAGCCGAATCTCCCGCAGCAAATCCATCCCGTTGCGGTCCGGCAGGCTTACATCGAGCAGCAGCAAGGTCGAACGGCCGCTCTTCCAGCTTGCCCAGCCCCAATTCGCCTGTTTCCGCGCTCGAGACGCCGTATCCTTCTCCGGATAACAGCAGTTCCAGCCCTTCGCGAATTTCAGATTCATCGTCGACGACTAGAATTGCGCCCTTAGACATGTACTGGTTTCCTGACGGCGGGAAACTCAACGTGGAAAGAAGTGCCCTTTCCAGGCGTCGAGCGGACATCGATTTTTCCTGCATGCTCCTTGATAATTCCGTAGCTTACAGACAGACCCAGGCCAGTCCCGCGGCCGGTCGCCTTTGTCGTAAAGAACGGATCAAAAATCTTGTGAATGTGCTCGCGCGGAATCCCGGCGCCGGTGTCCACGATTTCGATTTCCACGCTGCCGTTGTGCGCCAGTGTCTTCACTTCCAGCATTCCGCCGCTCGGCATCGCGTCGCGCGCATTCAGAAACAAATTCAAGAAAACCTGCTGCAACTTGTTCGCTGAACCCCGCACCGATGGCAGCGAATCGCCCAGATTCTTCACCACCTGAATCTGCGAAGTCTTCATTGGATGCGCCACAAGCGAAAGCGTTTCTTCCACGACCTTATTCACGTCCACATTGGCAACTTCGCCCGCCCCGGTGCGCGAAAAATTCAGCAGGTTGTTTACGATTTCGCTCGCGCGGAACGTCTGCTTCACGATCTTTTCAATGATCGAATGGCGCGGATCCTCTTCCGGCATCTGCTTTGCCAGCATCTGGATGTAATTCGAAATCACCGCCAGCGGCGTATTCACTTCGTGCGCCACGCCCGCCGCAAGCAATCCCAGTGACGTCAGCTTTTCCGTCTGCGACATCTGCTCTTCCATGTGCTCGCGCTGCGTTACGTCGTCAAACAGCAGCAACCTGCCGATGCGCTCGCCGGACTTGCTCACCAGCGGAGTAATGGAAACGTTCATCGTCAGCGACTTGCCCTGGTGCTGCAGCCGCTGTTTGTAAATTCCGGTGACCTGCTCTTGCCTCGCTCCGCGCCAGAATCTCCGTCGCAAGTTCCCGGGGCAGCAGCGAATCGAGCTTTGCGCCCCACGGCTTCTGCGCGCGGCACGCCAAAAAGCTGCTCCATTCGCGTGTTCCAGCTCTCCACAATTCCCGTCAAATCCACGGCCAGCACGCCAATATTGAGCGACTCCACGATGTTTTCGCTGAAATCCTTCAACCGTGCGATTTCCAGCGCCTTCTGCTCGAGCGAGCTGTAAAGCTGCGCGTTGTCCAGCGCCACCGCCACGTACCCGCCGATCGTCGTCACCAGTTCCACGTCGTCGCTCGACAGGAAATCCCCGTCCACCGTTTTCCCCAGCCCCAGCACGGCTACGGTATGCTCGCGAATCCGGCACGGCACGAAATAGTTCAAATCGAGTTGCTCGAGGGTCCGCCGCACCGGTTCGCTGACATCCGTGCCGTGCGCGCCGATTCGTAAAACAGCGCCCCGTTTGCAAACTCAGGCCGTCCCGGCTCGATAAAACTCAAATCCAGCGGATCGCTCGCCCGCACCCCCATCGAGCGCGCCAGCCGCATCTGTCCCCGTTCTTCCGGGTCCTCCACGAACACCGCAATCCGGTCCACCAGCAGCGTCTGCGACACGCGGTCCATCACCGAGTTCAGCATCGGGTCCAGCCGCACTTCGTTTGTCAACGCGCTGCCAAATTCAATCAGCGTCCGCCGGTAATCGAGACGGTCACGATAAAAGAAGCGGTCCAGCCTTCCCTGGAACCACTGCCGGAACGGTTCGAAAATCGAGGCCGCAATCACAATCGCCAGCACGCCGCCCCATTTGCCGTTTGCCTGCGTGTGAAAGACGAGTCCAATCACGCCAACCAGCGCAAAGAACACCACCAGCACGCCCGCGGTTGCCGCTGTATAGGCAAGGCCCCGCTTGAAGATAATGTCCACGTCCATCAGCCGGTAGCGGACAATCGCGTAACCGAAGCAGATGGGAATCAGGACCAGGCTCAACACGGCAAACTTCATCCAGGGGAGTACGTGCAGGCCAATCGCATAAGGCAGAATGTAAAGCAGGGAACAGGGCACGCAGCCGACGAGCGTTCCCGCAGTCAGCCACTTTAATTGCTGGCGCAAAATCCCTGGTGCCGTTTTGCGGTAGGTGATATAGAAAACGAGCCCCGCAGCTATGCAGCAAAGCGCGAAATAACTCAGTTCGAGTTGCGCCAGTACCAAGCGCGAACCCACCCACGGAATGAAGCCAATCGATCGGCTCGCCACAGCAACGTGCACAATCATCAGCCCCAGCGCCGGCCCGTAAACAATGGCCAGCTTGCCCAGGGAACGGCCAAGCCCTTGTCCGCGTTCTGGAAAAACCAGCGCAAAATGCAGCAGCAGCGCCGGAGCAAGCATCGTCGCTACAATGTTTGCCCAATAGATCTCGCAGTCAAAAGTATCCAGCTTCCCGCTGTAATGGAAAGAACAGAAAACGAACGAAACCAGACAGAAGACGTAAAAATGAATCGCGCGCGGGGCATTCCATCTCTTCCACAGAATAAAAAATCCGATAAAGAGGAACAGCAGCCCGGCAAATCGCAGATAATTTTCAACCGACGCCGGATTTTCGGTCGGCGCCGTCACCAGTGGAGTCTCAAACTCCTCTCCGCTTCGCGCCAGCTTGTAGCGAACCTGAGTCCACAGTCCGGCATGCCACAGGATGTTGGCGACCTGTGCGGAACTGCGGATAGCGACTGCGTTGATCTCCCTGACTACGTCGCCGGCTCGAATCCCCGCCTTTTGCCCGGGCGAATTCGGCTCAATCTGCCTGGCTTCGACGCCGTGGCTCGTGTCCCACCAGGAGATGCCGTCATCGGGCGATTCATACCGCGACCTCTGGTCGAAATTCAGGATGGCAAATACGATCGCCGTCATCGTGGCTATGGCCAGGATGACCGCTCCTACCCTTACGGAGACGACGCTGACGCGTGGGTTCTGCTTCATCTTGCGGCTCTGTCGGGTTACACCCCGAGTTACAGAATTTGGGTGCAACTCCTGTTCCAATCTTTGGTAGTTTTCCTTGCCGCTAACCCTTTCCCTGTCTTTAACTTAGACTGAGGTCGGGATTGGGACCCTGCGGGAATCCATTTTCTGGTATAGCATCTACAGCTTTCGAAAAGAAAGTACTATCTAAAACTGGACGCTCAAGCCGCCCCGCACCGTCCGGAACGCTGGTACCAGGATCGCTTGCCCGTCCCTTGTGTTCATGGAAACGTATCCCTGCGCCAGTAGATTGTCGCAGTCCGCAATCGCCTCCCAGCGACCCAAGCCGAATCGCGGCAGTTGCTGCCGTACCGAAAAGTGCAGGAACGGATCCATCTGGTAGAGCGACTCGCCGTAATTATCCAGCCGCGTCAGTTCCGGCCCATCCACCCATTTGTATCCCGTCGACACCTTCGTCCGCGTCCGTTGCGAGGTCCACGTCACGTTCGCTCCCACGGAATTTCGTGATACGTTGCGCAGCGAATCGCGCAACGGCCCGGCCACCTCTTCTCCCGGCGCGAGGACGCCGCCATATGCGTACACGGCCGTCAGCTCCAGCTCATCGCTCAGCTTTTCGCGCAAAGCCATGCGCGCTCCCCAACTGCTCGCCGAGCCGCCGTCATAGGCAAATCCATTTGAAAACGAATCCTGAAAAAACTCCGCGACGGGCAGCTCCCGGCCTTGCCCAAAAATCGCCATATGACGATTGTCGTCGTGAAACGCCGCAATCTGCAGCTTTCCCTTTTCGCCTACCTTGCGGTCCACAGCGACTTCTTCGTGCCATCCGCCCTGCAGCACCGGACGCCCATCCCGCCACATCAGCGCGGGAAACGCATCCAGCTCTCCAAGCGCCCCGTTTAGCAGGGAATTCAAATCCCCGTTGCTCGCATCCATCGTGTTCGGACCGCCGGGTTGCGAAGCAAAAATCAGGGCAGCCTTCCACACATCGCTGAAGCGCATTTCTGCCGACAAGCGCGGCCGCAAAGACGAAACCGAAGATCCAAGCCCCACCAGCACGTATTCGCGCGCCATAGCGAACCAGCACGCGGTCCCCCAGCTGCAATCGCTCCGCCCTGATCGAATCTCACTCCGCGGAACGTAATTCCGGTATCGCCCAATTTCGATTCGCGCAAAACCAGCGCCGTGTGCGGTCCCGCTCCCGGCGTCCCCGTCGGCAGCCAAATCGTCGCAACTCCGCCCGCCGCGGAATCTTCATAACTCATCTGGGCTGCAACGAGCAGTCTGCCTCGCGCCGCCAAGCTTTTGATCGTATGCAAACGAAGTGCCCGGCGCCGACGCGATGTTTGAAACCGACCCTGGCCGCCGCGCTCCATCGGTGAACTCCAGCAGCATATGCGGAGCGCCGTTGCTTTGCTTCAACTCGCGCTTCCTCTGTCGTCACGTTTCCGTGCTCATCCCACTGCAGCACCGGCCTCATCCCGGAAGCCGAACGCAGCACCCACTTCCAATCGTCCGCATCGGCTCGAACGCGGCGCAGGATTCCGCCGCAGCTGGTCCAGGCTTGCGAACATCGATTCCATCTCGATGCGAACCATCGTCGTCAGATTTGCATTGATTCGAACGTGCTGCTGCAGCGTGGGAAGGAATCCCGCCAGCGTCACCCGCACCGTGTACAGCCCGGGCAAGAGCTTTTCGCTCCGGAAAATCCCCTGTGTGTTGGTAAGAAAACTCTGCGGAGAAACCGCGCCGGCAAGCTCCGGAATCAACTCGACGCTCGCCCCCATCTGCGGCGTACCGCCTGCATCGCGCACAACGCCGGTCACCTTGCCGGCGGCAGGCTTCGCCTGTGCGTTCGCTGTGTCCGCGCAAATCCACGCGCACCCAGCGCTCAGGACCAGGGCCCCCAGGAGTCGGAGTGTTCCCTGTTTCACGATGCTTTACCTCCCCGGTGCAGCGTTTGCCGCGGACTTCAAAGGCGAAGCCGTCGGCACTTTCACCGTAAACTCGGCGGACCGAGTGATCGTCTGGTTCGTGATGGAATCCGTCGCGTTGATTTCCAGCGTGTACTTGCCAGGCGAGAGCGTCGCCAGCGGCAGCAGCCGCTCGATCGTCACCTGATCTCCCACCTGCTTCATTTCCGCGGAAGTCTCCTTGAACTGCAGCACCTGCTGGTCGCCTTTCCTCACCGTGTACTGGAAAGACGCATTGCTCTTGTGCGTTGTCTCATCCGCCTTCAGGTTGTAGACCTGCATGTAGATGCCAAGCTTGTCCGCAGTTGTAAAATCCCCTTCAAGTCGCGGCCGCACTTTGGAAGAGCCCAGCACGAATTGTCCCGCGCCGATCTGCTTTGCCGGCACGTGTTCGATCTGGTCGGCCAGAATCAGCGAACTCGAATCAAGCTTCGCGTCTTCATACTGATGCACCGCCAGGCGAGAATTCACCACGCCCACGTTTCCGCTCTGCACGTCCTTGATCACCAGATCCAGACGGTAGAGTCCCGGCCGCAGCGGCACTGCCTTTTGGTAGATCGACTGCAGCTTCACCGACTGCTGAAACAGCGAATCCGGGAAATCGCGGCTCACCGCGTCTTCAAACGTCTGCACCACGCGCCCGGTCAGCGTTGTCACGCGGCCGAACACGTTAATCGTCGCCGAATGCACGCCGTCTTTTGAGTGGAACGACAGCTGGTTGTTCGGAATCTGCACCGTCACCGGCACGAGCACCGTGTCGTTCGTCACTTTCAGAAAATCCGTGCGCCACGTGAAATGCACTTGATCGCGCACCACGCGCGAAGTTACCAGGGATTCAAGATCCTTGAACTTCACCGGCGGCGCCTGCTGAATCTTTGCATACAGTTCGAGCCGCGTAAATTCATTCAAGCTCGATGGCGTGCCGCCCATGGAGGTTGGCAACGTCATGCCGTCAGAACGCGTAAACCGGTCCGCCTTGGAGGCCATCCCCATGGATTCCATCAAGCTCAAGCCCGCGCCCGGCACGTGCAGCAACGCGTCCTTTTCGCCCGGATCCATCGTCAGGTGGTATTCGCCCGAACCAGACGGGTCCACAAACTCCAGCTCGACGTTGTTTCCCAATCCTTCCAGATACCGATACCGCCACAATTCCCAGGGATAGGTCGTCGTCGAACCCCCGCCTTCATCCATTGGCCGGTCGTAAGTGCCGCCCGTTGGATGCGAATCCACTTCGTCCGCTGGCCCCCAAATGATGTAAATGCGCCCGCGATCCGTTCTCCATCCCGGAATTCCGGAAGCATAATGCTCGTTTGCGTAAGCAATTCGGCGGTAGTGCTCTTCCTTGAAATCGTTGTCCGGCAAGTCCGGATTGCCGCTCCGCCGAAGCCAGAATTGCTCGATAAACTGTTCGCGTTCTTCGTTCGTCGCGAGTTGCAGAAACGCCGTCCGCTCATCCGGCGAAATGATGTACACCACATCCTCGTTCAGCCAGTCCTTGTACTGCCTGTCCAGCTCTTTCAGAGCCCTTCCCATCTTCTTTTTCTGGTCTTTGGTCAGTTTCTGGGGGCCAACCGGCGCGGTAGGATCGGTTCCTGGCGCCGCCTGCGGCTCTTGTGCCGCCTGTTGCGCAGAAATGGGTGGTATTGCCATGGAAAGCGCAAAAACACCGGAAATGAGTGAACGGATAACTTTGGGCATGATGAAAGACACCTCTACTTCGCGAGACTTGTGGATTCTACTCGTCGGACCAGTGCCACGTCAAATGCCTAATCCCCTGCATTTTGTGACACTTGTCCCCCAGTTGGGGTTGGAGACCGTTGCCCGATTTTTGGTTGCCTCGAGGCCGCTTCTAAATCGTTTGACCTGTACGAATGAACAGGGTTTTACAGTTTTTGGAATCACCGTTTCCAGGTATTTTCTGAAAAGACTCCTACTGCAGAACCGTCTTGATCAGACTTCGGCTACTGCACGCGCTGATTTCCTTCCGACTCCACCAGCAAATCGAAAATCGCCAGTACATGCCGCCGGTATTCAAGCATTCGTTGAAAAAATGTCCCGCAGTTGCGGCTCGCGTTCCGCTTCGCGATGCCACTTTGCCAGCACCGCCGGCGGAACTTCAATATCCTGCCGCAATCTTTCCGCGGAATGTCCGCGCAAAAACAGCCCGTAGAAAAACGCAGCTTCGCGCTGTGGAAACTCCAGATCCACCGGAGATACTGCTGGCACGAATTGAACGCTCGTCGCCATAGAGAAAGCGCAGTTTACCGAAAAGCCTTTCCTCGTCAAGTAGTACTGTAGGCCCCGCGCTACCTTCCCATTAACTCCCGCTCGAAGCAGCGCTTCCCCAGCCGGCCGACCCAGATCAACCACAAATGCCCGTTTCCGGCGCTTGCAACACAGCCGCCTCTTCCGGGAATCCAACCGGCATAAGATGCGGTAGAATAGTCGAGGGTTATATCCCATGGGCGTTGGCAGTGCAGTTGCGAAGCTTTTCCGGTTCGGTCTCAAGGGCGGCTTGCGCTCGATCGAAATCAATCCGGAAGAGTTCCGCCGCTACCTTGAAAAAAAGCACGGCATCTGCGTTACCGATTTCCGTCATCTCCGCTACCTGCCCGTAGAAAAATTAGACGCCGTAGCCGCCATTCTGATTCGCGACTCTCAGCGCATGGCCTTTCTTGAAGGCGCGGGCTTCGGCTTCGGTGGCATGATTACGCTCATTCCAGACGCAGGTCTTCTCACTCTGATTACGCTCAGATTAATTCAGCGCCTCTGCCTTCTCTACGGTTTCGATTTTCGCAGCGAAGAACAAAAGCGCGAGCTTTGGCTTGCCGCCGCCGCTGCCACGGGAATTGATTTCGGCAAAGACCTTGCCGAAAAAGGGCTCGTCGAAAAACTCGCGCCGTTCATCATCGAGCGCCTCGCCGTCCGCATCGGCGCCGAAGCCGCCGAAAAATGGGTCGCGCGTCTTATCCCGCTCGCCAGCTCCGCCATCTGCGGTGGACTCAATTTCGGCTTCGTCCGCGGCTGGGGCCGCCGCGTCCAACGCAACCTCCACGCCCAGTTCCTGGCCTCATCTCCCCGGACCGTGGCGCCAGCCTCGTCCGCCCCTCCGCGCCATTTTCCCGCCATCGCCGTCTAACTCGCGCTGGCCTTCCTTTGGGCTTTTCTGCGGACTTCGCGTATATGCACCCTCTGTGTAAAAATCCCAATAGCCCGTGGCTTGGGGTAGTTATGGCTAACCAGCAGCAGTCGCATTGCCGCCAAATCCCTGCTCGGTTTCTCTGGTCGCTTTTGGCCGCCGCTCTCCTTGCGGCTTCCGCCATCGCTCAGCAACCGCAGCAGGAGGAAATGCGCGGCGCTCCCGCTGAACCCACTGACGCCGCCGAAGTCAGAGCCCAAATCGCCATCGTCGAAAAACTTCTCCCCACCTTTCCCGATCGTGGCGCCGCTCTCTATTTCCTCGCAGAAGCCAAAGCGCACCTCGGCGAAACGCTCGACGCCCTCAAACTCCTCAAAGAATGTCTTGCCCTGCGCGAAGGCTTTGACCCTTCCGGAAGCCACGAATTCGCCGGCCTCCACACTTCAAAAGAATTCACCGACCTCATCGAAAAAGTTCACCGCGATTTTCCCGTCGTCGCCCAAGCTCGCCTCAATCTCATCACCGAAGAAAAAAATCTCGTCCCGGAAGGCCTGGCCTGGGATCCCAATCGCAAAGTTTTTTATCTCAGCAGCCTCGCCCAGAAAAAAATAGTCCAAATCACTCCAGACAGCCACGTCTCCGATTTCGTCCCCGCCAATCGCGATCGTCTTCTTCCCGTCCTCGGCATTCGTCTCGACCCACGCAGATTCCACCATCTGGGCCAACACCGAAGATGACCTCGGCAAAGCCGAACTCGTTCACTTTGACGCAACCGGAAATCTTCTCGGCCGTTTTTCTCTCGACGACAAGACAAAACACGGCTTCAACGACCTGGTCGTTCGCGAATCCGGCGAAATCATTCTTACCGACAGCCTCGACAACAAAGTCTTCCGCTTCGACCCTGCCGGGAAATCCTTCGCGCCACTCGAGGTCCACCGCGAACTTCTCTATCCCAACGGAATCGCCCTGTCTTCCGACGGCAAATCCCTTTTCGTCGCCGACTCCCTCGGCGTTGTCCGCATCGATCTCCGAATCTCTTATCAAGCGCCGACATAAATCCCGGCCCGCGCTCCACGCTCGCCGAAGCCGACGGCCTCTACTGGTACAACGGCTCTCTCATCGCCGTGCAAAACGGAATCGGCTCCTGCCGCATCGCCGCCTTCAAACTTTCCGAAGACGGCCTCCGCGTCACGAAAACCACCGTCCTTGAAAATCGATCCTCTTTCACATCTCTTCCCACAACCGGCGCAATTCGCGGCTCCGACTTCTATTTCATCTCCAACAGCCACATCGACAATCTCAACGCAGGAAAAATCCTCGATCCGACCCAGCTTGAACCCGTCCGCATCGCCGTCCTCCATCTCCCGTGATCTTCCGCACCGTTTTTTTCGACTTTGCCCTTGCCTCCGCGCCACACGCTTAGGCAGAGTTGTCTCTGCATGATCCTCAGGCTTTCGATTCGCGCTCAACGCGGCCTGCTGCTCACGGCGTTCGCCGCTCTCTCGTTTCTCTCGTACTTCAGCATTCGCGTTGCGCGCGCGGCGCACGCCGTCGGCCTCGGCAGCCGCGAAGGCTACGAACGCGCCGTTCGGCTTGAACCGAGCGACCCTCGCAACTGGTATCTCCTCGGCCGCTTCTATCAATACGATTTCGAGCAGCCGGATCCAGACGCAGCACAGAACGCTCTGCTGGTTGCTCGTTCGCTCGATCCACTTTCCGCCGACACGCTTCTCGATCTCGCCACGAACTACGACGAAGCTGGAAAAACGGCCGAAGCGCGCGCAGCCTACCTCGACGCCAAACGCGTCTATCCGCTTTCCGCCGAAGTTTTATGGCGCTACGGAAACTTTCTCCTTCGCAACAATGAAGCAGACGCCGCGTTTCCCGAAATCCGCAAAGCCGTCGAGCTCGACCCCAAGCGCGGCGCCGAAGCTTTTTCTCGTTGCCGCCGCGTCGTGCCAGACGCAAACGAAATTCTCGATAGCGTCATTCCCAGAAATCTTGAAAGCTATCTCGACATTCTTTCCGATGTAGCGAACGATGGACAGCTCGACACCGCGCTGCAAGTCTGGCAACGCGCCAAAATTCTCCCTGGAAATCTGCACTTGAGGGAGGTCGCCCCGCTCGCCAACGCTACTGATTCAATCTGGTCGCATGAGCGACGCGACGCAACTCTGGCGCGAAGCGTCGGCAAAACTCCCCAAAGCGCTTCCGCCGGATCCTGCCGGCTCCGTAATCTGGGACGGCGGTTTTGAATCCGGCTTTTTCGGCGGCGGTTTGTCCTGGCACTTTCCGCTGAACACAAAAGGCGTCCAAATCAAAGCGGATCCCCGCGAAAAACATTCCGGCGCGCAGTCCCTGCAACTCATGTTCACCGGAAGGAGCAATCTCTATTTCGCAGACATTTGCCACTGGGCGCCCGTCGAAGCCGGCAAAACCTATCATTTCTCGGCGTGGGTAAAGACGAAAGCGCTCACCAGCGATCAGGGAATCCGTTTCGGAATTTTCTCCAGTTCCGCCGGCAAGCCCGTATCGGTTTTCACTGGCGACGTTCACGGCGATCAGCCTTGGACGAATCTCACGCTCACCTGGACCGCCCCAGCCGACGCGCCGGTCGCGCAAGTCTGCATCGTGCGCAGTCCCAGCGAATTGCCGGATGGCCAAATCGCGGGAATCGCATGGATCGACGACGTCACTTTGACGCCCGTTGATGGCGGACAGGGCAACTGATGAAGCCGCTGCGCATCGCCATCTGCGCGCTGGTCGTGTTCGGCGTGCTGGCGCATGGAGGCGTGGAAGAATGGGCGCTCGCCGTGTTTGAGACCGGCGCCGGGATTTTGTTTTTTCTCTGGGCGCTTTTCACGCTGATCTTCAAGCAAAACGAGATTGTTTTTCCGAGCATTCTGTCGCCGCTCCTGGCGTTTGCCGGAGTCGCCGCGGTGCAGTGGTTTTTTCGCCGCACGGCGTCGCCGTACGACACGCGGGTAGAAATCCAGCTCCTGCTGGCGGACATTATTTTGATTTTTCTGGCGGCGCAGGCATTTCGCACGCTGCAGGAGTGGCGCGATTTTTTCTGGTTCGTGATGCTGTTTGGTTTTTTTGTCGCGGGATTCGGCATTCTGCAACACCTGACCTTCAACGGGAAGCTTTACTGGTTCCGCGAGATGCGCTACGGAGGAATTCCTTTTGGCCCGTACGTCAATCGCAACCACTTTGCCGGATTCGCCGAACTCGTGATCCCGATCGCGCTTGTTCCGATGATGCTGGGCAAAGTGCGGCGCGAGCGCCGCTTCGTCATCGGTCTTTTCGCTATCCTGCCGATCGGGGCCCTGTTCATGTCCGCTTCGCGCGGCGGGGTCGTGGCGTTTGGCGTGGAGCTTCTCTTTCTGATTCTGTACATCGCGCTCCAGCGCGCGGGCAGCAAACATCTGCTTTCAGGAGGAATCGTTCTGCTCGCCGCGCTCTGCCTGGTTTCTTGGCTGGGCGCGAAGGAAGTGCTTTCGCGTTTCGGTTCTCTGCAATCGCTCGAAGTGAAAGAGGCCAAACGCGCGTCCATGCGCCACGGGACGTGGGAAATTTTTCTGGATCATCCCGTTCTGGGAACAGGTCTCGGCACCATTCAGCTGGTTTACCCGCCGTATGAAACCCTCTACGACGGAAAAATCGTCAACCATTCGCACAACGACTATCTCGAAGCGCTCGCGGAAACGGGAATTCTGGGCGGACTCTGCTGCGCCTGGTTTCTTGCTCTGCTGGGTCTTGCCGCGCTGCGCTCCTTGCAGGAGAAGAATCTTTCTTTTGCCGTCGCTTTCCGGCTCTCCGGACTCGCCGCTTGTTGTGGATTCCTGGTTCACTCGCTCGTCGACTTCAATCTTCATATTCCCGCCAATGCGTTGCTATTTTTTCTGATGGCGCTTCTCGCCACGTCGGAACTGGGCTCTGCGCAACCGGCTGCCGCCGCAGTGTCCGCTCCCCGCAAATCTCGAAATCCATGATTTACAGGCGCTTGCACCTTGTATACTCAAGGGGAGGATTTACAGAAATGCAGCCAGTCAGACTGGGTGCGCGAACATGGTGTTTCTTCGCAAGCGCCCTGCTTTTGCTGGTACTGGCGCCGCCGGGCCGCGCGCAGACCGTACTAGAAACACCACAGCAGACCAACGACCGGATCAAGGCGGCGTCGGCATCAGTGCATTCCGCGCCGCGAGATTACGTCATCGGGCGGGGAGACCTTCTCGCCGTCGAAGTCTTTGGCATCCCGGAATTTACGCGTGAGCTCCGGGTGAGCCAGACGGGGACGATTGGGTTGCCGCTCGTGCCGGTTCGCCTGCAGATGTCTGGATTGACCGAACTGCAGGCCCAGCAAAAAATCAAGGAAGTGCTGGAAGCCAATGGACTGATTACCCACGCCGAAGTTACCATCAGCGTAAAAGAAAAGAAGAGCAAGCCGATTACGGTGGTTGGCGCTGTAGCGCACCCGATGGTCTATGAGGCGGATCACCCGGTAACCCTGCTGGAAGTCCTGGCTCAGGCAGGGGGCATCGCAAACGATGCCGGAGATACGGTGATCATTACGAGACCGGATCAATCCGCGCTAAGCAGTGAACCCCCGGAAATTTCGCCGCAAGACGCTGTGGGATCTCCGGCTGAAGCTGCGTCAGCTTCCGCGCCGCCCGCCATCGAACCGCCAGCTTTGACGAACGCCATTACCGTGAATTTGAACGAACTCCTCGAAATAGGGAACACGAAAAACAATATCCCGCTGATGGGCGGAGACATCGTCACCATACCCCACGCCGGAATCGTGTATGTGCTGGGAGCCGTAAACCGTCCCGGCGGATTCGTGGTGACAAACGATCGCGCCCAGCTTTCGACTTTAAAGGCACTGGCTCTTGCAGGTGGACTGACTAGCGTTGCAAAAAAGGGTGATGCGGTGATTATCCGCAAGGATCAAGCCGGGCAACAGCATCAGGTAATCGTGGATCTTGGGAAAATCCTGAAGCAGGAAACCGAAGACGTAAAGCTGCAGGCCAGTGACATACTTTACGTGCCGGTGAGTGTGTCCAAAGCGGTCCTGATCAGGACCGCCCAAATAGCGGTTGGCGTCGCCACGTCTGTGGCCATTTACCGGGCTGGGCAGTTTTGACGGGAATGAGCGAAGAAAACAAAATCGTTCCGAGGGACACCGGATCGAACGGAGCCGTGGAACTTCTCGGACTCCGGAGGGCGCTTCGGCACGTTTGAGCTTTCCCCGCGCGAACCGCACCTCTACGACTACCTGCTCATTCTGCGCAAGCACCAGTGGCTGATCCTTTCTTTCTTGCTTGCTGTGGTCACCATCGTTTCGATCTCAACGTTTCGCATGCAGCCCGTCTACTCGACCACGGCTCGCATTGAGATCGATCGGGAAAATTCCAGTGTCCTGCCGTTCCAGGGAGCAGATTCCTACGACTTCATGATGGACATGGACAACTACATCGAGACCCAGTCCAAAATCCTGACGAGTGAAACGCTGGCCCTCCAGACGATTCGCAGTACGGGGCTCGCCGGCCGCCCGGAGTATTCCTCCGGAGACAGTCCTTCGGACGCGCTGGCATCCGGAAGTCTGGCGAATCACAAACGGCCGCCCGAATTGGGGGCATTTCTGGGCAGCTTGAGCGTGCGTCGCGTGCCGAACAGCCACTTGCTCGACGTGACGTTTGAATCCACCGATCCGCAGCTTGCCGCGCGCATCCTGAACGCCCATCTTGAAAATTTCAAGGAAGCAAACTTCCGCAGCCGTTACGAAGCCATCGCACGCGCATCCTCCTGGCTCACGGATCAGCTCGATGACATGAAGCTGAAAGTGCAGAAAGCCGAAGACGCGCGCATCGAATACGAGCGAAAGAACCAGATCTGGGAGCTGGACGACAAGCAAAACACGACCACCCAGCGCCTGTCGGAGCTGAACAGGGAACTCACCGATGCGCAGAGCGACCGGCTGAAGAAACAGGCGCTCTACGAATTTGCGAAATCCGGAGACGCGAATTCGGTACCGGAGTTGCGTGGCGACGTGGTTCTGCAGGATCTGAACAGGAAGAAATCGGATGCAAATACCCAGTATGCGGATGCGCTGAGCCAGTACGGACCGAATTTTCCCAAAGTGCAGCGGATTCAGACACTGATCAAGGAACTCGACCTGCTGATCGACGAAGAGAAAAAATCCATCATCGAGCAGATGGGCAACGATTACAACGAATCGAAGCAGCGCGAAATGCTGCTTTCGCAAGCGCTCGAGCAGCAAAAAGCCGAAGTCAATCAGATGGCTGAGCGTATGGTGGAGTACAACATCCTCAAGCGCGAAGCGGAAGGCAACAAAACTCTTTATGACGGCATGTTGACGAAACTTCGCGAAGCGAATATCTCCAGCACCTTGAAGTCGTCAAACATCTTCGTGGTCGATCCCGCGATGGTTCCTTCCACCCCGTCGCGCCCTGCCAAAGCGCGCAACATCGCGCTCGCCTTCATTGTTGGACTCATTGGAGGTGTCGGCATTGCCCTGTTGCGCGAGTATCTGGACAACACCGTCAAAACGCCGGACGACATTGAAACGCTTTCGCGATTGCCTTCCCTTGCGGTCGTGCCCTCTTTCTCTGACTCGAACGGAAATGGACGCCGGGGCCGGCTCATTGGCGGGGCTTCGACGAACGGGTACGATAAGCGAATTGAGCTGGTCGCTCAGCATTTGCCAAAATCGCAGATGTCGGAGGCGTTCCGCGCGCTCCGCACCGCTCTATTGCTTTCCCAGCCAGACCATCCGCCGCAAGTCATTCTGGTTACCAGCGCACTGCCGCGCGAAGGAAAAACCACGGCGGCGGCGAATCTTGCCGTTACACTGGCGCAGCTTGGAGATCGCACGCTTCTGATTGATGCCGACCTGCGCAAACCGGGCGTCGGCCGGCTGCTGAACATGACCGACGGCAAATATGCGGGACTCAGTTCGTATCTCGCCGGCGTTTCTAGCCTGGATCTAGTTACGTTACCGCACCCCACAATTCCGAATCTCGCCGTGATTCCCACTGGCCCGCTGCCTCCGAATCCGGCGGACCTTTTGTCCTCGCACAAACTCGCGGACGCCATCGTCGAACTGCGCAAGAAATTCAAATTCGTCGTCATCGATTCACCTCCGATTATGGCTGCAACGGACGCGGTGATTCTTTCCGTGCAAGTCGATGGAGTGCTGCTTGTTGTGCGCAGCGGAGAAACGCCGAAGGAAGCCTTTACGCGGACGCGCGACCTGCTCGTCAGCGTGAAATGCCGCATGCTGGGCGTCGTTCTCAATGCCGTGGATTCCAGCGCGCCGGATTATTACTATTCCTACCGCTACTATCCGTATTCGTACGGATACGGCCCGCAAGAAAACGCGGATCTTTCGCACGTCACCGATGAAGATCTGCCAAAGATCCGCAAGTCAAAAAATTCCGACGACGATGAGTTGGCGCTCTAAGGGGGATTGCGTGCGTTATCTGATTACCGGCGGCGCCGGCTTCATTGGTTCTCATCTTGCGGAACGGCTTCTAGAACGCGGCGATCAAGTCGTCCTGCTCGACAACCTTTCCACCGGCAGCATGGAGAACATCCGGCACCTCAAGACTTCTCCTCAGTTGGAATATCACCTCGACTCCATCGAGAATCGCCAGCTCGTCGCCGAACTTGTTGATGACGCAGACGTCGTCGTTCACCTCGCCGCTGCAGTTGGCGTTCGACTGATTGTGGAAAGTCCCGTTCGCACCATCGAGACGAACGTCAACGGAACGCAGATGATTCTCGAAGCGGCGGCAAAAAAAAGAAAGCTGGTTCTGACCGCCTCCACTTCCGAAGTCTACGGAAAGAGCACGCAGATTCCGTTTCGCGAGGAATCGGACCTGGTTCTTGGGCCGACGACGAAAGGCCGCTGGAGCTACGCCGCCTCGAAGGCGCTCGACGAATTTCTGGCGCTCTCCTATTGGAAAGAGAAAAAGGTTCCGGTGATCGTGGTGCGCTTTTTCAACACCGTCGGACCACGGCAAACCGGCAGATACGGAATGGTGCTTCCGAATTTCGTGAAGCAGGCGCTCGACAATGGCACGATCGAAGTTTACGGAGACGGAAAGCAGTCGCGTTGTTTTTGCGATGTGCGGGACACCGTGCATGCCGTGATCAAGCTGCTCGATTCCGAGCGCGCCATCGGGGAAGTGGTCAACATCGGCAATACGGAAGAAATCACCATCGAAGATCTGGCCCAAAGAGTGAAGGAACGCACCGGCAGTTCTTCGAACATTGCTTACATTCCCTACGACAAGGCATACGAACCCGGATTTGAAGACATGATGCGGCGTGTGCCCTGCGTGGAAAAGCTGCAAGCGATTACCGGCTTCCGGCCGCAGACTCCCCTCAATGAGATCATTGATCGCGTCGCTTCCCACCTGCGTGAAAAGGCGACGCCTATCCGCGCGGGCTGTGACCCGGTAACCTTGCCTAGCCTCGGGTATGGCTCGGCCAATATTTCTGTTTGGCTTTGGCGATGAATGAGATATGTTTTAGTTAACTTGCAGATGTGCCACCCGAAGCGACATCCTCAACCCGAGGCGCATCTCGGGGAAAGCAAAATCTCTGCAGTCAGATAGCTCGCGCGAATGATTGCAAACCTGTTCAAAAAACTGGGACTTTCTACGTATGCGGAGCGCGCTCTGCTTGTCTTCTTTATAGTGACGCTGCCGCTGGCGAATCCGTGGGTGCGCGGGGACGGCGTCGGGTATTACGCGTTCGCGCGTGCCTTGCTCATCGAACGCAATCTCGATTTTACGCAGGACTATCTCCACGCAAATACCAGTTTCCGCGAAAGCCGCGTGGATGAAAGCGGCCAACCGCGGGAAGATTACCGCACGCCGACGGGCCACCTTGAAAATCACTTCACAATTGGTCCTGCGATTTTGTGGTCGCCCTTCCTGCTCGCCGCGCACGCCGTAGTGCTTGTAGCCCGCGCATTTGGGGCGCAGGTCGCGGCCGACGGTTTTTCCGCGCCGTACCGGCTTGCTATGGCGCTTGGCACCGCGATCTATGGGTTTGTTGGGTTGTTTCTCGCGTTCCGGATCGCGAAGCAATTTGTCGAAGAGCGGTGGGCGGCGCTGGCTGCGGTGGGAATCTGGTGGGGAAGTTCTCTCCCTGTTTATATGTACTTTAATCCCTCGTGGTCGCACGCTCATTCTGCGTTCGTGGTGGCGCTGTTCTTCTGGTACTGGCTGACGACCGGGAAAGATCGAAGCACCGGGCAATGGATGCTTCTCGGGGCAATCGGCGGTTTGATGCTCGACGTTTACTACGCGAACGCCATGCTGCTGACGCTTGTAGCAGTGGAAACGCTGTTTGCATTGCGAGATGCGATGCAAAGCGGGCGATCTTCTGAAGTTCCTCAGCTTCTGGGGAATCGCGTCTTATTTGCGATTGCAGTCGGCATTTGTTTTCTCCCCACGCTAATCAGCAAGAAAATTATTTACGGATCTTTCTTTGAGTCCGGCTACGTCCCGCTGGGGCTGTGGAACTGGAAATCTCCTAACTTTTTTCAAGTTTTGTTTTCGGCGAACCACGGACTTTTTTCGTGGACGCCCCTGTCTCCTGCTGGCCGCACTGGGAATTATTGCTTTCTGGCGGAAGTCGCCGCGCGTTGGCGGAGCGGCGCTTTGCGCGATGCTCGCGTTCTATTACTTCTTTGCTTCCTACCCAGACTGGGCGGGAATATCGTCTTTTGGCAACAGGTTCTTCGTTTCCCTCACAGTTTTCTTCGTCATCGGTCTCGCATTTTTTCTGCAACGCGTCGCTGAATTTTTTCGCTCGCGTAAATTGTCCGTTGCCCTGGCTTCTCTCTTTCTCGCTTGCTTTGTTTTCTGGAATCTTGGCCTCATGTTCCAGTGGGGCTCGCATCTGATTCCCTCGCGCGGCCCGGTTTCCTGGGGCGAGGTTGCGCACAATCAATTCGTTGTCGTGCCGGCGCAACTTACGGGCCAGCTGCGCGCGTATTTCTTCCGGCGCAAGGAACTGATGCACAGCATTGAACAGCGCGACGTGCAGCAACTCAAGCAACAAAGCCACTAGTTGGAAGACGGACGGCCGCGTTTCCCTTTTTCTCGCGCGCTTCTCTGGTAACCTAAAACAATGCTTGCGCTACCCGTTCGCATGGCGAGGCCATTCTGATGGCGACTGTTTCGTCTTCGCCGCCGGCTGCGGCCACGCAAGATTCGCGCCACGTTGCAATCGTCACTCGTATCGAGCCGCCGCGCGGACTTTTCAATCTACGCCTCGGCGAGCTTTGGGCGTATCGCGAGCTGCTTTATTTTTTTGTGTGGCGCGACGTGAAGGTCCGTTACAAGCAGACGGCGGTGGGCGTTTTGTGGGTCGTTCTGCAGCCGCTGCTAACGATGGCCGTGTTCACGCTCTTTTTTGGGCGGCTGGCGAAATTACCCTCCGAAGGCTTGCCGTATCCCGTGTTTTATTTCGCGGCGCTCGTTCCGTGGACGTATTTCAATTACGCGCTGCAGAACGCGACGAACGTGGTCGTGGAAAATCAGCGCATGATCACCAAAGTTTATTTTCCTCGGCTGGTGTTGCCGCTTTCTTCCGTCCTCTCCGGCTTCGTGGATTTCGCCATCGGTTTCGTCGTGCTTATCGGGGTCACTCTTTATTACGGGATCCGGCCCACGGCACACGCCGCTCTTCTTCCCGCGTTTCTGCTCCTCGCGATTCTTACGGCGCTTGGCGTCGGGCTGTGGCTTTCCGCGCTCAACGCGCTCTACCGGGATGTGCGTTATGTAATGCCGTTTCTTTTGCAATTCTGGATGTTCGCTTCGCCCGTCGCGTACCCCAGTTCGCTCGTTCCGGTAAAGTGGCGCTGGCTTTACGGACTGAATCCGATGGCCGGAGTAATCGATGGGTTCCGGTGGGCGATTACAGGTCATGGGCATGCTCCCGCGGCCAGCCTGCTTGTTTCTACGGCTGCGGTCCTCGTGATTCTTTTTGGGGGATTGATCTTCTTCCAGCGCATGGAAGGAACGGTCGCAGACCGGGTTTGAAAGGGGGAGGGAAGACCCCGCGTATTCTTGTAAGTAACGCAAATAAAGGGATTAAGCCATAACCGTCTGTAACTGTTGATTCTAAATGGTTTACGTCTTTTTATTTCCTGTAAGTGTCTATGATCCAGGGTGGAGATGAGTTCTTGTATTTGCGGAAGGTAAAGGCGGCGACGCAAGGAATCGGAGGCGGGGTCGCAACGTAAACGTAGAACACTTTAGCACAAAGTTAAGTAATGTAAATTGAACAATGACCGGCAAAAGGGAATAGGCGCAGATTTCTTTATTTTGAGGGGATCAGTTTGACGACGACAAGCGGGGGAAAACTTGCGACGGAGAGGATCCCGGAGTTGGATGGTCTCCGCGGGCTCGCGATCGGTTCCGTTCTCTTTTTTCACTATTTCGGCATGACTTCGCAAGCCAGGCCGGGTTCCGCGCTAGCCTATTTTTTCGTTCCGTTTCGCCTGAGCTGGAGCGGCGTTGACCTGTTCTTTGTTTTGTCCGGTTTCTTGATCGGTGGCATTCTTCTCGATGCCAGGACCGCACAAAACTATTTCAAAGTTTTTTACAAACGCCGCTTTTTTCGCATTGTTCCGGCCTATGTGGCCTCTCTAGGTGTCACCGTCCTTCTTGGAGCCATCGCCGCCGCGAGTCTATCGAGCCGGTTTGCGTTCATGTCAGAGTGGATGGTCTCGAGGCAAACCTGGATTCCTCATCTTTTATTTATTCAGAATTTCTGGATGGCTGCTTCCAACTCACTTCGAGCGCTTGATTTAACCTGGTCGCTGGCGGTCGAAGAGCAGTTTTACTTGACCCTTCCGCTGCTGGTATGGCTCTTACCGCCACGAAAGCTTGCGCGTTGGGTCGTGGCGATTATCTGTCTGGCGCCGGTCATTCGCTTCGCACTACTTTTGGGTTGGCCAGAGAAACTATTGTCGCGATTCGTATTGATGCCATGCAGAGCAGATGCGCTGATGCTGGGCGTGCTGGGTGCCATTCTGACGCGGGACACTCTTTGGCGCGAACGCATCACGAGCAACCGCACAGCAATGAGAATCCTCTTGGCATTCCTCGCGGTGGGATTTGTGGTATTGACTCTCCGCTCTCCGTCGAACCTAGACCGGGGGATGCAAATGGTCGGATATACGTGGCTGGCGTGCTTCTACCTCTGCATTCTCCTGTACGGCCTGACGAATAAATCGGGCTGGCTGAGCCAATTCTTCAGAGCACGTTGGCTAGGGTGGCTTGGCGGTATGGCATATGGCGTTTATCTATTTCATGTGATTGTCTTGCAGCTTACTTTTGGATTTTTTCGTAACCATGAACCGAGAATTGGAAGTATTTCCGATGCTTTTCTCGCGGTGCTGGCTTTGGCGCTAACCTTGGTCTTCTGCCGGATTTCCTGGATTTATTTCGAGAAGCCGCTGGTGAAACTGGGCCACCGAGAAGACTATGAATTTGCCAAGCCAGGGCAGCAAGGCGCTGAACTACTTGAGCCAGCAAGCGGCGGAAACGCATGATTTCTTCGACCTCTTTTTTTCGGTGATTCGGGCATGGACAGGCTCCGACGGTAAGCCTGGTCGTTTCTTCCGCCGCGGTGATGGTCATACTTTTTGGGGGCTGGTTTTTTTCCAGCGGATGGAAGGGACGGTTGCGGACCGGGTTTTAGGAACTAAAGGGGGAGTGGGTACCCCGGCAGAATCAATCGCTTTGCACAGGAGTCGCGGAAATTGGCAAAGATAGTGATCCAGGGAGAAGGGCTGGGGAAAAAATATCGGCGGGGGATGGTGTCTTCGAACGACTTGTTGCGTGATTCGCTTGGGCGGATGCTGACGTCGCCGCTGCGCTCCCTGCAGCGACAGAAGCAGGAGAGCTTTTGGGCGTTAAAGGATGTTTCGCTGGAAGTTAAAGAAGGAGAAGTACTCGGACTCATCGGTCGCAACGGGGCGGGAAAGACGACGCTGTTGAAGATTCTTACGCGGATCACCCAACCGACGACCGGCTGGGCGGAAATCCACGGGCGAGTTGGCAGCCTGCTGGAAGTGGGTACGGGATTCCATCCAGAATTGACCGGACGCGAAAACACGTTTTTAAGCGGCGCAATTCTGGGGATGAGCAAGAGCGAAATCAGCCGGAAGTTCGACGAGATCGTGGCTTTTGCCGAGCTGGAGAAGTTCATCGACACTCCGGTGAAGCATTACTCGAGCGGGATGTACGTGCGGCTTGCGTTTGCCGTGGCAGCGCACCTCGAACCAGAAATTTTGCTCGTGGATGAAGTTCTCGCCGTCGGCGACATCCGTTTTCAGAAAAAATGCCTTGGCAAGATGGGTGACGTCGCACGAGCCGGCCGCACCATAGTTCTCGTCAGCCACAATATGGCCGCCATCAACGCTCTTTCAACTCGCGTCATACTGATGAAGGATGCCGCGATCCAAAGCGAAGGATCACCGTCCGAAATTACGGCAAGTTACTACGCTGAATCGATGGATACCGTCAGTGCCAATTCCGATCTTTCGCGACGCTCTCGCGAAGGCAACGGCAAAGCGCAATTCACTTCCTTGTCCATTCAACCTCTCGGCCCGGAAGGCGAGAAAATTCAAGTAGCTTCTCCTGGATGTGGGCTTTCGCTCGACGTTGATCTTCGTTGTCTCCAGGACATCGTTGATGTCAATGTGGCGGTCATCATCAACGACGCTAATGGGGTCCGGGTCGTTGATACCAATACCGCTCAAAAAGGGAGATATTTGACCGCCCAAGTTGGGAGTCACGTCCGCTCCAACTTCACTCTCCATGATCTTCTCTTGAAACCTGGAAAATATTTCGTTGAACTGTGGCTTGGCCGTTTTAACGCCGAAGTCATCGATCACTTAGAAAACGCTGGCACATTCGATGTGATAGCAAGCGAAGAAATGGCAGAGAGTCACATTGTTTTCCCAGGCCTATACCTGTGCAGGTTCGATAGCACAACAACGATTTCGTAACGCATCGGGGAAAATGATCTTCCGAAATTTACAAAGATTCGTCGAACGCAGGCGCCTCATTAATCAGGTTTTACCTTATACCCTCGTAGGCAAACAACGCATTCAGAATCTCTATGCTCTGGCTCAGAGGATTGAAGATGAGGCGATACTGGGCGATGTTGTCGAGTGCGGTGTCTGCAATGGCGGCACCGCGGCAATTCTGGCTCGAAGCGCAACCCGCTCTCCTGCCAATCGTCTCGTATGGCTGTTGGACTCTTTCCAAGGGATGCCCGGGATAACGCCAAAAGACGAACGCAGCGTAGGTGGCGAGTCAGCCGACGCTTATGTTGGAAAAGTGCAAGGCGATCCCGGTCGAGTTAATGAAGTCCTGCGGCTAGTAGGCGCGGACTTCAACAAGGTGCGCATCGTGCCAGGTTGGTTTGAGGACACATTTGCTTTGGTTTCTTCCCGACAGCTCGCGCTTCTGAATATTGACGCCGATTGGTATGAATCCGTAAAGCTTTGCCTAGAGACTTTTTACGACCGCATTGTTCGCGGAGGGTTTGTTTCGATTGACGACTATGGCCACTGGCCGGGCTGCAAGAAGGCTGTGGACGAGTTCTTCATGTCTCGTGGGCTATCACCTATCCTTCATCAAGTTGACTATACTGCTCGTTGGTTTCGGAAGGAATGACCACCCGATTTGTGGGCGAAACAGCCCACAGCTTGTTGTCGATTTTTCCGGTTAAGACATAAGGACAGCGCCGCGACGCATGATTTGCCCACTTTGTGGTTCATCGAAAACTCAGCCCGAAAGTACGATTCGGGCCGACGTATTGATTGCTAGATGGAAAGAGGATTTTCAGATTGATATCGCCTCAGAGTTTCAGGGCAATTCTTTAATCGAGCTTGTGTATTGCTCCAATTGTGCTCTTCGATTTTTTCAACCCAGTTCCATCGTTGGCTCTCCTGCCTTGTACGAACACCTGGATCGTTACGATTGGTACTATGAGCCGCGTAAATGGGAATATGACGTTGCTCTGCGGGACCTGAAGGGTTTCCGTCGTGTCCTTGAAATAGGATGTGGTTCGGGTTCCTTTCTTGAATTGGCTGTCAGGGAAACTGGAGCTAACATTGAAGGATTGGAACAGAACGAGGACGCGATCAAGGAGGCCACTAATCGTGGTCTAAGAGCTAGCAAAGCCACCGCGGAAGAAATCGCCCAGCGATCTCCCGGCCTGTACGACGCGATCTGCAGCTTTCAGGTCCTCGAGCACGTTTCAAGTCCAGCAGGTTTTTTCAATGCTTGTTGTTCGTTACTGCGCCCAGGAGGCAGACTCTTGTTAGGACTGCCAAATGCAGACAGTTTCTTGAAGTACGAATTCAACTTGCTCGATCTTCCCCCTCATCATATGTCTCGATGGTCCCGCAGCGTGCTATCTAGGATTCCAACCCTCTTTCCGTTAGTCCTGAGCGCAATAGCCTACGAGCCATTGCCTGAATCAAGAGTCGAAGCTTACGCGAACAGTTATTTTTCACTGTTTAAGGGCCCTCTGGCCCCACTACGTCATCCGCTACATTCTGAGCCGCCTTTCTAGGATTATTCGTCGTCCGCTCATCCGAAAGTGGCTACGTGGTCAAACAATTTATGTTCGATTCGATCGTTTGTAATGGCTGACACATTGAATCTCCTGAATCTCGGCTGCGGCGACCGTTTGCACCCTGATTGGGTGAACGTTGACATTCATTCAAAGAGCCCGCATGTGCAGGCTCACGACATTTCCCGCGGAATTCCGTTTCCAGATGCATCCTTCAGCGCTGTTTATCTTTCGCATGTCCTGGAACATTTCTCCCAGCCGGCAGGTCTCGTTCTGCTGCGCGAATGCCATCGGGTATTGCGCCCATCGGGCATCATTCGCGTTGTTGTTCCGAATCTAGAGATCATCGCCGAGCTTTATCTCCAGGAGCTTCACAAACTAACGTCCGATTCTTCCCGGGACACCGCAGCATATGATTGGATGACTATCGAGCTATACGACCAGACCGTTCGCGACAAATCCAGCGGCCAAATGTTTGATTTCATCCAAAGAGCGGACCCGCGAGGCCTCGATTTCATCCGCGGTCGCCTGGGAGGCGAACTCGACCGCATTCTCGGTTTTTCCAACGCGCAAACTCCCAAGCCTAAGCTGCCATCATTCGTATCTCGCTTCTTATCTGCCGCGCAACGCAAGTTGCTCCGGCTCGTTGTCGGTCGCGATGGCATACGTGCCTACGATGCCGGCCGCTTCCGCCTTTCTGGCGAAATTCATCTTTGGATGTACGATCGCTTTTCACTCGCTCGCGCATTACAGGAGGCGGGTTTCCTACATCCCGCTTGTGTCGAAGCTTCAGAAAGCTCCATCCCCGGCTGGACCGCCTTCAACTTGGACACGGAACCTGATGGCCGAATCTATAAGCCAGACTCACTCTACATGGAAGCTGCCCGGCCTTGAAGATCGTCCATCTAGCCACATCCGACATTTCGGGCGGCGCGGCTCGTGCCGCCTACCGGCTCCACGTCGGCTTGCGTCGTGCTGGTCATGACTCGCGGATGCTCGTCCTGTATAAGCAAAGCGATGACGATAGCGTCATCCCTTTTCGTTTGAACCGCAGTCTCTCGAGCAGAATCTCCCGACGGATTCTCCAGCCGTGTCTCGAACGTAGTCGCCGCATTTTAGCTGTCCGGCCTGACGACGCCAGCCACTTCAGCGATGACCGCAGCATATATCGCAGTGACATTCTCTCGCAGCTTCCACCCACTGACGTTTTGCAGTTGCATTGGGTGTCCGGCTACATCGACTATCGTGTATTCTTTGCGCAATTACCGCGCGGGCTGCCAGTCGTTTGGACTCACCACGATATGAATGCCTTTACTGGTGGATGTCACTTCGACAGCGAGTGCGGGCGATTTGCCCATCAATGCGGAAGTTGCCCGCAATTGGGTTCCTCCAAAGCTAGGGATTTTTCCCGCCGCGTTTGGCTTCGAAAACATTCTGCTTTTTCGCATATGAAATGAAAATCAGTTGCACATTGTGACCCCAAGCACTTGGCTGCACGCTGAGTTGAAGCGCAGCAGCCTTTTAGGAAAGTTTCCGTCGTCAGTGATTCCTTATGGCCTAGATACAGAAATTTTCGCTCCTCAGGACAAAATGCAGGCGAGATCCGGCTTTGGCATCCCGCCGAATGCCAAAGTTGTTCTGTTTCTTGCGGATTGGGCTTGTGAACGCCGAAAGGGCCTGCATCTTCTCATGCGTGCCCTCGAGGATATACAAGATGTTCCCGACCTTTATTTTGTTGCGGTTGGGAAAGCCCTGCCCGCGCAATTCGCGTCCAGAGCCTCAACTCTGATTGATTCCATTGGTGACGATGCCACAATGGCGCGTTTGTATAGTGCTGCCGATATTTTCGTGGTTCCTTCCCTGCAAGATAATCTGCCTAACACCGCCCTGGAAGCTTTGGCTTGTGGTACGCCAACTGTTGCATTCGCAACGGGCGGAATACCCGATATCATTCGTACAGGTGTGGAAGGGAAATTGGTGGCACCCGGGAATGTCGACGAGTTACGCCGCGCAATAAGCGAATTGCTGCGCAACGACGATCAACGCACGCTCCTAGCATTGAATGCCCGTAAGCGAGCTGTGCAAGAATATAAACTTCAAGTGCAGGCTCAACGCTATTTAGAGCTGTACAAGTCACCACAAGTTCTCTCATGCTAACCTTTTTCGCCACAGCGAAGCCCTTTCTCGGCCATTCCGGCGTCATTCAACGCAATACGCTGCAAAGCTGGAAGCACTTGGCCCCGGATGTTGAGGTGATCCTCTTCGGTGAAGGCCGCGTGGATGAAAGCGGCCAACCGCGGGAAGATTACCGCACGCCGACGGGCCACCTTGAAAATCACTTCACAATTGGTCCTGCGATTTTGTGGTCGCCCTTCCTGCTCGCCGCGCACGCGGTGGTGCTTGTAGCCCGCGCATTTGGGGCGCAGGTCGCCGCCGACGGCTTTTCTTCGCCGTACCGGCTTGCGATGCCGAGACTGTTTCAGTGTTTTGCGATCGAGAAAGAAGAGTATTGGACGAAGAACCCCGAAAATCAGTGGGTGCGAAGTTCGCGCGATGCTGCCTTTCGTGTGGTGCCTCGGTATGATCGGAATGACCCGCACGGGTGCGTCTATGCGCTGGGTTGCTTCGTGCTGCGGAGATCTTTGGCGTGATCACATTTTTCACGACGGCAAAACCGTTCACGGGGCACAGCGGCGTCATTCAGAGGAATGCACTGAAGAGTTGGACGCTGGTGCATCCGGATGTGGAAGTGATTCTGTTCGGGGATGATGACGGGGCGAGTGAAGTTTGCGCACAATTAGGCTTGCGGCACGAGCCGCACGTCGAGCGGAACGAATCGGGCGTGAAATACCTTCCTTATATGTTTGCCCGAGCAAAAGAAATTGCCCGTCACGACTACCTCTGTTTCGTCAATTGCGACATTGTGGTTATGGAAGAATTTGCGAAGGCGTTCGAGAGAGCGAAGGCGTGGAAAAAGCGGTTTCTGCTGGTGACTCGGCGGTGGGATATGGATATCACGGCGCCAATCGATTTCCAGATGCCGGAATGGAGTAAGCAGTTGCGACAGTTGGCGGCGACGAACGGATTTCAACAGGACGAGTACTGGATCGATCTGTTTCTGTTCGCGAAGGATTCGAACCTGGACATGCCAGCGCTGGTGGTCGGACACTGCTATTGGGATAATTGGATGATCTGGAAAGCGCTTTCCGTAGGGATGCCAGTAGTGGATGCGAGCGACTTCGTTATGGTGGTTCACCAGAATCACGGATACAACCCGGCATTCGGGCGGCGTAAAGGCGAGGCGACCGATCCACTATCGTTGCGAAATCTGCAGTTGGCCGGTGGGATGACACACATGCGGCAAATCAATTCGGCGACGCACGTGATTACGCGGGATGGCGAGATTCGATGGTCGATGAGGCGGTATGTGATCGCGAGTCGGCGTGTGGGCAACCCGATGGGGCAGTTCCTGTACTATAAGATTTTCCTACGGGCGTGGTATTTTGTGTTGGACGTAACGCGTCCGGTGCGGTCGTTTCTCGGGTTTCGGTCTAGGGGCGCGCGCTAGCGGGAAACCAGCAACGAGACGCATGGTACATCGATTATTTCCTTTTTTCACGAGCGGTAGGCTCTTCCGTAGGAGGCATCAAGGAAGTCGTCCGCCCCGGGAAAACAGGAACCCTTGTGCCCCTCGGCGATATAACCGCGATGCGCGACGCGATTGCAAGCCTTCTGCGAGACGACCCGAAACGCGCCGAAATGGCTGCGGAAAGTCGCTTGACGTCAATCGCTGAATACGCTTCGCAAGTTCAGGCAAAGAGCTATGTTACCTTGTATGAGAAAATGCTTTCCAAAACTCCTAGCTTGGACCACGGACACCGAGGTTGAGGAACTTGCAACCGAAGACTGAACGGTTGGAGCTGGCATCAGAAGCAATCACCGCGGCCCCCGTGACATGGCCGCGCATCACGATGGTCACGGCGGTGCGGAACGGTGTTCGATACATTGAAGACACGATCCAGTCGATAATTTCTCAGCGCTATCCGAATCTGGAATACATCGTCGTTGATGGGGCTTCCACGGACGGAACGATCGACATCATCCGAAAATACGAAAGCCATATTACTTGGTGGGTTAGCCAGCCCGACAAGGGCGTTTATGATGCCCTGAATACGGGCTTTGCACGATCTACGGGCGAAATTATGGGCTGGCTCAACGCCAGCGATATGTTACACACGCGTGGGCTCCTGGTGGTCGGCAGTGTCTTTGCGGACCTTCCGAACGTTGAGTGGATCACCGGACGCCCGACGGCTTATAGCTCCTCCGGAATGGCCACGGTTGTGCACGACCTTCCGCACTGGTCGCGCTTTCGCTTTCTTGCCGGGGCCAATCGATACATTCAGCAGGAATCCACGTTCTGGCGAAGGAGTCTCTGGAATCGCGCGGGTGGCTACCTGGATTCCGCGTATCGCGACGCCGGCGACTGCGAGCTTTGGGTTCGTTTCTTTCGCCAGGCCAAGCTGTATTCTGTAGACGGCCTGATTGGCGGGTTTCGAGTTCACGCAGATGCCATCACCTCGGTCACGAAAAACGAATACCATGAGCATCTCGAAGAAATCATTCAGCGCGAGGTAGATTCACTGCAAGGCGCCCACAAGGTCAAACTTTTCCGAAAGATGAACGAAATCGTGCAACGTATCCCCAAGGTTCGCGTCCTTTGGAGGGAGATCGCCCTAAAAGCTCTATATCGACGGCCTGCATCCGATTGGCCGCCTGTGATCGAATATCAACAAGACAAATGGGGTCTTCGACGCCGGTGAAACCCCATGGTAACCCTTTTTACGATCGCAAAGCCTTTCCGTGGGCACAGCGCAACCATTCAGTGCAACGCCCTAATAAGATGGACACTTCTTCATCCATCCGTGCGCTCGTTTCGTGCTCGCTGGACTCTTTTTCAAAACGAGGACCAATTTTTGATCAAACCACCGAGCAGGCTCAACTTTTTTAGACATATCAATTTTGGAAACGTATGTCAATACTCCGAGGCAAACGTGGAAACTCACGGTATTCAATTTCCTGAGCGCCTTTTCCGCTCTAATTTTCGGCTACCAAAGAGCACCCTTATTGTATAAATGGCGGGGAAGGACCATGAATGCTCTCCTGTCTGTCACCAGGGGACGCGTCGGCCGTGGCGAGTAACATGCTATTTTCTTCTAGACAGGGCGCCACGTGTTAGTAATATCGACCCAGTCAGAGCTGTTTCAAGGATAGCGACGAATCATCATGAAGATGAAACAGATAGTCCAGGCGGCTGTTGAGAAATTCGGCTATCGGATCGTGCCGATAGACAACACTCCGCGCAGCAAGCATGCTGAAGGCCTTGATCCCCTTCTCTCCACGTTGAAGCACGTCGGCTTCGCGCCCAGACATATTGTGGACGTGGGCGCCAACAAAGGAATATGGACCAGGGAGGCGATCAAGTTTTTCCCGACGGCGAGCTACACTCTGGTCGAGCCGCAGAATCATCTCAGGAAGCATATTCAGGACTTGATAGACGCCGGCTACAAGTTGCACTGGATCAACCTCGGAGTCAGCGATCAGTCCGGCAGGTTACCGTTTCACGTTTCCGTACGAGACGACAGCAGCAGTTTTGTGCGGGAATGGGCGCGACCAGGGGAGCCGGGTTTTCTGCAGACCGCGATGGACGTTACCACTCTAAACGAAATTGTCAGGAGCCGCAGCGAACCCCCGCCAGATATGGTGAAAATTGATGCCGAAGGGCTTGATTTGAAGGTTCTCGATGGCGCTTCCGATTTGTTCGGAAAGACTGAAATTTTTCTGGTCGAGGCGAGCGTATTCGAGGCGGCGGCGAGAACACCCTAGCAGAGGTAATTCACAGGATGACCCTGGCGGGATACCATGCAATTGATATTACCGATCTGAACCGAAGTCCGAAATACGGAGTCGTGTGGCTCTGCGAACTCGCGTTCTTACGCAACGGCAGCACACTTTTGAACGGTGTTACTTCGTACGAATAAGCTTGACCTCGGGACGCATGCTAACCTTCTTCACCACCGCAAAGCCCTTCGTCGGCCATGCCGCCGTAATCCAGCGCAATGCTCTGAAGAGCTGGACACTGTTGCATCCGGATGTCGAGGTCATTCTGTTCGGAGACGATGAAGGCGCCGCGGAAGTTTGCTCGGGGCTTGGAATCCGCCACGAACCTCATGTCGAACGAAACGAATACGGTACCAAGCGGCTTGACTTCATATTCGACCGTGCTCAAGAGATCGCCAAACACGATAACCTCTGCTACCTGAACTGCGACATTATTCTGCTCGAAGGCTTTTGCCTTGCCCTGGAGCATGTCAAAGCGGCTCAGTCCCGATATCTCATGGTGGGCCGCCGGTGGGATACGGATGTGCCGGAGCAGATTGATTTTTCGAACTCACGTTGGTCGTCCGAGATACAGCAGCGCGCTCTGCGAAGCGCCCAACAAAGGGATGCTTGGTGGATCGACTATTTTTGCTTTCCCCGTGGCCTCTATCGAGAGAAAATTCCCGCTCTTGTAATCGGCCGCGTCTATTGGGATAACTGGTTGATCTGGTATGCGAAACAGAGTGGCGCTGTGGTTGTGGATGCCTCACAAAGCGTGTGCGTCGTGCACCAGAATCACGACTATGGTTACCATCCCCTAGGGAAAACGTGGTGTCTGGAGTGACGAGCAAGCTCAACGAAACATTCAGTTAGCCGGAGGATTCAGCCACCTGCGCACCATCGCGAATGCACACTACCGGCTGACTGCGGAAGGGCTGAGGAGAAACCCGTGGCACGAGGCACCGTACTGGCGAGAAGCAGCAAAACACTACTGGATGAGAAGCGCCGAAGTGGCGCTAAACGCATGGCAAAACGCTGTGTGGCACCCGTTGCTGAATCTTACCCGGCCGCTGCGAACAAAACTCGGGTTTAGAGGGGATAAGTTGTTGTCCAAGCCGAAAACGCGAGATTGAAGGCAGCGAAGAAAGTGACCATCATTGACGACGGAAAGCCAACAAAATGACGGATCCCCTCATCAGCGTCGTGATAGATACCTTTAACTATGGGCGGTTTATCGACGAAGCGATCGAGAGCGTGCTGAGGCAGGAGTATCCGGCAGAACGGGTTCAGGTGGTAGTGGTTGACGACGGTTCGACGGACGACACCACGCAGCGGATTGTGAAATACGAGCCGCGGATTGAGTACCACCGAAAGCCAAATGGCGGTCAAGCTTCGGCGCTTAATCTGGGCTTCAAAAAGGCGCGAGGGGAAATCGTGGCGCTTCTGGATGCGGACGATTACTGGCTCCCCGCCAAGTTGCGCCACGTGGTTGAAGGATTCGAGAATCATTCCGACGCTGGCATGATCTATAACTCACTCACTGTTGTTGGATCTTCCGAAACTCCTCCTGGTTTTGCCGATTTCATTCCGGTCTCCGGATACTTGGCCAAAGATATCCAGAAGCTACTGCAATATCGCGTCCATCCTACGTCGTGCCTGACATTTCGTCGCGGATCGCTGGAGCGCCTTTTACCGATCCCAGAATCCATCCGCTTACAGGCGGACGCCTATCTTGCTTTGCTCGCCCCATTGGTCTTGCCAGTCCTTGCCATACCCGAGTCTCTAACCGCTTACAGGATTCATGGCCAAAACCTTTACAGCACCCAGGAGAGCAAAATTACCTCAGAGCAGCGACGTCGTCGAAGCGCAATGTGGACTGTGGTCCTTGGCCATGTCGGAGAATGGCTCGAGAACAACGGTTTCGACGTGACGCGAGGCGAAATTCGCACGTTTCTAGACCAAGTGCTCCTTTTTCACGAAGCGTCCGCATTTGTGGCTGAACCCCCAAGCAGAACTCAGTACTTCTCATACCTACTTCGTCAGAATCGTACGTATAGAAGCCAACAAACGTGGAAGCTCACCATCATCAATTACTTCAACGCCATCGCCTCCTTGCTCTTCGGTTACGAGTACACGCAGCGCTTTTTGAGGCTCGAACCGAAGATCGCTGGCTGGATCCGAATTCATATACTTAATAGGAAATAACGTGCGAGTAATTATAATTAATCTATGCCGCTAGTTACGGTCTTGATCGATACCTTCAATTACGGCTGTTTTATTGACGAAGCTATCGAAAGCGTGCTCAACCAGGACTTTCCCGCCGAAGAGGTGGAGATTCTGGTGGTCGACGACGGCTCAACCGACGACACGCGCGAACGCGTCGCTAAGTACGGCGATCGCGTCCAATACTTGTACAAGCAGAATGGCGGTCAGGCGTCTGCCTTTAATTTCGGAATTGCATGCGCAAAGGGCGAAATCGTCGCGCTCCTCGATGCTGACGATTATTGGCTTCCGGGAAAGCTGAACCGCGTGGCAGAAGCGTTTCAAAGGCAACCAGACACCGGACTTGTCTATCACCGCTTCCGAGAACTTCGGATGGACACCGGAGCGATTCAGGACGGCGGCTTTAACGCTGTTTCCGGCAACGTCCCAGCGGATAAACGCTCCATTCTTCTTTACACGGCGTGCCAAACTTCCGGCCTATCGTTTCGAAAATCCTTAGTCACTAAATTGCTCCCCTTGAACGAAGCCATGACTATCCAGGCCGATGGATTGCTTGCGGCTCTGATTATTTTCCTCGCGCCCGTCGTCGCCATTGATGATCCATTGGCCGTCTATCGCATCCATGGAAAAAATCTCTACTTTCATTCGGGCACGTCGGCCGACAAAGAACGCCAGGCCCGCCGCATCGCAACTCTAAAAGTCATCTTGGAGGAGATGGATAAGTGGCTTGCCCAGAATGGGTTCGATCTAAGTCAGACGGAAATTCTTGCATTCCGCCGCCGCTGGCAGCTTCTCTATGAAACCGAAGAATTCCTGCTCCAGCCGCCCGGACGTTTCACTTTTTGTTTGCACCTTCTTCGCGCCATGATCAACATGAATCCGTGCCTGAATTTCAAGATCCAGATCACAAATATACTGAACGCCTTTGGATCGCTCTTGTTCGGTTTCGAGCATTACACCCGGCTCGATGACTGGCGTAAGACACTGATGCACCGAGCCCCCCACGAATCCAAAGCTAAATAGGGGGCCGGGGCTGCAAAATCCAGCTTCCCCGTTATTCCATGGAAGATTCCCGTTCCCGGCTGGCGGAGCGCTTTCTGCGAGAGGCCATTTCGTGCGAAACTTTCTTCATGCTCAAGACTGTTCTTGTGACGGGAAGCAGCGGCCTCATCGGGTCGGAGGCGGTGGAACATTTTGACCGGCAAGGGAATACGGTCGTCGGAATTGACAACAACATGCGGCGCGAATTTTTTGGCGCCGCGGGCGATACGCTGTGGAATTTGAGCCGGCTGAAAGCTTCCACGAAAAATTTCACGCATTTTGCGGTGGATATTCGTGACCGTGCTGCGCTGGACGAGTTGTTTCGTTCGCGGCGCTTCGATCTGATTGTGCATTGCGCGGCGCAGCCTTCGCACGACAAGGCGCGGGACATTCCGATTCTGGATTTTGAAGTGAACGCGATGGGTACACTGAATCTGCTGGAAGCGACGCGCCAGCATTGTCCCGAGGCTGTGTTTTTCTTCATGAGCACGAACAAGGTTTATGGCGATGCGCCGAACGAAGTTCCGCTCGAGGAGCTGGAGACGCGCTGGGAATATGCGCGGGCGGAAGACTTTCACGGGATTTCTGAGAATTGCCGGATTGATCGGACGTTGCATTCGCTGTTTGGGGCGTCGAAGGCGGCAGCGGACCTGGTGGCGCAGGAATATGGGCGCTATTTCAAGATGAATGTGGGGGTTTTTCGCGGCGGCTGCCTGACGGGGCCATCGCATTCCGGCGTCGAGTTGCACGGATTTCTTTCGTATCTGGTGAAATGCGTGGTGACGGGTACGCCGTACAAAGTTTTTGGATACAAGGGGAAACAGGTTCGCGACAACATCCACAGCCATGACGTGGTGCGCGCGATCGAAGAGTTTGCGGCGAATCCGAGGCCGGGCGAGGTGTACAACATGGGCGGCGGACGCGAAAACAGCGTGTCGATGCTTGAAGCGATCGCGCGGATTGAAGCAGCTGACCGGGAAAAAACTGAATTGGACCTATGTGGACGAAAACCGCAAGGGCGATCACATCTGCTACATTTCGGACCTGCGCAAATTCAAGGCGCACTATCCCAATTGGCGCCTTACGAAATCTCTGAACACGACGCTGGAAGAGATTGTTGCCGCGACGCGGGTGGCAGCGGCGAGCCACTAGAATGAAAAGATGCTGACGTTATTCACTACAGCGAAGGCGTTTACCGGGCACAGCGGAATCATCCAGCGCAACGCGCTGAAGAGTTGGACGCTGCTTCATCCTGACACCGAAATCATCCTGTTCGGGGATGACGAGGGCGCCACGGAAATCTCCCGCGAACTTGGCCTGCGCCACGAACCGCACGTCGAACGAAATGAATTCGGCACCAAACGAATAGACTGGATATTCTCCCGCGCACAGGAAATCTCGCGCCACGACATGCTTTGCTACAGCAATTGCGACATGATCTATCCGCAGGCCTTTTGCAAATCGCTAGCGCAGATTCGGGAAAGACTAACGAGGTTTCTCATGGTTGGGCGACGATGGGATGCGGATATCGCTGAACCGATCGATTTTTCACGTTCTGGCTGGGAAGCGGATGTTGTGGCGCTCGCACGCAAGAAAGGAATTCAGCAGCCCGGCTATTCGGTGGATTACTTCGCATTCAGGCGCGGATTGTATTCCCGCATGCCAGAGCTTGTGATTGGGCGCGTTTGGTGGGATCACTGGCTGGTCTGGAAGGCGCGGATGGAAAGCGCCGCCGTAGTGGACGTTTCGCCGCTTGTGACGGCCGTTCATCAGAACCACGGGTATGGATATCACCCGGCGGGAGCAAAAGGGGTCTGGACGGACGAGCAAGCGAATCGGAATTGGAAAAACGCCGGTGGACGGTGGCACCTTTTCACGATCGACGATGCTACGCACGTGCTCGATGAAAACGGCATGCATCGAAACTGGAGAGCATCCTTCGCCCCTTTGGACCGCTACCTTGCGCCGCGCATCAATCCGTACTTATTCAAAGTGCTGGATGTCACGCGGCCATTGCGCCGCGTGTTAGGATTACGAGCGGCGGCTTCCCGCTTTGGCAGTAACCGCACCGTGCTGAACGGCGCCGAGAGCACACAAAGCCCCGGCCGGTCTCATTCATGAAGCGAGCGCTGATCACAGGGATTACCGGACAGGACGGCTCGTATCTGGCCGAATTGCTGCTTTCAAAGGGCTATGAAGTTCACGGCATCATTCGACGCTCAAGCACGTTTAATACTTCGCGCATCGATCATATTTATGAGGATCCGAATCAGGCGGGCGCGCGACTCTTTCTGCATCACGGCGACCTTTCGAGCACGGAGTGGATTCTCAACCTGATTTACAGCCTCGCGCCGGATGAGCTGTACCATTTGGCCGCGCAGAGCCATGTGCGCGTGAGCTTCGATATTCCGGAATACACCGGCGATGTGACAGGCCTCGGCACGATTCGTTTGCTGGAAGCGGTGCGACGCAGCGGCGGCAAGACGAAGTTTTATCAGGCGTCGAGCTCGGAAATGTTTGGTTCGGCAGCGCCACCGCAGAACGAAGACACGGTTTTTCAACCGCGCAGCCCTTATGCCGTCGCGAAGGCTTATTCGCACTGGATGACGCGGATTTATCGCGAAGGCTATGGGTTGTTTGCAGCGAACGGAATTTTGTTTAACCACGAAAGCCCACGACGCGGCGAGACGTTTGTTACGCGCAAAATCACGCGCGGCGTTGCGGCGATTCTTGCGGGGAAAGCGAGCGCTCTGCATCTGGGGAATCTGGAAGCGCGGCGCGATTGGGGTTACGCGCCGGAATATGTCGAGGCGATGTGGACGATTCTGCAGCAAGAAAAGGCGGATGATTTTGTGATTGGGTTGGGCGAAGCGCACTCGGTGCAGGAGTTTCTGGAAGAGGCGTTTGGCTACGCGGGGCTCGACTGGAAAAAGTACGTGAAGATTTCGGATCGGTACAAACGGCCGCTTGAAGTGGATACGTTGATTGCGGATACGAAAAAAGCGCGCGAAAAATTGAGATGGGCGCCGCGGATCGGTTTTAAAGATTTGGTTGCCATCATGGTGGATGCCGACATGGAGCACGCGGGATTGAAGTCGCCCGGGGAAGGCAGAACCATCCTCGAAAAGAAATTTTCGCACTGGAATCACTGGCAGAATTCCGTGACTAAGGCGATGCACGCGGTGGAAGGCCAGGCTTCGCAACACTAGGAACTCACAATGGGATTTTGGGAGAAAAAACGAGTTACCGTCAGCGGAGGAAATGGTTTCCTCGGTTCGTTTGTTGTGGAGAAACTGCGCGCGGCCGGATGCAAGGATATTTTTGTGCCGCGCAGCCGCGATTATGATCTGCGCGAGAAATCGCAGGCGGAAAAGCTGTTTCGTGATGCGAAGCCGGACATTTTTATTCATCTGGCCGCTGTGGTTGGAGGAATAGGCGCGAACCGCGCGAATCCGGGGAAGTTTTTCTACGACAACGCCACGATGGGCATCAACGCGATTGAAGCGGCGCGTGTTGCGGGCATTGAGAAATTCGTTTGCGCCGGAACGATTTGCTCGTATCCGAAATTCACGCCTGTTCCGTTTCGTGAAGATGATTTGTGGAACGGCTACCCTGAAGAGACGAACGCGCCGTACGGGCTCGCCAAGAAGATGCTACTCGTTCAGTTGCAGGCATACCGCCAGCAGTACGGCATGAACGGCGTTTACCTGACGCCTGTGAATCTCTACGGGCCGCGCGACAATTTCGATCTCGAAAGCTCGCATGTGATTCCTGCGCTGATTCGCAAATGTATGGAAGCGAAAGCGCAGAATATGCCGGAAATCGTCGCGTGGGGAACGGGCAGTGCAACGCGGGAATTCTTGTACGTGGAAGACGCCGCTGCAGCAATAGTTGCCGCTGCGGAAAAATACGCAAAACCCGATCCGGTGAATTTGGGCTCCGGCGAGGAGATCAGCATCAAGGTACTGCTCGAACAGATTTGCGAAGCCACTGGTTATCGCGGAGCGATTCGCTGGGACGCCACGAAACCAGACGGCCAGCCGCGCCGTTGCCTTGACACGTCCCGCGCTGCAGCTGAATTTGGCTGGCGCGCGAACACGGGCTTGCGGGACGGCCTTGAGAAGACAATTGCGTGGTATGAAGAGCTTGCGCGAAGCGCTTCGGGCGCCCGTGCGTAGCGAGTCTTGTTTGTTCTGAGGGCAAAAGTTGTCACGACCGTTTGTCAGCGTACTGATTGACACGTACAACCACGAAGAGTTTATCGAGCAGGCGATCGTTAGCGTGCTTGAACAGGATTTCTCTGCGTCGGATTGCGAGATTCTTGTTGTGGACGACGGTTCGACGGACCGCACGCCAGAGATCATTAAGAAATTTGGGCCGCGCGTGACGCATCTGCCGAAGAAAAATGGAGGGCAAGGGTCTGCATTCAATTTCGGCGTTCCGAAATGCCGCGGAGAAATTGTTGCTTTCCTGGATGCGGACGACTGGTGGGAAAAGAGCAAGTTGTCCACGGTTGTTTCTGCATTTGAAAGCAATGCTGAAATTGGCGCGATCGGCCATGGACTCTATGAAGTGGATGAAAACGGGAAGCGGCTGTTTCTGAACGTTCCGGATCGCGAGTACCCGTGCCATTTGCGGAATCCCGAAGAGGCGCGCCAGTTTCTGGAGTTGCGGTCGTTTCTGGGCACTAGCCGGCTGGCGATTCGCCGGTCCGTTCTGGAAAAAATCTTTCCGCTTCCAGATGCGATGCTTATTGAGGCCGACGAATTTATGGCAACGCACGCCGTGGCCGTTTCTGGCTGTCTTGTTCTTGCTCTTCCGTTGACGAGCTACCGGATTCACTCCGGAAATCAATTTCAATTCTCAACTCCGGATCCGCGAAAAATGGAGAGAAAATTCATTTCGCTCGATTGTCTTGTGAAAGATTTGCCGCCGCGCCTCAACGCCGCGGGCATCGCGCCGGAAATTGTTGAGTTTCTGACGCTGCCCAATTGGATTGACGCGACCCGCTTGCGGCTTTCGCTTGGCCGTGGGTGGCCTTGGGAAACGGTTCGCGTGGAGCGGTGCGCGTTTCGAAATGCTTACAAGAGTTCCTCGTTTGGCTATCGCCTTTTCCACGCGGCGGTTCTGCTCGCCGCTTCACTTACGCCTCCCAAGCTTTTCTACAAGGCGCGGAATGCGTATTCGGCTCGCCGGCTGTCGCGGCTTCGCGCTATTGTTGGGGAGCCCATCCCGGGCGATTCGCTCGTCGTGCGAAAGGCATGGTCTTGATGTTCACCTCGCCAGCTTCCCAAACCGCGGCACTTTCTTTCTCATTCGTCGCATGTCCCATCTGTGCTACTCCACAACGCGCCGTGTTCATAAATGGAATTCCATGGACATCAACAAATGTTCCGCGTGCCAGGTGCTTTTCGTCGTGAGCCCGCCGTCGATGGAAGAGCTCGTCCTCATGTATGGCGGCCACGATTTGCTTCACGAACGGCTCGATCCAAATTCGAACTCCGAAGATGAACTCCCTGCCCGGAAAATGAACGAACAGAATCGTTTGCTGGATCTGTTAAAAAGAATGGGGAGCTTCGAGCGGCACGCTGCTTGACGTTGGCACGGCCGGTTCGCTCTATTTACGGAAATACCGAACGTATGGCCCCTCTGCGCGCACTCCCGCTCATATTGTTCGAAAAGAGCGAATCCATTGAGTACACTGGACACGGAGGCATCCACTGCATGAAAGCCATCGAGTCCATGCGCCGCGATTGGAACGAGCGCGCTCGCAATAACGCGTTCCTCTACATCGCCAGCTGGCGCGACGACTGGACCGAAGAGTCCTTCTTCGCTTCCGGCGAAGCCGACGTAAAGCGCATTGTTCATCCGATCCTAGAAAAACTTTCCCTGAATCCCGCCGGCTCTTCCATGGCCGAACTCGGCTGCGGCGCCGGGCGGATGACCCGCGCTTTCGCCACCCAGTTCAAATTTGTCACCGCCATAGACATTTCGGAAGTGATGCAGCAGCGTGCAAAAAAATATCTCTCCAGTTTTTCCAACGTGCGCTGGATTCTCGTGGACGGAGTCGCGCTTTCCGCAATCGAGTCCTCGTCGCTCGACTTTGTCTTTAGCTACATGGTTCTTCAGCACTATCCTTCCGCCGAACTCGTCGCCGCGTCCATTCGCGAAATGCTGCGCATTGTTCGTCCGGGCGCAGCGTTTCTTTTTCACTTCAACGGCTCCCGCCGCCCCACCATGAATTGGAAGGGCCGCGCCATTTCCTCGTTTCTCGACGGTCTTTGCACCATCGGCTTGAAGCGCCCCGCCCAATCTCTTGCTCGCCTCGCGGGCATCGATCCGGAAATGATCGGCAAAACCTGGCGCGGCGTCGCGCTTGCTTCGGACGAAGTGGATCGTATGGTTCGCGAAGCGGGAGGCGCTCCCTCTGGCTTCGAAGGTCTGGATACTCCGTTCGCCTGGTGCTTTGGCCGGAAGGACTCCCAAACTAGCTCGTGATTACGCTCGGCATCAACTATTCGCAGATGCACGATTCCTCTGCGTGCATCGTCCGTGATGGCGAGTTGCTCTTCGCCGTTGCCGAAGAGCGCCTCTCTCGGGTTAAGCACGACGCGCGCTTCCCCGAACTTGCCATCCAGGCTTGTCTCGACTTCGCAAAAGTTTCTGCGGACGACGTCAACGAAGTATGCTTCGGTTGGCAACGCGCCGGAGCGTTGTATCGCCACGATCTGAAGCTCTACGCCACCGGCCGCTGGCCGCTCAATTACATCAACCTTCTAAACTCTTCACGCTACTTCCTGAGTTTGTGGCATCAGGAAAGTGGAGCCACGCCCTTCCGCCGAACGTTTGGTCAGACGAAAGCCCGTATGCGGTTCGTGGATCACCACTTTGCGCACGCGCTCAGCGCCTATGCATACTCCGGCTTTGACGATTCCGCTGTCGTTGTCATGGATGGCCGTGGCGCTTGGGAAGGCACGAGCATCTGGCACGGCCGCGCCGGCCGCCTGGATCACGTTCTCACCATCAACTATCCAGATTCCATCGGGCTCTTTTACAGTGAGTTCACGGCCTATCTCGGCTTCGTTCGAAATAGCGACGAATGGAAAGTAATGGGGCTTGCGCCGTATGGCCAGCCCGGAATCGATTTGAGCAAATTTATTGACGTTGGGGCTGCGCCGCCGCGCGTCCACTATCGTCAACTTGTCACCGGCTCGCCGTTTGAGAACATCATCCCGCTGCTCGGTCCGCCGCGCGTTTCTGAATCCGAAATCACCGATCATCACAAAAACATTGCCTTCGCCGTGCAAGATGCCTGCGAGCACGCCATGATGTCCGTAGTAAAACTCGCGTTGCAAAAAACAGGCTCGCGCAATCTTTGTCTTGCGGGTGGCGTTGCGCTTAATTCGAAAGCCAACGGCAAAATTGTTGCAAGCGGCCTTGTCGAGAAGTTCTTCGTCCAGCCTGCGGCAAGCGACGACGGTGTCGCGCTCGGCGCGGCCCTAGCTTTATATCTCGATTCGAACGGCAAGCTGCCGAACAAACCGATGCGCCACGGTTACTGGGGTCCGTCTTTTGAGGACGCCGCGATCGAGTCCGCCCTCAATACTTACAAAATCAAACACACGAAGCTTTCCGATCCGGCGACTGCGGCGGCTCAGCTTCTTTCGAATGGGAAAATACTAGGCTGGTTTCAGGGTCGCATGGAATTCGGCCCGCGCGCGCTTGGCGCCCGCTCCATCATTGCCGATCCGCGCGACCCCGAAATGAACGCCAAGGTGAACAACGCCGTAAAATTCCGCGAATGGTGGCGTCCTTTCGCTCCTTCCTTCAAGAAAGAAGCCGCGCCGGAATATCTCGAGTCCGCCTACGATTCGCCGTTCATGATCCTCACCGCACAAGTCCGCCCCGAAAAACGGAGCGTTATTCCCAGCGTCACTCACGTGGACGGCTCCGCGCGCCCGCAAACCGTCGAGCGCGAAACTAATCCGCTCTATTACCGACTTATCGACGAATTCGGGAAAATCACCGGCGTCCCCGTCATCATGAACACCAGTTTCAATCTACGCGGCGAAGCTATTGTGCACACGCCGACCGACGCGATTCGGACTTTCTTCTCCTCCGGAATGGATGGGCTCATCATCGGCAATTTCCTGGTGGAAAAATGAGGCTTTGCCCCCCGCTAATCCCAGGTTCTTACTTTCGCTTCAGCTCCCACTCATCCACATAACCCCAACTCCCATCGGGCAGCTTCTCTTCATTCACAAACGAAAACGCATCGTTGCTCTTCTTCTTCCACCTCTGCCGCAACACGCAATTCACTCCGATCATCGTCATCTCGCCTTCAAATACAAGCTCATCCCCGTTCCATCCCGGTGACCGCAAGATCCCGTACGCGCCTTCCGCCAACAAATAAATCCACTGCTTGCTGAAAGGATCAAACGTCAAGTATCTCCTCTCGCGCCCATCTTTCCCCACCAGGCAAACCCACGAATCCTTTTCGCAGAATCGGTATGTCCCGCTGCCTACATCTTCATACGCCGGATTTTTGCTTGTCGCCGGCACGCGGTTCACGCTCGACCAGTCTCCTTCGAGCCACCGCATCTTCTCCATCTCCGCCGCCTTCAACGCCGGAAACGTCTTCAGCAACTCCATGTTGAACGCGCCTGTCCTCCGGCTGGGATCATCCTTTGCTAGTCCCATCACCATAATCCCGCGTCCAAAAAGCTCTTCCATTAACATGTGCAGATTTCTCCGCGCGCTACTTCGTCAAAATCTCCAGGAGTGATTCTTTCTTTTTCTCCGCCAGCCTCGTCAGTGGCTCCAGCGAGGACCAATACCCGGCTAGCGCTGCGGCGGCCAGGAACAAGAAGATCTCCGCGGGCAGCCAATCGTTCCCGCTGAAGCGCCCGGCCACGAAAATCAGGCTGCTCGACCCGCTGAACACGATCTGCGCGCCGAGCGTAACGAGCGCTGCCATCCCCGATTGCCGGTTGCCCTGCATTTTTCCGAAATCCATTTTTCTCGGAAACGTCAGAGAAGACCAGTTCGCAATCGTCAGTTGGCCCATCACGGCAAACACCAGCGCACTCATCGTCGCGAAGAAGATTGGGACCGGCGGCAATCCAACCCTCCAACGCACAAGCACCACGCTCACCCCGATTTCAAAAGCCATAATCGCCGCAGTCATCAAATTTTTTCCGATCAAAACTTCACCGAACTTTACCGGCACCATGAAATACGTCTGCATCCCGCGCCCTTCAAAAGCAAAACAGTTGTAGGAAGGCCCCATCAGCACAAGCGTCAGGTACGCCATCATCGCAGGGAAAAAATATGTCGGCGAAATGGGATGTTTCCCGGAAAACGGATGTGCCCCGCCGAATTGCATGGTGAAAAACAGCAACACAATCGGGGGAGAAAGCAGCAGCATCGCGGTAAATCCGTTTCGCAGCAGATAGCTTGTCTCTTTCATCAGGACTGCGGAAACCGTCGGCGGCAAAATGCTCATTCCGGAAAAAATGTCGGAAGCCTTAGCAGGCTGCGCACGCGGCAAGGATTTTCTCGCAGCTCGCGACGGCGCCACCGTCTCGTTCAATTCTTCTCCAAAGTACTGCGCGCGATACCGGAAAAACAGGAGCGTGCCGAAGAGCAATGCGTATCCGGCCAGCCCTGCCGCGCCAATTCCTATGGAGGAAAAATCGTGCTCGTAAGCCCCCGTCAGGATTCGGCCTGCGAGCGAAGCAGGCAGCGGCCGCGCGTAATTCACGATGAGCTGCGCTTTTTCCTTTGCGTCTCCTTTTTTGGCAGATCGTTGGTATTTGTCCATGGCCGGGGCAATGAATTGCAGGCCCGTCATGCAAAGAATAAAAATCACCAGGAAAAGTTCCCGGCTTCGCCGCTTTGCCATCAACTTCTCGAACCAGGAGCCGACCCATCGTTCGAGCGCTACGTTTACCGCGACAAAAAACGCGCAGGCAAAGATCATCGCCGGAAGCAACGAAGCATCCGCAAGTCCCGTCGCTACTGTCATCACCGAGAGCCATATCGAGCGAAGCCACCGCCGCCGAATCGGCGAGCCCGTACGCAATGCCGATCAGGTAAAACGTGGACAATTTCAACGGAAAACGAAGCAGCGTGTGAAACGAAAAATGCGGCGAGAATCCCGCCACGAAAATCGGCAGGATCTGCCACCAGAAGAAAATGCCCCAAAAGAGAAGAGTGATTCGTTCGGGGTGATGGTTCCGCAGAAAAACCGAAGTTCCGAAAAAAAGTGCGATGCTCAATCCAGAAATCACAGCGATTCCCAGAATCGATGAAAGCACCACGCCGACCAGGTCCCACACGCGGTTTTTGTTGCGCAGTCCGTTGCGCAAAATCCGCCAGCGCAATCCGGCCACCAGCCCGATCTGCTCGAGGAGTCCCGGCAATCGCGCTACATCAGCCACGAAAGCTCCTCCACATTCGGCCGCCCCGCGCCGCCTTGTCCGACGATCGAAAGAAAGATTTCTTCCAGGGTCGTGGTGCGCCCTTCTTCGCCGCGAATTCCGGCGCGCAATTCTTCCAGCGATCCCTGCGCCACCAATTTCCCCTTGTTGATGATTGCCACGTGGCTGCAAAGCCGTTCCACAATTTCCAGAACGTGCGAAGTCAGAAAGATCGTCGCGCCGCGCTCTGTCATTCGCGCTAGCAGCGCTTTCAGCGCGCCAGCGGCCAGCGCATCCACACCTTCAAACGGCTCGTCCAGAAAAAGGATTCTCGGCCCATGAATTACCGCTGCAGCCAGAGCCAGTTTTTTCTGCATTCCGTGGGAATAGTCCGCGATCATCGTTTTCGGACGATCCGCGAGTTGCATGAATTCCAGCAGCTCTTCGCTGCGCTGCTTCGTTGTCGCTTTGTCGAGACCGTACATCCTTCCGACAAACGTCAAATATTCGGCGCCGTTCAATCGCTCGAACAGCCCCATTCCTTCGGGCACGACGCCAATCTGGCGTTTCACCTCCACAGGATTCTGCGCGAAATCAATACCGAGCAACTGCATTTTGCCGGCAGTAGGATTCAGCAATCCTGTCAGCATTTTGATCGTAGTGGATTTTCCCGCGCCGTTCGGCCCGAGAAAGCCGAAAAACTGCCCGGAAGCGACGCGCAAATCCACGTTGTCTACTGCCGTCAATTCGCCAAATTTGCGCGTGAGTTGTTCGGTGACGATTGCATCGTCCAGCATGAGGTCTCCGAGGAATACTTTGTGCAGAAAACTCTAGCACGAGTTGCGCGCGCCAAAGCTGTTTCGCCGTTTTTATTCGAAAAAAGAAGGGATAAAAAGTTCAGGAGGTCTTGGGCACGGAGCCGGCGCCGCTCAACTGCGTTTCGCGTGCAGGAAACGCCGCCAGCACTGCCGGCAATTCCACGCGAAACACAGCGCCGCCTTCCTGGCGGTTGTAACAGAGAATTCTTCCGGCGTGCTCCTGCACGATACCGAAACAAATGCTCAAGCCAAGGCCAGTCCCTTTGCCGACGGGCTTCGTTGTGTAGAAAGGATCGAAAACGCGGTGCGGTTCCTTGATGCCGGGCCCATTGTCGGAAAAAAGCACGACGACAAAGGCGCGATCGCGCATCGTTTTGATGGTGAGTGTGCCGCCGCCGTTTGCCGCTTCCATCGCGTCAATTGCGTTGTTGACGATATTGAAGAAAACCTGCATCAACTGGTTTCCGTCGCCGCGGACTCCGGGCAAAACGGACTCGAGCTGCAGTTCTACTTTGGTTGTTCCCGCGCGCAAATCGAGAGCGCGCAACTGCACGGCGTTGCTAACGACCGTATTCAAATCGAGCAAAGTGCGCTCGGTCGGAACCTGGCGCGCGAAGCTGAGCAAATTTCCGACGAGTGTTTTTGTTCTTCGCGCCTGATCGCGAATTTTTGCGGCGGTCGCCCTGCTTTTTTCGGGGATCGATTCATCGTCCGCAAGCAAATCGGAGTAGCCGAGAATCGCGGTTAAAGGATTATTGATTTCGTGCGCCGCCCCGGCGGCAAGCTGGCCCAGCGAAATCAGTTTTTCCGATTGAACGAGCTGCGTTTGCAGGCGCTGCAAATTCTCAATGGATTGTTCGGATTGTTCGAGCAGGCGTGCGCGCTCTTTATCCGCCAGATGCTGGCGCAAAAACACAAGGAATCCGATCGGGACCGCGGCAACGACGGTTGTCAGGACACGGAAATCGCGAACTTCCTGCGGGTCCTGAGAGAATTTCAGCGTGTAAATCGCAAAAATGGGCAGCGAAATTACGGCGGCCATGGCAACCCGCGTCGCCCAAGTTGTTTCGCTCCGGTTCTTTTCATTTTCCAAGTCGCTGTTTTCGTTCGGGGCGTCGAGCGCTTTTTCGCTCTTGCTGGCAATCAATCCGGCCGTGCCGAACCAGAGAAACGAACCGATCATGGGCAAATCGTAAAGGCTGCCGGTTCTGTATTGGTGCAGGCTGATGCCGACGTTGATCACGAGAGAAGAGAGCATGTACATCGCAGCGCCGCCAAACAGGTTGGCATACACGAAACGCCAAGCCCGGCTGGCCCTGAGCCAAAGCACGCCGAGCCCCACGACGACGATCATGTTCTGAATGTCCGTCAGCGCGTCATAGGCGAAGTTGTACTGAGGGAGCGCAGGGGAAGCGTAGATCCACGGCAACACCGCATAGGCGTAGAGAAAAACCCACCAGGTTAGAAGCAAAACGAAATCAAGATAGCCGAAGCGCAAGCTCATTTCGCCGCGCTTCAGGTGAGGCCGCAGGACGAGCGCCGCCATCACGGGAATTTCCCGCAGGAAGAAAGTCATGTCGCCGGCGTAGAGGTCGCCGGGCGCCTTCTGCGCGTGGAGTTCGGCGTAGGTCCATTGGAACTGGCCGATCATCCAGAGGGTGCAACCCATCGCGAGCAGCATCCAGAAAACGTTGCGCCGCCAGTGCGGCGTGCCTGCGTTCATCAACAGGCCAGCGTTCGCAATCAGGGGGACGAGGCACTGCATGATGTCTGCGAACATCGTGCGCGTCTGTTCGCCATGAAACAGCAGCGGCCCGGCGGCGTATAGCCCCAGGACGGAGATCCAGACGGCGGCGATCCACACTAATGTGCGAGGAGAGAGCATGAGACGCTAACATTTCATTCTAAGGGCTGGGGCGCTTGGAAGGCCGGGTCCGTGAGCTTGCCATAGCGTAAGCATTAACGAAAGGTTCGATCCCTCGACTCCCAAAGGAGAGTCTGAAACTCTCATAAATTGCCGCTGTTTGACACTCCCCTGAAACGATCCGCCTCCTCGCGTCACTATTGAGCAACGGCTAACCCAGAGAACTTCGTTCGCGTGGTTCGTTAGATTGCCCTATTGCTCGGTAGGAGGTCCTATGCCGGCCCCATTTTGCACCGGATTCCGCTTTCTTCGATTTGCATTCCCATTGCTATTGATGTTTTTCGTCGCGGGCCGGGCGGACGCCTATTCCTGCGGCAATCCTTCGAGCGGCCATTGCTATGGCGTGAATGCATGGACCCAAGGCACGGAGTATTTCGGAGCCTATACGGACATTACCCAGGTACCCATGTCCTGCCCTTCCGGCTGCGGAGGCTTTGTTGACGACGAAATCTGGCTCATTGACGACTCTTCTGCGAATTGCACGAGCAATGATTTCGGAATGTGCTGGGTAGAAGCTGGTTCAATCGCCTCGGAAGGAAGCAGTCCCACGTATTTCTGGGCAGACGCCAGGGCCGGGAGCGGTGACACATTTAACGCGCGCTACCTGGGCGGAACTGATCCGGTAGGGACTGTGGATCACTACATGATCATCAAAGACGGGCGCGATCCGCAAAACCCGATCCTCGTTTTTATCTACAACGATTCGCACAGCACCCTCTACAACGGAAGCTCTTCCATTCAGGGTAACAACGGCTGCGGGACGCCATTTCCGCAGATGGTCGGAAAACGGATTCTGATCGGCCAGGAACTTGCGGGCTCCCCACAGGATCCCAAAAATAACGCTTCTGCCGGTGTAGCTCATTTCACGCGCAATATTTGGGCCGTGCAGGCTTTGGATTCGGCGTACATCTTTTGGTACAACGCGCAGACTGCTGCTGGTGGCGTGACCAGTGCCAACCCACCCACCGCCTCGTGGGCGCAAAACCCCGGCGCGGCTGGCGCTCCTGAAGGCGGCGATTTCACAACGCGTACGCCCTGATCCTGTTCAAAGAGATTGGCGGAAAGGATATTTCCATGAACAAAAAGATTCTTGCACTCACCGTTCTTACGTTTTTTTCCGGCGTGGCTGGTTGCGAACGAGCGCACAGGCCGGAAGGCGCCGTCGAGATGAAAATGCCGCAAGGGACTCCAAAACGCCCGCAAGGCGTGCAAGGCCTTACCGTGAAGGCTGGTCCGGAGCCATTTACGAAGGATGAGGTGACAAGCTTTTTGCAAACGCACCGGCTAGCAAGAAGCATCGGCGATATCTCTCAATTAAAAGTGGAGAGCGTGGAGTTCACCACGGCAAAAGAAGTTACTTCGCGGCTGCGAGGCGCTTCGACGGGACTACCGGAGGATTATCGAGTTGCGTTCGTCACGATTCGGGGCCCCATCTACTTCACCACGCCGCTGTCGAAAAAGCGGCCGGTCGCCTTTGACACTGCCTACGCAATGTTCGATGCCACCAGCGGCAACCTGTTGATGAGCGGGACTTTGGCCAAATCGAAGACACAACCGCAGGGCGGCGGAAATGAACCCGGCGGGGGCGGGAATCAGATCAACTAGCCCGGCTCAGGGCTCCTCAGTGAACTTTTGAGCGCTCGAAATAAATTAGCACGGCGCTGACGGCGGAAAGCGCCGCGAAGCCCACGGCCATTCCGGCCGGAATATCCAGAATGTTGTGCTGCTTTGTCAGTACGCAAGCCACACAGATTGCCGCCATCCAAATCGTCATCAGCCGACTGCGAAGCAAACTGTCTTGCGCAGACCTCCAAAGAACCACACACAGAGCCGCATGGAAAGAAGGAAAAATATTCGAAGGCGGATCGTGTCTGTACAAGAACAGCAACGCTCGTTCAGAAAGCGTATGTCCCATGACAACCGGGCGTTCGACGGCGGCAGGAATCAGCGCATAGCAGATCATGCAAACTGTGAAGGCAAGAACAATTGCACTTGCAATGCGGCGAAACTGCCGCGCGGGCAATGCCAGAACAAGCCACGGCGCAAGATACCAGGACATGTAGATCCAAACGGTGGGGGGTACTAGAGGAATCTTTGCATCCCAGCGGGTAATGAGCCACGGAACAGAATCAGAATGGCGCCGCGCAATCAGCGCTTCGCCGCCATAAAAAACGGGAATGGTAATGGCGAGAAGAACTGCCGAGACGATCGCCTTCTCGGCAATTTCGTTTATGTAGCGGGTCTTGCGCGTTTGGTCCAAAGAAGCCCCAGAATGCCTACTGCAATAAACAGGAGGCTAAACACCTTCATGCTGACGAGCACCTCCGTGCGAAACGGAATGATCGCAAGCCTGTAGGCGCCGTAGCCGACCAGCAGGAGACTGATAATGGCGCCATCGGGGTGAGGTTGCTTGAAGCGCCAAATCAGAAACCAAGTTAGCAGTCCCATCAGCATCACGCCGTAGAGCTGAACGGGATGGACAGCGAGCGAGTGCAAGCTCGCGCCGGAAAGCACGCCCCTGGACTGCTGGTCCATCGCAGCAAAGCTGTTCGGGGGAAAAACGACAGCCCAGGGGCCGTTCCAGGGTTTTCCGTAGCAACAACCGGCAGAGAAGCAACCGATTCGGCTCACGCCCTCTCCGATGGCCATAGCTGGTGCGCCGGCATCCAGAAAACGCAAAGTGGGAATGTGCATCAGGCGCGTCATCGCTATGACAGCGATAAGGCAAGCAATGAGCGCGCCGTAAATCGAAGATCCTGGATTCCGGAGATACTCGCTATTGACGCTCGCAAAAGTGGCGCCATATTCGATCGCGTTCAGCAGACGCGCCGCTCCCACGGAAACGGGAACGCAGATCAGCGCGATCAGCAGCGTTTTTGATGCGGAAATTTTTTGCGTCCGATTCAGGAAAACGCAAATGGCGAGTGATGAAACGATTGCGGCAACGCGCAATACATCGTACAAAGTAAACGGAATGCTCCAGAAATGATGAACTTCCGGCCACATAATCGCGAAGTTAAGCATGCCGTTCCGTCAGCGTCAATCGAATCGCGGAACGGGATTTAAGAGGGAGAAAAATGATTGCACGGCACTGGCGGGGATGGACGAAACCGGAGAATGCGGACGCGTATGAAGCGCTGCTCAGGAGCAAAGTGTTGCCTGATTTGAAGAGTAATGACGGCTACCGGGGAGGCTATGTTTTTCGGCGTTCCGTGAATGACGAAGAGGAATTTGTCGTGGTGAACTTTTTCGATTCGATTGCTTCGGTGGAGAAATTTGCCGGAGAAAACTACCCGATTCCGGTCATTGAACCGGAGGCAAAAGCGCTGCTTTCGAGAGTGGAACCGGTCGCGGCGCACTACGAAGTCAAAGCGGACACACGCTGAAGGAGCGGCATGCCTCCGGGCCGGACAATTTGATTCTGGCGGAGGAGGAGGGATTCGAACCCCCGAGACCCTTTCGAGCCTAACGGTTTTCAAGACCGCCGGTTTCAACCGCTCACCCACCCCTCCGTTTTTAATTCTAACGTACTCTGTGAGTTAGCGGCCAATTTGTGACACTTTAGGAATCAACTGCTGCACTTTGGGGCGGACTGTCACGGATTTGTCACAGTTCGCCGACAGTCTTGCCACCGCTTGCACATTCGCTTCAAGATTTGGATGCAAGTAGCACACGGTTATCCGTTCCTTCGCTTCTTCCAGATCGCCAATTCTTGAAATAGGCGGAGAGCACCTTGGTTGGGGTCTTTGAATTGTTTCGCACGCAACGCGGCATTTCACATGAGAGAAGAAGCCTTCAGGACATGAAAGAAATTTTCGTGTCCGGGCAGCGCACCTAGCTAGGTCGACAGCTTGTTTCTAAACGGATAAACTCCTGGGAATGAGAGAGAAAGGCTCGAGGAAAAATCTTCAATGCGCGCCGGGATCGAAAAACGATTGGAACGCCCGAGGTGTTTGCCTAAGTTTTTGAAATGGGCAGAGATATTCCGGTTAACTGTAAGAGAGCCGGACGCCAAGCTGTATTCTGGAAGATTTCCAATCGTAAAGGCCTTGTTAAGAGATGGCCTGTCGAATCTCCAGGCTGTCTAAGAGAAGGGAAAGCGCAGACCAGATTCTCATCAGAAGACGGATTTCATGTACTGACGGGCCGAGAACGATTAGAGCGATGATGCGCTTCATTCCCAAATCGATCAGGCATTTTGCGCGACGTTATATTGAGCGCCGCGGATTTATACCGGTGTCGGCAGGACCACCGAGTCTTCACACAGCACTGCGACGCAGGCGTGACATTTCCGTTGCGACGGTGATCGATGTGGGGGCTTCTGATGGTCGATGGTCCGGGGAAGTGATGCACTTTTTTCCCGATGCGAGGTATCTGTTGATCGAGGCGCAGGAAAAAGCGCACGGCGCGGGACTCCAGAAGTTCAAGGCAATGCACCCGAACGTGGAATATGAACTCTGCGCCGCTGGCAACCGGGAAGGGGAGATTTTCTTCGGGGCATCTGATCCCTTGGGAGGGCAAGCGTCGGAGATACCGTATGCTCGGAACAACATCCGAGTACGCATGAGAATGGTGGATGACTTAGTTCGGCAGTACAACATGCCGGGCCCGTACTTGCTGAAACTGGACATGCACGGCTTCGAGGTGGCCATTCTGGAAGGCGCGCGGGAGACCATGGCGCAAGCGGGCATGCTGATCGTCGAAGCGTATAACTTCACGCTTTGCCCGGGGGCATTGCGATTCCACGAGCTTTGTGCATACCTGGAAGAGCGAGGATTCCGCTGCGGCGATGTTTTTGATCTGATAGTGCGGCCGCAGGATGAGGCCTTCTGGCAGATGGACATGGTTTTTTTGCCGCGCCGTCATGTGATTTTTCGGTCGAATGCTTACCGCAGCGAACAATCTTAAATACACTGGACGAAGCGTTAGTCCGATCAAGGGCGCGCAAGCAGCTGCAGCCGCAATCTTTTTTACGAGGACGGGACGCATGAAGGCCGAAATTAAGCAATACACGGAGGTAACCTTCCGCTCCTAAATGTTATTCCAACTTTTGGCTTGCGCAATCTACGCATGGCGCAGAATTTGGTCAATGTGCTGGGCGGAATTTCCGCCGAGGAACTGATGAGGATGCGGCCTGAGGAACAGATTTTGTTGGTGGAAGGGAAAATGATCTGCGCGCGCCAAGTTCGCTACTACGAAAACCAGGAATTTCTCGCAGCTTCAGGCACATAATGCTGTTTCTTTCGCAGGGGTTCGCGCCCGACGTGCGCAAGACAATCTGGACTATTCGGCAAGAACAAACAAGCTATACCCGCCGAGTAGCCGGACTGTGAACTCTGGCGCAAGCGCAAACATGGGGCTTCGAATTGGCTTTGCGAGACTCGCCAGTTTGCTGGCTCCCGGAAGACTGGGCACTAGTCGCCAATCCAATACTTTGAATCCGGTGTATTCCAGCGCCGAGATAGCTGTTTCCTTGTTGAAATGATGAAGATGATTGTGCACATTTCGCCTTTGCAAGAAGGCGCCGGCACGTAACGCGCTCTGAACAGAAATGTCCAAAGAGAAGCTGAATAACTTCAACGTGGCGCGCGACTTTAACATTCTCAAAAAGCCGAGGTAGTGCTCGACGTGATCCACAACCTCCAAAGCCAAAAGCATGTCCAACTCGGGAGTTTCGATCGCGCCAAAATCCGCGAGGGCAAACTGGAGCATGCCATTTTCTCTCGTTTTGGCCATTTCAATCGCGGGGGGCGCAACATCCCAGCCCCAAAATCGAACATCGGGGTCCAATTTGTTTTGAAGCTGCTTTAGTACCTCACCTGCTCCACAGCCGACCTCACCGATACTCTTCGGGCAAAGTTTCTTGCTTTGAAGAAAGCGGAAAATATGCTCGGCCTTCCACGCCGAATATTCCACATGCCACGTGGGATGGTTTCGAAAGTAATCGCCGTTTATGTGCGGATCTTTATCTGGAACCTCGACACTTGTAAATCGAGCTTGCGAAGAGGGCACTACACCGAGTCCCTCTTCGGAGAGATCACCTGGACTCATATTTTTATTCACCTGGTAAAGCGAGGCTGGTTGATTAGATGCTACTTGAACCATGCAGTAGCGTCTAGAGTAGATTCGAGCAACCAAAGAATGCGGCAACATTAGTTCGTGTGTTGCTTGTTGATTGGCCCAACAGACAAACACTCAAAACTGCGAGATACTGCCGACATGAAATTGAAAGAATTAGGAAAAACAGGGGTATTCCTTCCCGAGATTGGCCTGGGGACGTGGGACTACAAAGGCGACACGGCAGCCTTGCACAAGGGGATCGATGCCGGCGCGCTGTTCATCGATACTGCCGAGTCATACGGAACGGAATCGCTGGTAGGAAGACTGCTTCGCGAAGTGCGCCATGCTGTTCACGAAAGCGTTTTCGTGGCCACGAAGGTGTCTCCACAGAATTTTCGCGCAAAAGACTTGAGAAACTCAGTGGATTCCAGTTTGTCAAAACTTGGCGTTGACTCCATTGATCTGGTGCAGCTCCACGAGCCCAATGCAGCAATCCCGATTGAAGAGACGATTGGCGCGCTTTCTGACCTTGTGGATTCCGGAAAGATCAGGTTTTGTGGCGTCAGCAATTTTTCTGTGCAAGAGCTTGCAGCGGCGCAGAGCGCCATGGGAAAGCACAAGGTTGTTTCCAATCAAGTCCGGTACAACCTGATTGATAGAACGATCGAGAAAGACATACTGCCTTATTGCCAAGCCAATCAAATCACCGTCATTGCCTATAGCCCCCTCGCAAAGGGTGTCGGCCGCATTTTGGATTGCGACCCCGAGGGAGTTATTTCGAAGATAGCTCAGGCGACCGGAAAGACGCCGGCGCAAATCATGATTAATTGGTGCAATTGCAAAGCCGGCGTGGTATCGATACCCAAATCAAATTCCGTTGAACGAGTTCTGGAAAATTGTGGCGCTTCCGACTGGCGCCTCTCTTCTGAACACATTGAACTGTTGAACGAGGAAATAAAATTCCGTCATCGAACCAAGTTTGATTCGTTTGTCAGAAAGCTTATACCTCGTTCGCTCCATAGCGCTGCAATTAAGGCCAGAGCTCTCTTGCCCCGGGGTCTGCGGCGGCGAATCACATGACTCTTAGAGGGGCGCCAAGGGGACAAAAGGGCGGCGGGGATCTGTTTGAGTCTGAGACAATACTTTAGTCATTCGGAACTGCCGAATACGATCTCATTGAGCCGGTCACTCAGATTAAAAGGGCGTAGTGGAATCAGTATTTCGGATTTCTGAAGGCGCGCTTTTCTCATTTGGGAACCCAGATGAAAACTTTCAGATGATCCAGCACGCTGACCTAGGAGAATGGTACAAATCAACGATTCGAAAGCTGTTTGCAAAATAAGTATGACCTGCCGGTGCTGGCCGACGGGGAAGCCAGGCCAAATGGGTTCGCGTCGCTTATCGTGAGGGTGCGAGCGTCACCAAATTGTCACTAAAACTGGCGCAAAACGAGCAAAAACGGAGCAAATCCAGAAAACAGAAATTGTCGCTATCTTGCGGCTGGCAAAGGGATTTAGTTGAATTTTCTACCAGATAGCGAACCGGCGATTTTATTTTTCAAGACCGCCGGTTTCAACCGCTCACCCATCCCTCCGTTTCTAATTATAACGAACAACAGCACTTATAGTAGTGGGGCGATTGGTGACACTTTTAACTTCGGTTGCTTTGTTTTGGTTGAATGCGCCAGTAGCTGCAGCGCGGCTTCGCTGGGTGAGCTCGCAGAGACGTTGACGCAAGGAGTTTGCAATGGAACTTTGAGTCAGCCGGGCAGAGGCATCCGCGGATTGACTCGGTGCACTAGGAGGCATGTTCAAGATCCCTCCGGCACTAGGCTAGGCTCGGTCCTTGCATCCGTACGGCGATTTCCTGCTCCACGACGTAGGCACCGGTAACGGGATCCTGAAAACCACTCATGAGCACTATGGTCACTCTCCTTGCCCAGCTGAACTCCTTTCCTCTTTGAATTTCTTGCGGTGCTACCACTGAACGCCCGGATAAAGACTCGGAATGCGATAGCCGCGATAAGCGTACTGCCCGGCGATTTGCATCTGCCATGCAATTTGCGGGGGAGTCGTCTTGGTTACTTCAAAGATTTGTGCGTTGTTATTCGGTAAAGGCGTGGCCGCACACTCGTCGAATTCTACATTACCGTTCTTCAGAAGCCTGGCGGATCCGCCAAAAAACGAGAATAGCGGAGCCAGTTTGTCCACCCAAGTGATATCGGCGGTTTTAGCTGTCTCATCAAGCCGGAGGATGGGTACGCGACTGTCGCAAGGCGTGCCGGAACCGCAGAGAACCAAAGGACTAGATTGCAGAATGCGTTGGTTGCCGTTGTCGAAGAGCAAGACGTCAAGCGTACCTGCGGTGGTGGTGCTGACGATGTTGGCATCATGCTGGGCGCTAAACCAGTCCACAGGATCCACGGAGTTGAATGCTCCAGATTGCAGAGCAAAATCACCCTGGTAGCCAAGCTTCCACATGATGGAACCGTCGCCCGCACCGTCGTTGTAGTTGATCTTGATGACCCAGGCCTGGTGTCGCATCGAAAGCATCAGCGCCTTGTCGTCCGGCGAATAGACGACCGCATTGCTGTGTGTCCAATCGGGATAACCCATCGGCCGGCGATTTATATCAAGGTGATCGAAAGTGTTCCATAGCCAGACGGGCTTGTGGTTTTGATCGAGATCTATCAGGACATCACCGATGACCGTCGTGCCGGACACGTCCTGCTGCGTGGAGGCGATGAAGACGATGTGACCGTTGGGAAGCACGGCGAAGTCATGATGTGTGCCGATTACGGTGATGTTGCAGCCGGCGCAGGTGGCAGCGGCCAAAGCGGTATTGAGTTGGGCAGAAGTCATTTGCCAGACGACACTCCCGGTGAGATCTACCTCTTGCGTCACAGAATTTAATCCGTCCGGGTTAACTCCGCCGTAGACAATCAGAAAGTGCCCATTAGGCAAAAGCTTGATCGGACCAGCAAAGAGTCCCGCAGCCACGGATGAACCCGGATCATAAGCCCACAAGATATTTCCGTTCAGATCGCTGACGGTAGTGCTGAACTGTCCAGTAGGAGTGCCGATTCGGAGTAGATCCAGCAATTCGACGCCAGGTTGAGGGGTCTGGCCGCTGGTCGTGTTCGTGGTAAGTGTCGGCAGGCTAGCAACGGGGTAAGCGCTGGTGGTGAAGGTGTGGTCGGCGTCGGTGAAGACATTGGTGGTCGTGCCGATCGGTTGAAAGACGGCACGCATGTGGTATTGCGTGTTGCCCTTCATCCCCGCAACTAAGATTGGGACGTTGCCACCTCCCGAAGGGGCGGGCACTGCCCAGGTCATCAGGTTGTAGCTGGTGTCGGTGCTGAACTGAACGAAGACGGAAAGGCCATCGGGGACGGAGATGGAGTATTGAGCAACTTGCGCATTGTTGGTGGTGGTCACCGCACCAGGTGCAATGATGTTGACGGTGGTGGAAGCGGACTTGGTGGGATCTTTCATGCTGGTGGCGGTTACGATGGCGGAGGCATTCTGGGTTACGGCAGGAGCGGTGTAGTTGCCCTGTGCGTCGATGGTGCCGCCGCCCGAGCCGCTCACAGACCAGGTGACACCTGAAGTGTCGCCGGTAACGTTCGCGACGAGCTGCACGGTTTGCGCGCTGCCAACATAAGCGGGTTGCGGGGAAATGGCGACGGAAATGGGTTGATTAGCCGAATGAGGAAGAATGCAGCCAGCCAGAATTAGAAAACACACAGTGACACATACAAGTGTCGGGGCATTATGCGTTCGCATGATTCAGTTTTTCCGAGCGAGGATTTGGTAATTGAGGGAGCTGGACAACCCCAGGAAGTTGTACCACAACCGGAGACGAGACTGGTAAGTAAATAACAACTGAGCGCCGGTGAAAGTCTGTATGGTTGCGCACCTACTGCGCACCCAGCGTGTCGCTGTCTTTTCCAAGCGATACCGCGTTTCGGATTGCGTCTTCGAAAGACGTTGAACCGGTTCCGGGCGTGCTTGAAAAATTCCGGAGCGGCCACCCGTGAAACTGGAATTGCCGAAAGGCTTTGAAGGATCTGTCCCAAGAAAATGCGCGGGATCGTCTTCAGTTGGAGGGTGTCAGCTTGCGGACCCAGGAGACACTCCAACCAGCGGGAATATCCCATAGCCTCCGTGCCTATTGGGCACCCGATTCCTCGCAGCTGCAGGTCCAGATAAGAATCGTTCTACTTCACCATGCACGGCTCGAACGCGAGAAACCCCATGCGGGAAGAAGAACAGGCAGGTAAAGAGGAAAACTGATTTGACACTAACCAGCCTTCTCATGGAAGGCACTAGCTCCGTCTCCGTCTTGTACCTGCCTTTGCCCTTTTTCCTAGTAAGAAACTTCCGAAGAGCGACGCAAGCAAACACAATCGGCCTTCGCTTCTGCGGGTGCGCGTTCTGGAGCTGTGACATTCAAGTGCAGCAAGAAACCAGGATCTCTTACCTGCACTTTCCAAGTGGCCACCAACTGGCCGTATCCCTCCTCAACTTCATAACCCTTTGCTAGGAGAAGGGCACGACACTCGGCATGTAGTTGCGTCCCGTGGATTTCGAGAAATATCTTCGGGTGGAATTCACTGAGGGCCATAGTGGAGCCTTCTAAGACTTCAAGTTCTGCGCCTTCCACATCGATCTTTAGGATGTCCGGCGGTCGGAGGTGTTTTTCTCCGTAGATGCAGCTGTCAAGTGTTGTTGAGGGAACCAATATCTCGCCTTCAGGGGAAAGCTTTGCCATGGAAGGCTCCCAAGCGGCGGCCGAGAATCGCCGCGTCCCGTCTTCGTTGCTTATCGCGCTTTCAATAACCGTACAATTTAGTACGTTATTCAGCACAATATGTCGTCGAAGGTATCGCAGGTTTCGGTCTAGCGGCTCGAACGCGTATACCCTTCCAGTAACTCCTGCGCATAAGCTAGCAATTAGGGAATAAATGCCGACGTTTGCTCCGACATCGTAGATCACGGCGCCCTGAGTAATGGCGTCTGCGAAAGCACGGACGCGGGCTACTTCATATGTGCCGACCCAGTACGCATTGGGACCTGCGCCCTTGATCCACTTCTTCCGTCGGAGTGGCCCACGCAAGATGCGAACTTCAGTCTCGGGCGGGATCAGAGAAAGTGTCAACCGCAGGATTTTGCCGAGTAATGTTTGTGAGGAAAGCATTGTGCGTCGGGCGGGAACTCGAAGGTATTTCCCCTTGCAGGCAGACATTCACCTGCCCGACAAGGCAAAATCTGAGACGGTCATTATGTTGTCACCAAAAGTGGCGCAAAACAACGAAAATTGAGCTAGTCCACTACAGAAATGCTTGCTATCTCACGGCCGGATTTAGTTGATTTCTACTTGATAGCAGCCGCCGTCACAAACAGCCAAGTCCGGCATCCGCCGTGTTCGCTAGCAGAAAGTCCCGTCTTAGCGACATCACCAAGGATGCGAGATCAAGAGTTTCCAAATTTGAGAGTGTGACATTGCAGATAAAGCGAGCGGCGGTAAAGGCTGCCGCGGAAGATGTTGCGCATGCGCAGCGCGTAAGCGGCAGCTCTATCCCAGTGGGCGTCAAAATTTAGTCATGTAGAGCTGGCTGAATGGGGAATAACGCGAGATGAGTTATCAGAGATCGCCAGATCAGATAAGCCCGTTCTGCTCAGTGGCTGTGTAAATGCTTGGTGTCTTTCTGGTTCCCCGAGCGGTGGTTTGGTACTTATAAACGTTGTAGCTACGGACGAATCTTCAGGATTGGCGCTTTGAAACCTGCTGCAAGGAAGAAGCCAAGCGCAATGGAAAGGTACTTGGTCTCATAACCTTGCTCCGCATTTCACCGCAATTTACAGGCTCTACGCTACCCACTTCATCATGAGTTTCTTGCGCCTTTTCGCGCAGTCGAGAAGATAAAGGTCAATTAGCTTCTGATAAGGAAGTCCTGTCTCATCCGCCAGTCCTTTGAAGTAGTCCACGACTTCCGGACTTAAGTTGATTCCCACGGCTTGTTTCTTACCCGCAGACGGGTTCTTAAGCTCTTTCATTTTGGAAAAATCATATTCCTTCTTCATAAAATCGAACCTCCTTCTTGGTAGCCTTCCGCGCGGAAATTCGCTGATTGTCACCAAATTGTCTCTAAAACTGGAGCTAAATGAACAAAAAAGATGCGGCCTGAGGAACAAATCTTGTTGGTGGAAGGAAAAATGATCTGCGCGCGCCAAGTTCGCTACTACGAAAACCAGGAATTTCTCGCAGCCTCAGGCACGTAATGCTGATTCTTTCGCAGGGGTTCGCGCCCCACTGTGCAAGACAATCTGGACTATTCGGCAAGAACAAACAAGCTATACCCGCCGAGTAGCCGGACTGTGAATTCTGGCGCAAGCGCAAACATGGGGCTTCGAATTGGCTTTGCGAGACTCGCCAGTTTGCTGGCTCCCGGAAGACTGGGCACTAGTCGCCAATCCAATACTTTGAATCCGGTGTATTCCAGCGCCGAGATAGCTGTTTCCTTGTTGAAATGATGAAGATGATTGTGCACATTTCGCCTTTGCAAGAAGGCGCCGGCACGTAACGCGCTCTGAACAGAAATGTCCAAAGAGAAGCTGAATAACTTCAACGTGGCGCGCGACTTTAACATTCTCAAAAAGCCGAGGTAGTGCTCGACGTGATCCACAACCTCCAAAGCCAAAAGCATGTCCAACTCGGGAGTTTCGATCGCGCCAAAATCCGCGAGGGCAAACTGGAGCATGCTATTTTCTCTCGTTTTGGCCATTTCAATCGCGGGGGGCGCAACATCCCAGCCCCAAAATCGAACATCAGGGTCCAATTTGTTTTGAAGCTGCTTTAGTACCTCACCTGCTCCACAGCCGACCTCACCGATACTCTTCGGGCAAAGTTTCTTGCTTTGAAGAAAGCGGAAAATATGCGCGGCCTTCCACGCCGAATATTCCACATGCCACGTGGGATGGTTTCGAAAGTAATCGCCGTTTATGTGCGGATCATTATCTGGATTCTCGACACTTGTAAATCGAGCTTGCGAAGAGAGCACTACACCGAGTCCCTCTTCGGAGAGATCACCTGGACCCATATTTTTATTCACCTGGTAAAGCGAGGCTGGTTGATTAGATGCTACTTGAACCATGCAGCAGCGTCTAGAGTAGATTCGAGCAACCAAAGAATGCGGCAACATTAGTTCGTGTGTTGCTTGTTGATTAGCCCAACAGACAAACACTCAAAACTGCGAGATACTGCCGACATGAAATTGAAAGAATTAGGAAAAACAGGGGTATTCCTTCCCGAGATTGGCCTAGGGACGTGGGACTACAAAGGCGACACGGCAGCCCTGCACAAGGGGATCGCTGCCGGCGCGCTGTTCATCGATACTGCCGAGTCATACGGAACGGAATCGCTGGTAGGAAGACTGCTTCGCGAAGTGCGCCATACTGTTCACGAAAGCGTTTTCGTGGCCACGAAGGTGTCTCCGCAGAATTTTCGCGCAAAAGACTTGAGAAACTCAGTGGATTCCAGTTTGTCAAAACTTGGCGTTGACTCCATTGATCTGGTGCAGCTCCACGAGCCCAATGCAGCAATCCCGATTGAAGAAACGCCCCTCGTCGCAGACGCGTTTCCATACAGCGGAATCCGCCCATCCGGACATACCCTGGTCGTGAACGCGATCGGTTTCATATCCAGCGTTTCGCAGAATTTCGACATGCGAGCGGCCTAGATTTTCGTCGAGCTTCAGGAGCATGCGGCTAACGTAACGGAAGTATTTCTTCCTCGCGAGTCAAATTTGCCGCATAGGAGATTGCGGCACTAATGTCTTCGAGTGTTAAGGGCGGATATTCCTTGACGATCTCTTCTGAAGAAAGGCCTTCGGCGAGATTGTCCAGAACGACCGAAACCATTATTCGCGTTCCACGGATACACGGCTTTCCATGGCATACATCCGGATTGATGGTGACTCTTTTCTGCCAATCCTGCATCGATTCCCTTCTCCCGTCGCAGACTACTTGGCACAAAGATATCATGTGGCGGTTGTTCTTGAGGACTCCGCTCAATACTTCAGAAATCGACGCGCCGATTGAGAGTTGTTTATCTAGAAACGCGTGTTCACAAAATGATTCGACACTACGGGAACAACCTACCGACGGCTCCGTAAAAGTCTCCCTGCAAGAGCAACGATTTGATAGAGCGTACCGCCGGCTACAATTCCAATGCTCGCTCGTGATTCGGCGGAATCCTACTGGGTACGCTTCCAGTCGGCATAGTACGCACCGGTCAGTTCCTGCATGACCAGTTCTTTGGAGTTGCGGCTAAGGGCTGTTCTTTGTTTGAAATTTCCGTACATTATGTTTTGCAGGAAATAGTACTCCTGGCCCGCTTCCAACTTGATGCGAAAGCCACTCGCATTTTCAGACTGTGAAACCAGCATGTAATCTCCCGGATCCAGGTATGCAAAAGAGTAGGTGCCAGCTTTGTTGACAATCGACCGCCCGATCATTCGCGTGAACCTTGAACTGAATGCCACTAACTTTGGACCATGTTGGAATCCGGGGACAGACAACGACGATCAACGCTTTGCCTGGCTCTAATTTGGGAAGCGGACGATTCTTTTTGTCGATCCTGACGTCGTGCTTCGACTGAAGATCCGCTACAGTCTTCTTGTCCACAACGTCTGCATGCTCGGCGAAATCGATTCGAATAACACGACCTCCGAACGCCTGCATCATCGCGTCAATCACTCGATCGGAAACATCCTTTGCGATTTCCAGCATCTGGCTCCGCGTGCGGGCGTCGTCATCCTGATACTCGATATAGCACCAATAATCGCTGATCTTCGCACCACTGATTGGTGTGCCCACCTGCGGCGCGCCCACGACGGCACCTGCGGCTCCGACGACTTGGCCAAGTGCTCCGCCACGCATGTGAGTTGTGAGCTCAAACTGAACTCGGAGTACTTTCTCATACGGAATGCTCAACGGTTTTTTAGCAGACGTTACAACGAGCTTCCCTGCCGTTCCGTCGAGAATGAGAACCGCGTCTTTCTCAATGAGGCGAGGGTCCTTCTCGCTGCGACTGGATCGAACTTTTACGTCATTGAACGTTGTCGATTCAGCCTGGATGTTCGCTGACGAGAGCATGGCCAGCATGGCTGCCAGCAGAACGGTATGTCTCATTGAACCTCTCATTTCGCGTGGAATGGACCTGGAGGAATATCCGATATCGGCGTACCTCTTCAGGTCCTGCTCAGGGGTTTGATTATGTGATGAGGTCGCCCGAAATATTGAAGTAACTTCGCATTATGTAGAGCGGGTTATGCCGAGGGTTCAAAACTAAGCGGCGAACGCAAAATCTTCCCGGCACAATAGTCACATTTCGAAGACCGTCGCGACGGTACGCTGGAATGGCGGACCGACGACGGAAGATCGAAATCCAGCGGATGTACGCTTATACTTCCTCTGCTTTTGCATCCGCCACTACCTCGATCAACTTCAGTGGTTTGGTGCAGGGCTGGAGATTCGGGACGCATGCAAAACGCGAGGCAAATTCTGAAATGGCCCTTGATCATCGCGGCCGCTGTCGTGGTTTTGAGGGTAATCGTCGAGCGCGCGGGCGCGTCTGATGCTGTTGCCAATATTCTAAGCGTTGTCGCGCTTCATTTCCTGATTGGTCCTGTCTATTTTGCAATCCGGGTCGCAACCGGTGAAGAGTCACGTCCGTACTTCACACTGTTCAAACTCATTGCGGTATATGTTGTTTTGACGCGCATCATGATCCTGCCCACGTATTGGTTCGCACGCATCTACGGGTGGCCACAGGGAAGATTCGGCGGTCTTGCTGGTGGTTCACCTTTTATGGGCTTTTTTGTAATTCCCTTCGCTACTGCGGCTTTCTGGATCGTCGCCTCCGTCCTCTTCGGCGGTGTCGTGGGATCTTTCATTATTGTCTATCACGCACAGGTTTATTACCCGGCGGTAACGACCTGGAATCATTTCAGGAAGGTTTATGGAGTCTTGTCTCTTTTGCAGAATCGCGAATCGTGAACTACCTGCGAAGATGGCGTACGAGGATGATCGCGTCGTTGCGTTTCACGACATCAATCCGCAGGCACCCGTCCATGTTCTGATTTGCCCTCGAAAGCACATCCCGACGCTGAACAGTGTTACAGCGGATGACGCTGCTCTTTTAGCGTACATGTTTGATGTGGCCAGGAAGATTGCCGAACAGTTCGGCGTAGCCCAAAAAGGTTACCGTACCGTTTTCAACGTGAATGCGGATGCGGGTCAAACAGTGTTCCACCTTCACCTGCACGTTATTGGTGGACGAAAACTGAGTTGGCCGTGAACTTCATGTCGTATGGAAAAATCAGGTACCGTGGCGAAAATCCGAGTCAGGGCTTTCGCAGAACCCATGTCGTCATGGATCGGAGGTTCTGGACCACAGTCGTCTTGATCGGATCTACGAGTTGCGCCCCCAGCTCATCCGTCCATTGCATCAGCAAGGGCTCGTCGACCAGGTAGCGTTCAGTGCCATCCGCCATCAGGTACCAGCGCCCGGAAAGATGCTTTAACAGGCGTTCACCGCCGATGGTAGACGCGAGGCGAGAGAAGAACAGACCGCCGGGCTTGAGCGTGCGCCAGGCGCCTCGCAACATGGATCGGAAGTGATCATCGTCGCGGGCGAAGTGGAGGACGGTGTTGCAAATCACGACATCGGCAAAGGCGTCGGGAAACGAGTTCGCTTCAACGGATTCCACCCGGAAATTCTCCGCCGGAATGTGAGGGACAAGTTGGCGCACGGCGTTGATCGCCTTCGGATCCGGATCCACTCCGAAAACTTCGTAGCCTTCCCGGAGCAGGTAGACGATATTCCGGCCGGTGCCGCAGCCCGCATCGAAAATCTTCATCCCGGGTGAAATGTTCCCGCGCAGGATCTGGTCAAACAGGTAGATGTCGATGCCGCCGAACTGCTCTTGAAGTGAAGCCATATGGGACCGTCATCGTAACTGGAAATGGTGGTGATGTCGTATGAATTCGGTCTTCCGGAATCGAGAACAGAGCCGCAGGAGTTCCGGCCTCCGGCTTTCCATTTGCCTGCTGTATGACAGCTCGGCTTTTGTGGTAAAACGAGAGCGCA
>CAWCCV010000019.1:0-72803 GCA_963794175.1 uncultured Acidobacteriota bacterium | reverse complement strand
AGAAATCGCTGGCCCCGCCAAATCCAACGGTTGCACTAAACGAATCGACAACAGATCCGCCCAGGAGCGCTTCAAACAGATACGGCGTGTCGTCTGCATCAAAGGAGAATGCGGCGCCGGACAGTGCGCTAGCAAACCCGATGGTTACCGGGCTAATGGGGCCGCCGCCGGTAAAGGTAAAGTTGCCGATGTCATTTCCTTGAACGTTGCCAAAGTTTGTCTGCGGGCTGTAGAAAACCTCTGGCGCAAAGGTCACGCCAAGTCCCGCGTACTGGTTTGTCACCGCCGTATTTATCGGCAAGACTATCTCGTCAAAAGTCAACGTCTGCGTTGGGCTGGTTATTCCCGTGGCGCTCGCGATGATGTCATCTGCAAGCGCGCCTGTGGCGCCAACCGCGAGCGCCAAAACTGCTAGTACCGCTATAAGCGAAATTCTCTTGGCCATGAACTCTCCCTTCCACCACTCGTAAAGTGAAACTGGTCACCTGATACCTGAAGCGTGCAATTGGAGTGCCTTCTTGTGGAAAACAAGGCAATTTGAGGCAGGCTTATTTGGTGCATTTACAAGGAGTTAGAAGGATCAGGGCTGCAGACCGTACCAGTGCCGGACGGGTGTGTGCAACAACTTTCCCTACTTATGCTGGAATGCCCCATAACTTTGCGCTAAGCGTGGTTTCAGACTTAATCAGGGTTGGCCGTCGTCATGGTCCCTGTGCAGGCTGCCATAAGCCTCGCGACGGGTGAGGCCGCGTTCTTTTGCTGCGAGTTTGAGGGCTTCCTTGCGGTCGACTTTGGCTTGGCGGATGAGTTCTTCTACGCGATCGGCGAGAGATTGCGTGGTATCCCTTGCGGCGGACTGTCCCGGCAGAGGCGCGCCGATGAGTAGCGTGATCTCGCCCCGGACGGGCTTTTCTTCGAGAGAGGAGCAGAGTTCGGCGAGTGTGGCTCGGCGGAACTCTTCATGGACCTTAGTAACTTCGCGGGCGAGGCAAGCGGGGCGATCGCCGAGGATTTCTAGCGCGTCGGCGATGGTTTCCGCCACGCGATGAGGGGCTTCGTAGAGGATGAGCGTGCGATCTTCTATTCGGAAGCGCTCCAAGAGCACGTTGGCGTTCCCCGGAGCGTGCGGGGAGGAAGCCGACGAAGAGGAATTCCTCGTTCGGCAGACCAGAAGCGGACAGGGCGGCTAGAAGCGCGGATGGACCGGGAATCGGAATCACAAGGATTTGATGGCGGGCGCAGAGCGTGACGAGGCGATAGCCAGGGTCGCTGACGAGCGGCGTGCCTGCGTCGCTGACAAGGGCGATTTTGGCACCCTGCTCCATGGCTAGGACGAGTTCGGGGGCACGCGTCATTTCGTTGTGCTCGTGGTAGGAGACAAGGGGTTTCTGTATGTCGTAATGGGAGAGAAGTTTTTGCGTGTGGCGGGTGTCTTCGCAAGCGATTTGATCGGATTCCTTGAGGATGCGGAGGGCGCGGAGGGTGATGTCCTCGAGGTTGCCTATGGGCGTCCCGACGAGGTAAAGGCAGCCGCGGGCGTCGGTAGGTGAGGCTTGCATGAGGGGAGTTTAGCACGCCAGCAGGGGCAGGAATTGGCACATGGTATACTGCGAAATTCAGATCATTTGTTGAGGAGCGAGCAGTGCCACTGTACGAATACCAGTGTGTGAAATGCCATCGCAAGACAGAGAAAATTGAGCCGGTGGCCGGGCCGCATTTAAAGAAGTGTCCGCATTGTGGCGGGAAAGTGGAACAAGCGATTACGGCGCCGTCGATCCAGTTTAAGGGGTCGGGATGGTATGTGACGGACTATGCGGGGAAAAACCCGGCGAAGGATACGGCGGGTACGGATTCTAGTTCGGCGGAGAAGAGCGAAAAGAAGGAAAGTACGACTAAAGAGAGTACGACTAAAGAGAGTACGGCGAAAGAGCCGAAAGACTCGTCTGAAAAGAAGATTGCGAAGAAAAATTAGGCTTTCAAGAAGAAAGGCCCACGCCGTGCAAAGTCCGGAAAAGCAGAAACTACTAATTGTTATCGGGACGGCGCTTTAGCGTCGGGCGATCGTCGTCGGTCGAATTTGGATCCGTGGTTTGGGTCTGCGTTTTCTGCTTGTCGGTCTGTTCGGTGCGGGTGCGGAGGGTCGGCTTGTTGGGGCCGTTGTCCTGCGCTTTGCGCGAGAACATGACGTTGCGGAGGCGCGCTTTTACGGAGTCAAATTCGGACGTGGAGACGATGTATTCATCGCGCGCGGGAAGGATCGTGGCGATTTCCTTCTGTGCGGCCTCGATGCGCTCGGGCGTTGGCGGATGCGTCGAGAAAACCTTGGGGATGGATGCCCGGGCGACGCTTTTCGTCGGCTTGAATGCGTTCGAAGAAAGTGATGTAAGCGTTCGGGTCGTAACCGGCCTTGTACATGTATTGGAGGCCGAGGTAGTCGGCTTCGCGTTCGAAGCTGCGGCTGAATTGCAGGAACGCGAAGGGAAGCGCGAGATTGAGCCCTTGATAGATACCATAGCCGGCCCAGCCGCCGGGGCCGAGGAGAACCAGCGGGATCATGGCGAGTTGCGCGACTTCGGCGCGAGACTGGCCGCGAGTGCCATGGCGCGCAGTGACGTGCGAAATTTCATGGGCCATGACTCCGGCGAGTTCGGCCTCTTCCGTGGCGCGAAGGATCAGCCCGCTGTTGACGTAGAAAAAGCCTCCGGGTAGGGCGAAAGCGTTCACTTCATCGTTGTCGATGACTTTGATGGTGAAGGGAACACGCGCATCGGAGTTGCGGACCAGGTTCTGGCCAACGCGGTTGACGTACTCGACGATGATTGGGTCGTCAATCAGCTTGGAGCTGCGTTCAACTTCCTGCGCGTACTGCTTGCCGATGGCGATGTCGGTCTCCATCGAGTGCATGTTGAAGCCGCCGAGCTTGCGGTTGCCGATGGCGTCAACGTCCTGCTTGGAATTTTTCGGGTGAACGGTATCCTGCTGCTGGACCGGGACGTCGCGAGGCGGTTCCTGGCCAGTGGTCTTTTTTACGTCCTGTTTGGACTTGTCGGTCTGCTGCGGATCCTGTTTGGTCGAATCGGTCTTGGTGGAATCCGTTTTCGAGGCGTCCGGTTTGGAGGCGTCTGTAGCGGGCGGCTGCGGAGCCGGCTGCTGAGCAGGGCCTTGGTCTTGGCCGGACGATTGGCCCTGGGATTGGGCGCAAAGCGGCAAATAGGCGGGAACAATAGCGATGGCCGCGGCAAGGGTCAGCGGAAGGGAGCGGCGAAGAATAGCTTGCATGGAGGGACCTCCTACAGGCGCAGTATACACCCGGCGCGTGCAACTTGCCGGGAGTAGTTCGCTTAAGTGAGATGATGCATCTGCCGATAAGGTTGACTGAACTGGTTGTTGAGGCCGTACAGGAGGGGAAAGAGGCGGTTGACACGCCTGCCGTGCACCTCTAAAGTCAGAATTGGTCATGCCGGTCGCGAAAATTCAGATAGGGCAGCTTTGGAAGAATGAACATTCCGGGGAGATATTCCTGGTGACGCGGGTCTATTCTGAAGCGCTAGCCACAATGGCGGTGCTGCGGAAGTCCGGCGCGGAGAATGAAGCGTTGATTCGGGTTAAGGTCGACCGGGTGCCGGGCGGGCAGAACTTGCCGGGCTATGTGCCGGCTCAGGACGATTAAGGGTTGACCTCGTGCGGCTAAAGCCGCCGGTCTTTTGCGACGTTTTCGGTACGACTCGCGTGCCCTCTCTCCTCCAGGCTAGACAGATCTAACTTCCATTTCCACGACGTCGTTTACCTTCATCATTTCCTTTTGCAGAAAAGGCTCGCCGTAGCGGACGCCAATCATCTCGCCGTAGTGGCGGGCTATCTGATTCATTTCTTCTTCCAGGCGGTCAATGGCGAGGAAGACTTTGCGTTTGCGGGTGGTTCCTTTGAACTGGGAGTGGAATGCTTGGATGGCTTTGCGCCGCTGGGCGAATTGGGCGGTGATGTCCACGACGAAGGAGGGGCGTACGCTTGGCGAAAGCGGTGGAGTAGAGAATTTTGTGGGGGCGGAAGGGTTCCCCCTCGATGGGGAGTTGTTTAAGGCCGGCGAGAAAGCAGCCTTCGTAGCAAAGCGTCGAAGCGTTGTAGTGGTCGGGGTGACGGGCTTCCCAGTAGGGAATGATGACGGTGCGGGGGCGGAGTTGGCGGATCGTGGTTGCGAGTCGGATTTTGTGCTCGCGTGAAGCATGAACGTCGGAGTCGGGGATGCCGACTGTGCCGCGATATTTGACCTTGAGGATTTTGGCGGCGCGCGCGGCTTCTTTAGCGCGAGTATCGGGAGTGCCGAGCGTGCCCATTTCGCCGGCCGTGAGGTCGAGGATGCCGGTCTGGTAGCCGGCTTGCGCCATTTTGAGCATGGTGCCCCCGCAGGTGAGTTCAACGTCGTCGGGATGGGCGGCGATGGCGAGAAGGTCGAGGTTCATAGGGGCTCCTGGGTGAAGGGAGATTATAAGGGGAGTCGGGAGAGTGTGTTAAGTTGAGGCGATGGAAACGAAATTTTCGGGAAAAGTGGCATTGGTGACAGGGGCGGGAAAGCGACTGGGGCGCGCGGTGGCGTTGCGGCTGGCGGGCGAAGGAGCGGACATTGCGGTACATTTTCGCGGATCAGAAGACGAGGCGAGCAAAGTTGCGGGAGAAATAGAGGCATTCGGGCGGCGCGCGATCGCGATGAAAGCGGACTTGTCGAGCGTCGAACAGGTTCGCGGGTTGGTCCAGCGTGTGGCGCACGAGTTTGGGCGAATCGATGTGCTGGTGAACAGCGCGGCGAATTTCTTGCCTTCGAGCGTGATTTCCACGACAGAAGAGGTATGGGATTCGTCGCTCGATACGAATTTGAAGGGGCCGTTCTTTTTGGCGCAGGCGGCGGCGCCATGGCTGCGGCGAGCGAATGGCGTGATTGTGAACTTTGCGGATACGGGGGGTGTTTTGGGATGGCCCGGGTACATTGCGCACTCGGTTTCTAAGGCGGGAATGATCATGCTGACGAAAACTTTGGCGAAGGCGCTGGCGCCGGAGGTGCGCGTGAATGCGATTGCCCCTGGGACGATTACCATGCCGGGCGATCCGCCGGAATGGGAAACAGATTTTGTGAAGGTCGCGCCACTTAAGAGAACTGGATCGCCGGAAGATATTGCGGAAGCGGTGTCGTACCTGGTGGGCGCGAAATTCCTGACGGGACATGTGTTGGTGCTTGATGGGGGAAGGACACTGTGAAACGAGGGATTGCAACCGGTTATTTGCATTGCCGGTTGAAGCGATCAGGAAAAACCGCCAAGACAAGCGGACTTGAAGGAATCTTCAGGATTTTTAAGATTGGCATTTGACGAAGACGTTGGACAAAACTTAGGGCACCGGCCGACAGTCTTGTACTGGAGCAAAAACACTAAGCGCTAACGCCCCGCCATGATCCGTGCTCGCAGCATGTGGCGGGGGAATTCAACAGAAGGACGATAGGCAGTCCGTCGACATTTTGGGATTTGCGAAGGAAAGCTGCAGGAGAAACCGGATTTGAAAGCGGAACTAAAAATTCACCAACGGCAAGCAGGAATTTTCGGACTTTTGTCGACCGTGCCGACATGGCGAGAGAAGGGCGATGGATTGTTGGGTCTGCTGAAGCAATTCGTCTTGCTTAATGAAATGCCGCTGGCATGGGCGCCGGTTTTGCCGGCAGGTGCAGCGCTTTATGGAATCGGGAAGGTTTCGGAAGCGGAATCAGCCGCACGAACTCAACAAATGAGAATCCGGGGTGCAGAGAATGGACCGGCGGTGTATTCTAATAGATTGAGAGCGGTGTGAGATTTTGTGGAGGAGTGCATGGCCACGGCGCATTCCCAATTTGGCGACGAATCCCAGGAGACACGGGCAGAAATGGACAACGAGACGGTGATACAGCCGCATCATTTGGACGATTTGGAAATACAGGAGTGGTTTGAATCGCTGGATTCGGTGCTGGAGGCCAGCGGCCCCGAGGTAGCGCGGGAGATTGTGGAGCGGCTACGCGCGCACGCGACGGTGAACGGCATTGACCTTCCCTTTACGGCGAACACCCCTTACACCAATACGATTCCTTTGCGGCTGGAGCCGCTGTTTCCCGGGGATCAGGAATTGGAGCGGCGAATAAAGTCACTGATTCGCTGGAACGCGCTGGCAATGGTGGTGCGCGCGAATCGCGAAGAGCACAACATTGGCGGTCACATTTCGACGTATGCGTCGGCGGCGACGCTGTACGAAGTTGGCTTCAATCATTTTTGGCGGGCGCGGAGCGAAGCGTTCGAAGGGGACACGATTTATTTTCAGGGGCACGCCGCTCCGGGCATGTATGCGCGCGCGTTTATGGAAGGACGGCTGAGCGTTGAGAAGCTGGAAAATTTCCGGCGCGAATTGAAAGCCGGCGGCGGACTGTCGTCTTATCCGCATCCGTGGCTGATGCCGGATTTCTGGGAGTATCCGACGGTCTCGATGGGCCTTAGCCCGCTGATGGCGATTTATCAAGCACGGTTCAACCGCTATCTGGAAAATCGCGGAATGAAGCCGGCGACGGATGCGAAGGTTTGGGCGTTTCTGGGCGACGGCGAAACGGACGAGCCGGAATCGCTCGGCGCGATTACGCTGGCTTCGCGCGAAAAGCTGGACAATCTGATTTTTGTCATCAATTGCAATCTGCAGCGGCTCGATGGGCCGGTGCGCGGCAACGGGCAGATTATTCAGGAACTGGAATCGGCATTCCGCGGCGCGCGGTTGGAATGTCATCAAGGTTTTGTGGGGCAGCGAGTGGGATCCGATTCTGGAACGGGATACGGAAGGCCTGCTCGTCAAGCGCATGGGCGAGCTGGTGGATGGCGAGTACCAGAAGCTCGTGGTTTCGTCCGGCGCGTACGTTCGCGAGCATTTCTTTGGCCATGATCCGCGGTTGTTGAAACTGGTGGAACCGCTGCCCGATGAAGCGCTGCGGCGTTTGCGTTTGGGCGGCCATGATCCGCGCAAAGTTTATGCGGCGTACAAAGCGGCGGTCGAGCATAAGGGCGGGCCGACGGTTATTCTTGGCGCGCACGATCAAAGGCTACGGCCTGGGCGAGAGCTGGCGAAGGCAAGAACGTCACGCACCAGCAGAAAAAGCTAAACGAAGAAGAGTTGAAAGAATTTCGTTCGCGGTTTGGGATTCCGCTGAACGACGAGGATTGCATTGAAGTCCCGTTCTACCGTCCGGCGGAAGACAGCCAGGAGATTCAGTATCTGCGCGCGCGTCGCGAAGCACTGGGCGGTTATACGCCGTCGCGCGCGGTACGTTCAAAGCCGATTAGCGGCGGACAACGAGGAGTTGTTCAAGGAATTTCACGACGGCAGCGAAGGGCGAGAAGTTTCGACGACGATGGCGTTTGTCGGCATGCTGCGGAAGATGCTGAAGGATCCGGAAATCGGCAAGCTGGTTGTGCCGATTGTTCCGGACGAAGCGCGGACTTTCGGTATGGAGTCGCTTTTCCGCACGGTTGGAATTTATTCAGAGCGTGGGACAGAAATACGAACCGGTCGACGTGAATACGCTGCTTTATTACAAGGAAGCGAAAGACGGGCAGATTCTGGAAGAAGGAATTACGGAAGCGGGCTCGATGGCGTCGTTTATCGCGGCGGGTACGGCTTATGCGACGCAGCGGCATCAACACGATTCCGTTTTTCATTTACTACTCGATGTTTGGATTCCAGCGCATCGGAGACTTCATCTGGGCTGCGGCGGACATGCGCACGCGCGGTTTCATGCTCGGCGGCACGAGCGGGCGCACCACGCTAAGCCGGCGAAGGTTTGCAGCACCAGGACGGCAACAGCCACATTCTGGCGCTGCCCGTGCCGAACCTGCGGGCGTATGACCCGGCGTTTGCGTACGAAATTGCCGTGATCATTCAGGACGGCATCCGGCGCATGTACAAGGACGGCGAGAACATTTTTTATTACATCACCGTCATGAACGAACCCTATGCGATGCCGGCGATGCCAGCGGGAGCGCGCGAAGGCATTTTGAAGGGCATGTACAAGTTCAAGCCGACTTCGAACAAGAAGGCAAAATTGAAGCGCGCAGCTCTTTGGCAGCGGCGCAATTCTGAACGAAGCGCTCCGCGCGCAGGAAATTCTGGAGCAGAAATACGGGGTTGCTGCGGACGTCTGGAGCGTGACGAGTTACAAGGCGCTCTACACCGATGGAATTGAAATCGAACGCTGGAACCGGTTGCACCCGGCCGAGAAGCCGCGCGTGCCGTACGTGACGCAGTGCATTGGCGGACGCGCAGGGCGTGATCGTGGCGGCGACGGACTATCTGAAGACGTTGCCGAACATGATCAGCAAGTGGATGCCGCGGCGGATGGCGTCGCTTGGAACAGACGGATTCGGCCGCAGCGAAGGGCGCGCGTCGTTGCGCGATTTCTTCGAAGTGGACGCCAAGTTCATCGTGCTCGCTACGCTGCACGAACTATCACTCGATGGAAAGATCGAATCCTCGGTCGTAGAAAAAGCTATCGGCGAGTTGGGGATCAATCCGGAGAAGTGGAATCCGGTGGTCTCCTAGTTTCCACAATCTAACAATCTATTGTCCCGTGCCCCCCGGCTGTCTTCGGCCTGCACTGACCAGAACGCGGTAGAAGGTTGGAAGAAAACCGCCTAACGTCACTGAATACTTTCAAGAATCTCAGCGGGCTTGATTTGGCCGGTTGCGAGCCTTGCGATGATTTGTTTGTTTGCAGCCAGGAAATCGTATTGGCCGAGTTCCTTGGGGAGCACCCAGGCGATTTGTTCGAAGGTGATTGGCTGGACCGTGTAGTCTGCGAGGTTGACTGCAAAGAAGTGGATTTCGAAGAATTCGTCGCGGTCGGAGTATTTGTGCTGGACTCGGCCCAGCTCGGCAGACTTTGTAAGAGTGGCGCGCAGTTCTTCGCGCAGTTCGCGGGCGAGAGCTGCTTGGGGCGTTTCGCCAGGTTCCATTTTACCACCGGGGAATTCCCATTTGAGTGCGGAAGTATCGGTCTTGCGCCTCTGGCCGATGAGGATGCGGCGGTCGGCGCGTTCAATGACTGCGGCGACGACGATTCTCATCGTTTCTTTCCAATTTCAGCGCGGCATTTGGTGAGGATTTTTGCCAGTTCGCGCGCGCCGCGTGTGAGGATTGGCGCCGGCGTGTTAAGCATTTCATCGCGGACGACGAAGACGCGCCGGTTGCGAATGGCTGAGACGTTTCGCCATTGTTCTACGGCGTAAGTTTTTGCGGGATTGGCGCGGTCGCCAGCCGCAGCCCACGCGAGGATTACGGCATCGGGATCGGCCCTGGCGATTTCGTCTTCTGAAACGCGAGCACCAGGTGTAGCCGCAAATCTGGCGCCGCAAAATTTCGCGAGTTCGGCAACCCAGGGCGGGGAAGCGATGCGCGGATTCGGCCAGGCTTCGCAGTAGACGCGCAGTTTCTGCTTGCCGCGAGTAGCGGAGCGAATTGCTGAAAATTCGTTGCGCATGGTTGCGATGACGCCATCTGCGGCAGCGTGGCGTTTAATGAGGGCGGCGACGATGCGAATGTCGGCTTCGATGTCGGCAAGGCTGCGCGGATTGAGTGCGAGGAAGCGCACGGGATGTTGGAGGAGTTTGCCAAGCGTTTCCGTCTTGAAGGGAACCGAGCCGATGACGAGGTCGGGTTTGAGTTCGAGGATTTTCGGGATGGATTCAAGCTTCCAGCAATCGCCAAACTGAGGCAGATGCTTTACTGGAGCGACATGGGGGCACCAACGAGTAACGCCGATAAGGGAGGAACGCGCCCCGAGAGCACAGAGGATGGATGTGGCGTTGGGTGCGAGCGAGACGATGCGCATGAGCCCGATTTTCCACAGAAAAGAATAGCAGAGAGCAGGTTGACTGCGCTGCCGGGGTGTGTTCGACTCTCCGCGAAGAAGTTCTGGCCGAGGGAAGACTATGAAATTGCGATGGATGGCCGGTCTGGCGCTCTGCGCGACGCCGGTCGTGGCGCAGGAAGCGGCAAAGCAGGACAACGGCGAGGTCGTTCGCTTTAAAGGGACGAGCGAGAACGTAAAGTTCGTGTTCGGCCTGGCGCCGCCGGTGGCACATGTTAAGGCGGGAAACATTTTGGAATCGAATTCGCTGGATTGCTTTGGCAATGCCCTGCAAAAACCCGGCGACACGATGGCCATGGTCAAGGGCGACAATCCGCTGACTGGACCATTTTTTATCGATGGCGCAGAACCCGGTGACACCCTGGTGGTTAAAATTCTGGATTTGCAGGTGGACGGGAATCAAGGCGTGGGAACTTTCGGACCCGGTTTCGGGGCGGTGAACAATACGCACTATACGCCGGTGCTGGAGGTGAAGCCTCTCGAGGAGCGCATCTGGTATTACCCGATTGATCGTGAAAAAAATACCGCGACGTTTCAGGCGCAGGATTCGAAGTTCAAGGTGAGTTTTCCAATGCATCCGTTTTTGGGATGTATTGGTGTGGCGCCGGCGAATGGTGAGGCGCGGAGTTCAATTGTACCGGCTGAGTTTGGCGGAAACATGGACGCACCCGAAGTGAGCCGGGGCAACACAGTTTATTTGCCTGTGAATGTGGCGGGTGCGCTCTTTTATTTTGGCGATGGGCATGCTGCGATGGGCGATGGAGAAGTTGCCGGCAGCGCCGTCGAAGTTGCGATGAAGGTTCGGCTGCGCATCGACGTCTTGAAGAAGAAAAGGATCGTTTGGCCCCGCCTCGAAAACGAGACGACCCTGATGACGACCGGAATCTACCGGCCGGTGGACGACGCCGTACGGATCGCCGTGACGGAACTGATTCACTGGGTGCACAGCGATTACGACCTATCCGAGCTGGATGCCTACGAACTGTGCTCGAAAGTTTGCAAGCTGCACCTGACGGAGATGGTGGATCCGAACTACGTAGTGATTGCTTCGATTGACAAGAAGTATTTACCGGCAAAGATCAAGTGATGGCAGGGTTTTCCGAAATAGTCCTCGATCATTTTGAACACCCACGCAATTCGGGTGTGCTGGAATCGCCAACGCACCGCGTGGAGGTGACGAATCCAGTCTGTGGAGATGTGCTGCAGCTGACAGCGCGGATCGAAAACGAGAGAATTCTGGAAGCGAAATTCCTGTGCCGGGGTGCACCACGGCGATCGCTTCCGCGTCCATTTTGTGTGAACGCGTTAGTGGGATGGCGGTACGGGATGCGCGGCGAATCAACGGGCCGTGGGTTTCCGAGGCGCTGGGTGAGTTACCTGCCGAAACGATGCATGGAGCGCATTTGGCTGCGGAGGCGTTGAAGCTATTGCTGAAAAACCGTTAGCCGGGTCCGCGAGGAATTTTTTCGAAAGCGGCGGGGTCGTTTAGATTCAACACGCATCCTTCTTCCGTCGTAGAAACTTCACAGACTTCGTTCTTGTGAGCCCAGACCACGGCGCGTGCGCCGGTTTCTGGCGGTGCGTTTAACAATTCCTCGTATAGCCGCGAAGCGAAAATCACGGGATGGCCGCGCCGGCCCTCATACAGCGGCACAACCACGGCTGCTTTGAGACTTCTCGAAGGATTCAATCAGATCATTCACCAACGATTCGCTGATGAGGGGATGATCCACGGGGCAGAGGACAAAGCCCGCGGTGCCCGCCGGCAAGCTGCGAATTGCGGCTTGGATCGAGCTGAGCTGCCCTCGCTCCCAATCTTTGTTGATCACGATTTCTTCGGGTTTGAGCGCAACCTGCGCGGAGATGGCATCCGCGTCCGGCCCGAGCACCACTCGACGCACACCGATGCTCGGATGTTTTGCGACGTCGAGCAAATGCTCAAGGAACGGACGGCCCTGATAGGGAAGCAGAGCTTTCGGGGAACCCATGCGGCGCGAAGCACCGCCCGAGAGAATTACGGCGGCCAGCATGCAGCGAGTCCTTAACAGCACGGTGCAGAAAACTCTTTAGAGCGAGAGCGCAGATTGCTGGCGCTCGCGAATCAATTTTTTGTGTGCGGCGCTCTGCGCGTTGCGGCGCACGGCGACCAGTTCCGCCGTAATGCTCACGGCGATCTCTTCCGGCGAGAGCGCACCAATGTCCACGCCCATGGGAGCAAACACCCGTTCGAATTCTTCGCGTCGGTAGCCATCGGCTTCCAGCGCCTTGTAGGTGGAGAGCACCTTGCGTTTGCTGCCGATCATGCCGATGTAGCGCGCTTCGGTGCGCACGGCCCAGGAAAGCACGCGCATGTCTTCCTTGTGACCGCGCGTCACGATGATGAGATAGGACGACGCGCTCGGGCGGATCTGCGCGAAAGCGCCTTCGAAATTGGTGAAGACCTGCTCGGCCATGGGGAAGCGGTCGCAATTGGCGAATTGCTCGCGGTCGTCAACCACCACAATGGCAAATCCGGCCGCGCTGGCTGCTTTTGCAACCGCCATCGAAACGTGGCCGCCGCCGAACAGATACGCAACGGGCTGAGGCAATATCGGTTCGACAAAAACTTCCAGCGTCCCGCCGCAGATCAGGCCGTTGTCGAAGCTGGCTTCGTTATTCAGATTGAAGATCATTTTGCGCGGGGCTTCGCGTTCCATGACTTCGCGCGCCGCGGCCCAGACGTCGGCTTCCACACAGCCGCCGCCGATGGTGCCGACAATCCCGCCGTCTTCGCGGACCAGCATGCGTGAGCTTTCGTAGCTGGGAATGGAGCCGTTGGTGTGGACAATCGTAGCGAGTGCGCCGCGCTGCCCTGCGCGCCGCATGCGGACGATTTCTTCGAAGATGTCCATGAGGTGAGCCTACGGCGGGCTTTGTCCCATGTCAATCTAGAGTCTGTAGATTCTGTTCTCCTTAAATGCTAATTTGATTTGCAAGAGGAGAAATTGATGCCCGGTGCGGGAGGCAGATTGAATTCGCGGCGGGTTGGCTTTTGGGGTGACACTGCCCGTCGAGCTGAAGAGGAAGGGCGGACACTCTTATTTTCAATCGCCGTGATTGGGATGGTATCCAAACAACGATCGTTGATTTTCGTCAGCCTGCTTGGAATTCCTTCTCTCGTCGTGTTTATTCATAAAAGCAGAGTTAGGAGGGTTTGTTGAAGGCGATCATTTTTGAAAGGCATGGCGAGCCGGAGGTGTTGAGGTACGCGGAGGCGCCCGAGCCGCAGGTCGGGGCGCGGGATGTTTTGGTGAGGGTACGGGCGTGCGCGCTGAATCATCTGGATTTGTGGGTTCGCGGAGGATTACCGGGCGTTCGCATTCCACTGCCGCATATTCCGGGAAGTGACATTTCAGGCGAAGTGGCGAAGGTGGGCGCGGAAGTGAAACGCGTGAGCGTCGGGCAGAAAGTTTTGCTCGCGCCGGGGGTCAGTTGCGGACACTGCGCGATGTGCCTCGCGGGGCAGGACAACAAGTGCCCCGAGTTCAGCAATCTTGGTTATATCCATGACGGCGGTTGCGCGGAATTTGTAAGGTGTCCGGAAGTGAATTGCTTTCCCTATCCCGATAAATTGAGCTGGGTGGAAGCGGCGGCGGTACCGCTGGTGTTTCAGACGGCCTGGCACATGTTAATCGGCCGGGCGCAGTTGCTACCGGGAGAACAGGTTCTGGTTTTGGGCGCGGGGAGCGGCGTGGGTTCGGCGGCCATCCAAATTGCGAAATTCTTCGGCTGCCGCGTGATTGCGACGGCCGGCTCAGAAGAAAAGTTAGTGAAGGCGAAAGAGCTTGGTTCGGACGAGACGATTCATCACCACAAAGAAAAGATTCGAGACGCCGTGCGCAAGCTGACCGCGAAGCGTGGTGTAGACGTGGTCTTCGAGCATGTTGGCACGGCTACGTGGGACGATAGTTTTGCCAGCTTGACCCCAGGCGGACGTCTGGTGACTTGTGGAGCTACTACAGGATTCGACGCAAAGATTGATTTGCGGTTCCTGTTTGTGAAGCAGCTCTCGGTTCTCGGCTCCTACATGGGGACCAAAGACGAATTTGCAACCGTGCTGAAACTCGTAGCAGAGGGGAAGCTGAAGCCTGTCGTTGACCGCATTTTCCCGCTGGCGGAATGTCGATCTGCACACGAATATCTCGAATCCGGCGCGCAATTCGGAAAAGTTGTGCTTGCCGTGTGAGGAAACACCATGCTCGAGAACCGATCCATACCACGATGTACCGTCATTCCTGAGCTCATCTATCCGGATGTGAAAAGGGCTGTGGAGTGGCTTTGCGACACGTTTGGCTTTAGGCTGCGAATCGGTATGGGGAGCCATCGCGCACAACTCAATTTCGGAGATGGGTCTGTTGTCGTGATGGAACCGCGCGGGGGCGGCGGTGCTCGCGCGTATGTGATGGTTCGCGTTGATGACGTTGATAGTCACTGCGAACGTGCGCGGCAGCGAGGAGCGCGCATTGTTCGCGAGCCAGCGGACTATCCTTATGGAGAGCGCCAATACAACGTCGAGGATCTTGCCGGCCACGTATGGACATTTACCCAATCCTTCGCCGATATAGACCCGCGAGATTGGGGCGGGGAACCGCAAGAACTCTAGGCGCGGATTGTTTCCCCGCCCGTGGTGTGTAAAAATACCGAAGACGAGGCCCCATGAGCGCAACCCTGGGAAAACACGTCACGCTGACCAAGCCGGATGACTTCGGCAAGCTGCTCGAAGACGAAGGAATCATTTTCACGACGCTGGACAAGGCCGTGAACTGGGCGCGGCGAAGTTCGATCTGGCCGCTCGGATTCGGCCTGGCCTGCTGCGCGATAGAAATGATGTCCATGGCCGCTGCGCGGTTTGATGTCGCCCGTTTCGGCGCAGAAGTTTTCCGCCCTTCGCCTCGCCAAGCGGACTTGATGATCGTCGCGGGACGCCTCTCGCAAAAAATGGCGCCTGTCATTCGCCAGCTCTACGATCAAATGCCCGAGCCGAAGTGGGTCATCTCCATGGGCGCTTGCGCCACATCCGGCGGCGTTTTCAACAACTACGCGATCGTGCAAGGCTGCAATCAGGTGATTCCTGTGGACGTTTATGTTCCCGGCTGCCCGCCGCGGCCCGAAGCCGTGCTCTACGCGATCCTGCAACTCCAGAAGAAAATCGATAACGAAAAAGGCTCCTTCAAGCGCGCTTTGAATCTTGCGTAACCTGTCGCTCACCTTCACCGTCTTCCTGATCGTCTGCCTTGCGGCATTTCCGCTAAGTTGTCGGCGGCGGTGCTGTGATGACGCCTCCGATTGTTCCTCCCTCGAGCCGGATACACACTCGCCTGGAGCGACGAATTCAGTGGCACGGACGGCTCCACGCCGGACGCCACCAAGTGGACCTACGACATCGGTGGCGGAGGCTGGGGCAATCAGGAACTCGAGTCCTACACGAATCGCGCGCTAAACGCACAGATCAAGGGCGGCAATCTCGTCATCACCGCGCAAAAAGAAGCGTTCACAGGTACGGACGGAATTACCCGCGACTACACTTCCGCCCGGCTGAAAACGCAAGGGCTGTTCACGCAAACCTACGGGCGCTTCGAAGCGCGCATCAAAATTCCCGCAGGGCAGGGAATGTGGCCGGCGTTCTGGATGCTCGGCCAGGACATCACCACGATCGGCTGGCCCAAGTGCGGCGAGATCGACATCATGGAAAACATCGGCCGTGAACCGGGCATGGTCCACGGTTCGCTGCACGGCCCGAATTCCACCGGCGGAACGAGCGACACGACTTCCACGGTGACGCTGCCAAACAACGCAAACTTCGCCGACGATTTTCACGTCTATGCCGTCGAGTGGGAACCGACGCAAATCCGCTTCTATGTTGATTCGAACCGCTACGCGACGTTCAATAAATCGGGCTGGCCGGCCAACGGCACCTGGGTCTTCGATCATCCCTTCTTCATCATTCTGAATGTTGCCGTAGGCGGCAGTTGGCCTGGTTCGCCCGATGCCACCACGCAATTTCCGCAACAAATGCTCGTAGACTACGTCCGCGTCTACACGAAGCAATAGTCCCAGCCGGAAGGAGTCGCCCCGATGTCTCCAACGCAAAAACTCAATGCGGAAGAGCGCGCCCTGCTTCGACATACTCTTGCGACCGTTGCCTATCGCGCCGGAAAAACGCTGCGCGATGTGCCTGCTTCCTTCGGAGACTTTTCCTGTGGAGAAGGCGGCCGCACACCACGGCAGATTCTGGCCCACATCGGCGATCTCTACGATTGGGCCTTGAGCATCGCCGCTGGCAAACAAGTCTGGCGCGAAGCGGAACCTCTCGGATGGGAAAAGGAAGTCGAACGTTTCTTTGCCTCGCTCAAGAAGTTCGATGACTGCCTCGCCTCCGGAGCAGTGGTGCACGAAACTCCCGCGGCACTGTTTCAAGGCCCCATCGCGGATTCGCTGACGCATATTGGCCAACTCGCCATGCTCCGCCGCATGGCCGGCCACAAAATGAAAGGCGAAAACTACCACAAAGCCGAAATTGTCGCGGGAAGAGTGGGAGCCGAACAATCCGCGCCCCGCCGCGAATTTTAGCTAGCGCGGGGAAACCGCTGTAGCGGAAGCGCCGCTGATTTGGACTTCGCTGCCGGAAGCGCTCTGTTCGCGGCGAATGTAACCCATCGCAATGTTTGATTCAAACGCAGGTGAGTACGCAGCACGCGTAACGTAGCCAATCTCTTTTCCCGAAAAAACGATCGGAGTTTCTGCGGCGGGCAGTTCGGCTGCGGAAAGCTGAAACAGTGCGAGCACGCGATTTACCCGACCGCGAGACCTGACGCGCTCGACGATTTCTTGCCCGGTGTAGCATCCCTTCGTATAACTGATGTGCGAGCTTTCAAGGCCAGCTTCATGCGGAATTTGCTTCTCGCCAAAGTCGTAGCCGAACCAGGGAATGCCGGCTTCGAGTCGCAGGGCACTGAGTGCCGTATAGCCGGCCGGCCCGCCGCCATGCGACTTCGCCTCTTCGTTCAAGGTGCTCCAGAGCGCCGACAGTTGCGACTGCTCACAGAGGAATTCTGCGTTCGGGACTCCCCGAAAAGACCGGCGCACGATTCGGCAGGGAATTGCGCCCAGTTTCGCTTCTTTCCACGAAAGCTCCGGCAGCCCGGCAAGATCAACTTTGCAGAGTTGTTTGACGATTGCAGCCGCCAGCGGTCCTTCTAGTGCCAACGTTGCAAACCGTTCAGATTCTTCCGTTAGTGTGACGTCATCCATGATGATGAAGTGATCCAAAGCGGGAATGAGTTTTTCGCGAATCATGGCAAACGAAACGCAGAAAAGCTTTTCAGGTTCGGCGTAGGTTTCTATTTCTGCCTGGATTCGGCCTTGCGGATTCAGGAAGAGCGAGACAATGCCTTCGCCTGTTTTGAGATCCTTGATGTTGTTGGTCAGGATGGCGTTCAAATAGCGAACGCGGTCGGGACCAGTGAATCCCAGGTAAGCGCGATAGTTCTTGTCTAGCAGCGCCACGGACTCGCGCGCGAAACGATACTCCGCCTGCCAATCGCCATAATCCGAAGGCAGGGTGCAGCCGAACCACTCGCCAACGTTCGCGCCAGCAGCGCGATGCGCGCCCGCGAGAGGCGTTTGCCACGGCGCTTGTTTTATTGCGGCGTCCATATCCATGAAACAGTTTAACAGACGCGGCGCGGCCGAGTTGTTGCGCGCGAATGGTATAATCATCCTGGAATGAGAGAACAGGCCCCCAGCAAGATTTCCCATCCCACAGGATTAATTCATCTTTCGCTGCCCGTGGGCTTGTTGCAATGCAATTGCTCCATCATCGGCGACCCTGTGACGCGCGAAGCGCTTGTGCTCGACCCGGGCGACGAAATCGGCCGCATCATGGACCTCATCGGCCGGCATAAACTTATCGTCAAAGCCATCGTCTGCACCCACGCGCACATTGACCACGTCGGCGGCCTGCAAAAATTGCACATGTACACCGGCGCACCCATCATGATGCACAGCGCCGATTTGCCGCTTTATCACGGGATGGAAGAGCAGGCCGCGTTTTTAGGCGTTGCCCCGCCGCCGATTGCCGAAATTCACCAAATGCTGCGCGACGGGGACATGCTCAACTGGGGCAATTTGCAGGCGCAGGTGATGCACACGCCGGGGCACACACCAGGCAGTGCGTGTTTATTTTTGCCTGCCGGGGCCGGCGACGTTCAACTGACAGCACCGCAACTTTTCGCCGGCGACACTCTTTTCGCAGGAAGCATCGGTCGTACTGACCTCTGGGGCGGCTCTTTCGACGAAATCATGGACTCGCTGGTAAACAAAGTGATGGCCATGCCTGACGAAACCATCGTCCATCCCGGCCACGGCCTCGCCACGACGATCGGCGAAGAGCGCCAGTCCAATCCGTTTTTGCCCCACAAATAGCCTGCATTACTGCGCTTGCTTCCCGCGGCGCATCTCTTCCATCACTGACTGCAGCAATTCCTTTGCGTGCGTAAGCTCCTGCACGATCAAACGCAGGTCCATCGAAGGCAACGCCGGGTTTCGCTGGCTTGTGCAATAGACGCCGTGCTGCCCCACCAGCACAAGCGCATTCGTCAAGCGGTCCAAGGAAACGGCCAGCCTCCCGCGTTCCCGTCCGAACATCTGCTCGTAGCGCTCCAGCTCTTCCTTGTGCTCTTCAAACACGGACATGCGGCCACTCTTTCTGAAAATATTCAAAATTTCGGCGCATTCCCGATGTTGCACATCGGGCACAAAGCGCTTCCTTCAAACTTTACCGCACCATTTGAGGGGAACATAATCGCCGATGTACTCATGAACTCGGCCAGATAGCGCAGCCCTTTCTGGAAAATATGCGAGACATGGCGCCCCCTTGAACAAAGTTTGGGGGCCAGTGGAGCAAGGAAACCATGCGACGTTCGGACCTCGTGCAGCACAAGGAAAAGGAGAAGGGCAAAGTGACGCGCACTTCCCAAATCGTTTTTGGCGAACGCCAGCACCTCCTGCGCGTTCTCGATTCCTTGGAAGGCACCGATCTGCCTATCGCGCGCGGCCAGCAGGAGCGCCGCTCACTCGAAGAATTGATTCACGCCCGCACGCGTGAGCTGAACCACATCAATACCGCCTGGGATGAAAAGATTGGCCTTGTGCTCAGCGCCGACGCCAAGCCGGAAATGCTGGAAAAGCTCGTCAAGCAGGCGCCGGAGACCGACTTTTATTTGTTGCGCTTAATCAGTGAACATCCGCGCGCCAACGCCAAGACTTTGAACAAACTCGCAAAGCATCCCTACGGCGCGATTCGCGAAAACGTCGCCCGTCATCCGAATGCGGATGCGACCACGCTTACTTACCTGAGCCGCGATCGCAGTCAGCCGCTCTGGTATCTTGTCGCTTTCAATCCGAACACGCCGACCACGCTGCAGCGCCGTCTGCGCGATCGCCTGAAGCGCCTCGGCGAAGACCACGCGTCGAAGTAAATCTCTCAATCACCAGTTTGCGGAATTTTCAGTTGCCAGAATAAAAAACTGAAGATGTCACTGTCTTCTTCAATAATTTTATTGATAGGGCGGCCGCCGGAGTGTCCCGATTTTGTATCGTAGAGCAGCAGGATAGGGTTGTCCGAACCCGTGCTGGCTTGTAGCAACGCCGACATCTTCCGCGCGTGCAACGGCGCGACGCGAGTGTCGCCGTCTCCCGTAATGAAAAGGGTCGCGGGATACTTTTTGCCTTTTTCTGACATTGTGGTACGGAGAGTAGGCGCGCAAATAATTGAACTGTGCGGGAGCGTCCGCGCTGCCGTATTCCGGAACCCAATAAGGGCCATCCAGGAATTTCTGATACCGCAGCATGTCCAGCAACGGATAACCGCAAATCACCGCTTGAAACAAATCCGGCCGTTGCGTAAGCGCTGCACCCACGAGCAATCCGCCGTTGCTCACGCCGTAAATGGAGAGCCTCGAAGAACTCGTGTACTTCTTGGCGATCAGAAATTCCGCTGCGGCAATAAAGTCATCGAATACGTTCTGCTTTTTCTCCATCATGCCCGCGCGATGCCATTCTTCGCCAAACTCTCCTCCGCCGCGTAGGCTGGCCCATGCCAGCACGCCGCCCTGCTCGACCCAATAGGCGTACAAGGAAGAAAAATAGGGAGTTTCGCTGGAATTGAAGCCGCCGTATCCAGTGAGCAGTGTGGGATTATTTCCGTCCAGCGCGAGCCCTTTCTTGTGGAACAGGAACATTGGCACGCGCGTCTTGTCGCTCGATTCGTACCAGACCTGCTCGGTAGCGTATTTCGACCCGTCGAACGGGACCTTGTTTTCCACCCAGATGGCTTGATCGCCCTTCGCCAGATCGAAGCGATAAGTTGTTTGCGGTTTGCTGAACGTATCAAACGAGTAGAAGAGCTCCGACGAATCCCACCGTCCGGAGACGGAAAAAACGCTGCCAATCGTCGGCAACGAGAGCGCTTTCTCGTTTTTTCCATCACCATCGAATAGCTTCACGTCGGACGACGCATTCTTGGTATACACTGCGATCAACTTGCCGCCGGCGGGCATAATGGATTCAAGTTTCACTTTCGTTTCAGGAATCACTTCCTTCCAATGCTCGCGCGAAATTTCCGCCGGATTGACAGCATAGACATGCCACTGCGGCGCCTTCCAATTCGTCTGCAGATAGATCGTATTGCCGCCCCACTGCGGATAGGAAAGCGCAACCAGGTCGTTCACGATCGGTTTCACCGGGCCGCCCGCCTTCAAGTCCTGCACATAAACGTCTGCGCGCTGCGACCCCGATCCATAAATCACCAGATACGTCATGTAATTTCCATTTCGGAAAGATTCACCGCAAGGATCTTGTCTTTGCCCAGCCCTTCGCCGTACAGCAACTTGTCGTGGGCAACGTCGGTCCCCATTTCGTGGTGAAAGAGTCGCGGGCCGTTGTCGGTGACACGAACGTAGTAGACTTCCTTGTTGTCTGGCGTGATCTCCACGCTGAAATAGTTTGCATGCGGAAACATCTCCGGCAATTCCCTCTTCGTGTCTACGTTCAGCACGTGCACCGTAACTTCATCCTGCCCGCCTTCTCGCCGCCCGTAGAAAAGCAATTTTCCGTCTTTCGAGATGCCTTCAATTGTGGCGCTCGCAGAGTGGTCTTTGCTCCACGGCAGGGGATCAATCAGCACTTCGTCCGGACCATTCGCGCCGCGGCGAACATAAATCTTGCCGAGGTCTTCATTGGCCAGCCGTTTGTGAAAGAAATAGTAGCCGCCGCGTTCGGTCGGGCTCCCCAGTGAGTCCGTGCGCAGAAGCTCAGTCATTCGCTTCGCGATCGCTGCCCGGCCGGGCAAATGCCCAAGCTCCGCCTCGGTGCATTTTTGCTCTTGCTCAATCCAAGCGCGAGTCTCAGGACTGTTCTGATCCTCAAGCCAGCGGTAAGGGTCGACTACCTGCGCAGAACCGTAGCTGTCATGAACATTCTGAACTGCGGCGACGGGCGGACACTTTGCGGCAGCCTGCTGCGCCACTAAAGAAGACGACCAAACATTCGGCATCAGTGCGAAACTGAATACACCCAGAACTGAGCGCGCCCTGCGGCCGGCGCTGGGCACTTTCATTACATCGCACATGCTTTCTTGGCTCCTTGCGGAAAATGGGGAGAGGTTTTCTTCCGGTGATTTGCGAACCGAGACTCTATCACAATCTTGCGGGTTAGAGGCGCCGCGGCACTCCGTGTAGAATGTTCACATTCCTGCGACGCCGATGAAACCAGACGAAGCCCCCCAGACCGAAAACCAGCTAGCGCTAGCCTCCGCCGCGCAATTCTTGCAAAACAAGTCCGGAGTTGTCGCCCTGGTCTCAGCCTTGCTCCTGTTTCCTTGCTTTTGGCACGCGCATATCCAGGCGGGCGACTTGGGCAGCCACGTCTACAACGCATGGCTAGCCCAGCAAGCACAAACCGGCCACGCCACCGGCATCTACGTCGTTCGGCAATGGAACAACGTTCTTTTCGATCTTTCGCTGTCGGCCGCAGCAAAAATCTTCGGCTGGCACGCCGCCGAACTTCTCGTCGTCTCTGCAAGCGTTCTGATTTTTTTCTGGGGTGTCTTTGCCTTCGTTGCGGCTGTCACAAAACGGATTCCGTGGCCCCTCCTGCCGTGTCTTGCCATGCTCGCTTACGGCTACTCCTTCAGCATGGGTTTTCTCAACTACTACTTGTCCGTAGGCCTGTCGTGCTTCGCCCTGGCGGCCTTCTGGAAAGGCGGGGCAGGGAACTGGATCACCGCACTGCTCATCTCCCCGCTAGTCTTCCTCGCCCACCCCATCGGTTTTGCCTGGTTCGTGGGAACGATTGCCTACACTTCTCTGTGGCGAATTCTGCCGAACTATCTCCGGTGGCTGCTCGCTGTTGTCGTCTTGGCGGGCTATGTCGGCTTGCGCGCGTTCCTAGCAAACAGCACCAGCTGTGAAGCCGATTGGCGCCCCGATTCTTTCTACTGGATGAACGGCTCGGACCAACTCATGCTCTACGGCCACCGCTATCTGCTTCTCGCGCGCGTTGTGCTCGCCTGGGCCGTCCTCTGTTTTCTTCCGTACTTTGCGCAACTGTTCGTCAAATCAAGAATTGAAGCAAAAGTCTTCCGCCTGCCGGTTGAGCTTTATATGCTTGCGCTCACCGCCGCAGCATTTGTCCCAGAGAATATTCACAGCGGGCTCTTCGCCGGTTGGATTGGGCTACTCGTCTCCCGCCTGACCACGGTCACCGCAATTTTTGGGCTCTGCGTGCTCGGCCTGATTCCGTTCCGCAAATGGCAAATCGCCGGATTTGCCGCCTGCGCCGCCGCATTCTTCTTCTTCGCCTTTCAGGACACCGCCAAGGTCTCGCGCGTCGAAGCCAACGCGCAAGCCCTTATCGCAAAACTACCCTCCGGCACGCGCATTGTCCCTGTCGTTTCTGCGCCCGAAGACTGGCGCGTACAGTTCATCGCTCACTCCATTGAACGCGCCTGCATCGGCCATTGCTTCAGCTATTCGAATTACGAGCCATCCTCCGGCCAATTTCGCGTCCGCGCCCGCCCGGGCAGCTGGGTCGTCACGGACTCCGCCGAAAAGTCCGAAGCCATGTCCAGCGGCGACTACGTCGTTCAGCCCGAAGACCTGCCGCTCGTTTCCATCTACCAATGCGTTGACGCCGATTGGACGCAGCTCTGCGCATCCCCCCTCTGGGCAGGGAACAAGACCGAAGATCCGGAACCTCCGCAAAGCCCCGTAAAACCGGAACCAAGCGAAAAGACAAATTGGCTCTTGCAGCAGTCCAATATCTGCTAAAATTGGCTTCAGGAGAGGGCCAATGCTTCCAGTTCATCTCCAGCCACAGAGTCACGTTCCGCTATACATCCAGTTGCGCGATCAGTTGCGCGCGCTCGTTCACGCAGGCGATCTTCGCCCCGGCGACCGCATTCCCGCCAGCCGCGAGCTTGCCACCATGCTCGGCGTTCACCGCACTACGGTCGCCAACGCCTACGCCGAACTCGAATCTGAAGGGCTTGATCCAAGGCCATGTTGGCCGCGGCACCTTCATCAAGGGCAACGGCAATGGCCTGAAAATTACCCCGCCCGCGCCGCCCGTCCTCAACGGCGCAGACGGCATTCGTTGGGAACTCCTGTTTGCCGACGAACGCGGCGACGAAGTTCTAAGCCGTCTAACGGCCAGCGCCCCGGTGGATTCACTTTCTTTCGTCATGGCGCGGCCTGCCGCCGAATATTTTCCTGTCGAGGAACTACAGATTTGCGTTAACGCTGTCCTGCGCCGCGAAGCCACCGATGTCCTGAACCTCGGCCCCTCGGACGGCTACGGCCCCCTTAAAGAAGCCCTTCTCGAACTCTTGCGTCAGGAAGGCCTCACCGTCCGCGACGAAAATCTCCTCATCACGGACGGCTGTCAGCAATCGCTCGATTTGATCAGCAAAGCTTTTGTTCGTCCCGGCGATTCCGTCATCCTGGAAAACCCGTCCTACCCCGGCGCAATTGCCATCTTTAACGGCGCGCGTGCTCGCTGCCTCGGCGTCCCTGTGCAGACCCACGCCGAACCCGGCGGCTCGCTAGGCGTCGACCTTGAAGCCCTCGAAGCCACGCTCGCCGCAAATCGCGTCAAGCTCATGGTTCTCACGCCGGATTTCCAAAATCCGACGGGCACTTCGATGCCGCTGGCCTCGCGCCGCAAAATTCTGGAACTGGCCACCCGCTATCAAGTGGCCGATCGTCGAAGACCACATCTACGCGCGCCTGCACGATCGCGAAGAGCGCATCCCGTCGCTCAAACACCTCGATCGCTCGAACCTCGTCATTCACATCGACAGCTTCGCCAAAGTCGCTTTTCCCGGCCTGCGCGTCGGCTGGATTGTCGCGCCCCCCGCCGCCGTCGAGCGCTTGCGCCAGGTGAAGCAAACGACCGACCTGCACACCGACCAGCTCGCGCAGGCGACGCTCGCCGAATTTCTGCGCCGCGGCCTTTTCACAAAGCATCTGGCCAAGATGCGCAAAGTCTACGCTTCGCGTCTCCGTGCCCTCGATGAAGCCCTGCGCAAGCACATGCCTGAAGGCACTCGCTGGACGCATTCCCGACGGCGGTATGTGCACGTGGCTTGAACTTCCGCTCGGTTTTGACGCAAGCGAACTGCTCATTCACGCGAAAGAGCGCAGCGTCCTGTTTGCGCCGGGTCGCTATTTCTACGTGCAAGGTCCCCAGCCAAACACGTTGCGCCTCGGCTTCGCCAGCCTTGATGAAAAGCAGATCGCGCGCGGCGTTTCAACGCTCGCCGACATTCTTCGCGCTGAAATGCGCAAGCGCGAACGGGGTGTTCGCCGCGCCGAACGCAGCCGCGTGGCATTGGTCTGAGGCCGCAGGCGGATGAGCGAAGTCATTCGGCTTGAGCCCAAGGCGGACAACAACTGCTTTGGCTGTGGCGGCGGCAACGAATCGGGAATGAAACTCGCTTTCGACCTGCTTGTGGACGAACGCAAAACGCGAGGCAGATTTGTTCTCGGCCCGCGGTACGGCGGCGGAGCGGGCTTTGGTCACGGTGGCATCATCGCGGTTCTGCTGGACGAAGCGATGGGCAAGATTTCGAAGCTGACCGAAGAGCGCGCCGTTACCGCCGAGCTTTCGGTCGAGTACAAAAAGCCAGTCCCTTTAAACGAAGAAATTGTCGTAGAAGGCTGGCAAGAAAGTGAGAAAGGCCGGAATCGGTTTCGCGCCGGAGAAATTCGCGACGCGAAAGGGAATCTACTGGCGCGGGGCACAGCGCGGTTTGTCGTGATTAACGTACCGCCTGCGTAGGTTTCCAAAAAGAGTTCTGTAGTTGAATTTCGAGGAGAAGCAATCATGGACGCAAAGAAGGTAAACGGCACCGCAAACAACGGCAACTCCAACGAATGGCGTGTAAAAGTCGGCCTCGCCGAAATGCTCAAGGGTGGCGTCATCATGGACGTCACCAACGCCGAACAGGCGCGCATCGCGGAAAATGCCGGCGCCTGCGCGGTCATGGCGCTTGAACGCGTGCCGTCGGACATTCGCAAAGAGGGCGGCGTCGCGCGCATGGCCGCCATCAAAGTCATTCGCGAAATCATGCAGACGGTCACGATCCCTGTTATGGCCAAAGTTCGCATCGGCCATTTTTCCGAAGCCGCCGTTTTGCAGGCGCTTGAAGTGGATTTCATCGACGAAAGCGAAGTGCTCACCCCGGCCGACGAAGAAAATCACGTCTGGAAGCACGATTTTCGTGTTCCGTTTGTCTGTGGCGCGCGCAATCTTGGCGAAGCGCTCCGCCGCATCGCAGAAGGCGCAGCGATGATCCGCACGAAAGGCGAAGCCGGCTCCGGCAACGTCGTCGAAGCCGTTCGCCACATGCGCACCATCGTTTGCGGAAATGAAGCGCCTCACCACCCTGCGCGACGATGAACTCATGCGCGTCGCAAAAGAACACGGCGCGCCGCTCGACCTCATTCGCGAAATCGCCAAAACCGGCAAACTCCCCGTGCCGAATTTCTCCGCAGGCGGTATCGCCACTCCGGCTGACGCCGCGCTCGTTCGCGCGCTCGGCGCAGAAGCGGTCTTCGTCGGCTCCGGAATTTTCAAGTCCAGCGATCCCGACGTCCGGGCGAAAGCCATCGTCAAAGCCACCACGCATTTTGAAGATCCGAAAGCAGTCCTTGAAGCCAGCGAAGAGCTCGGCGAAGCAATGCCGGGCCTCGACATCCGCCAGCTCCCAGAAAAGGATCTGCTTTCCACCCGCGGCTGGTAAGCGATTTGCACGCAAGTCTATTCAGAAGGGCGCGAACCAGCGTGCCCTTTCACGAGAGGTGTGCCTTGAAGATCGGAATTCTGGCCGTTCAGGGAGATTTTGAAGCGCACTCGGCGATGCTGCGCGGTCTCGGCGCAGAAAGCGCCGAGGTCCGCACAGTTGCCGACCTTGAATCGTGCGACGGCCTCATCCTTCCCGGCGGCGAAAGCACCACACAGCTTCAATTCCTTCAAGAAGAAGGCCTCTACGATGCCATTCGCAAATTCGCCGCCGATGGCCGCGCCATTTTCGGCACGTGCGCCGGTGCGATTCTCCTCGCTACTGAAGTCAAAAATCCCGCGCAATCCTCCCTCGGTCTCATGGACATGACCGTTCTCCGCAACGCCTACGGCCGTCAGGTCGCTAGCGACGTTTTCTTCGGCCCGTCCAAACTAAAATCCGAGCCTATGGAAATGGTCTTCATCCGCGGCCCCATCATCGACCGCGCCGGAAATTCTCTCGAAGTCCTTGCCGAATACGCGGGAAAACCTGTGCTCGTCCAGAAAAATAACCTCCTCGCCGCCACTTTCCATCCCGAACTCACCGCTGACTCCACCGTTCACGAGCACTTCCTCCAAATGGTGGCAAAGACATTTCCAAGCCCGCCGCAGTTTAAACTCTCCGCCGCGCAGACGCTCCCCGGTTTGTGAGAGAATTTGTTTTGAGATGACGCCCCGGAAAAAAGTTCAAGTCCTCTTCGTCTGTCTCGGCAATTCCTGTCGAAGCCCCATGGCGGAAGCCATCGCTCGCCAGGACGCTCCCGATCTGTGGGAAGTTTCCAGCGGCGGCCTAACCCCTCTCGGCTACGTCGCCGAACCCACCATCGACACGCTCACCAAAAACAGCTATGCCCCGCACGGCCTGGAATCCAAGCCCGTCATGCACGCCCACTGGCGGGAAGTAGATCTTGTCATCAACATGAGCGGCCTCGAAAAATACAATGTCTTTGAGGACTACGACAAAGTCGAAGACTGGGACGTAGAAGACCCCTTTGGCGCCGATCCCGAAACCTACCAGCGAATCTTCGAAGATATCCGCACTCGCGTCTCTGATCTCGCCGTGCGCCTTCGAAACGCAAACAAATCTGGTCCATCTCCGGCTAAACTGGAATCTGCGGAGTAACGAGTGAAGCGGCAAAAAACAAGCGTCTCGCGAGAAGACTATCTGAAAGCAATTTGGGAAATGCTCGAAGAAGGCCAGCCACCCATCAGCGCGCGCCTTGCGGAAGAACTCGGCGTCACTCCGCCAGCCGTCACCGCCGCGCTCAAGCGTCTCACGCGCGACGATTTAGTCCGCGTCGATCGCACCGGCCGAATCGATCTTTCCCGCAAAGGCCGCCAGTTCGCCGAGCGCATGGCCCTCCGCCATCAACTCGCCGAAATGCTTCTCACCGATGTCATCGGGCTGCCGTGGTCGAAAGCCCACGACGAAGCCGAGCGCCTCGAACACGCCATCTCGCCCGAAGTCGAAGAACTTCTCCTCAAACGTTTTGGCGACAAAACCAGTTGCCCGCACGGCGTTCCAATCCGCGGCGGCATTGCGCAGCTTCGCAAACAAGGCGCCGTGTTGCTCTCCGATCTGCGCCCCAAAGACAAAGCCGAAATTATTTGTGTTTACGAAAAGGACGGCCAGTTCCTTGAATTTCTCGACGGCCTTCACCTGCGCCCAGGAACAAAACTCGGCGTCGAAAAACGCGAATACGACGAAACCATGACGCTCCAAGCCGCAGGCAAAACCATTCACCTCGGCAAACCCGCCACGTCCCGCATCTGGGTTCGTCGCCTCGCAGCATAATTGTTTGATCTATTTTCCATGATTGCTGTGCGCTGCTTTTGGTGCGTCCCTTGCGTCAAGCGTCTTCAAGACGTGAAATCCAATCGACAATCCGGACGATACCAGTGGCCTAAGAATTAAAAAGAGCGCCCCAAAGATTGCTCGTGCGCGATAGCGTTCCTTCCAGCTATGGATCATGCGGCAATCTTGGCGCAAGAAGCCCAGCTATTCGGCTTCGCCTGCCTCGTGCCAATGCCTGTTATGGGTGCCTGCCCTCAGCGACACGACTCCGACACCGGCGGCCGGATGGCGTACCAGTAGCAGGGCCCGCCTTATCCGCGCTCGTCGAGCAACGCCTTCAACCGCGCATACCCCGTCTTACTCACCGGCAACCGCGCTCCCGTCGCCAGAATCGCCATCCGGCTATCTTTCCCATACGGCTCAATCCTCACCACCCGCTCCAGATTCACCACATAGGACCGGTGAATCCGCACAAACAAAGCCGGATCGAGCGACGCTTCCAGACTCGCAATTGTCTGCTGTTTCAAATGTTTCTTCCCCTCGCTCACCAGCCCAACGTAATCATCCTGCGATTCCGCATACTCCAGCTTCGAGCAGGGAATCAGTGTCACCCGCGTCCCATCCTTCACCACGATTCTTTCCGCAAACGATCCTGGCGCCCGCGCTGCAGCCACAATTTCGGCTGGCATTGGTACGCGAGTCGCGATTCGCGTCTTTGCCCGTTCCAGCGCCGCCTCAAATCTCTCTTTCCCCACGGGCTTTAACAAGTAATCCACCGCGTGTACTTCAAACGCCTTCATCGCATATTCGTCATAAGCCGTAACAAAAATCACAGGCGTGTCAGTGCCAATCAACTCCAGCACGTCGAATCCCGTCAGCTTTGGCATCTGCACATCCAAAAAAAGCAAGTCCGGCTTGTGCTCCGCCACTGCTTTTACGGCTTCGAATCCGTTCACGCACTCCGCCACGATCTCTATTTCGGGATGCGCCTCAGCCAGCTCCCGCACCACAAACCGGGCTAGCTCTTCGTCGTCCACAATCATCGTCCGCAATTTTTTCTCGCTTGCGCCGCTCATCGCGCCACCTCCGTTTCGGCAGGCAGCACCACCGTCGCTTCAAACCGTTCTCCCTCTGCTGACGTTCGCAAGCTCGCTTCCTTTCCGTACCGCGCTTCCAGCCGTTCGCGCACGTTCCGCAATCCCATTCCGTTCCCCTTGCGCGGCTGTGCGTCCGGATCGAACGTATTGTCTATGGTCACAATCATTCTCCCGTTCGAACACCGCGCAGCAATCCGTATTGTCCCGCCCTCCGGCAAATTCGCAATCCCGCGCGCCACTGCATTTTCAATCAGCGGCTGCAGCAGCAGGGGCGGCAGCAAACATTTCCGCGCATCCTCTTCAATCGCCGCTTCCGTGTTAGCCGAGAACCAAACCGTACTTTCTCGATGGAAAGAAATCGCTCCAGCAGCCCCAGCTCCTCAGAAAAAGGAATCACGTTGTGCTCGCCCACGCGTAGCGTTATTCGCAGAAAATCCGCCAGCAAAATGCACATCTCCCTCGCCCGTGCAGGATCAATGCTCGTCAGCGCGCTGATCGAATTCAAACTGTTGAACAAAAAATGCGGATTCAGTTGCGCCTTCAGCGCCTTTAACTCGGCGTCGCGCGCAAGCATTGTCGTTTCCATCATGCGCGCTTCCGCCTTCATCGCATTATCCCGCGCAAAAACCACGTAATAATAAAAAACCGAAAGCCAGTAAAACGCGACGCCATCCAGAAAAACCAATGCTCCCTTACCCGAAAACCTCTGGTCCAACCCTTGCAGTGTCGGCCCATACGCGATCATGTATGTGAACGTCCTCGCCAGGCTGTACCACAGCACCCCCATGATCACTGAAGCAAGAATGTGTGTCCCGAGCAGCCTCCATGCGTTCGTGCGCTCAATTGGTGAGGATTTGCACGAGTACTTGGCCGCAACGAGCATGAACTGCCCAAACAGGCATACCGGATACGCAATCACCGCCGCATCGACGGCTTTCATCCCTCCCACCGAATTCAGCAGAAGGAACAGGAAACCGCCCATCGGTATCCAGAGGATCCGAAAGACAATCTTCGGCATATTTGTCGAGGATGAATTGATTGCCATGGCTGTCTCTGCCGCCGCGTTAGTTGCGGATTTCCACGCCGCCAAACAGTGCCATTCCGCGCACCACGAGCGTCTTCCGCGTTTCGTTCGCGTCAGTCGGCGGCCTCAGGTGCGTTGAATCGGAATAGCCCCCGAAAACTCCCTGGCCTTCCGAAGAAACCAGCCACGTATCCGGCACCCGCAGCTCCACGCCGCCGAATATTGCGTCCACGTGCAAAATTGCCGTGTCGCCTTCCATCTCTGCCTGCCACATGTCAATCTCGATGCCGCCGAAAATCGCCACCAGCCGGCCGCCGCGGAAATTCTTGCCCATGATCCGTTTTTCGACGCCGCTGAAAATCGCCAGCTCGTTCAACGTGCCCGGCCCGGTTACCACGTCGCCCCGCTCTTCAATGCTTTTCCGCGCCCTGATTGACCCCCACATCAGCGAAAGCCCGACGCCGATAATCAAGATCGGCCACAGCAACGCCCACGTCACATGCACAAGCCCGAACTGTCCGAGTTGCAATAACACCCCTGCTAGCAGCAGGCACACGCCCCAGATTCGCTGGCATTCGTCCAGAATGTTTACTCTTCCCCCAGCACCAGAATCATTGGCCAAAATCGCCACAGCCCCGCAGCGGAAATCGCTCCCATGTGGTCGAGCAGCAGCACCACGCCGACGAACAGCACCACGCCGCCCCATGCAAAGCTGCCACCGTATGATTGGAAGTTCTGTCGCCGCATTAGCGTCTCTCTTCCTTGGCCGTCGCGCCTTTCCGGCGGTTTCGCTCGCTTCCATGTAATTCGCTTTGCGCATCATCCCGAACCCCACGGCAATCACCAGCAACGGGCAGCATAATATCAGCACCTTCGCCGCAGCCGCGAGCAGCAAACCCTGATTCCATACCAGAAGCGCCAGTACCTTTTGGGTAGCCATTCCCACCGCCGCCATCCACCCCAGCGACTCCGCCCCTGTGGCGCGCCAGAACGCCGCCGCCTGTCCAATCAAGAGCCAGGACTCCACCGCGAATACCAGCGTCCCCAGCCAGAAAATCATCCGCCCCGTATTGGCCTTGCCGCCCCGCCCCGTCGCGCTGAATCTCTTTGTCGTTTGCTCTTGCATAACCCCTCCTGCTCAGCCACTTCGTCCTTGCAAGCCCAGACTAGAGTCCCCACGTACGTCATGGCGCGGTCAATTCGGCCAAAACACCGGATTTACCGGCGAATGGCGGCAGGAAAGGGATATTCAAAACCGGCTTATGGAGACTCTACCGGCCAATTCCGTAGCGATCGCCAAGGGCGTCGGGATAATTCGCTTAAGTTTTTGATTGCTTTGTCTGGCTGAGGGGGTTGTAGCGCCGCCCTTGAGAGCGGCATCTTCGATTGTTGCAGCATCACCGCGTGCTAAGGGATCTAATTCTTTGCCGCTTGTATCTTTCCGTCCTTCGTCAAATTGTCCAGCCATCGTCGCGCCGTCGTCGCCTCTTTGCGGTCGCCATTCATACGCACAAATTCGCGCAACACACGCGCCGCCTCCTCAAACTCGCCCTCGGCCGTCAAGGACTGCGCTACCAGCAACGCAATTCTCGGCTCTTTCCCGTTTGCTCCGGCTAGCGCAGATTGCGATAGCTTCAGCGCCTCCGCATACCGGCCATTCTCGTAGTAGGCTTTTGCCAGCGTCCATTGCGCTTCCCAGATTCGCGACGATGTCGCCGCCGTATCCATCTTCAATGACTTTTCCAGGGGCACAATCGCGGCGTCATACTTGCCCTGATCGCAAAGTGCCATCCCCAACGCGGCAAACGCCCGCGCATGAGTCGGGTCGATTTGTGTAGCTTTTTCCAGCACGCCCTGCGCTTCGGCCCACTTCCGTGCCTTGATGAAAAACACTCCCTGCGCATACAGCACATCCGGATTTCCCGGCGCCAGCTTCATCGCCAGTGCGATCTGCTTCTCCGCCTCGCTCGTCTTATCTACGCTAAGAGCGGCCAGCCCCTTATCCAGCGCCTCCTTCGCCTTCGGCGCAAGAATCGGGCCTCCAGCAGCCACGGCTTTTTCACCATCCGCCGTACGCCGCAGATACACATCTACCTGCGCGTTCCCCGCGGCTACCGAAATATCCTTCTGCGCCTCGCGAAATCCCGGCGCAGTTACGATCACCGTAAACTCTCCCACTTTGTTCACAATCAACGTCGCCATTCCTCGCGAAGTCTCTGTTTGCGCTGCGGGCAATGTTCCGCGCAGCAGTCTCGCCGTTCCAGGGGAGGGAATCGGCGCACCCGAATCGTCATGCACCGTCACGGAAATCGCCACTCCGTTTCCGAACGACTGCTTCTCCGCGCTTCCGTTGTCTTGGGAAAAAATCGCAAAAGGAAGGACCAATCCACAAGCTGCCGTAAGCAAAACTCGCGCGAAACTCCCGCTTGCGCAACCGAGCGTGCCCAGTAGCGTAGCCGCTCTTGGCTGCGTTTCTCGTGCAAGCTCGCCAAGGTCGGCCAAAGCACGATTTGTTGTACTAGGCAAACCTAGCCCGCTTGCGCTTTCCTCCGCGCAATCGCGGCCCCATCCCTTGTAGGCCCCCGGGTGAATTAGAGCCATAACCACCCTCGAGGAATTGCCGGAGCCTATTCCCCTACTCCTCCCAGTCAAGGCCTCCTTTTCCTCCTTTGCCGATTTCCGTTCCTCCCTCCTCCGAAAATGTGTGCCGGGCCTCTTCGCTTTTCTCAAGCGCCGTGGCTTCAGGTTGATTCGAATCTAGTACCCACCCCCACCCTTCACTTAAGTCTTTTATCCCCCATACTTACTGAAAAAAGGGGGAGGGGGACACCCAGCTCACTGCAGGTTTCCCGTCACGTATCGCAGCGTCCGCCGCGTCAATTGAAACTGATACTGCGCCGCGGTATCTGAAATGTCCGCTTCCGTCTTCTGCAATTCGGCCTGGCTAAACTCCACAATCGAGCTCAACCCCAGGCTGTAACGCGACTCCGCCAGTTCCAAAGCCAAATCGGCTTCTTGCCGCAGCTCCCGCGTCACACTCAGTCGTTCATAAGCCCGCCGCGAGTCCTGCCACGCAATTCGTACATCGCGAGCGATATTATTCTGCACATCCATCAGTCGCTGTTATCGCCTGCGTCTGCAAGTCCGCCGTCTTCGCGTGCGCGTTGTACAGGAATCCATTGAACACCGGAATATTTACATTCACCCCCACCGCGCCATACCAATTCGGAAAGTGTCGTTACGTATTGGAGCAACACCGACGCTCCAAGCGCGCTCACTGTCGGCCTCCACAGGTCATGCTCCGCATGCCCGAATTTTTCCGCCGCTTGGTCCTGCAGCCCCAGAGCATTTGCTTCGGGTCTTTGCCGCAGCGCTTGCACGATAAGTGGCCGATTCGCGTCTGGCGGCTGTCCTCCGTTCTGAACTCTCGACCAGGTCGAATTGCTGCTGATCCGGATACCCCAAAATTGCGGAAAGCTCCGCCAGCGACGCCTCCGAATTATTTTTCGCCTCTAGCAAACAATTTCGCTCGCGCCAAATCCACGTTTGCGAAACTCAAGTCCAGGTCCGATTTCAGTTTTGCCTTGGTCAGCGCGGATCTTTTCCAAGCGCTTGTCGTGCTTGCACTGTCTGTTGTGCCACCTGAAATAACGCCTGTGTCTTTAGCGCGCTATAAAACGACTGATCCACCGCCAGCACAATTTGCGCTGTGGTCGCAATGCGGAATTTTGTTCCTCCGCTTTCGCCGCCACTTGCGCGCTCGAAACCAAGTTCGTGGTGCGGCCGAAGTCGGTAATCAACTGGCTTACCATCGCGCCGGCCGCCGCACGCGGATAGACGATTGGATTGTTCAATCCGCCGGCGGTGATCCTGCATTGCTGCTCGACTCAACGCCAGTCAAACTGAGATATGCAGTCGGCAATAGCGCCGAACGCTGCTCTCGTACCATTTCATGCCTCGAGCGCCCGCAATCGCCCAATAGTGATTTGCGGATTATTTTTCAGCGCAGCTCTTCCGCCTGCGCCAAAGTCAGCGGACTGCCTGTTGCCCGGAGTGTTTGCGGTTGTTGGAGCATTTTCCGGTGTCTGCCGCAGAAAAGGAGAAGAACAAAAAGCAGTCGCAAGGGAAGCATTGTCGGCCTTCAGCTCCTTCCGCGTTTCGCTCTTCCGATGCACGATCAAATACGCCGCCGGCACCAGGTACACGGTCACCACCACCGACACCAGCAACCCGCCGATAATCGCGCGCGCTAACGGCGCATATTGTTCGCTGCCCGCTTCAATTCCTAGCGCCATCGGTATCAGCCCAAAAATTGTTGCCAGCGAAGTCATCAGAACCGGCCGCAACCGCAATCGCGAAGCCACGCTCACCGCTTCCTTCAGCGGCTTGCCTTCGTGATGCAGATGCCGCGCGAACTCCACAATCAAAATGCTGTTCGACACTACGATGCCCACCATCATCACGACGCCCATCAGCGACATCACGTTCAGCGTCGTTCCGGTCGCAGCAAAAACAGCAGCACTCCGGCAAGTCCCGGCGGAACCGCCAGCAAAATAATGAACGGATCGGTCCACGATGCGAATTGCGCCACGAGCACGAGATAGACGAGCACAACGGAAAGAATCAGTCCGATGCCGAAACTCTTGAACGAAGCGTTCATGCCCTGAACCGAACCGCGCAAGTTTATGCGGGCGCCTTCCGGCATTTTTGTGTTCTTCAAGAGTTTTTCGATCTGAGGAGTGATTGTTCCCAGGTCTTCTGTTTTGGGCGAAACATACAAGTCAATTACGCGAAGAAGCTGGTAGTGATCCACCTCTGTCGGAAAAACGGCGGGCTTCACGGAAACCACGCTGTCCAAAAAAGTCGGCTTCGAAATTTTGGGCCCGCGCACGGGGATCTGCTTCAGGTCCGTCAAGCTGCCCACCAGATTCTCCGGATACTGCACGGTCAGCAAATACGGGTTTCCGCTAATTGGATCAATCCAGTAGTTTGGAGCGATCATGGCATTTGAAGACAAGGCTGTAATCACATTGTCCACAACCTCTCTCTGAGACAGACCGAGTTCGCTGGCTTTCTTTCGGTCCACTTCCAATTGCAGCGCCGGGTAGTCGATATCCTGAGGGATCAGAATGTCGCTAACGCCCTTGAGCTTTCGGATTTGAGATGCCAATTGCGACGCCACCGCGTAGGTCTGCTGCATGTTTCTTCCAACGACCTGCACGTCAATCGGCGCTGGCAAACCCAGGTTGAGGACCGCGTCCACCAAGCCGCCGGACTGAAAATAAGTGGACAGCTGTGGCAGTTCTGTCCCCACTCTTTCACGAACTCGGCGCATGTATTCGTAACTCCCCACCTTGTGGCCTTCTTTCAGTCCTACCAACATGAAAGCCGTGTGCGGTGCGGAATTCGAACTATAGATGGAGGAAAAGCCGGGGGTAACCCCGATATTTGAGACCACGATTTGCAGATCATCCTGCGGTATTGTGTCGTGTACGATCGCTTCGAGCTTCTTTACATAACCTTCGGTCAACTCGATTCGTGTGCCCGTCGGCGCTTTTAGATTGATCACGAATTGTCCCGCATCTGTTCTGGGAAAAAAGGCAACGCCAAGGAAGGGATAGAGGGAAAAGGAAAGCAACGAGACACCTACCAGTCCGACCACCGTTCCGACAGGCCGCACCAGAGACTTGGATAGGGTCAGATCGTACCGCCGCAACATCTGCTCGAAATAGGCGTCAAACTTCTTCGAGATTCTCCCGAAGCGCGACTCGATGGAACCCTCGCCAAGCTCTTCGTCAGCCTGCTGCTTCTTGATCAGTTTGGCGCAGAAGAGCGGTACTACCGTCATCGCCACGATGTATGACGCAAAAAGAGATAGAATCACCGCTGACGCAAGTGCCACGAACAGAAACTTGCTTACGCCGTAGAGGAAAACTACGGGGAAGAAGACAATCGCGGTGGCAATGGTCGCGGCAAGCACCGCCAGAGCGACTTCGTTCCCACCTTTTTCCGCGGCTACTTCCGGCGGTTCCCCCATTTCCAAGTGTCGAAATATGTTCTCGAGGACAATCACGGAGTTATCGATGAGCCGGGAAAACGCCAGCGCCAGCCCGCTCAGCACCATTGTGTTGACTGTGCCGCCCCACGAGGCGATCGCAAGAAACGCAGCGAGCGCCGAGAGCGGAATTGATAAAAACACGGCTGCCGTGGCACGGATGCTGCCCAGAAACAGCAGGATCATCAGACCCGTCAGCACGAGGCCAATACCGCCTTCGCGCATCAGGTTGGCGATCGCCTTTCGGACATAAATAGATTGGTCAAATGCAAGGCGAGTCTGAAGTTGTTTGGGGATGTCCACCAGGTGCTTTAGCCCTTCTTTGATTCCGTCCACCACGGCAATCGTGTTGGTGTCGCCGCCCTGCTTCAGAATCGGCAGGTACACGGATGGCTGCCCGTCCACTCTGACGACGTTCAATTGAATTGCGTGTCCATCCACCGCCTTTCCCACGTCGCCGACAAGCACCGATGACTGCCCCACCGTCTTCAACGGCATCGTGTTGATTGCATTCGCCGCTGCAACCTGACTGTTCGAATACAAATTGTAGTCGAACGGTCCGATCTTCACGTCGCCGGACGGAAGAGTCAGATTGCTCTCGTTGATCTGACGCACAACGTCCATCGGGCTGAGTTGATGCGCTTGAAGCTTCAGTGGGTCCACATACACCATGATTTGGCGATATTGCCCACCGAAAGGTTGTGGAACGGAAGCGCCCGGTACGTTCGCAATCTGGTTTCTGACGTCGTATCGTCCCAGGTCTTGAAGCTGCGCCTGGTTCAACCCCTCGCCCTTCAGGGTGATCAAACAAACCGGCAGACTCGAAGCATCGAATTTCAGAACGACCGGAGGCAGCGTTCCGGGCGGCAAGCGCCTCAAGTCCGCCATTGCCAGATTTGAAATCGTGCTCAGGTCAGAGTCGGGGTTCGGTTCCTGGCTGGAAATAAATTTTGATCAGGCTTACGCCGGGCAACGAGCGCGACTCAATGTGGTCCACTCCGCTTGCCAGAGTAAAAAATCTCTCAAACTGGTTGGTGATGTTCGTTTCGACTTGCTGGGGGGCATTCCGGAATAAAAAGTTGCCACCACCACGACGGGGATGTTGATGGGCGGAAACAAGTCTACCGGCATGCGCGCCACAGTAACAGTTCCCACGATGGCGATCATCAGGCAGATAACTATGATCAGGAATGGGTATTTAATCGCGAAGCCCGACATTACTTTGTCTTCTCCGCTACGCCGGAGATTGCTTCCACGGCGGTTGGTTGCACGCGATCTCCGGCTCGAAACTGGCTTCGGTTGCCAATCACGATCCGCTCTCCTTCGTTTATACCGGTCAGGACTTCCACGTTTGTGCTGTCTTCCATTCCCAGGGTTACATGCCTCTCTTCGATCGCATTGTTCGCATCTAGGGCCAGCACGGTCGCCACATTTCCGATTCGCGACACTGCTTCCAGCGGGACGGTCAGCGCATTCTTTTTCGCGTTCAAGGTCAGCTTTGTTTCTGCATACATTCCCGGCAGCAATCGTCCATTCGTATTTTCAAAATCAATCTCCGTCTCCATCGTTCTGGTTTGCTCGTCTAAAGACGCAGAGAATCTCGCCACTTTCCCCTGGAAATCGCGTTGTAGTGCCCCCACATGTACCTTCACGGTTTCTCCCAGCCGGATTTGCGCTGCCGCCGATTCCGGGATAGCCAGCACTAATCGCAACTTCGAAACCTGGGCCAGCCGGACGACAGCAATTGCTTGCGTGCTCGAGGAAGTGCCCGCAGCCACCAACGCGCCCGTGTCCGCGTACCGGCTCGTTACGACTCCAGCAAACGGCGCAACGATTCGCGTGTAACTAGCCAAGGCGCTGTACTGTTTCTGATTGGCTTGTGCGACTTCGAGTTGCTGTTTGGCGGCGTCGAGTTCGGCCTCGGCGCTGGCGACTTGGGCTTCGGAGCCAAGATCTTTTGCCTGTGCATCGTCCACTTCCTGCTGGGCGACGAGGCCTGCGCGCGCATCCGCAGCCTGTTTCAATCGCGTATAGGCGGCGTGCGCGGCAGCGTGTGTGGATTGGGCGCGTTGCACTTCGCCCTGGGCGCGACGAATTTGTTGCGACGCGGCGCGGACGGCGGCGTCGGCTCCGGAGAGTTGCGCAACCAGCTCCGGAATTTCGAGCTCAGCAAGCGTTTGTCCATCTCGGACATGGTCGCCGACGTCGACGTAAATCTTGCGAATATATCCCGCAACCTTTGCGTGGACATCCACATCCTGAAACGGCTTGAACTCTCCGGAAATGGTCAGCGTGTTGGTGATGTCCTTCCGCTGGGCGGGAACGACGGCTGCGGGAACCGCGATGCCAGAACTTGCCGCGTGGCTCTGATCTTCCGCCTCGGTGGAGGTACGGGCGGTCCAGCGCCAGGCAATGATTGCTAAAAGCAGAATTACGAGAGCGAAGATGAAAAGATTTTTCTTAGTCATGAATTCCTATAACAGTTTATTTGAAATGAACTTTGGCCCAAGTCGCGAGTGTAAGCCCGCGAGCAAAAGTTAGTCGAGAGTGGAATAGGAGAAAAGTCAGCGGCGCAGGAGGAGGACGAAACCAGATGTTACCGACCAGCAATGTTCCGGGCACAGAATACTTTGCATGTCTCCAACGAAAGAAAAGAGCCTGCAACAGGGGAAAGAAAGGAAGCTGCCTGGAAGCTCATATTCGGAATTTCCAGGTTAGCGGTTTTCCTCCGAGGAGCAAATTTCATCAGTTCTGAGGTGGCACGGTCGCCCGGAAACTGGGCTGATGACTGAAATCAGTGCCGACAATCGAGGAAGGAAGCCGAAAGAAAAGGATTGAAAAGAAACGAGATGGCCAAAAGCAGGCAGAGCAATCCGCGCCTCTGTGCAGGGGGAAAAAGAACATTGGTGAGGAGTGTTCCGCATTAGGTCTTAGTTCGACCATAGTAGGAACGCGGGATTGGGTCAAGTGGTTGTCTTGTTACAGGTTCGTTGCCGGATTGTGACGGTTCTCTACAGGCTCCGTGCGCAAGGGGAGGATCGAGGAAGCCCGGGCGCAGAAAAAGAAGCTGCCAGGAGACCATTCCCGCCTTGAAAATTTCATCGTTTCACACTACCTTTAGCGCACACAATCCAGCCCAAACGGGCCAGACGGGTAACGACACTCTGTCTAATTCTGAGGAGGAGCTTGGGATGACTCCTGTTGCATCGCATTCTGCTGCAAAAGTGGAACGATGGCGATGGCTGCTGTACGTCGGCCTGGCGTTTTTTGGCGCGCTGCTGACTTTTGTCGGCGCCAGAGCGCAGCAACACGCGACCGAAGTCGCCAATTTCCGCAAACTCACCGACGCATATTGCGCGGCCTGGAGCAGCGGGAATCCGGACAACGCAGCGAAGTTCTACGCAAAGGATGCGGACCTGGTTTTCTATGACGTCGCTCCTTTTTCCTATCACGGCTGGAAGGAATACCGCCCCGGCGTGCAGAAGGCACTGTTCGACAACATGGCGTCGGGAACTCTTTCCGCGGGCAAGGATCTGAAGGTAACGCGCCGCGGAATGATTGCCTGGACGTCCGTGCCCATGCACCTGTCGATGAAAGCAAAGGATGGAAAATCCACCGAAGCAGACTTGCGTTATACGGGAATTTGGGAGAAGCGAGGGCCAAACTGGGTTTTGGTGCACGAGCATATCTCTGCGCCGATGTCGTAAGGAAAGCGAGTTTTTTCAGGTAAGACGAAAATGTTCACAACGTTGCGCTACTACTGGATTGTTTCAAGGGGCTACCGCTTGCAGCCATGGAAGAGCCCTTACTTGTGTTGGAGATTCGAGACGTTTTTGGGAAAAGAAGCCGACAACATGACAGCGACAAAATTTTTCAAGCTCTCCTGGAAATACCGCGACCGGCTGAGCAGCTTCGTCGACTGGGCGGCAATCCGCCGCCGGGCCCAGCGGCAAGCGCGAGTCTAAATCTCTCCCCACAAAAGTGAGAAGCGTATACTCGACCGGAGGACGGGGTCGATGGCTGAACTCGCCATTTTGGACGACGCTTCGACGCTTTACGAGGGACGCTGGTGGGATGCGGAGGCGGGGAATCGCGTTCACTGTTTTCTCTGCCCGCGGCATTGCCACATTCATGACGGGCAGTCTGGTTTCTGTTTTATCCGCGTCAATCGCGGCGGAAAGCTATACAGTCTTGCGTTATGGTTCACCTGCCGCGCTGCAAGTTGATCCCATCGAGAAAAAGCCTCTGAACCATTTCTTGCCGGGCACGCGCGTCTTCAGCATGGGGACGGCGGGTTGCAACATGGGCTGCTTTTTCTGCCAGAACTGGGATATTTCGAAATCGCGACAGGATCAGGTTCATTCACAGGCGATTGCGCCAGAACAGGTGCCACTGCTCGCAAAGAAGCACAACTGTCATTCGATTGCGTTTACCTACAACGAACCGACGATTTGGGGCGAATACGTGGTGGATATTTGCCACGAGGCGAAGAAGTATGGTCTGAAAACCGTGATGGTCACAAACGGGTACATCACGCGCGAAGCGTTCCACGATATTTACGACCACATTGACGCTGCGAACGTGGATTTGAAGGCGTTCACCGAGAGTTTCTACGGGAAAATTACGCTGACGCATTTGCAGCCGGTGCTCGACATGCTGCTCTGGCTGAAAAACGAAACGAATGTCTGGTTTGAAATTACGAACCTGATGATTCCGACCTTGAATGACGCGCCGGAAGAGACGCGGCGGCTGGCCGACTGGATTCTGGAGAATCTCGGGCCGGATGTGCCCCTGCATTTCACGGCGTTCCATCCCGATTTCAAATTGCAAGACAAACCGCGGACGCCGCCGGAAACGCTGCATCGGGCGCGGGCGATTGCGCTCGAAGCGGGGCTGCATTTTGTGTACGAAGGAAATATCTACAGCGAGGCGGCGAATACGACTTGTCCGCGATGTGGCGGAGTCCTCGTGCGCCGGTCGTGGCATACGGTCGAGACCAACAAGATGCGAAACGGAACGTGCCCCGAATGCGGCCTACGCGTGCCTGGAGTCTGGAACTAGCGATTGCAGCAGGGAACTGACAGTTTAGTTGGATTGTGTCAGCGTTAGTGTTTGCGCTTGCAGCTGGGGCAGTCTGGAACGGATTAATCCTTCGATCTGTGTCCAAACTTCCGGGTCACACTCGATATACATGTGCTCTTTGGCGAAAAGGTACTGCTGCCACGGATAGCCTTTGCAGGAAAGCGAAGTATGCTTGTAGCTGAATTCCTGGTTGCCGAGAATTTTGGTTTTTGCGGGATCTTCGGCGCGAATCAGCCTGCGGCCGTGCAACATTCCGTCCGGCTGGAAGAAGTTGATGGCTTCGACGACGTTAGAGGGGATCACGTCATCTTTCTGGCCGATTTTCTGGATGCTGTCCACTTGAACCGTTAGCAAAACTGGAATTCCGAGGCTGCCAAGTTCGCGCGCGAGGGTTACGGTGGCGGAAGCGCCCCAGCTGTGACCAAAAAGAATGATGCGCGCATGCTGTTTTTCCTCTGCGGAAAGCTTGCCGTTCTTGTCGGCATCGAGCAGTTTTAGAATTGTTTCGCGGGCGTCTTTCCAGTGAGTGTTTTCGTAGGTGTCTACGTAGGTGATGTTGGGATATTGTTCACGGAGTTTTGTGGCAAGCTGAACTTCACTGCGCGATGGGCTCGTTGCGCCTGACCATCCCGCCCATGAAACCAATGACAATTGTGGAAGGCGCCGGCCGAACGGCATTGGAAGCGGATGCGCTTTCGGCGGCGGAGGCGGAAGCGAGCATGTGCTGCGCGCTAGAAGGTGCGGCAGAGCCAATCAGCAACGGGGCCGCTGCACACAAAAGCAGCAGAGACACAGTAGCGCCAATTTTCTTGGAACAGATTCCGTTGCCGGCCCTGACTCGCCATTCCGCTCTGAACCGCCCTTACCCTGAGTGCAACCGCGGAGGCAGTAATAGTATGATGTTTCTCAGATTCTGCAACGGCTACTTTCGATACATTACTCATGGGTCCGACGTACCGGGTACTTATTTTGGGTGGAGGCTTCGGAGGGCTGCTGGCGGCCCAAAAACTGAAGCGCGCCCCTGCGCAAGTGACCCTGATTGACCGCCGAAACTTCCACCTTTTCCAGCCCCTTTTGTACCAGGTCGCGACTGGATCGCTCTCGCCGGGCGAAATTGCCGCGCCGCTGCGCAGCGTTTTAAGCAAACAAAAAAACTGTGAAGTTTTGCTGGGGGAAGCAGCGGACATTGACCCCGGCGCCAAGAAAGTCACGTTGGGCGATGGCGGAGTTTTTGAGTACGATGCCCTGATTGTGGCGACGGGTTCGCAGACCTCTTATTACGGGAACGATTCGTGGCGGCCGTACGCGCCGAGTTTGAAGACGGTGGAAGAGGCGACGGCGATTCGGCACAAATTGTTGTATGCGTTCGAACGGGCCGAGCGCTCGGAGACGGAAGAGGAGGCGCGGCAGTGGCTGACGTTTGTGATTGTAGGCGCGGGCGCGACCGGAATGGAGCTTGCAGGCGCGCTGGCGGAAATCGCCAATCAGACGCTGAAGCACGATTTTCGCAGGATCAATCCGCGGAATGCGCGAATTATTTTGATGGAAGGTGGGCCGCGTGTTTTGACCGCTTTCCCTGAACCACTCTCTCTCAAAGCCGAAAAGCTCGTCACGCGTCTCGGCGTCGAAGTTAAGAAGGGGGTGCTGGTGACGTGCGTGGACGAAGATGGAGTCTCGTACAAGCACGGCGACACGACGGAACGGCTGGGCGCGAAGACAGTGCTCTGGGCGGGTGGCGTTAGGACAAATGCGTTTGGTAAAACCCTGGCGGCTCGTACAAAAGCTGAAACAGATCACAGCGGGCGAATCAAAGTGACGCCGCAACTGACCGTGCCAAACTATCCGGACATCTTTGTCGTCGGCGACCTGGCCACTCTGAACGATGAAAAAGGGAAGCCGCTTCCCGGAGTAGCACAAGTGGCAATGCAGGGTGGCGCGTACGCGGCGAAAGCGATTCGTGCCTGCATTGAAAGAAAGGTATTTGAAAAGCCGTTTCATTATTTCAACAAAGGCGACATGGCCGTCATCGGGCGCGCCGCGGCGATTGCGAATATTTTCGGCGTGCAGGTTTCGGGCCTGCTGGCGTGGCTAGCGTGGCTGTTCATTCACTTGATGTACATCGTTGAGTTTCAGAGCCGCGTCATTGTCTTTATTCAATGGGGATTCGAATACCTGACGTTCAGCCGCGGCGCGCGGTTGATCACGGGAGTGGATGCGGAAGATTCGGTGAGCAGGCGCACTCCGCCTGGTGGTTCGTAGCTGCTCCCTTGCTGGAACAGGGCCAAACCAAGCGCGAAATTTGGAACACCAGAACTCCGCTTGCTCGTTGTTCAGTCCGGAGAGCAGATAGATAAAGATGGCGCTCAAATTCCCGAGAAACTTGCCGCGCCCAAAGCTGGCGAAACCTCCATGCGCAAATCGGACGCCGCTTCACGGTGGAGCGAGCAAGAATGAGCTCGGGAGAAGGTGCCGAAGGCGCAAGGATCGGGCTGGTCAGTTCCGCGAAAAGACATGTCGAGACTGTCTGGATATATGGATAATGAAGCAGCCCATCCCCTCAGAGTTTTCCGCAATACAGTGCTTGTGTCGGAGGCTCGGAAAGAGTGATACTCTTCCGTCCCAAAACCAGGCCCAGGCTCAGTAACAATCGCATCTATCCATGCAAGTGGAAATCGGGAGTCGAGTTGAATCCGAACATGCCTTTGGGACGCGTGTTGCGCTTTGCCTTTCGTAACGTGGTGTTCATCTGCAAGAGTGGCTTGCCATGTCTCGCATCGCTCCTCCTTTTTCTTTTGGCCGCGAGCGCTACTCAAGGCGCTAACACACCGGCCTTTGTTCAGGAAAAAGACAAACAAATTAATTCTGGCACCAAGAATGCCGTCGCGTTTTCCAATTCCACGACCGCTGGAAATCTGATTGTCGTCTATCTCATTTGGGACAACACCGGTACCGTCGCCGTTACCGATTCACTCGGCAATTCTTACGCAAGCGCGACGGCGGTTGCGCGATGGAGCTAGCAATGGTGGATACAGCGCGCAGATTTTTTATGCCATAAATGCTGGCAGTGGCGCCGATACTGTGACGGCGACGTTCGCTACCGCAGTCAAGTCGTTTGGCCTGGTCTACGCGCACGAATATTCTGGAATCAGTCAAACCGCGCCGATCGATGTGACGGCCTCGGCTTCGGGCACTTCGGGCTCCCTCAATAGCGGCGCAGTCACCACCACGAACGCTTCGGACTTGCTCTTTGGCGGCGGCGTATCGGCCAATGTTGTTACTGCCCCCGGAGCGGGCTATACCGCGCGCTCTACATTTCAGGGAAACATGACCGAAGACAGGATTGTTTCCTCGACGGGCTCTTACGCCGCTACGGCGCAGCAATAGCGGTGGTGCGTGGGCGATGCAGTTGGTTGCTTTCAAGAGCGCAAGTGGCGGCACAACAGTTTCTCCGCCCGCCATCACTGCTCAACCCTCCAGTCAAGCGGTGACGGCGGGTCAGACGGCGACGTTTTCTGTGGGAGCAAGCGGGTCTGCCCCTCTCACATACCAATGGCAAAAGAACGGGGCTCCAGTCATCGGCGCAAATTCCGCCAGTTACACAACCCCGCCCACAACAGCGCTCGATAGCGGCGCCAGCTTCGTGGTGGTCGTCTCGAATTCCGCCGGTTCCGCAACCAGCAACGCGGCATTACTGACGGTGAATCCTCTGCCGGTTACCCTACAGTCCATTTCGGTCGCGCCTGCGAATCCGGCCATAAACCCAGCCCAGACACAGCAATTCACGGCGACGGGCACCTACAGCGATGGCAGCACCAAGAACATAACGACAACCGTTACCTGGACATCGTCTAGTCCCGCAGTAGCCACGGTCGCGGCCACCACAGGTCTAGCCACAGGTGTTAGCGCCGGCTCGACGCAAATCGTCGCGACGCTTGGCAGCGTTGTAAGCCCCGCCGACACGCTCACTGTGAATGCGATCACGCTCCAGTCGATTGCCGTTTCACCAACGAACCCATCCATCATTCCATCCCAGACACAGCAATTCACGGCGACGGGCACCTACAGCGATGGCAGCACCAAGAACATAACGACAACTGTTACCTGGGCATCGTCTAGCCCTGCTGTCGCCACGATCGGCACAAGCTACAGGGCTGGTTACGGGCGTCAGTAGCCGGCATCACACAAATTACGGCAGCGCTTGGCGGTGTCGTTAGCCTTGCTGACCCGCTCACAGTTACATCTGCGGCGGGCGGAAATCTCTACACCACAACTTTCCCGCTGACGGAAAATCCCATCTCCGAGGCAGGGAAGTGGCTCAACGGAAAAGCGATAGGACTGGATTGGTCGGACGTGCGCACCACGCCGGGGCTTGCCATCGGCACACAGACCGACACCGTGCCTTACGATGACTCGACGGCGATACTCAGTGGCACTTGGGGTCCCGATCAAACGGCGCAAGCGACGGTTTATACCGTCAACCAAGATTCCAACCTGTTTGAAGAAGTAGAACTCAGGCTGCGCACTTCCATCTCCGCTCATTCCATTACCGGTTACGAATTCAATTTCCGCTGCACGCCGGCCGGCACCCAGTACGTGCAGATTGTTCGTTGGAACGGGCCATTTGACAACTTCACGTTGCTAGACAGCAGAGGCGGTCCGGGGTTGAAAACCGGCGATGTTGTATCTGCAACGGCGGTTGGGAGCACGCTCTCCGCATACATTAATGGGACCCTGATCGTTCAGGTAACGGACACCACCTTCACGAGCGGCAGCCCCGGTCTCGGTTTCTATATTCAAAACGGCACCGCCGCGCAAGAAAGCGATTATGGCTTCATCGAGCTTTACCGCCTCCGATGGGGGGGCAGCCGACACGATCCCGCCATCTGTTCCTGCAAACCTCGCCGCAAACGTAATTTCATCTTCCGAAATAGATTTGAGCTGGAGCGCTTCGACGGACAATATCGCTGTTCTTGGTTACCATGTGTTTCGCAACAACGCGCAAATTGCGACCACTACCAGTCTCAGCTTTGCCGATCTGACCGCAGTTCCCGGTATTCCGTATACCTATACTGTCTCGGCTTTTGATGCCGCGGGAAATGTGTCCGCTCAATCCTCACCTGTCAACGCCCAGACAGTTGGCATCACAGGATTTGACCCCGCCTTCAATCCCGGCCAATCTTCAATCCTCGAATGTCACTACTACATCCCTGACCCTCACATGGTCCCCATCGACGGACAACGTTGGTGTTGCCGGATATCAAGTCTTCCGCAACGGCAATCAGGTGGGCACCTCCACTACAGCGACAACCTTTGCCGATACTCAGTTGGTTGCTTCAACAACCTATGTCTATACGGTTGCTGCGTTTGATGGTTCCGGCAATGTTTCCGCGCAATCGCAGCCGCTTTCCGTCACGACTGCGTCCGTGGTCGTGACTCCTCCAACTTTCGTCCAGGTCAACAACAATCAAGTCGCAAACGGCGCAAACGTTTCGATTGCTTTCCGCTCTCCAACGCAGCCCGGAAACACGATTGTGGCCTACGTCATTTGGAGCAATACGGCGGTTGTGACCGTAAGCGATTCTTCCGGCAACACGTTTGTGAGCGTCGGCGCGCCTCTCATCTGGGGCGGTGGATTCAGCGCGCAGGTCTTCTACGCATCCCATATCGCCGGAGGCGCAGACACAGTCACTGCTTCTTTTAAGACTTCCGTAAACTCCTTTGGCGTCCTCTATGTGCACGAGTATGCCGGCATCGATCCAACCAATCCGGTTGATGTCACCGCATCGGCCACCGGATCTTCCTCGACGTTGAACAGTGGCAGCGCCACCACAACCAGCCCCAATGATCTGATTTTTGGCGCCGGTGTTTCTGATAACGCGGTCACTGGATCGGGTTCCGGCTTCCTTTCGCGAGACCTCGCTTACGGCAACATCACCGAGGATCGTTCTGCTCCCTCTGCCGGTTCTTATGCCGCCACGGCGCCGCACAACGGGAAATTGTGGGGCATGCAAATGGTGGCGTTCCGCGCCACTGCAGCCGTTGCGCCGCCCCCGGCAATTGTGGTCACGGTGAGTCCGAAAACGCCGAGCGTGCAAGTGGGATTGACGCAGCCGTTCACGGCGACGGTGACGAATACAACTAACACTGCGGTTACCTGGCAGGTAAACAGCGTAACCGGCGGCAACTCGACGGTCGGCACGATTGCTGCCAGCGGGCTTTACACCGCGCCGGCCAGCGTTCCGAGCGGAGCAGTCACAGTAAAGGCGATATCAGTTGCGGATACCACAAAGTCCGACACGGCCGCGGTGACGGTTACTCCAGCGCCGACCATTGTGGTCACAGTCGCTCCGACGGCGCCCAGTGTGCAGACTGGTGCAACGCAACAGTTCACGGCGACGGTGACGAATACGTCGAACACCGCGGTGACATGGCAAGTGAACGGCGTTACCGGCGGCGATCTGACGCACGGCACGATTAACGCGAGCGGACTCTATACCGCGCCCGCAGCGGTTCCTTCGCCAGCGGCAGTGGCGGTTGCTGCGATTTCGCAAGCCGATAGCACGAAATCGGGAAGCACGACCGTTACGGTTGCGCCGGCACCAGTGATTGCAGTAACTGTAGCTCCCGCCACGCCGAGCCTGGCAGTAAATACGACACTGCAGTTCAGCGCGACAGTAACGAATACGTCCAACACCGCAGTGACATGGCAGGTAAATGCCGTCACCGGCGGCGATTCAGCTCACGGCACGATCAACACGGCTGGCCTCTACACTGCGCCGTCGTCAGTTCCCTCGCCGCCAAATGTGACGGTTACGGCGATCTCGCAAGCCGACAACACGAAGAACGCAAGTGCCGTTGTGACCATTACCGCGACATCGAACGTCACGGTGACCGTCAGTCCGAAACGGGCTGCCATAACCACCGGCCAGACGCAGACGTTTACACCGGCGGTGACGGGCAGTTCGAACACCAGCGTCACATGGGAAGTCGATACGGTGCCGGGTGGCAGCGCTACTGTTGGGACAATCAGTGCGGGCGGCCTCTACACGCCGCCGTCGACCGGTGGCGTGCACAACGTGGTGGCACGCAGTGTGGCTGACACGGGCGCAACCTCGGCAGTCTCGACTGTGGCCGTCACCGATCTCGCCGGTGTGTATACGTATCACAACGACCTTTCGCGGGACGGCGTGAATTCTCAGGAATACGGGCTGACCGCTGCGACGGTCTCTTCGTCGACCTTCGGCAAGCTTTACTCTTGCACTGTGGACGCGCCGGTGTACGCGCAGCCGCTCTGGGTGGCGAATGTAAACTTCAGCGGGGTGAAGCACAACGTGCTGATTGTGGCGACGCAGCACGACACGATTTACGCGCTCGATGCAGATGCGAATCCGTGCACGCCACTCTGGTCAAAGAGCCTGTTTAACACGGGCGAGACGTGGATCAATGCGAACAACGACGTGAACTGCGACGATCTGGAGCCCGACGTGGGCATTGTGGGAACGCCGGTCATCGATGCGACGACGAATACGATTTACGTCGTATCGAAATCGAAAAACACGACGAGTTCGGCCATTTTCCAGAGAATCCATGCGCTCGATGTGGCTACCGGGAACGAAAAATTTGGCGGGCCAACGACGATCGCGGGTTCGGTGAATGCGATTTCGTTCAATCCGCAGAAGAATAATCAACGAGCGGGCCTGGCTCTGGTGAACGGCAAGGTGTACATCGCCTGGGCTTCGCACTGCGACGTCCCTACGTACCAGGGTTGGGTGTTCGGTTACAGGGCGTCGGACTTGACTGTGGCTCCGTCGGTATTCTCGCCGGCGCCGCATGCACCGACCAGCTTGGAATCCGGCATCTGGATGTCCGGGGGAGCGCCCGCGGCGGACGTAAACAACAATCTGTTTCTAATTACCGGCAACGGGACATTCGACGCAAACTCGCTGACATCTCCGAATGACGACTATGGCGATTCCGTTCTGAAGCTTTCAACGGCAAGTGGAATTTCGGTCTCCGACTACTTCACGCCGAACGACTTTGCCAACCGGCAAAGCAGCGATCAAGATCTGGGATCAGGCGGCGCAGCGCTCCTTGTCGATCAACCGAGCGGGCCCGTGCAACATCTTTTGATCGGCGGCGGCAAAGGCGGAACTCTTTTCCTTCTGAACCGTGACAACATGGGGCACTCCACGGGCAGCGGTGTTCAGCAATTTAGCGCCGGCTCCAGTTTTTCTACGCCCGTGTTCTGGCAAAACCATTTGTACTTCGTCGGAGTGGGCGGAAATTCAAAATTGCAATCGTTCACGTTTGATCCGACTGTTCCGCAATTTGTTACCCCGGCCGGGGGCCAATCGGGCGACAGCTACGGATTCCCGGGCGCGACCCCATCGCTTTCGGCAAGTGGCACGACGAACGGAATCGTCTGGGCGCTGAGAACGAATTCGTATTGCACGACACAATCGAGCAGTTGCGGGCCGGCAATTTTGCGCGCCTATGACGCGACCAATGTCGCCACCGAACTCTGGCACAGCGACGCCAGCGCCGCCGATGCCGCAGGCAACGCGGTGAAGTTCACGGTGCCTACGGTGGCGAACGGAAAGGTGTACGTCGGCACGCGCGGGAATAACACGGGCGGGGCGGCTGGCTCGACGTCTACGCCGGGCGAGATCGATGTCTACGGCTTGAAGCCGAACTGATCTCAACCGTACCCAGATGCATGTAGAGGCGCAATTTATTTTGAAACTGCGCTGTAATCGTACGTTTACAGTAGCGTCACACTCGGAGCACTAAGCTTCTTCCGGGTGATTCCTTGAACATTTTGGTTGTAGAGGACGACGCTGAACTGGCGCAGCTATTGGCGCAAGGACTTCGCGAAGAAGCCTACACGGTGGACATTGCGCGAGATGGTCTCATGGCGCTCGAGCTTTCGCGCGCCAACTCATTCGACGTCATTCTGCTCGACGTGATGCTCCCAGGCATCAGCGGCCTCGATGTCGCCCGACGGATCCGCTGCCGCAAGCAAGATGTAGGCTTGCTGATGCTTACCGCACGAGATGCAGTTCCCGATGTCGTGCATGGACTCGACGCCGGCGCTGACGACTACCTCACAAAGCCTTTCTCGTTCCAGGAACTCCTCGCTCGCGTGCGCTCGGTCGGCAGACGAACTACGCCGAAAGCAAGAAACGTACTCGAAGCGGGGGACCTGATCCTTGAAACCAACAGCTACCGCATGTTTCGCGCCGGGAACGAAATCCGTCTGTCTTTCACGGAATTTCGCCTTCTGGAACTCTTGGTTCGCAATCAGGGCCGCATCGTGCCGCGTGCGGCAATAGTCGAAGCCCTTTGGGGAGAACGCCGTGGCATCGAAGTGAACACTATCGATGCATTTGTTCGCCTCGTGCGCCGCAAAATCGGAGATGTCGCGCCGGGACGCATAATTCAAACGCATCGCGGCATCGGCTATTCCATCGGAGTCGTCCATTGCGCCTGAATCTCACAATCCGCGCGCGACTCACTGTTCTGTATTTCGCCGTTTTGGCGCTGTCGTTTCTCGCTTTTTTCTGGATTTGCGATATCGGATTTCGCCGAAGCATTGAGACGACGGTCAACGCCGCTTCGCGCACCAATCTTGAAACGGTACAACGTTTGGTAGCCGGCGCAGAACCTAACGGGCCGGAAGCAATCGCCACGGAGTTGCGTGACGTTTCCAATCTTTGGGCGAACGGCGCCGTCTTTGAGGTTGCCGATTCAACCGGGCAATGGCTCTACCGCTCTGAGCAGTTTCGTCAAGAGAATCAGACGCCGCCAGCCGCAATCGCTCGAGAAACGAAGTTCTATACAACCAATCTCAGCTTCAACCAATATCGCGTTGCTCTCGCGATGGTTCACGCCGGGGGCAATACATTTGAAATCCGCGCCGCCGTTCCCACCGAGCCATTTGATCAGGCTCTCGATCGCTTCCGCCTTATCGAAATAGAAAGTTTGCCGCTCCTGGTGCTCCTTGCTTCGTTGCTCGGTTATTGGCTCAGCGGAAAATCGCTCGCGCCCGTCGATCGCATCATCCGAAGTGCTGAGCAGATCGGCGTAGAAAATCTCTCCAGCCGCCTGGAAGTTCCCAAACCGCACGACGAACTACGGCGCCTGATTGAAACGTTGAATGCCATGCTCGGCCGTATCGAAGCCTCTTTCCGCCGAATCACGCAATTCACGGCAGACGCTTCGCACGACCTTCGCACACCCGTCGCCGTCATTCGTACCACCGCAGAAATCGCATTACGCCGCAAACGGACAGACGCAGAGTACCGCGCCGCTCTTTTGCGAATTCTCGAAACGTCGGTCGAAACTTCCGACTTGCTCGAAAGTCTTCTCACGCTTGCACGCGCCGATGCAGGCTCTGCGGGCCTTGAATTGCATCCACTGGATTTGAATGTACAAGTTCGCAAGGCGCAGGAGCAGGCAGTGGTGCTGGCTTCGGAAAAATCTTTGCGCCTTACGTTGCGGGCGCCGGAAGCACCGATATGGGTTCGTGCAGACGCAATTGCGATCCATCGCTTGCTCCTCATCCTCATTGACAACGCGCTGAAATACACACCGGCTGGCGGTCAATGCGAAATCGCACTCACTCGCACTGCAAACGAAGCGCTGATAACGGTTGCAGACAATGGAATTGGAATTCCCGAAAGCGAGCTGGGTGCCATTTTTGAACGCTTCCGCCGCGCGGATCGTACGCGTTCGCGCGAGACTCCCGGCGCGGGTCTAGGCCTTGCTATCGCTCGCTGGATTACCCAAATGCATGGCGGGGCCATCACCGCAGAAAGCAAACTCGGCCGTGGCTCGGTCTTCAGCGTCCAATTGCCCATGACCGAAAACGCATTGTGAACGCTAAAAGTGAAAGCCCTGTAATGAGATTCGCGCTTTCCTGAAAGAATTTCAGACTCTTTTCAACTTCTCATTAACGAGTTGTAACGGCGCTGTTCCCACTTGACCGCATATAGGAGCCTACAAACGGAATAGAGCTGCGAGGGAAAAGTCGAGTTTTCCCGGCGCTCTCCAGACGGAACAAGGGGAATCCTTCATGAGTTTGCAAAGACGACTTCGATCGTCCCTGTTTTTTTCGCAATTCTTCTGCATTTTTTTCTCGCCACATCCGCCATGGCACAGAGCTCGAAAGCGGCCCTCAGCGGCAAAGTTTCTGACAGCAGTGGCGGCGTGCTGCAAGGCGCGCAGATCACGCTGGATCCTGGAGGCGCCAGCGGGGTTTCCGATGTGCTGGGCCAGTACCGTATTTCCGGTTTGGCTCCAGGCAATTACACGGCAAGTGTGACGTACGTTGGATTCAAAACGTTCACTGGAGCGGTGACCCTGACGGCGGGCCAAACCACAAGTATTGACGCGCAGCTTGCCGTCGAATCCGTGGATGTGGAAGTTGTCGTCACCGCCGAGCGCGGCTCCGCGGAAGTCGAGGCCGTCAATCGGGAGCGCACCGCGGACAATATTCTCCAGGTAATCCCCGCCGATGTCATCCGAAGTCTTCCCAATGCGAACATGGCCGATGCTTTGGGCCGCCTGCCCAGCGTCAGCATCGAACGCGACGAAGGCGAAGGTAAATACATCCAAATTCGCGGGACTGAGCCTCGTCTCACCAATACCACAATCGATGGCATAAACGTCCCTTCTCCGGAGTCAGGCGTTCGCCAAATCAAATTTGATGCGATTCCTGCAGATATCGTGGAATCCGTGGAAATCAGTAAGACTTTGCAAGCAAATATGGATGGCGACGGCATCGGCGGCTCCGTCAATCTCGTGACTAAAACCGCCGGTGAACGTCCGACCATTTCCATCGCAGGCATGGGCGGCTACATGCCCATCCTTGGTGGCCGCCCGCAATATGAATCCGCTGCAACGGTAGGCCAGCGATTCGGAGCCACCAAGCGCTGGGGGCTCCTTATCGGCGGTACCTACGATTGGAGCGGTCGCGGTATCGACGACATCGAACCCGTATCGGATGTGGCCACCTTTCCAGACAACTCCGCGCAACTTTGGAAGGAGGCTATTGATATTCGCGAATACCGCTACTACCGGTCGCGCTGGGGCCTTGCTGGAAGCGCCGACTACAAACTTGGCGACGGATCGAATATATATGTTCGGGGTCTCCTGTCCCAATTTCAGAACTATGGAGACCGCTGGGTATATTCACTGAATGACAACACCCCCGGAATTGGACTGCTGGGGGAAAATGGCGGCGCGCCCTCCTTTAACACGCAAAACCGGAGGCCGGATATCGCAATCGGAAGTCTCCTGATCGGCGGCAAGCATGTGCTGGCGACGACTTGGTATGCCTGGGATGCCTCCTTTTCCCGCTCTCGCGATATTAATCGTGCTCCCGGAACGGCTGGCTTTGACAGCACGCTCGAAACAAGCAACTGCGAGTTCGATCCAGCGGCAACCACAAGCATTTACAGGCCTCAATGGACGCCGGCTTGCTTTACGGAAGCTTACGATCCCACGACCATGGCCCTGAGTGACGTGCAAATCGGGCAGGGGAAGACCGCCCAAGTTAACTTGCAATTTGCCGGGGCGATGGCCAAGACCTACCATCTCGGCTCCCATCTTTCCACCATTGAAATCGGCGGAAAATTCCGCAATGCGCACAAGTTTGACAACTCGTTCACGGATTCATACACGCCGAACGGGAACATTCTCTTGAGCCAGTTTCCAAACGGCTTTACGAACGGAAACTATTACGACGGCTCTTACAAGCTCGGCTACAACGTAAACTATCAAACCGTTCGTGATTTTCTGTTTGCCAACTTGAATCAGTTCTCTCTGGTGAGTTCTTCCGGACAGGATCCGGCGGATTATGGTTTGGTGGAAAAGGTCGGCGCGGGCTACTTGATGGACACGATTGACTTCTCCGGCCGCGTCCGCGTAGTCGCTGGTGTCCGGTTTGAAACCACAAACCTCACCACGCATTCTTTTGACACCACCAGCAACACTCTGTCCGACACGGCAACAGGGTCCTACCTGAAAGTGCTCCCTAGCGTTTCTTTGCGCTACGCTTTCAGCAGCAACACCAATCTGCGTCTTGGCTACGGTCGAGGCCTGTCTCGTCCCGACCCGCAAGACATCGCCCAGGCTGTTACGTTTACCACCGTCTGGCAGCCCAGGCAATCAGAAGAATCTCGTTACGCTGGGCAATCCCAATCTCCAGGCTGAAACCGCGGACAACTTTGACGTGCTTGTTGAGCACTACCTGAATCCCTTCGGCATGATCTCGGCAGGTTATTTCTACAAGCATCTGACAGACCCCATCGTTACGCAGACTTTCATCCTGACAAACTTCTCTCCCGCACCCGGAATTCCTGCGGGCACCTTTACCGCGACGCAGCCCATCAACGCCGGAAGTGCCTGGATTAGCGGGTTCGAAGCGGCGTTCCTGCAACATTTCACTTTCTTGCCGGGCAAGCTCGGAGGCCTTGGCCTTTCCGCCAACTACAGCTACACCGCTTCCCAAGCCAGCGGACTGCCGGGGCGTTCAGACCATCCGCGGCTGCTTCGTAATGCTCCTAACACATGGAACATTAGTCCCACGTACGATCGAGGACGCTTCTCGATCCGCGTCGGCCTTTCCTATAACCAAGCCAACATCTCTTCCTACTCCTATCAGGATGGAACACCAACCCTTGACGGCACGCCCAGCACTCCAACCCCCGGAGGCCTCAAAGGCCCATTCAGCGATCAATACTTCTACTCCCATTTGCAGGTGGATGCACAGGGTAGCGTCCGCTTGGCTCACGGACTCAATTTCGTCATGTATGGGCTTAACCTCAGCAACGAAGTCTTCGGCTTCTATCAGGGCAGCCCGCAATACATGATTCAGCGAGAGTATTACACTCCAACGATCGCTGCCGGCTTCCGTTGGAATCCGTCTTTCGAGCACAAATGAAAATGAACAGTTTGCACACACCGCGGATACTGCCGTGAAGCGACAGCTTGCAGGCGTCGGCTCCCCGGTGATCTCTTCGCTGCCAGGCGTGCGAAAACATGCTGTTTAGGCCCCGTCTAGCTGCGAGCGGGTAAGCTTGGAATGTCAGAGGACTTTCTTGTGCGTGAAAACAACATAAGCCGCCGCTTGCTCGCTTCTTTCCTTTTTTTCACTTGCCTCTGTGCTCCTCTCGCCTTGCTGGAGGCGCGCAGCGCAAGCGCACCGCCACAGTAGTCAGAGGCTGCAGTTCTCGTTGGCGCGGGCGATATCGCCGATTGCAAGGATCTTTCCGGCGCTGAAGCGACGGCCAAGCTACTTGAAAAAATCCAGGGCACGGTCATTGCTATCGGCGACCTCGCCTATCCGGATGGTTCAAAAGAAAACTTTGCGTGCTACGACAAGACCTGGGGCCGCGTGAAAGAGCGCACTAGACCGGCACCGGGAAACCACGAATTTCACTCCCAAGGTGCCACCTACTACTTTGAATATTTCGGGAAAATCGCCGGCGATCCCAAAGACGGCTTCTACAGCTACGATCTCGGCGCCTGGCACATTATTTCGCTCAATAGTGAGTGCGCGCAAATTGGTGGCTGCAATGCCGGTTCCCGCGAAGAAAAATGGCTGCGTGGTGATCTCGCGGCTCACCCCAAAGCCTGCACGCTGGCCTATTTCCACAAACCGCTCTTCAGCTCCGGTGGCGCACACGGCGATGACCTGGAACTGAAGCCATTTTTTGAGGCGCTATATGAAGCCAACGCCGACGTCATTCTCAACGGTCACGATCACGACTACGAACGATTTGCCCCGCAGGACGCCAATGCCAAAGCTGACCCTGCACGTGGCATTCGCGAATTTGTGGTTGGCACCGGCGGCAAAAATCATCGCCCTTTCGGCGAGCCTCACGCGAACAGTGAAGTACGGGATGCAACCGCCTTCGGCGTTCTTAAACTCACGCTCCGCGCGAATGGCTACGACTGGCAGTTCATTCCCGAAGCAGGCAAGAGCTTTACTGATTCTGGCAGCGGCACTTGCCATTAGGTTTGTTTCGCAAACTAAAGGAAAGAGGATCATCCAAATGAAATGGGGAACTGCGCTGGCGTCAATTCTCGGGTTCGCACTTGCCGCAGCCGCGCCTGCGGGGTATCAGGTTTCCAAGAAAATTCCTCTGCCTGGAACAGGTGGATGGGACTATCTAACCGTTGACGCAACTGCGCGCCGCCTCTACGTCTCGCACGCCACACAAGTCGTCGTCTTGGACGCCGACAGCCTCGAAATCGTTGGAACGATTCCCGGTCTCTCCGGCGTGCACGGTATTGCAGTCGCACCCGAATTTGGCAAAGGCTTTATCACTTCCGGCCAGACGGATTCTGTTGCTGTTTTCGATTTGAAGACATTGGCGAAGACCGCCGAAGTAAAAGTTGGTAAAAAGCCCGATGCGATCGTTTACGATCCCGCGACAAAGCGCGTTTTCGCCATGAACGGCGACGGCGAAAGCTCAACCGCAATCAACGCGGCCGATAACAAAGTCCTCGGAACAGTCTCTCTCGGCGGCGGGCCGGAATTTACGATTGCCGACAGCAAAGGAAACGTGTTCGTCAATCTGGAAGACAAGAGCGAATTGCTCCGCATTGACGCCAACTCTCTACAAGTGAAAAATCGCTGGCCTGTGGCGCCTTGCGCTGCTCCTTCGAGCATGGCCTTCGATCCCGCCAACGGCCGGCTCTTTCTAGGCTGCCGCAGCAAAGTCATGGCAGTCGTCGACAGCGGCACTGGAAAAGTTGTGGCCACCTATCCCATCGGAGACAAAGCCGACGCGTCCGTATTCGACTCCACCGGCAAGATCGTCTTTACTTCAACGGGTGACGGGCACGTTTATGGATTTCATCAGAACTCCGCCGATTCCTACACGCCATTGCCGGTCATAGATACTGCTGCAGGTTCGAAGACGATGACCCTGGACCCCCAAACGCGAGCTCTCTTCGTACCCGCAAGAGAGAAAGACTCCATCTCACTGTGGGTCCTTCGCCCGTAAAACCACGCTCCCATTGGCGAAGAGAGAAGTTCAAGACAGTTATAAGGCCAAGTAAATCAGAATCCCTTGCGTGCGCATCAACTCTTGATACGCCCTACCTGCAATCGAATGGTTGGCGTGAACCAGAAATCAAGAACCTGAAACTGCTGGATCAGCTATTCCAGTCGCGAAACCGGACAAATTTCTGCTAGTACTCTGAGCCACCGCGACTAGTGGGGACGTTCCTGAAAGGCTAGAAGCAGTGCTACTACTCCGACCAGTAGAAGAGTCACGCCTACAAGACGAAATGCGATTCTCGCAGCGCGTGATGCAGAGGGGGTTCCCACAGACCATAATTCACGGTTCAGAGAAGAGTTTCGTTCGACGAAAAAAAACTTTCAGTTTGATTCAGCAGTTTTGGTCGAACTCCACAACTTTGCCGAGGTAAGTCAGAAGAAACGCGCCTGCGACTACGCAAAGCGGGCCGAACAGAAAGCCACTGTGAAGGGCCATCATTTGAGACGGAACTTTATACTCTCAGCGACAAGCCTTCAACCCACCGAGTGGCTCACTGAAGTCCCGGTAAGTTCGCCAAACCTCTGGTGCCTTTCGGTCGTTTCCACTTCTCCGGTTAATCAGGCGAGACTCTTTCGCTTCGAGGAATTGGTTTCTCACAGTAATGGGTCTTATCCGCTTGTTCAGCCACCTAGATTGGTTGTAATATGGTCGTAGTGAGTCCGTTATCGCGTCGGCTGAAACCGGAGCCTCTCACTCCTGCCCGCCCTATGCCTTCTCATGAGAACAATGTGGAAAATGGCTTTCTCTTTTCTGATCTGGCCGATCTCGGTCATGGCACAAGACCCTTCCCCGCCCAACCAACCTAATTCGTCCGCGCAGAGGCCCCCAAGCGAAAATAATTCTACGACGGGTTCAGACACGGCGACGCCTCCAAGTCCTGCGCCCACTCCGATACTACCGGTGCAGGCTCCCAACTCTCTCTACTTTCGTCCAACAAAGCGACCACCAATCGTCCCCGCACACTTTACCGTGTTCAATGTTAGCGCCGGGTATTCCATTACCAATCTTGCGATGCCATCGTCAGGCCGGGTCGCTTTGAGCGGAATGGACTTTAGTCTTGCGGCTAATGGTGGCAGGCGTATTGGAGCTAAGCTGGATCTTAGTTACACGCTTGCTCCAAACGTCTCCAACAGTGGACATCGCGCCGATGTATTCAGCTACTTGGTCGGTCCTACGTTTTCACTCTGGAAAAGCAGCTCGCTCAGCACGTATGCCCAGGTGCTGGTCGGCGGGGCGAGGGTTGCCGGACCCGTTCTAGACACTAGTGGAGGGTTCAGCAGGGGCTATGTTCACTATCCCGCTTGGGGCTTTGGCGGGAGCGCTGAATACCGTTTTTCTTCTGCATTCGGGTTTCGCGTCACCGTCGATAGTCTGCATACTCATTTCTTCGACTCTTCACAAACCGTACGCGGGCAAAACGACATACGTGCAGTCAGCAGCATCGTCTATTATTTTGGTCAGCCCATCCGATCTAAGCACCGCCGATGATCGCGCACGCAGTAGTACTACTGGCTATGGCAAGCCGGCTCAGACGGTCGACGCAACACTTGCTTGGAGTTTACTCGCAGGAGTCTGAAATCCTAAAGTCTCTCTTGGACGCTGATTCAAGCGCAGCGAGACCTGGTCGAGCTGCGCTTGCGAATAGCCAGACAGGTCAGTGCCTCGCGGGAAGTATTGTCGTAATAAGCCATTTGTGTTTTCGTTCGAGCCGCGCTGCCAGGGACTTTGCGGATCGCAGAAGTAGACCTGCACATCCGTGGCTACCGTAAACTCCTTGTGCTTGGCCATCTCCAGTCCGCGATCCCAGGTCAGTGAGCGCCGCAGGGCCGTCGGAAGTTTACGAACATGTTTGCTCAACGCCACCACCACCGCTTCGGTCTCTTTGCTGGGCACCTTGATCAGCATGAGAAAACGGGAATGCCGCTCCACTAGCGTCGCGATGTAGCTGTTCTTTCCACCAGCCAGCAGATCGCCTTCCCAGTGCCCAGGAATCGCGCGGTCTTCCGCTTCCGCAGGTCTTTCCCGGATCGAGATGGCATCGACGATCTGTCCTCGCGACTGTCCATGCTCACTGGAATGGCGCGAGCGGCGCATGCGCCGCTTCGATCGCAGGTGGTCCATCAGCTCTTTTTTCAGCACTCCGCGCGCTTGAATGAACAGGCTGCGGTACCAAACAAAACCAAAAATAGAACCGAGAGCCGCAGCTTCATGACAGGGTAACCCTTGATTCTCGAAGTTTAATCTATGCTTAACTCTTGGTGAAATGCATTCTGTGGTCTGGTCGCGACAAGTCATTGGGAACGGGCTCAGTTAAAGCCCCAAAATCGAGACCGCTGTCGGCAAACAGGAACGTGAGCTTCCTCTGTCCTGCGAGAAATATCGAAACGGCACTTTCCGATTCGAATTCCGGAGTCAACTCACGCTGCGTATAGACTTGCTGTTCAATGAGGAACCGCACGACGGAAACGTAGAGTAGCGAAAGAGTTTGACAAGATTTTGGAAGCCGAACAAATCGCAAGGGTCTAACGAAAAACGGCTATAAAAGACCGCGGCAAAAGAAGTGCGACTAATATCCTTAGGATGACTTCGGCTCAGTCATCTCTCTGCTCAAATGAGCGACACAACGCGTGCAACGATTCCCAAGAACGAGGTGATCGCGTCAAGGGCAACCTCTATCTTCTCGAACGTCTCAAGAACCTTCATCATCTGGAGGCGACCTTCTTCAAGTCCCTTTTCGTTCTCGACAAGCTTCTTTCGAATGTCGCTGAGTTCAGCGTTTCCCAGGCGAAGACGAGCGCGCTGTACGAGCAACAGTGCTTTGGCAGCTTCGGTGACCTCTTCTTGTGACTTTCCCACAAGCGCAAGGTCCCACTCGGCAGAAGTCATCTTCAGGAACGCTTCGTCGAGCTGTTGGAGCGTTTTGCCGCGAATTTCGGAGGCTACCATGGTTATCCACCCCTACTGCCTTTCTTGTCTGCCTTGAATCTTCTCAACTAACGAAACAACTTCACTTACTTCGCTGAGGAGTGTGGGGACATCAACGAGTTGGAATCGACCCTCTGCCAACGCGACAAAAGCAATCTTCAGCTTGCTTGCTGCGTCTGCCGCTGCATCGACTGAAGCCAGCGATATTTGGGACTTCAGTATTTCCTTCCGCTCGTTAGACCACTCCCCAGGTAATGGCCCGTCTTTTACGAAAGGCATCACAACGTCGTTCGATTCTTGCTGCTGGATCTGTGCCTGAAGATCCACGCGCATCTCCCGGGCGAGAGCAGAGAGCGCAGCGTGCTGAAGGTCAAGCTCACGTTCGATCGTTTGACCATGTTTTTTGAGTTCGTTTTCAAGCGCCGCCGCTTTGAAGTTGGCAACAACAATCTGAGTCACACTCCCCACAAAGTCAGCCACAGGAAAACTGCCGACCATCGCGTTTTGAATTGATGGATGGAGGTTGCCGAGCGCTTGCACTACGCCTTCCGCCGCCGTGCCAATCTGGCTTGGACCTTGACTTTCGGCAAGTGTACCAAGCACTTCGAAATATGAACGCATGAGCCGAGCATGGCGCCGGAGGTCACCAAGGACGGCCAGCCGGTCTCGGAGAAGCTTGTTGTGCTCAAGAATGGCTTCGCTACGCTCAGTTGTTGACAAAGGCTGTCGTGTCTTGACCAAAACCATCGAGTCCACGTCTATTGCTGCCGAGCCGGACGCGTCGAGCATTTCAGTCACTGCATCAGAATAGGCGACGCCAGCCTGACCAAACTGCTTGAATTGATTGGTCCTGACCGCCGTACAGGACGAAACAATCAGGCACAAGACAGCGAGACCTAGCAGAATGGAGATTTTGCTTGCACCGATCTTGCGACAGTGGCTTCCAAGTGGAGGATTCATAATCTTTCCTTCTTTATCCCGGATAGCTGATTTTGAGGGCCCAAGCCGCTTATTATCTGGTAGCGCGTCGCACGGTGGCCGCTCGCCACTGGTCAATTCCAAGCGTCTAGTCAAGCGGGGTGAATTGCAGGAATTGTGCTCGACTGGAACGTACTTGGAGCGCGAATTCCGCGGATCTGGATTCCGGCGACTCAACTGATTGCCTGCTCAAGTGCAATGCCGTTCTCACCTGACCAAGCTTGAGGCTGTCACCTGTATAGTGAAAGAAAAGGACAGATCGTTACGGCAAATCTCCAGTGTTCTCAACAACGGACTTGTACGATTGCCGCTTTTATCGGGGCTCGAAAACTGCGGGAGCCTTCAGCGCTCTGCGAGCGGTTTCCAAGTTGCGACCATCCTCTAAGGCTCGATCCAAGAATCAACACGGCCCTTCCCATCAAAGGTGACGCTTCCGCCCGAGTAATCCCACGATTCAAAAAACCTGGAGACAGAGACTCTATCGGGCTCCGCAAGCAGCTTCCTTACTTCATCCTTTGACATGCGTCTGTGCAACATACGCCATTGGCTCCTGTCTTTTCCGGCAGGGTGCTGCTCTGCGGGTCGCGCGGCTCCAAGCAGCCCTGTAATTTCGTTAGCCAAAGTCTGTTGTTCCGCGGCGGTGAGTTTGTCCAGACCCGTTCCTGCCCACTTCTCTCGTGGGATGAGGCGATCAAGATCCACTGCGGGTGATTGAGTGAGCCGGTTAGCCGCTAATGCGCCACCCGAGACAAGGCAAGCAATAAAGCTGAAGAATAGCGTAGTGACCAACTTGCGCCTGGAATCATGGATCATGGTGTTCTCACCTCCGGCAGCGGTGCGGACGCGCAGGTCGCGAAGCCGCTGAAGCTGCCTTTGCTCGCTGGTCGTTGCGGTTATAACGCATTTTCCTATGCTATGCGAGCCCGTATAAGTCCCGGTAAGTTCTGATTTGTCATACGGTTTTTTTGTGCGCAACCCATTTTCATCTGGACAGACTGTTGCTTTTGACAGTTCCGAGCGCGGGCCGGGCGGCCTATCCTGTAAGTGCTGAGACGGGGGCAGGTTGCGCAAGTCGAAGGCCCTGCTCCTTTCTCGCACATGTTCCGATTCCTCGTGGACACTTATCGATGTGCCCACATCGGGCAGCATCCTTTTTTACTCTCACTTCGTCCAGACGGCACTGGAATGACGCTTACTTTCAGAACACTCATTCTATTTTCGAAACGGCGATGTCGAGGGCACTAGGATGTCCTCGTAACAGGTGCCGGCATTATCAGGAATTTGCAGCAAGATCCTTGGAACCGGTCGTCATCGGTTTGACGATATGGGCTGCTGTAACCAGCGAACGAAAGATTTCTTCATCTTGTGGAAGTCGATCGCGTTGACCGTAATTTTCCAATCGTGTATGAACCCAAGCCTCCAATGCCGCAGCACTGCCCGCGCGGTAGCCAACGTTTCTCGCGTCGTCCGAAGAATCCTCGCGGAAACGCGCAACGACATTGCCCTGGAAATCACCGGCCCGAGACGAGTCCCCAGGGAGCTCCACGAGGCCTTGCAGGGAACATACAAACGGTGCATCCAGCGGCGGCCTAATTTGAGGAGCATCGTGTGCATGCTATCGAGTGGGAGTCCGCGGTTCACTGTGGGCCGAGCCTGAATACAGATCAATGCAGGTGACTTTTCGCTCGCAACTTTCGAGAACTTCCGCTGTGGCCCTGGAGTCGATGAGGCCGCCGCGAGCAGCCGTCCCAGGGTGGCCACAAGTTCAGCGGCGCAATCGGACTGGGCGGCACTCAAGTTCTGGGTAGGTTCGCTTTTGACTTGCTGGGACCCAAACTCTGGCGACGCGGGAATCAGATCTAACATGGAGAGGGATGTGTTCAAGTGCCCTTCCGACGCCGGGAGGGCGGCAACCATGCTGTTTCCGGCGCTGGGCCCACGCTCCTCCCCCTAAATGCAACTACGGCCGCAGGCCTTTCCGCGCCTTCTGCTTTCAGCGAACAGGCTGCCTCTTCTCGAACGGATAACCACGGCTCCGCCGCGAATTCAGAATGCATGACGCTGATTTTACTGTCCATGCGCCTAGTCATGCCAAGGCGACTAGCGAGCGGCTGAAACTCCTCCATCAAGAAGTCCCTTGCGGCTTCTTCGACCATTTGCGGCGTAACCGGATTGAGTCCCTCCGCGTAAGCATTAATGAGCGCGTGCTCGCACAGAAGATTCATCACCCGGGGAATCCCGCGCGAATAATAGTGTAGCGCTCCCACGGCGTCGGACTCGAAGACCGGCTCGCACGTTGCGCCCGCGATGCGCAGCCGGTTCGCAATGTACCCGTGGGACTCCGTCAGGGTGAGTGACGCTGTGTTGCAACGCAGCGCGATCCGTTGTCGAAGCTGCCGCATTTCCGGCCGTTTGAGCTTATCTTCGAGCTCCGGCTGGCCTACAAGCACGACCTGCAGAAGTTTTTCGGAAGCAGTCTCCAGATTGAGCAGAAGGCATATCTCCTCCAACAATTCGAAAGAGAGGCCGTGGGCTTCGTCCACGATCAAAACGGGTGTCGAGCCTTCTCGGAAGCGCTCGATCAACCATTGGTTCAACTGCAGGAGCATATTGCACACCAGCCGGAAATCCGTGGAAATCCCGAAATCGTTGAGAATGAAATCAAAGAGATGGTTGACATTCAAGTGAGGATTGAAGATGAACGCCGTCGGTGTTTTCTGCTGGTGTAGCCAATCGACGAGGCAATTGATCAGCGTGGTCTTGCCCGTTCCGACTTCCCCGGTCAGAAGAATAAGTCCCTTACGGTTCTGAACACCATAAGTCAGCTGATCCAGCGCCTCTTGAATTTGAGGGGTCAAGTACAGGAATCGAGGGTCGGGGTTTAAGTTAAAGGGATTCTCGTGAAGTCCGAAGAAGTTCTTATACATGGCAACTCGATCAAAACTGAGCAAAGTGTTAATTCAGTCCTTTAGCTAGCCGAAAGGGAACGAAATTCTCCGCGACAAGAACACGGACTGGGACAGCGCGACTCAACGCTGGCCTATGAGCGCGTTCGGCCTCTGGTGTCACGGAGGCAAAGTTTAGTGAACCTCCAGGCTCATATGGGACTGTCACTAATTACAGTAGTCGGCAAGGCTATCCCAAAGTTGATACCTTCAGTTCGATTCAAACTCAGACCGAAGAAGCACGACTTCATGGGCAAACTAGTCCGGATTGTTACGTGCTGCTGCTTGGGCGGCCTCCACCAACAAGAAGCGCAACAAGGAAATGCCTCGCTTGCGGATGTGCCCCAGCCGTTGCTCGCCAGCACTAGTGGACTGTAACAGCTGAACTGGGAGCAGTACGACGTGTAGGGTAAAAGTTGCGCCACTTCTCAGTTTTGGGCGTGTTGTTGTAGTGCCGGATGTACTTCATGAGCTTTCTCCGCAAGTCGGGCACCGACGTGAATACACCGCGCGCAATGACGTCGCGCTCGATGTTGGAAAACCAGAGTTCGATCTGGTTGAGCCAGGAGGAATATGTCGGAGTGAAATGCAGGTGAACTTTCGGATGTCGAGCCAGAAAGTCGTCGCCTTGTCCGGTCTTATGGGCGCAGAGGTTGTCGGCAATCACGTGGATCTTTGCGAACCTGCTCGATCGTGAGCTTCCGTTGCCCAGCCAGAAACATCGAAACGGCACTTTCCGATCCGAATTCCGGCGTTAAATCACGTTGCGTAAGGCTTTGCTGTTCGATGAGGAACCGCACGACGGAAACTGCATCCGCGTCGGGAATTGCGTAGTGCGCTTGCTCGTAGCGTTCCACGAGCAAGGTCAGAAGTTCGATTGTTTCCAATTCTGTGGAAGAGGGGTCCTCCAGAGCCGTCAATCGGTAGAGGGCGTTTGTATGCGCCTGTAACGGTTTCGCCGGATGTTAAACACCACGCATCCCTTGAGGTAGTCGGCATCTCGAAACATGAGCCGAACTTCCGCAAAATTGTGCCATCGGATGCCTTCGACTATAGCGCCGACACTTCCGACACTTCGGAAGTGGGTTCGATTCCCATCGCCCGCTCCAGAAACCTGCAAGATATCCGTTGATTCGGCTGGCCTCACTCACCAGAGTTTGATCACGGCCACATCGACGATTTCAAAGGGCCGTATGCGGACTTCCTCACCGATCAACAGCGCAAGGCGGCACAAGCCGGTTCGCGCCGCTGGCTCTGTAGCTCTGATCTGTCCGGGCTCACCGAATTGGTTTGCCGTAGAAAAGCTGCGGGCTATATCTTCAGGTTCATGCCGTTCAGTAGATTCTGGAACCTCGATTCGTTTCGCAGTGAGTCATACATGGGGTCAACCTTCATTCCGATCAATGCGATCGAATGTTTAGCGTAGGCTTTTTCCAGGTTGTCCAGCGCGCGTCGTTTGTCACTCATTCCAATATACGCAATTGTGAAAACCAGCGGATCGACTGGCTGCTTCTTGTCTAATTCCTCGATTCTTTGGAGCGCGCCGCGTGCTTCGTCCAATCGGCCCGCGCGACCGTTGTAGTAGGCCAATTGTCCCCAGTGCCAAGCGCTATTTGTATCATCTAGCCGCAACTTGTCGATCGTTGCCAGTAACTCCGTCTGCATTCCTCTTTCAACATAAACGTTCATCAATCCTTTGGCCCTCGGATAATTCGGATCCATTTCAAGCACCGAAAGGTATTCCTGCATCGAGAGATCGTATTTTCTCGAATAGTAGAGTATGAGGCCGTTATCCGAAGCGATGATCAGAGACTGAGGATCGAGTCGTCTCGCGCGCTCCATCTCCACTAGCGCTTCGTCGAACCGTCCCATCAGCGCTAGATATTCCGAATACCAGTGATGTGCCGTCGCGTAGTTGGGATCCAGCTCGATAGCGCGGCGGTACTCTTTTTCTGCGGCCTTCCAGTCCCAATCACAGTCCTGCGCAACCACTGCCATGGAAGTGTGTGCTTCAGCTAGCGTGTCATCCAGTTCCACTGCTCGTCGCGCGGCGTCGTGCGCCTTCGTCATCAAGTCACTCGATGCATAGCCTCCATATCCGCTCATCAGCACGTAAGAACTGGCCAGTGCCGCGTACGCCCTCGCGGAAGTTGGGTCTTTCTTCACTGCGTCCTTGAAATAGCTGATCGCTTTCTCGAATCCCTCCAGTGTCCGCTTGTTCCAAAAGTAGAGTCCGCGCAAATAGAGGTCGTAGGCTTCATAGGATTGCGATGAAAGAAGGGCGGGGCGATGCGATCCGTTGATGTTTGGAGCGTTAAGCGCAATGCGAATTTCCCCGGCAATTGCCTGCGCTATGTCGGCTTGCACCGCCAGGATATCGCCCAATTGGCGATCGTACTGATGCGACCAGACGTTTGCTTGATCTTTCGTTTGGATCAGCTCAGCCGAAATTCGAATCCTTCCCGCATCTCTGCGCACGCTTCCTTCCAGCAAATATTGCACTCCCAAGTCGCGGCCGATTTTTTGCGGCTGTTCCCGGTTTTGTTTGTACCGCATCACGGAACTGCGACCGATAACTGCCAAGCGCTGTGGATCGAGCCGCCCGAGTTGCGCAATCATCTCCTCGGTCAATCCGTCGCTGAAATAGTCTTGTCCCGCGTCGCCCGTAAGGTTTTCGAAGGGAAGTACTGCCAGCATCAGCCGGGTGCTTTCAGCATTAACTTGTGAGCGTTTCACCGTCGTTTTGCGATACGAGGCGACGGCCACGAAACCGATAAGCAATCCTCCAATCGGCAGCAACCACCAAAATCGGCCGATTGCACGGCCACGGATGTGCGTAGTTTTCCCTTGCGGTGCAGATTCCCTAGGCTCCGTTGGCGCCGAGCTGAATGGGCCGGAAAGGGAAGTGCCGTCCCGGGCTGAGTGCTCTTCGGTTACGGGCACGATCAGGCGATACCCAAGTTTTGGCAGCGTTTGGATGTATTTGGGTTCGGTTGCCGAGTCGCTTAGAATGTTGCGAATTTCTTTAATCGCCGTATTCAGGCCATGCTCAAAATCGACGAAAGTCTCTTTTGACCAGAGCTGTTCCTTAAGCTCTTCTCGTGTAACCACATCCCCTTTGCGCTCTGCCAAAAGGTGCAGTACCTGAAACGGTTGCGGACGCAACTTCAGCTTTGTGCCCTGCTTGTAGAGTTCACGCGTCCGGCTCCGTAGTTCATACGGTCCGAACCTGTAGGTGAAGCTGGTAGACATACAACGACGTGGGAACGTTTAGCCAATTCTGCATTGAGCTCTGGGTTTCGACAACTCAAATCTCCCCTTTTGTGCTACTTGCGCCTACACCTTTTTGCCACTCTTTCTTCACCGGAACTCCATTGACCCTGCTCTCGGGATTTGAGACTTGTCGACTTCAACACAACACATCCGACCCCCCGCGGTGTTGTCCTTAATCAAGCGTACCTGGTCAATTTCGGAGGCAGAGTTATGAGTTCCATCCCCAGCCGCGATCCATCGCGCACAATTGCCACATCTTTGAAATCCCGTTCGCAAAATGGGCGTCGACTGGGGTTTCGTTTTGTGTGGCAGTTTGCAGTTGCGATAGCACTGCTTGCCTGCCTTGGGCTGTCGAAACCTTCCTCTGCTCAAGGTGTCATTTTCGTCACCGATCTTACGCAGAAAATCAACGGCAGCGGCGGCTGTTCTCTCCCAGAAGCCATCTACGCCGCGAATTTCGACGACAACATCGCAGTTGCATCCTACGACGCAAACGGACTACCTCACTTTGTCAAAACCAATTGCCTGCCGGGCAACGGCAATGATCGAATCATCTTGCCCGTAGCAGGTTTTTTTATTTTTTACGAAATCGTAGACGACATTGAAAGTGCTCTCGGGCCAACAGCAACGCCTGGCATCAGGTCAGTGATCACGATTGAAGGGAATGGATCCACTCTGCAGTTGGGCCAAAACCAGAATGCCCGGGCTTTCTCGGTTGCCCAAGGCGGAAACCTGACCATCCAAAATCTGTACATCAAGGGATTCAAAGTTAAGGGTGGTGACGGCGCAGGTGGTGGGGGGGGAGGTTTGGGTGCAGGCGGCGCAATTTACGTAGAAGGAGGTCACCTAACGGTAGAGAACTCCACATTCGACGGAAACCGGGCGGTTGGAGGTAACGGTGGGCCCCACTCTGTCTCCATAAGCGGTGGAGGCGGCGGTTTGTCCGGAAATGGCGGAGATGGCGGAGTTGATGCAATTGGCCAAACTTTGGGGGGCGGCGGCGGTGGGGGATCACGGGGAAATGGGGCTCGCGGCGGCGGTGGACCGGGTGCAGGCAGCGGTGGCGGTGGAACATTAACTGGCGGAACCATCGGCGGAGCCCTCGATGTGGATACGGCTATAGGCGGATTAGGTGGACTCAGTTGCGGCGGTGCAGGGGGTAACGCGGATGGTAAGAACGCTCAGGACGCAAGTTGTCCCGGTGGTGGCGGTGGCGGTGGTGGCGCCGTTAGCCCATTGTCGCTGTTCGTTTCAGGTGGCCACGGTGGCAACGGCAACTATGGAGGGGGAGGCGGCGGCGGAGGCGCTGGCGGAGGAATTGGCGACGGCGGTCGCGGAGGGTTTGGTGGCGGTGGCGGAGAAGGCGACACAGGGGGCGATGGAGGTTACGGAGGCGGAGGGGGAGGCAGCTCGGGAACCACCCTTATTGGTGGCAATTCATTCCCTGGGGGAAATCCAGGACATTTTGCTGGCCAGGGAGGAGCATTTGGATTCGGCGGAGGTGGTGCCGCCCTAGGCGGAGCGATCTTCAGCCACAACGGAACAGTCGTTGTCCAAAACAGCACGTTTGCAAACAACTTTGTTGTTAACGGTGTAACTCCCCCTGCCCCCTGCTTTGACGACAGCTGCAATTTAGCCGCCGACGGTCACGCTGAAGGTGGCGCTATCTTTGCCGTGAACGGCAGCCTTACGGTCCAAAATTCCACGATAAACGCCAACGGCACGATCGGAAGAACCCAGATTTTCGTTGACCAGGAGTCTCAGGGACAGACTTCTTTTACGCTTGAGAATTCGATTGTTTACAACGAAGCAGGTCTCCCTGAGTGCTCTTACACTGATGGTGTCCAAGCCAACGGTTATGGAAATCTGGTTGGCACCAATGCCGGATGTCCAGGGGTGGTGAGTTCTGCAAATCCTTTGCTCGGGCCATTGCAACTGAATTCGCCGGGAATCACGCCGACGATGGCCATCTCAAAGCTCAGTCCCGCGCTCGATTCGGCTGACCCCAGTACTTCGCTCACGATTGACCAACGAGGATTTCCGCGCCCGCAAGAAAATGGATTTGATATCGGCGCCTTTGAGTTGTGCATACCAAAGGGCATTCTTGCTTTTAATTGCGTGTTACCCCCCGACACTAATCCGAATCAGCCCACGATGGTCAATCTGACCATGCAAGCTTCACCAACGGGCACCGGAACGACAATTCCTGCCCCAGGAAATTATCCCGAAGCACTTAATTCCGTGGTCGTAGTCTCCGCCACTCCGAATCCAGGATATGGATTTCTAAATTGGACAGGAGGAGCGGCCGATCCAACCAATCCCTTGACCACGGTAGTCATCGATCAGGGAAAGACAATCACTGCCAACTTTGCACCGCTCGGGGCAACCATGGCGGGCAACATCATTGCCAAGACGGGGCCTGCGAATGCGCGCGTATGGACGTTATCGCTTCTCGACAACGGTCCCGGCGTGACTCAATCAGTGCTAATCCACGACTTCACTCTTACCCAGACGTTCGGCGCGGCGTGCACGCCAATCCTGAAAAATGCCGCGGCCTTTCCACTATCACTCAGCAATCTGGCCGCTGGGCAAACCGGGACAACCAATGTCACGCTCGACTTCACTGGGTTGCGCGGCTTCCGCGCGCTTCACCGCCAAATTCACTTATTCCGCGAACAACGGCGCCGTCTCCGGCTACGTTCTCCGCAATAACCAGTATCAGTAAACGATGATCATGAGGAGCCATAACATGAAAACGAAACTATTTCGCAATTTCGCCCTTGCCGTACTCTGCGTTTTGCTGCTGGGCGCACTCGCCAACGCGGATACTCTCCCCACTCTCGCGCTCGATCCTGCAAGTGGCGACATCACTGGTGCACCCGGTTCTACGGTCGGATGGGGATTTACGTTCAGTAATTTAGGCTCTAACTGGGCTGTCGTTACCAGTTCGGACTTCTGCGTTGGCGTCATCACGTCGCCCTGTAGCAATTCTTTCGGCGCGTACACCGACTTCGCCGGTCCGCAATTTATCCTCGTTGGGCCCGATCCGGAGAGCGCTAGCTTCAATCAAGCGTTCGATAGCAGTACTCAGCAGGGAATCGGCAGCTTCTTCATCAATCCAACTTCGGTTGGCACAGTTTTAGGCCAGATCGTCCTCACTTACGACCTCTTCAGCGTGGATCCAAATTCTCTGAACTTCGATCCGACCGCGGACACTGTCTCGGTAGGGAATTACTTGATGGCAGACGCGTCTGTTACTGCAGCCACTTCCACTGTGACTACGCCCGAGCCGCGCACTGTTCTGCTGCTTCTTGTGGGCGTTGGCATACTTGCCCTACTGCGCAAATCGAGCGATTGAAGAAAGCAGATTGTGGGACATATTTGTGGATCGCGCCTTAGAGGCCTTGGGCCTTCAGAGGCGTGTTACGCCATCCCCGCCATCGCGCCGCGCATGGAGGAGAGGCTCTTGATCACTCTCGGCATCGGATCCTTCTCATTGATTTCGCATTCCAGATCCACGAAGCCCTCGTAGTTGATCGCATTAGCGTTGTAAGAATCTCCCGGACTGGCATTTTTCCTCTGCCCGCCGCGACTTGGCTTTCTTTTTCGGACATGTCCGCCAAGTCCTTGATGTGCATGTTGAATAGCCGCGGTCCAACTTCCCGAATCGCTTGAACTACATCCGTTCCCGCCCGCGCGGTGTGGCCAATGTCAATGCAGCAGCCAATGCGCGGGTCCAAACCTCTTACTGCCTTGAGCACGTCCAGTGCTCCAAGTGTGGCGGATCGATCGTTTCCGGCCACTGCAAAAGGCGTGCGGACTCACGTTCTGGATGCTCAAGACATGCACAGCGCGGAAACGCTATTTGCACTGGTCCACTGGCAAGAGAAGTTGGAAGCACCAGATGCAAAGTATCGGCATCCACGAAAGTGACGGTCGCCGCGATTCCATTGCACGTGGCGGTAGTTTGTTGCGTAAACCCGCTACCGCGAATGGTAATCAGAGTGCCACCAGCCCCGGAATTTGGAGGAACACTACCGATAGAGAGTGGAACACTGTCCAACGTGACGATGGCTAGACCCGATGCGGTCAGCACGTAGATGTCTTGCCCGGTCGGATCAATGGCTAGAGCATTCTGCGCCGCCTCCTGCGGGAGAAATTTTTCGGACAGCAAGACCCGTTCTCGAATTTCGTGGTGCTCAACGTCGTAGATGTCTACAAAGTTCTGTGAAAAAGTCGAACCCGTGATCGGAATGCTAAAGAATACGCCAACATAGGCCAAGCTGCCCGCATCATTGAGCTTGATCCCTTCCAATGCTGGTGGCAGAGTCTGCAGGTCCGTGGCCGGCAAACAAATGGGCAAATCGCACCGGGACTGTCCCGTACGTCAAGGCAACAGCGTTTCTGAGTGCTACTCGTACCGCAGGCAGGCAATGGGGTCTAGTTTGGCTGCCAGATTTGCCGGATAGTACCCAAAGAAGATCCCAACACCCACGGAGATCGCAAATCCCATCAAAACCCACAAGTAGGAGATCGTTGCCGGAATCGAAGGCACTAGAGCCCGGACCACTGTGGAAACGCCCGCTCCAACAAGAATGCCAATCGTACCTCCTACCAGTGTTAGCACAACCGCTTCAAACAGGAATTGCAGTCGCACATCGGCTTTCCGAGCACCGATGGCTTTGCGCACACCGATTTCCTGTGTGCGCTCCGTCACGGAAATGAGCATGATGTTCATCACTCCAATGCCGCCCACCAGCAGTCCAATCGAGCTGATTACCGTCGTGAGAATCACCAGCGCGCTCGTGAGTTGGTGCCACAGATTGCTGAGAAAGTCCGGGGAGCTGAATTCAAAATCATTTTCTTTGTCGGCGGGGATGCGCCGCAAGCGGCGCATCGCTTGGATGACTTCCCCCTGAGCGGTTTCCGGATTCACGTCCTTGGGCACCGTGAAAAGAATGATCAGTTCTTTAGCCTCGGGATACCGCTTTTTGAAGTTGCTCAGTGGGATGATTGCGAGAATATCTACTCCAGGGCCGAGAAACAGGCCTTGATCGTGCGTAAAAATGCCGATGACTTCGTAGAGCGCGCCGTTTATGCGCACGGTCTTGCCCAGCGCATCCGTATTGGGGAACAGCGATTCGCTGATCGCTGCCCCCAGCACGACCACGGGACGCGCGTGTTCCTCGTCAAACTTGCTGATAAAGCGCCCGTATTCGATGTTGAACAGCGGGAGTGCCACCGTGTACTCGGGCTC
>CAWCCV010000018.1:0-49599 GCA_963794175.1 uncultured Acidobacteriota bacterium | reverse complement strand
GCGGAGCGCCACAAAGAATTCCTTGACTGCGACACTGCGCCTTTAATGGTGAGTATAGCAATGAGCCAGATGACAAGAATCTTTGCGGCAGTCTACCTACTTCTGGTGGCCACGAAGCTGACTTGGGTTCCTTGGCACATCGTCACAAAAGACGTTTCTCGGAATTTAGGCTTCCAGTGGATTTGGGCTCCTTCGCATCCACTCGCTCAAGTCAACCTGCGGCCTGTTTTCATGGAGATTGGGGCACTGACTGTTTCTGCGTTTGCGATATACCTGCTGTGTGAAGTTGTTCGAGCGTTGTGGCAAAAAAGAAATAGTAGAGAGCCAACGGTTCATTGAGCCTTGAACGTCCCAGAATCATTTCCTTCTGGCGGAAGAAAATCCGCATTAGTCGGCTGTCTGTTTACAGTGGCTTAGAGCGGCCGGTTCGTGAGGGTTTTTGGCGGATGCGCGAGCCGCGCGATAGACGGTTCCCTCACCGACTCCAAGTCGCTCGGCGATCTTCCCCCACGATAGGCCCTGCTCAGGCAGCGCAGCAATCTTGAGAGAATCCACGACAACCTGCGGCCTGCCAAGACGCTTGCCCTTCGCTCGCGCATTCCGCAGCCCCGCCTTCACGCGCTCCACGATCAGGCTGCGTTCCAACTCGGCGACGGCGCCAAGAACGGTGAACACCATCCGACCTGCAGGCGTGGCGGTGTCGAGCGATTCGCTGAGGCTTACGAACTCTACGCCCAGAACGAGAAGAACTTCGTCAGCGGCATGACTCGTTCGAGTCAGGTCTCAAAGCGCTCAGGGAAGAGAAGCATCGAATCGAGTCAGAGTTGAAGCGCCTGGTTGAAATGATCGCCGTTGGCAGCGGATCGCAAACCGTAATGGCCGCGATCGTCGAGCGGAAAGCCCGAATTCGGGAAATCACCAACCAAGTGATCGAACCGGGGCCTGAATCGCTCGAAGAGAAGCTCGATGAGCTGAGGACTTTCGCGGTCGCACGTCTGACTAGTCTGCGCGAATTGTTGGTGAATCCGGCCTCAGTATACGAAGCGAGAGCGCTCTTGGCCGAACAGATCGGAAAGTTCACGCTGGAGCAAGTTTCGGAAGCTGGCAAGCTCAGTTTCAGAGCCAATGGCCAGATAGACTTTTTCGGGGAAGAAGCACTTACACGCGTGGGTGGTGCCGGGGGCCCGATTCAATCGGTTCGCGCCTACGAGTTTGCTTTGCCCATTGCGGCTAGTCGGAGATACGAGTATCACTAATCAGTTCTGCAAGCAGCGCAACCTTCTTTACCGGGCCTGCGTCTCAGGCAAGTCCGATCTTGACACCTTGCAATCCGCCGTCTTGCGGAAGGCCTAAGCAAATGGCGGAAAAACCTGGTAGTGTCCTAATTCAATAAGGCTACCTAACCCCAAAAAAGCGAACAAACAGCAAATTAGGACACTACCAAAAACCTCACTTCCTGTTCTCTTCCGATGAGAGCATTACCTTGCGGCACCAGGCCCCCACAGAGCGCCGCTCGTCCGCATTTCAGTGCCTGAGAGAAATTTCAACCCTATACAGAATCGTCCATCTGAGAGCGGCTCGCAGTAAATCATTCTCGCTTCCGTCTCGAATCTCGTCCGAGAGCAAAACAAGTCCTGGCTCCTCTTCAGGCCGCCGTTGGTTCCTGGTTCAGCACGCGGGCTCCTCTTGAGCTCACGTTCACCATCATGGCTTCCTCAACAACTTGAAGTCTTTCCGCGTCCACGAGGCATACTGAGATCACCTTCACGACACGTTTTTCATTTCTTCCGCTCAAGTGCATTGAACACCTGGAGTGCTCCATGACTGCCCTCGACAGAACCGGAAGCGCTGGCATGTTGGGGTAGCTCGTTGACTATCTTTACACTATTTCTGCGCGCTCCGCTTTTTTTCGTACATGACTTTGTCCGCTTGTGCCATACTTCACCAAGCGTTAATCGCTCTATTTGAGTCGAACCGTGCCGCCCCAATGCACAGAGATAAACTGTAGCGGGCCTCTGGCGCTCCAACTCTCTTAAGATTCTTCTCCAGACGACGAAGCACGATTTCCCGGGTCTGGTTCGACGTCTCCGATGCCAGAGCGACGAACTCATCGCCACCGAGGCGGCAGAGAATGTCCGAGCCACGGAAAGATTGTTCCAAAGCATCCGCCGTCCGAATGAGAGCCAAGTCTCCTTCCCGGTGGCCGTAGGTGTCATTAATCTTTTTCAGATTATCCACATCACAAAAGAAAAGCAACTAGTTCTGGGAATTACGTTGCGCTAGTTTGAGTTGATGAGTCGCCGCGGCAATAAAGCCGCGACGGTTGTACAGACATGTCAGGTCATCCGTCAGCGCAAGATAGCGCAGTTCTCTGTCGAGCAGTGCCTGCCTAACGGCTCCCCATACCGCCGGGTGAGTTGCCACCCGCACAGTCTGGGTGTCCGGGTTGCCCGATCTTAGAAGCTTGGAGATCTCATCCACTTCATGCAGTATTTGACCAAATTCAGAATCCGAAGCTTGCAAAGCTGAGGAAAGGCTTTCCTCGAGGTTATTTTCAAGGGTTCCGTTTTTTCGGATCATGGTTATGATCTTGCGACTGCGCATCTGCCTCAGCATACTCGCTCTCGAGCCATTCCTTGCAGCTTCTTCGACGTGCACTTCCGTTGTTGGCATCACCCCTCCTCCTAGCTGATCTCGAGATGCCTTGCCAGTGAATGTGCCCATATTTTCATTGAACCGAGCCAAGCAACAAGCGGGTATAGGCCCTCATTCCGGATGCCGGTCAATCCACTAGTCCCTCGCTGAAAATCGCGGTTCATGCAAAGGCCTAGATGACGGAATACCGGTCTCACAAGCAATCACTCGACTCCTCGGGTATTTACCCGAAGCTTATCTTAGGGGTTCTCTTGATTGAGGCAGTCAGCGATTCTTGGTATTTGTTTTTGGATCTTTAGGCTCCATCCAATTCGGCTGTGGTCCGCCGATCAAAGTAAGGAGAATGCAATCAATGGCCAAACGAGAGTTCACGTCCAAGAATACGCAGATGAGAGGCAATCCAAGCGCGGAAATCGTGAGCAGCGAAGCGCCTTCAGAGCTTCTTCGAGAGCTTGTTGCCCATCTGCGACAGAACCGTACCCAGTTAAGCGCGGAAACGGTAGTACGCATCTCGGAAACGCGCTTACTCACCGCGATGACCAAAGAAGAGATCTTCGCTGAAGCAACTTCCGTGTACGACAGTTACGTTGAAGCTCTCGAAACCGAAGCGTTCGAAGCCTTGCAAGCTTATGCCCGTAACCTATCCGAACGCATCATTCCACGAGGCGTCGAAACTCACGAAGTCGTCGGCATTGTTCTTTTGCTGCGCGATGTGCTGGCTCGCTCCTTATTCGCGAAGTATCAAACTGATTTTAAGAAGTTAAATCGCATCCTGGATGCCTATGAGCCTGCCGCCAACCGCATCGCGAACACAGTGGCTGTGGGTTTCGTGCAAGAGCGTGAACGCGTGATTCGCCAGCAGCAAGAAGCGATCAGCGAACTCTCTACGCCTGTATTACAGGTTCGCGAACGCCTGCTGATTCTCCCGATCATTGGAGTGATCGATCCGCAGCGCGCACGGCAATTGACCGAACAGCTGTTGCGGGGAATCCGAACAAACCGCGCGAAAGTGGTCGTAATAGATATCACGGGCGTGGCCGCGATGGACGTGACTGTCGCCAACCACCTGGTGCAAACAGTGGAAGCTTCCAGGCTCTTGGGCGCCACAGTAATTGTTACCGGCCTGTCGCCGGAGATTGCGCAAACTCTTGTTACGATCGGAGTCGACCTCGGCAAGATGAACACGGTGGGCGATCTGCAGGGCGGGATCGAGCAAGCCGAGAGGCTGCTGGGATACAAAGTGATGACATTGGCGGAATCGCGGTAATTCGCTCTCATTGAGGGAAAAGACAACGTGGAAGTACCGATTCTGAAACAGGGAGAGGTTCTGATAGCTACCTTTCAGGCGGCGCTGTCGGACGCTGATCTGGAACACCTGAGACGTGGCCTAGTGCAGCAGGTGGTAAAGTTTCGCTCGCGGGGCGTCATCGTGGATATGACGGCGATGGACGTTATGGACTCGTTCGCCTCACGAACGCTAAGGGAAATCGCCCATATGATCCGATTGCGTGGAGCTGAAACGGTCATTGTCGGAATCCAGCCGGAAGTAGCGTTTGCCATGGTGCAATTGGGGCTGACGTTGGAAGGGGTAGCGACTGCGCTGGACCTAGAGGAAGGTCTGGCTTACTTAATTCAAAAATTCACGAACCTAGACTGAGAGTGACGCAACGTGAGGGCCGGAGAAATCCGAGTGGCCATTGACTCGGAGCAAGACATCGTAACAGCCCGCCAGAAAGGCCGCGCTTTGGCGATTGAACTTGGATTTTCCTCCGGCGATACCACACTCATCGCGACGGCTATTTCCGAGCTTGCGCGCAACATTGTGTCCTATGCCCGCAAGGGCGAAATCGTATTGAAGGCGATCCAGGCCTCGAACCGGCAAGGGATCTCAATTACCGCTTCCGATAGTGGACCTGGAATTTGCAACATTCCTCAAGCGATGAGAGATGGCTTTTCGACATCTGGAAGCCTCGGCCTCGGTCTGCCCGGAGTGCGCCGCTTGATGGATGAGTTCGATATTGTCTCGGAACAAGGATTGGGCACTGTCGTCAAGGTGAAAAAGTGGAAACTGTGAACCTGCCGCTGGTGGAATGCGGGGTGGCAAAATCTATTCTGCCTGGCCAGGCTCAATCAGGCGATCGACATCTGCTTCACTGCTCGGGAGATGGAGTCCTGATTGCCGCTCTGGATGGCATTGGACATGGACGAGAGGCTGCCTATGCAGCGGAAGCGGCGATTGACATTCTCAAGGTAGGTGCCGGCGAACCGATAATCTCTTTGGTAGAGCGGTGCCACGAAGGTCTTCGAAAGACACGAGGAGTGGTACTGAGCCTTGCCTCGATCGATCCAGGGCATGGAATGATGACTTGGCTTGGAGTTGGAAATGTCCAGGGAGTCTTGATGCGCACTAGGCCCAGAAAGGAAGTGTGCAGGAAGTGCTGCTGCTTCGCGGCGGAGTTGTCGGCGCCCAACTACCTGCCCTTCAGGCTGCCGTGCTTCCAATAGCAAAAGGGGATACTCTAATTTTTGTGACGGATGGAATTCGAGGTGAATTTGTAGAGGGTCTTTCCGCAGGGAGACGCCACAGCGAGCCGCCGACAGAACTCTCAATCAGTATGGGAAAGGAAACGACGACGCTCTTGTGCTCGTGACACGACTAACCGGGATTCGCGCATGAAAGCTGCAGGCAGACGGAAAATATTGGTGACGAGATCGTTTGAGGAAGATTACCTTGCGGCCTTTGAAGAATATGCAGGCCAAGGCGGTGAGGCAGCTCTCGGCCGCGCTTACGAGTTGGGGCGCAGCGCCATTGCGGAGGGAAAGAGCCTCATGGAAATCGCTTCCACCCATCATCGAATTGTTTTCAAGATTCTTACCAGAACACAGGGGCAAACCAGCGAAAAGCAATTGCTCACTTCCTCCGCTGAATTCCTTGCGGAGATTCTTTCTCCTTATGAAATGGCGCAGCGAGGAGTTCAAGATGCAATCGTGGCATTGCGTCAACTGAATGGCACGCTTGAGGAGGAGATCAAGCGAATTGCATACGCTGTGCACGATGAGGCAGGGCAACTTCTAGTGGCTGTGCATCTGGCCCTAGCAGACATGGCGCGCACTTTACCGGCCGGTCAGAGAGAAAAAATAAGACAGATGGAAGAACTGCTCAACCGGGTTGAAAAACAATTGCGACGATACTCTCATGAACTTAGACCAACTATCCTGGATGATCTCGGTTGGATTCCGGCAATTCGTTTCCTGGCCGAGGGAGTTTCAAAGCGCGCAAATCTAAATATTGAAATCAAAACCGCCGTTGCGTGCAGGCTGCCTGGTCCCGTCGAAATAGTCCTTTACCGTATCATTCAGGAAGCGCTCACCAACACGGCGAAACACTCAAAAGCAAAACGAGTGTGGATTCGCATCAGTCGAAAGAGGCAAATGATTTTCTGTTCGATTGAAGACGACGGAAAGGGGTTCGACGTAATGGCGATCCAGGCGGCCGGTAAGCGGAGAGGTCTGGGCCTAATCGGCATGCAGGAACGTCTGAACGGGATCGGAGGCACGTTGTCGATCGATTCAAATCCTGGGCGCGGTACAAAAATCTTGATCCAGCTTCCGGCGGAGGCATTGAATGCCGCTTCGCATCGTCCTGGCTGACGACCATATCCTGGTACGTCAAGGATTAAAGTCCTTACTGGAGCGTGAAGGACTTCAAGTCGTCTCTGAAGCCTCCGATGGGCAAGACGCTTTGCGCTATGTAGAGTCGCTACTACCTGACATCGCTATATTGGATATCAGCATGCCAACGCTGAATGGGTTGAATGCTGCTCAGCAAATGAGCCGCTCTTGCCCAAAGACTAAAGTCATTCTGCTAACGCAGCATTGCGAAATGCAGTACGTCCGTGAGGCACTAAACGCAGGAGTGAAGGGATACGTGCTCAAAAACCAGGTGGCCAGTGATCTTCTTCTGGCCATCCAGCAGGTGTCGCGAGGCCAGATTTATTTGAGTCCGGGAGTTTCCAGCGCTGTTGTAGAGGCATATCAATCGAAGTCAGAGAAATCCAAGAATGAGTTGACGTTGCGAGAAAAACAAGTGCTCCAATTGATCGCCGAGGGGAAGTCCACCAAGGACGTTGCATCTCTGCTCGGCATCAGTGTGAAAACAGCCGAATCACACCGAACGAGACTAATGAATAAGTTGGATATACACGAAACGGCGAGCCTAGTGCTCTACGCCGTCCGTCTTGGCATCGTGCAACCGTGAAATCTTGAGTGACAAAGGCCGAACAATTGATCTCTTCAGCGAAGACAACCATGCCTCATCTGCTTTTGGATCTTCTCCAGTCTTGATGATGCCGCGCTTGAAGTTGTAGTATCGCGGCGAGTCTGTCTGTTCGAATTCACTGCTTGTGCGACGGGATGAATTGGAAGAGAGCCTTCTCCGTGGCCTTGCCGAATCCGTTCTGCGAGAGGAAGCGGTCGAGTACACGATCGCCAAACTGGAAGAGGCTTTGAGCGAGGAACACAGGAATCTCGATGCCGAGCTATCGAAACTTAGAGAGCGGAAGCGCGTCGTGGAAGGCGAGATTAGCCGGCTCATTCAGGCGATTGCCGAAGGGCAACCTTCAAAAAGTCTGACGGCTGCGATTACCGAGCGCGAGAGGGAACTAAAGGCAATCACTGACCGGCTGATCGCGCCCGGGCCCGGATCGCTTTCGGAGATGATTGGGAACTTGCGGGCAATTGCGATGGAGCACCTTGCAAATCTCAGAAAGCTTGTGTCGAAGCCGGAGAATGTCGAACAGACGAGAGCCGTGCTGGCCGAGCATTTTGGGACGTTCAGGCTGGAGGCCGTAAACGAAGGCGGGGAATTGAAGTACCGCGCCGCATGGGAAAGTTCGATTTCCTCGGAGGGAAGAAAGTGGCGCGAACCGGTGGTGCCGGGGGCCAGAATCGAACTGGCTACGCCCGCCTTTTCAGGGCGGCGCTCTACCAGTGAGCTACCCCGGCACGCAAACAACTTTTCTAGTTTAGGGGCGTCTCGCCATCGTGTCAATTCGCCCCAGAAAGATCATTTTGCGCCGCAAGTCGGGTTACGCAGACCCCACATCAGCGCTTCCCATTATTAGCCACTCCCGACACGCCCGTGTTTCAATAGGAATATGGCTACGACCTCTCAGGAATCTTCCGCAATCATCTCTGAACTGAGCGCGCTCGCGACTTCAGCGACAAACGCCGACGCCCTTATGAATTCCATCGTGCAACTGATGCACGGCAAGCTCACCCGCTACAACTGGATCGGCTTCTACATGATTGATCCAAAGGATGCCAACATGCTCGTCCTTGGCCCGTTCCGCGGCAGCATGACGCCACACACGCGCATCCCGATCAATCAGGGCATTTGCGGAGCTGCGGCTTCCAGCGGCCAGACCGTCGTCGTTGATGACGTCAACAAAGACCCGCGCTATCTCGCCTGCTCTATCGAGACAAAATCCGAAATAGTCGTCCCCGTTTTCGCAAGAGGAAAAGTCGTAGGCGAACTGGATATTGACAGCCACTTCCTCGCTGCCTTCGGTTATGACGACCGCAGACTCTGTGAACACGCCGCCCAGCTGCTTGGAAAATTCATCGAGTCACATTCTTAAATCGATCCTTACCGCCCAACCGCGAACAGTTTGAGCGCGGCCTTCTCCGAAATCATCCCGAAATAGCTCGAGAGTTCTACCCACTCTCGGTGCTCACTGGACACCAGCCACTGCCTTAGTGCATCGAGTCGTCGAATTCCTTCATCCAGCCTTTGCCCTTGAGCACTTCGCGCGGACGCGTCCCGTCCGGCGGGCCGACAATGCCGTCCTTTTCCATCAAGTCAATCAAATGGGCCGCGCGGCCATACCCAATCCGCAGGCGTCGTTGCAGTGTAGAAGTCGAAGCGCGCCCCATTTCGCAGCACAATCCGCACCGCGTCCTGGTAGAGCTCGTCGTCGGCTTCCTCGCCACCGCCGTTCGGAGCCCCTTCAAAGCCTTCCTCGACCTTGCCGTTCTCGTCCTTCGGCGCTTCCAGTAGTTGCTCGTTGTATTTCGCCTGAGCCTGCTGCCGCCAGAAATTGCACACGTCCGTGATTTCGTCTTCGGTCACGAGCGGCCCGTGAATACGGTGCAGGCGCGAAGAGCCCGCCGGCAAATAAAGCATGTCGCCCTTGCCCAGCAGTGATTCCGAACCGTTCGCATCCAGAATCGTGCGCGAGTCCACTTTGCTGGCCACGCGGAACGAAATGCGGGCAGGGAAGTTCGCCTTGATCAAGCCGGTAATCACGTCCACGCTCGGCCGCTGCGTTGCCAGAATCAGGTGAATGCCCACCGCGCGGGCCATCTGCGCCAGTCGCGTGATGGACTCTTCCACATTGTTCGTGTCCACCATCATCAGGTCGGCCAATTCGTCGATGATGATCACCAGGTAGGGAAGCGGCTTGTGCTCGCTCTCGTTCCACGTTGTCAAAGAGCGAAAGCGATTGCTGCTTCTGGAATGTCCGATTGTACTGCTCGATGTTGCGCACGCCGCTTCTGCGCCAGCAGTTTCAAGCGGTTTTCCATTTCGCGCGTGGCGTTCCGCAAAACGTTCGACGCAACTTTCGGGTCCGTCACCACCGGCGCAATCAGGTGCGGAATCCCTTCGTACAAGTTCAATTCCAGTCGCTTCGGGTCCACCAGCACCATTTTTACGTCGTCAGGAGTCGCTTTGTAGAGAATCGACATCATCAGCGAGTTGATGAACACGCTCTTGCCCGTGCCGGTCGAACCCGCAATCAGCAAGTGCGGCATCGAGGCCAGATCCGTCACGCGAATCCGCCCGTGCAAATCGCGGCCCATCGCCAGCGTCAGTTTGCTAGGCGAGCCCACAAACTCCTGCGCTTCCACAATCTCGCGCAGCGCAATCGTCTGACGGTTGATGTTCGGCACTTCGATGCCAATCGTCGATTTTCCCGGAATGCGCTCGATCAAAATCGATTCCGCCTGCAGCGCCAGGCACAAATCTTCCGTCAACCCGGTAATTCGGCTGTACTTGATGCCCGCTTCCGGCTTGAACTCAAACGTCGTCACCACCGGCCCGGGATTGATCTGCGTCACGCGCCCCTGCACGTCAAACTCAAGGCACTTTTCTTCAATCGCCCGCGCCCGCTGCTTCAGCTCTTCTTCATCCAGCTTCTGCGAACGCTCGCCCTCGCGCAGCAAACTCACCGAAGGCAGTTTGTAATTGCGGATTTTCCTTTGCAATCTTCGGGTCGGAGAGATTTCCTGGCAGGAGTCTTCTCCGGCTTTTCCTGGTTCAGCACAAGGATCGGAGTCTTGTGCGCTGGTTTTTCATCCTCTTCAGCTTCGGTACTCGTCACGCCGCGGAAAACGTCTCCTTCATCCGCCAAATGAATCGTCTTCGGCGGCTCATTGAATACGGCAGCGCTCCCGATCGATTGAGATGGAGCGGGCTTGCGGCCCACCGTGCGATTCGCCTCCACCTGCCGCAGCATGCGCTTCTGTTCGCGGTCTTCTTGCCAGGCATGCCACTTTGCCTGCGCCCGCTGCAAAATCCCCAGTTTCTGCGCCGCGCCAATCGGACCCGTCGAACTCATTGCCCAAGCATGCGTCCCGCTGAACGAAAAACTCGTCGTTAAAAACAGCGCCGTAACAAAACACGCCAGCGTCACAATCAGCGCCCCGCCAAAATTGAATCCCGAACGCAACAAGCCAGAAACCAGTGCGCCACACGCGCCGCCAGCATGAACCGCTCCCCGCACGTCGGGAACATGGAATCAAAGTTCAAGAAGAGCCGGCAGCGAAAGCAGCAGCAATCCATAGCCGATCAGCGTCGCGGTTTGCGATTCCACTTCGCGGCTGCGGAACCACTTAATGCCGATCGCCAGCATCGCAAGCGGCAGGAAGAAGGCCCCATACCCCAGCAATTGGAACATCAGGTCCGCGCTGTAGGCCCCAAATGGCCCAATCCAGTTCAACGTGTGCCCCATTCGGGCTTCCCGCAACGTTAAACGATCCGTCCTTAGGGAAATAGGAAAGCAGGCAGGCCGACATCAACAAGGCCACGGTCATGCACAAAAACCCAATCAGCTCATTCAGCCGCTTATTTTCGGTCGGTGTCAGAAAGCGCACGAAATTCTCCTCAGCATTTTGGGGAAGGCTGAGAGTCTCAAGCAAGACCGGCGCTGGGCTCTTGCTCTGGAGGAACGTCCAAATCATACCAAACGCGTCCGCCCCGACAAGAGAAAGTTGCTCTGGGTTTCCACTCTTACCCAAACAACCTAACGGGATGCTTTCGGCAAGTTCTCTTCAGAATCTCCCACCCATCTTCTTCAGGAGCGACTGGCAAACCGGCCCGGAGCGAATTGCAGCAAAGACGGGTTCCACGCTAATAATCAGGACTAGTCCCATTCCCGCTTCATGCGACTTTTCCACTCACCGCACTGCCTCGCTATTCATTCCCAATTTTGAGTAGGTAAGCGCCGCGCGCTGATTTCGCCCATGCACTATTTAGATGTGCGACCCAAAATACAGAACCGCGGCGCCCAAAATGATGCGATAAATTGCGAAGGGCACAAAGCCGCGTTTGCGGACCCAGGCCATGAACCATGCCACCGAACCATAGGCGAAGATGAAGGACACCACAAATCCGATGGCGAGCACCTCCCACTCGTGGGCGTTCATGTGGCCGACCGACAAGGCGTCTTCGCCTTTCGAACGAAGAGATTTCAGAAGTTCATAGACGGTTGCTACCGCCATCGTCGGCATGGAAAGGAAAAAGGAAAACTCGAGCGCGGAGGCACGGGACATTCGCGCGACCTGCCCCGCAGCAATAGTGGACATGGAGCGTGACGTTCCGGGAAAGAGAGCGGAAAGAATTTGGCAAGCTCCAATCCAGATTGCCTGGAGGAGACTCATTTCCTCCATGTGCCACGTTTTGATCGCGCTGCCCGGCACTTGTCCTGCTTTTTCCGCGCGCGAATGAAGCGCATCCACAATCCACATCACGATTCCGCCAATAAGAAGCGACGTGCCGATGATCGTCAAGTTTTCCAAATGCTTGCCGATTATTCTGGTCAGCAAAAACGCTGGCCCCGCGGTGACGAGCGAACGCTATCAGGACGAGGCTTAGCGGATGCGTTAGTACTGTGCGATCGCCGCGCTCGCCGGAAGGAAAAGTCGAAACGAATTTCGCAATGCGCTCGCGAAAGTAGATCGGAAGAGTCAGGATCGCGCCAAGCTGGATCACGATGCTGTACATCTTCCAGTACGGATCATCGAGATGAATGTGCAGCAGCGCTTCCGTGATCCGCAAATGCGCCGTCGAACTGACCGGCAGAAACTCCGTCAAGCCCTCCACGATTCCCAGCAGCACAGACAGTAAAAATTCGTTCAAGCTTTCTGCTCCCGCATCGCCGGCAATCGCTTGCGCATTTCATAGGCATCCAAATGGCCGGGATAATAGTTCTTCAGAACCGCCTCGATACGATAGCCGTGCCGCTGCCAGAAGGCAACGCCTGCCTCATTCGTCAGCGCAGTCTCCAGCAGTATCGTGCGCACGCCGCGAAAGCGCAGATTCGCTTCGCTTTCCTTCAGCAGCAGCGTTCCGATTCCCTTGCGGCGATGCGATTCCGCGATGTCCAGCGTCATCACATGGCCCAGTGGCGGATTCTCTTCCGTCAGGATGAAACCAACGATTTTCGTCGCCGTCCACCGCAACCAGGCATTCCGCTCCAGGCTGCGCCAGGAAGTGTTTCAGCATCGTTTTCGAGTACGCGATTCCCGAGGGAAAGCATTTCTGGTCCAGCTTGAAAAGAGCCGGAAAATCCTTGGCGTCGGATTGGCGAATCGTGATGCTCACGGCCCCCGATTCTAGGTCAGACTCGCGTTTGGCGTTAGCGATTTGCTTGGCAAGAAAGCTCTCCGAGCCAGCGGCTATTTCTGCTATGCTCGTTTTGCTGCGGCCTGCCGCGGCAAGCTTTTACTTCTTTACTTGGAGGCGCCTGTGCGAACCGAAGTTCCTCGCCGTGAGGATTCTGCCTCCGTGTCTCTGCTCTAGCTTTTTCCCGAAGGCACTTCCTCTCGATTGATTCCTTTTTCCGCCGGAAACGCGCCGCGTTTCTGTGAGCCTTGAGGAGACTTCGCGTGCATTCGATTACAAGATTTGGGCTGGTGCGGTTTTTTTGAAAAGCAATGGCAGCAAAAACAAGAAACAGGCTTGATCCGTGCAAGGGTTAGCGAAGAGAATCGCGGGCTATACAAAGTCATTTCCGAAACCGGCGAAGTCTGGGCCGAGTTGCGCGGAAAGCTTCGCCACGAAGCGACTTCGCGCGAAATGCTACCTGCTGTTGGCGATTGGGTGCTTGTGGAAGAGCACGGCGCTCGGGCGACGATCCATTTCATCTTCGAGCGGCGCAGCAAATTCTCACGCAAGACCGCAGGCAAAAAGACGGAAGAACAAATCGTCGCAGCAAACGTGGACACGGTATTTCTGGTCAGCTCGCTGAACCGCGAATTCAACGCACGCCGCATCGAAAGATATCTCACTCTGGCGTGGGAAAGCGGCGCGCGGCCTGTCGTCGTCCTGAACAAAGCTGATCTCTGCGAAGACTTTGCCGCGCTTCGCGCTGAAGGGGAAGAAGCTGCGATGGGAGTGCGAACCGTTGTCGCGAGCATCGTCAGCGGAGACGGTATTGAAGAGTTGCGCGAAGTCGTGCGCAAAGGTGGCACGACCGCGCTGCTTGGATCTTCCGGCGTTGGAAAATCTTCGCTCATCAATTCAATCCTCGGGCGCGAAATTCAAATAACAAGTGAGACTCGCGAAAGCGACGACAAGGGGCGGCATACAACGACTTCGCGTCAGTTGATTGTTGTTCCTGGCGGCGGAGTTCTGCTCGATACACCGGGAATGAGGGAATTGCAGCTGTGGGATGCGAGCGAAGGGATTTCGCGGGCTTTTGCGGACGTCGAGGGGTTGGCAACGCAATGCAAGTTCCGGGATTGTTTGCATAAGGATGAACCTGGTTGCGCCGTGCGCGAAACGATGGATGAAGAACGCTTGGCGAATTATCACAAGCTGCAGAGGGAAGAACAGTTCCTTGAGGCGAAGCAAGACGATGCATTGCGTTCCCGGCGGACGAAGGAGCTGCGGAGGATGATGAAAAGCGTAAACCGCTTTTACAAAGACCGCGGGCGATGATGGCGCGGCACTTGCCCTCGCTTGAAGCCGCAGGGGCGGGATCTGTTGCGCCCCCATTTTCCTGATAAAAATCAGCCGCGATCATGGTTTGGTCGTTGTTGTGGCCGGGGGTGGTGGCGGGACAAGGCCGAGGGCTTGCAACGTTTGTTGATCTGGAGTTGTCGCTCCGTCTTTGCGGATGACTACGGAGAAGCCGCCGGCGTAATCCCACATGGTCCAGCCGATGGAATATTTTTCCAGCGTGGTGCGGACGTCGTGGAGCCAGAGGACTCGGTCGTTTGGATAGACCGTGCCGCGGTAGACGCCGAATTCATTGCAGGTGATGGGAACGTTCCAGTATTTGCCCCAGGCGGCGACTTGCGCAATTTCCGCGTCAATGCGCATGGCATTCCAATGGTCGAAGCCGTAACGAGCGACTGTCTGGCGATTGATTGGGTCGGGAACCTCTTTTTCGGCGGCGCGGACATTTTCCGGCGTCGAAGGATAAGGAAGATTGCTCAGGTAGTGCTGAAAGTTCGTCGACCATGTTGCACCTTGGTGCGTGAAGATGTGCGGGTCGTAAAAATGAAAATTATAGATGACGTTGGCATCGCGCAACGGTTCGAGAAAAAGCAGTTCATTTGAAGACGACCAGTTTGCTCCGGCGGCGATAATGGTGTGATTTGGCGCGCCCTCTCGGATGGCGCGGGCGAGATGAGTTTGAACGCCCATCCAGCGATGGCGGTCTTTGAATTCCGGCTCGTTCAATATCTCAAAGAAGACTTTGTCCGGATCGAGCGTGGAATAGTGCTTTGCGAGTGCTCGCCAGAAGTCAGCGAATTGCTCGACAAAATTGTCGTCGGTCGCGAGCTTCTGTTTGAAATCGCTCTCCGGATGGATGTCGATGATGATGTTCAGGCTTTGATCGAGGATCATTTTTACGGAGTTATCCACCATTGCGAGATATTCGGGCGGAATCTGATCGGCCTGGCCGCGGCGGAACATCGGATCGCAATTCAGCGTGAAGCGGACGTGATCGAAGCCCATGGATTTGATGAGCGCGATGTCCTGCGTGGTGTCGTACGCTTCGAAGTGTTCTTTTGTGTAGCCTTTAGGATCGAAGACTTGCGCGAACCAGTGACTCAGATTGATTCCGCGGCGCAAGTGTTGAGAGCGTTTGAAGGCGAGCGAAAGAGTCTTGCGAAAAAAGAGGGGCGGCGGTTGAGAGAAAAATTGCCAGGACAAAGACGACGCGGGCGGCCGTTGTGGCCGCCCGTGATGCCGAAACCTCGTTGAGTTCATTCGTCACGTAGTGTGGGTTTCCTCTTGCCGCGGTTCCTCACTTCTTTCGGAGTGAAGATGAAAACGTTTTTGAAGGCATCGGGATTGGGTTTTTCGTCATAGTTTTACGGTTACCGTTTTCACTTCGGTGTAGTTGGCTAGGCCGTATTCGCCGAGTTCGCGGCCGATGCCGGATTGTTTGAAGCCGCCGAAGGGGGCTGCAGCGTCGAAGACGTCGTAGCAATTGACCCAGACTGTGCCGGCGCGAACGGAGTCGGCGATAGCGTGGGCTTTGGTGATGTCCTGGGTCCAGACGGCGGCGGCTAGGCCGTACATGTTCTTGTTGGCGCGCTCGACGACTTCGCCGAGATCCTTGAATTTGAGAATGGACATGACCGGGCCGAAGATTTCTTCCTGCGCGATCTTCATATTGTCTTGCACGTCTGCGAAAACAGTCGGCTCGATGAAATAACCTTTGTCACCAACACGATTGCCGCCCGCGACAAGTTTGGCTTTTTCCTGTTTGCCGGATTCGATGTAGCCCATGACCTTATTGAACTGTTCCTGGTCGACTTGCGGGCCTTGTTCGGTGTTCTTGTCGAAGGGATTGCCAACGGTGCGGCGTCTTGGCGCGCGCCGCCGATTTCTCGACAAATTCGTCATAGGCCTTTTCTTCCACGAAAAGGCGGGACCCGGCGCAGCAGCACTGGCCTTGATTGAAGAAAAGTGCGAAGTGCGCGCCTTCGATGGCCTGATCCATGTTGGCGTCGGCGAAGACGATGTTCGGGCTCTTGCCGCCGAGTTCGAGCGTGACGCGCTTCAGGTTCGTATCCGCGGCGGCGCGCATGATCAGGTGACCGACTTCGGTCGAACCGGTGAAGGCGACTTTGTCCACGTCCATGTGGCGAGCGATGGAGGCGCCAGCTGTTGGGCCGTAGCCGGGCAGAAGATTTACCACGCCTTCGGGAAATCCCGCTTCGAGGATTAGTTCGCCGACGCGAAGCGCGGAGAGCGGCGTTTGTTCGGCGGGTTTCATGACGACGGTGCAGCCGGTCGCGAGCGCGGGACCGAGTTTCCACGCTTGCATTAGCAGCGGGAAATTCCACGGAATGATTTGGCCGACGACGCCGACGGGTTCGTGCTTGGTGTAGGTGAAATAGCGGCCGCTAACGGGAATGGTTTTGCCCTGGAGCTTGTCGGCCCAGCCGGCGTAATAGCGATAGCAGGCGATGGTGAGCGGAAGATCGGCGGCGCGCGCGACGCTGTACGGCTTGCCGTTGTCGAGCGCTTCGAGTTGCGCGAGTTCGTCGGCGTGCTTTTCGATGAGATCGGCGAGGCGGTTCATGAGAAGGCCGCGCTGTGAAGAGGCCATTTTCTTCCATGCGCCTTTTTCAAATGCGGCGCGCGCGGCCGCGACGGCTTTGTCCACGTCGGCGGCATCGGCTTCGGCGACGTGCGTGATGACTTCGCCAGTGGCGGGATTGATGGTCGGGAACGATTTACCGGAAGCGGCTTCGACCCATTTGTTGTTGATGAGGAGTTTGGTCGCGCTGATTTTTACTGTGGGTTCTAAGACTGCCGTTGCCATGGGAGGCCTCCTAGCGAACACATTGGCTGGACAAACCAAGGAAGGGTACTCCTATGGAGAGAAGGAAGCAATGAAGAGGGGGGCCGGGGAGACGGATAGAGGGGGCGGCCGAGCCAGGTTAACCCTCCCTCGGCCGGCGTTAAGAATTCGAAAAGGGCCGCGATCGCAGCTACTTCCGGTAATTATTGGTTTTGCGCGAAGTGTTCGTCTAACCGCTCTCTCCCTCTCTCTGAGGACGGTCAGCGATCCTGAAGATGACAAATTTCTTGATGCGCGGAAGCGGCTCGGGCGGATTATCTGGTGACCCGGAATTTGCCAGATTCCCCGAGATTTTGGAAGGGAACGAAGGTGACCGCGGCGGGACCAGTTGATGGAGATCGTAGCGCCACGTCTGCGTCGAGGAAGCCTGCACTCGGGGATTCGTGATTGCCAAGCATTGCCAGGACGCCCCCCCCCAGGCGCTACACTAACAGGAGAGCTACGCAAACGCGGGTCGGATTTGTGCGCCCAGCACTTTTACGAAAAGCATTGCCAAGCGATGCTGGGGCGAGCTATAAACCCGCGCTGGTTCCGGGAGATGCGACATGACAATGGATGGGAAGAAGAACGAAGAGCGGCAGGTTTCGCGAAGGCAATTACTGAAGACGGGAGTTGGACTGATTGGCGCCGGTTTGACGCTTGGCGAGCGGCCCGCGTTTGGGCTGGAGCAGCCTGCGAGCGCGCCAGCCGGCGTGGAGTCAGAAAATCCGACGATGATCGGCACCAAGTTTGAGCCGCGAGAAGTGGCGCGCGTAGGAATCATTGGGGTGGGCGGCCGCGGCACGGGGATGCTGGGAAATTTCCTGGCGCTCGAGCACGTGCAGGTGAACGCGATTTGTGATGTGGTTCGCGACAAAGCGATTCATGCGCAGGGCCTGGTGGAGAAGGCTGGTGGCAAGAAACCGGAAATCTACACGAACGGGGATCACGACTTCGAAAATCTGTGCAAACGTGACGATCTGGACTTTATCTATGTGGCGACGCCGTGGGATTGGCATGCACCGATGGCGCTGGCAAGTATGAACGCGGGCAAACACGTTGGCGTGGAAGTACCGGCGGTGAATACGTTGGAAGAGTGCTGGCAGCTTGTGGACACATCGGAGAAAACGCGGCGGCACTGCATGATCATGGAGAACTGCTGCTACGGCGAACACGAGCTGCTTGTGCTGAATCTGATTCGCGCTGGATTGTTCGGCGATTTGCTGCACGGAGAAGCGGCCTATCTTCACGATTTGCGGGAAGAAATTTTTGGAGACAAGGGAGAAGGGTTGTGGAGGCGCGCTCCGCATACGACGCGCAATGGGAATCTTTATCCGACGCACGGGCTTGGACCGGTTTCGAATTACATGGGGATCAATCGAGGGGACCGATTCGACTACATGGTATCCATGAGTTCGCCGCAGAAGGGGTTTGAAGCGTATCGAGCAGCGAAAATTCCGAAAGGCAGTCCGAAGTGGAATGAAAAATATGTTTGCGGCGACATGAATACTTCACTGATCAAGACGGCGAACGGATTGACGATCATGCTGCAACACGATGTAAGCAATCCGCGGCCGTATGACCGGATCAACTCGATTAGCGGAGTGAAAGGCATTTTTCGGGACTATCCCGAACGGATTTATTTTGACGGCCAGCCGGGCGAGGAAGCATGGGCTGGGATTGCGCCGTACAAAGAAAAATACGGGCACAAATTGTGGAAGGAAGAAGGGGAAACAGCCAAGGGACGCGGCCACGGCGGGATGGATTTCATCATGTTCTATCGGCTGGTGCAGTGCATGAGGCAGGGACTTGAGCCCGATATGGATGTGTACGATGCGGCGAGTTGGAGTTCGCCTGCCGCATTGAGTGAAAAATCCGTGGCGCAAGGCAGCGCTCCGGTTAAGTTTCCGGATTTCACGCGCGGGAAATGGAAGCAGAGGAACGGGGCAGCGATTTAATGGCATCCGCGACAGTGTCGATGGAAGCGTCGGCGCGCCGCAATGTGGCGGTGGACGCGTATCGCGGATTCGTGATGCTTTTGATGATGGCAGAAGTGCTGCGTTTTTCTGAGGTGGCAAAGGCGTTTCCTGACAATTGGTTCTGGAGAGTGTTGAGTTACAACCAGAGCCACGTGGAATGGGCGGGATGCTCGCTGCACGACACGATTCAACCGGGATTTTCGTTTTTGGTGGGAGTGGCGCTGCCGTATTCGATTGCGAGCCGGGTGGCGAAAGGAAAGAGTTTCGGCAATCAACTGGGACACGCGATCTGGCGGTCTTTTATCCTCATTTTGCTTGGATTTTTCCTGCGTTCCCTTTACCGCACGCAGACTTATTTCACATTTGAGGATACGTTGACGCAGATCGGACTCGGGTATGTGTTTTTGTTTCTCCTGGGCTATGCGAAAGAGAAATGGCAGTGGATATCGCTCGGGGCAATTTTGTTCGGTTACTGGCTGGCCTGGGCGTTGTATCCAGCAGCTGGGCCTGGTTTTGATTGGCAATCGGTTGGCGTGCCCGCGGATTGGACGCATCACTACAGCGGATTCATGTCGCATTGGAACAAAAATGCGAATTTGGGGAACGCGTTCGATCAGTGGTTCCTGAATCTTTTCCCGCGGGCAAAGCCTTTCGTTTACAACGAAGGCGGTTACCTTACGCTGAGTTTTATTCCGACGTTGGGCACGATGATTTTGGGATTGATTGCAGGGCGATGGTTGCGCGCAGAAGCGCCGAAGATTCCGTTCCAGCGATTGTGCCTTGCCGGAGCCGTTGGGATAGCCGCGGGATTGTTGCTGCATTGGAGCGGTATTTGCCCAGTCGTGAAGCGGATTTGGACGCCGAGCTGGACGCTGTTTAGCGGGGGAAGTTGTTTTCTGACGCTGGCAGCATTCGCCTGGATCATTGAAGAGAAGGGCTACCGCAAATGGGCGTACCCACTAGTGGTGATCGGGATGAACTCGATTGCGGCTTACTTGATTGCGCATTTGCTCCCCGAGTTCGTGGCTGCGTCTTTCGCGATTCATTTGGGGCAACATGCATTCGCGTTTGCCGGCCGGGCACTGGAGCCGTTGCTGCAAGGGTGCGCAATGTTGCTGGTGTACTGGCTGATTCTGTTTTGGATGTACCGCAAGAAATTATTCCTGCGGATTTGATTGCACCCGAGAGGACTGCACAAAGTCAAAAGTCCAAAAGCGGCAGTGCAGAATTAGGATTGCCAGGGGTTGTAGGAACCGAAGTACCAGATGTGTCCTTCGAGATCGCGGCAGGCGTAGCCGCGGCCGCCGTGGCCCTCGTCGTGAATATCCATGATGATTTGGGCGCCAGCGGATTTGGCGCGAGCATAATGCGCGTCGCAATCGGAGACGACGACGTAGCAGCTTTGCGTTTCGGCACCGCCGATTTCATCCGGTTGTCTCATGAGCTTGTGGAATTCGTTGTCTTTGATGGAGCCGAGCATGATCATGCCGGCGCCGAAGTTTAGTTGGGCGTGAGCGATTGTGTTGTTTTCGCCTGGGACGACGAGATGCTTTTCAAAGCCGAAGGCGTTGCAGAGCCAGTCCATGGCAGCGGGCGCGTTGCGATAGCGCATGCCCGGGATAATGGTTGAGCCTGCCTGAGGAATTGGTTTTGTGGTGGCCATGGGGCTGCTCCTTGAGGGGAATGCCGAGACTTACGCTTGCACATAGTACGCCTGGGAAGTGTCAAGAATTTCGCGAATAGGGCTGGGCAAGAGATCCGAACAAATTCAATCGGCGGATGCGGCTTTGGTTTTTGCCGGGCCGTCGGCTCTGACGAGCGGGACGTCCACGAGATGTTCGGCGAGAAACCAGACTTGTAGTTCGTTGGTGCGGATGATCTGGCTGACGAGGAGGTCATTCGTGCCGTCGTCACCCGCTTCGGTCGCTTGCTTGGCCATAGTCCGGGCTTCCTTGAGCAAGATTTCGTGCGCTTCGAGGAGGCGCGAGATTTGCACGGGAGCTTCTTCGCGACCTCGCGGCGGGCGGGGAATAATGGTCGTTTCGGCGATGTCCGCGGCCATGGCGAGGCTCACGCCGCCGAGAAGTTGGATGCGTTCGGCGATCGTATCCACGATTTCGTCCTGTTCGCCGTAGTGCTTATCGAAAAGAAGATGGAGCTGATAGAACGTGTGACCGACGACCTGCCAATGATGTTTCTTGTAGAGGTCGCGGACGGTGATCGTGTCGGCGAGGATCTGGTTCAGGTTTTCGACGCTTTGCGCGCAGACGTGTTCGTCGAGTGCGATCGACAGCTTCGCGATCTTGCCGTAAGGCTGAATTTCCACCGAGCGCTGGTGAAGAATGGGGCGGGCGCGCTCGGTGCCGGCCTGGGGACTACCGGGGGATGTTTTCTTGGCCATAAGAGAATCTCCTTGGAACACAAAGATTTGGGGTGTGTCAATCGATTGGATGCCACGGGTCGGGCTTGCGGCGCGGGCTATTTTTCGGATGGCAAGAACGGTGAAAAGGAGGAAGGGCAGGCGAGCGCTTATTCGTAAGTATAAGACAATAGATGACTTGATTTTTGATTTAGTGCGAGGGTGGTAAGGGAGACTACAGGTGGGGTTCCAAATTGAACCCCTGTGATCCGCTGCAGGGCGGAGTGGCGGCAGTAGGCGCGACGGAGCTGTCGGAGAAGACGAATGACACGTGGTTTAACGGACCGGTGCGAGTAAAACACTGGGTGAATTAAGAAATTTGCACGAACGAGTCTTGTCGCGGACTGGGAACGAGCCAGCCCGCGATTTTGTTTTAGGAAACGCGTTTGCAGATGAAGCTAGTGGATTTTTGCGGCTGCGTCGTTGAGCAGCATTGCGAGGCGAATACCGGCCATTGCCAGGCGCTCGCGAATCACGTCGGAAGCATCATCCTGGTAGGGTTGGCCTACTTTGACATGTTTATGGTACATGCGGTTGCCAATGCGGTTGTTGTCTGAGCAGGAGTTCACAACCGCGGCAGGATGTTTATCCACGGGGATGAGCTTGGGAAGGTCGCCGTAAGCGAGGTCTTCGGCGTGTTGGAAGCTGTCCCAGGCCCAGTCTTCTTCGCTGATGGGTTCACCCTGCCAACCGAGAATTTGGGAAGCGAATTTGGAATCAAGAAAGTCAGCGTAGGCTTGCGCTGAAGCCACGGCTGCGGCAGCCATATCCTTTTCCACCATATCGGTGTCCCAGATGCCGTGAAGGTCTGGGGTATACGTGTCGGGGATGATAGTGCCGTGGTCCTTAGATTGATTGGGCTTGTCCATGAAGAAGGTCAGCGAAAGGCAGTTGCCACCGCGATCACCGTTCGTGGTGCAGTGAAGCGGCTGATGAATGTCGCCGGCGAAATGAATGATGTAACGGACAGCGGCGGCGCGTTGCTGGTCCGTTTTGGAAGAATCTTCAAGAATTGCCATTTGCGCCTTGATTGCCTCCACGACGCAACTGGCGGACCCCGCGCAAATCGTTGCGATTGGGGACGGATCGGATGCGCCTCGTGGTATGTCCACAAAATGCCAGCCGCCATCTTTTACGCCATCCTGGTTGCGAACGGCGTCGGCCCAAGTGGAAGCGACAACGTAGGAGTCCGTGCCTGCTGGTGTTTTGCAGCCACCACTAATTGTTCTGCCTGGATCAACGGCGAGGAATTTGTCTGCCAATGCTTTTGCCGCGGGAGTGAGATGTTTTTTTGCGATGAGTGCGACGGTTTGATGTCCTTTGCAGCCCCAACCGTAGGAGCAAGGGGAGAAAAAAATGACGGACAACGACAAGAGCGCCAACAACGAGCACGCGATGTTTCATTTTTGAAACTCCTTGGGGAGAGCGGAGTTCGGAGGGTACCTTGCCAGCAAGTAGACAACCAGCAAAAGCAGGTGTCAAGAAAATCTTCTGCAATTTACGGAAGGGCGGAAGGAGTTTCCGGAACGAGTGCAGTTTGGGAACGTTTTCTGGTTACAAAGATGGCGATGAGTAACGACGAAGCGAGAAGAACCGCAGCGAGCAGGTAGGGCGCGCCGGGCGCGCGCAACTTGCTGTCCGGAGCGATAGCGTATCTGAAGACTCGTGTGAACAGAGGCGGCCCCGCCATTCCGGTTATGCCGCGCAGGGAATTAATTGCGCCCTGCAACTTCCCTTGCGAAGACGGATCGACGTGGCGGGACATCAGTGCTTGCACGGCAGGAGCGGCGATTCCCCAAAGAGCGATGAAGGGAACGGTGGCCAGCAGAAACCAGCCTCGCTGTGCCGCGCCGAAGCAAAGGAACCCAAGCGTACCAAAGAGCAACCCGAAAATGAGGCTGGCGCGTTCACCAAATCGTTTGACAAAGGGTCCGACGAGAAGGCCAGACACAATCGCGGCGCAGACTCCCACCATGGCGAGAGAATTGCCGACGGCGATGCGACTCCACGAGAAGCGATATTCGGTGTAAACCGCCCAGACGGAAACAAGAGACTGGTGCGCGAGATAATAGAGAGTGATCACGGCGGCGAGGCCGGTCAGCTCGGGATGCGAGCGAAAAAGCTTAAGCGAACCGAGAGGATTGCCCATCTGCCAGGCGGATTTGGCGCGCCGTTGTTTGGGAAGAGATTCCGGGAGCACGAAAAAGCCGTAGAGGGCGTTGACCAGGCTGAGTCCGGCGGCCGCCCAAAAAGGGAAACGCAGATTGTGATTGCCCAGCAAGCCTCCCACGGCAGGGCCAATAACGAAACCGAGCCCAAAAGCTGCGCTGATCATGCCAAAGGCTTTGGCTCGTTTTTCTGGAGGCGTAACGTCCGAAATATAGGCGAATGCGGTGGAGACGTTGGACGTGGTGATTCCAGAGATAAGGCGACCGATGAATAGCCATCGGAGCGAAGGCGCGAGTGCCATGAAAACATAGTCGATGCTTAGGCCGAAACAGGAGATAAGAATGACGGGGCGGCGGCCGAAACGGTCCGACCACGCGCCGAGAAGCGGGGAAAAGATAAATTGCATGGAAGCCCATGCGAAGCCGAAATCGCCGATTGCTGAAGACGCGAGCCCGAAATCGCCGCCCTTAAAGCTGCGGATGAGATCCGGCAAGACCGGGGCGATGATTCCAAAAGCGAGGAAGTCGAACGCGACCATGACAAGAATGAAACCAAAAGCTGCTTTGCCGTGAATTTTGTCCGCTGTGGGCGATGGGGAAGAAGACACAAGGGCTCCTGACTGATCGATTGTAGCGGGGAAGTGAGGAGTTGGGAACGGGAGGTTGGCGCGTTCTTGAAGAAAATCTTTTTTATGCAGGGAAGAGGAAAAAAGAAGGACGAAACGCGTCCTTGCCAGATAGCGCTTGGCAAGGACGCGCTTTTGGTGCAGTAACGTGCGAGAAAGAAATTAGCGGTTGCCGGCGGTTTCCGACTTGGCCGGAACCGCGGCAGCTTCCTGGCCGAGCTCGAGCGTGTACTTCTTGCCCGCCACGAAAACGGACGTGAGCGACTTGGAGCCGTCGCTCTCGCCCTTGGTGGAGTAACCGGTGGAAGAGGGAGCGGACTTGGTCGCAATGATCTTGGCCGGAACAGTGGCTACGGTTTCATTGCCCTTGCGGATACTGAGCTGGGCGCTTGTCGCCGGTGCCGGTCCATTCCACATCGTACCTGCCAGGAGTGAGTGTCTTGCCGCTGATCTTTACATCCTCGTAAACCTTGACGCTGGCTTTTTCGCCTGCAAAAGCAGCCGCCGCCAGGAAGAGAGAAGCGCCGAGCAGAAGACCCTTGGAAATGTTCTTCATAAGAGATCCTTTCGTGAACCGCGAGAATTTTCTTCGGTGTTCGCTTAAACGCCGCCGAAGAAGCGCGTTTGTGATACGCAAAGTTTGACGCCACAGAGTGTGCGCTGTTGCGATTTTCAGAGGAAAATCTGAGTTAACGCTACAGGGGGAGCATTTAGAAAAACGATTTAGCAGTATCGGAACAATTGATGTACCCGCGACGCTTTCCATTGAAAAAACAGGGATTTAGGGAAATCAGACTTCGAGGATGACGGGGAGGATCAGGGGGCGTTTGGAGGTCTGTTTGTTGATGTAGCGTTTTAGATCCACGCGGATTTTTTCCTTGATAACGCGAGTAATCGGACATTTCTTCGGGGTTGGAAGTGTTGATCGTGCGGAGAACAACGTCGCGCGCGCCGGCCATGAGGTCGCTGCCGTTGTCGCTGATAAATCCGCGCGAGACTATTTCAGGCTGCGATTCAAGATTGCCTGTGTGCTTGTCGATGGCGATGATGGGGACGACGACACCGTCTTCGGAAAGATGTTTGCGTTCGCGGACGACAACTTCTTCCACTTCTTCGAGTGATCCGGAATCGACGAGAACTCGGCCTGCGGTAACGGGCTCGCGGCGGAACGCGCCGTCTTCGTTAAATTCCAGGCATTTGCCGTCCTCGAGAAGAATGATTTCGCCGGAAACGCTGCCGACTTGATGCGCGAGCGCGGCATGGCGGAAAAGGTGGCGGTATTCGCCGTGGACGGGAATGAAATATTTCGGTCGTACGAGCTGGAGCAGAAGTTTTTGTTCTTCCTGGCTTGCGTGGCCGGAAACGTGAATCACGCCGGCGGAATTGTCGTAATAAACGAGCGCGCGGCGGCGGAACATGTGGTCGAGCATGCGGAAAATGGCTTTTTCGTTTCCGGGAATGATTCGCGAGGAGAGGATGACGGTGTCGTTTTCATCCACGGAAACGAAGCGGTGATTGTCCACAGCGATGCGGGAGAGAGAGGACATTGGCTCTGCTTGTGAGCCGGATGCAAGAATCACAATTTTGCGCGGCTCAAAACCACGAATATCTTGCGAACGGACGACCATGCCGTCGGGAATGCTGAGGCAGCTCGAGATTGTGAGCGATCTCGACGTTGTCCACCATGCTGCGGCCCACGAATGCGACTTTGCGGCCGACGCGCTGGGCGACGTCTATTACCTGCTGAATGCGATGAATGGACGATGCAAAGCAGGAAAGAATGACGCGGCGCGGCGCGGAACGGCAGAGTTCTTCGATGCGCGGCACGATGGCCCGTTCGGACGGTGTGTAGCCCGGGCGTTCGACGTTGGTGGAATCGGAGAAGAGCGCGAGGACGCCTTCGTTGCCATAGCGGGCGAAAGTGGCGATGTCAAAACCGGCTCCGTTGACGGGCGTGTGATCAATTTTGAAATCGCCAGTGTGAATTATGACGCCGACGGGAGTACGAACGGCGAGCGCGACGCAATCAATCGTACTGTGCGTGACGGGGATGAATTCGATCTCGTACGGGCCGATTTCAATGCGGCGGCCGGGGATAACTTCGCGGAGCGTGGAGGATTCCAGCAGGCCGGCTTCCTCCAGGCGCTTTTTGACGAGCGCGAGCGTAAAGCGCGTGCCAAAGATGGGCACATTTAAGTCACGCAAGATGTAAGGAAGCGCGCCGATGTGATCTTCGTGGCCGTGAGTCAAGACGATGGCGCGGACGTGCTGGCGGTTCTGCTTAAGGTAGGTGATGTCCGGGATGACTAGGTCGATGCCGAGCAGTTCGGACTCGGGGAACATCATGCCGGCATCGATGACAATGATGTCGTCGCCGAAGCGAAGCGCCATCATGTTCATTCCAAATTCGCCGAGACCACCAAGAGGAACAGCCAAAAGCGATTGCGAAGAAGACTTGCTCAAAGAGATGTTAGCTCCCGTTGCTGAATAAGGAATCGTACCACAGCAGTGGCCGGCTACCTGTGCCTGGGGCCCGCGCGAACTAGAATTAACAGCAGGAAGCTATTCTTTTGAGCCCGTGAAGAGATGAACGATGACGACGAGCACCACCGCGCCGACCGTTGCCGCCGCGAGGGAATAGATCCAGCTTCCCGTGCCTGTGCCGATTTCGAGCTTGCGAAAAATCCAGCCGCCGAGGACGGAGCCGATCAAGCCCAGAAGAATGTCGGTTAGGCAGCCATACCCGCGGCCGCGCGCTATTTTTCCGGCGAGCCAGCCCGCGATGAGGCCGAGAAGAATCCAGCTGAGGAACCCGCGGTCGATTGCGACGCCGAAGATTTGATCCACGAAAGCGAGCAAGAGAAATGCGGAGAACATGCCAACTCCTTGAATTAGAAGATGAGACTGTGAAGAAAGTGTAGCAGACCTCAGGCGCGCGGGATTTGTTGGGTCATGCAGTGGATGGTGCCGAGGCCAAGTACGAGATCGCGGCAGTAGATGCCGGTGACTTCGCGGTCAAGAAAATGTTTGGCGATGATGTTGAGCGCGACGCGATCGTTCGGGTCGTTGAAGACGGGAACAAGTACAAGTTTGTTGGCGATGTAGAAATTAGCGTAACTGGCGGGGAGGCGCTGGCCGTCTGAAAAAAACGGGCGCGGGCATGGGGAGCTCTTCGACGCGGAGCGGTTTGCCGTCTTGGTCTTTCATTTGTTTGAGAAGCGCAAAATTTTCCTGCAAGTGTGCGTAGTTTGCGTCGAAACGATTTTCTTCGACGATGGTGAGGACCGTATTGTCGTTTACGAAGCGAGAGAGGTCGTCGACGTGGCCGTGGGTGTCGTCTCCGGCGATTCCGTTTTTCAGCCACAAGACGTTCGTCACGCCGAATTGATTGCGGAAGACTTCTTCGTAGTCGGTTTTGGTGAAGCCCGGATTGCGTTCCTGAATTTTACTTTGTAGGCACTCTTCGGTGGTGAGCAGAGTTCCGCGGCCGTTAACTTCAATCGAGCCGCCTTCGAGAGTGACGCGTTTACCGTTGTGAGTAGGAGAAAAAAGTTTCGCCTTTAAAGATTTATTGGCTGTGACGACGATCTCGGCGTCCTTTTTGTGATTCGAATACTTTGCCCAGCCGTTAAAAATAAAATTGTTGAAGGCGACTTCGCCCGCGGAGTTTTTCACGCAGATCGGTCCGGAGTCGCGCATCCAGCCACGATCGGTAGGGACGCGGAAGAAAGTGACGGCGTCGAGATTGACGTGGGATTTGTTGAGAATGGCGCGTACGCGAGATTCGGCGACTCTATTTTCGACGAAAAGGAAAACCTTTTCGACGCGCGCGAGATGGCGGACGATTTCGGCGAAGGCCCAGGGAATTGGCGAGAATTTTCCAGGCCAGTCCGTGAGTTCATGCGGCCAGCCGAGCCAAGTGCCTTCGTGGAATTCCCATTCGGCAGGCATGCGGTAGCCGAGCTGATGCGGGGTTACGTTCGAATTCGATTTCGTCATTCGCCGAGCCAGCGATTGAGGATGGGTTGATAGGCGTCGATGCGGCGGTCGCGGAGGAAGGGCCAGTTGCGGCGCGTCTCTTCGGATTTTTTCGAGTCGCATTCGACGATCAAGATTTCTTCCTTTTCGATACCGGCTTGTGCCGTGATTTGGCCGAAGGAATCGGCGACGAAAGAGTTGCCCCAAAATTCGAGGCCCGGATCACCCTTAGCCGGATCTCCTTCGTAGCCGACGCGGTTTACCACGGCGACGTATGTTCCATTCGCGATCGCGTGAGCGCGTTGGATGGTGCGCCACGCATCAAGCTGAGCGGCGCCGAACTCCGCTTTTTCCTTGGGGTGCCAGCCGATGCTAGTGGGATAGAAGATGACTTGCGCGCCGCCGAGCGCGGTGAGGCGCGAGCCTTCCGGATACCACTGGTCCCAGCAAATCTGGATGCCGATGCGCGCGTATTTTGTGTCGAAGTTTGGAAAGCCGAGATCGCCGGGCGTAAAATAAAATTTCTCGTAGTAGAGCGGGTCGTCGGGAATGTGCATCTTGCGATATTTGCCGAGGTAAGAGCCGTCGGCGTCGAGCACGGCGCAAGAGTTGTGATAAATGCCTGCGGCGCGGCGTTCGAAAAGGGAAGCGACGATGGCGACCTTCTTTTCTTTGGCAATTTGCGCGAAGAGGTTCGTGGCGGGGCCGGGGATGGTTTCGGCGAGATCAAAGAGCGCAGCGTCTTCGGTGCGGCAGAAATATTCGCCACGGAAGAGTTCGTCCATGCAGATAATTTGTGCGCCGAGCGCCGCCGCTTCCTTAATTTTGTCCACCGCGCGCGAGAGATTTTCTTCGGCGTTCTTCGTGGACTTCATTTGCACAAGGCCGATTGTGAATTTGTCCGCCATGCTTTGTATCGTAACACGCGCGGAAATATTTGCAGAGAGATGAGAAAGTTCTTTGACGTAACGGAAGAAGAGAAAGTAAGATGCGCAGAGAAATTTACGAGGTTGGTTTCCATATTCTTGCGAGTGCAAAAGACCTGTGACGCAAGGTTCATAGAAGCCCTAGGAGCGAAATGGCGAAGCCCAAAAAGACGGCGAAGAGGCGGAAATTAATTGTTGGCATGGGGACGGGAAAAACCGTGACGGGACGCGTGCTGCACGATCCGGTGCAGCGACAAGCTACGGCCGATTTTCCCGCTGGATCTTTTGAAATGCACGACGATCGATTCCCTGGTGCGCGCGATGGGAGATACGGCCTACACCGGACGGCAGATTGGCGACGCGGCAGATGTGCTGGAAGCGATGGCACGCGACAAGGATTGTTTTGTGGTGATGACGCTGTCGGGTGCATTGACGGTGGGAAAGATGGGGTTGGTTTTCTGCGACCTGATCGAGAGCGGAATCGTTAAAGCGATCGTTTCGACTGGCGCGTTGATGGCGCACGGGCTTGTGGAAGCGACAGGCCGCTCCCATTTTCGCTACGACCCGTCGAAGATGGACGACAACGAATTGTTTAAGGCGGGTTACAACCGGGTTTACGATTCGCTCGAGCCGGAGACGAACCTGGACCACGTGGAGGAGGTTGTTGACCGCATCTTCGATGAGTGGGACGACGACGAGGTAGTTTGCAGCTGGAAAGTTCACCGGAGAATCGGCGAATTTTTGAAGAAGGGTTCTACCGGGCGGGGAATTCTGAAATCTGCTTATGATCACAACGTGCCCGTGTTTGTTCCGGCATTTTCGGATTCGGAATTGGGGATCGATTTTGCTCTGCACAAGATTGCGAGGCAAGAACAGAAGCGGGCGCTGCTGCGCTTTGATCCGTTTGAGGACTTTGAGAAATTTGCGAACACGATGATGGCCACCAAACGCATGGGAATCTTTACAGTTGGTGGCGGAGTGCCGCGGAATTGGTCGCAGCAATTTGGTGTCTACGCGGAACTGCTCGCGCGGCGCGGATACAAGAATGTGCCGTTGAAGCGATACAACTACGGTTTACGGATTTGTCCGGAGCCGGTGCATTGGGGTGGACTGAGCGGGAGCACTTATACGGAAGCGGTTTCCTGGGGGAAATTTGTTCCGCCCGAAGAAGGCGGACAATTTGCCGAGGTGTTTGACGACGCGACAGTGGCGCTGCCGTTGATCGTGGGCGCGGTGCTAGAGCGCATTGGATACTTCAAGCGGTAAGACGAATCTCCATTGGAAGTGAAGTCATGGCAAAAGCAAAACTCAAATCGCTGTACGACGTTCATCCCGGGGTGGCGATGGCGCAGAAGTGGATCGAGGATTTGAAGGAGAAGACGGGGCGCTCGCTGGAAGAGTGGATGGCGTTTGTCAAAGAAAAGGGTCCGAAGGAGGAAAAGAGCCAACGCGAGTGGCTGAAGATTAACCAGAAGCTGGGCACAAATGCTGCGTGGTGGATTGCGGCGCGAGTGGCGGGGAAGGAATCGGAAGAGGATTCGCCGGAGAAATATCTTGCGGCGGCGCCGGAATATGTGGAGAGGCAATACGCGGGCAAGAAAGAAGCGCTGGGGCCGATTTTTAGGGAATTGCTGAAGGTTGGAAAATCGGTTGGGGCGGATGTGAAGGCGTGCCCATGTCTGACGATGGTGCCGCTGTACAGAAATCACGTTTTCGCGCAAATCAAGCCGACGACGAATACGCGCGTGGATTTTGGTTTGGCTCTGACGCACTACAAAGGAAAATTGCCCAAGCGGCTTGTGGATACGGGCGGGCTGGCGAAGAAAGATCGCATCACCCACCGCTTTGAGATTACCGACGCGAAACAGATTGATGCGGAAGTGAAGAAGTGGCTGAAGACTGCGTACGATTTGGATAAGTAGTTCTTGCCGGAAAGAAAAACGCCGCTCGTGGCAGCAAGCGGCGCCAGAAACTCCCCCAAAGAGAAAACTTAGTCGTCTTCGCCGATAAGAATAGCCGCGCCAAGAACTGTGGTCCAGAGCCCGCGCTTGTCGCCGACGGCGGATTGCGTAACGTTCATGGTGCGGACGATTTTGTTCGAGATGCGATAAACCTCTTTTTTCTCGTCCCAGGAAAGATCCGGATCAAATTCGACGTTCAGCGTCGTGGCCAGCATCTCCGCAGCTAGCTCTTCCGCATATTCGCCAGCGATTTCTTCCGATTCGCCAAACGAGTGGTGCTCCGAGAGATAGCCGTACATGGATTTGTCGCTCGGGAGCGCGAGGCCGATGCTGGCGGCGATCAAGCGGTGCGGTTCCTTAGTGGAATTTTCGCTGATGACGGTGAACGCGACTTGTCCCGGCTTGATATGCTTCAAACCTTCGCTGCGGGAAATCAATTTGCAATTCGGAGGAAAGATGGAGGAGACGCGAACGATGTTGCACGCCGCGATGCCCGCGTTGCGCAACGCGAGCTCAAAACTGGAAAGCCTTTCCCGATGTTTACCGACGCCTTTGGTGAGAAATATTTTCTTAGCGACGAACGCCATGGTGCCGGTATGAGGCCTCCGTTAGTGAATTCGCGAGAAAAAATCGCGCAATGGAAAAATAACAAGAACACTCACGCGAGTCAACGCCAATCGCTGCGATTTCAGGAAGTTGAAGCGATGTTAATACAGCGTTGCAGTACAGAAGCCTGGGGACTTCATTCCCGGGTGAGAAGCTGGAGCAATTTTCCGAGTGGCTTGCAGAGTGCGTTGATCTTGTTTGCGTCGTCGGAGGTGAAATCCGGTCCAGAAAGAGCGGCGCTGGTGCCCTTGCGGCTAACCTGGATGACGCCGACTACCTTGCTGTCGACTGTAATGGGAGCGCTGATGATCTTCTGGATGGCTTCGGCGCTGAGTGTTTCCGTCTTGACGCCTTCAAACACGCTGGCGTGGCGCGTTTCGTGAAAATGATTGTCCATTTCCGTACGATTTTCGCGCGCGGTGCGCGCGGCGAGGGCAGAAGGGCTCGAAAGTGGAATGAAGCCGACGTTTTTTAGCGCTTGCGGAACAAGAAAATGGAGATGGCGCCATTTTATGGACACGGCGAGAATCGCCACCTCTTCGGGTTTTACGCCGAGTGTTTTGGCGATGCGTTCCGCTAGCGCGGGCAAAGAAATTTCCTGCTCACCCGGCTTTTGCGTAGAGATTGCCGCTGCGAGTCGTTCGAGTTCGGAGACAAGACCTGCGCTGCTCATGGGGACCGTGAGTTTCCGTTGGTGCCCGCTGCCGGGGAGAGGTCCGGAGGGGAGTTTTATTCAAGATACCAGCGTGGAAAGGGAAAGGAACGCAGAAAAAACACTGGAAAGTTTCGTGATTTTCAAAGCGGGGATTATTTTGCGCGGCGAGTTGCGGCTGTTATACTAAGAAGGCCGCGAGTAAAGAAGGTCTCCTCTGTATCGCGCGAGCGAATGGAAGGACGGCAGCGGCGGAGAGGGCATGTCCGCAACGGCAACCCGGCCTGATTCAAGTTACCTCCTTCGAAAGCTCCATTCACTTTCCGGCATCCTTCCTGTTGGAGCGTTTCTCGCTGAACACTTCTGGTCGAACAGCGCGGCGCTGGTAAGCGCGCAGAAGTATGATGACGTTTCGCAACAACTCCAGACAATTCCTTTTAGACCCTTTGTGGAATGGGGCGCGATTTTCCTGCCAATCTTGTTTCATGGCGGCTACGGTGTTTACATTTGGCTGCGAGGGAAGTCGAACGTTTCGTCCTATCCCTGGGTGGGGAACTGGCTTTACACATTTCAGCGGTATACGGGACTGATCACGTTTGCATACATTGCGTGGCATTTGTATACGGAGCGTTGGCTGACTCATGGCAAGTCCACGTATGCGAGCGTTGCGGAGGATATGCGGCACCCGCTGTATCTGGCGTTCTTCGTGATTGGAATAGTAGCTGCTTCGTTTCACTTGGGCATCGGAATCTGGAATTTTCTGTGCAAGTGGGGATTGGCCGCAACGGTACGAGCGCAGAATGCCGCCGGGAAGTTGGGAGTTGCGATCGGAGTTGGATTTAGCGTGATAGGAATTCTGATTGTTTTGAGCTTTCGAATGAACTGGCATCCCTTTGCCTGGTACGCGGCGACAAAATGAAACAGCCGAAGATCATTATTGTTGGCGGTGGACTCGCCGGACTAATGGCCACGATCAAAGTGGCGGAAGCCGGTGTGCCAATAGATCTATTTTCGATTGTGCCTGTGAAACGGTCGCACTCGGTGTGCGCTCAGGGCGGCATCAACGCGGCGAAAAATCAAAAGGGCGAAGGCGACACGGCCGCGAAACATTTTGATGACACGATTTACGGCGGCGATTTTCTGGCGAATCAGCCTTTGGTGAAACGGATGTGCGAGGCGGCGCCGGGAATTATCGATTTGCTGGACCGCATGGGCGTGATGTTCAATCGCACGCCGGAAGGTTTGCTTGATTACCGGCGATTTGGCGGCACGCTCTATCACCGCACAGCGTTTGCCGGAGCGACAACAGGACAGCAATTGCTCTACGCGCTTGATGAACAGGTTCGGCGGCACGAGTCCAATGGCGGGGTAAAGAAGTACGAGGGTTTTACATTTTTGTCTACGGTGCTGGACGAAGTGGGTGTTTGCCGCGGGATTTGTGCGATGGATTTGCGTTCGATGGAAGTGAAGACGTTTGCGGCGGACGCGGTGATTTTTTGTACGGGCGGCGTGGGCGCGATTTTTGGACGCTCGACGAATTCTGTGGTCTGTACGGGTTCGGCGCAGTCGGCGCTGTTTCAGCAAGGAGTGGATTACGCGAACGGCGAATTCATTCAGGTTCATCCGACCGCGATTCCAGGCGAAGACAAGCTGCGCCTGATGAGCGAGTCTGCGCGTGGCGAAGGCGGCCGCGTCTGGGTGCCGCGGAATCCGGCAGAAAAACGGCAGGCGAAAAGCATTCCTGAGGCGGAACGGTTTTATTTTCTGGAAGAGTGGTATCCGAAGTACGGCAACCTTGTACCGCGCGACATTGCCACGCGAGCGATTCATCGCATCGTTTTTCAGGAAAAGCTGGGCTTGGCGGGACAGCAAGCGGTTTATCTCGACGTGAGTCATATTCCGCGCGAGACCCTTGACCGCAAGCTCGAAGGCATTCTCGAAATTTACGAAAAATTCCTAGGCGTGGACCCGCGCGAAGAACCGATGAAAGTTTTTCCTGGCATGCACTACACGATGGGCGGCTTGTGGGTGAACGGAGAAGATCAAGCGACAAATGTGCCGGGCATTTTTGCCGCGGGCGAGTGCGAGTATCAATATCACGGCGCGAATCGCTTGGGAGCGAATTCGCTAGTAAGCTGCATTTTCGGCGGTGGCGTTGCCGGATCTGCGGCGGTGAAGTATGCGAAAAACCTCGACAAAGGTGCGGGTGCTACGGACGCGAGCGTGTTTGGCCGCGAGCAGAAACGGCAGGAAAAGAAGAATCAGGAACTGATTTCGCGCGAAGGCAACGAAAACCTGATGGTCATCTGGCGCGAATTGGGCGACACGATGACGGAACACGTGACGGTGACGCGGGTCAACAAGAATATGGAAGCTGCCGATGCGAAGCTGGTGGAGCTTGCAGAACGCTTCAGCCGAGTGAATTTGAGCGACCGCACGCAATGGTCGAATCAGACGCTGAACTTTGCAAGGGAACTCGGAAATATGCTGCTGCTCGCGCGCGTAATCACGCTAGGTGCGTTGGCCCGTAACGAATCACGAGGCGCGCACTACAAGCCGGAGTTTCCGGACCGCGACGATGCAAACTGGCTCAAGACAACGCGCGCCAAGTACGTGAACGGCGAAATCAAGCTGGCGTACGAGCAGGTGGATATTTCGCAGATTCCGCCGCGGCCGCGCCGATACGACGCGACACAGTAGGGTCAAGATATGGGAAGACGACCACGCAGAGTTGGCGCCGCGCTACGGAAGATCGCAGTAGCGACGATCGTCAGCTATTCGGGTAAGGCAGCCGATGACAAGGCCCTGCCTCGTATTACCTGTACCTGGATTGAGCTGAGAGCACATGGCTGAGCAAAAACAAGTCATCGTTCGAATCAAGCGGCAGGCTTCGCCGAAGCAAGCCGCGCGGTGGGAAGAGTTTTCCTTGCCATGGCGCCCGTCGATGAACGTGATTATCTGTCTGCGCGACATTGCCGAAAATCCCGTCACGCGCGACGGCAAAAAGACGACGCCAATTTCCTATGATTCGAATTGTCTCGAAGAGATCTGCGGTTCCTGCGCGATGTTGATCAATGGCAAGGCACGCATGGCTTGCTCGGCGCTGGTGGATTCGCTTGAGCAGCCGATTCGCATTGAGCCGCTGAGCAAATTTCCTCTGGTGCGCGATTTGGCGGTGGACCGCCAGTTTATGTTCGAAAGCCTGAAGCGCGTGAAGGCGTGGATCCCGATTGACGGAACATACGACCTCGGCGAAGGCCCGCGCGTCGCACCGGAAGTGCAGGAAGATCGGCTACCCGCTTTCGAATTGCATTTCCTGCGGCAGTTGCCTTGAAGTCTGCCCGCAGGTGAACGACAACAGCAAATTCGTCGGCGCGGCCATTATCAGCCAGGTGCGGCTGTTCAACATGCATCCGACGGGCGCGATGCACGCGAAAGAGCGCTTGAGCGCGTTGATGGAACCGGGTGGCATCCATGATTGCGCGAACGCGCAGAACTGCGTGAAAGCCTGCCCGAAGGGAATTCCTCTCACCGAATCGATCGCCGAAGTGAATCGTGCCGCGTGGAAACAGGCTCTGCTCGGCTGGCTCTTGGGGTAAACTCTTCCTGCCAAATTTCCTGAGGGGGAATGAATGCGCGCTGCCCGCCTGTTCTTCGTTGTAGTTGTCTCGCTTTTCGTTTTTAACCTTCCGACGCAAGTTTCGTTTGGCGATGACATTGCCGAGCGCGCGAAAGCATTGCACTTTTCTTCGATAGTGCTCGATACGCACGACGACACGACGCAGCGGTTTTTCTCCAAGAATTTCGACCTCGGTAAACGTAATCCAGACGGCCACATTGACATTCCGCGCATGCGCGAAGGCGGCATGAACGCGATTTTCTTTTCCATTTGGATTGATGGACGCACCATGGGGCCGCTGGCGATTCAGAAGGCGCTCGACCAGATCGATGCCGTGCAACAAAACGTCGAAGAAGTACTCGAATGATCTAGTTGCCGCTCGAACCGCCGAAGATGTGCGGCGAGCGCACGCGCAAGGAAAAATCGCCGTGCTGATGGGTGTCGAAGGCGGCCACATGATCGGCAATGACATCCGCATGGTGCGGATATTCAGTCGGCTGGGCGTCGGCTACATGACGCTTTCGCATTTTTACAACGATGAGTGGGCCGATTCTTCGACTGACAAGCCCGCGCACAACGGATTGACCGACTACGGCAAAGAAATCGTTCTTGAAATGAACAAGCAAAACGTGCTGGTTGATATTTCGCACGTGAGCGACAAGACGTTCTACGACGCGCTGGAAGTGAGCAAAGCGCCGCTGATTGCGTCGCATTCCTCTTGCCGCGCGATTTGCAATCACCCGCGCGACATGACCGACGACATGATCAAGGCCCTTGCGGCAAAAGGCGGCGTGATTCAGATCAACTACGAGAAGAGTTTCATTGACGAAGCATACCGGCAGGCCTCGGAGAAGGTTTCCGGCGGAGTTGTGGCGTTGTTTGATCAGCTTAAGAAGGAGTGTGGCGACAACGAAGAGTGCCTCCGGAAGAAGATGCAGGAGATGGAGCGGAAAGCGACGGCCGAAGGGAAGCTGCCACACGTTACGTGGGAAAAAATCGTGGAGCACATTGACCACGTGGTGAAGCTGGTCGGAGCGGATCACGTCGGTCTCGGCTCAGATTTCGACGGCGCGACGATGCCGGAAGGCATGGACGATTGCACACATCTGCCGAAAATTGCCGAGGCGCTGATGCGCAAGAGTTACAGCGACGCGGACATCAAGAAAATTCTGGGCGGCAACATATTGCGTGTAATGGAGCAGGCGGAAAAGGTCAGCCGCGAGCTGCAAGCGCAGAATTAGACATGACGGGAGAAGAGTCGCTATGGGATGGAGTGTGCGAAGAATCGCGCTGTTTGCTGCAGGCGGGAGTTTGCTTGCCATGAGCCTCGTGGCAGATTCAGTTTCCGAAAAAGCGAAAAAGCTGACGTTCTCGTCGGTTGTGATGGATACGCATGACGACACGACGCAGCGCATGCTAGATCCGAAATTTGATTTGGGCGTGCGCCAAGCGGATGGAAGCATTGATATTCCGCGGATGAAAGAAGGCGGGCTGACGGGAATCTTCTTTTCGATATGGATTCCTAGCAAAATTACCGGTCCGGAAGCGGTGAAACGCGCTAAGACGCAAATCGCCGCGGTGCAGGAACAGGTGAAGCGCAATTCGAAAGAGATCGTGCTGGCAACTACGGCTGGCGAGGTACGCACTGCAAAGAAGCAGGGGAAAATCGCGGCGCTGATGGGTGTGGAAGGCGGGCACATGATCGGAAACGATCTTGCCGTATTGCGGGAATTTGCCGCGTCGGGTGTTCGCTACATGACACTGACGCACAGCGGCAACGACGAGTGGGCGGATTCTTCAACGGACAAGCCGGCGCACAACGGGCTGACCGATTTTGGCAAAGACGTGGTTCGCGAAATGAACAAACTTGGCGTGATTGTGGACATTTCTCACGTCGCGGACAAAACCTTCTACGATGCGCTCGCGGTGAGCAAGGCGCCTATGTTTGCGTCGCACTCTTCTTGCCGGGCGATTTGCGATGCGGCGCGAAATATGACCGACCAGATGATCAAGGACCTCGCGGCAAAAGGCGGCGTGATTCAAATCAACTACCACGTAAGCTTTTTGAGCCAGGAATTCCGCGATGCAGAGAGGAAAGATTCGACGATTAACGAAGGCATCGCAAAGGAAGTGAAGAAGCGCTGCGGGGACGACGACGAAGCCTGCCAATTGCTCGAAGGCGACAAGCTGACCCGGGAGGCGGTCGCGGCGGGGAGATTACCGCGCGTCGAATGGACGAAAATCATCGAGCACATTGACCACGCCGTGAAACTGGTTGGAGCCGACCACGTCGGACTCGGTTCCGACTTCGATGGCGCGAACATGCCTTACGGTATGGAAGATACCACGATGATCCCGAAGATCACCGAAGCGCTGTTGCAAAAAGGCTATTCCGAAAGCGACATTCGCAAAATTCTGGGCGAAAATACGCTGAGAGTAATGAGCGAAGTCGAACGGATCGGCAAGGAATTGAACGCAAAGAAATAGGAGCAAAAGGGAGAGAAGCATGAAGACGGCAAAATGGTGCGCGGTAATTACCGCGATAGTCCTTCTGGCGGGCTGCAAGAAAGAACCGGCGAAAGAACCGGACACCGGCGCCTGCTGTAAAAACGGAAGCCCCATCGCCACCGCCAGCTCCGCCGGCGGAAACAAAACCCGCGCCAGCCGCGACACGCGGCTCCAGGCTGCTGCGCCAGCACCGGTAGGAAATTTGTTGAAGCCGGCCACGCTGCAGGAGAAAGCTCCGGATACTTATCGCGTAAAGTTCGTCACAACGCGAGGTGAGTTTACGATCCTCGTGACGCGTGCCTGGGCGCCGCTCGAAGCGGACCGCTTCTACAATCTGGTGCGCGCGGGCTTTTACGACAACACGGCTTTCTTCCGCGTCGTCCCGAATTTCGTGGTGCAATTCGGCATCAGCGGCAAGCCCGACGTTTCCGCTGCTTGGAGACACGCGGAAATGAAGGACGATCCAGTCGCGCAAACCAACAAGCGCGGCACCATAACTTTTGCCCAAACAGGGAAACCAAATTCGCGCACCACGCAGGTCTTCATTAATCTCGCGGACAACGGGCGGCTGGATTATTCCGGCCAGGGCTTCGCGCCTTTCGGAATCGTTGAAGGCAACGGCATGAACGTAGTGGAAATGTTCTACGAAGGCTACGGCAACGACGGCGGCCCCGACCAGGACCAAATGGAAACCCAGGGCACGCCGTATGTGAAAAAAGGCTGGCCGAAGCTTGACTACACGATCAGGGCGACCATTCTCGGTGCTTCTGACGCAATGTCCGGCAAGAAGGTGCAGTAATCGCGGCGCCTCCGGAGTTCGCGGAAAAGCCCGAATACGCGCCGCTGAGCCTTTGGGTGTGGATCCTCGCCGTCAGCGGGACGCTTCTGCATTTTCTTTTCAATCGACAATATGGATTTTTTCGCGACGAGCTTTACTACGCCGCATGCGGCGAACACCTGGCGTGGGGCTATGTAGACCATTCTCCGCTCGCGCCGTGGGTGGCGTGGTTTTCGCGGGCGATTCTGGGCGACTCTCTTTTTGCGTTGCGATTTTTTCCCGCACTGGCCAGTGCCGCAAAGATTTTTCTGGGCGGCTGGATTGCCCGCGAAGTTGGTGGCGGAAAATTCGCGCAATTCTTTGCCGCGTTTGCCATTCTCTGCGCCCCCATCTATCTGACGTTCGACAATTTTTTCTCCATGAACTCCTTCGAGCCGGTGTTCTGGATGGCCTGCGCGGCCATCGTAGTGCGCATCCTGAATCGCGGCGACGAACGCTTGTGGTTGCTTTTCGGTACTGTCGCCGGGCTCGGTGTGCTCAACAAGCATTCCATGCTGTTTTTTGGCTCGGGGCTTGCCGCCGGGCTGCTGTTTACGCGGGCGCGCTTGGTATTTCGTTCCCTCTGGATTTGGGCAGGCGCGGGAATTGTCGTGCTGATTTTTCTCCCGAACCTGCTTTGGGAAATCCGCAATCACTATCCAACGATTCAGTTGTTGCACACGGTGATTGGAACGAAGTATGCGACCGTGACGCCGGTCGAATTTATCGCACAACAAGCTCTCCTCACGCATCCTCTGGCCGCTCCCGTTTGGCTGCTTGGTCTCTGGTTCTTTCTGCGCGATGAGGCAGGGAAGAAGTTTGCTTTTCTCTCGCTCGCCTATTTTGTTGTCCTTGCCGAAATGATCTTGCTGCACGGAAAGATCTATTACCAGGCGCCGGCGTATGTGATGTTGCTCGCCGGCGGCGCAGTATGGATCGAAAAGCGGGCCTTGCCGCACACTGGCGCGTGGCTCAAGCCGGCGCTGGTCGTGCCGCTGCTTGCAGGTGCTGCGATTGCTGCTCCACTAGCAATGCCGATTTTGCCGGTTCAGCAGGCCATCAAATATTGTGCGTATTGGGATGTGAAGGCGGTCCGAGTCGAAAACATTCCCCTGGGCGACCTGCCACAACTCTTCGGCGACATGTTCGGCTGGCAAGAACAGGTACAAGCGGTTTCGCGGGCCTACCGCTCCTTGCCGGAGGCCTGCCGCCCGAAGGCCGCCTTGCTGGCCTACAACTACGGCGAGGCTGGCGCGATCGACTACTTTGGCAAGCACTATGGCCTGCCCCGCGCCATGAGCGGCCACAACCAATACGGCTACTGGGGCCCGCGGGGTTATTCCGGCGAAATTGTAGTGGCCATTGGGTTTACGGAAGAAAGGCTGCGACGGTCGTTTGAAGATGTCCGCCCGTTCGAGACCATCAGTCCACCCCACGCCATGCCGGAAGAGTCAAATCTCACCCTATATATATGTCGGAAGCCCAAGCGCGACCTGGCGGCGAGCTGGAAAGAATGGATGTACCTCGACTAGAGGCAAGCGTTCGCGCCGTGCATCGAAAAAAGTGATGCAAACCATCGAAAGTGTCAACGAACCTACTGGTTGACACATTTCGGCGCTTCGCGTAGCTTAAGGAAAGTATGAACATTTCATGCCAGATGATTTGTTGTCCGTGCGACTGCTGTATGTGTCGCAAGGCGTACATCTCTGGCTTGAGGCTCCCGCGGACGTAGTACCAGCGTAAATTCGAAGTTCCGAAGCCCACGTGCCAGAGGTTACCGGCAACGTGGGTTTTTTGTTTTTACGGCCGAGTTTTTCAACCCCAGGGCACCGGAGAAGCAATGACCGAAGTAAAGGAAACAAAAGCGCAGAAGGTCGAACGGTTGAAGCGCGAAAAGTTAGCGTGGGATCACCTCGACGAGATTCGCGAATTCGCGCGGCAGGGGCGCGGCTTGATTCCGCCGGAGTGGACGGGCACGTACTTTCGGTCGTGGGGGATTTACACGCAGGGTGACGGGCTCGGCGTTGTCGGCGGGAAAAACGGGGAAGGAAACGCAACGCAGTACTTCATGGTGCGCATTCGCATTCCCAACGGCTTGCTAACGAGCGGCCAGGTGAGGGAATTGGCGGCGCTTTCGGAAGAATACGGCCGCGGCGTTGCAGACATCACGGTCCGGCAAAACATTCAGTTGCATTGGGTCACGATTGAAAATATTCCCGACTTGATCGAGCGTTTGCAGCGAATCGGCTTGACGACGACCGGCGCGTGCGGCGACGTGGCGCGCAACGTAACGGGCTGCCCCGTCGCTGGAATTGACGGGCATGAGTTGATTGACGCTTCGCCCTTTGCGCTGGCGGTTGACAAGGAACTCGGCGGGAATCGCGAGTTTTATAATTTGCCGCGAAAATTCAAGATCTCCGTCACCGGATGCAGTTCCTGGTGCAGCTATCCGGAAATCAATGACGTGGCGTTCACCGCGACGAGCCGCGTGCACCATGGCGCAAAGGAAGTCGGCTTCACCGTGCGGATTGGCGGAGGGCTTTCAACGGAACCGCACCTGGCAGTCAGACTGGATGCGTTCATTCGCCAGGAACAGGTTGTTGCCGTGGCGCGCGGCGTTGCGGAAATATTCAAGGCAAGCGAAGTGCTGCGCCAGAGCAGGGACAAGGCCCGCCTGAAATATCTGTTTCTGCAGCACGGATGGACGGCGGAAAGTTTTCTGGCCGAACTCGAACGGCAAATTGGATTCACGCTCGATCCCGCCGGAGCGGAAGAGATTCCCGCGGACATTCACCGCGATCACGTTGGCGTACACCGGCAGAAACAAGAAGGACTGTATTTTGTGGGCGCACCGGTATTGCGTGGCCGCATCACGCCCGCGCAGTTGCGCAAAGTTGCCCAACTCGCCGACGCCTGCGGCGATGGCCACGTTCGCTTGACGGTTCAGCAAAATATTCTGCTCATCAACATTCCCGAAGCGCGCGTCAATCAAGTAGTGAACGAGCTAAACGTCGCAGGTCTGCCCGTTTCCGTTTCCGCCTTTGCGCGCGGCACCGTCGCCTGCACGGGTTCAGAGTTTTGCAAACTCGCCCTAACGGAAACAAAAGGCTTTGCCCGCTGGCTCTCTCGCGAACTCGAAGAGCGCCTTCCCGGTTTCGAAGAGCAGATCAAACTGCACATCACCGGCTGCCCCAACAGCTGCGGCCAGCACTGGATCGCCGACATCGGCATCGAAGGCAAGAAAATCAAAGCCGACGGAAAAATGGTGGACGCCTACTACTTCTGCGTCGGCGGAAGCGTGGGCCAGATTGCTTCGATTGCGCGGCCGGTCGGCTACCGCTGCGCGGCGACGGATGTTCCGGATGCAATTGATCGCTTGCTCACGACGTTTACGAATGAACGCCAGAGAAAGCGAAAACCTGCGCGGATTTCTCGCAAGGCAAAGCAACGAAGAGATTCGCTCGATTCTGGCCGGCGAGTTTGTGGGAGCCGTTGCACGCGATTTGCCGGCAGCCGGCGTGCCCCACGGAGTGGAAGGATAAGCGATGAGTTTATTTCCCATGTTTGTGAAGCTGGAAGGCCGACGCGTAGTGGTGGTTGGCGGCGGTGAAATCGCCACGAGCAAGATTGACGGGCTGCTCCAGGCGAGGCGCGAAAGTGCGAATTGTCTCGCCGGCGCTCAATACAACACTTTCCTCGCTCCTAGTCGCGGGCAAGATCGAATGGAGCGAAAAAGAATTTCGTCCCGAGGATTTGACTGACGCATTTCTTGCGATTGCGGCAACGTCCGTTCCGAGCGTGAATGCGGCCGTCTATCGCGCCGCCGAAGCGCGCGGTTTGCTCTGCAATGCGGTGGACGACATCGAAAACTGCCATTTCTACTATGGTGCGGTTGTGCAGCGCGGCGATTTGCAGATTGCCATCTCCACAAACGGCAAGAGCCCCGCGCTGGCGCAGCGTCTGCGCAAGGAACTCGAAGCGCAATTCGGTCCCGAATACGAAAGCTGGCTCGAATGGCTTGGCGCAGCGCGGGAAGTGCTGCGCGCGTCGGGGGCGTCGCAGGATCAAAACAAGGAAGTTCTGCACAATCTTGCCAGCCGCGAAATGTTTGAGCGTTTCCTGAGGGAAGCAAAGCGCAAGCCATCCACGGAGGGTGTTGAGTGATGGGCAAGGTCTTTCTTGTCGGCGCGGGCCCGGGCGATCCGGATTTGCTCACGGTGAAAGCCGTCCGCATCCTGGAGCGAGCCGATATTGTGCTTCACGATTCGCTCGTCAGCGCAGGTGTGATGGGGATGGTCTCGCCCAAAGCGCTGATCGTAGACGTCGGCAAACGCGCAGGGCAAAAACTGCTGACGCAGGATGAAATCAATTTGCTGCTGGTGGCCTACGCCGAACGGCATGCCACCGTTGTTCGCCTGAAGGGTGGCGACCCCATGCTGTTCGGCCGGGCTTCTGAAGAAATCGAAGCACTCCGCATCGCAAACGTTTCTTTTGAAATCGTCCCGGGCATCAGCGCCGCCTTTGGAGCCGCGGCTTCTGCGGGTTTTTCACTCAGCGATCGCCGCGCTGCTTCCCAGCTTCTGGTCACCACATTTTCTCGTGGAGACGGCGTTAAAAGCCTCGGCTGGCGCGAAGTCACCACCAACACCACGCTCGCAATCTACATGCCTGGCACGGACTACGCGGAAGTCGCTGCACGGCTGCTCGATGCGGGGTTGAGCGCCGACATTCCGTGCGTCGTGATCTCCCACGCCACGCGCCCGGAGCAGCAGATTCGCTGGTCCAGCATCGGAGCCCTCTTCGAAGAACAGAAATTGCCGGCGCCCGCGATTCTCATCGTAGGCAAAGTGGCGACGCAGGACGTGCGCGCCGTCGGTGAAAAAGTTTCGACAATTAGTTTCTGCAAGCCGGAAGCAGTGGATGGGGTTCAACAGTCCTGGTTGAAGAACTGAGGAGGATGCCATGAGCAACACAGATCAAGAAGCGATCGCGGCACCAAAGCGTCGCGGGTTGTCCCTCGATGGATGGGCGGTCCTGCTGGCGTTCGCGCTGGCGGCGCTGGTTCGCGCGGGCGTGTTCAAGCACGTACCGTGGTGATTCGGCATAGCGAACAAAAAAGGAGAGAAGTATGGCGGATGCAGTTGTACTACCCCAGGTCCGGCCGGTGCGTCCGGTTGCGCAGTTTTTCAAACTAATTCCCGGCGTGCTGCTGCTCGCCGCGGTAGGCTATGCGGGAAAATTATTTGAGCAAAACGTCGGGAAGTATGCGAAAGATCATCATTGGACCTTCCCGAACATCGAGTACGTCTTGTGGGCGATTCTGATCGGCCTTGCAATCTCAAACACCGTCGGCATTCCGGAGATTTTCCGTGCTGGTGTTGCGACGTATGAATTCTGGCTAAAGGCCGGAATCGTTTTGCTGGGCTCGCGCTTCCTGCTCGGTGACGTTCTTAAACTGGGCGTGCCAACTCTTGCGCTCGTTTTGATTGAAATCGCGTTCGCCATCGCGTTCATGACACTGCTGGGCCGCTTCTTCAATCTGAAGCCCAAGCTAACGACGCTTCTCGCTGTTGGCTCTGCGGTTTGCGGAGTCAGCGCCATCATCGCCACGAAGGGCGCAATTGATGCCGATGATGAAGATTCTTCGTTTGCCATCGCCGCAATTCTTGCGCTTGGAGCGTTGTCGCTTTTCACGTTTCCTCTGATTGGCCATGCGCTGCATTTGAGCGATCACGCCTACGGTGTCTGGTCCGGCCTCGCCGTGGATAACACAGCAGAAGCTGCCGCCGCTGGCGCCCTCTATTCTGACGCAGCAGGGAAGCTCGCCGTCCTTACAAAGACCACGCGCAACGCACTCATCGGGTTCGTCGTTCTCGCCTACGCAGTCTACTGGGCCAGCAAGGGCCAGGCGCAAGCCGTCGGCAACAAAGCGGCGTTTCTCTGGCAGAAATTCCCGAAGTTCGTCCTAGGCTTTTTGTTGATCTCTCTGCTCGCCACGCTGGCTGTCTTTAACAAAGAGCAGATCGGCGCACTGGCGAATCTTTCCCGCTGGGCGTTTCCTGCTGACGTTTGCCGGGGTTGGCCTGAGAACCAATTTCCGCGAGCTCGCAAAACAAGGCCTTCGTCCGTTTGCTGTCGGCGCTATCGGCGAAGTCTTGATCGCCGTTTTCACGCTCGGCCTTGTCTACGGAGCGCAGCGCGTTTTTCATTGGTAGGTGAGGGCACAGGGAAAAGGGCGTCCCGACATCGTCGGGACGCCCTTCCTAAATCCCGAGGACGTTCACGAGTTCCTTCACCGAACCCGCCGACTTCTGCAGAGCCGCATTTTCTTCCGCAGTCAGTTTGATCTGAATGATCTCTTCCACGCCTTTTTCGCCGAGCTTCACAGGAACGCCGACGAACAGCCCCTTGATTCCGTATTCGCCATCGAGGTACACCGCGCAGGGCAGAATCTTCTTCTTATCCTTCAAAATGGCTTCCACCATTTCGACAGCCGCCGCCGATGGCGCGTAATACGCCGAGCCTGTCTTAAGCAGATTCACGATCTCCGCGCCGCCCTTTGCGAGTGCGCTCGACAATCGCGTCAATCCGCTCTTTCGGCAGCAGATCCGGTAAAGGAATTCCCGCAACGGTCGAATAGCGCGGCAGGGGCACCATGTCATCGCCGTGTCCGCCCAAAACGAACGAGTGCACGTTTTCCACGCTGACCTTGCATTCCATCGCCACGAACGCGCTCATGCGCGCCGAATCGAGCACTCCCGCCATGCCAAGCACGCGATTCTTCGGGAAGCCGCTGACCTTAAACGCAGCCTGCGCCATGGCGTCCAGCGGATTGGTCACCACGATGATGATGCACTTCGGCGAGTGCTTAACAATCTGCTCGACGACGGCCTTCACCACGTCATAGTTCGCCTTCAGCAAATCATCGCGGCTCATCCCGGGCTTGCGCGGAAACCCAGCGGTAATCACGACCACGTCGCTGCCCGCGGTCGCAGAATAGTCGCCGTTCGCCGTGGAAATACCGATTGCGCTTACGTCGGTCCGAGTAATCGGCGCGGTTTCCATCATGTCCAGCGCTTTGCCGGCCGGCGGGCCATCCAAAATATCCGTCAGCACAACGTCAGCGAGCTCCATATCCGCGATTCGCTGCGCCGTTGTGGAGCCCACAAAGCCGCCGCCGACAACCGTTACTTTTTTTCTGCCCATGTTCTTCGTCTCGATATTCCTCTTCTGATTCCGTCTGCCAAGAACTACTTTCCGGCAGTACCCAGCAGCCCTTCATGTTTTCAATAATCGCACCGGCAAACGCCGACGTACCAAGCTTGGTCGCGCCCGGCATCAGGCGTTCGAGGTCGTAGGTGACTTTTTTCTGCTGGATGGTGCGGGCAATGCCGTCTTCAATAAGTTGCGCCGCGTCCGTCCAGCCCATGAACTCGAACATCATCGCTCCGCAGAGCATCACGGAGCTGGGATTGATCACGTCCTTGTCCGCGTATTTCGGCGCGGTGCCATGCGTCGCTTCAAAAACGCCAAAGCCGTCGCCAATGTTGGATCCCGGAGCCATCCCGAGGCCGCCAACTTGCGCGGCACAAGCGTCGGAAAGGTAATCGCCATTCAAATTGGAAGTAGCCAGCACGCTGTATTCATCCGCCCGCATCAGCACTTGCTGAAACACCGAGTCCGCAATACGGTCGTTGATCATCAGCTTCTGTTTCCACTGGCCTTTGCCGTGACTCGCGTAAATCACGTCCAGCGTCTGTTTCACTTCGTCATAAACCGATTTCTTGAACGAATCCACAGCCTGTTCAAGCCCCGGCTCGATCATCGCCGCGTTTTGTTCGACGGTGAGACTTGCATTTTTATCGAGGTTGTCCAGAATCCAGCTTTCGCGTTCCGTCACAGTCTGCGCGCGGAACTCTTCGCGAGCCAGGTCGTAACCCCAGTCGCGGAAGCCGCCTTCGGTAAACTTCTGAATGTTGCCTTTGTGTACGAGCGTCACGCTCTTTCGCTTGTGCTTCAACGCGTACTTGATCGCGCGCCGCACCAGCCGCTTCGTTCCGGTCGGCGAAATCGGCTTGATACCGACGCCGGAATCCCAGCGAATCTGCTTCTTGCCGTCCTTCAGCATGTCGTTGTTCAGGAATTCCAGCAGCTTCTTCGCTTCCGGCGAACCGCTTTTCCACTCGATGCCGATATATACGTCTTCCGTGTTCTCGCGGAAAATCACTACATTCAATTTCTCCGGGTGCTTTACCGGGGAGGGAACTCCCTCGAAATAGCGAACCGGCCGCTCGCAGGAATAAAGATCCAGGATCTGCCGCAGAGCCACGTTCAGCGAGCGAATCCCACCGCCCACGGGAGTCGTCAACGGGCCTTTAATCGCGACGCGAAAATCGCGAATCGCTTCGACCGTCTCGTTCGGAAGCCATTCCTTGAAGGCATTGAACGCCTTTTCACCCGCGAAAACTTCAAACCACGCTACCTTCTTTTTCCGCCATAAGCATGCTCAACCGCAGCGTCAAACACGCGCCGGGAGGCCTTCCAGATATCCCGTCCCGTGCCGTCGCCTTCGATAAACGGAATTACCGGCGAATCCGGCACTTGTAGTTCGCCGTGGGCGTAGCCGATTGCACGCCCTTCCGCCGGCACGGCAAGTCCGTTATAAACGCTTTTCATGCAATTTCTCTCCCGAGGGATGAATACAAACCAGGCCGCAGATCCCATTGGCTCCCGCAGCGTGCCTGACCGAATTTGAAACGATACCACAACGCCCAAACCAAGAAAAACCGCGCGCTTTGCTCTCGCCCAAAATCTTTACTTGCAAGCTCTTGCCGCACCTTATAAAAGAGTGTCGGCAGCAGCGGGACTGAGACAAATTCGGCGGGCGAGGAGACGAAGTTATGATGATGGACTGGAATGAATACCACAAACAGGTAGGCGCTCGAATCGGCGATGTAATGAAAGTCTCCCCCGATACAGTGCGCGGATATCAGACGCTCTCGGCAGCCAATTCAAAGACGACGCTGCTCGGCGAGAAAACGCGCCAGTTGATTTCGTTGGCCGTGGCCGTAACGACGCGTTGCGATGGCTGCATCGTGGTGCATACCGAAGCCGCTCTCAAAGCCGGCGCCACGAAAGAGGAAATTGGCGAAGCGCTGGGCGTTGCCGTGGCGATGAACGCGGGTGCGGCGCTGGTTTATTCCTCGCGTGTTATGGACGCCGTGGCGGCCAAATCAGGGCAATAAGCTGCTGGTACCGCGGCGTCTCACTTACCGGGACGATATCTCAGGGTGAGACCATTGTCGTGCACGGACGGTGACACGTCTCTGACCATTCCAACGACCCCAGTCGCCCACTCAAGTAGTGCGCGCGCTGGAAGCTCCGCGGAAGTACCTCGTTTGCTTGCACTTAGCGCAAGTCTAACGATGTAGCCAGCCGGGCACAAGTTCCAAGATTTTCCATAGCTTGGCACACGCCATGCTCCTTTCGTTACTAGGCAAGGGTGTAGGAATTCTCCCTCCTGCTGTCTTGCAACTCTAGCGATTGGTCGTGGCTGATGAAGACGTCAACGGGTAAACGCCGCCTCGCGCAGCTAATCTGCTTGGTCGCGGTTTTTGGGATTGGCACGGGCATTGTGATTGCCCAGCAACAGGAAAGCGACCGCAAGATCATTAAAAAGGTCGAACCGGAATATCCCAGCGTTTTGCGCGACAAGGGAATTGGCGGCACGGTGCGCCTGCGAGTCACAGTCAAGCCGGATGGCACTGTCAAAGACATCCAAACCATCGGCGGCAACGCAGTTCTAGTGGAATCGGCTACCCGCGCCGTGAAGCAGTGGCACTACGCTTCTGCAGATCGCGAATCGGTCATTGATGTTGCGATTCACTTCGGCCAACGGCCGTAATTCGCACGGCACATCTTCCGCACGGTTTTGCTAGGGCCCGCTTTTTGAAGCGGGCCTTTTCTTTAGTCGTAGTATTCCTGGCCCAGGTGCGTGATCAGTTCTTCGCCCATCATCCAACGCAGGGTATTCTTCAGCTTCATGGATTGAATGAAGAGGTCGTGCTCGGGATAGAGTCCCGGCGCCGGTCATCGGCGACTTGAAATAGAAGCTGAGCCATTCCTGAATGCCGCGGATTCCGGCGCGCTGGGCCAGATCCAGGAACAGCACGAGGTCCAGCACGATCGGCGCGGCAAGAATCGAATCGCGGCATAGGAAATCCACCTTGATCTGCATCGGATAGCCGCAGCCAACCGAAAATATCGATGTTGTCCCAGCCCTCTTTGTTGTCGCCGCGCGGCGGATAGTAGTTGATGCGGACTTTGTGGTGACATCTTGCCGTAGAGCTCGGGATAAAGCTTCGGCTGCAAAATGTATTCCAGCACGCCGAGCTTGGATTCTTCTTTGGTCTTGAACGATTCGGGATCATCCAGCACTTCGCCGTCGCGGTTGCCCAGAATGTTGGTGGAGAACCAGCCGTCCAGGCCCAGCATGCGCGCCTTGAAAGCGGGCGCGAGGACCGTCTTCATCAAGGTTTGGCCGGTCTTGAAATCCTTGCCACTAGCAATACGTAACTGAACGCGGCGCGTAGAACAGT
>CAWCCV010000017.1:0-196395 GCA_963794175.1 uncultured Acidobacteriota bacterium | reverse complement strand
ACAGTCACCGTGGAATCTGGCGCGGCCGACCTAGTGGAAAACGATTCAACGTTCAACACCCACGTGGACAAAAATCTGACGGACCGTCTGCCAGTAGAGAGCCAGTCGTCTTCGTTTACCTCGATTGCGACGCTAGTTTCACCGGGAGTCGCGGCGGGACTGAAAATTAATTGACTGACGGATTGGGCGACCATGCGTCAAACTCAATCTCGCTGGACGGACAGCCGATCACGGATCAATTCAGAAGGCGTTTTCCAACCAGCTTCCTTCGGATGCGATTCAGTCCATGGAAACCATTCCCGGAGCGCCTCCAGCGGAATTTGGAGACAAGACGAGTTTGGTGATCAAGGCTACAACCCGTTCGGGATTGGGTGTAAAGGCACCGACTGGCAGCCTCAGCGCATCGGACGGCTCCTTCGGAACTTCGACTGTGGGGTTTGACATGGCCGTGGGTAACTACAAGCGGGGGGAACTTTGTCGCGCTGAACGGATTGCAGACGAGCCGGTTCCTCGATCCGCCGGAATCCTTCGACGATCATTAGCAAAGGTAACGAGCAAAGCGTGTTTCGTACCGAATCCATGATCAAGCTACGGAAAAGACACGCTGCGTCTGAACCTGGCAGACGCGGTCGTGGTTCCAGACGCCTAATTCTTTTGATGCACAGAATGCGACAGCATGGAACGGCGTTGTGGTGGATAACGGTGGGCTTGGTCCGGACGGAATGCCGGTCGGGATTCGAGATCAACGCTGTCTCAAAATCGGATCGTTCAATATCGCGCCGACGTGGACGCGACTCATCAACAGCAATACCGTGCTCAACCTGGCTGCGTTCTGTGCGGCAAGATCAGTACAACTACTATCCGAGTTCTAATCCGTTCGCGGATTTGTCGCCGGGCCTGCAGAGCGAGAGCATCGCACAAAGCAGGCGGCTAACGAATGCGGGCGTGCGGGGCGACCTTTCGTATGTAAAGGGAATTCACAACATCAAAGCGGGCGTAACGTACGAGCAGACGTTCCTGACAGAGAATGACTCGCTGGGAATTGTGGACCCGACATTTCTCGGTTCAATGAACGGACACGAATGGCTATCGGTGCCCTGACGGCGCAGGGACGCCGATTGCAGCGCCGTGCACGACGCTTGCGCCTTTAGATTTGACGACGGGTGGGAGCTATTACTTCTTCCGCGGGCATACGGATGTGAAAGAGCTGGCGCTCTACGTGCAGGACACCATCACAATAAGAACTGGTCGTTCAATCTGGGATTGCGCGGCGATTTCTATAGCGGCGCTCCTCGCAGGCGAAACCCCGGCTGGGAATTGCGTACAACATCAAGCCGACCAGCACCGTGCTGCGCGTTTCCTATGCGCGGACGTTGGAGACTCCCTTCAATGAAAATCTGGTGGTGGCGACGACGGGCTGCAATGTCAGACGTGATCGCCGCGCTGATTCCCTGTGTGCCTGCAAATTCACCGGCCGGATTCCGCAACGAGTTTCACGCCGGCTTTGCAGCAGGCATTCGGGAAATACCTGGTGATCGATGGCGAATACTTCTGGAAGTACACGCACGACGCGTTTGACTTCAGCGTGCTCGGCAATACGCCGATCACGTTTCCCATCGTGTGGCACAACTCGAAGATCCCAGGCTTCGCACTCCGCGTGAGCGTGCCGAATTTTCATGGGTTGACCGCGCTCGTTGTGATGTCGAGCGTTGCGGCGCGCTATTTCCCGCCGCAAGTCGGTGGACTCGGTGTAACGGTCGGACAGAGCGGATCGGTGTTCAGAATCGATCACGACGAAAAATTCAACCAGACCTCGCACTTGCAATATCAACCGTGGAAGCGCGGGCCGTGGGTGGGCTTCAACTGGCGCTATGACAGCGGACTGGTGGCAGGCGCAGTGCCGGATTTTGCCACTGCGCTGACGTTTGACGGCGACCAGCAGGCGGCTATAGGTCTTTTCTGCGCGGGGCCCGGCGGGCAGCGGATCTTTGCAACGCTCACCTCCCCTCTCGGCAATGACCCAGCCAGTTGCGGAGCCATTCCTTCCGGGACCGGAGCCGCGCGCGTAAGCATTCCCGCGGAAGGCACGGAGAACGACGACAACAATCCGCCGCGCATCGCGCCGCGCAATCTTTTCGATCTGGCCGTGGGCCATGACGATCTTTTCCATGGCGACCGCTACAAGTGGAGCTTGCGGTTTACCGTGATCAACCTGACCAACAAAGAAGCGCTTTACAATTTCCTGAGTACTTTCAGCGGGACGCACTTTGTTTCGCCGAGAAGCTATTCGGCCGAACTAGGCTTCCACTTCTAGCTAGTTCTTCGCAACGAGCGTGCGGGCTTCGGCGAGTTCCGGCCGATCGCCCGAGCTTCCGCACATTTCGAGCAGCTTCGCATAGTAGTTGCGGGCTTCGATGGATTGATTTGCCGCGCTTGCGGCGCGGCCTGCTCCGACAAGAAGATTGAAACGATTTGGCGTGTTGTTCAGCGCAGTCTTGTATTCGGCTAGCGCTTCGGCCGGTCGCTTGGCTTCGAGCAACATGTCCGCAAGCATTTCGCGCGCGGAGACATTGAACGAATCGAGCCGGTGCGCGTCTTCGTCATCGGCAACACCGCGCATCTGCTTGAGCGCGTCTTCCGTTTTTCCTTCGGCGAAGGCAAGCCATGCTTCACCGACCCGAAGGAAAAACGGCTTGTCGCTCGAAGCGCTATACGCGCCGCTTTTTTCTTTCGCGTGTTTTTTCGCATCTGCTTGCAATTGAGAGACTCCGGCTTGTGCCGCCTCTACGTCGGCTGAACGTGCGGCGCCGATAGTGCGAGACAGCGCATACTCCGCGGGCAGATTCTCGGCGTCCTTCCAGCGATGGAGCTCCATCACCATTCGTTCGTTGAGTTCATCCATGTGGAGCTTCATGGATTTGTCCGTGGCGCCGACGACGTGATGCTCATCCATGATGACGGCCTGCGCTTTTGCCACCTGGCCAATCTGCAGGTAGGAGTAGTTCAGAAAATCCATGGCGTGTGTTTGGTAGTGAGATTCGGCTTGGTGCGCCGCAGCGGCACGCGCCCCGGCGGCCTGCGCGGCAATATTGGAAGTGATCGAGTCTTGCCACATGCCGAGGCGCACAAAAATATGCGACGGCATGTGAATGGCGTGCGAAGAATCGGGTGCGATGGCGGCGTAACGGCGCGCGGCGGCGAGCCCCTGCGGAGCGAGGGATTGTTCATCGGCGGCGTGAATCAAATAGTGCGCCACGCCCGGATGGCCGGGATTTTTTTCAAAGAGCGGATTGAGAACGGCGATTGCTTTTTGGCGCAGCTCGAGGCCTTTGGGCGCGTCTTCCTGGTAAGCAAGCGCGACGAGAGAAAGCGCGTAGAAGCTGCCAACTTCCACATCCCCGGGAACAGTTGCGTACCACTTTTCTAGCGCCGTGGAGTACGCGGTGATGCGCGCTTTTTCATCCAGCTTTCCGCTTTTTTGAAAGAAAACGTCAGCGGTTTCGATAAATTCTTTCTCGCGCGGAGAACCGCTTTTGAGCTTTTTGGCCTTTTCGATCTCCTTGCGGCCGGCTTCGAGCGTTTTCTTTTCTGGAAAATCCCAGAGCTGATGATAGAGCGCCATCGCTTTGCCCCAATGGGCCAAGGCGCACTTTGGGTCTTGTTTCACGGCTTCGCCAAAGGTGTTCTCCGATTGCAAATACTGGAACGAGTGCAGGAGCGCGGCTCCTTTTTCGAGCAGCGGCTGCGCGGCCGGGGAGCACGAGGAAGGAAAATCCACTTTACCGAGATGATCGTCCATGGCGATCGCAGGCGTAGAACCAGCCGGCGTTGAAGCGAGCAAACAGATCGACAAAGCTGCAGCGGTAAAGAAGGTCTTCATGGTGGAGGCTCCGTGTCGCGGTCTGCCAGATTTTAGCGCCGTTCGCCGAAAATCCGGCGAACAATCTTTTGGGGCGCAAATCGCGCGCGGCGCGCCGGTTGGACGCCGCTTCCGCCCTACGGCTACAATAGATGCGGAGCGGTACTTCGAAGCAGGTGAGGGTGCGAAAGCTGTTTGAACCAATGCAGAATCTCTGAGGCGCTGCGGATAGACAGCCCGTGTGCACGGCCTGTCCCGCTGGCTCGTTGCGAGTTACAGGGTTTGTACTTGCAAACCATACAACGCGCGAGCGGGGCAGGAAAGCCTAACGGTTGGCTCGTGGTGCCCACCTAATTCAGAGGTTCACGGCCTAGCTCCCCACGGCTGAGCAGTCCGCTCCATTTTTGTTGATGAGGTCTATGCGCGTACTTTTCATCGGAGACATTGTTGGTTCGCCCGGGCGTGAGATCGTTCGCGAGCGGCTGGCGGACCTGGTCTCCGCGAAACAAATCGATTTGGTGATCGCCAACGGCGAAAACTCCGCCGCAGGGTTTGGCATTACCCCGCGCATCGCTGAAGAACTTTTTGGCTACGGCATTGAAGTGCTGAGCGGCGGCAATCACAGTTGGGACAAGCGCGAGATTCTCGAATTCATGCCGCATGAGCCGCGGTTGCTGCGCCCGGCGAATTTTCCAAAGGGCAGCCCGGGAGCAGGCGTTTACGTCGGGACGGCTCGCAATGGCGTGAAGTACGCCGTGATCAATGTGCAAGGGCGCGTTTTCATGGCGTCGAACGACGATCCGTTTCGGGAAGCGGATGCGTTGCTGGCAAGCTTGCCGACTGACGCGAGTTTTGTGCTGGTGGACATGCACGCGGAGACGACCAGCGAAAAAGTCGCGTTTGGTTGGTATGTGGATGGACGCGTGACGGCGGTGGTTGGCACGCACACCCACGTAACGACTGCGGACGAGCGCGTTTTGCCGGCAGGCACGGCTTACATCACGGATGTCGGGATGACCGGGCCACACGACGGCGTCATCGGGATGGACCGAGCCGGCATCGTAAAGAAATTTCTGGACGGCATGCCGGCGCGCTTTGAAGTGGCGCAGGGCGGTGTCCAAATGAATTGCGTGCTGATTGAAACAGACGATCTAGGCCCGAGGAACCAGGCAGGGCGTTTACAGGCTAAATCGATTGAGCGCCTGCGCCTGAGAATTGATTGAACACAAAAGCGCAGACCGCGCAAAACCGCGAAGCAACCTGAAAACACTCGAGTTAATCTGAAGTAGCATCGGAAGACGGAAGAAGGGTTGGACCCGGCCTTGAAAGTGGTTTCTAAAGCGATTTTGAAAGCAGTTGTGGCGTTTTGTCTGGTAATGAGCGCGGCTTCTCTGGCCGCTGCTCAGGTGGATGAAGAGCTGGTGGCGAAGCGACGAGTCTATGCGCCCATTGGTCCTGGCCTAAAAGCGGTACGGCACGGCGCGGATGGGAAGTTCTATGTTCTAGCGTCGCCCAATCCTGGATTGATCATCTTTTCTCCCGACGGCAGAAAGCTTCTGGCAATGAAGGAATCGTCGGGATTGCAGCCGGCGGCGCTTGAGGAATTGCGCAAATCCGGCGAAGTGCTGACGCAATTCGGCGAAGATTGCGACGTAGACGCGGACGGCACGATCTACATCGCGGACCGCGGCGCAAATGCCATTCAGATTTACGCCAAAGAGGGCCGCCAGCTGAAGACCATTCCCGTGAATGCCCCCGTCTCCGTTGCGGCGCTGCCGGATGGAGAAGTTGCGGTCGCGACCTTTCGCGATCCCTCGCTGGTGGTCGTTTTCGACAAGAATGGCCGCCGCGTACGCGAGTTCGGCGACATGGATACTCTCACTGAGCGCTCAGAACTGAACCGCTTCTTGAATATCGGCGAACTGGCCACGGACGATCACGCTCATCTTTATTATGGGTACAACTATTTTCCCGAACCGACGGTTAAGCAGTTCGACCGCTTCGGTTATGCAAAGCAGGAAGTGCGCTATACGGCCCTTGATGCGCTTGCCGCAAGCTCAGGCGCTGCGCCGCGAAATTGAAAAACAGGAGCGCAAGGGCGACCCTCCGATTTTCAAGAGAATTTTGACAGCGATCGGCGTTGACCGTGAGACCGGCGAAGTCTGGATGGCGATGGGCGACACCCTGTTGCGCTTCGACAAGGAAGGAAACCGCCGCGCCACCTACCTCATCTACACGCCGGACAATTCACGGCTCGAAGCGAACGTCATTCTCGTCCTGAAAGACCGCCTCATCATCGGCGGTGACCCGATCGGCATCTATGAATTCGACCGGCCGGAAGTCCACTGAATGCAAAATGAATTTTTGTTGAAGAATTGTTTTCCACAGCCCGGAGTTATTGTGCAGTACTCCATCAGAATTTTTTCTGCGAGGTGGAATTTTGCAAATTTACGTTTTTCCCCGAAAACAAATGCGCGCGCACTGATACGGACGAACAAATTGCACAACTTTGGTGCTTGTGGAAAACCTGTTAGTCTAGTGTGCATGGCTTCCAAAGCCTTCTTGCACTTTTCGCTTGCCCGCAAAAGGCCAATCGGAGACAATCCCGCGCTGTGAAAAAGCGGCGGTAAAACGGGCCAACAACATCGGGACGCCGCGCACTGGGCATCAGGGGCCACAGTCACGAAGTGGGCGCGGGATTACCCGAAAGCCAAAGGAAAGTTCGCCACAAAATCGCTTTCCACAGGTATTCCACACTTGTGGAAATAGTTTGGGTACGGAATTTTTGTCTAATGACGACTGCTACGCATACCGCAAAGGAACGAGAAACCTCTGGAATGTGGGATAAGTTTCTAGAACGTGTGAAGTCCCGGGTCAGCCTCAATACCTTTACGACCTGGTTTGCGCCAACCCGGCTTAACAAAGCCGATGGCGATACGATTTACGTGCAGATCCCCACGGTCGTCTTCCGCCAGGTGCTCACGCGCACCTACGGCGAGATTATCCGCGCAGTTTTCCATGAATTGGGTATGCCGAATTTGAAAGTGCAGTATGTTTGCACCGAAGAAGAGGCCGCGCCGGCGCTTGCCGCCTCGGCAGCGCCCATCAAGCAATCGAAATTGGATTTTGAGAGCAGCGACAACCAGCTACAGGCGCGCTACACCTTTGACACGTTCGTCGTCGGCAAGTCCAACGAATTCGCGCACGCTGCATCGCGCGCCGTGGCCGAGCAGCCATCGAAGGCTTACAACCCGCTCTTCCTCTACGGCGGCGTGGGCATGGGCAAGACCCACTTGATGCATGCCATTGGGCATGTCATCAAGAAGCGGAATCCCGCGGCGCGGCTCTGCTATATCAGCGCGGAGAAGTTCACCATCGAAGTGATCAATTCGCTCCGCTTCGACAAGATGATCTCCTTCCGCGACCGCTTCCATACCGTGGACGTGCTGCTGGTGGACGATATCCAGTTCATCGCAGGCAAAGAGCGGACGCAGGAAGAGTTCTTCCATACGTTCAACGCGCTGTACGAACAGGGCAAGCAGATCGTGATTTCATCCGATTGCCTGCCCAAAGACATCAACTCGATTGAAGAGCGCCTGCGCTCGCGATTTGAGTGGGGCTTGATTGCGGACATTCAGCCGCCCGACCTCGAGACCAAGATTGCGATTTTGCAGAAGAAGGCGGAAAACGACCGCTTTGGCTTGCCGGATGAAGTCGCCGAATACATTGCCCGGGCCATCAAATCGAACGTTCGCGAGCTGGAAGGCGCCCTGACGCGCTTGATGGCCTATGCCTCGCTTACTGGTGCCATTATTTCGCTGGCGACCGCCCAGCAGGTTCTACGCAATATCATCGCTTCCCAGGAAAAGCGGGTCACGATTGACCTGATTCAGAAACGCGTCAGTGAGCATTTCAATCTGCGCGAACAGGACCTTAAGATTCGCAGCAACACTCGCGCGATCGCTTTTCCGCGTCAGGTGGCGATGTACATCGTGAAACAGCTCACGACGGCGTCGCTACCCGAAATCGGCCGGCAATTCGGCGGCAAACACCACACCACTGTGCTGCACTCCATCAACAAAATCGAAGAGATGCGCCGCTCCGACAAAGACCTGAATCGCACGATCACGCGATTGATGGACGCGCTCCAGTAGTCTTTCCCTTCACAAAAACCTGAATTGGAATTTTTCGCGCGGATATTTTTTTCTGCGCCGTGGTTCCGCTCTCATGCCCTGTTTTGCGGTGTGGAGAAGAGTTGGAAAAGTTGCGGATTGATTGTTGAAGCCTGCGGAAGAAAACCGCCGGGACATACCGTAATTGTCCTCGGAGCTGATTTTTCCACTGTTTGCACAAATGGCCACCAGAAGGCAAACCTGTTAAGTCCTCCTGTCGAACGGGCTTGCCGCGCTTTCCACAGATCCACAGGCTTCATCACAACAACAAGGGTCAATTGATTTTTTAAAATCAAGAAAGTCAACTGCTGTTGAGCGTTGTTTGTGGATGTTGATTTTTTCGAATCGGGAGAACTTTTAAGCCCGCGTGTGAAAGAAGGAAAACCCAATATTTTCCACAGGGATTTGCTGTTCCGACCACTTCTCACCGGCTTAAAATGCGAGTAAAGTAGCGGCTAGCAGAGTGTCCCCAAGAAAGGTTCTTTGCGAAATGACCGCACCTGGAACCGCACGCGAGGAAAGCCAATCCATGGAATTCAGCGTCACAAAATCAGCGCTGTTGAATGAGCTCACTACAACGCAGGGCGTCGTCGAGCGCAAGACGACGATTCCGATCCTGTCGAACCTGCTCGTGGAAGCCAAGGGCAGCAGGGTGACGATTACAGCGACAGACCTCGAGCTTAGCGTTCGGACTTCCTGCGAGGCGAAAGTAAAGAAAGAAGGCGCGGGAACAGTTCCCGCAAAGAAGCTTTTGGAGCTTGTGCGCCTGCTGCCGGAAGGCGAAATCAAGTTCAAGCTGCTGGACAATCATTGGGTTGAAATTGTCAGCGACAAGAAAAAATACAAACTTGTCGGCATGGCGAAGGAAAATTTCCCGGCTTTACCTGCGATGCCCCACGTAATGGTGAAGATCTCCACGGCTACACTGGAGAGTTTGATTGGGAAGACGAAGTTTGCGATCTCGATGGAAGAGTCACGTTACACGCTGAATGGCGGATTGCTGATTCTGAAGCCGGAAACGGTTGCGATGGTGGCGACCGACGGTCACCGGCTAGCGCTTGCGGAAACCGATCAGAAGTTGCCTGGCTTGAACGGCGAAGTGAAAGTCTTGATTCCCAAGAAGGCGATGGATGAAGTCGAGAAATTGGCCGCCGCTTCCGGATCCGATGCGCAGATGGAATTTGCTAAAGACGAGAGCCACCTGTTCTTTCAAGCTGGCCATCGCTTGTTGATTTCGCGAATTCTGACCGGGCAATTTCCGAACTACGAAGCGGTGCTTCCGCGCGACAACAACAAGAGCGTCGTGCTGGAGCGCGGCGAGTTCTCTGACGCGGTACGCCGCGTTTCGCAACTTGCCGACCAACGTTCCCATGCGGTGAAACTCTCCGTTTCGAAAGAAGGTGTGGAGTTTTCCGCGTCAAGCCCGGAATATGGCGAAGCAAAAGAAAGTATCGACAAGGAATACAAAGGCGAACCGATCTCGATAGGTTTTAATTCAAGCTATATGCTCGATTTTCTGGCCGCTGCTGCCGACGGTCCGATCAGCATTGAATTGAAGGATGAGCAGATCCGCCGGGCAAATGCGGCCGTTGGCGGATGAATCATATCGCTACCGCTACATCATCATGCCGATGCGGATCTGACGCCTGATTTGGCATCGAAATGGCTGGGGAAATGGCGCTCGATTGGGCGCCATTTTTGTTCGCAATTGGTGCGGGCAGAGATTCCCCTAAAGCGCAGAATGCAAAGAAGTTACATCTCAAGGAAAATCTACTTCCTTCTTGAGAAAAGTCCCCTGATCGAGTATGCTTTCTCTTGTTGTCGATTCGTAGCTTGTTTCCTCTTGATCGACACGTTCGCCAAGTGAATTTGGGCCAGCTTTTTTCGCTTCGCGCCAGAGGCGATTGGTCAGAATTCGCTTGGAGTTGTTTGAGTCTTCGCCACGTCTCGCTGCGCGAGACGGGATGGAGCAGGAACCCTACGAGTTCCGGCACAGCCAAAGCGCGGATCGCTTGCGATTCGGCACGCGCGCCGGAATCAAAGGGTAAGGAACGCGCCGCTTTGCGGCTGTCCCTGAAGGACGCACGGAAAAATCCGCACGCACGCCTTTCCTAGCTTCAAGAAAAAATGAGCGAGCTCAAACGGCCCGCGCCGTAATTCGCATTCTGTTTCGCGCTTGGGCACATTCGCGCGCAAAGTTTCGCTGTTCCGGATTCGCACTGAGGGAGAAAAATGGGCGACAAAGAAAACGTTGGCGGCAAGGCACCGGGCGGACATCAGTACGACGCGAAATCCATCAAAGTCCTCGGCGGCCTCGAAGCAGTGCGCTTGCGTCCCGCGATGTACATCGGCTCGACCGGCGAAATGGGTTTGCATCACCTCGTCTGGGAAGTTGTGGACAACTCCGTGGATGAAGCAATGGCCGGCTACGCGGATGAAGTGAACGTCACCGTGCACGAAGACAATTCCGTCACCGTCGTCGACAATGGCCGCGGCATTCCGGTCGATATGCACGCCACGGAAAAGCGCCCGGCTGCCGAAGTTGTTCTGACCGTTCTCCACGCTGGCGGAAAGTTCGACAGCGACACCTACAAAGTTTCCGGCGGTCTCCACGGCGTCGGCGTTTCTGTCGTCAACGCGCTTTCAGATTGGCTCGAACTCGAAATTCAGCGCGATGGCGCCGTTTGGGAACAGACCTACGAAAAAGGCAAGCCGACTTCGAAGCTCAAGCAAACCGGAAAAACGCGCAAAACCGGCACGAAAGTCACTTTTCATCCTGACGCGACAATTTTTGACAAGACGGTTTTCAGCTTCGACACGTTGGCGACACGCTTGCGCGAGTATGCGTTTCTGAACAAGGGCCTGAAAGTCACGCTGACCGACGAGCGCAGCGAAAAAAGCGCTGAATTCCGTTTCACCGGCGGCATCGCAGAATTCGTCAAGCACCTTAACCGCGGCAAAGAAACACTCCACGATTCGCCGATCTACATGGAAGGCAAGCGCGGCAACCTCGAAATCGAAATCGCGCTGCAGTACAACGACAGCTACGGCGAAAACGTGTTTGCCTTCGCCAACACGATCAACACGGTTGACGGCGGCACGCACCTTTCCGGCTTTCGCTCTGCCCTGACCCGCACCATCAACAACTTCGCTTCCGCTAACGGGATGCTCAAAGAGCAGAAGGACGAAGTCAGCATCACCGGCGACGACGTGCGAGAAGGTCTCGTAGCGGTCGTCAGCGTGCGCCTGCCGCAGCCGCAGTTTGAAGGGCAGACCAAGGGCAAACTCAACAGCGACATTAAGGGCGATGTCGAGCAAATCGTCAACGAACGCCTCGGCGAATGGTTTGACAAGCACTCAACTGTGGCGCGGCGCATCATCGGCAAATGTATCGACGCTGCCCGCGCTCGCGAAGCGGCCCGCAAAGCGCGTGAGCTCACCCGCCGTAAATCCGCGATGGATTCAAGTGGTTTGCCGGGGAAGCTTGCCGACTGCCAGGAACGCGATCCCAGCCGCTGCGAACTTTTCGTCGTCGAAGGAGAATCCGCAGGCGGGTCTGCAAAAATGGGCCGCGACCGGAAGTACCAGGCGATTCTGCCGCTCAAAGGTAAAATCCTAAACGTTGAAAAAGCGCGCTACGACAAGATGCTGGGCCACGAAGAAATTCGCGCCATCATCACTGCGCTTGGCACCGGCATCGGCAAAGACGATTTCGACGCTGGCAAGCTGCGCTACCACAAAGTGATTTTGATGACCGACGCGGACGTCGACGGCAGCCACATCCGCACGCTGCTCCTTACGTTCTTCTTCCGCCACATGAAGGAATTGATTGAACGCGGCCACGTTTACATCGCACAGCCGCCGCTGTACCGCGTGAAGCGCGGCAAAACAGAGAAGTACATTCGCGATGAGCGAGATTTTGCGCGCGAGCTGATGAAGCGTGCGACGGAAGATCACGTCGTGAAGGCCAAAGAAGGCGTGAGTCTGGATGGGCAGAAGCTCACCTCGTTCCTGCTCAATGTGCAGGAGTATGAAGCGGCATCCGCAAAACTCGGCCGCCGCCTGCGTGAACCAGGTCTTGTGGAGCTACTTTCTGAAAGCGGCCTGGAAAAGAAAACGGAGTTCGAGGACAAGAAGGCGCTCGAGAAACTTTTGAAGGAAATTGACAAGGCGAAACTGAAGCTCGAAGGGAAAATCGCATTTGACGAAGAGCACAGCTTGTACGAAATCCAGTTTGGGCCGCCGCACAACCAGAAGATCAATTGGGCACTAGCTTCGACCGCCGAATACAAACGGTTGCGGGCACTGGCGAAGCAGATCGAAGAGTTCAATCACCCGCCGTTCACCATCTCCACCAACGGCACGAAGGTGATGAAGGAAAAGGTCACGGACGTACTGAACTACGTTGTGGAGGATGCCAAGAAAGACTTCACGATCACGCGATTCAAAGGCCTCGGCGAAATGAACGCCGAACAGCTCTGGGACACGACGATGAACGCGGATACGCGCACGCTGCTCCAGGTAAAGCTTGAGGACGCGGTCGCCGCCGAAGATATTTTCACGACACTGATGGGCGAAAACGTGGAAGCGCGGCGGAAGTTCATCGAGGAAAACGCGCTTGAAGTAGTGAACCTGGATATTTAAGCCACCCATGCTTTACCAGTTGGGATGGACAACTTTACCGGGGTTGCGCGGATTGGGTTGCTCGGAGTTTCGGGCTGTTGCCACCGATACACCGGATTCGACAAGCGGCGTTGCAACGGAGTTCGCTAGTGAAGCGGAGCGGGACGCGTTCTTAAAGCAGCTGGAAGCGGAATTTGCGCCGCGGCGTTTTACCAACGCGGCCGATGCGTTTGACACGGTGAAAGCCTACGTGCTCGAACGCGGCAGTAAGTAGCGCACAAGTTTGCTGAACCAAGACGAGGAAAAATGGCGGACGAGATAAAACAATCGATAGTGCTTCCGATCGATATCGAAGCGGAGATGAGGAAGTCGTACCTCGACTACTCGATGAGCGTCATCATCGCACGCGCGCTTCCCGACGTGCGCGACGGACTAAAACCCGTGCAGCGCCGCATCCTCGTGGCGATGAATGACCTCGGCCTTGCTTCGAATCGCGGCTACCGCAAATGCGCCAAAATCTGCGGAGACACTTCGGGCAACTATCACCCGCACGGTGAAGCGGTCATCTATCCCGCGATGGTGCGCCTCGCGCAGGACTTTAACCTGCGTTACATGCTGGTGGACGGACAGGGGAATTTCGGTTCCGTGGACGGCGATCCCCCCGCGGCGATGCGGTACACGGAAGCGCGGCTTGCGAAAATATCCGAAGACATTCTCGCCGACCTGGAAAAAGAAACCGTCGACTTCATTCCGAACTTCGACCAGACGCGCGAAGAACCCGTCGTTCTTCCTTCGCGGATCCCGAATCTTCTCGTCAATGGTGCGAGCGGTATCGCTGTCGGCATGGCCACGAACATTCCGCCGCACAATCTGCGCGAAATCGTGGACGCCGCGATTCTGCTCATCGAAAAACCCGACGCCTCGCTCAAAGAAGTCATGAAGCTCGTGCCGGGACCGGATTTTCCGACGGGCGCTTATATCGCCGGCCGCGAAGGAATTGAGGCGGCCTACAAAACAGGGCGCGGCAGCTTTACGATGCGCGCGAAAGCGGCGATCGAAGAAGCTTCCAAGGATCGCGAAAATATCGTAATCACCGAGATTCCGTATCAGGTAAACAAAGCGAAGTTGATCGAGCGCATCGCGGAGCTGGTGCAGAACAAGAAAATTGAGGGAATTTCGGACGTGAGAGACGAATCCTCGCGCGAAGGCATGCGCGTCGTGATCGAGCTCAAGCGCGGCGAAGAATCGCAGCTGATTCTGAACAATCTTTTCAAGCAGACGCAGATGCAGGAATCGTTTCACGTGATTTTGCTGTCGATCGTTGGCGGCCAGCCGCGCGAACTCGGCCTGATTCCTCTCCTCAAGCTCTTTATCGAACACCGCATGGAAGTGGTGCGGCGGCGAACGGTATTCGAACTTCGCAAAGCCGAAGAGCGCGAACACCTTTTGGTCGGCTACCAGATCGCGCTCGACCATCTGGACAACGTGATTCGCATCATTCGGGGATCGTCCAGCCGCGCGGAAGCCAAAGAAAACCTGTTCAAGTATTTCAGCGAGCAGGACGTCACGATCACTGAAAACGGCAAGTCCAAGAAGCTCGAAGGCGTGAAGCTCGACGGGCGCAAGTACCGGTTCGTGGGCGCAGCGGAAATCGAGTCGGCGGGGCGCAGCGGCTCGCTCAATCTCAGCTACAGGCAGATTGACGCAATCCTTGAATTGCAATTGCACCGCCTTACACAGCTTTCCATCGACGAAATTCTCAGTGAACTAAAATCCATTCGCGAATTGATCGCGGAATTGAAAGAGATTTTGGCGAGCGAGCGGAAGCTAAAAGCCGTCATCGCGGCCGAACTGAAGGAAGTTCACAAGGCCTACGGCGACGATCGCCGTACGCAGATCGTCGACAAGGTCGATGAAATCAAGCTCGAAGATTTGATCGCCGACACCGACCAGCTCATCACCGTGAGCCACGCCGGCTACATCAAGCGGACTCCGGCAGACACTTACCGCCACCAGTCGCGCGGCGGCAAGGGACGCATCGGTGCCAAAACGAAGGAAGAGGACTTCGTTGAACACCTGTTTGTTGCCTCTGCGCACAGCTATATTTTGCTGTTTACATCGAAGGGCCGCGTCTACTGGCAAAAAGTTTACGAACTGCCGGAAGCGGCGGCCGCGACAAGAGGAAAAGCCATTACCAGTCTGGTTAAATTCCAGGAAGACGAAAAGCTGACCGCGCTGGTGGCCGCGACAAATCTCGAAGAAGCCGACCGGTTCGTCTTCATGGCCACGAAGAATGGCACCGTGAAAAAATCGTCGCTGGCGGAATTCTCCAATCCGCGCTCGACCGGCATCATCGCTATCAACCTCGAAGCGAAGGACGAACTCATCGGCGCCAAGCTCACCGACGGAAAGCAGATGATCTTCCTCGCCAGCCACGAAGGCCAGGCGATTCTCTTCCGCGAAACCGAAGTACGCGCCATGGGCCGCAACGCAGGCGGCGTGAACGGCATGGACCTCGACAAGGACGATTACGTTGTCAGCATGGACGCAGTCCAGCCGGACTTTGAAATCATCGCCAAGGAACGCAAGAAAACGACGCAGAATCTAGAAGAACTCGAAAACGAGGACATCAAGGATTCGCTCACGACCCTGATGCTGACCGTCGCAGAAAAAGGCTACGGAAAGCGCACGGCGCTCGCCGAATACCGCATCACTTCGCGCGGTGGCAAGGGAGTGGTGAACATGAAGACCACTGACCGCAACGGTTCGGTGGTTGCGACGCTGCAGGTCACGGAAGAGTCCGACGTCATGATCATCACCGAACACGGCAAGGTCATCCGCGTTCACGCGAATGAAATTCGCGAAGCGGGCCGCTCTACGCAGGGCGTTCGCCTGCTCAAACTCGATGGCGATGATTCGATTGCCGCGGCCGCTGTTCTGCATGAAGAAGAGGAAGAAGAAAAGAAGTAGTTTTTCCTCGCTTCGCTCAGGAAGCAATTTTTCGCGGCGCGGAACCACAGGCCTGAGTGCTAAAATCCTCAGGCCATGAAAACTTCGCGCCGCTTAATGTTTGCTCTCCTCTTGTTTATGCCGGTTATGCTCGCAAGCAGCATGGATAAGAAAGACAAGAAACCCAATCCACCGAAGAAAAATTTCTTCGCATTTGCAGGAACCTACACCACGAAAACACAAAGCAAGGGAATCTACGCGTTCCGCTATGACGCGACGAGCGGAAAACTCACTCCGGCCGGCCTGGCAGCGGAAACGCCCGATCCTTCTTTCGTGGCGATTCATCCCAGCGGAAAATTTCTCTACGCCGTGAACGAAGGCGGCAAAGCGAGCTTTGTCACATCGTTTGCGCTGGACGCAAAAACCGGCGCGCTGACGCAACTGAATCAGGTTCCTTCCCTCGGTGAAGATCCCTGTTACATCGCGCTCGATCAGACCGGCAAATACATTCTGATTGCGAATTACACTTCCGGAACGCTGGCCGTCTTTCCGATTCTGCCCGATGGAAAAATCGGCGAAAAAACTGCGTCAATCAGGACAACGGAAAGCTTGGCCCAAACAGAGAACGGCAGGAAGGTCCGCACGCGCATTGGATCGAAACCAGCGCGGACAATCGTTATGCGCTCGCCGCCGATTTGGGCCTCGACCAGATTCTGATTTTTCAGTTTGACGCGGCAAAGGGCACCCTGGGCCCGCACATTCCGCCGTCGGCCGCACTGAAAGCCGGCTCCGGTCCGCGCCACGCAATCTTTTCTCCGAACGGCAAATTCCTTTTTGTGGTGAGCGAAATGGCCTCTACCGCGACGAGTTTTTCCTACGACGCGAAGACCGGTGACTTGAAACAAGTGAATGGCGTCTCAACACTGCCGCCGGAATATTCCGGGCGCAACGACGTGGCGGAAGTGGCGATTCATCCCAGCGGGAAATTTCTCTACGTCTCCAACCGGGGCAAAGACAGCATTGCCATTTTTGGAATCGATCCGAAAAAAGGAACGCTCACGCTGGCGGGCGGCGTCCCGACCGGCGGAAAAGAGCCGCGCCACTTTACCTTCGATCCTTCCGGCAATTTTTTGTTCGTCGAAAATCAGTGGAGCGACACGATTGTGACGTTCCACGTGGATCTGAACTCCGGGCAGCTCACTCCGACCGGCGACAACGTCGCTGTTCCCTCGCCCGTTTGCTTGAAGTTCGTTGCCGCCGAATAGTCAAGAGCCCAATCAACAAACAAGCTCTGTAAACCGCGATTCCGCCGCGCAACATTGCGCATTTCTGCGTTACAATCCCGCCGGCTTGTTGGCTGCACCAAGGAGACTTTTATGAAGCTTGGCCTTCTCGCAAAACTTTGTTCCTTCACTTTGTTTGCTGTTGCCTTGGCGCCACAGAGCTGGGCGGACGGAGAATCCGTGCCCGCGCGCGATCCCAAGCAGCCCGTGGACGAGGCGTACACCGCGAAAATGAAGAAATACACGACGGCGCCCTATTTCACTTCGCCGCTTGTGGACTATTTACCGGCCTCGAAAAATGTTCCGACGCCGGAAGTTGTGCTCGGAGACGTTGCCGGCGCGCCCGGGATACTTCCTTACCCGGAAGAGGTCTACAAATACATGAGACTCCTTGAGAAAGCGAGCCCGCGCGTCAAAGTGATTTCCATCGGCACGACCGAAGAAGGCCGGGAAATGATCGCGGTTGCGGTTTCCTCCGAAGAGAACTTGGCCAAGCTCGAAGAAAATCGCGCACGGCTTGCGAAACTGGCCGACCCTCGCACGATTCAGCTGAATGACGCGGAAGCGGACAAAATCGTCGCGCAGAGCACGCCCGTCTACTACATCACCGGCACGATCCACTCGCCGGAAACCGGTGCGCCGACGGCGCTGATGGAGCTGGCGTACCGGCTTGCGGTGGATGAAAGCCCGTACATCAAGGATATTCGCGACGGCGTGATCACGTTGATTACACCGATTGTGGAAGTGGATGGACGCGCTCGTGTCGTGGACATCTACAAATGGCACCTTGCGCACCCGAAGGAGTTTTTTCCGCCGCTGATTTACTGGGGCAAGTACGTTGCCCATGACAATAATCGCGATGCGATGGCTGTAACGCTGAAGCTCACGGAAAATGTTTTGAATACGTACGTCGGTTGGAACGCTCAGGTACTGCATGACCTGCATGAATCCGTTCCGTATCTCTATGACAACACCGTCGGCGACGGGCCGTACAACGCGTGGATCGACCCACTGCTTGCCGATGAGTGGAATATGATTGCGTCACGCAACGTCGCGGACATGACGAAATTCGGAATGCCGGGCGTTTTTACGCACGGCAATTTCGACACCTGGTCTCCGGGATATTTGATGTTCCTTGCGGCGCTGCACAACGGAATCAGCCGCCTCTATGAAACCTTTGGCAACGGAAACGCGGACACGCGCGAACGCACGCTTCAGCCTGAGGAATATGCGCGGACATGGTACAAGCAAAATCCGCCGCTGCCGAAGGCGCTATGGTCGCAGCGCGACAACAACAACTACGAAGAGACCGGCTTGCTTACTTCGCTGCACTATTTCAACGAAAACAAGCGGCTCTTCCTGAAGAATTTTTATTTGAAGGCGAAGCGGTCGGTGACCAAGCCTGGCGCAGAAGGACCGGCTGCGTATGTTTTGCCCGCGGATGAACCGCGTGCGACGCTGCAAGCGGAATTGCTGCAGACATTGCAAAAGCAAAAAATCGAAGTGTCCCGGGCGAAGTCCGCGTTCACGATTAGCTTGCCTGTGAAGAAAGAAAAGAAAAAAGAAGGAGAGAAAACCGACGAAGCAAAAGACGCGAAGCAGGAACCGACTACGCGAAGCTTTCCCGCGGGCAGCTACGTGATTCGCATGGACCAGCCCTATTCGCGCACCGCCGATGCGCTGCTGGATCACCAGTATTGGAGCCCGGAAGATCCGCAGAAGACGCCATATGACGATACTGCCTGGTCGTTTAGCGAACTCTTTGGTGTGCAAGTGGTGCGCGTGACAGATGCAAAAGTTCTGGATGCGCCGATGGAAAAAGTCACCGACATTCGCGCCGCGGGCGGCGTAAAAGGTGAGGGCGCGATTGTTGCGATCAGTAATCACGCGGAGCCTGCGCTGGCAACGCTGCGCTACAAATTGAAGGACGCCACGATTGAAGCGGCGGAAGAAGCGTTTGAAGCCGGCGGAACGAAATTCACGCGCGGAACATTTTTGGTTCGCGACGCAAAGCGCGCGGACGTGGAATCCGCCGCGAAAGAACTCGGGTTGCAGGCGGTCGCACTTGGTGCTGCTCCCAGCGTGAAAACGCATCCCGTTCGCGCGGCGCGCATCGCCTACATCCATACGTGGTTGAGCACGCAGTCCGAAGGCTGGTGGCGGCTGGCGCTCGATTCAATGCAGATTCCTTATGACTACATGAGCACGCAAGCGATTGCCAAGATTCCAGACTTGCGCGCGAAGTACGACGTGATCCTGTTTCCGCCCGTCGGAATCAACGCGTCCGCGACGGCGATCATTCAGGGTTTGCCGACGGCTTGGGGAAATCCGTTGCCGTGGCAAAACACGCCGCTCACTCCGAATCTTGTGGGACGAAATGATTCAACCGACGACATGCGGCCCGGGCTTGGTTACGACGGATTGATGAAGTTGCAGGATTTTGTGAACCAGGGCGGCGTGCTTGTGGCGGTGGACGACACGGCGCAATTCGCGCTTGGCGTTGGCATGGGAGCGGGCGTGAGTGCGGCGCGCAGCGAAAAAATGAAAATGGTCGGCGCAATCGTCGGTACGCAACTGGTAGATGGCGCGAGCCCGATTGCGTACGGCTACGAAGAGAAAAATTCTGCGTACTGCGACGACGGCGTGATTTTCTCGCTGAGCAGCGTCGCCGGCGGACGGCGGCGGCGGCGTCTTGGGCCGGACGTGCGCGAAAGGCCGACGGGTCGCGGAAAAAAAGAGGAACCGGACTATGCCGTCGGCCGCGGTAGCTTCGGAAATTCCCGAAGAAGCGGAAGCAGAGACCTGGGAATATCCTCCGGTGACCGACGAACAGATGCATAACAATGCACGAGTGATTCCGGCCGCGAACCGTGCCCGCGTAGTGATGCGATTTGCAAACACAAAGGATTTGCTCGTTTCCGGTTTGATTGAAAACGGCGGCGACATTGCGCAGCATCCGGCCGTGCTGGATATGCCCGTGGGACAAGGGCACGTGGTGCTGTTTTCGATCAATCCGATCTATCGCGGCGAGACGCGCGGGACGTATTCGCTGGTGCTGAACACTGTGATGAACTTTGACAACCTGAACGCAGGGCGGAAAGACGCGGCGAAATAGGCCGCCCGCTGGAGCCGCATGGCGGCCAAGGGTTCTCCAGGGCGGTTCTGCTTGCCAATTGGGACGATTGGAGTACAATCCCCGCCGCGATGGCAAAGAAGAAGCCAAAGAAGGCTGCCAGGAAAAGTTCGCGCCGAGCGAGAGTTGTGAATCACGCAAAGCTGCCGAAGAGCGGCCTGACCATAGTCGTGTTGCTGCGCGCGCGCGCGGGACACGAGCCGTTTCTTGAAGCGGAGCTTCGCGCACTAGTGCCGCCGACACGGAAAGAAGATGGCTGCCTGCAGTACGATCTGCACCGCGCTTCTGATGGAAGCGGGGCGTTCCTGCTGCATGAAGTCTGGGAATCGAAAGAGCACCACGCGGCGCATACGAAAACGGATCACTTCCTGCGGTGGAACGCGCGGAAGGATGCGCTGCTGGCATCGCGCGAGGCGACGTTCTGGACGCAATTGATTTAAGACGCGAACCTGGCGACTGCCGGTTCCGGGGAAGCTCGGCACCGGCCGAAAAGTCTAAAATCAATTGTCCTGTTCGATGTTCTTCCCCAACGAACAAGCTGCTCTGAATCGTAGTTCAAGCCAGTCAGCGCGCGAACCAATTGCGGTGACGGCGTTCGGGGCAACAACTTGGCGGATCTGTTTGCCTAAGGGCGTTCCTGCGTTGCGGATTTGGCCATGCGGACGACCGGCAAGGCTTCGCCATTTCGCAGGGGGACGGCGATGGGTTCAACGACGTGGTAGCCGCGGAGTTTGTAGAGTGCGACGCCGGTGAGGGTGGAACCCATTTCGAAGGCAGTGAAGCCGGCGGCTTTGGCGGCGTTTTCGCAGGTTTCAAGAAGCAGTGTGCCGAGGCCGCGACGGGCCCAGTCCGGGTGGACGAAGAAGGCGCGGATTTTTGCTGCTTCGGTTTGGGGATCGAGAAGTTCAGATTCGCGTACGGCGGCGTGGTCGCTGCCGAAAAGGGTTTTGCGTTTGCTCCAGCCGCCGCAGGCGGCGATGACTTTTTCTCCGGAGGGAGTTGTGGCTTCGATGACGTAGTAGGTTTCGTCTTTGATGAGCTGGGTATCGAGGCCGAGGACGGTGCCGAGGGCGCCTTCGATTTGCGCCGGCGTGTAGTCGTTGGCTTGGAGGACGCGGACGGAAGATTCGATTAGCGGGTGGAGAGTGGGGATGTCGGCTTGGGCGGCCAGACGGATGTGGAAGGCGGGCGGCATTTACTCACTCTTCCGATCCTGCGACATAGTAGCCGGGGCGGGAGCGGAGTTTCAGGTTGCTGTATTTGGGATCGACAAGACTCACTTTGATTTCGTGGTAGCCGGTGGCTGCAGCCTCTGTGGGCGAATAGCCGATGATGTACTGCGTGTGGAGTTCGCCGCCAATTTCGTCGAGCGCTTTTTCGATGGTGCGGTCCTTGAACGTGGCGAAGTGCGCGCCGCCGGTGGCCGCGGCAGCGACTTCGAGAGCGTGGGCACTGACTTTGTCTGCAATGTGACTGACGGCCCAGACGGCAAGCGCCATTAGATCTATGGTGTTGTTCAAACGAGGATCGTCTTCTTCAGGGATCGGCCCCTTGCCTGGAATTGGGGGAGCGGATATGTGCCGGGCGGCGAAATGTCCGTGTGGTTTTTCTTAGGCTCGGCTTGCAGAAGGGCGCGCGTAGTGGAAAGGCCGACGCTGTAGATAGTAATGTTCTGAAGCTGCGCTTTGCGGAGAACTTCGCCGAGTTTGACTTGGCTGCCGAAATCGGTCGCTTCCGAAACAATCAGCATTACACGGCGGCGGCCAGGCGTTGTTGCGGTGGCCTCGGGCAGGCCTGAGAGCATTTCGACGCCGACATCCATTGCGTCATAGAGACGCGAGCCGGATAAGCCGGCTTGCAGATGCCAGACAGAGCTCCGGATTTCGTCGGCGTTTTTGCTGAACGGCAACAGCTTGTCTATGGAATCGTTGAAGCCGATGATGGCGGCTTCGCCGTCTGCGCCGAGAATGGTTTCGGTGATGACGATGCCGGATTTCTGCACGGCGGGAAGTATAGGCACGATGCGCGAGCTGGTTTCGAACAGAACAACGAGAGAGATGGGATCGCCGCCCACGTCAAAATGGGTGATGGTTTGCGCGACACCGTGATCGGTGAGCTGAAAATCTTTTGCTTCGAGACTGGTGACAATCTGGTCCTTCGAATCGCGGACGGTGACCGGCGCGTTAACGAGGACGACTTTGGCTTTGATGGTGGCTTCGGAGCGTTTTGGCGGTTGTTGAATGGGGACTTCCGGGCGGGGGACCATGGGGCCGTCGGGGGTTTGGGCGAAGGTGGGCAACGAGGCGACGGACAGCCCCGCGACGAGAAATAGCTTCAAAAGCCCACCACGATTGAACATTTGCCTTACCCTGGCCAGCACCGAGGTGCATGCCGCGCTGGCACAGAATGAACTCTGTGCTTCCCGGAGTGTACTTGATTCGACGCAGGGACGCGCGCGGACGTTGCCGCGGAGGTGGGGGTTCCTACAATTGAAGGTCTCATCGAGCCGGAGGCAAGAGCATGTCCGATTCACGCCCTAAACTGAAGCCGCAGCACGCGCCGAAAGCGCCGCACGAAGATAAGAAATTCCTGGAAAGCACGCCGGCAAGGCCGCTGCGAATCCTTGCCGAATACATAAACCCGCTGGCCCAACTAAAACGGGAGGGAATCGGCGACACGATTGTGATGTTCGGCTCGGCGCGGCTTGATTCGCATGAAGTAGCCTCGGCCAGATTGACGCGGCTGAAAGAAAGAAAGCTATCCAAGCTGAATAAAGAAGAAAGCGCGAAGCATCGCGGGGCGTTGCGAGCGGCGAAAAGCGCGCTGGAAATGTCTCGCTACTACGAAGAAGCAAGGCAGCTTTCGCACAAGCTGACGACCTGGGCGCTGTCGCTCGGCCCGCGGCCGCGGAGATTCGTCGTTTGCTCCGGCGGTGGACCGGGAATCATGGAAGCAGCAAATCGCGGGGCTTACGAAGCGGGGGGAAAATCGATCGGCCTTTCGATCGAATTGCCACATGAGCAGTTTGCGAATCCCTATATCAGCCCCGAGTTGAGTTTTAACTTCCACTACTTTTTCATGCGCAAATTGTGGTTTGCGCAGATTGCGAAAGCGCTCATTGTTTTTCCCGGCGGATTCGGGACGATGGACGAGCTCTGGGAAATGATGACTTTGCTGCAAACGGGAAAACTGCCGAAGAACAATCTGATCCTGATTTACGGAAAGAAATACTGGAATGAAGTCTTGAACTGGAAGGCGATGGCGCGTTGGGGCACGATCAACGAAAACGAGTACAAGCTTCTGCAGTTTGCCGATAACGTTGATGAAGCGTTCGACATCGTTCGCTCGGGACTCGAAAAATACCATATGGATGTCGATCCGTTCCTGCAGGCCTACTAGTTCTTATAGAAAATTCGCGAAGAGACGGGAATCCTCATAAATGAAGGGTTTTGGACAGCCGCAACCTTTTAGCGGGAAGGGTGTTTTATGAGTGTTCCTGCAGAGGCCAAAAAGAGCGGCCAGGAAGGCGGGGAGGAGACCATGAACACGATTTTAACGTACGGGAAGAAGTTGGTGGGAAAGGCGACACTCGCAACGGTGGCGCTCGGTGGCTTCCTAGCATTTTTCGGAGCCGGCTCGGCGTCGGCGCGGCCCGCGGTTTACGTGCAAGCGCGGCCGAATGTGGTGGTTGTAGGCCCGGGGTTTTATGGAGCGAGATTTTACGGACCGCGGCGGGTTTATGTCGGCCCTGTATACCGGCCGTACTACCGTCCTTATGCTGGATACCGTTATTGGGACGCGCGGTTTCATTGCTGGCGCCATCGCTAAGCGAGACTGAAGCGCAAAAAACGAACAAAAGAAAAGGGCGCGAGGATTGTTTCTCACGCCCTTTGTATTTTCCTTTTCTTTTTTTTGGGGGGCAGAAAACTTATTTTGTGGCGAGAGCGAAATCGTCTGAGAAAACTGCTCCGAAGCGGCGCTCTTCATCTTGATCGTGCAGGAGTATAACCGGGACAACACGAAGCTGCTGTTTGCACGAATGGCAAAGCGTTACTTCGCCCTGCAAATCCTGCAAGAAACCATCGGTAAAGCGGTAAAGAGTGCGCTCGCGGCGAGCATTTTTCTGGTCGCGCGCGCCGCAGTGTGGACAGACAAATTCAACGGTGTCCTGCTGCGGATCGCGGTCCAGAGCAGCCCAACCGGTGCGGCGCACGCCCAGAGTTTCGGGGTAGTGCCGTTCCATGAGATTGGCCCTCCTAGTCGGTTCCACGTCCTGGGGAAATGGATGCGCGAGAAGGGTGTTTTGATACAGGGCTGTAACTTGTTGGAATGACGGAAGTTATGACAAGGGTTTTGGAATGGCGGGCGGCGCTCGTCATGTTTGCTTTGCCATAACAAACTAATTGAAAAGTAAATAGGCGGGAACCGGAAACTATAAACGGTGTCCAAATCAGGGAGAGGACGCGCGCACCTCACATCCCTGCGAGCGCTGCGCCGGCAGAGGCAAGGCAACCTGCCTCTGTCGGCGTGGCAAAAGACTTTGGCTCGCTTTCGAAAAAAATTTGGGAGAGGTGTGAAATGTCCGGCGAAGAAAACGGAAGAGCGGTAGAGCAGATCGGCGTGTTAGGTAGTTGTTTGATTGAAGGAGACGCGGAGCAGAAAACGCGCGAGCGGAAAACGAAACGCCGCGCATTGACGATTTCAATTTTGCTGCAGTCGTTGGCGATTGTGGCGATCGTGATGGTTCCGTTGCTGGGGCATACGGAAAGAATCAGCTACAAGGTTCTAACGCCGATTCCGCCCTATCGACATCAACCGGTGCACCCCGCGGTAGAACACGTGGCCCGGACGCAAGCGCCGCGAAATGATGCATTTTATCAACCAAGTAGCGTTCCCCCAAGGATAGCGACAAGAGATAACCAACCTCCGATATCCGTTGCGATTGTGGAAGGCATAGACTTGGGCCGCTGACGCCGGGTACGCCAAATCGCGACGGCCTAGGACTAGCAGAAAACCGCGTCGGGCCGGCACCGCCAGAGGATCCGAATCGAAACAAAAAGCGGAGAATTTCAGTCGGTGGCGATGTGCAAGGGGCGATGCTGATTCGCCGTGTAGAGCCCGTATATCCGCCGCTTCCGCGCCAATTGCATCGATCGGGTGTCGTACACATTAGCGCGGTCATTTCGACAGAGGGAAACATCGAGTCTCTGCAGGTGCTCGATGGCGATCCATTATTCATTCAGTCGGCAAAAGACGCGGTTTTGCAGTGGCGCTACCGGCCGACTTCGCTGAACGGAGTTCCGGTAGAAGTCGAGACGATCATCACTGTGGTTTACACGCTGAATCAGTGAGCGCTTGAATCGTTACACAGCCAGGGCAGAAAAAGGGCCGCATCCATGAAGGGCGCGGCCCTTTTTTGTTGGAGGCTGTTTTGCAGGGTACGGAGGTCGCGGCGTACGTTGTCGCGCCCGGGCCGCCTCAGGCAAAAGTAAGCAGGATGAAGACTCTCTCGTTTGTTTGACTATAAAGTTGCGGAAGATTTCGCGAAAGTTGCAGGGAAAGGAATCTTCGCAGCCACTTGCTACAGCACAGGTTCGCCGGAGAAGCGGCCGATAGTTTCGCGGCTGGTGTCGCGCAGGCGGACGAGCTCCTGCCAGTTTTCGGTTTGCGATTTTCCGGCGCGGCGCGGAAAGATCGGCGGGGCGAGCGTGATCGTGACGTCGCCTGGTTTGGGGAGAATTTGTCCGTCTCGCAGAAAATTGCGCGTGCCTGCAAGAGAAACGGGAATGAGCGGCGCTCCGGTTTCCACGGCTGCTTTGAATGCGCCGAGTTGAAACGGTCGAACGCCAGGCTCGGGAACGAACGTGCCTTCAGGAAAAACGAAGACGGAATCGCCGGCGCGGATTGCCTCTTCGATATTTTGCGCTGCCTGGCGGCGGGATCTGGTGAGGGCGCGATCGAAGGAGAGATGGCCCATTTTTCGCAGAAAGGTGCCGATGAAGGGCATGGCGTGGACTTCTTTTTTTGCGACGAAGCGGTATGGGACGCCAAGGCCCATCATCAACGGCAGCACGTCAAAGAAACTCGTGTGATTCGAAACGTAGATTTTTGCGCCGGGCGTGTCCATGTATTCCTTGCCGACGACGCGGACTTTGCAGCCGGCGAGCCCGAACAGGACTTTTAGAGCTGCGGAAGTGTAGCGGCCCGCTGCGCGCTCGTCTTTGAAGAACAGGACGATGGTCCACGCGGGAATGATCCACACAATGAAAAGGCAGATGAAATAGACGCCGCGAATCGTGTCCCAAATCTTGCGCAGCCCCGAGACCATACTTTGGCTCGCGGTGCGAGCCGTGCTTGACGCCCCAAGCCGCGCGATTTGCACCCAGGCGGGCGCTTTCTTTGCCGAGAGCGTGCCAGCGACGTATAGCTGCTTGGTTTCTTCGCGACGCAATTTCCCGCTGGACGTTTTCGGGATGCTGCCGGGCGGAATGAGTTCGACGCGGTCGGGCGGAAGGCCGAGTCCCTGTGAGACTTGTTCGGTGACGGCGGCAGCGATAGCGGATTTTGCCGCCGCTTCCATTTCGCGCGATTCGGCGACGACGATGAGTTTTTCGGTGCCGGTGCGTCCATCCTTCAATCCAAACGCGACGATGCAGCCTTTGCGAATTCCCGGGGCGCGGCCGGCGAGCTCTTCGACTTCGTGGGGGTAAAGATTTCGGCCGCCCTTGATGATGATGTCCTTGACGCGGCCGGTGACGAAAATTTCGCCGTCCGCGCGATAGGCGCGATCGCCGGAGTTGAGCCAGGCGAATTCGCCTTCGGGTGCGGGCCCCCGCGGAAAAAGTTTTTCGGTTGCTTCGGGATTGTTGAAATAGCCGCGCGTGGCGCCCGGGCCGCGGAACCAAAGGAAACCTTCGGTGCGGTCGGGGACTTCGTTGCCGGAATCATCCACGATGAGGACTTCGTGGTTCGCAACGGGCATACCGGAAGAGACAAACGAAATCGAGGAATCGGTCGTCTGATGCGGGCATGGCTTTGCCTTGCGACGTGAACATTTCGCGATCGACGTTATCGACGAGCGGGCCGCGATTTGGCGGAGGGAAAGTGACTGCAAGAGAAGCTTCGGCAAGACCGTACACGGGCGATTGCGAGGTGCGACGGAAACCGTAGGATTCGAATCGCTCCGCGAAACGATCGAGTGTTTCGGGATTGACCGGCTCGGCGCCATTGAGCGCGGCGCGCCAGGAGCTGAGGTCGACGCCTTGGATGTCTTTGTCAGCGATTTTGCGAACGCAGAGTTCGTAGGCGAAATTGGGCGCGGCGGTGATGGTGCCGCGATGTTTGTGAAAGGCCTGGAGCCAGCGCTCGGGGCGCGTGAGAAAGGCGAGAGGCGACATGACGGCGAGCGGCGTGCCGAAATGCAAAAGCGTGAGCCAAGCCCCGATGAGGCCCATGTCGTGATAGAGCGGGAGCCAACTAATGCCGACGTCGTTCGAAGTGAGCTGCAGGGCTTCGCCGATGGCGCGCATGTTGGCGAGAAGATTTGCGTGGGTGAGTGTGACGCCTTTTGGATTGCCGGTTGAGCCGGAAGTGTATTGGAGCAACGCGATGTCGTTTGGTTTGCGGAGGCGGCTGCCGCGAAGATCGGCAGGCAGCGCGCCGGGCGCGGGCGGAGGGGCTTTATCCGCGGCTTCGAGAAGTTTTTCGGCGTCCAGTACGGTTTCGAGAAATCGCACGCGCGGCTTGAGAAGCTTTGCGACGGCTTCGGCGCGGCGAAATGTGAGGAGCAGGCAGACTTCCGCGTTATTCAAAATAGCGGCTTGGCGCCCGGCATATTCTTCGATGCGGTCTGCGCGAAACGGCGGATAGATGGGAACGGGAACCGCGCCGGCGAGCAGAATGCCGGCATAGGAAACGAAAAAAGCGCGGGATGTCGGAAGCATCAAGGAAACGCGGCCGCCGGGAGAAACGCCGATGCGCGCTAGTTCCGCCGCGCAGCGCTGCGCCGACGTCGTAGAGTTCGGCGAAAGTGAGTGTATGTTTTTTTTCGCCTGCTTCTGCATCTTCGGTGATATCGAGATGGACGCGGGCGGCGTCATAAAGAGCGCGATAGCGCAGAACTTCGTTTAGCGTTTGTGCGGCATAGACGCCTTTGTCTTCGGCTTCGCGGTGGAGCTTTTGTGTTTCGATTGCCGCGCGGAGGGCCGAGGGCGCTTCGGTCGTCTCAGCGGAGTAGAGCGTTCGGGCCATCAATGAGCGCGGCCAAATCTTCGGGAGCGCTGGCTTCGGCGGCGGCCAGGTCGGGCAGGCGAACGCCAAATTCAGTCTCGAGACGGGCGATGAGTTCGACGCGTTCCAGGCTGCCAAGGCCCAAATCGCGGTCGAGATTCGAACGCAAGGTGAGCAAGGGGACAGCACCCTGGCTGCCGAGCTCGATGAGAAGCTGACGTACAACTTCCAGAACGCGGGCGCGCAAGGCCGAGCTATCGAGTTGTGTCGTTGGCGTGGCCACTGACATTTGTTGAGGCTTGCGTATTTCAGCGTGAGGCTACCACGCGAGATTGCAGATTTCCACCCGCGCAGCGAATCAAGCGGAAGTCTTTTTCGCGGCCCCGACAACGTACCCGCGGGGCAAGAGGGTTGTCGAAAGGTCCAGGCCCGAGAGATCGACTTGAGAAAGATCGGTCTCGCGAAGAATGGCGACCCCGAGATCGGCGCCGGCAAAAGTCTGCGCCGTTGATGATTGCGCTACGGAAGTTGGTGTTGCGCAGATTGGCCTTTTGAAAGTTCACGTTTGCCATATCGCAGCGAAAGAATTCGATACCACTGGCTTGGGCCAGAGAGAGATTCGCGTTGGGGAGAACGGCTTCAGTCAGATCCGCGTTGCGTAAATCGGCTTTGCGGAGATTTGCACCTGTGAGATTGGCGTGAGCAAGCTTGGACTTGCGCAGGTCGGAGCCCTCGAGATTGGCATTTTCGAGAATTGCGCCGCTAAGGTTCGGTGCCGCTGAGATCGGTGCCGCTCAAATTCGCGCCGGTCAGATCGGCGCGAACGCCGCCATCCTTGCCGGAGAAAAACTTGTCGTGCGCTTCTAGAATCTCGGACAGGCGCTTGCCATTGTGCTTGACGGATTTAGGTTTGTTCAGCCCCATGGTTCACTTCCCTCGTAGTGGATTCAACCCCCTATTTTACCGGAACCTGGGTCCCAAGCGAAACGCGCAATCTCGGGTTTGGAATGTGCTACTGTGGCTTTTACTGTGGGCCACAGGCACTTCAACAGCGTTGGTTTTTGGCGTCAATTCCTCGCCGCGTTCCGTTCTGCACTCTTGCTCCTGCTCTGCTCGGCGCCGCTGAGCACTTTCGCCCAGATCCAGCAGCAGGACGATGAGATTGTGACGAGCCTGACCGGCGGCCGCGTGATTTTGCATGTCGCAAAAGACGATGCGATTTTCTTTGCCGCAGTTGATCAACCGGTGGAACAAGGGGCGGTGCCGCCGCGACTGGTTGACATAGATGGGCAGCACGTAGCCATTTTGTTTGGCGCTTCGGAGTGGCGTACCCCGGCGGATCCCAAACCGATTCGACTTGACCGCGGTATCCAACGCGTCAACGAGCGAGACAAACACTACGAAGGGACCTACAACGGAGAAGCGGATCCCGATTTGGAGATCATGGGAACCGAGTTTCTGGAAAAATTGCGACCGCTTGCAGCCAAGTTGCGGCGAAAGATTGACTTCCCGGCGGACCAGCCGATTCTTGAAATGGTGGTGATAGGATTCGGGCCAAAGGGCTACGGGCCGGAAGCGTGGACAGTGGAATTCCGGATCACCCAGGAGTTGCTCGCCACCAGGGACAACTACTGGCAAACGCGCGTGCTGAGACCGCGGTTTACGCAGATCTATCCGCCCGAGAAGAAATCGCCCAAAGTGATTGTTGAGGTTTGTTATCCGGCAGAAGAGAAGACACCTTCACTGCAGACACTGCTCGAAGGAAACGACCCGCGATTTTAGCGTATTTCGGGGCGATCAGAAAATGGCGAAGGCGCTCGATTTAATCACCAAAGGCCAAGCGCAGAAAGTGGATCCGGTTGAGGCGGAGCAATTCTTGCGGGCCGCCGTGCCAGTGCTCTACCCCAAGCAATATTTCTTCATGGGGAAAATGGAAGAACAGCGCGGATTCGATTGGATTGTCGCGCCGGAAGAGCCGATCGAAAAAGTCGAAAAGAACGACAAGAACCAGCCGCCTGAGGCGCCTTCTCTGAGGAAGCGACCGACACCGCAATAGACTCTTGAGCGGAATTTAGAGGCGTTCGATTAGGGCGCCCCGAACGACCGTCCCACCTTCGAGAACGCGGCACAACATTCCGCGCCTGCCGTATAGTTCTCTACGCAATCCCGGGCGAATTTTTTCCAATTGATCGCAGGGCGTGCAGACGGCGCTTACTTCGAACAGCGTTTGGCCAACCCGCAGACGCTGGCCCAGAGTCAGGCCATTGACGTTGAGACCTTCGGTCGTGATGTTTTCGCGGAGGATGCCCGGTTGGAGATCCATGGCACTGAGCGTTTCTAAATCGACGAGCAGGACTTGCCGCACGCCGTTGGGCCTGGCGTGAGCGCAGAAAGCGATTCCATGGTTCTCGACGAGCGTGGCGGCGACAAGCGGCTCCATGGGCAGACGCTTTTTGCAAGCCCGGAAAATGTGGGCGACGCGTGGCACCCGGTCAATTCCCTGCCGAGTATGCAAGGCCGGCTTGCGTGCCGATGTCGCGGCGGAATTGCATGCCGTCGAATTTAATGGAAGACACCGCCGTGTAAGCCGTGGCAACTGCTTCAAGCAAAGTCGGGGCGGAACTGGTGACGCCAAGGACTCGGCCGCCCGAAGTGACCATGATGTCGCCAATCAGCTTCGTGCCGGCGTGCAGTATCTTCACACCGGTATTCGTCGTTGAATTGGTTAGTCCTGAAATTGGATTTCCCGTCGCATACTTGCCGGGATAGCCTTCAGAGGCCAGCACGATACAGACGCTCGCTCCGGCTTTCCACTTGAACTTCGCAGGGTCAAAGCGACGCACAGCCAAATCGTGGAGAATTTCTGCAAGGTCGCAATCAAGCCGCGCCATGATTGCTTGCGTTTCGGGATCGCCAAGGCGGCAGTTGAACTCAAGAACTTTTGGACCTTCCGTAGTAATCATGAGACCGATGTAGAGAAAACCCTGATAGCGGATGCCGTCGGCTGCAAGACCGTGGAGCGTTGGCTCAACCACGGTGCGCGTGATTGTTTCCCGCAAAGAATCTGGGAGCAGCTCGTCCAGAGAGAAGGCGCCCATGCCGCCCGTGTTGGGACCGCGATTTCCGTCGAGAGCCCTTTTGTGATCGCGTGTGGGAACGAGCGGCGCGTATTTCTCTCCATCGGTTACGAGGATGAAGGAAAGCTCGTCACCCGAGAGCGTCTGTTCGAGCATCAGTTTGCGGCCGGCAGGACCAAGCTCGTTCTTGCGCATGGCGCTGTCGATGAAGCCCAGGGCTTCCTCTTCGGTATTGGGCAGTGCAACGCCTTTTCCTGCACAAAGCCCGTCGGCTTTCATTACGAGCGGATATGGCAGGTCTCTTAGCGCGGCGGCGGCTTCGTCAGGATCTTCGAAAACGCCAAAGAGTTTTGCCGTCGGAATTTTGTGTCGCAACAAGAATTCTTTCGAAAAGATCTTGCTGCCTTCGAGCTGGGCTGCAATTTGGGAAGGTCCAACGATGGGAAGATTCCGAGCGCGGAATGCATCGGCGACGCCGTTTACGAGTGGAAGTTCTGGGCCGATGACGGTGAGATCCGGACGGTTTTTTTCGGCGAAGGCAACGAGCGCGGAAACGTCTCCAGAGTCAATTGCCACGCATTCGGCTTCTGCGGCAATGCCCCCATTTCCCGGGGCACACCAGATTTTTTCAACGCGAGGACTTTCGCGCAACTTCCAGACAAGGGCGTGCTCTCTACCGCCGCCGCCAATCACCAGCACTTTCATGAGGGGCAATCCTTTTGCGAGGACAAAAACTGCAGTTTTGACGATAGACGGAGCAATCCGGACTGTCAATGGTCGCAGTGCGAGAATCACGGGAGTGGCGATTTGAGTTGGTGGTAACGGCACTGAGCGGCTAGGCTTGGCTGAGCGCGCGAATCGGAATCGTGACGTGTCGAAGATGTATCCGAGGAGCCGAGCATGTGGCAGCGGCCGTCAAAAATGCCGCCCGGATCAATCACCAGGCAGGGCGAGTGGACTTCTCCAGTGACGACACCCTTGGCTTGAATCTCGACGCGGCCCTTTGCGAAAATCACGCCGTCGTAGCGGCCGGCGATGACGACTCGATTCCCTTCGATCTGACCTTCGACTTTGGCATTTTCGCCCAGGATCAACGTCTGTTCGGAAATGACGTTTCCCTTCACGTTGCCGTCAATACGGAACGTGCCTGTAACGGTCAGAGTGCCTTCCATCGTCACGCCCTGATCGATGAAACCTGTCCACTCTTCGCTCTTGCCGCTGCTGGGTGATCCCGGCCACTTCCAAGCCATAAAATGCCCCCAAATCGAACTACTTCCACTTTAGCCGGAGAGAAAAACAAGTCAACGATTCCGACAAGGCGAGTTGTCGAATCCGATGACTGAACGAACGGTCAGTTTTTCTCCGGAGTTTCGCGCCCGCTTCACCAGGCGCGAGTTCACTTCATCAAGCGATCGTAAAGGCCCATAAGCTGAGCGTCATCGTAATATTCAAGGATCAATTGGCCAGGGCGAATCTTGGTTTTTTGATGAAGGACGATTTTTGTGCCCAAGTGCCGTTGCAGGTCTTCGAAGGCCGCCTTGATATTTGCATCTTCGTGGACCTCGGCAGGCGCGCGCTGTCCACGAGCCCGGCGGGAGGCCAGGCGTTCGATCTGACGTACAGTTAGCCCGCCCCGGGCTGCGCGCTGCGCGTAACGCATGCGGAGCTGCGGATCGACGACGGCTAACAGCGCCCGGCCGTGGCCGGCGCTGAGTTTGCCCTCTTCAATCCATTCCTGAATCGTGGATTCCAGCTTTAGCAATCGAACGGCGTTGGCAACCGTGGTGCGGTCTTTGCCAGTTCTTTCTGCAACCAAATCTTGCGTTAGGTCAAATTCGTCCATCAGGCGTTCAAAGGCGCGTGCCGCTTCAATAGGATTCAAATCCTCGCGCTGGATGTTTTCTACCAGCGTCATTTCGAGCGCGAGTTCATCCGGAACCTGCCGGATGATAACGGAAACCTTGTCCAATCCCGCGCGCTGCGCTGCACGCCAGCGCCGTTCGCCTGCGATAAGCTGAAAGCGATTGCCGATGGGACGAACAACCAAGGGTTGAATGATGCCGCTGGACTTGATCGACCGCGCAAGTTCATCCAAGGCCTCTTCACGGAAACGCGTGCGCGGCTGGTAGGGACTGGGTTCGATCAGGTCGATATCAATTTGCTGCGGTCCGCTAAGGACAGCTGTCGCGTGCAGGAGCAACTGCAGCGCCCTGCGAAGTCGTGGCAACCGGTTGATCTTGAACTGGAGCATCCTGAGCCTCAGGCTCCCGAATGAGCGCTCCGAGCCCCCGCCCCAACGCGTTTCTCGGCATTGCTGATGACCTCCTGGGCGAGTTGCGTATAGCCTTCTGCGCCCTTACTATGGATATCGTAGAAAATAATTGGCTTACCAAAACTCGGCGCTTCCGCAAGGCGCACGTTGCGGGGGATAACCGCCTGGAATACCTGTGCACCGAAAAAGCTGCGCAAATCCGTTGCGACCTGACGCGACAATGTCGTCCGCTCATCGTACATTGTCAGCAGAATTCCTTCGATCTCCAAGCTGGGATTTAGAGTTCTGCGAATTCTCATCAAGGTATCCAGCAATTCAGAAACGCCTTCCAGGGCAAGATACTCGCATTGGATGGGTACAAGAACGGAATTTGCCGCAACAAGGGCGTTTAGCGTAAGCAGGTCCAGGGCTGGCGGGCAGTCGAGAACAATGAAGCGGTAGCGATCCCGGACTTGGCGCAGGAAGGATTGCAGACGATATTCGCGATTTTCGGACGTTACGAGCTCAACCGCAGCGCCGGCGAGATTCTTGTCGGCGGGGACGACATCCAAACTGTCCACTTGCGACTTTTGGACTATTTTTTCAAAAGGCTCGTTCAAGAATTAGTGCGTGATAGAGCGTTCGACGCGAGGGATCTTTGGGAAAGCCAATCGCTGCAGTAGCGTTCGCTTGTGAGTCACAGTCGACGAGGAGAGTGGGTTGGTCGGCGGCGGCGAGGCAGGATGCCAGATTTACAGCTGAAGTGGTTTTGCCGACTCCGCCTTTCTGATTAGCCACCGCAATGATACGAGCCAAGCTGCCCCCCAAACCCGCGAAAATTTAGCAAAGGTGGACGCAGGGAAGCAAGATGTTTCACGTGGAACGTTTTTGGGGCTGTGGAAGAGGCTAGTACCGAAAGTGTTCCACGTGGAACATTTTCGGGGCAATGGAGCGATTTCGCTTTGCGGGTTTCCTCGTTTCCCTTAACAATGCTGTCCCTTCATTCGCCTCAAGCTCCTGCAGCGGCTCCAGTCTCCAAAGATCTTGAACTGAAACGTTCCACGTGGAACAATAGCGGCGGTGCCGGGGGAGCTATTGGGGGATTCGATTGCCGACTAGGATGAAGCGGCGCAAAGAATGCGGAACGGGCTTAGGCTCATCCCAGGACCACGTGCGCAATCGCCGCACTGACTCCGCGTCCTGGGCACCGATCCAAAGGCCCACTTTTTTGGTCCCGATCAGTGGGGAAGAGGCCCAGTCCAGGAATGGGGCGAACTCCCCGACAGCGCGGGAGCAAACGACGTCCAGAGGCGCAACCTCTTCGGAGAGCTCCTCGTAGCGGCTCACTATAACCCTAACGCCCGTAAGTCCAAGTTCACGAACAACTTCCGTAAGAAATGTAGCCTTTTTCATGTTCGATTCAATGAGATAGAGGTCCAGTTCGGGGCGGATAATCTTCATCGGAATGCCGGGAAAACCGCCGCCAGAGCCCACGTCGGCCAGCCGACAGTTTTCCACAGACAAAACCACGGCCCCGAACATGGATTCACAGAAATGACGATATAGTATCTCAAGGGGATCACGAATCGCGGTGAGATTAATTTTCTCATTCCAGCGCAACAGTACGTCCATATATTGCTGAATTTGCAGGACTTGAGTGACATTTGCAGAAACCTGAAATTCTGCAAGAGCGCGATGAATCGCGTCTTCGGAAGGGGGCTGGGTTTTCCTTGTTTGCATAATAGTAATCTATATTCCTGCGCCTTTGTCTGGAGGAAAATATAATAACTTATTTGTTTTCAATAAGATATCTCTTTCCCGCAAATCCGGCGACGATATCCACGGCCGCGTGCCAGACGACTACCGGAACAAGACTATCGTACAAGATTCGAACCACTCCGAATACTGCACCAAGAAGCAGTGTCCCGATCATGCCTCCACGGCCCTGATACGCGTGTGCCAGCCCGAACATTATGGAAGAGACGAGAACGATACCCCAAGTTGGTACTGAAACATGGGAAAGGGCCGCAAAGACGAAGCCCCGATAAAGAAATTCTTCGCAGACCCCGGCCGTGACGGCGAGTCCGCAGAAGACGAGCGCTTCCTGGTTTGAGTGAGGGAAGATTTTGACCGCCAAGGCACGGATTTTGTCGACCGCGGGACTATTGGAGCGGCCGATGCGGCGGAGATTAAACCAATGCGCCAAGCCGATCAGGATACCGCCGAGGATTCCAATCAAGAGTAGCTCCGGAATTGGTTGGAACTTCAGGCCGAGCTGCGGAACCGACAGGCCGCGGGCGATCGATCGCCAGGCCACGAGGGAAGAGAGGATCCATTGGCTTGCGATGGAAGTCAGGTAGAGGAGCGTGCGTTCGCGGCTCGAAATGTGAGGCAGCGCGAGCAATCGCCGCAGGCGCGCCCAGCCCCTCCCCGGGACGACTACGATTAGCACGAAAAAAATGAGGAGGAAGTCCCAGGGCATCGTGCGATAAGAGCATGACAGGGGCGCGCCACGCAAGTTACCCCCCGCGCGATTGTCGCCAAATCGCGGCGGTCAACATCCTTATAATGGGAAGCCTTTAGGGATACCGAGAGGGAAATGCTTTGACTGAAACCTTGAAACTGACTGCGATGGCCAAGGCCGCCGGTTGCGCGGCGAAACTGAATCCGGCGACGCTAGAAAGTGTGTTGCGACGACTGCCGCGGCAAACCGATCAGAATGTCCTGGTGGGATTTGACACGAATGATGATGCGGGAATTTACCGAGTGAGCGAGGAACTGGCACTGGTGCAGACGGTGGATTTTTTTACTCCGATCGTGGATGAGCCGGAGCTATTTGGAGCGATTGCAGCGGCAAATGCGTTGAGCGATGTGTACGCAATGGGAGGAAAGCCAATTTCCGCGCTTTCGCTGGTTGGATTTCCGGAAAAAGCGGACCCAAGTATTTTGGAGCGCATCATTCGCGGCGGGCTTTCCAAGATGCAGGAAGCAAAGTGCAGCGTCGTGGGCGGACATTCGATTCGAACCGACGACATGCTGTTCGGCTATGCGGTGACGGGCACGATTCATCCAGGAAAAATCTGGCGCAATGTCGGCGCGCGCACAGGTGACAGGCTTTTGTTTACGAAACCGCTGGGGACGGGAGTGATTACGACCGCGCTGAAGAAAGATCGCGCATCGCAACAATCACTGGACGCGGCGACTCAGGCGATGGCGACGCTAAATGCGGATGCAGCAACGGCGCTTCATGAAGTTGCGGACAATTCAAATGTGCAGAATCCGATCCACGCGGTGACGGATGTGACTGGCTTCAGTTTTCTGGGGCATGCGCGCGAGATGGCCTTGGGGAATCCCGTCGGAGGAATCGAGCCGGTTTCTTTTGAAATCGACCATACGGCGATCACCTATTTGCCGGGCGCGTTCGAAGCTGCACGGGAAGGCCATTTATCCGGCGGACTCAAGAACAATCGCGCGTTTATTGGCGATTGCGTTGTCTTCGGTCGCGAATGTTTCGCAGGAGCATCAATCGCTGCTCTTTGACCCGCAAACCTCGGGCGGATTGCTGGTTGCGATTGACGAGCGCGCGGCGGAACTTGCCCGTCGCCTTTTGCAAGAACACGGGGCACTGGCTTCCCTCGTCGGGATTGTCGTAGAGAAAAAATCTCCGTTGCTTCACGTAAGCTGATGCACCTACTGTCTCCTTTGAAAAGCTAAAGCATATGGACACGATTACTCACGGTGTTGCCGGCACACTGATTGGCAAGGCGCTATTTCGCGGGGAGGATTTGTTTTCGCGCCGCGAGATGAATCGCCGCCGCGTCATTACCTGGGCGATCATGCTGGGAGCCATTTTTCCGGATGCGGATACGCTCAGAGACATGCTTTCGAAAAACGACATGCTGATGATCACCTGGCATCGCAGTGTCACGCATTCCTTGCTCTGCCTGCCGATTTTCGCGGTGCTTCTGGCCCTGATCACGCAATGGTTTGCGCGGTGGCGCAAGTGGGAATTGCCGTCGCTCGCCGTGCTTATCGGTATTTATGCGGCAGGAATATTCAGCCACATTTTCTTGGATCTGGTCACTACGTTCGGCACGATGATCTGGTCACCGCTTGAATGGTCGCGCCCCGCCTGGGACCTGCTTTTTATTGTAGATTTTTCGTTCACGGGGATCCTGCTTGTTCCGCAGCTGCTGGAGTGGGTGAATCGCGACCCGCTTCATGCGAAACGCCGCGCGCTGGTGATGTGGGTGATTTTCGTTCCTTCGCCGTTTTTGATTGCTTTTATTGGCCGAACTGTCGGCGCGCCGATTTCTGACGTTGCGGTGCTTATGGCGAGTCTGCTGTTTTCCCTGATTTTTCTTCTGCCTGCGTTTCGAGGCTGGGGCGCGCGAATCAAACCTGTTGCGTGGAATCGCGGTGGCTTTGCAGTTGGTTGTGTTTACCTCGGTTTTGCTCTGTATGGGCATCACCTCGCGCTGGAACGCGTGAAGAGCTTCATTGCTCTGGAAAAAGTGCAGCCGGAATCTTTCGGCGCGCTGCCTTACCCGCCGTCTCTGTTGCGTTGGGACGGCCTCGTGCGAACCTCGCGCGGCGTTTATGACGTGCCGATCGATTTGAGCAAGCGCAATTCGTTCGCCGAGGCAAACCGAGCAGCGCTCACTGACTCCGACGCTCCTGCTATCGAGTACAAATACTCTCCCGACGCGCCTGCTAATCTCTGGATCATGCGCGCCAAGCGCCTTCCGGAAGTGCAAAAGGTTCTTTGGTTCGCTCGATTCCCGGTGACGCAATTCCACATGGAGAATGGAGAAGCGATTGTGGAGATTTCTGACCTGCGATTTCCAAGGATGCGCCCGGACCGCCCGGGCGGTTTTACCTATCGGGTGCGTTTCGACCGAAACGGTAACGTGATTTCAAAAGGCTGGCGGCGCTAGCCAAGAGCCTTTCCCTGGTGCGCTCGGACTACTTTGCTTTCACCGGTTTGTTTGTTGGATTGATCGGGTGCGAGCGGTTCAAGTAATACTGCTGCGCGATACCGACGAGGCTGCTCGTTAAGATGTACACGGCCAGTCCGGAAGAAATCGGGAAAATGATGAACATGCCAGCAAAGGAAAGCGGCATGAACTTCATCATCGCCTGCTGCTGGGGATCGGTAGTGGTCATCGGCGTCATTTTCGTTGCCAGATACATGGAAGCCGCCATGACGACCGGCAAGATGTAATAAGGATCCTTCGCGGAAAGGTCCGTAATCCAGCTAAACCACGGTGCGTGGCGGAGTTCAATCGCGTTGCGCAGTGCGGTGTTCAAGCCAATCCAGATCGGCATCTGCACTAGCATCTGGAAGCAGCCGCCGACGGGGTTGATTCCTTCGCGCGCGTAAACCGCCATCACTTCCTTATTCATTTCCGCCTTGCGTGGATCGCGCATGGAATATTTCTTGTAGCGTTCGTTGATGGCTTTGATTTCCGGGGCAACGCGTTGCATTTTCAGCGTCGTTTTATAGCTGGAAATGCGCAGCGGGAACAGCAGCGTGTTGATGACAAGAGTCATCACGACAATGGCCCATCCCCAGTTTGGGATGTATTTCTGCAGCCACTTCATGCCGTGGAAGAGCGGGTCGGCGATGATTTCGAGCCAGCCGAAATTGACCAGGGAATGCAGCGGGGGCGACATCTTCTTCAGAAGGTCGTAGTCTTTTGGGCCCACGTAGAGACGCAGCGAAGTTTGCGGTGTGGCTGCGGTGGAAATTTGCGGCACGGGTTCGGGCAGATCTTTGCCTTCGATCTGCACCGAATGCCAAACTTTCCAGTAGCGCGTTTCAAGCTTGCCCGGCGCTGTACCGGTTTCCGGCAAGAAGACGGCGGCAAAATAGCGATCCTCGATACCGGTCCAGTCTTTGCCGCCCCACCAAACGCCGCGAGCGACCTTGTCCCCGTCTTCAACTTTTTTGTAAGGAAGCGCGTTCAGCTTGCCCTGCTCGCTATAGACCACGTTCACGGTTTCGATCGGGCGCGGGTTGGTGACGGTCAGATCGCCAAACCCGCCCAGCCACGAAAGGCCGGCGGTTAGAGGCTTGCCGTCGTAGTTCGCGGTGACTTCGGCCTTGGACACGTAGTCCTTGTCGAAATGGAATTTCTTCGTTACCTCGAGGCGGCCGTCGCTCCAGGAGAAGGAAATGTCGGCGGGAGCCGTCAAATTTTCGGACGCCGACGAAACGTACAAAGCGGAGTTTGCGGTGGTCTCGAAACCGGCGTCGTCAAGCGTGATGGCGAGCGGCCAGCCGCCTTCTTCTTGCGACGTTTTTGCGTGCACCAGGTCGAGCACTTGGCGCGGCTTGGCGTCGTCCGTGTATTTCTTCAGCTGCCAGCTCTTCACCACCCCGCCGCGATTGGAAAATTCCACGCGATAAAGATCGCTTTCAACGACGATGGTGCGCTCCTGCTTGTCACCGAGCACGACAGCCGGCGGAGCGGCAGACATGGCGGCGGGCTTCGCTGGAGTCGAGGCAGTGGCTGCGGCTCTTTGGCCGCTATTTGCTTGCGGCGTGGTCGCGGCAGGCGCGGTAACGGCGGAGTTGTTCGATTGAGGAGTTTGCGCCGGCGGTTTCGGTCCGAAAAATTTTGCCCAGAGCAGAATCACGATAATGGACAGGGCCGACGCAATCAAAATACGAAGTTCCGGCCGCAGATTTTTCCCTTGAGAAGCGTCGCTCACGAATTTACCTCGGTATTTCCGTTGATATGATTCGGATTCATTTCTTCCCAGGTCTCCGGAACAGGATCGTAGCCAAATTTTTTCGAAAGCGGATGGCAGCGCAGGAGCCGCTTCGTGCCGAGCCACATGCCGCGCAGCACGCCAAAACGCTCAATCGCTTCGTAGGCGTACATCGAGCACGTGGGCTCGAAGCGGCAGCTACCCGCGAATAGAACCGACAGATACGCCTTGTAGCAACGAAGCGCGAAGAGCGCGGCGCGAACATGGATGGAGCGATGGGGCACGATATATCGTGATCCTACAACTTCAGAAGCCGCAGAAAATCCGCGGTCAGCTCTTCGAACGGCTCTTTCGCTACAGAACTCTTCGGATGAATGACGATGTCCCATCCCGCGGGAATCTCCCCCCGGTGCAGCCGCACGATCTCTCGCATGCGCCGCCGGATTCGATTGCGCACAACCGCACCACCAAGAGCCTTCTTGATGCTGAAGCCAAACCGGCTCTGCGGCAGATTGTTCGCCTTTACAAAAGCAGTGAAGTGGGAACTCGAGCGGCGCTTCCCGGCGCGGTAGACGGCGTCGAATTGCGCCTTCTGCACCAGTCGCGCTTCGCGCGGATACTTCTGCCCGGATTTACTCGGGCGTAAGGCGATGGCGTCCCTTCTTACGGCGTGACGCAAGAACCTTGCGGCCGCCTACCGACTTCATGCGCGAACGGAATCCGTGCGTTTTTGCGCGACGGCGCTTGCGCGGTTGATATGTGCGCTTTGGCAAAGCAATCCCCCTATTAGATTACGCGTCGCGCAAGGCAAATCTTTCACGAAAAGCCCAAACGACACTGTACTGGCCGCTTTCGCGGCAGTTTTCGAATCTACAAGTGTACTTTGGGGACTCTCACACGGTCAAGAAATCGCAGGGTAAAGCTTAAGAGGAGGGGAAAAGTGATACACCCTCGAATTAGTCTCAAATGGCTATTACGGATCATCCGCGAACGGGATCTATTTTAGAGCTGGCTTTCTCTTTGCGGGTCAGTCCAATGGGCACCCGTCCAGTCCGAGATGCTTTCACGAACAGGTTGTTTTTCCAGAGTATTTCCGTAGGGTCTAAATCTTTGCCTTTTGTATCGCGCGTTTTGGTTTTTCGACGAACTCTAACGAAATCTGGCCTGCGCTCAAGACGCTTGGCTAATGTCGGAATCTGTGTGAGGCTCTTTTCAGAGATTGATGTTGACAAGAACACTCAGCGGGGAGGCGCACTCATGAAACGCGTGACAGGCATTGGCGGAATCTTTTTTCAGTCTGAGAGCCCGGAGCGTTTGTATGACTGGTACGAGAAGCATCTGGGCATTAAGCGCGAGCCGCACGGACAGGGCGCTACATTTGAGTGGCGCGAGTTGCAGGCGCCGGACGGAAGTGAGCCGGGTGCGCAGGGGGCGACGGCTTGGTCGATCTTTCCGCGAAGCACGAAGTATTTTGGGGCGAGCAAAGCCGGGTTCATGGTGAACTATCGTGTGGATGATCTGGACGGGTTGCTGGAGGAGTTGAAGAAGGCGGGAGTGGAGATTGATCCGCATCGCGACAACTCCGATTTCGGACGGTTTGCGTGGATCATGGATCCCGATGGAAACCGAATTGAATTGTGGGAACCGCCGAAGGAGAAATGAATCAGCGCTACGAGGTTGACCTGCCGCCTCGCTCACCTGCTTGCGGATCAGCGTAGAGGCCTACGCACGGCTGAATACGCCTCTCGACGTTTAGCTAAGAAGTTAAGCTGCCACGACGCGACTCGGTCGCTAACATAACGCCCTCGAAAAGATGTGACGACCGGCACGGGCAGAATTTGTGCCTTCTCACCGTTCCTGTGGCGCACTGCCCGATTAATGCGCAATCAAGTGGATTCGCGGGCCAAAAGGACTTGCCTGTTGAATCGGACCGAATGTCATTGGTGTGCAGGAAATGCGCGCATCCGGCGGGGTAGCAGTAGTTTCCACACAAGGATCTCCAAACGACGGACTGTTGCCTAGGCCCGAACCTTATATTCGTCAAAGGCGGCGAAGTAGCGGTCTACGTCTTTGCGCAAGATGTAGTAGGGCGTGGACTGGCGAATTTTGTGGGGTGCGGCGCCGCGGATGCGGATTTTCTTTTCTTTCCACAGCCAATTTTCCAGATCGGGCATTTTTACCGGCGCCACGGTTACGGTGGTGATTCCGCAACGCAGCGCTGCTTCTGGCGACGTCCAGGATTGCGCGCCGCGCTTCAACATTTCGCCGAGAATGTAGTCTGCCATTTGGCGGTGTCGCTTTTCGATGCGATCCATTCCAATTTGATTGGCGAACGCAATCGCCGCACGCAAGCCCGCCAGCGCGGGCACGTTGGAGCTGCCGATTCGCTGGAAGCGTTCCGCGCGAATCTTAACGTCGTCCCAGCCTTCCGTCGCGATGGTGTTCCAGATGCGGTCAATCACTTCGTCGCGGACGTAGAGAAAGCCGCTGCCTTTTGGCGCTTGCAGCCACTTGTGCGGGCTGGAGGTATACATGTCGCAGCCAAGGTCGTGCACGTTCAGCTTCATCATGCCGGGGACGTGCGCGCCGTCCACTGCGCTCAGGATTCCTTTCGAACGCGCCAAGGCGCACAACTCTTTCGCCGGCAAAACAACTCCGGTGACCGTGGTGATGTGGCTGAAGAAAATCACGCGTGTTTTCGGCGTGATTGCGTCGTTGAAAAGATTTAGTACCGCCGCCGCATTCGGCACGGGCTTCGGCAGCGTGATTTTTTTCACGACAATGCCGTAGCGCTTTGCGCGCAAGTTCCATGGATGCTCGCCGCCGGGATGCTCCTGGTCGGTAATCAGAACTTCGTCGCCGGGTTTCAGGTCCACGCCATTTGCGATGTAGCTGTTCGCCTCGGTTGCGTTGCGCAGCAGCGCAATTTCATCGCGCTTGCAGCCGACAAACTCCGCCAGCGGATCGCGAAACTGATTCCACGAGGCGTAGCCCCAGATCGGATAGTCTTCCGGTTCGCTTTGCGCCAGTCGCTCGGACTCTTCATAGCGAATCAAAAATGGCCTTCAGCACGGGGCGCGGCGAAGAGCCGACCGTTCCATTGTTCAAGTAGACTTCGTCGGCGGGAATCAGAAATTGCTTTCCGAGCAGCGTCCAATAGGCTTCTTCGTCTTTTTCGTAAAGCGAAGAAGCGGGCATCTGCGGGGCTGGGTCGTCGAGCAAAGACTCGATTTGCGGCGCAAGTCCAAGCGCACCAACCACTCCGCCCACTGACGACAAAAATCCACGGCGATCCGGCATCGTAGCCTCCCGCAACTGTTTGGTGCGGATTCTACGCGCTCCCGCGCTGCCCAACAACCTTTCTCCGATCGCACTCTTTCTCACTGCCTCTGTCGGATTCCTGCTTGCGGAGCCTGCCCGCACTATCGTACGTGTGCTTTCAGATATCTTCTCGGAGAACTCATGCTCTCTCGTTCCGCTCTATTTCTTATTTCCGCAACAGCCCTGCTCGCTGTTCCAGCAAACGCGCAACAAACCAAACACCGCCGCCGCGCAAAACTGCTGCCGCAAACACAAGGAAGCGGTCGAAACGAAGCCTCGTCACGCCTGTCGAGAACCGCAATTGCCACGCTCACTTCCGCGCGCACGTTTGAGCAGGTCGCAATTTCTCCGGATGCGAAGAATGTCGCCTGGGTCGAGAGCCTTCGCTGGCAAAAATGGAGCCGAGACGCGGGAACTCAGCGATTTATCTTTCGTTGCGCCGATGGCAGCGACAAGCCACTGCGCGCTCAGCGATTAAAGCAAACCGCTGGCCGCATCGCCTCGCGCGGAAAGCGGATCGCCTGGTCGCCCGACAGCAGCCGCATCGCGTTCCTTTCTGACGCCGTTAAACCCGGCCAGCCCAACTGTACGTCAGTCGCTCGCGCGAGGGCCCGCGAAAAGACTCACGCAACGTCAAAGGTTTTCTCGACGCGCCACGTTGGTCGCCAGACGGAAAAACCATCGCCGTACTTTTTATTGAAAATGCGCCGCGCGCTGCTGGCCCGCTCGTTGCGGAAACCGTTGAAACCGGCGAAATCAAGGACAGCGTTTATGAACAACGGCTTGCGCTAGTAGACGTAGCGACGGGGAGTCTCCGACAAGTCTCTCCCGCCGGACATGTACATTTACGAATACGACTGGGCGCCCGACAGCCAGCACTTCGTGGCTACTGCCGCGCGCGGCAACGGAGACAACAACTGGTACATCGCGCAGCTTTACACGATTGATGCCGCCAGCGGCGCGATGAAATCCATCTACAAGCCGTCGCTGCAGATCGCGCGGCCCGTGGTGTCCCTCGATGGGAAAAACATCGCCTTCATCGAAGGCTTGATGAGTGATGAGCCTTCTGTAGGCGGAGATATTTTTGTCATGCCCGCTGTCGGGCGGCAGTCCGAAGAATCTGACGCCGGAAAAGAAATTTTCCGCATCCTGGCTCGTTTGGACCAGCTCGCAAAAAATCGTCTTCGCCGAATTTCTTGGCGGAGATTCTGGAGTCGGCTCCGTCGATCCCGCCAGCGGACAAATTCAGGAAATCTATCAGGGCAGTGAATCCATCTCCGCGGGTCTGTGGAACCCGAATATTTCTCTGGCCGCAGACGGCGAGACGGCCGCCACGATCATCAGTGCCTTTGATGCGCCACCGGAAGTATGGGTCGGCAAGCCGGGCCACTGGATGCAACTTACCTCGCGCAACAAGGAAGTGAAGCCCGCATGGGGCCAGGTGAAAAGCATTCGCTGGAACAGCGACGAGTACGACGTGCAAGGCTGGCTCGTCTATCCGAAAAACTTTGAACCATCGAAAAAATATCCGCTCATCGTGGATGTTCATGGCGGTCCTGGCGCGGCGGTTCAATCGAGCTGGCCCGGCATCGGCAACTTCGCCATGGCGCTCCCCGCGGCCGGCTATTTTGTGCTCTTGCCGAATCCGCGCGGCAGTTTTGGTTCAGGAGAAGCCTTTGCTCGCGCCAATGTGAAGGATTTTGGCTATGGCGATTTTCGCGACATTCTCGCCGGCGCGGACGAAGCCATCAAAGTCGCGCCCATCGATCCCAATCGCCTCGGCCTGACCGGCTGGAGTTATGGCGGCTACATGACCATGTGGGGTGTCACGCAAACCGATCGCTTCAAAGCGGCCGTCGCCGGCGCGGGCATTGCGAACTTGCTCAGCTATTACGGCGAAAACAAAATTGACCAGTGGATGATTCCGTTTTTCGGCAAATCGGTCTATGACGATCCCGACGTTTACGCCAAAAGCTCGCCGATGACCTTCATCAAGAAGAGTGAAAACACCCACGCTAATCCTGGTAGGCGACAGCGACGGCGAATGTCCGACACCGCAATCCTACGAATTCTGGCATTCGCTCAAGACGCTTGGCGTTGAAACGACGCTGGTTGTCTACGAACACGAAGGCCACCACTTTGCAAAACCCGAGCACAACCGGGACCGCATCGTCCGCACCGTCGAATGGTTTGATTCACACTTGCGCTAAACCCCCCGAAAACAGGCCCTGAACTCGACTGTAACCCGGCAACCGCCCTGCGCGTCTATCGCTACAACACATCGGGTGTTGGCCGATTGATTCATTCCAAAGCTCTGCCGAGGGTACGGTCGCACTCCGCATCCTGTTTCCCCTCGGCGGAGCCCCCGAAATCGTTTTTGCGCAATAGTTTGACCCCTGCCTTGCCGCACCCCTAGAATGAATTGGAACAAGAACGGGCCGGTTTCTCATGTTTGAAAACCTTACAGAAAAGCTCCAGCGCACATTCAAGAACCTTCGCGGCCAGGGCAAGCTGACCGAAGAACACCTGGATGCGGCGCTTGCAGAAATCCGCGAAGCCATGCTCGAAGGCGACGTTGCCGTCAGCGTCGTGGACGAACTGCTCGCCAATATTCGCAGCAAAGCGCTTGGCACCGACGTGATGCTGCAGCTTTCGCCGGATCAGCAAGTTTTGAAGATCGTGCGCGATGAGCTGGCGACGATGCTGGGTAAGCATGCCAAACCGCTTTTTGCCTCGCGGCCGCCTTCGGTGTGGATGATTGTCGGCTTGCAGGGTTCTGGCAAGACCACCACCACCGGCAAGCTGTCCAAATGGCTTACGCAGCATGGTCACCGCCCGCTGGCGGTTTCAACCGACGTCTATCGTCCTGCGGCGCGCGAACAGCTGGCTCAGGTGGCGAAAGCGATCGGCGCGGCCGTCTGGCCCGGCGCTGGCACGGATAAGCCGCTCGAAATTGTGCGAGGCGCAATCAAGGAAGCGAAGCTTTCCGCTTCGGACGTGGTGCTTGTCGACACGGCGGGCCGCTTGCACATTGACGATGATTTGATGAACGAGCTCTTAATGCTCAAAAAAGAGCTGCAACCGAGCGAAATTCTGTTCATTGCGGACGCGATGATCGGTCAAGACGCCGTACGCTCGGCCGGAGAATTTCACAAGCGCCTCGGTCTTACCGGCGTGATTCTTACCAAGCTGGACGGCGACGCGCGCGGCGGCGCGGCGCTTTCCATCAGCAAAGTCAGCGGCGCGCCGGTAAAGTTCGTTGGCCTCGGCGAAAAGTACGACGCGCTCGAAGGCTTTTATCCGGAGCGCATCGTTTCGCGTGTGCTCGGCATGGGCGACATTCTTTCGCTCATCGAGCGCGCCGAGCAGGCGGTCGACAAGAAAGCCGCCATTGAGCTTGAGCGCAAACTGCGCAAGAACGAATTTACGCTTGAAGATTTTCGCGACCAGCTTCGGCAGATCAGGAAAATGGGTCCGCTCGACCAGATTGTGGACATGCTCCCCAAAATGGGACCGCTACAGAACATTCCCAAAGATGCCAAGGTGGATGAAGGAAAGCTGAAACAGGTCGAAGCCATCATCAACTCGATGACGAATCAGGAGCGGCTCGACCACAACGTCATTGACGGCAAACGCCGCAAGCGCATTGCAAAGGGAAGCGGGACGTCGGTTCAGGACGTCAACTCAGTCTTGAAGCAATACATGCAGATGCGCACGATGATGAAGCAGTACGGCGCGATGGCCGCCCGAGCCAAAATGAAAGGCCTCGGCAAACTGGCAGGACTCTCATAGAATCCTACGGATTTGATAGCCAAATCCCTTGTAGATGGAAACAGCGCGCGGCCCTTTTCTATCGCGCTTTTCGGGCAACAACTACGAACTCATTGCACCGCAACGGAGCTATTCAGGCAATTCCAGGGTTGGCCTCGAGCGAACTTCGAAGCAGAGCTCGCCGCGTGGATTCGCTAAATTCCAAACGGATTCTAGCGCAATGAAGTATTTCACGTTTGGGAAATACACGTCCGCAATTCTCGTCCAGGGCGCCCTGGATCCAGGTCTTCTCGATTGCAAAGGACAATTACCGTCAAGTCGTCTTTTGTGAATCGCTCAATAGCGGTTTTGAAATCCCATGGTGTCGCCGTAGTGCCACATGCGCTCGTGTCCTTTGTACGGGTCGAGAAACCAGCCAAAGCCGTATTCCACCTGCACACCTTGCAAAGCTGCCGGCGCATCGTCTGGCAGCACAGCGAGGTCGCCATATTTTCCCGGCTCAAAAGCCGGTTTCATCTCTTCCGCCGTCAGCAGTTTGTGATTTCGCAGTGCGTCGTCCCATTTCGATAGATCTTCCACGCTCGAATAGACGCCGCCATCGCCCAGAGTTGCCGACGTCGAGCTCTGATCCGTTTCTTCGAACGCTTCTTTTTCTTTCGAATGTCCATAAGCGCGATCTGGCACCGTGTTCTTTTCTTTTTGATAGACAATGGTGTCCGCCATGTTCAGCGGCGCAAAGATTCTCTCGTGCAGGAATTCTCCGTAGGACTGTCCGGACACTTTTGCAACGATCAGGCCCAAAACGACGTACCCTGAATTGCTGTAATCCCATTTCATGCCCGCGGCGAATTTCCCTTTTGTCGCTTTCTCTAGCAACTCCAAGACTTCCGCATCCTGAATCTGTTTTTCCGGGCTCCAGATCGGGCCTTTCTCTTTTTCTTTCTCATCCATCAAATCTTCGTAGTCCGGCAATCCCCCGGTGTGGTGCAAAAGCTGCCGCACCGTGATCTTTTTCCCGTACTCTGGAAATTCTGAAAAAATCTCGCCAAGCGTCGTCTCGTAGCTCAACTTCTTGTCGTGCACCAGCAGCATCACGGCCATCGCCGTGAATTGCTTCGTTACGGAGGCCAGCCGGAAATTCGTCTTCGCGTCGATCTTCGATCCCGTTTTCAGTTCCTTCACTCCATAGCCTCGCTTGAAGACTACCTTTCCATTCTTTCTTACCAAGACTGCCAACCCGGGTGTCTTCTCGATCGCCACGCCGTCAAACACGGCCGCGATCTGCTTTTCAACCGATGGGCCTGGGTTTTGCGTTTGACCCGACACGTTAGGTACCCCGCCTAAGCCCGCTGCCACCACGATCCACAATGCCCTCAATCTCATGCCACGCTCCGCGCGCGGCAGCTTACCACTTGCCGCTTCATTCATCTTCCCGTAACAACCCGCTGGTATCACTCTTTCTCCCCAATTTCGCCGGTGAACCCCTTATGGCACGCGTCTTACTCGATGACCCGCGTTACTACTTCAATCGCCACGTTCAGTGGCTGGAGTTCAATCGCCGTGTTCTTGAAGAGGCGCGCGATACCGGCAACCCGCTCCTCGAGCGTGTCAAATTCCTGGCGATTACCGCCAATAATCTCGACGAATTCGTAGAAGTCCGCGTTTCCAGCTTTCTGCAGGAAATCGAGCAGGGCACGCAACGCATCAGCCCGGACGGCCTCACCGCAGAGCAAGAGCTGGCCAAAGTCACCGAAGCGATGCACGTTTTGGTCCGTGACCAATACAAGTGCTGGAACGACGAACTACTTCCGGCTCTGGCAAAACAATCCATTCGCGTCTTATCCGTTTCCGAGCTAGACACCAAAGCCGCGCAGACTGCAAAGACTTTTTACGAGCGGCGAGTCTATCCGATGCTGACTCCGGTCACGGTCGATCCTTCGCACCCGTTTCCGCATGTGCTCAACAAGGCGCTCTGCGTTTCTTTCCTGCTGAGGCGCAGGCGCGGGGGAAATTCCAAGCCGCTGTTCGGCGTGGTTACCGTTCCCCGCGCTCTGCCCCGACTTCTCCGCGTTCCGGCCGCAGGCCAAGCCGTCCATTACGTCTTTCTCCACGACATCATTTCTGCTTACGCGCCAAAACTCTATCGCGGCTACGAAATCCTGGCTTCCGCGCCGTTTCGCATCACGCGCAACAGCAATCTCTATCTGGAAGAAGAAGAAGCGCGCAGCCTTCTCGATGCCGTGGACTCGCAGGTCGCTCAGCGAAGGAAAGGTTGGGCCGTCCGTCTTGAAATCGAAGCTGGCGCGCATCCGGACATTGTGGACCGCCTCACCGGCACATTCGAACTCGATCCGCTGCTGGTTTTCCGTGTGAACGGCCCCGTGAATCTGCAACGCCTTTTTCATCTATACGAGGAAACGCAGCGCCCAGACCTGAAATATCCGCCATTTTCGCCCCGCCAGGTGCGCATCGGCCGGGACGCCGATTCGCTCTTCAATACACTGCGGCGTCAGGACGTCTTGTTGCACCACCCCTACGATTCCTACGACCCGGTCGTGAACTTTCTGGAAACCGCGGCGCACGATCCGCGCGTGCTCTCGATCAAACAAACCCTATACCGTACGAATTCGGATTCGCCCGTCGCCCAGGCCCTTCTTGAAGCCGCCGGAAAAAAAGAAGTCACGGTCGTCGTCGAATTGAAAGCCAGCTTTGATGAAGCTTCCAACATTCGCTGGGCGCGCAGTTTGGAAGACGCCGGTGTGCAGGTCTTCCACGGCCTCGTCGGTCTAAAGACCCACGCAAAACTGGCACTGGTCGTGCGCCACGATCCCGACGGAAAAATCCGGCGTTATGCACATCTCGGCACGGGCAACTACAATCCTTCGACCGCGCGCTTCTACACCGACTTCAGTCTCTTCACGCGCGAAGACGCCATCACTTCCGCCGTCCACGACGTCTTTAATTTCCTCACCGCCTATGCCGAGCAGCCGCATTACAAACCGCTCCTGGTCGCACCTACCGATCTTGCGAAAACCACGATCGCGCTCATTGAACGCGAAACGCGCCATGCAAAGCGCGGCCGTCCCGCTCGCATCATCGCCAAATTCAACGCGCTCCTTGATCCGCCACTCATTCAAGCCCTCTATCGCGCTTCGCAAGCCGGAGTCGAAATTGACTTAATCGTTCGCGGCCAGTGCGCGCTTGTCCCCGGCCTTCGCGGTATCAGCAGCCGCATCCGGGTGCGCAGCGTCGTGGGACGATTCCTCGAACACAGCCGCATCTTCTATTTTGAAAACGGCGGGCAATCCGGACGTCTATCTTGGCAGCGCCGACTGGATGCCGCGCAATCTCTACGCGCGCGTCGAAGTTCTGTTCCCTGTCAAGGACCGGCATCTCCGCGAACGCATCTGCAACGAAGTGCTAGCCGGCTATCTTTCGGATACGCGAAAAGCTCGCCTGCTCGAACCTACAGGTTCTTACTCGCGGCCAAGCTCCTTACGCAATGGCCGAGGCTTTTCCGTTCAGGAATACCTGCTCCACCGGGCGCAGGCTGAAGCGCTTCCTCTGAACGGGAATCACCGCAATGGTTTGAGCTCAAAATTGGGCCAAATCCTGAAGATTTTTCCCGAAGCGCCGCCAAATGGCGAGGCCTCCGAGTTCTAAAGGATCTGCCGACGGCTCAAATCAGCCAGCCGCGTTGTCCAACTGACCAGTTCCGACCGGGCAAAGCGCGCTAACCGGCGGTCCGAGCGCGCCCACTCTCGCATTGCCCCAAACCGCCCTCCCCTGTACAATTGATGGGTTCAGGAGGAATGTTTTCGTGTTAATGATTCGTCTGTCTCGTATAGGCAAGAAAAAGAAGCCCTTTTACCGCGTGGTGGTAATAGAAAGAACTCGCCCGCGCGATGGCCGCGTTGTGGATGCAGTGGGTACGTATGACCCGCTCAAGAAGCCGGCAGAGATTAAGCTGGACGCAGACCGTGTGAAGCATTGGCTCAGCAAGGGCGCTCAGCCGAGCGATACCGTTCGCAGCTTTATCAAACTGCAGAAGATCGCATAGTCATCCCCAACTCAGGTTAGGCCTCTCCCCGGTTCGAATGTCTTTGCTCGTGGAGGTGCCCTATGAAGGAACTGGTGGAGCATATCGCCAGGGCTCTCGTAGACCATCCCGAGGACGTGCAGGTTACGGTGGTGGAAGGACCGCAAAGCGCGGTCCTAGAACTCCGGGTGCACGCTGGAAGACCTTGGCAAAGTGATTGGCAAACAGGGCCGCACGGCAAAAGCGATTCGCACGATCCTCTCCGCCAGCGGGACGAAGCTCCGCAAACGCTACACCCTTGAAATCATCGAAGACTAAAGACCTGAGCACCTTTAGCAGACTCCCTAAGTTGAGGCCTCGCTGCCGAGGCGGGTCTCGGCAAACAACGTTGACGCGATAGCAATCAATCCGGCATTTTGTCATCCTGAGCATGGCATTGTTCGCGCACGATTCCGGTTCTCACCGGAAAGGACCTCAAGCGCTCCTTGGCCATGACCGATCCCGCCAAACCGAAGTTCGTTACCGTCGCACGCATCGTCCGCGCCCGCGGAAACAAAGGCGAAGTCGCCGCCGAACTGTTCACCGATTTCGCCGACCGCCTCAAAGAACTTCCCGAAGTTTTCCTTTCCGATGAAAAGTCCACTCCGCGTTCCATGCAACTGAAATCTTTCTGGGCCGACCGCAATCATCCCGGTTTCGGCGTTTTCCATTTCGAAGGGGTCGCGTCCATCAACGACGCCGAAAAGCTTCGCGGCCTTGAAATCCGGATTCCATTTGAACAGCGCGTCTTGCTTCCCGCAGGAAAATATTTTGTAACCGACCTGATCGGCTGTTCCGTCTTCGAACTCACTGCGCGCGCCGCCTCTGCTTTCTTCCTCTCCTTGTTCGCAACCGCAAGCCCCAGCCTTTCTCGGCAAAGTGCGCGACGTTTTCTTCCCCGGCGAATCCCAGCCCGGCACCCCGCTCCTCGCCGTAGACACTTCCTCCGGCGAACTGCTCGTCCCTCTTGCCGAAGACATCTGCACCCGCATCGATACCGCCGCCCGCCGCATCGAAGTCCTTCTTCCCATGGGCCTCCATGACCCCGAAAAAGCGGACTAAGCCATGCCCTTGCGCGTCCGACAAGCCCACTAGATCCTCTCTAAGACCGCGATCTTCACCGCTTTGGCGCCGTTCCTGGTGGGTTTGTATCTGCCCTACTACGTCCATCGGGCTTTCACCGTTCCAACCGACACGATGCTCCTGCCGGCGTGGTCAACTCTGCTTAGTCCCAGTTGCTCTTTTCGCAGGGGCTGTTATCTATCTTTGGTGCGCCTGGGATTTCGCAATAAAGGGCTATGGGAACGCCCGCACCCATTGATGCGCCGAAAAAACTCGTCATAAATGGACTCTACAGATTTGCCAGAAATCCAATGTACTTGGGAGTGTTCTGTCTGATTGTTTCGCAAGCGATGCGTTTCTATTCGCGGACGATTCTCGTCTATCTAGCTTTTGTGGGCGCATGTTTTCATCTCTTCATCTTCTTTTATGAAGAGCCGCATTTGCGCCGCGTTTTCCGTGAACAATACGAGGACTACTGCCGCGCCGTCCGCCGATGGATTCCGCGCTTAAGCGCTTATCGCCCGCCGACTACTTGACGTCAATTGTAGTCACACTGAGCGCCGGCAAAGTGACCTTCAAAGAGTTTCCACTCGCCGCCTGTGTGCCCACCAGTACCGGATGAATCGGATTTTGTCCTGACGCCGTACTTGCCGTCATTTGATACAGAGTCGCAATTCCGGAAAGCGACACGCCGCTGATGGCCGTCACTTGCGGGGAAGTCGAACGATTGATCGCTACAAAAACGTAATGTCCCGGATTCGTGCTGTCTGCGCTGGCGTAGACCATCACGCTTGCCACGCTGCTGGAAGTCGCCTGCAGCGATGTATCTCCGAAAACTGCGCTCGCTCCATCAAATCCGCGATAAGCGCGGAATCCCGCCATCGCGTAGTCGTAGGTTCCACCAGGCGGCCAAAAGCTTGCCGCAAACAGATTCTGCATGCCAAAAATTCCAAGGTAGTCCGCTTCGGCGATTGTTCCAGCGATGTGATTCCACCCGCCGCCTTCATATTCGGTGATAGAAATCCGCATCCCCGGATTTTCCGCGTCGATCTTCGCCTGCAGCCGCGGCAGCAATTTGATCGGCGAATTTCCCAGTTCCTGATAGATCCATGGATTGCTGTTTCCATTCGACGCGTCATTGAAATTTGCGTCCCACAAAACGCGCGGGCTCTGCACGATCAGTTGCACCTGCGCAGCGCTAAGCGTCGCACCGGTCAGATTCAGGATTCGTGTGCTGCTGGAATCGTATTCCTCGGGATACCAATGGAAGTCGTACACATCCACAAGCGGCTTCCCGTACGAAGTCGAAGCCGTCTTGATTGCCTGCAAATATTTGTCAGGAAACCAGTTCGCACCCGTCGGCGTAGCGGCCAGTTCGCCCTGCCAGTTGTACAGACCCTGAAATCCGTAGTGCACCGGCCCAAAAATCACGGCGTTCGGGAATTGATCCTTGATCGCCTTGGTCAACGCAAGCGTCTTGGTGACGTAGTTGTCGGAACTTACCGGCGAGCTTCCCTGAATTTCCGCGTGCGTCGAATTCCACAGCTCCGGCTCGTTGTCGAGGCTGATGAACGCCGGGTGTGCGGGATTCGTCCCGAAAATATTCTTCCCGGAGAATTTTTGATCAAGGGCCCAGACAAATTCGTCCATGTAGACGTTGCTGTCGGTCGAGGCCGCTGGTGGCGTCAGGGTAAAGTTCGCGCCCGAAGCAGTACTCTTCTTGTCCACCACCGGCCGGAAATAAGTGAGATTAGGAAACGGCTGCGGCACCTGCGCGGTTTGCGTGTCCACTGAAACGTAGCCCTGTAATTGCACGGTAATCAAGCTTGCAAGTCCCGCTAGCTGGTCATCCGCAATAAACATCCGCACCGACTCAGCCGGGATCGCCGCGTTGCACGTTCCGTTGCACAAATAGTTGTCGTTTTCGTACAAATAGTCGCTGCCCGCATTCGACCCGTTGTTGATCCAGTTGTACGCCGTCCAGCGGTTGCCGCCGTCACGGTCAAACGTCAATAGCGAAGGCGCGTTCGTGGTCCCCGAATAGAAATTCGTTCCGTAGATGTAGGGAGAAATCGCATGCGTCTTGGTCGGATCGACTGTAATCGTCACATTCACGACCGCAGCCGCTGGCGTCGCGCTTGCCTGGGAAGAGTTGCCGCTCTCGCCTGCAGAATTCACCGCCGACACTACGTAGAAATACGTCGTCCCGTCGGTCAAACCCGAATCGCCAAAACTCGCCGCAGCCGGCGCCGCGACTTGTATGTAACCGCTCCCGCTCGTCGTCGACCGCTTCACGTGATAGCCGGTCGCGCCGCTCACCGCAGTCCACGTCAAAGCTCACCGTCGCATCCCCGGCCGTCGCAACCAATCCCGCCGGCACCGCAGGAATTGTCACAGCCGCTTGCGGCGTCGCATTTACTTCCGTGGAATTTGCGCTCTCGCCTGCACTGGTCACGACTGTCACCACATAAAAATACTTCGTGCCATTTGTAAGCCCTGTATCCGTAAATCCATTTGTAGTCGGGGCCGCAACCTGAGTTTCTGCTGCCGCTCGTCGTCGAACGCTTCACGTGATAGCTGGTCGCGCCGCTCGACCGCCGCCCAGGCCAGCAAAACCTGCTTATCGCCCGCCGTTGCAGTCAGCGCCGCAGGCGCCGGAGGAGGTGGCGCGACCGGTGTCGCGTTCACTTCGGTCGAATCCGCGCTCGCGCCATACGAGTTGTAGGCAGCGACGACGTAAAAGTATTTCGTCCCGTTCGTAACCGAGTTGTCCGTGTAACCCGTTCCCGCTTGCGCCGCGATTTGCGCTTCTGTGCCGCTCGTCGTCGAACGCTTCACGTAATAACCTGTCGCGCCGCTGCTTGCATTCCAGACTCAAGGTCACTTGTGCATTTGCTCCCGTTGCAGCAAGTCCGGTCACCGCCGCAGGCGCAGAACCACCTCCGCCCCCGCCGCCACTTCCTGCAGAGTATCCGCCGCAACCAGCAAGTGGACACACCAGCGCAAACGCAATCGCGCACTCACTAATCCACGCCCGCTTTGGTTGACGGCTCATTTTCATAAGTCCTGCTCGGCTAAATTGGCCGGGGCTTCGGGGCCAGTAGATTACTTGGTTTCGGCGCCATGGCAATACTGGCCTCTCGTACAGAATCGGTGCGGGCCGCGACCCGTCGTCCCTTCCTTTTCACGTTTTCGCCGCCGTTTCGCTACACTGTTTCCGCCAAACAATGCGCTTCGATCTCATCACGATTTTTCCGGAGTTTTTCTCGGGCCCGCTCCATCACGGCATCCTGCGCCGAGCCCAGGAAGTCGGCATTGTTCGGGTTCACGTGCAGGATCTTCGCGAATTTACACTAAGACCGCCATCGCACTGTGGATGATCGCCCCTTCGGCGGCGGCGAAGGCATGGTCCTCAAGCCCGAGCCGCTGTTTGAAGCCGTTGAATCGCTTCTCGGTCATTCCGTCGGAGACGCAAGGCAAAGATTTCCTCCGAGCGAAAAAATTTCCATCATCCTACTCTCCGCCGCCGGCAAACGTTTCGACCAGGCCGCCGCGCGGCGCCTGGCCCAGCAGGATCGCCTCGTCTTCATCTGCGGCCGCTACGAAGGCGTCGATGAACGCGTCGCCGAGCACCTTGCGACTGAAGAAGTCTCCATCGGCGACTTCGTCCTGAGCGGCGGCGAACTCCCCGCCGCGCTCATCGTGGACGCCGTCACGCGCCTCCTCCCCGGCGCCCTCGGCAATGAAGCCTCCTCTCAAAACGAATCCTTCAGCTTGCTTGAACGCGCTCGACGATCCGAAGCAGCCCAAATCTCAGCGCGCCAGCAGCTCACTCCTTGATTTTCCTCACTACACCCGCCCCGCCGATTTCCGCGGCTGGCTCGTTCCTGAAGTCCTCATTGGCGGCAACCACGCAGAAGTCGCCAAATGGCGCCGCCAGCAGGCCCTTGCCAAGACCCGCCGCAATCGCCCGGACCTGCTCCCGCCTGAATAGGTTTGAACTTGTTTGAACTATCGAAGCGGACCACTTACACGAGCGAGTTCCATAATCCGTTCATGACGAGAGCTATTAATCACCGTCATGTCAACGGACTCGGCGACGACAAGATTTATCTCGCCGGGCTGCCCCAGAATGAAACCGCCGCATTTTTGACCTTTTACAACGAGTCGGTGACAGAAAAAACGACTGTTCATGGGAGCCTTCGCATTGTCATTCGAGAAGGCACGACTACAATCTATCTAAATCCGGTCCCAAGCGGAGACTTGACCACTCCCAATCCGGACTCATTTCGACAAGGCACGCCGGTCTTGACGACGAAATGGCGGCATCAGGTAATCGTGGATAACGTCGCAAGTCCCGACCCAACTTCTCCGGCGCGAACAAATCTTTTCTTCGTTACCTGGTGGCATACGATCACTTCCGCGTCGCCGTTTACCCTAGGCAATCAGACAGTAATCCTGGGCCGTACCGGGCATACATTTCGGCAGCACCTGGTAGGAGGCGTCGATTTCTCCGGCACAGTCAACGGAAAGTTTGCCGGTTACGCCACTTCGCTTGAGCCTTCTGTTCTTATCTTCGAGAAGAAATAAGCCGAACTCTCCATCCGGTCTGCCCGCTCGCCGGCCGACTTTGCCCGGCGGGCGGGCGTTTCGCGCGAGAGCAAGAATCCTCCCGCGACCTCTCCTCGTTCTGCTCCCCTCGAAATAAATCAAGGGATATACTGGTTACCTGTTTTTTCCGAGCATTTGCATGCAATCTAGCGCCGTTCAGCTCCAGAGGTTTTATGGCCGTCACGGGACAAACTGCCGCACTCAAGAAACCAATCGCGATTTACTACGAGCAGCAAAGCTGGTTTGTGCCGCTCTTTGACCAACTCGACGCGCGCAACACCAACTGGGTTCGCGTTGACGCGCGCAATCACCAGTACGACCCTGGCGCGGAAGTTGAATACTCGCTCGTGTTCAATCGCATGAGCCCGTCCGCATGGCAGCGCGGCAACGGCCACGGAATCTTCTACACCCTCAATTATCTGAAACATCTTGAAGAAAAAGGCGTCCGCGTCGTCAACGGTTCGCGCGCCTTCGCCCACGAAATTTCCAAAGCCATTCAACTCACCAATCTCAAATCGCTCGGCCTCGACTATCCAAAAGCCCGCGTCGTCAATCGTCCATCGCAAGTGATGGAAGCCGCCGAAGCGATTGGCTATCCGCTCGTCGTGAAGCCCAACATCGGCGGCAGCGGCGCTGGCATTGAACGCTTCGATATGCCGGATCAGCTCAAAAAAGCCGTCGAAGACGGTCGCCTCAGCTTTGGAATGGACCAAACCGCGCTCGTCCAGGAATGTTTCACGCCGCGCGACGGCATCATCACCCGCGTTGAAGTCCTCGGCGGAAAATATCTCTACGCCATTCGCATCCGCATCGCCGGGAAAACCTACAATCTCTGCCCGGGCGACATTTGCCAAAGCACCGCCGGCGAAGAACTCGAACGCCGCCCCGGCTGCCCCATTGAAGCTCCGAAAAACGGCCTCGCCGTCGAAGCTTACTAGCCGCCGCGCGAAGTCATCTCCGCCGTCGAGCGCATCATGCAACTGGCCGGAGTCGAAGTCGGCGGCGTCGAATACGTCATTGATGACGCGACCGGCCGCCACCTCTATTACGACGTCAACGCGCTCTCAAATTTCGTCGCGGATCCAGAGCGCATCATCGGCTTCAATCCCTACAGCCGGCTTGCCGATTTCTTGATCGCCGAAGCGCAGGCCAATGAACGAAAATTCGCGGCATCGCACCTTGCCGGAGCCGCCCGATGAGGTTCGGCTACTGGCTCCCCGTTTTCGGCGGATGGCTGCGCAATGTTGCCGACGAAAACATGGAAGCATCGTGGGCTTACGTAAAGCGCCTCGCGCAGCGCAGCGAACAAATCGGCTTTGACCTCACGCTGATCGCCGAACTGAATCTCAATGACATCAAAGGTGTAGAAGCGCCTTCACTCGACGCCTGGTCGACCGCCGCTGCGCTGGCCGCCGTCACCGAACGCATCGAGCTCATGGTCGCCGTCCGTCCGACGTTCCATCAGCCCGCCCTTCTCGCCAAGCAAGCCTCCAACATCGATCACATCAGCAACGGCCGCCTCACTCTAAACGTCGTTTCCTCCTGGTGGGCCTCCGAAGCGCACAAATACGGCGTCGGCTTCGAACAGCACGACGATCGCTACGCCCGCACTTCGGAATGGCTCGACATCATCGACGGCGTCTGGTCAGCAAGACAATTTCTCTTTTTCCGGAAAGTATTACCGCGTTGAAGACAACGTCCTTCAACCAAAACCAATTTCAAAGCCTCGCCCAACGCTCTACGCCGGCGGCGAATCGCCAGCGGCAAAAGATCTGATCGCCGCAAAATGCGACGCCTACCTCATGCACGGCGATCCGCCAGAACGCGTGGCCGAAAAAATTGCCGACCTTCGCCAGCGCCGCCAGCAACACAATTCCGTCCCGCTAAAATTCGGCGTCGCCGGATACGCCATCGTCCGCGAAACCGAAAAGGAAGCCCAGGACGAAGTCGCGCCGCATCACCGACGTCCAGCAATCCGCCGCCGGATACGCCAATTACCAGCAATGGCTTGCCGGAACCCAACTCGAGCAGCGCGTTTCCCTTGAAGACTATTCCGTTTCGAACCGCGGCCTCCGCTCCGGCCTTGTCGGCACCGCCGAGCAAGTCTCCGAACGCCTTCACCAATTCGAAAAGGCCGGCGTCGACCTCGTCCTGCTCCAATTCAGCCCCCAACTCGAAGAAATGGAACGGTTTGCTTCGGAAGTTATAGGCACAAAATCCCGAGCGACGGTGAAATCCTAGCTAGGAAAATTGGCAAAGTTCCGCTATAATTGCGGTTTGTCTTAGATGAGCTGGCCCCGCCTGAGTGGGTCTGCAGGGAATAAAAAACATGCATCCGGTAATTCGTAAGCTTCATGAAGCGCAACTGCGCAAAGACCTTGCCCGAGTTCCGTCCGGGCGACACCGTTAGAGTCAATGTACGCCTCCTAGAAGGCGAAGGCGAAAAGGTCAAGGAACGCATCCAGTCGTTTGAAGGCGTTGTGATTTCGAAGAAAGGCCGCGCCTCGAGCGCCACCTTCACGGTCCGCCGCGTCAGCTTCGGCACCGGCGTCGAGCGCATCTTCCCGCTGCACTCGCCCTCGATCGCATCGCTTGAAGTCACCGGCAAGGGCAAAGTTCGCCGCGCTCGCCTCTATTACCTCCGCGACCTCAAGGGCAAGGCCGCCCGCATCAAGCGCGCCGCCCGCGAAGAAGCACCCGCGGCCGCAGAAGCAAAAGCCTAAGTTTCTTCGATGATTTTTCATGAAGACGCCCTCGATCAATTCGAGGCGTTTGTTCTTTTCCGGCGGCTTCATCCAGCGAGGCATCGCAAACCGAAAAAACCTCTCCGAATCCGACTCCAGGCAAACCGAAACATTCGGCTCGCCTTTCGCTTCGCGCGTGGCAGCCGTCCTCATCCACTTCAATGTGCAGTTTCGTTGCCGGACAAAGCTCCGGCGCAATCACGTAGGCCACGGCCATCGCGTCAAACAGCGTCGGCGACGGCCGTTCCGATTCGTGATAGAGCAATGTCAGCGCATCGGTAAGAGGCGTGCCCTGCTTGAACAACAAATCGCGCTTCAATTCATCGAGTTTCAAAAGTCGTTGAATCCAGCGGCATCATAAAAATCGGCACACCGCTCGAAAAAAGTCTCTGCGCCGCCGCTAACGTCGCTCAAGATGTTGTATTCCGGCTGCGGTCCGCGATCCGGCTCATAGCCTATATCCGCATACCCCTTTCGCACCGACCCGCCCATCAACACCACACGCTTCACTTTGCGAAACGTAGCCGGGTCCCGCTCAATCGCTGCGCCAACATTCGTCAGCGGCCCGATCGCCACCAGCGTAATCTGCCCGGGATTGTTTCCGATCGCTTTCAGCAGGAAGTCCACTGCGTCCATCTTTGGCCCATCCGGCCCGCGCTCTGCCCACCGCGCCTGAGAAAAATTCGCGCGGCTCTTCGTCACAATCCCTTCTGCCACGGGAATTTCCGCGTTGTCCGTTTCCAAAAACATCCGCCGCACCATGCGCGCCCGCAGCGCCGTGTCCCCCCAAGCCGTCGTCACGCCAACAACCTCTAGTTCCGGACTCTGCAGTGCCAGCCCCAACGCAAACGCGTCGTCCACATCGTCGCCAATGTCCGTATCCAAAATGATTTTCGTCTTTTGCACTGCAGCTCGCCCATGGGCAGGACGCGCTTGCGCCACGAGTGGTGCCGCCGCGGCGAAGAAACATCCGGCGATGAGCATCAAAATGCCAAGAACTCTCTTTCCGCATCCCGCTTTTTTCCATCGAGCGCACTTCCTTCCCTCTTCTTTTCAACTACACGAGCCCGCATGCTAGAATCGCCGCGGGCTTTGTGTCTATCAATCATTCTTGGCTATGACTCGTCTCTGCTCATCCCGTTTTGAGCTCGCGGCGCGCAAACTCGGCTGGACGCGCATCGCTGGAATCGATGAAGCTGGCCGCGGCGCTCTCTTCGGCCCGGTCGTTGCCGCCGCCGTCATCCTCAATCCCAAACGCCGCATCGTCGGTCTCGACGACTCCAAAAAACTCGACCCCGATCGCCGCGCCGAACTTGCTCCACGCATCCGCGAACACGCTATCGCCTGGGCTGTCGCCGAAGTCGATTCCGCCCGCATCGACGCCTGGAATATCTACCAGGCCAGCCGCCAGGCCATGACCGCCGCTCTGCTGCAGCTCTCCGTCACGCCAGATTATCTGCTAATCGATGCCATGCAGCTCGACGTCCTCATCGAGCAAAAATCCCTCATCAAAGGCGACGCCCGCAGCGTTTCGATCGCGGCAGCTTCCATCCTTGCCAAAACTCACCGCGACGACCGCCTAAGCCAACTCGACTCCGAATTTCCCGGCTACGGCTTGGCCCAGCACAAAGGCTACGGCACTCCCGTTCACCTCGAAGCCCTCCGCCGCCTCGGTCCCACGCCGCTTCACCGTTTCTCTTTCGCTCCCGTCCGCCAGTCGCAACTGCTGGTCCTCCGGCGCGACGCAAACCCCACTCCCGCTCGAACTCTAATCCGCGCTTTGCGCAAATTTCGTCTCGCGATACCATCAAGCCCGCCGAGCCATCCAAACATGACCACAAAACTTCTCGTTTCCCGATTTGCTGCCATTTCCGTGCTTTTGTCCGCGGCCTTGCTCGCCATCGGGCTCGCAAAAAATGCCCACGCCTCCGCTCCTCGCCCCCCGGACGCAGCTTCGCTCGCTCCCACTCCCCCCATGGGTTGGAACAGCTGGGACGCCTACGGCGAAGCCGTGCCCGGAAGCCGACGTCCGCGCCTCCGCAAAATTCATGGCTGAAAATTTGAAATCCTTCGGCTGGCAATACATCACCGTGGACATGGGCTGGTACGTTACCAACCATTCTGTCGGCGTTAACGCGGAAAATGCCGAATTTAGTCTCGACGAGTTCGGCCGCTTCACTCCCGCCGTAAACACGATTCCTTCCGCGAAAGACAAAGCCGGCTTCAAACCGCTCGGAGACTACATCCATTCGCTCGGCCTCAAATTTGGAATTCACATTCTTCGCGGCATCCCCCGCCAAGCCGTCAAAGAGAATCTCCCCATCGCCGGCAGCTCCTTTCATGCCGCCGAAGCCGCGGACAGTTCCGACACCTGCCCCTGGAACCCTTTCAACTACGGCCTCAAAGCTTCCCTTCCCGCCGCCCAGGCCTACTACGATTCCATCGCGCGCCTCTACGCCGACTGGGGCGTTGACCTCATCAAAGTCGATTGCATCTCCAGCCACCCGTACAAAGGCGAAGACATTCGTATGCTTCGCCAAGCCCTCAACAAATCCGGCCGCCCGATTCTTCTAAGCCTGTCTCCCGGTCCAGCTCCCCTTGAAAAAGCAGAAGAAATGTCCAAATACGCCAACATGTGGCGCATGTCCGATGATGTCTGGGATGTCTGGCAGAGCGACAAGCCTTTTCCGCAAGGGCCGCGCAATCAATTCGAACGCGTCGCAAAGTGGGCCGCGCATTCCGGCGACGGCCATTGGCCGGACGCCGATATGCTTCCGATTGGCAGCCTGCGCCCGACTCCCGGCTGGGGCGAACCGCGACGAAAGTCGCCTTACTGCCGACGAACAACGCACGCTTGTCACGCTTTGGTGCATCGCGCGCTCCCCGCTCGTCATGGGCGGCAGCCTGGTCGCTCTGAAAAACGATCCCGCCACGCTCGCGCTACTCACCAATCCGGAAGTCCTCGAGGTAGACCAGCGCTCCCAGAACGAGCCACGCTGCAATCAACACCGAATCATTTGTGGTGTGGGTTTCCGAGGCTGCTTCCGGCAAGGACTACAACCTGGCCATCTTCAATCTGGGCGATGAAGCGAAGCCTTTCCAGTTGACCCCGGCGCAATTGGGGATTCCAAAGGGTTCTTATTGTTTTCGCGACCTGTGGCAGCGGAAGAACATTGTGAAACTGGGCGCAGATCATTCCTTCAGCTCTTCGCTGGGACCTCACGCTTCCCTGCTCTATGGTTTGACCCTGCGCACAGACGCTACTGCCCGCGGCTGCAACTAACCCGCTTCGCCTCGTTTTCGCCGGTAAGTTTCCTATTCGCCACGGGGATAACTTCATGTTCACAAACTCTTCCACCTTCGTTGACTCACCCTCGCCCCGCCTGTAGCGTAAATGATGTGTTGGCCTTTATTGGCCCGCGCGCCGGATGGCCGCGTTCAGGCCGTCTTGTGTTTTTGCGGTTTCGCCTAGCCGCGCTGGGACCTAGGAGAAAGTCTCGAAGGGAGTCGTTGCGATTTCGCTTCGAAACGTAAGCATGGCCTATAACAAGAGTAAATTCGTCGAATCCGCGCAGAAGCTCCTCAACCAGGGCAAGGTCGCGCAGGCCATCGCCGAATACCAGCAGATCCTCAAGTTCGAGCCCAAGGATCAGGTCACCTTGATGACCATCGGCGAACTCTACATTCGCCAGGGCGAAACTTTTCAAGCCATAGATTATTTCGAGCGCCTCGCACAAATTTTTGTCGGCGACGGTTTTCTCACCAAAGCGATCGCCGTTTACAAGCGCATTGCCAAACTTGCCCCCGAAGAAATTCGTCCGCTCGAACGCCTGGCCGACCTCTATGTTCAGCAGGGCGTGATGAGCGAAGCGCGTCCGCTCTTTTTGCAACTCGCGGAAATTCATCTCAAAAACAATCGCCAGCCCGAAGCGGTCACCCTTCTCAAAAAACTTCTTCTTGCGGAACCGGACAATCTTCGCATTCAAATTCGTCTTGCCGATCTCTACCACGCGATGGGCCAGAACACGGAAGCCATCGAAGCCTACGTTTCCGCAGCCCAGCGTGCCCTGGCTCGCGCAGACCACGCGGAATGTGAAAAGCTTGCCGACAAAGCGCTGAAGCTCGATCCCGCCAATTTTGCCGGGATGACGGTCAAAGCGCGTTCTTACTCCGCCCAAGGCAATCTGGAGCAAGCTGCGGAAGTTCTCAAGAATCTGCCCGGCCTTGAAAAAGGCGGCGAACAAGCGGAATTTCTCCTCGATCTCTACATCAAAGCAGGCGACTGGGAGGATGCCACTTCGCTCGCTTTGAAAGTATTCGAAGCCGACGAGAAAAATTTCACCCTCGTTCAGAAAGTTGCGGAAGCAGAACTTGAATCCGGTCAGGCCGACCGCGCGATGAAGCTCATCTCCAAGTTCCGCATCCCCATGATCGACGCGGGCGAGCACGATGTCATTTCTCATCTCTTAAACGAGCTTGCCGCGAAAATGCCGGGCCGGCTCGAGCCGCGCGAATGGCTCGTCGATACGTACGGCCGCACAAGCGATTCGTTCCGCCTCCCCGACGCGCTCGCGCAACTCGGTGACGCTCTTGTCGCAGCGAAAAACTTTCCCCGCGCCAAGGAAATTTTCGAGCAGTTAGTGGATCGTCAGCCGGAATCGGATTCGGCCAAGCGTAAACTCAACGGCGTACTCGTCAAGATGGGCCTTGCGCAGCCCGAAGCCGGCGCTCCGGACGCTTTTGAAACTTTGCAAGCCGACATCCCGAAGCCCGATGCACCCAAAGTTCGCCACGCCCCCACGGTCATCGAAGAAGAGCCAAACGCCGCCGGCAGCGCTCCCATCTCTTCCTTCATGGAAGAGCCCATTGATGACGAGACGCAAAAGTTCATCGCGCAGTCGCTTACCGATGTCGACCTGTTCGCCAGCTACGGCCTTACGCAAAAAGCCATTGGCTTGCTCGAAGCGATTCTTCGTCGCGCGCCGCGTCACACGCCTACGCTAGAAAAGCTTCTCGACTTCGTTTTGGGTGCCGGCGATGATCGCCGCACCGCCGAACTGGCGGCCCAGCTCGAACAGATTCACACTGACCGCGGCGAAACGGCCAGCGCGGAACGCTTCGGTGAACTCCGCCGCCGTTTCCAGCGCGCCGCGGGAATCTCCGACGCAGAACTGCTGGCAGCTCCCGCCGCCCCGGAAGTCGCGGCAGCGGCAGTCCCCGCAAACGCCGAAGAGATGAATGTTCCCGTCGCGGAAGCTGAACCCGAAGTCGTTGCCGCCAGTCCCGTTTCTGACTCCGTTCCGGAAGTCCACGAAGTGGATCTTTCCGATGAGTGGAGCTCCACGCTGCACGAAGCCGCTCCGGAGCCCCCTGCACCTGTATTGCCTTCTATTGAGGAGATCGCTCCTGCTCCGCCTCGCGCTCCCGTGGCTCATGCGCCCGTTGCCGATGGCTCTCTAAGTGAATTTGAGATTCCTCTGGAACCGGTGATCGATTCTCCTTCGGGCGCCGCAAGTTCACTCGAAGATCTTTCTGTCGAGCTCGCCGCCGCTCCTCCTCCTGCCGCGGAAGGCGAAGACGAACGTGTGGCGATGTCATTTGAAGAAGCGCCCGTAGCCGCTGCACCACCGCCGCCCGCACGGCCCAAGCCAGCGGCCGCTCCGCAGCCTCCTCTGAAGCTGCCTGAGCCTGAACTCGAACTCGAACAGGACTACGAACTCGTCATCGCTCCCGAACCCCTCGTTCCCGCATTCGATCAAAAGCCGCCCGATTCGCACGGCACCGCTGCGATGTCTTCCGATCAGTTTCTGTCGGACATGGCCGGCGAGCTCGATGAGATGGGCTTCGATAAACTTGTCCCGGCTCAATCGCAATCCTCGGCGAAAGCAGCGCCCGCGCCGCCTGCGACCCCAGCCAAGCCTTTGCAAGCCCCGCCGGTTGCCGCCGCTCCTCCTGTGCAACAGCCAGTGGAATCCGGCCCGCTCCAGGAAGTTTTCGATGAATTTCGCGCCGAGCTCGGCGAAATGGGCGGCGAAGAGGAAGACCTTGAAACCCACTACAACCTCGGCATTGCTTTCCGCGAAATGGGTTTGCTCGAAGAAGCCATCAGCGAATTTCAGAAAGTCGCCAAGGCCACCGATCGCGGCAAAGCGTTTCGCTACGCCATGCAGTGCTGCACCCTGCTCGGCCTTGCTTTCATGGAAAAGGGCCAGCCAAACATCGCCGCCATCTGGTACGAACGAGCCCTCCACACACCGGGCGTAGACGCGGAGTCAACGCTCGCGTTGCGGTATGATTTAGGCGTTGCCCAGGAATCTGCGGGTGATATTGAAGGAGCGCTCAAGAGTTTCTCTCAGGTCTATGCGGCCAATATTGACTATCGGGACGTTGCCGACCGCATCGCCTCTCTTCAAAAACCCACTCGCTGACCCCTGTTTTTCAGGGTCTTCTGACTTTCGTTCATGAACAAGACGCTTCGTATCATCTTGATCGTCCTTTGCTTGGAGATGGGCGCGTTCCTGCTTTATCTCCCCTGGTCCAATTTCTGGGAGCAGAACTATTTTCTCGTTCACTTGCCCCAGACGTTGCGTCTGTGTCTCCTCCACTCTTCGTTTCGCGGCATTGTCAGTGGCTTCGGCGTTCTCGATATTCTTGTCGGTATCAGTTTGATCCAAGCCAAAGCAGGACCTTCCCGTGCCTCAACCAACCCCTCTGCCTAAGCCTATCCTCTGCTACGTCACCGACCGGCGCAGCCTCCCTCTTGCCACCTCTTCGGATGCCATTCCCATGCTCCTCCACACGATCGTATCGGTCGCCGCCGCGGGTGTGGACTGGATTCAGCTTCGCGAAAAAGATTTGTGCGGTGGAGAAAGCTTCGACCTTGCGCGTTCGGCGATCGCGGCAATCCGCTCCCGGGCTTCGAGCACGCGCATCATCGTGAATGATCGCCTTGATGTCGCTCTCGCCGCGGGTGCGGGCGGAGTTCACCTGAGCGAAAATGGTTTTTCCGTTTCAGACGCCCGGCGCCTCGCGGATCGTTTCGCTTCAGATTCCGGCAAGCCCGGCGACTTTCTAATAGGCGCCTCGTGCCACTCTCTTGGTTCCGCCCTGGGCGCCGCACGGGACGGCGCGGACTACATCTACTTCAGCCCCATCTTTCACACGCCTTCCAAAGCCTTCTATGGCCCGCCGCAAGGCGTCGAACGCCTTCGCAAAATTTGCCAGGCCATCCAGATTCCAGTTATCGCCATCGGTGGAATCAACCTCGAAAACGTCGCTTCTTGTTACTCGGCCGGCGCCGCCGGTGCCGCTGCCATTCGCCTCTTTCAGGACGCCAGTGACGTTTCCGCCATAGCGGGCGCGCTCCGCTCGCCCGCTTAATCCGCTCCCTGCAATCTCCGCAACAATCGAATCTGGCCGGCGTGATAAATATCATGGAACGCTACCCCGTAGACCAGCCGCGCCACTTTCTCGCTTTTGCCCCGCTTCAAAGCTTTTTTCACCGCGTCCCGCAAACGTTCATGTTCCGTCTCCAGGATCTCTTTGTCGTTTTTCCACGCTTTTTCAGTCAGCAATCCCTTCAAGGGTCGTGCAAAGAAATTGCTCCCCTTCAGGGCAAATGTCCCGCGCTTGCCGCCTTCCAGAATTCGCCGTACGTCATATTTCCAGTAAGCGGTGTGCAGCGTTTCCTCCCAGATGTTGTGCCGGCCGGGGGCGGGCCGCCACGCCGCCTCCTTCGCTGTCACTCCCTTCAACGACTGCTTCAAATTCGGTCCGTGCCATGCCTTTTTCCAGTAGCCCTCTTCCAAAACATCGAGCAGCAGCAACTCTGGTCCCTTCATTGTCTTCCTCCGATGAAAGCACGCTAGCGCGCAGCTTGGCGCGGCTCATGCGTTCTGTCAATTGTTGGAGGCGGGTGCGGGGGGGCTTCATTTGGGCCAGCCGGCTGGCCCCTATCGCGAGTCTAGCCAAGCATTTTGAACCGCAAAATTAAATCATCCTGGTCAGGGCGCGCGAGCAGCGGAAACTTTCTTTACGCGCTCAGCCACTTTCCGATCGGCTTCCATCCATCCGTGTGATCGCAAATCACGCGCAGCGTCGCGGTGATCGGTATGGCCAGCACCAGCCCCATTCCGCCCCACACCCAGCCCCAGAAGAGCAGGGAAATCGTAATCGCTACCGCATTCAATCGCACTTTGCGCCCCACAATCTGCGGCGCAATCAGGTTCAGCGCAAACACATGAATCGCAGTCAAACCCCCGGCGATCAGCACAAACATCCCCAGGTTTTGCCATTTCGCCAGCGCCAGCACAAATGCCGGCAGCCACGCCAGCACCGCTCCGATGTACGGCACCATATTCAAGACGCCGGACACCGCGCCAACCAAAACCGGAAACTCCAGTCCCAGCGCCCAAAAAAACAGGCTGCTCATTGCAATTACCAGCAGCGTCAGCACGATCATTCCTGCCAAATAATCCCGCAGCACTACGCGCAAATCATCCAGCGTTTCCTTTACTTGCGTTCTTCGAGACGGCGGAAACAATTGCAGCGTGCTGTGCCACGCCTCACGCTTTCCCGCGAGCATGAAGAAAATCAAAAACGGCACAAAGGTAACTTCCAGCACCAGCGCATAAAGCGAACCGATGCTGCGAAAAATCATCGAGTGCACGAATCCTGAATCGGTCGAAGAAACCCGCGTAACTCCCGCAGCGGGCGCCGGACCAATTTCAGAAACCTGTCCTTCAATCCGGGAAATCTTTCCTTCCACCGCGGTGGCCGCTTTCTTCAAAACATCCTCGTACTTCGGCCAGCTGTCCGCAAAATCCGAAGTCCGCATCCACACCGCGTATCCGACCGCAAGCAACGCCGCGCCAAGGAGCAACACCGTGATCAGGGCGCCGATCGTACGCGGAATCCTGACCCGCTCCATCAGCTCCACAACAGGGTCCAGGCAATAGGCCAGCAAGATGGACAAAATCAGCGTGATCACCACTCCCTGCGCGTAGTACACAAAGAGCAGCAAAATGCCCGCTGCGATCACCCGAAAGCTGAACGTCGACCCTTTCAGCCGTACGTATTCACGTTCTCGAGACACAAGTTGTGTTTGGATTTCGCTCACTTCGAACCACTCTCCCGTGCGCTACACGTTAGCACATTCGCCCCTGGCCCTCTCCGGCCGGCCGCAATCGCTGTGTTAAACTTTTTACGGGTTCTTCTCTGGCGGCCTTTCACTCTATGCCCAGACAATTTTTTGGCACCGACGGTATCCGCGGCGTCCCCGGAACTCCTCCCCTTGATGACGCCACTCTGTTCGCACTCGGCCGCTCCGTAGCCGAATTTCTCCATCGCGATCATCCGTCTCCGCATGCCCTCATCGGCACGGACACCCGCGAATCTGGTCCGCACATCGCTTCAGTCCTCGCTGCTGGTCTCCGGCAGGGAGCCGCTTCTGTCTCCTTCGCCGGCGTCCTCACCACTCCCGGCGTGGCCTGCCTGGTCCGCAACAACGATTTTCACGTTGGCGTCGTTGTCTCTGCCTCTCACAATCCCTATCAGGACAACGGCGTAAAACTCTTCTCCCATGAAGGCATGAAGTTTCCCGATGCGGTCGAAGAAGAGATCGAAGCCGGCATCCTGAAGCACCGCACGGAAGCGCCTCCCGCCAAAGCACCCAATCTCGAACCGGACGATTCGCTTCATCACCAATATCTGAGTTTCTTGCGCGGCAGAGCTATCTACGGCGCGCCCCTCAAGAGCCTCCGCATCGTCCTCGATTGTGCCAACGGCGCAGCCTACCAACTCGGTCCCGAACTCTTTAGTTCGCTCGGCTGCGACATAGTCTGCATCGGCACGGAACCCGACGGACGTAACATCAACGCCGGCTGCGGCTCCCTTCATCTTGAAAAGCTGCAGCAGAGTGTCCCCGCCGAACGGGCCGCCTTCGGTGTCGCCTTTGACGGCGATGCCGATCGCGCGCTTTTTGTTTCCGCCGACGGAAATATCATCAATGGCGACGGCGTTCTCCTTGCCGCCGCACGTTACCTCAAATCGCAGGACAAACTTCCCGGCGATCGCGTCGTCGCCACGTCAATGTCCAATCTCGGCCTCGAGCGCGTCCTAGCCCGCGAAAATATCTCCCTCGCCCGCACCAATGTCGGCGACCGCTACGTCCTTGAAGAAATGCTAAAGAGCGGCAACGCTCTCGGCGGCGAACAATCCGGCCACGTCATTTTTCTAGCGGACTCTCCTGCCGGCGACGGCCTGCTCACCGCCGTAAAAATGGCTTCTCTCGTCGCGCTAAAAGGCAGCCTTGCTTCTCTCGTCTCTGGCTTCAAGCATTACCCGCAGACGATCGTCAACGTAAAAGTAAAATCCAAGCCCCCGCTCGACTTGCTTCCTGAAGTCGCCCGCGCCCTCGCCGAAGCCAATTCCGCACTGGGCGGTAACGGCCGCATCGTCCTCCGTTATTCCGGCACGGAACCACTTGCCCGCGTCATGGTCGAAGCCGAACACGATTCCGACGTACAGCGCTTTTCCCAATCCATCGCCAACGCCCTCCGCTCCTCCATCGGCGCCTGACATCCGCTACCGCGGGGCCTGCGAATAAACCACTCGTCATGACCCCCCTAGGAGTTTATCCGCTGCAAGATTTCCCGCCTCCCCCGTTCTACCCCCAGACCATCTGGAGGTCTTCCAATGCAGCGTGCTTGGCAATCAATCTCTCAAGCCTTTGCAACTCTTTCCCCGGCAGGTCGACGAATTCTCTTGGTAGCGGGCTCGCTCTTTGTTCTCTGCCTGCTGACAGTTCTCAGTTCCCAGCGCCAACCCAAGGTTTCGTCTTTCTCGCCAGATACTCGTCAGGTCAACTTCCCCGCAACCCCTCCCACTCGATTTCGAAGCGCCCATCGACAGCAAGGAAGCAGTAACAAAAGTTCTGCCTTCTCCGGACTCCGTATCCCGAGCTCCCTACGTCGCGGGCGTAATCGCGGAACCGCGCATTGCGTATTCCGCCGAACTCGCGGTCACCACCAAGGATTTCGCGCCGCGCCCGTTCGTCCATGGAAGAAATTCTGGAAAAGCACCGCGGCTACACGGCAAGACTTCGCATGATCGGTCACTCTTCGGGAAGTATCCTGTCGGCAACCTTGAAGGTTCCCGCATCGGAATATTCTTCGGCGCTCGCGGATCTCAAAGCGGTCGGAAATATCGAGCAAGACGAAGAGGCTGCCGACGAAATCGTCCAGCAGCGGGGCGACATCGAAGGCCGCCTGCAAAACGCCCAGAACGAAGAGCGCAAACTGCAGCTACTTCTCAAGGATCGCGACAGCAAGATGCTTGATCCCGCCGCACTCGATCGCCAGCTCACCGCTCTTCACAACGAAATCGTTCAAATGGAATTGCAGCGCCACACTTTTGATAACCGTATTGTTTTCTCAAACATTCATTTCTCCCTGCGTGAACAACGCGAAATCCCCGTTGAATCCATTTCTGCGCAACTCCGCGCTGCCGCAAACGCGGGCCTTTCCGACGCCATCCGGCGGCATCTCTCCACTCTTGCTCGTTCTTGCAACCTACGGCCCGTCGTTCCTCCTCTGGGCCGTCATCCTCTTTTTCCCAGCCCGCTTCCTCTGGCGCCGGTCGCGTGTCACTGCCGCAAGCGGGACTGCTAGCCGCCCAACGCAACCTTCGCTTTGCCGATATCGGCAAAACCCCCGCCGCCAGGCTTCCCTCGGGGGAACTTTTCCACCGCTCGCCGCATTACAGTAGTGAACCTTAAAGCCGGATTACTGTTCCGGACCGCAGCTGTGAGCGACTCGTTAAAATCCGCGAGCCAAACCGACGAGCAACTGATGCTCGCGTTTTCTCACGGTGACTCTACCGCATTCGACGAGCTCTTCTCTCGCTATCACCAGCGCATTTTCGCTTTCCTCCGGCGTCGCATGTTCGCAAATGGAAGTTTGAAAGGACTCTCTTCAATGGCAAGCCCGTGGAAGTCGAAACAACGGTGGAAATCAGCTTTAGGCTTTATCCGTGAAACCGTGCCCGATCCCTCAGCCAATCCATCTAGCTCCACGGGTTTACTCCCAAAGAATGGAGCGAATCCCCACCCCTCCTGTGGGATTTTGTAGAATTCAATCCGCCTCTTCTGTGACATGCAAACGTCACACTCCACTAACCCTCATCTTTTCAATTCGCTAAATGAATCTCTTGATTTTTCCCCGCACTGGCACACCAAGTGCTCTCTTCTATAGCAACTTACAAGATTGGCTTCCCGGGGTGGCCGGAACCCAACCTCGACTGGGTCCGGTTTTGGGGGGTCGATTAACAGAAGGGGGCTTGCACCAGCCCCCTTTTTATTTTTCCTGCGCTCCAAATTCCAGCTTTCAATGCAATGGACGAATCAGCGCCTCATTCTGTCAGGCGCGCTTCATTGAAAACTGCTTCGGCACAAAAAATGAGCCGCCAGTGGGGGCACTGGCGGCTCGGGCGTGGGGATGGAGGGCACTACTCTGAAGATCAATCTTTGTCGTTTAACCGGTACTTCCTGCGGCGTGTTCCCGCTGCCGTACTCAGCAGCACCAGCACCGCCAGATCTGTAAGTATCGCCAGAACCATCTTTTTCTCCCGCCGCGACTTCCGCAACCCCATCCTGCTCCCGAGCCTTGTTCCCGTCACTAGCCCGCTCGGTTCATTTCCCCCGGTACTCCGCGGGCCCTCCGTTTGACTCTCTCTGGTACCCCCGTACCAGCCTTCCTCCGAAGCTTTTTCCAGCTGATCCAGCCGATAACCCCTTTGGCCTCTCGGCTGGCCACTTTTGCGCCTGCGGCGCGGCAGCGCTGCGCATTCCCTCCTGGCCCATCGTTTTCACTCCAACCGGCAGGGACACTTCTGGCCGCGTCTTTTTCGCCAGAACTCCGCACCCTTGTTCTGGAGCCGCGCACAGCGCGGGAAATCCTCTCCGGCAACAGATTCGCCGCAGACGAACTCCTCACCATGCGCTTTGGCGGCACGGCCCCGCTCTAGGCGGGAGAAATTTTCGATTGGCTGGCCGGCTGAGATTTGGCAGGAAATTGTGGATGTACCGAAGACGGAAGACCAACCGCAACACCTTCACGCCCGCGGAATCGCCGGAAAATACCGCTCGTCCAGAATCTTCCGGTGATGCATCTCATGCCCGGCAATCACATACGCCATCGCGCGCACAGTAACCGGATGATCGCTCGCTGTCCCGCGCCTGTTCCATGCTTCTTCCGTAAAACTCTGCACCATGGTCATCGTTGCCATGCGCACGGACAAAAACTCAGCGGCCAGATCCGCCAGCGTGCGATCGTTGAATCCGCCGGTCACGATGTAATCGTCCTGCTCGAATCCCGGCAGCGGCGTTTCATCTCCCCGGGCGATTCGCAGCGCGCGATAGGAAAAAATCCGCTCCGCGTCGCTCATGTGCCCGATGATTTCTTTTACCGACCATTTCCCCGGCGCATATCGAAAATTTCCCTCGCGCTCGCTCCGCGCTCCCAGCAGTTGGATCATCTGCACGCGTTGCGTCTCCAGCGTTCCAATAATGTCGTCGCTCTGAATCAGCGAAACGTATTTTTCAAAAAATGAGGCATACTCATCGGGCTGCGGTCGTCGCACGGGGGCGCGCTTGGGAATCATGCGTTGCATTATACTCCCGTCTGACAGTGTCAGTTGGTGGCGGCAGGAGACTTGAGTCTGTGCTCTTTGCAAAACGGGGAGCCGAATTGGCCGGTAGTATGAACCGCGCACGAAATTGGGCTTTAGCGCCAGAAGCCGCAGAAAGTCTAACCCTCACCGCTGGAGAATCCGTTTGAAAGCGCATCTTAAATCGGCTCGAGTCGCCTTCCAGGGCGAACCCGGCGCCTTCAGCGAAGCCGCCGCTATCCAACTGCTCGGCGAATCCATCACCACCGTCCCCCGCCCCACGTTCGATTCCGCTTTTGCGGCAATTTCCGAAGGCGCCGCTGACGTTCTCCTCGCCCCGGTCGAAAACACGCTAGCCGGCTCCGTCGTCCGCGTCTACGACCTCCTTCTCGAAAGCAATCTCTCGATGGTCGCGGAAACCATCCTCCACATCGAACACCAACTCATCGGCACTTCCCGGCGCCACGCTCGCCGATCTCCGCTCCGTCTCTTCCCATCCCAGTGGCCCTCGCCCAATGCGAAATTTTTTTCCTCGCGCATCCCAGACCTAAAACGCGTCCCCACGGAAGACACCGCCGGCAGCGTCCGCGAAGTCATCGCGCGCGGCGACAAATCCTTTGCAGGAATTGCCGCCCGCCGCGCCGCCAAAATCTACGGCGGCGAAATCCTCGCCGAAAACATTCACGACAATCCCGAAAATTTTACCCGTTTCGTCTTGCTGGTTCCCGAAACGCTTGCTTCGCAACTCGTTTCGCCAACCGCAAACAAAATGTCCATCGCTCTCCGCCTCGCTCACAAGCCTGGCGCGCTCCTCGCCGCCCTCGAACCGTTCTCCCGCCATGGCGTCAACCTGCAAAAAATCGAAAGCCGCCCCATCCACGGCCGCCCCTTCGAATATCAGTTCTATCTGGATATCGAAGCAAGCTCTCCGGAAGCCATCAATGCTGCCCTTGCCGAAGTCCGCTCCTCCACCACCTTCCTCCGCACCCTCGGCCTTTATCCCTCCGCCTCCCGCTCTTGACTCCTGGCGATCTTGCAAGTGGCGGTAAGCCCTTGCATTTCTCCGCGTGCCCAGATAGCCCGCCGAAACTAGCGCAGCTTCGTATGAATCATCAGCCGTCGCACGGCGAACGCCGTAAACAGCAGACAGAAAAGTACATTCTTCGCGTTCACCCCGTTTTGCACGATATTTACGCCTTCCACAACAGCCAGCGCTGCCATCAGCAACATAAGGATCAGATTGAGAGTTTTGTTCACAAACCCCACCTTGCTTTTCGTTGAATAATGCCACCATAACAGAACTCGGTATCTCTGGGCGCGCTGCGTGTGCCCCCTCTCCAATCAAAAACGAAAGAGGCCAGCGCCCTCGCCGGCCTCTTCGCATTTTCTTGCCGCTTTGCTTCGGCTTCGTTTAGCAGTAGCTGCACTCCGCATCGCCCATTCCGCCAGCCATGCCGTCCTTCATTCTCTTCAACCGGCTGCCCAGTCGTTCTGCCAGCTGATGCCGCGCGCGCCACAGCCGCGCCTTCAGCGTATTTTCCGTCACGCCAAGCGTCTTCGCCGCTTCACCCGTCGAATAGCCCTGCACTTCGCGCAGCACGAACGCCGATTTCAGCAGCGGCGAAAGTTCGTCGAGATTTTCGTTGATCATCTCGCGCAACTCTGTCCCCGCGAACACCTGCTCCGGATTCGGGCTGTCGTCCGCGAACCGCTCGCTCGCCGGCAACTCATCTTCCCGCGCCGGCTCATCGAGCGACACGGCAGGCCGCGCCTTCATGCTTCTCCGGCGCATCAGCGCCGCGTTGATCACAATTCGCGTCAGCCACGTCGAAAATTGCGAACGCCCTTCGAACCGCTTCAGGTTGCGGTACGCGGAGAGCATGCCCTCCTGCAGCGCGTCTTCCGCATCTTCCGCATTCCCCAGCACCCGCAACGCCGTCTGAAACAGCGGCCGCTGGTAGCGCTTGAACAGTGCGTCCACTGCCTGCGCATCCCCGCGCTGCCCCGCGCGGATCAGCTTCGCTTCATTCAGTTCCATTCCAACCGCAACTTGTGTAGCCATTGTTGTCCCCCCATTTAATGCAAAACTTGTTTCGCCTTGCTCTCGCCAGCGCGAACTCTGCTCTCGGCGCTCGCCTCAGTGCACCGGCACGTCGTCCATCTTTCCTTTGGGCCTCTTCAACATCAGCAGAATCGGCAGCACGACCAGAAAAACCACGCCCAGCATTTTGAAGTTATCGAGAAACGCCAGCATCGCCGCTTGCCGCTGCACGATTGTGTTGATCATCGTTGTCGCTCGCGCCGCCGCTTCAGTAGCGCTCGCACCTGCCGAACGGAACGCTGCCTGTAAACGCCGCCAGCATGTTGCGGTACGCCTCGCTAAACGGGTTCACGTGCTCCATCAGCCGCGCCGTGTGTGCTTGCGTTCTCCGCTCCAGCAGCGTCGTCACGGTCGCAATTCCGACGCTCGCTCCAACGTTCCGCGCCAGATTGATGATTCCCGTGCCCATGTTCGTCTTTTCCTTCGGCACGTAGGCGAACGCGCTCACGTTGATCGGAATAAACAAAAACGCCAGCCCCAGGCTCTGCAGCATTCGCGCCGTACACCGCATGCCGGTAATCCAGCTGCAAATTCCATCCCGCCATCACGAACAGTGAAATCGAGCACGCAATGCACCCGAATCCAATCAGCATCCTGGTATCCACGCGCGACACCAGAAATCCCACCACCGGCATCATCAGCATGATTACCGCGCCGCCCGGTGAAAGCGCCAGCCCCGCCTTTTCCGCCGAATATCCCAGCAGGCTTCTGCAGCATCTGCGGAATCAGCACCGTGCTCGAATACAGCACGAACCCCAGAAAAAACATCGCCGTCGTGGCAATCGCAAAATTGCGGTTCTTCAACATCCGCAAATCCACCACCGGATGCTCTTGCTTCAACTCCCAGAAAATCGCGGCGATAATTCCCACCAGCATCAGCACCACAAAAATCCGGATAAATCCGCTTGCCAGCCAATCCTCACGCTGCCCCTTGTCCAAAATAATCTGCATGGCGCCGAGCCCCAGGCTGATCAGTCCGATTCCGATGTAGTCCACGCGGAAACTGCTCTTTATTCTTTCCTTTTCCTTCTTCATGTACGGCGGATCGCTAATCAGTACAGACGTCAAAAGCAGCGAAATGATTCCCACCGGTACGTTGATGTAGAAAATCCATCTCCACGAAAAATTGTCGGTAATCCATCCACCCAGCCACGGCCCGATCGTGGGCGCCACCACCACCGCGATTCCATACACCGCAAACGCCATCCCGCGCTTTTCCAGCGGAAACGTGTCGTTCAAAATCGCCTGTTCGCTCGGCTGCAAACCACCGCCGCCTGCGCCCTGCAAAATCCGGAACAGCACCAGCACGCCCAAGCTCGGCGCCAGCCCGCACAAAAATGAACTCACCGTAAACAGCGCCACGCACATCATGTAAAACCGCTTGCGACCCACCAGCGAAGACAGCCATCCCGAAAGCGGCAGCACAATCGCGTTCGAAACCAGGTAGGAAGTCAGCACCCAGGTCGATTCATCCGCGCCCGCCGACAAACTTCCGGAAATGTGCGGCAGCGCCACGTTCGCAATCGAAGTGTCCAGCACTTCCATGAACGTCGCGAGCGTCACCACCACGGCGATCACCCACGGGTTGATCGAGCCGTCCGGCATTTTCAATTTCGCTAGCAGTCTGTGCTTCACGTTCGTCGCCGTTCTCTTCGCCCGACTACTCTGTCACCACCGTCGCTTCCACGTTCATCCCCGGCCGCAGCACCGCTTTGTCCTGCGGAATCGGATCCAGCACGATCTTCACGGGAATTCTCTGCACCACTTTCACGTAGTTGCCCGTCGCGTTTTCCGGCGGCAGCAGACTCAGCACCGCTCCCGTCGCCCCCGCAATTGAATCCACGTGACCGCTAAACGTCTTCCCGTACGTGTCCACTTTCACTTCCGCCTTCTGCCCGGCCTTCATCTTCTTCAGCTGTGTCTCTTTGAAATTCGCAGTCACCCAAACGTCGCTGCAGTGGCACCACCACCAGCAATCCCTGCCCCGACTGCACCACTTGCCCGATCTCCACTTGTTTGTGCGTGACAACTCCGTCCACCGGAGCCGTAATCGTCGCGTACTCCAGATTCAGTTGCGCCGCTTCCACTGCCGCCCGCGCCTGTTGTACTTTCGCGATCTTCGCCGCCGCGTCCGCCTGCTTCATCGCAACCTGCCTGGTGTCCGCTTTCGCCGACGCAACGCCCGCCTGCGCCTGCTGCACACGCGCCTTTGCCGCTTCGAGCTGCGCTTTCGCAATCTCCACGCTGCGCTGCGCCTGCGCGAACTTCTGTTCATCCGCTTTCAACGCACTCGCGGTCGCATCCGCATTCGCTTTCGCCGCGTCGTACTGCTGCTTCGAAATTTCGCCCTTCTGCATCAGCGGAGTAAACCGCTCCAGGTCCGCTTGCGCCAACTGTGCATTTGCACGGCTCTTGTCGATGTTCGCCTGCGCCCACGCGAGGTCCGACGTTTTTGCCTCTTCGTGAGTCACTTCCGCCCGTATCGCATCCGCTTGTGCGCCCAGCAACTGCGCTTCCGCGCTCGAAGTCCCGCTCGCCACGTTTTCCCTGGTCTTCGGAATGTCCACTCCCGCCGACTGCGCTTCGCTTTCCGCCAGCGCCAGTTGCGCCTTGGCCTGATCGAGCGCCGCTTGATAATCCCGCGCATCCAGCTTCACCAGGGGCTGGCCCGCCTTCACCGGCTGGTTGTCGTTCACCAGCACTTCCGCCACGCGTCCATAAACTTTCGCCGACACCGCCGTGATGTGCCCGTCCACCTGCGCGTCATCCGTGCTCTCGCGATTGAAGTAATAGAGGTAGAGCCCGGCCACCAGCACCACGGCAGCCACGCCACCGAAGGTCAAATTCCGGCGCAGCTTTGATTGCGGCTGCGCGATCGTCTCTTTCTCGTCAAGCCGAATCTCTTGCGTCTGAGGCCTTAGCTTTGTCGCGTTCTCCAGCCCGACTTCAATCTCGATACTCATCCCGGTTCCCTCTTTTGCTCCGTCGCTCTCTTACTTTGCGTAAACTTTTTCCATCTGTCCGATTCCACGCGCATAATCCGCCCGTGCCTGATTGAACCGGTACAGCGCGATAATCTGGTTGTCGTTCGCCCGCGCCAGCGCATTCTGCGCCTGAATCACTTCAATGTTGTTCGCCACGCCCGCATTGAAGCGGTCCCGCGCCTGATCCACTTCTTCCTTCGCCAGTTGCACGCCCAGATTCGCCACCTGCACTTCACTCCGCGCCGACTCCAGATTCAGCAGCGCCGTCTTCACATCCAGTGCAATTGAGTTCCTCAGGTCAGCCTTTTGCTGTTCGAGCACCCTCAATTGCAGATCCGTTTTCACGATTTCGGCGTGAATTCGCCCGCCCGTGAAGAGCGGCATGTTGATTCCCGCCTGTATAGGTGTAGACCGGAATTCCATTGTTGCTACTGCGTTCCCTGGTAGGCCCAATTGCCGTCAAACCGCAGCGCCGGCAGCCGCTCTGCCTGCGAAGCCTGTTTTTCGCGCTGCGCGGACTTGACCTGCCGCTCGATCGATTTCCATTCCTGCCGTGTCGCCAGCGCTGCATCAATGCTGGGCTCCATCTCCGGTTGCGGCGTATCAAAAAAGCTCAGGGAATCGCCCAATTCAATTTTCTGTCGCGGATCGAGATTTAACAGCCGGCTGAGAACAAACAACGAGGAGTCCCGGTCGTTTTCCGCCTGAATCAACGACTGCTTTTCGTTCTGCAATTCCACATTGGCCCGCAGCGTGTCGATCCCCGTTCCCACACCTTCTTTTTGCAGGTCCGCCGCCTGGTCATACAGCGCTTGCGCCAGTTCTACGCGCGAGCTGCGACGCCGTCACGTTCGCCACCGCGCGCAGCGTCCCGATGTATTGCGAAACCACCAGCAAAATCACTTGCTCCCGCGTCGAATAGCCCGTCGCCTGTTGCGCTCCCGCAAACTCCTTCGCCGCCTGGTAGCGGCGCCACAAGGTCAAGTCAAAAATCGGAGACCCAAACGCCACGCCCGCATTGAAAACTTGAAAAGGGCCGATGTGTTGCGGGATTCCGGGAATTCTTGTGCCGAACGCCGATTCCAGATTCTGCCGGCGCGCTGCGTCGGAAACCTGCAGCGTCGCATCCGGCAACAAATTCGCGCGCGCAATGTTGCTGTCTTGCTGCGCCTGCGCCGCCTGCAAAATCGCAATCTGGGCTGTCGTGTTCTGTTTCAACGCAAGCGACACCGCTTGCTCCAGCGTCAGCTTCGCCGGATCAGGCGAAACGGCAGTCTGCCCCGGCGTTTGCGCAAAGCCGGGCTTCGCGCAAACGAGCAATCCGAAAAACAGCACATAAAAAAAGAACCCGGGACCCTTGCCCCGCTTTTCCGTCGCGTTTGTTTTCGCCTCGGCCGTAATCTCTCTCACGATTGCCTGATTCAGGCACCCTTCCGCGATCAACTGCCCGCCTTCGCTGTGGATTGCCTTCAACAAAACCTTTCCCGCCCCGTCAATGAACATCACTCCGCAGAGGTTTACGTCGAACTTCTCGTCCGCCGCCCCTGCCCGAAGCTCGCGCCAGCACTTTTCGAGCATCGGCACGCGCGGCCCAGACAACCGGCCCTCTACACTAAGGACGGTCTTTCCCCGCTTTTTTTCCGTTGTGATTCTCAGCATCGCCCTACTCTCTTCGCCCAGTAGTTAGTGCATGAAGCCCTCCAAAGCAGATAAATTTCGATTAACATGTATGTGGCTCATAATGAACAACATAACAGGAATTTGCCGGGAAGGGAGTTTCAAAATAAGCTCATATATGGGCATATGACTAAATAATAAGCTTATATTAAATGCCCATTAATGGGCATAATGCCGAACAGCCTTCTTCCTCTCACACCTGACTACGCTTTCTTCGGAAAAAAGTAACGGCAATCCATTACTAAACAGTGTTAATACTGGAAGCAAATTTTTTTCCCCTGCTTAGCTTCCGCCTCCGCAAATCATCTCCTTAAATGATTAAGAATAAGCTTCCCAATCTAACGAGGCCCGCGCTTCGAGCCCGGCTACCAGCGTTTCGAGCATGCTCTGAATTACCTTGTCCCGGCCCACCCACGGAAAGTGGCTATGCGTAATCAGCAGCGACGTCACGCCATGAATTCCGGCCCAAAGCGTCTGGCTTGCCAGTTCCGCGTCCTTGATCTTGAACTTTCCCCCCGCAACGCAGTCATAGACGCAGCGCCGCATAAAATCGAACGCCTGAATGCCCGGTGCATCGGGTCTTACATACTTTTCCTTGTCAAACCCCTCAGGTAAAGGGGTCATAAAGGTCGAACGGTAATGATGCGGATTCTCCAGCCCAAACTCGATATACGCCAGGAGCCCCAGTTTTAGCCGCTGAACAGGATCTCCCGGTTGCTCGGTGATCCGGGAAAGCCGCTCGATCAACTTGGCAAACGTCTCCTGGCAAATGCTTTCCAGCAGCTCGGCTTTATCCTTGAAGTACAGATAGATGGTCGTAGGCGAGTACTCGATACGGTCCGCAATCCGCCGCATCGAAACATTCTCGTATCCCTCTTTCACGAAAAGCTCGCTTGCCGCGTCCAGGATCTCCTGCCGCAAGTAACGCTTTTCCCGCGCTTTGCGCTCTTTCACGCCCATGCGAATCAGGTCCTTAGTAACTTAACGGTGTTAATTTACAGCCATCCCGTTCGGCTGTCAACCCTAGCGCTTCACCGCGATCGCTTGCAATTCGAAATGCGCGCCCCGCAGCAGCGACCCCGCCCCTACGAATTCGCGCGCGGGAAAGTCCTTGGTGAAGTACGTCTTATAAATTGGATTGAAGGTATCGAACAGCTTCAGATCTGTGCAGGAGATCTGCACGTAGACGAGGTCGTCCATCGTCATGCCGGCTTGCGCGAGAACGTCCTTTTCCCCGTCAAGAAGAAGTTTAATTTCGTCCTCAACCTTGTCGGGCGCTTTTCCGTCCTTATCAAGGCCGAGGCGGCCGGCGAGATAAAGCGTGTTTCCAGCGAGGATTGCATCGCTGAAAGGAGCGGTGATTGTTTTGCCGGGAAGATTGATCGCCTTGCGCGTTGCTTGCGGCAAAGGATTTGAATTTGCCTTCAGAACGGTGAATACGCCAGTCATCAAAATAACAGCCAGAATTGCCATGCGCCGATTCATGAGCGCCTCCAGGAAAGAGATGCGCGAGTTTAGTCCGCCTGGCGATGCGCTGCAATCAAAACGTTCCGGAGATGGAAATCCAGCCTTTGTGAATGAAATAAAGAGAAAGGGAACCAACGAGGAGCCAAAGAAGAACGCCCTGTGCGAGCGGGCGCCATCCAACTTCCTCAACAGTAGCGCGAGAAATGCTTGTGCCGATGAGAAAGAGTGTCGCGGTAAGTCCGATCTTGCCCAGTGTAAAGAACTTCTGGGAAAGGGCCGCGTCCTGCGGTCCGAATGTATTGATGACGGCGGCGAGGAAGAAAAACAGGATGAACCACGGAATCGTAACCTGCGATTTCCCGTGTTTGATCGCGGCCGTGAAAAACGCCAGCGGCACAATCCAAAGCGCGCGCGCAAGTTTCACCGTCGTCGCAATGACGAGCGCTTCGGTTCCGTAACGCGACGCAGCACCAACCACGGAACTTGTATCGTGAATCGCCAGCGCGGACCACAAACCAAATTGCGATTGCGAAAGCCCGAGCGATTTGCCAATCATCGGAAAAATAAAAAGCGCGATGGAGTTGAGAATAAAAACGGTCCCGAGCGAAACCGCCATCTCTTCTTCACTGGCGTGAAGTACCGGTCCAACCGCGGCGATTGCGCTACCGCCGCAAATCGCCGTTCCGGTGGAAATCAAATACGAAGTCGTGCCGCGCACGGTGAGGAGTTTTCCTATGAGCAATCCCGCGAGCATCGCGAAGGTGATTCCGACGGCGGTGTAAAGAAAACCGCTGCGGCCGGCTTTCAGCACTTCATGAAGATTCATTCCAAAACCAAGCGCGACGATGGAAGCCTGCAGCAGAAATTTGGAGAGTGATTTGGAATCGGCAGCGTAAGGATGCGGAAGAGTGAGTCCAAAAATGATTCCGGCGCAAAGGGCGATGGGCGGAGAAATAAATCCGCTGGCTGAAAGAATCAGCAGCAGAAAGAAAATAATCTTCGGATTCATTTCTGGGGAGCGGCGGTTTCTTCTTGCGTCGTTTTTGCAGGGATATGCGAAAGCTCCGAGACGATTTTCGCGGTCATTTCCTTGCTGACTCCGCAGCCCGTGTCGTTGATGCGGCATTGCGCCAGCGTCATTTTGCAGCCACAGGTGCACGACTCGGAATTGAAGCGGCGGAGCGCGATTGTTTTTTGCGCCGCCGTGAGTTTTGAAAGATCGACGCCGGGAAGTTCCGTAGCCTTGTCGGCATTCTTCAAGAAAACTTGTCCAGTGTCGTCGAAATAATCCACTTTTCCGCCGAAAGGCAGGCCAAGAAGCGCGCGAACTTCCAGTTCGTAAATGCTCGGATCGTTCAGGCCGATGTGCTTTTGCACCACGCGGCCCTGCGTGTCAAGGATGAAGGAAGTGGGGAGCGCGGGAATTCCGCCGTACTTGATGCGCAGCGGATCCGTTGCCATGCCGACGCGATAGTTGATGCCGGCCTTTTGCGCGAACTTTTTCACTTCTTCCGGTTCGTCTTCATCTGTGGCAAGAGCGATGATGGCGAGTTTATCCTTGTATTTGTTCTGGAGCTCGATAAGGTCTGGAATTTCAGCGCGGCAGGGCCCGCACCAAGTGGCCCAGAAATTCAGCAGAACGATCTTGCCTTTGGTCTGCTCCAGGGAAATTGGTTTGCCGTCCAGATCGTTGATGTCCAGCGCGGGAGCGGGGTCAGGATTCTTGACGAAGTGAAGGAGATTTTCTTCTTGCGCGGACTCCTGCTTCGCCAGGGAGGCGGATTTTCTCGGATCCGCGTGAGTGCTATGGCAGCCCGCGGCGGCTATGATGATGGCGGCAAACGGCAGACCGAATTGGAGTATGCGGCGAGTCATAAGCGGTCAGAACAATAGTGTAGCAGGTGGCAAAGAACGAAGCAGCCGAAGGCGGGGAGTTAGTAAATCAGGGAGGACGAGATGGCGACGGTGACGGGAATCATGGCGGAGATGAAGAAGAAGGGGAAGGCGAACTATCAGGCAATTTATGAGCGCCACGGGATTCCCAAAGAGCGCTCGTTCGGCGTGCTCGTTTCGGAGTTGAAAAAAATCCAGAAGACGATCAAGGGCGACCAGAAGCTAGCGATGGAGTTGTACAGGACTGGAATGATGGAGCCGATGTACCTGGCAGGGCTGGTGGCCGACGGCGCGAAGATGAGCAAGAAGGAGCTAGGGGACTGGGCGAACGGTTCTCGCAGTATGCCGATGATTGCGGAATATACGGTGCCGTGGGTGGCGGCGGAAAATCCGGCGGCGCGGGAGCTGGCGCTCGAGTGGATGGATTCAAAAAAGGAAGCGGTGGCATCTTCGGGCTGGTTTACCTATGCGGGGATCGTTTCGCTGCGTCCGGATGAAGAGTTGGACCTTGCGGAGATTGAACGATTGATGCAGCGAGCCGTGAAAGAGATCGGCAAAGCCCCGAACCGCGGGAAGTACACAAGGAACGGATTCGTCATTTCCGTCGGCTGTTATGTAAAACCGCTCCTGCAGAAGGCCAAAGCGGCGGCCAAACAGCTGGGGAAAGTGGAAGTAGAAGCCGGAGAAACCGACTGCAAGGTGCCGGTCGCACTGGAGTACATCGAAAAGTTAGAAAAAATGGGACGCGTGGGACGGAAGAAGAAGACGATGAAGTGCTAGTCCGCGTGGCGGGCGCGAGTACGGATTGACAAGTGCAAGCTCTTTTTAGAGACTCGCGGCTGGTCCTTCCCCGGGAATTCCTGATAAGTGAGGTGCAGCGTGGCTACCGGTGCAACGCTTTCCGGCGCGGGGAGCAAGAGTTCTTCGCGTGTCATCACGATTGGGTTGCTAGTCGTCGCTAGTTTGGTGGCGGGGAGATTCCTGATTCACTACGCCGTGCCGTATTTCCGCTGGGATCAGAAATATTTCGATTATTTGTGGCCGCATCGTTTTCGACTGATTTTGCATATCCTTGGCGGGATTGTGGCGCTGGTGTGCGGGACGCTGCAGCTTTGGACGGGATTGCGGCAGAAGGCGATGACGTTCCACCGTTGGACGGGGCGGGTTTATCTGGTGGGCGTGGCGGTGGGAATTACCGGGGCGTTCTTGATGACGCTCTCGACGACGCCGAAGAGTTTTGGCGTAGCGCTGCGGGGACTAGCGATGGCTTGGCTCGGGACAACCGCGATTGCCTGGGCGGCGATTGTGCGCGGGCGAGTATCGCTGCACAAGGAATGGATGGTGAGGTCGTATCTGGTGACGTTCGCCTTCGTGACGTTTCGGGTGATTACGGACAATATGCCGTGGTTGATAGCGCGGCTGGGGAGTTCTCCGGACGATGCTTCGTCGAATGTGACGTGGCTGAGCTGGGTAGTACCGCTCGCGGTGTATGAGGTGATTTTGCAGGGGAAGCGATTGTTCGGTACGGCCATGAATTCTTGAGCGACTTGGAAAACTTCACGGAGAAAGTAGAACAAGGCGGGCTGAATCCCTGCCTCTGCAAAAGGACGAAAACGGAAAGAGAAAGCCGCAAATCAAAGACAAGACCCACCCTATAAACCGAGGATGGGGCACGCCCAGAGTCCACACACACGCAGAGCAACTGAGAAAAAAAACCTCGAAGGTGTCCCTAAGTGAGCAGACGGGCGTCTGCAGAGCTTCTACGATGGGGGTTATGCAATGCCCCTCACGAGCGCAAAAAAGAAGTTGTCAGATTGCAACGCCCTAAAGCTACTCCATGCCATGGAGCGGCCTGACGGCGAGTGCGCGGATGCCCTTCGAAGAAAAAGCATAGAAGCAAAAGGAGATTTAGAGATTATGAAGAACCGATGTGTTTACCTGAGTATGGCTTTGCTGACTATTTGTCTATTCATTCCGCAGAAATCACTGGGCCAATCCAAGATTTCATGCAACTCCGGCGATATGGCGCGACATTCCTGCTCGGCGGACGTACGAGGAGGAGTACGCCTGGCAGCGCAGCACAGCGACGCCGCTTGTACCGAAGGCTACAGCTGGGGAACGGATGAAAATGGCGTTTGGGTGGATCATGGATGCCGCGCGGATTTCGTAGCTGGCGAATACCGGAACGACCAGCATCAGAACGGAATTTACCGAGATGCGAATCGCGACAACGGGGACGACAATCGAAATCGTCAGGACGACCGGAATGCGGCAACGATTTCCTGCAACTCCGACGATGAAAAGAGACATTCCTGTTCGTTTGATACGCGAGGCGGAGTGCGCCTGCTGGTGCAACACAGCGATGCAGCCTGCAATGAAGGCTACAGCTGGGGCTCCGATGAACGCGGCATTTGGGTAGACCATGGATGCCGAGCGGATTTCACAGTTGGTCGGAATGCCGTCTTTCAGGATCAGAGCGGGGCGAATCGTGACATGAATCATGACGGCCGCGATCACCACGACGACCGAAATGCACAAACAATTTCGTGCAACTCTAACGACATGAGAAGGCACAACTGCCGAGTGGATACGCAAGGCGCAGTGGTGCGGCTAGTGACGCAACATAGCGATTCTGCGTGCAACAAAGGCTATAGCTGGGGCACAAACAAGCACGGGATTTGGGTGGACCACGGATGCCGAGCGGATTTTGTGGTGATTAACAAGGACCACCAGAATTCCTGGCGGTAACGGATTCAGTTCTCAGTTTTCCAGGTCAGGTGAGGGGGCAAAGATTGCCCCCTCTTTTTGGTGCTGGGAGCAATATCGCGGAAGACCTGGAGTTGTTGGCGGATTTTGTCCTGAATGTCGCTTAGTGAGCGGGGCGACACGCTGGCTGGAAACTCCCATGGGAAAAGTAAGGAGTTTATGATAAAGTAAGGAATTGGAGATTCGCAAATGAAGAAGCAAGCGAAGGTCACGAGCAAGGGGCAGATTACGCTTCCGCGGGAAATACGCCGCAGACTTGGCGTTCGCGCTGGCGATCGCGTGGAATTTGAGGATGATGGAAAAGTGATGAAGGTTCGCCCGGTGAGGAAAAAAAGCCCATTTGAAAAGTATGCTGGAATCGGGAACCCGGGGATTGGCAAGGGGCGGAAGGCGATTCTGAAGTGGATGAGGGAGTTGCGCGGCGAATGAGCACTGCGATTGATTCCAATATTCTGATCGCCTTGTGGGACGCGGGCGATGCTCTTCACAAGACTGCACGGCAGCTTTTGGAAAAAGCTTCGGCAAGCGGGCAGTTGGTCATCAGCGGGCTAGTGTTTGCAGAACTCCTGGCCGCGCCAGGGCGTAGCGAGGCATTCCTGGACCGGTTTTGTGAGGACACACGCATTGGGGTTGAGTGGGAGCTGAAGGAGCGAGTTTGGCGCGAGGCAGGAATCGCGTATCAGAAGTATGGAGAGCGAAGAAGGACACAAGGAGTCAATGGGCCGAGGCGAATCCTCGCAGACTTTTTGATCGGTGCGCACGCTATGGTGAACAGGTACAGGTTGCTGACACTGGATGGAAAAATTTATCGCGCGTCGTTCCCTCGCCTGGTTGTGGAGACCTTGTGAAAAGAACTGGTATCGAGATGCGCAGGACGTAAAACTGAAATCCGCAGCTTGTGTTCCCGTCGAGAGCGAGTTTATGCAGCGAAAATCGCAAGCGGGACAGTGCAAATTTACTTCTCCCATGCCTCCGTGCCAACCCGGGCGCGTTGAGATTCGCTCTTGTATCGTTAAAAGAAAATGAAGATGCCGCCCGAAAGGGACGGTTCGGAGAAAAGCTTGCATCTTAGGCGAGGTAGATTTCGGGTTTGAGGATGAAGGGGGCGCCGGCTGCTGCCCGGAGTCTTCCATATCGTGCACAAAAGAGATTCAAGAACGGGCACGGAGGGAGACTTGTTCGAGGGGGCCGAGGAGGAAGAACCAGGAGGCGGCGCCGAGGATGGACATGAGTCCGGCGAGGAGGAAAGCGTACAGGAACGAGCCGGTGTGCCCGACAAGTAAGCCGGTGATGACGGGAGCGGAGATGCCGGCGAGGTTGCCGATGAAATTCTGCATGCCGGTCCAGCGGCCGGAAGCGCGCGGTCCGGCGAGAATTTGCGGGATGACCCAGGTGTTGGAAATGTTGAGGCCGTAGGCAGCAGCGGCGAGTAAAAGAAGCGCGATGGCGAAGTTGGTGTTTGCTACGGCGCAGGCGGCGATAGCCAGTCCGCCGACGGCTTGGCCCGCCGCGATCATGGATTTGCGGACGCGCGTGACGCTGCGGCCCGCGCTCGATGAGTCGATCGGAAGCATAGCCGCTCGTGATGCCGACGACGGCCATCAGTCCGTAGGCGAGCGCGCCGATTTTTCCCATTCGGGCCAGGGAAAATTGGCGCTCGTGGACGAGATAGTAGGGCAGCCAGGTGAGCAGGAAATAGAGAAAGTAGTTGCCGCCGAAGTGGCCGAGGAAAGTTCCCCAGGCGGAGCGATTGGCGAGGATGTCGGGGAGGCTTGGCGCGGGATTTTCTTCCGAGCCCGGGATTTCCAGGGTTTTTGACTTGAAAACAGTGGCCATTCGCGCCAGCCAGAATGGAATCCAGAGAAAACCGGCGGCACCGAGAGCGAGGAAATAGGGGCGCCAGCCGTAACGCTGCATGAGCACGCCGCCTAGAAGCAGGCCGAAAGCGGGGCCGGCACAGACGCCCGTGTTGATGAAGGCGTTGGCGAAGCCGCGGTGGCGCGCGGGAAAATTTCTCACGACGATGGCGGCGAAGCAGGGATAGGCGACGGATTCTCCTACGCCGAGAAAAAGACGGCAAAGGAGGAGGGCGGCGAATCCGCGCGAGTAGCCGGTGAAAAAAGTGGAAGCGGACCAGACGGCGAATCCGATGGCGAGAATTTTTGCGGCGGGAAAACGGTCGGCGAGCCACCCGGAAAGAATCAGGAAGGGCGTGTATGTCCAGAAAAAGGCGGACGAGAAGAATGCCGAGCGTTCTGGGCCGGATGGAAAATTCCTGTTCGAGTGTGGGAGCGGCGATGGAGAGCGCGCCGCGGTCGATGTAAGAGATGAAGAGAGAAAGGAAGAGGAGCGCGAGGATGGTCCAGAGAGCGGGGGAGAGTTTGGAGGATGGTGAAGAAGAGTTCATTTGAGCTTGCTAAGCCGACAGTTCAAGCCACGATTCCTCACTCCGGGGACTTCGTTCGGAATAAAGAGGAAAGGTTGCCATTATGGTTTCGCGTTGCCCGGGCCGCCGACGGAATAGAGGCGTGGGAGGCGCGCTTCAACCGGTGGGAGTGCGGGGAACGCGGCGTGGGGCTCGGACTGATACCAGTAGGCGACGGAGAAGAAATTGTCGGAGCGGACGTTGGCGTGGCCATGCTCGATGGTGGCGCGGAGAGATTTAGTGAACGGGATGGGTGAATCAAGATGGAAACGGTAGACGCGAGGAGCGGCCGCCGGCGAATTCGGCGCCTTTGACGGGCGCGCCCATCAGCGCATAAGAAAAAGGATGCGAGCCGAAATCCCACGCGCCGAGGAAATAGTCTTCCGAGCCCGTGCCGTTGATCGAAGGGAGCGATTCGCCGTCGACGAAAAACATGTCGTCGCCTTCGCCCCACCAGCCGTCCTGATTTTGGAGAACGGACATGGTAACGCCGACAAAATGGCCGCGGCCTGCGGCTTCGAGCCAGACGTAGTTGTCATGGCCGTCGAGATTTTTCTTGTTGTTGACGAGGTCGTCGCCGTTTGAGGACCAGTCGCTCGTCCAGCCCTTGTTTGGACTTTGCTGGCGATATTGTGCGTGGAAGTAGAGGGTATCGGCGGGAAGCGGTTTCGCGCAGGCGCGGTAGTCAATGTTGTAGTAGAAAGCGTCGACTTTCTCTTTGCCTTCGTTGGTGACGGCGATGTGGGCGTGTTTTTGAAACGGCATGGGGAAAAAAGAGTTGAGGGCTTTGTCGGAGGCCACCATGAGCGGAGTGGACTGGTAGAGAAAATATTCGCCGAGACCGAGGCCGAAGAAATCCCCGATGGGAGTTTCGACGCTGGGGGTGGATTCCTTGTCCCAGGTCATGCGGAGGACGAGTTTTTTGAGGTGCAGCTCTTCGGGCGAGGCGATGGTGATCCAGATGTGCGTGATTACGCCGGGACCGGGAACGTCGAGGAGATCGAGCTGTGGCGCCAGGAGCGATGGAGCGGGCGTCGGCGTTGCCGCCGGTGCGGTCGTAACTGGAGACGCGCTTTTGGACGTAATCGTGAGGCTGCATGAGGGAGAAGGGCGATTCGGCGTTGCCGGAGCAGCTTTGGGCGGGAACAGATGCGGGAAGGAGCAGGCAAAAAGCGAAAAGGAAAAGTTTGCGCATGTTGGCCTCGCGAAAATTTGGCTGAAGCCCGGCTGACCGGGCCGAGAGTGTAGCACCGATTGCGAGGAGGCCTGGCGGCGGAGGCGCGCGTCATCGACGGGCGATTTGCTACGGCGCACGACGGCTGATAAAATTTGGGGTTTGTTGGGCTTGCGCCACCGGGCACGGGTAGACGGGGCGCGGCGCAGCAACCTCGCAACAGACGAGTGGGCTCCAGGCGGACGGGCGGGTGACCGCACAGAAGTTCCAGCAAATGACCAATTTCGAGCGCTAGCAAGCGTGGTGGCAGGAGCTCAAATCCGAGCAATGGGTTCCGGCCGAAGGGAGAGGCAGCGTGGCAAAGTACGATGTAGCGATTATCGGGAGCGGCCCGGGTGGATATGTAGCGGCGATTCGCGCGGGCGAACTGGGGTTGAAGACGGTTGTGGTGGAAAAGGATCCGTTTCTGGGCGGGACTTGCCTGCACGTCGGCTGCATTCCGACGAAAGTGCTGCTGCACCACGCCGAGATTTACGACCACTGCAAAGAAGCGGCGGAATTCGGAATTGAACTGAGCGGGCTGAAACTGAATTGGGCCACGTCGCTGGGGCGGAAGGACAAGATCGTCAAGAAACACGCCAAGGGTATCGAGTTTCTGTTCAAGAAGAACAAAGTGGAATGGGTGCAGGGCTGGGGACGGTACGAAGGACCGGGGAAAATCAGCGTCGAAAAAGATGGCAAGAAAACGACGATTGAAGCTTCGAACATTTTGATGGTGAGCGGGTCGGAAGCGCGCGCCCTGCCGGGAATTGAGCCAGACCACAAGACGATTTTGACGAACCGCTCGATTCTGGAACTGCCGGAGATTCCGAAGACATTGATTGTGGTAGGTGCGGGCGCGGTAGGCGTCGAGTTTGCATCCATCTACAACTCGTTTGGGACGCAGGTGACGATTCTCGAAGCGCTTCCGCGCGTCGTGCCGGTGGAAGACGAAGAGATTTCGGCGGAGCTCGAGAAAACGTTCCAGAAGAAAAACATCGCAGATTCAGACGGGTTGCAAGGTGGACAGCGTGAAAAAGGACGCGAAAGGCGTCACCGTCTCGTACACGGACAAGGATGGAAAGTCACAGACGCTGCAGGCGGAGAAACTGCTGCTGGCCGTAGGCCGCAAGCCGATGACGGACGGTTGCGGACTGGAAAAATCGAAAGCCAAGATCGAGCGCGGATTTGTGCACGTCGGGCCCAACATGGAAACGGCGGAAAAGGGTCTGTACGCGATCGGCGACATCGTGGCAGGGCTGCCGCAACTGGCGCACGCGGCGATGATGGAAGGAATCATCGCCGTGACGCACATTGCCGGAAAACCGACGCAGCAGATTCGCAAAGACCGGATTCCGAATGCAACGTACTGCGAGCCGCAGATTGGCTCCATTGGATTGACCGAAAAGCAGGCGCAGGGATGCCGGCCATGCGGTGAAAGTCGGGAAATTTCCGTTTGTGGGGAACAGCAAGGCCACCATTCTGGGCAATCACGGCGGCTTTATTAAAGTTGTGAGCGACGAAAAGTACGGCGAAGTGCTCGGCATTCACATTATCGGCCCGCTGGCGACGGAGATTCTGGCCGAAGCCGCGACGGTGCTGAATCTGGAAGGCACGATCGACGACATGATGAATATGGTTCACGCGCACCCGACGGTTTGGGAAGCGCTGGGCGATTCGTTTGCCAGCGTACGCGGATTGCAGATCAACGTTTAAGAAGACGAGGTTTTGAGTAATACAAGCGATTGCGCTCAAGCGCTCCAAATCGATCTGGGATTGATTCCGTATGCGGAAGCGTATGCGTCTGCAGAAGCAGGATTGTGGCGGCGCGAAAGCTGGGCGCGATCGAGGATGTGCTGCTTGTTTTGCGAGCATCCCGCATGTGATTACGCAGGGGCGCAACGGCAAACGCGAGCATCTGCTGGCTAGCGAGAACGTTTTGCGCCAAAAAGGTGTCGAGTTTTTTGAGACGAGCCGCGGCGGGGATGTTACGTATCACGGGCCCGGGCAGATTGTGGCGCTACCCGATTTTGAATTTGGGCGCGATCCGGCGGGATGTCGTTTGGTATGTGCGGCGGCTCGAAGAGGCGATGATCCGCGCGACGGCGGATTTTGGGATTGCGGCCGAGCGGGAAGCGGGGAAAACGGGGATCTGGGTTGGATCGGTGCCAGGAAAGAGCGTCGGCTTGCTCCGCTTGCAATGACGGCGCTTCCGGCAAAGCGGAGAAGCTTGGAGCGATCGGGGTGCACATCAGCCGATGGGTGACTTCGCACGGGCTGGCGTACAACGTTTCCACGGATTTGCGGAATTTTGAGTTGATTGTGCCGTGCGGGATTGCGGACCGGAAAGCGACTCGCTTGAAAAGTTGCTTGGCCGGGAAGTGGGTTTGGATGAAGTCAGGCCGCAGCTGGCGAAGCACCTCGGCGAAGTATTTGGGCTTGAATGGCAGGAAATGAACCGTCCCGAATTGCTGGAAAAGCTGGAAGCCGTCGAGCAGCCGGTTGCGGCGACGGCATAAGAGTTTGCAGCGGAGAAGCGAATGAAGAAGGCGTTAACGCGGCAGCAGTATCTGGACCTTTATTACTACATGCGGCTGAACCGCGCCGTGGAAGACACGATGGTGAAGCTGTTCCGCCAGAACAAGATTGTCGGCGGACTGTATTCGAGTTTGGGGCAGGAAGCGGTTTCGGTGGGCACGGCGTTTGCGCTGGAAAAAAAGGATTGGCTGGCGCCGATGATTCGCAACATTGGCGCCTTGCTGGTGAAAGGCGTTCCGCCGCGCGATGTCTTCATGCAGCACATGGCGAAATATGATTCGCCGACGAAGGGCAAGGACGGCACCAGCCACTTCGGCGACCTGGAAAATCTGCACATCGTTTCGCCGATTTCGATGCTGGGCGATTTGATTCCCGTGATGACGGGCGTAGCGATGGCGGGGCGCTACCTGGGCCACAAAATTGTGGCGATGACGTGGATCGGCGACGGCGGCAGCTCGACCGGCGTTTTCCATGAAGGTTTGAATTTTGCGGCGACGCAGAAAGCGCCGTTCGTGCTCGTGCTCGAAAATAATTTGTGGGCTTATTCGACGCCGGTGAAGCGGCAGGTGCCGGTGGAAAATCTTGCAGACCGCGCGAAGGCGTACGGCGTGAAGAGTTTCGTGGTGGATGGAAACGATGTGGCGGCAGTGTACACGACGGCGAAGGAAGCGGTCGAACTCGCGCGGAGCGGCGAAGGACCGATTCTGATCGAAGCGAAAACGTTCCGTCGCATGGGCCACGCGCAGCACGATCCGGCCGAGTATGTTCCTGCGGAAATGAAGAAATATTGGGAAGAGCGCGACCCGATCTCTCGCACGAGAAATTCTTGTTCAAAGAAAAAATGCTGGACGACAAGGGCAAAAAAGAGATCGAAGCGAAGATCGGCACTCTGCTTGAAAAGGAACGCGATTTTGCGGAAGCGTCGCCGATGCCGCCGGCGGAGTTTGCCGAACACGGCGTCTATTGCACCGGTGACGACTGCCACAAGATTCGCGCGAAGTGGGAGCGGCCGATTTCCGAAGTGACGCCGCCGAAGTCCAGCGTCGCTGGCGGTGTGGACGGTGGAAGGTTTCGGAAGCGGCAAAGGTTCCGGCGGAGGCAGCGCGCCGATTCACTTTGGCGATACGGAGAAACACGAACAGAAAGAAGAAGCGGCGGTTTCAAACAACGGTGCGAAGGGCGCCGCGAAAAGACCCGCGAAGAAAGCGGTTGTTGCTGCAGCGAGAAAGGCGAAGCGCTAATGGCTCAAGTGACCTTTCTCGAAGCGATCAAACAGGCGATGTACGAAGAGATGGAGCGCGACCCGTCGGTCGTGCTCATCGGCGAAGACGTCGGCGTTTATGGCGGCGCGTTCAAGACCAGCGAAGGCTTGCTCGCAAAATTTGGCTGGGAGCGCGTGATTGACACGCCGATCAGCGAAAGCGCCATTGTCGGCGCGGCTTGCGGGATGAGCTACTTGGGATTGCGGCCGATTGCGGAGATGCAGTTCATTGATTTCATCGTCTGCGCGTTCAACCAGATTACGAACTTCGTCGCCAAGGGGCATTATCTGTGGAATGCGCCGGCGCCGATTGTGATTCGCGGGCCCGTCGGGCGGCGGCGTGCATGGCGGGCCGTTTCATTCCGCGAATCCGGAAATGTATTTCGTGCACACGCCTGGCTTGAAGGTGATCTATCCCTCAACGCCTTACGACGCCAAGGGATTGCTGAAAGCGGCGATTCGCGACAACAATCCGGTGCTCTTTTTCGAGCATAAATTTCTTGTACCGCCGCATCAAGGAAGAGATCCCGGACGACGATTACGCCGTGCCGATCGGAAAAGCGGCTGTGCGCCGCGAGGGAAAGCACCTGACGATCGTTTCGCTATGCGGCGATGATGCACACTTCGCTCGAAGCCGCGGAAGAACTGGCGAAAGAGGGCATCGAAGCGGAAGTGATCGACCTGCGTACGCTGCTGCCGCTGGATGAAGACACCATCGTTGAATCGGTGAAGAAAACCAACAGGTGCCTCGTCGTGCACGAAGATACGAAAACGGGCGGGATTGCCGGAGAGATTGCGGCGATACTTTGTGAACGCGCGTTTGGGCGATCTGGACGGGCCGCTGATGCGTGTGACGGCGCTGGATACGCCGGTGCCGTACTCGCCGCCGCTCGAAGAATACTTTTTGCCGAACAAAGAGAAAATTGTACACGCGGCAAGAGAACTGGCGAAGTACTGAGTAAGAACACGAATCGGTTTTGCTGAGGACTGATGAATTCGTGAATCAGGGTTTTGTTTTGGATCACAGGAGAATGCAATGGCAGCCGATGTCGTAATGCCCCAGATGGGGGAAAGCATTTTTGAAGGCACGATTACCAAGTGGCTGAAGAAGCCGGGTGACAAGGTGGAGCGCGACGAGCCGCTGTTTGAGATTTCCACCGACAAAGTGGACGCGGAAATTCCGTCGCCGTCGGCCGGCGTGCTGAAAGAGATCAAGGTTGCTGAAGGGCAGACGGTGCCGATCAACACGGTTGTTGCCGTGATTGACGCGGCCGGGTCCGCGGCGCAGCGGCGCCTGCTCCGGCTCCGGCGCAAAGCAGCTCCCGCTCCGGCAGCGGCGGCGCCTGCAGCTCCGAAGCCCACGATTGTTCCGCCGCCAGCCGCGCAACCGGCCGTCAGCTGCTCCCGCCGCCAGCGCCGCGAAAGAAGCCGCGCGCGATCCACAGCTTCGCCGCTCGTGCGACGCATGGCCAAAGAACACGGCATTGATCTGACGACCGTGCCGGGAACCGGCGCGGGCGGCAGAATCAGCAAGCAGGATATGGAAGCGGTCATTTCTGGCGGAGCAAGACCGGCTGCGCCCGCTGCGGCTGCGCACTCCCGCGGCTTCTGCACCTGCGCGGACCGCCCCCCCTCCGCCACCAGTGGCTCCCGCACCATTGGCTGGAGGCGGTGGCCCTGCCGCGCACGGGACACAGTATGTTCCCGCGCTGCAGCTCGGCGTGCCGCGCGAGCGCATCTATTTTGGCAACTACGAAGTCGAGCCGCTTTCCAACATGCGGCAGAAAATCGCCGAGCACATGGTGGCGTCGAAGCACGTTTCGCCGCACGTTTATTCTGTGGACGAAATCGACATGACCAAAGTCGCCGCGCTGCGCGCCAAATCAAAGGACGAATTCGAAAAGAACAACGGCACCAAACTGACCTTCATGCCGTTTTTCGTGAAGGCCGCCGTGGCGGGTTTGCGCGCTTTTCCAACGCTGAATGCGTCGCTCGACGGCACGAACGTCGTGCTGCACAAGGAGATCAACATCGGCATCGCCGTGGCGCTCGACTGGGGCCTGATCGTGCCGGTGATCAAGGACGCGGACGAGAAAAACATCCTGGGCATTCAGCGCACGATGAACGACCTGGCCGACCGCGCCCGCTACGAAGAAGCTGCGGCCGGAAGAAGTGCAGGAAGGCACCTTCTCCATCACCAATCCCGGCGTGTTTGGCGGACTGTTTGGCCTGCCGGTGATCAGCCAGCCGAACGTGGGCATTCTCGGCCTCGGCGCGATCGAAAAGCGGCCGGTGGTCATCAACGATTCGATCGCCATCCGCTCGATGTGCTACGTGACGCTGAGCTACGACCACCGCGTGGTGGACGGCGCGGTCGCGCACCAGTTCCTGCACAAGGTGAAAGAGACGCTGGAAAACTGGAGCGAACCGCTGGTTTAATCTGCGAGCTCGCAGGCACCATTTTCTAAAAAAGCCCGGCGAAAAAGTCCGGGCTTTTTCGTTGAGAGCAGTGGCCGGCTTGCGAGGAAGACAGTTTTCACATGGTCATCGTTTCCTTCGCCCAGCGCACGAAGACGGGATTGCCCTCGTCCGCGCATGCGGCCTGCGTTCCCGTCTTTCCCGAACGCGGCAACTCCAAAAGAACCGGCCCGGGCGGAGCCCGGGCCGGTCGGGATAAGTAACGTCGCTGGAAAGCTGTTAGCGCTTCTTCTTTTTCTTGGCCGGCTTCTTCTTGGCCTTCTTCGGTTGGCTTTTTTCTTTGCGGGTTTTTTCTTGGCCGGTTTTTTCTTGTCGGTTTTTTCGCGGTTTTCTTGGCCGGCCTTTGGGTGCCGGTTTTTTCGCCGCGGGCTTTGCCGCAGGACGCGCCGGAGCCGCTTCTTCCTCTTCCGGCTCTTCCTCGGCGATCACCAGCTCCTCTTCCTCGGTTTCGACGATCTCTTCGGCGTCACCGCCAAGCTCGTCATCCTCCAGAGGCGACATCTCGTTGTCATCTTCAAAGTGGTCTTTATCGAAATCCATTTCATCCTCCCCTGGGGGAATCGCGGGTTTTGGGCACGGGGCCTGATTTGGAAGCCTGAATAATGCGAAACGGCCCTGCGCGTTCGTACCGTATTCAGAAAACATTGTCAAGCTTCTGTGAAGCTCACAAGAAAAACAGGTGTGTCGCGACGAGGAAACTGGCGGAAAGGTTTAGGAAGCTTGGCGAAGCGAAACGCTGATAAGTCACTGATTTTAAATGCTAGTTATTGATTCTTGGCGACGGAGAGGATCTGGGCGCGGGGCTTGATTTCGTTGCAGCGTCGGGTTTGCGGCGGGGTCTAGGGCTTTTCGAGGCCGCTTCTGGCGCGCCGCCAATGGTGTAGATGCGCAGAACCATGCCCCGGCTGACGCGGGCGGCTTTGAGGTGGTTCCACTTGCGAAGATCGTCGGCGCTGACGCTGTAGCGGTCGGCGATGCCGCCGAGCGTGTCGCCTTTGCGCACGCGGTACTGCACGAGGCGGCTTTTGGTTTCACTGGCCGGCTGCATTGCCGGAATGATCAGTTTGTCTCCCGGATTCAGCTGCGCGCCCTTTTCCAGATTGTTGGCGGAGGCGATGGCGGCCGGAGTGACGCGATATTTTTTTGCGATGGAAGTCAGCGTGTCACCCGGGTGACTTTGTGGCGACGCCAGCTCACCCACTTTTCCGGCGGAATGTCTGCGATGCCGGCGGAAAATTTCTCGGCGCTGCCCTTCGGGAGATGCAATTCAAACGAAGAATCGTCGGGAGTGGCGAGGCGAAGTAGCGAAGGATTCAGCTGGTGCAGGGTTTCCACATCGACGTCAATGGTTTCCGCGACGAGGCGGAGATCAATCGCGCGGCCCGGCTTTACGACGTCGGTCGGTACGGCGTCATCGCGGTCGACATGAATGCCGTAGTGAGCGGCGTCCTTTGCGATCAAGGTTAGCGCCAAAATAATCGGGACGTAGTTCTTTGTTTCTTTGGGAAGAACGTTGCGGCGGTAGAGTTCCCAGAAGTCGGCATAGCCCGTGCGCTCAATTCCCTTTTGCACGTTGCCCGGGCCGCAGTTGTAGGCGGCCATGGCCAGATACCAGTCGCCGAAAAGGCCGTACAGATCGCGCAAATGCTGCGCCGCAGCGCGCGTAGCTTTTTCCGGATCCTGGCGTTCATCCACCCACCAGGTGTGACGGAGTCCGTATTCGTTGCCGCGCCAAGCGACGAATTGCCAGATGCCGCGAGCACCGGCGCGGGAAAGAGCGAGTGGCTGGAACGCGCTTTCCGCTTGCGCCAGATAGATCAAGTCCTGCGGGATTCCTTCTTCGCGCAGCACGCGCGAAATCATTTCCTGATAGCGGCCGCTGCGGCGCAGGCCGGTTTCTACGATGGCCTTGCCGCGCGGAGTCTGGAAGAAATTCAGGAACGAAAGCACTTCGTCGTTTACGGTCAGCGGAAGATCGTGAGAAATATTCTTGGCGGCTTCTTCTGCGCGCGCCTTTAGTCCGGGGTCCACGGGAAAAGTCATGTCCGCGACTTCGTCGATCGCGGCAGGGACTGCCGGCGCTTCACGGAATCCGTCGCCTGCCTGGAACGCCTGCAGCTCGTAGGCGTAGACCGTGTCCACCACGCGGTGGAAAAGCTCGCGGAGTTTCGGGTCGGAATTTGGGTCGTAGCCGCTTTCCAGAATCCAGTCCACGGCCTCGTCAAAGTCTTTGCGGGCGGCTTCAAGGTGTCCGGCTTTGTATTCCTGCTCGCCGGCAGCGAACTTTTCTTCCACGCGGGCAATCAGCCATGCTTTGCCGTCCGGGACGCGGGGGAGCAGGGAAACCGGAGGTTTTGCGGCCGGGTTCCAAAGGGGAAGCGGGCCGACTGTGCTTTGCTCGATCTGGTTCTGCTTTGCCTGTGCGGCAGTCGTGGAAGCTTGCAGCGCCGGAACCCGCGCTTGGGCGGGCTTGTGGGCAGCGTCCTCACACCCGGCGAGGCCGAAAGTGAGCACCGCCGTTGCCGCCAGAACCGGGGTCAGAAGCCGCATCTATTCATGGTACGAACGGGCGCTAAAGGGGTCAACGCTTTAGGGCGGGCGCGAGTTCCTTCCGACAACAGCCCCGAAAAAGCAAAACGGGCGGCTCGCTTGCGCGAACCGCCCGAATCTTTTTCTGAACCGTGGTTTACAGCGGGTTGACGTTGGAAGCCTGCAGGCCCTTCGGGCCACGCACGACTTCGAACTCAACGGCTTGGCCGTCGTTCAGGGACTTGTAACCCTCGGCCTGAATCGCGGAAAAATGTACGAATACATCTTCCCCGGTCTGGCGCTGGATGAAGCCAAAGCCCTTGCTGGCGTTAAACCACTTCACGGTTCCTTGTTCTTTGCTCACTTCGTGTTTCTCTTTTCTTCTTTGAAGCTATCTGGTGCCTTGCTGCGAATCCCCTCACGGAGACTGCCCTCTTCGGCTGCGTTCTGTGGATCCGCTCAGCGGGCACAAAAAAAGGCCGCAAGTTTGACCTCGCGACCGCTTCACAAAACCAAAGGCGATACAAGAGCAACAAACGCAAACCCAGTGTATCAAAACAGGATGGTATTTGCAAGGGTTACGTGCGAAAAGAGCTTCCGCTTGTGTTCCAGCTTTGGGGGGACCCTTTCCATTCTTCAACGTGGACAGCCTGAAAAGGACCACAAAGCCTTCTCTCGTATGCCCCTGCCCCTTCTAACGTGCCTGCAAACGTCCCTGTGAATATCGAACGAGCACTTGCGCTCTGACAGAAAGTAACTTCTTGCGGCTCATCAGCGTTCTGCTAGCTCTTGCGCGTGAACTTGAAGAGGTCGGTTTGGGACTTTCCTTTGTTGAGGAAGGTCCACTGCTGGGTGAAGTGGTCGGGGTCGGGCATGGTGACGACCAGGCCGGTCATGTGGCCTTCGTCGGGGGACTTCAAGCCCGTGACTTGGTACATCTTGAAGGTCAACGAGCCGTTTAGCTCCATGATGGCAGCGGTCTTCATCTGGGGCTGATTGCCGGAGCTGCAGTAATGGGTGACGTTGAGATGATTGCCGTCGAGCGTGTAAAGAGTGAGCATTTCGGGTTCATCGGCGGTTTGGAGACGCTCCATGAGGGCGGTGCCCCCGGAGACGAGCGTGTAGGTTGCTTTTACGTGGCCGCTCGAATTGGTGCCTTCCCATTCGCCGACGAGGGAGATGAGTTTTTCAAAGGCGGCCGCGCTTTTGGTCTTTTCGTTGGCGGCAACGCGCGGCGCAGAAGAAATCAGGATCAAGCCGAAAACTGCGGCGCTCAACGTTTTGCCAAAGGGACGATAGCCGGTGCAACTCATAAAGTTTTTACGCTCCTTCCCCGTGGGGTGTACGGGGATCCGTTTCTAAACCCTCGCGCTAAAGGGCTTGCATGTCAAGAAAAAGCCGCGGGGCCCAAGGCGCGGCTATACGGCTAGGCCAGCGCTTGCTCCAGGTCAGAAATCAGGTCGTCTGTGTCCTCGAGACCGACGGAGACGCGGACCGTTCCCGGCGTGACGTTGACGGCGGCGAGTTCCCGAGCGCCCATGTTGTAATGCGAAGAGTAAATCGGGAGAACGACGAGCGATTCAGGCCCGCCGAGGCTTGCGGCGAGCAGGAAGAGCTGGACACGGTCGCAGAAACGGCGCGCGGCCGGAAGGCCGCCCTTGAGATCGAACGCGAGCATGGAGCCGAAATCCTTCATTTGACGCCTGGCGAGCGCGTGGTCGGGATGCGACTTCAGTCCGGGGTAGTGAACTTTGGCGACTTTGCGATGCTTTTCCAGGAACTTGGCGACGGCGAGCGCGTTGGCGCATTGGCGTTCGACGCGAAGGCCGAGCGTCTTTAAGCCGCGGATGAGCAGAAATGCGGCTTCGGGATCCATTGAGCCGCCGAGGTCAATGATCATGTGGCGGACGCGGGCCATCCATTTTTTGCTGCCTGCTGCGACGCCGGCGATGACGTCGGAATGGCCAGCCAGATATTTCGTGGCGCTGTGGACGACCATGTCGAAGCCGAGTTCAATGGGCTTTTGCAGAAGCGGGGTGGCGAAGGTGTTGTCGATGATGGAGACAAGATTGTGTTTTTTGGCGAAAGAGATGGCTTTACGGAGATCCACGATGCGCAGGGTGGGATTGGTGGGCGTTTCGACGTAGAGAACTTTCGTCTTGGCGGTGACGAGGGATTCGATTCCTTCAAGTGAAGTTTCTGCGCGGCGGACGACGATGCCCCAGTCGGGAAATTCATCGCGCATCAAGCGATACGTGCCGCCGTAGGTTTGCGCGGTGGAGATGACTTCGTCGCCTTGCTTTAAAACGCCGAGCAGGGCAGCGGAAATGGCGGCCATGCCCGACGCGGTGACGACGGCTGCTTCCGCTCCTTCGAGGGCGGCGATTTTTCCTTCGGCAATGCTGAGCGTTGGATTGCCGTAACGCGTGTAGATGTAGGCGGTGCTCTTGCCTTCGGCCCAGAGTTTCATCTCTTCCGTGGAAGAAAAGGTGAAGGTGGAGGTGCGGCAGATGTCCGGGCCGACGCTGGCGCCGACGCCGTGCTTGCTCGGTTCACCGGCGTGGATGGCCAGGGTCTGCGGGCCGAGAGTGCGCGAAGACTTTTTGGCGGTCTTGCGGGAAGAGTTGTGCTTCATAGTGGTGTTATTTTGGAAGCCGTTTTTGAGGCGGCAAGCACCAATTTGGCGGCGGTCGGGGAAAGTTCGGGGGGATAGACAAAACGGGGGTGCCCGCGTGTCTTAGGAGCAGGCGGTTGGAACAAGGCGGCAGATTGGCAGAAGCGAAGTGGAACGCTGCGGACATACAGCGCTTGTATCGACTTCACGGAGCGGCGCTGGTCGCCTATGCGCGATCGTTTCTGCCGGACGCCGCCGCTGCAGAGGATGCGGTTCATTCGGTGTTTTTAAGGCTCTTGCGAGGGGATGTAACCGCGCCAGAATCCGAACTTGGGTATCTGTATCGGGCGGTCAAAAATGCGGCGTTGAATGCCGTGCGAGACGTCGCGCGGGAGACTGGGATTAAGTCGGAAGAGCGCTGGTTTGTTCATCAAGGCGGGGAACACGGAAGCGGAGCTGGCTTTGCAGCAGGCGCTGGGCGAATTGCCGGATGAACAGCGGGAAGTGGTGATGATGAGGATCTGGAGCGGGATGACACTGGAAGAGATTGGGACAGCGACGGGCGTGACGTTGAATACTGCGGCTTCGCGATACCGCTATGCGCTGCAAAAACTGCGCCAATTGCTCAAGCGAATTCCGAAGAACTAGCCGGCAAAAATGATGAACCAACTAGAACAGTGGGAACTGGAAAACTATTTGCGTGAATTTCAACCGCGCGCGCCCAGGGCATTGCCTTTGTTGAACAACCGCAATATTGGCGCCGGCTGGCGGCAGCGGTTGCGATTTTCTTTATGGGAACGGTTTCTTTCTGGGGCGCATGGCACGTGACAGACCGCAAGACAAACAGAGCGGAAAATAACGTGGCAGGGACCCCGGTGGTTGCTTCGACAATTTCGTTGACCGTACTTGCGTTTGAGAACCCGGACCGGTTTTCATCCGCGCTGGACGCGCGAGCGTCGCAAACCTTGCAAAAGTTCGACCGGAAAGACAGCGCGCTTGGCGTGCTCGGCAAAGAATGAAAAGGAGTCAACACGGAATGAAACTCACATGGAGAATTGCCCTCGCTGGAATCTGCGCGTGTCTTTGTGGCACGGCAAGTTCAGGCCAGTCCGTGAATCCAAAAGAAACGCGAAATGCGGCGCTGCGCTACTGGATCGCGTTTGCCGATCTGCAAGACTTGCCCGTGGACAAGGCGACGCAAGAACTCCTGGAGAAGACGGCTTCGGGCGAAACGCCTTGGGACGAAAGTAAACTCGCTCCGATCATCGAAAAGAACGAAGAAGCGATTCTCGGCATGCAACGCGCCACTGCTTTGCCGGACTGTGATTGGGGCCTCGAGTACAGCCGGGGTTCGAGGACTTCGATTGCGCCAGTCGTAAAAGCGCGAATCATGGCCCGGCTCAACGCGCTCTACGGAATGCGGCTCGCTGCCAGAGGGGATACGCAGCAAGCCGTGGATTCCTGGCTGTCGGGGCTTCGGTTTTCGCAGGACATGGCCAAGGGAGGGTCCCTGATTTTCTCCCTCCTTGCGAAAATGGCCATGATCTCCAATCTGAAAGCGCTGCAAAAGGCGTCCGGAAAACTCAGCGCCGCCCAGAAAGCGCAAGCGGCCGCCGCCGTCGGGGCCTTGCCGGAAACCGGGTTCGACTGGGGCAATGCCCTTGTGTATGAAGAGGCGTCGATCGAAATTTCGATCGGCGAGATGAAAAAGGACCCTTCGGGATATTTTCTGGAGATGCTGGGCCGGCCGGCGCCCGCCGGGTTCACCGCGCCGAATTCCGTGGAAGCTGCCGCTTATGAAAAGTGGATGGCTTCCGGGCAAGCCGCGTTGCGAAAGACGCCGGCACAAGCGGGGAGAGAATTAAACACTTTGCAAGACTCGTTAAAAAACTTGCACCCGTATTTTCGCGAAACGACGCCTTCCCTGGTGAGCATCAATACGGCGCGGGCCGAGCTTGAAGCGATCCGTCGGGCGGCGCTAAGGGCATTGACGGCCAATTAGGCATAGGTCCGCCAAGCGATTCGCCCCCCCCTGCGAGACTTGTCCTTGCCGTTGCAAGCAAATAGGTCAATACTGACTATGTCATGAATGACCTATTGTTGCTGGCGCTGCTTTCCGGGGGGCCGACGCATGGATATGAGCTGAAGAAGCGAGCCGGCTGGCTGACCGGCCAGCCGGATCTTCACAACAATCTGGTTTATCCCCTCCTTGCCAAATTCCGCAAAGCAGGCTGGATCCAGCAGAAAACGAGCAAAGGGCAGCGCGGGCAGATGCGCGAAGTGTATTCGCTTACCCCACGGGGAAAAAAAGTGCTGTTCCAGCGGTTGAATGAATTCGGCGCGAAGGACGCGGCTTCAGAAGGCGCGTTTCGAATGCGCGTGGGAATGTTTTTTGCCTTTGATGCTGCTGCGCGTGCGCGGATTCTGCAGGCTCGCGACGAATTTCTGGAGCAACGCGAGAAAAAATTCGTAAATCTCTCTTCCGCGATGCAATTGGGAATTTGGGGCGAGGAAGTGACTTCTTTTCTGCTCCAGCAAATTCAGGCGGAACGCAAATGGATTTCCAGACTGAAGAAAAAGAAATAGGGGAAGGCGATGCTGATTCCAACGACGGAGCAAGCGTTTCAGATTTCATCGAAAATCTGGGTGACGTGGTGCCTGCTTTGGCTGTTGATGGCGGCGTGGAGCAAGCCAACGAAACGCAGCGAATTTCCGTGGCAGAGGCTAGAACACGTCATTCCCCTCATCTTCGGTTTCCTGCTGATTTATAAGACGGATTTTGGCTGGCGCTGGCTGTCGGGTCGCATCGTTCCGGAAAACTCGGCCGTGGCCGTGCTGGGATTGCTGTTTGTGATTGGCGGGCTGCTGTTCGCCGTGTGGGCGCGGCATCGCGCTCGGCGCCAACTGGAGCGGCACGGTGACGATCAAGACTGGACACAACCTGATCCGTCGCGGGCCGTACCGGTGGATTCGCCATCCTATATATTCGGGATTGCTGCTTTCGCTCGTCGGCACGGTGCTGCTGCAGGGCGAAGTGCGCGCAATGCTCGGATTCGCGCTGGTTCTCGCTGGCGCTCTATCGCAAAGCAAGACGCGAAGAGCGATTCCTGTCTGAAGAGTTCGGCGAAGGCTTTGCCGAGCACACCAAACAGACCGGTATGTTTCTGCCGCGATTGTCGTAGCCTGATTTCCTGTGAAGTGTTGGCTTAGGCTTCTTCTTCCACCAGATGTTCGGCGTGCGGTTTGTGCGCCGCGATCACTTTGTCCGCCAGTTCGCTTGGAACGTAGTCGTAGTGCGAATACTCCATCGAATAGCTGGCGCGGGCCTGGGTCTTGGCCGTCAGGTCCGTCGCATAGGAAAGCATTTCCGCAAGCGGCACCAGCGCTTTGATGATGACGTTGTGGCCGCGCACTTCGCTGCCCGAGATGCGGCCGCGCCGCGAACTGAGGTCGCCCATCAGATCACCGGAATATTGATCGGGCGCGTAAACTTCGACGTGCATGATGGGCTCCAGCAGAGCTGGCCGCGCCTGCTTCATAGCTTCTTTGAAGGAAAGAGAGCCCGCAATTTGAAATGCCATGTCCGACGAGTCGACGTCGTGATATTTCCCGTCGTAGAGCGTGGCGCGGAAATCGGTCATGGGAAATCCAGCGAGATAGCCGCGGATCGCCGCGTCGCGGATCCCTTTTTCGACCGAAGGAATCCAGTTCCGCGGAATTGCGCCGCCGAAAACGTCGTCCACGAACTCGATGCCTTTGCCGCGCTCGGCGGGTTCGAATTTAACGCGGCAGACACCGAACTGGCCGTGGCCGCCGGATTGTTTCTTGTGTTTGCCTTCGGCGTCGGCCTTGCCGCGAATCGTTTCGCGATAGGGAACCTTCGGCGGCTTGAGTGTGAGGTCGACGTGATAGCGCTTGTGCAGTTTGGCCACGACGACTTCGATGTGCTGCTGGCCGCTGCCCGCGAGCAGAAATTCTTTCGTCTGCGGATCGCGCGAAAATTTCAGGGCGCAATCTTCTTCCATGATTTTGTGAATGCCAACACCGATCTTGTCTTCATCGGCGCGGGTTTTCGGCTCGATGGCAAAGGTGATGGAAGGCTCCGGGATTTGCGCCGGCTTGTAGAAGAGCGGCGCAGCTTTGTCGCCGAGCGTGTCGCCGGTGTAAACCTCCTTCAATTTTGCGATGGCGCCGATATCACCTGCATGCAGTTCGCCGACTTCGGTGAGCTGCTTTCCCTGCACCAATTGAATGTGCTGAAAGCGTTCCTGTGAGGAGTGCGATTGAAGTCAGTGAGCGTCGCGTCATTTTTCAGAACGCCGCTTTTCACTTTGAAATAGTTGATACGGCCCGCGAAGGGATCGGCAAGCGTCTTGAAGACGAAAAGTGAAAGCGGCTGACCGTCGTCGTACTTGCGTTCAATGCGTTCGCCCTTGCCGCCCGGGTCTTTGAAGCCTTCCTGCGCATGCTCATCGGGATGCGGAAAAACGTCCGCAAGAAACGTGAGCAAACTGGCCGTGCCGATGTTTTGCGCGGAAGAAACCATCAGCACGGGAAAGATTTTTTCCGCGACGATGGCTTTGCGAACACCGGGAATCAAATCGGCGATCGGAATCGTGCCTTCGCGAAAAAACTCCTCCATCAACTCGTCGTCGCCTTCGGCGACCATTTCGACCAGCTTTTCGTGCGCCTGCTTGGCGTCTTCGTTCGAGCGCTTGCGGGAATCTGCTCGATTTTCGGTTTGCCGTCGCCGCCCGGTGTGTACATGTGCGCTTTCATTCCGACGAGATCAATCACGCCGCGGAATCCTCTCTCCGCTGCCGATCGGCAACTGCAGGGCAACGACGTTGCGCCCGAACGTTTGCTCGAGCGATTCCATGGAGCGTTCGAAGCTGGCGAGTTCGCGGTCCATCCAGGTGAGAACGAAAGCGCGGGGAATGTCGTACTCGGTGCAAAAATCCCAAACTTTTTCCGTGGTGACTTGCGCGCCGACGTGGGCGTCCACGGTAATCAATGCGGCGTCCGCGGCGATAAGAGAGGCTTTCGTTTCGTTGATGAACGTGCCGTAGCCGGGAAGATCGATAAAATTGATTTTTACTGTTGCCGACCGCTGCAGAGCGTGCAAGGCCATTCCGCGTAGGCGAGGCCTGTTTGGAGTGGATATTTTTCGCGCGATTTCTTCTTCGTCCCAATCGGTGACTGCCGTTCCTTCCGCAACCTTTCCCCAGCGCGGCGTCATGCCCGCGGTGTAAGCAACGACGACACCAGTTGCGTCTTTCCGGTGCCGCCGTGGCCGACAATGCCAACGTTTCGAATGTCCTTGGTTAGATAGGCTTTCATACAGACCTCCAGTTGAGTTCACCGACTCGCGGTGAGCAGCGAGGTCCGAGCAACAACCCGAGGGGCGCGGGCCTGCGCCGTTGGCGAGCAAGTGTTGAGGGAGGAGAGCGTGGCCTTGTTTGCGCAGCCTGTGAAGGCTGACGGCCTGGGTCCCTCAAAGAAGCGAGGGGCGAAGGACGAACGAAAAGTTCCCCAGGTCCGTTCTCCTGACGAGGCGGATGCTAGCACAGGGGGTTTGCCACGGCAATCGAAGCGTTGTGAGCAAAATCGCCCGCCGGGCGGCTTTCGGACTTTGACCGCGTTAGACACCGGGAGCCAGAAGAAGGAGCACCGGAAAGAGGAGGGAGAAGGCGGCGCGGGGAAGGTAAATTGGAAAAGTAGAACCATGAAACAGGCAGTCCCGGTCAGGTGGATGACTTTGTCGAGGCGGGTTTGTAGCCCGGGCAGGAAAGAACCGGCAGGGGAGGGTATTTGGGAAACGAAGGATCGGCAGCGGAAAGCTTGCACAACAGAAATGAGGAACGCTTCGCCGATTCCACAGTTCGCGCGTGCTGGCATGTTTCACACAAACCGTGGCGTGGCACGGATGTTTGCTGGTGCGTCAAGCGGTCCCCCCTTGAGAAGGATAGCCCATACCATAGGAAGTGGGTTGCTTCGTGAGCACGTCAGGATTTTCGCGGTGCGAAAGACTTAACTGCAGTATATTAATGGTATTAATGCTGATTAATATTCGTTTGCGAGATTTCTAGGTGCGCATGCCCCTTACACGCCGACTCTGTCTTGTCGCATGCCTCCTCGCGCTGCCGCTTGTCGCGGCCAAGCGAGCCGTTTCCCAGGAGCAACCGCAACCTTCACAGCCCCCCAAAGAGCAAACGCAGACCAGAACCAGCTCCCACGGAAATTGTGGCGGTTCCAAACCGCCCGACCATCGCCAGCACCGCAGAGGTAGTGCAACCGGGCGTGCTCGAACTTGAATATGGATTCGAGGGAGGCGACGGGCACCAGAACATCAATGGGCTGGTAAAGTTCGGACTGACGAAATGGCTGGAAGTGCGCGTGGCGAATAATCCCATCCTGCGCGATTCAGGAGTTTTTGGAACGGGCGACTCCGGCGCCGGATTCAAGCTGCGCATGTTTTCCCAAAACCAAGGATGGAGACCAACTGTAACGGTTCTCTACGCGTTGACGATTCCGTCGGCGAGCCACGGTTTGGGCGCGCAAGCATACGGGCACGCGATTCAGATTTTGGTGAGCAAAGACTTCGGCAAACACCATTTCGACTGGAACGAAGGGATTCAACTCTCCGGGCGACCCAGGCCACTGCCCAGCGGCTATGATCGCGGATACTTTTCCGCGCTCTCGTGGTCGCATCCGCTGCGGGGAAAATGGGCGGTGACCGCCGAGTTGGCGGGAACGAGCAAAATTAACGACGCCACTCCCGGAGTGATGACGATTCTCTTCGCACCGATCTACAACGTTTCTCCGCGGTTGGTCCTGGATGCCGGAGCATACGTTGCCGTTTATGGCAATTTGCCGCGCGTGACCGCGTTTTTCGGAGTTACCTATTCCATTGGCGATTTTTACCACCATGGAAAAGGGAAATCGGCGCCCGGCTCGTTCTGAGTCGCGCGTTTTTGCAGGGCACACGCTTTCCGTTTCGAATGCAAATCCCCTGTAGAGAGTTCAATATACTTGGCAGGGGAGAATTCGTGCGTTGGCCGGCAGAGAATGGTTTCAGGAGTCCTTCGGAGGGAGTGTTTCGACATGAAGAAGCGTGCGCTTGGCGTGGGGGCTGTCTTGTTGCTTGGAGTGATCGCGACAGTGGCGGGGCAAGGCGGGCTTTCCGACGATGCGGGCCGCGTGCTGGCCCTCGAGACGGCGTGGAATCACGCCATCGAGACCAAGGACGGGAAAGCGATGGACATGATTCTCTCGGATTCGATGGTAGCGGTAGAGAGCGACGGGAGCCAATCCACGAAAGGCGAATATCTGGCGGGATTCAAAGCCGCCGATTTCCAGCCTTCGCAAGCCGTGAATGAAAAGAATGATGTACGTATGTACGGCGACACAGCCGTGGCGGTCGGGATTTTTCGCATCAAGCAGCTGGAAAAGGGAAAAACCGTTGTGCATCGGGAGCGGACAATCGATACGTGGGTGAAGGTGAATGGAACGTGGAAGTGCGTGGCAGCGGTAGCCGTGACGAAAGTGTTTCCCAAGATTTTCACCAAGTCTTTTTGAGCCAGCCCCCGCCAGCCGGAATGGAGGATCTTCGCTTTCGGCGACGGCGCAGCCCGGTGTCTAGTTTGCTGAGATTGCAGAGTCTGGGGACTGGTGAACGATTTGGCCGCGGAGAAGCGTAAGTTTGCATTTCAGATCTTTGAGGTCATCGGCGGGGATCGAGTACAGGTCACGATCCCAGACGGCGAGGTCGGCGTCTTTGCCGACTTCGATGGAACCCACACGGTTTTCCAAGAAAAGCTGATGCGCGGCCCAGATGGTGTAGGACTTGAGCGCCGTGTGAATGTCGATCGATTCGGTCATGCCGAAGGGTTGCGTCCCGGTTTGCGTTTTACGGACGACGCTGGACCAGAGGCCGTAGCGGGCGGGAAATGGCGTGACGAAAAAGTCCGAACCGGCCGCCCAGACGATATTTTTCTGCGCGTAGGTCTTGTAGGGCATGAGGCGCGCTTCGCGCTCAGGGCCGAAGCTGGCAGCGTAAAGATTGCCGATCCACCACATAAAGGGCGGCTGCGTTTCGGGATAGCCGGCGTCGTAGTCGCGTTGGAGCAGGGCCATGGTGTCAATGGCATGGTCGGTGGGAATGTTGGCGTGAATGATGCCGTGGCGCAGGCCCTTGGTGGGTTTTTCCTTGAGCAACGCGGCGTAGGTATCCACGACGGTATCAATCGCGCGGTCGCCGACGGCGTGTGTGCTGACGTGATAGCCGGCGTTGTGAAAGAGTTTCACCATTTCGCGATACACCGGTGGCTCGATGTTGGGATAGCCGGAATTGGTGCCGTCGAGTTCCGTGGCGTTCTTGTACCAAGGTTCGTAGACCCACGCCGTGCGGCCTCCGCCGCTGCCGTCCATGAAAAGTTTTACGCCGCCGGACAAAAGCAAGCCGTCGCCGAGAGATTGTGGGGGCTTGGGATGCGTTTGGAGTTCGGCGAATGCGGCGCGGGCGGAATCGAGTGTGCGGCCGCCGCGGAAAAGGGCGAACACGCGGACCGTGGATTTTTTCTCCTTGAGTAATTCTTCATAAAGTTTCCAGTCTTCCGGCGAGATACCGGGATCTTTGGCGGCGGTCATTCCTTCCTTGTTGAAGTCGGCCATCATGCGGAGCACGCCGTTGCGGCGTTGCTCGTGCGTGTACGGCGGCACGATTCCGGTGATGAGATCCATTGCCGTTTCCTTGAGAACGCCGGCAGGCTGGCCCTTGTCATCACGAACGATGATTCCTGCTTCAGGATCTTTTGTTTCGGCAGTGACTCTGGCGAGGCGAAAGGCGTACGAGTTTGCGACACCGTAATGGCCGGTCGTGTGTTGAAGCCAGACAGGATTGTTTGGAGCGGCGGCATCAAGGTCCGCGGCGGTGATGTAGCGGCGTTCGGTGAATTTTGATTCGTCCCAGCCCGCTCCGCGAATCCATTCGCCGGGTTTGAGCGTTGCGGCTTTCTTTCTGACAAGCTCGACCACATCTTTGATGCTGGTGACTTCGCTCAGTGTGATGTCGTAGAGGACCGAGGTTTCATCGAAATGGCAATGCGTATCGATGAGTCCCGGTGTGACCGTCAAGCCGTGAAGATCGATCACCCGCGCCCCTTTTGGCACTAGCTTGCGAATTTCGTCGTTTGAGCCGACGGCGCGGATTTTCCCATCATGAATGGCCAGGGCTTGGGCCACCGAATCCTTCGCATCAACGGTGATGACTTTGCCGTTGATCAGGATGAGGTCGATAGATTGCGTAAACGCCGGAGGGGCGAAGAGCGCGAGGGCTGCGATAGCAAGAGCGAAAGATCGGGTGTTCACTTTTTGCGACCTTTGGAAAGAAAATGAGGGGGTGAGTTTACAACGGATTGGGGCAGACAAAGCGAAATGCCAAAGCCTGAGCGGGTTCCGCCGCCCCCGTCCTTGCGAACGAACCTTCTGATTTTCGGAACTTCGAGCAGCCGCGTTTACGCGATGCCATTTCCTTTCTGAAAAGAGATGCCATGAACAGATCCCCGACTCAGAAAACGGAAACAAGGCGGGATGGTCTTGCCCGGGCTTCGCCGCCCTGTGCGCGTTCTGTGCGATCTTTTGTACGGGCTGCGCGCAATATCAGGCCGCTGCACCGGCTACGCCCGGTACACCTGTAGCGGCAGTCAGCTTCTGCAACAGCACGGAAAGTGGATGCGAACCGAATGGATCATTCAAGGTCAGCGGAGCGCGCTCTGTAAACGTGGTGATCGATTGGCAGAACCTTACGGCCGGGGCGCATTCGCAAAAGGTAAGTTTCGTTCTTCCGGGCGGCGACGAATACCAGGCTTTCGAACAGAGTTTTGAGGTCGCGGAAGGTTCCGGAGCGACCACAACCTCCCAATCGCTTCAAGTTGCGGGAACGTGGATTGCCCAGCGGCGACTGACCGGAATGTGGCAAGTCAATTTTTTTCTCGACGGAAAACCAATGGGAACGCAAGCCGTACAATTGACGCAGTAAATTCGGATCCCGTTCAAACCCCAACAACAAACGTCCCTGAAGCTTCAACATAACCATACGCCATCCGCGGGGTGTTGAACGCAAAGCTGGGATTACCCGTTTTATCAAGCAAGATGAGTCCACCGGTTCCACGCCCGCGTTCAGCGAGTTGTTTCATGCATATTTCACCAACCTGCTTTGCGGATTCACTTGCAGACGCGCCCTCGAGCGGCCGTCCAAGTAAATCCACTGCCATTTTCGCCATGACGATCTTCATGATTGCTTCGCCATAGCCCGTGCAGGAAACGCCGCCGGCCATGACATCGGCGTAGCAACCGCAGCCAATCAGCGGGGAATCCCCGACGCGTCCCGGTAGTTTGCAGCAAGTTCCTCCGGTAGAGGTTGCCGCAAAAAGAAGCCCATCTTTATCCAGCGCGACCGCACCCACGGTCCCCTGTTCATGACCTCGATGATGTTCGGCTGCGTGCTCGTCTTTGCTGCATTTCAGGTAGGCTTCCCATTCGGCTTCGCTCACCAGCTCTTCCGGTTTGCACAATGCGACGCCTTTTTCCTTCGCAAATTTCTCCGCGCCCTCACCGATCAGCATCATGTGTGGGCACTTTTCGTAGATGGCACGCGCTACCTGAATCGGATTTTTCACGCGTTGCAGTCCCGCAGCTGCCCCGGCACGAAGTGTTGTGCCATCCATCAAAACGGCATCGCATTCCACTTTGCCCTCGGCGTTTAGGTGGGAGCCAAATCCCGCGTCAAACGCGGGATCATTTTCAAGAGAAATAATTGCGGCTTCGACGGCGTCCAGGGCCTTTCCGCCGCTTGCAAGAATTTTCCATCCATCACTCAGTGCCTGAAGGCAGCCTTGCTTGCACGCTTCGACCGCTTCGTCTGGAATATCCCAAGCGCCGCCGTGAACAATCAGAGAAGGCTTCATGAATCGAGAATCGCAAAACTGCGTGGGAATTGTCCAGCCGGGACAAACCCCGGTACAAGCTTGCCCTCCCTAGGCGGCCAAGCAAAGCTTATGACGCAGTCACCGCGCGGCTACTCTTCCTCGTGAATTGTTGTGAGTTTTAGTACTTCGAAAGCTTTTTTTCCCGCTGGCGTGGCCACATGCACTTCATCGCCTACTTGCCGGTTTAGCAGCGCCTTGCCGATCGGCGAAGTCGTGGAAATAAATCCTCTTTCCGCGTCCACTTCCTCGCTGCTCACAAGTTTGTATTCGATCCTTACGTCCTTCTCTGTATCCACAACAAGGATACGTGAGCCGTAGCCCGACCGGTCTTTCGGAATGTTAGTGAGATTTAACATTCCCAGGTCGCCGAGCCGCTTTTTCAGCTGGCCCATCCTCGCGTTCACGAATCCCTGTCGCTCTTTTGCGTACTTGTACTCCGCGTTTTCCGACAAGTCACCGTGCGCACGGGCGACGGCGATTTCCTTGGGAAGGTCTACGTTCAACTCGTGGTCGAGTTGGTCGATTTCTGCCTGTAGCTTCTGCTTGATCTTCGCGAGCGGGTCCATTGCCATCCACCAAAAAAGATTCGCGCGGGAGGGAAGGTCATCATGGACAAGCCGCCCCCGCGCAGGCCGCTATTATAGATGCGGCGGAATTGCGGCTACAAGGTGGGAATGAGGGCTTATTTAACTTTTACTGTAAAAGTCCGGCTGACGCTGTGGCCCGCGGCATCGTCGGCGGTTAGCGTGTAAGTAGTTGTTTCAGTTGGAGTTACGTCAATGCAACGCGAATAAGAGGGCCAAACCGGGCTCGACCGGGGCTCGAGCGTGACCCGCTTTGCGTTGGCCACGCTATAGCAAAGCTGCGCCGCCTGCCCGCGCTTGACCGACGGATTGCCATAGAAGGATTGGATCGCCAGTTCGTTGCCGCCCATCTGTTCTACCGTGTTCTTGTCCTGTTCCCTTTGCTTGGCTGCGGCAGCTTCGCGCGCTTTCCGCTCAAGCGTGCGATTTTCATTCCACCGCGAAAAAACAATCCAGCCAACGTAGACCGCCAGCACGACGATGAGCGCTCCGGTGTAAAGGAATGGATTTCCCCAAACGGACTTGCTTTTCGCTCGGGTTGCACCGCCCATCGTCTACTTCTCCGGTTTGGTATCGCCGCGCATCACGCGGCCGATCTCCCGCCAGGTAATTAGATGAATGTTGTTGTCGCGGAGCAATCGCTCGAATTCCGCGCTCGAGAAGAAATCGAAGTCGCGCTGGCGCCATTGTGCGCCCCATGTGGCGCGTTCCCGCGTCGCCGCTTTCATTTCGTCGTCCGCGTAAGCGAGATGAATCACAAATTCCGTGACGCCTGGCTCGAGATGTTTGAGCGCGTCGCGGTAAAAATCACTCCATTTTCCCGGCGCAAGGCCCGGCTGCATTGTGACGACCTGGTCTATGACCACGTCATTGCCGCCGATCGTCTTTTCCAGGAACGAAAATTCGGCAAACCAGTTTCGCGGGACGAGTACGGGAAGGTGATTTTCGTGGCCGACGCGCAGGATTGCCTCAAACAAACCCTTGTTGGTCTGGAAAAGCCGATTTTGGTGCGAATCAAGATGCGTTGGCTTGACGCCCATGGCTAGAGCTTGCGCAACCTGAGCGCGAATTTCCGTTTCGACATCTTTGGGGTCTATGTGCGTTTTGGCTGACCAATCGTGATGCAAATACCCGTTGGCATCCACAAGCGAAGCAACCTGGTCGCGCGGCGCTGTCGGTCCCCAGCGGTAATAAACGCGTTCGCTTGTGAGCGTGAGGTGCAGGCCGAAGTCGGCGTCGGGGTGCGATTTTGCGTAGTCCGCGATTTCCGGAAACCAGGGGCACGGCACCATGAGACTTGCCGAATTGATGCCGCCGCCCTCGAGCGCCTTGATGCTCGCCGCGTTTACCGAGTGCGTCATGCCAAGGTCGTCTGCGTGGACAATCAGAAGCTTCGCATCGCGGGGATAACCCAGTTTTTCCTGCAGAGTTTTTTCTTGTCCTTGCGCGGAAAAGGAAAGAGTCGCTAAAAAAAGGCCCAAGGACAACGCAACGCGCTTCATGCGAACACCTTGCGGAAAAGCTGGATCATGTCTGCAAACGCAAGATCCGTGGATTCCGGATCAAACCGCGGCCCTTCGTCGCGCATGAACGCATGCTCGGCCGGAAAGAGCTTGATCCGGTAATTCACATTGGCTGCGCGCAAACCGCGTTCTACCGTGTCGCGGCCCTCGCCCGGCACGTGCGGGTCATTCGAGCCAAAGATCATCAGCAATTCCCCGCGAATTTCTCCGGCCCGCCCGAGCGAACCAGCTTGCGCGTCTTTGCCCAGCTTTCCGTTTTGTATTCCCGTTCCATAAAAGCAGACTGTCGCACGCACGTCCGGCTGAAGCGCGGCGCGAAACGCAAGATGCCCGCCGATGCAAAAACCCATCGTACCGATTTTCCCCGCGGCGACTTTCGCGTGCTCGCCGAGCCAATCGAGTCCCGTACGGCAACTCCGGTCGAAATCGGCCACTAGCGTTTTTTGCGCATCCGCCAGCCCGCGCGTCCGTCCGGCATCGTCAAAGGGAATTGCGGATCCAGCGGGCTCAATGCGGTGATAAATTTCCGGTGCGGCCGCAACGAAACCGTAGCCGGCAAGCCGCACGCAAACGCGCAGCATCGGCCCGGTCAGCTGGAAAATGTCCGAGTAGCACCAGATCCCGGGGAATTTGCCTTCTGCTTGGGGTGCGGCGACAAATGTACGCATCGGCGCCGCTTCGCTGGGAATGTCCAGGTAAGAAGTTTCGACGATCATGTTGCGTATTCTTTCACAAACTTGCCGCGCAATCGCAAGAAAGAGCTTCCCAACATTCAGTTCAATCAATTGGGCTAAGATGAGGGATAATCGGCCTTGACAGTCTGGCGCAAATGAGCCAATTTCTCCGACTGCCGTGTGGTGGAGGGAATTCATGAGGGCGAGTTTTGCAATGGCGGTCTTGTTGGGGGTTTCACTGATGCCGGTGACACAGGTGAATTCAGCGGAAATGGCAAAAGCGATGGAAAAGAAAGCGTTTGGCCCACTCCCGACGGGAAAACCGCGGACCTTTACACCCTGACCAACAAAAATGGCATGCAGGTGACCATTACCAATTACGGCGGCGCGATCGTGTCGGTCATGGCGCCGGACAAGAGCGGCAAGCTGGGCGACGTGGTACTCGGCTACGACTACGCTCGATGGATACGTTACGGATAAGAACTTTTTCGGCGCGCTCATCGGCCGCTACGGCAATCGCATCGGCGGCGCCCAATTCAAGATTGACGGCGTCGGCTACACCCTGGCGAAAAACAACGGCGAAAACAGCCTCCATGGCGGCGTCAAGGGATTCAACAAGGCTTTGTGGGAGGCGAAAGATATTTCCAAGGGCGGCGAACCTGCACTCGAGCTGAAATACACAAGCAAGGATGGCGAGGAAGGTTTCCCGGGTAATCTGTCCGTCACGGTCGTTTACACGCTGAGCAACAAGAATGAATTGAAGATCGACTATTCTGGCTACCACCGACAAGAAAACGGTTGTGAACCTGACGAATCACTCTTACTTCAATTTGTCTGGCCCCGGCAGCGGCGAAATCCTGAAGTCCGTGCTTCGCGTGGATGCTGACAAATTTACGCCGGTTGATTCAGGTCTCATTCCCACCGGCGAACTGAAGAACGTAGAACGAACTCCCTTCGATTTTCGCAAGCCCACGGAAATCGGCGCGCGTATTGACGCCGATGACGATCAGCTCAAGCTCGGAAAAGGCTACGACCACAATTTTGTGCTGAACAAGGAAAGGCCGGCCGGACTTTCCTTCGCTGCGCGAGTCGAAGATCCCGCTACTGGCCGCGTTCTGGAAGTTTGGACAACCGAGCCCGGCGTTCAGTTTTACACTGCGAATTTTCTCGACGGCACGGTTCATGGCAAGGGCGGGATCGCTTACGGAAAACGCACCGCATTTTGCCTGGAAACGCAGCATTTTCCCGATTCCCCGAACAAGCCTAGGCTTTCCATCCGTGCTGCTCGAGCCCGGGCCAGGAATATCACACGACCACGGTCTACAAATTCGCGACCAAATAACGGAAAGCTAGTTTGCGCCGCTGGCGCTTGGCGCGGGCACAGGCGCCGCCGGTGCGGTCGGCGCGGACCAGAATCGGAAAGCGCGGGAACGAGAAAGTCCCCGCAAGATCGTCAATCACGTTCACCTGACACAGATAGAATCCCGGTTTCAGGTTCTGCAGCGGGAAATCGATCTGGAATACGACGGCTTTTCGTTCCGGCGCAGTCAGCTCGTTGGCCACCAGCGGCTTTGACTCGAATACCTTTGCATTGCCCTGCAAGAACTCGATGCTGGTCAGCACTCGAATGCCGTCTTTTGTCGCCGGTTCGGGATTTTTCTGCGCAGTGCCTGGCTGGTTTGGTGCCGTCGGGACGGAAATCTTTCCCTTGGCCGGCTCGTAGACCTCGTACAACAAATAAAGATGCTGGTCGGCCGTGAACGAGTGCGTGATGTTCGGTACCAGTTCCATCTGGTCCTGCACCAGCGGATTTGTCGCGGACTTTTTCGCAGTCGTCGGAGTGCGCAGGCTGCTCGAGGACCACCGAGCTCATTTTCAGTGGCGTCTTCCGCAAATCAGGAATCCGCACGTCGGTTTCAAATGAACCCATGCGGCCCGTCTGATTTTCTCGCACCACGAATTTCAAATGGTAATTTCCCGGCGCCAGCAGGAAGCCGGTGTTGTACTGCACATTCTTGCGGCGCACTTGCCTTGTACTCTCCAGTGCCAGCTTCACCGTTTCCCGTTGATGCCCGACCGGAATCTTCCCGTTTTCAAGAGCCACGCCAATGAACGTCAATCGTCGCGTTGTCCTTGTCTTTCTCTGTAACGAACGGAATTTGCGATCCGGGAATCACGAGGGAGAGCGCCAGATAGTAGTGCGAATCGTCCCGCCTGAAATACGAAGCGCCTGCATAGAGCGGAACATCCACGCGTGGCAGTTGCGCCGCCAATTCCTCTTCCAGTTGCTGTTCGCGGTCCGCGCGATTTAGATGTTCGAAGTCCCGGTCGGCGTAATACCCGGCCCGGAAATCGAGCTTCAGGTCGGGACGATTCACAATCACCTTCAGCCGTCTGTAGTGTCCGTCTTTGCGTGGACTGTTGCTCGTAAAGCCGAGGACGTAGTAGACCGAACTATCCTTCTGTACCTGTGAAAAGACACCGCTGAAATCGTTCGAATCGAAAAATGCCTTCCCGCCCGTGTCCGCAGAAAGCGTGGCCAGCGTGTCTTGTGACGCCGCATTGCCGCTTAAATCGTTCAAAGTGGAAGCGCCTGTATAAGCCGATTGCCCGTGCAAGCTCGCGTTCTGCGCTTCTCCCCCCGGGGGAAACGCCTGCAACCCGCGCACGTCAAGGGAGTAAATCGAAGCGTTCGCTTTTACCGCCGCCGCCGTCGCCGCCCGCAGCGCCGACTGGTTGTCCACGCCAGATCTGCGCAATGCCGTTGCTGAAGTAGATGACGCTCTTTTTCTGAGGCAATTTGTTCAGCGCATTCATCAAGGATTGCAGCGCCAAAAGCTTGCGGTCCGCGGTGAATGTATTCAGGTCGGTATCGTCTTCTGTGAACGACCCGCCCGTTTCCGCCATTCCTTCCGAGCTTCCGGCCGCGCCGTTTTCAAAGCCCTGGCCTTCCGACGTCCCGTACGCTGTGAGCGAGGCGGCTATCTTTTCCCTGTCGTCCGTGAAGTCGAGATCCACATGCATGTTCGTCGCCATCGAGACCATTCCGATCAAATCAGCAGGCTGCATCTTTGTAGCGACGAATTTCTTTGCCGCGTCTAGCGCTCGATCAATCTCCTCCGGCTGCATCGCGGAAAAATCGAAGAAAAGCAAGATCAGCCGCCGGTCCCGTGCGTCGAGTGTCGGCGGAGCTCTTTTCGTGGCATGAAGCAAAGTCCCCGGCCCTGCCGGAGCGCTTCCGGAAACCGTTTGCGTTGCGGCCGGCAGTTGGTCTACGTCTTCAAAATCGAACGAGGAGATTTGCTGCTTCTTGCCGTCTTCGAGCAGGGTGAAGTCTTCTTTTTTCAGGTCGCGGACGGCATTTCCTTTTTTGTCGCGCGCCACAACGTTCACCAGCACAAGCTCGGTCGTCGCTCGTAATCACTGCCTGCGGCGTCCGAGAGTCCTGCTGTTGCTGTGCGGGCAGGGCAGGGCTCGCTGCAAGCAGTACGCCGGCCAACAAAACCGCAGCGAGTTGCTTTGGCCGTTGCTTCATGGGGTTCTCAAAAACGGAATCTCGCCTGCACTGTGATTCTCCTCATGCCGCCAGCCGAAATCACTTCGCCGAAAGTCAACGAATTGACACGTCGTGTTGATCCCCGCATAGTTCACGTGGTTGAAAATATTGTTTCCGGTGATGCGCAGGTCCAGCGTTCGGGCTTCCTTGATTGTGATGGTTCGGTTCAGCGCCATATTGAACGTCACGGTTCCCTGGCCCTTCAATAATGTTGCGCCCGGCGTCGCCGAAGCTGGTGCCGTTCGGATTCACGCAGTTGAGTCCGGGAGTGCAAAAACCCGCCGTGTTGAACCATTCCTGCGCACCCGGATTGCTCAGAGTGATGGATTGCCCGGGTACAACGTTTGCGCGAAGTGATCCGCTCACGCCACGGTCGATATCTACCGCTCCGCCCAGCACGTGCGGACTGAAATACAATCCCGACGCCGCCGTAAAACTCCCGCTCCACTGCCATTCGCCGAGAATATGCGAAAGCAATCCTTTGCGCGCGAAAGCGCGGTTTTCTCCAAACGGCAAATCGTAAGTCCAGTTGCCTGTGAATCTGTGCGTCTGGTTGAAGCTGGAAAGCCCGCGGTCAGCGGAAATATCGAATGCGTCTTGCGCGACGACTGCGCCACTGCCGCCGACGGAAGAAGCGTCATCGAGCGATTTCGAAAACACGTACTGCGCGGCAAAGCCAAATCCGTTCGACATCCGTTTACGAACGCGCACGGAAGCCGCATGCAGCACCGAATTGCCTTCCGACGATTCGTAGATGAACGGCTGGGTGCCGGCAACCACCAGCGCGCGTTCGGTATCAAGTCGCGTGCCCTTCGAACCGTTGTAACCGATATTTAAAACCACCAAACCTGGCAGCTCGCGCTGAATGTCCAGATTCCAGATTTGCACATAGGGCAGTCTGTAGTTCGGGTCCACGCCGAAATTATTCGTCACCAGGCTGGTCGCAGTCGGGGGGAATCCCTCAGTCAGCGTCAGCGGAGTACCACTCAGAATTCCCGAAATGTCGGTTGTGTTTGTTGAGGTGTTTGCAAACGGCGGCTGAAACGCAAAATTCTGAATGATCGCGCCGTACTGCACGAGGTTGTAGTTGATGCCGTAGCCCGCGCGGACAACTGTTTTCTTCTGAGGCTTCCAGGCAATTCCCAGCCTAGGAGCGAAATCGTTCCGATCCGGCTCGATGAGCGACGGGTTGCTCGAAGCCAGAAAGGTTCCTGAGTCTACCGGCAACACCGCGTCAAGCGGAACCACCGGTGTCGCCGTCGTAAAGCCGGGGCCAACCAAAAGATTCGCAATGCGATTCTGCGCTTCCGTGTACGGCCCGTTGTACTCATAGCGCATGCCCAGATTCAAAGAGAGATTCGCCAGGATGCGCCAATCATCTTGTGCGAAGAAATCGAAAGAATTCGAACGAAAATCGTATGAATTATCCCCGTATTGCAGGGATGTTTGCTGCGGATAGCCGAGCAAGAAATCCGCAAAATCGTGGCCAGTATCTGGAAGCGCTTCCGTGCCGCCCACGGCATAACTCGATGTCGCAAATCCCGTGAACACAAAACTCCCCTCCGCATTTCGCGCCGAATGGAAGCCCTGCAAGATTCGCCGGTAATCCCCGCCAAGACGAAAATTGTGTTTCTTGTGATTCCACGAAAGCGTATTCGAAATGGTGTACGTCTCGTCCAGTTCCCGTTTCGGAACGGGATTGCTCAATCCTCCAAACGAAGTAAAACTGATCACCGGCAATCCCCAGTTGAACGGGTCATTCGAAATTCCCGTGATCCCCGCACCTCCCGCCACGTCCGCGATGTTCGAGTACAAATTCGTCGTCGAAACACGATTGTGGTTGTAGCCAAACCGGAAAATATTCGTGAACCGGTTCTTGCCGTACGTCCAACCCGCGGTCGCATTTAAGCCTTGCGTGCCGGAAGAACCTGCAAGGGAAGGAAACGCATTTACCAGGTTCGTCAGATTGCGGGACCAGTTCAGCCCGAAATTGATGTTGTTCTGCGAACGCCTGCCCCTGCCGCCGCCGCCCCCACCGCGGCCTCCATTCCCGCCCGGCGCCTGCGGCGTCGAAGATCCGAAATTGTGAATCAACCGGAAAATCACCGAATCGTTGTCGCTGTCCGGCGAGGTCACGTAGTGAAAATTCTGGCCGAAGGAATTTGCAGCGATATTCGGCAAAGGGATGTACTGCACGAGCGCAGTGGAAGCGGAACTGATCAGGGTAGGATCAATCGCATTCGGCACGCCGCCAAACTGGTACGGTTGCCCGGTCGCAGGATTGAAAATCTGCACTGGGGTGCCATCGTTGTAAGTTGCACCGGAAAAATTTCCGTCGCGTTCCGCCTGCGTTGGAACCGTCGAAAACGTGTCGTAAGGTGAACTGCCGCGCGAGCCGTTCCATCCCGCAAAGAAAAACCATTTGTTCCCGCCATTGAAGATCTTGGGGATATTCAGCGGGCCTCCGACGTTCGCGCCAAAGTGCGCCTGGTTGTAGTCGGATTTTGTCGTCGGCGTTCCTGTAATCGAATACGGCGTTGCATCCAGTTGCAGAGGAATCATCCGAAAAATAAAGCGCTCCATGCGGCTGGTTGATATTGAATCCGCGCCCGCCGATCCTGCCGATGTTGATTCCCCCGCCACCAGGCCCGCCCCCCGAATCCGCCTCCTCCGGAACCGCCCATTCCGCCATTCGTCTGCATCCGCTCGCGAAATTCTTCAATCCGGCCTTGAATCTCTTCTTCGCTCCCGCTGCCAAAGTCCTGTGTGCGTCCCTGCGCACCGGAAATGCTCACCGATTCGGTCGGCGAATCGGCACCGCCACCGCTGAACGGCAAGCTACTCAGTTCCGCGCCGTTTTGCCCCGAACCATTTGTCCCGCTCGATCCTGCGCCAGATTCTGCCCCTCCCAGCGCCGACAAGACCGGATCTCCCGCAACATTTTGGAAGCCACGCCGCGCCGCCGTCGCAGCCAGATTCCCTTGATTTTCCTGCTGCTGCTGCCGCGACGCCAGCAACAATTCCGCGTCAATCTTCGCCGTATTGTTTTCTGGATTGAGAACAACTTCCTGCGTGAATACCGCAAATCCCATGAACTCGATTCGAACGACGTATCTTCCGCGCGGGATTCCGGAAAATGAGAATTTCCCGTCCGGACTGCTCACCGCGGCAAACTTTTTCGCCGTAAGTGTATTCGCTGCCGTCACCGTCGCCCCCGGCAACGGCGTTTTTCCGCTGCGCACGGCCCCGGTGATTTCATAAACGGGCGCAACCGGTTGCGGCATCTCTTGCGCCTGCCCCGGCAGAGCGAGCAGAGGTGCAAAGAAAACTGCCATGACTGGGATTTGAAGCAGCAAACGCAATCGCGGCTCCCCTCGAGCGTTTTCTGACTATTGCTGTAGCCGGTTTGAAGTGGGAGGCCGCGGAGAGGAAGCGCTCGGCTGTCCGTTCGAACTGTCTCCATCGGCGCCGCGTCTCCGCGCGCCCTCCTGCAAACGCTGCCATTGTTCGGCGGACAAAACCATCAAAGTTTTCGGCACAAACACGCCGTTGCGCATCGCGCCGCGTGCCATTACATGGTCTCCCGGCTGAATGTCAGCCATAGTGATGCTCTCCCGGCTCTTGCGCAGAGAAGAATCTTCACTGAGCTCAATTGTCTGTGTCACGTTGTCTGGCCGTAACACGGTCAGTTTCGGCGCGTCGACCGACTTGATCTCTCCGGCCACATAGTCTTTGCCCAATTCGCCCAGTTGCCCAGGTCCGCCACCGGGACCGTTTCCGCTCCGCGCGGCTACAACCATGGCCGTCACCGTCTTGTCCGCATTCTGCTCGCCGCGAACGAAAATCATGTCGTCCACTTTGAAGTCTCCAGCCTTCGCAGGCTGACGATCTTTCCTGAACTCGGTTTTGTCTGTCAGCCTCACTATGACGGTTGTCCCATCTTGTCGCGCCAGCTCGAGCGAATTGCCCTTTATCGAAGTAATCTTCCCCATGAGCGGCGGTGGCCCATCGCCACGTTCGCCGCGAGGCCCGCGCTCGCCCTGGCTAGCCGGTGCTAGTTGCTGACCCGGCGGCGCGGCCGGAGCGTCTTGGGCTTTGGCGCGCGAGGCAATTCCGCCCAAAATGAGGGTCATGGCTACAGCAAGCAATTTCCTTGAAAGCATATTTGCGATTCCTTTTCCGGACTGAATCGAGAGCCTTCCCGCGATGGCCTTGCTTTTAGGACGTGCCGCAAGGCGTTCAAGTAACGACCGGGTCTAGATTCTTGTGGGCGCCAAATTTGCCCACCCTGTTACTTCCTATCCCGCGCATGGAAAGTTCCCGCTGGAGTCGCCCTGATGGGCGGACAAACCAACCCAGCTTTCTTAGAAAAAGAACAATCAGTCCGGGAGCGTCGCCTCCCCCGTGATCGCAAATTCCGTCGCGACACCAGCAGGCTTGTCCGCGCCTGCCGCCGAAATCGGCTGACCGCCGCCGATCCACGCCATTACCTTTCCGGATACGATTCGGTGCTTGCCTGCTTCATCCACAACGCTCAAATCGCGCTCGCGCAAGACAAACGTAACCGTTTTCTTCTCGCCCGCGGCAATCGAAACGCGCTGAAACCCTTTCAGCGCCCGCAACGGCGCTCCCGCCACTCCTAGATGGGTGAGATACAACTGCACCACTTCATCGCTCGCCATCGCGCCCGTGTTTTTCACTTCCACCGAAATCGTCACCGGTTCTTTGCCCGAAACTTTCTCCCGGTCCACGCGCGCCTTTTCATACGAAAACGTCGTATAACTCAACCCAAATCCAAACGGATAAAGCGGTTCACCATCAAAATAGCGATAAGTCCGCTTTGCCATCGAATAATTTTCAAAATCCGGCAGTTGTTCGACCGACTTGTAAAAAGTCACCGGCAGACGCCCCGCCGGACTGAAATCTCCCGCCAATACCCCCGCCACTGCTTTGCCACCCTGCCCGCCCGGATACCACGTTTCCAGAATCGCCGGCACATTCGCGCTCGCCCAATTCACGCTGAGCGCGCTGCCATTCATCAAAACCAGCAAAACCGGCTTTCCCGTCGCGCAAACGCGTTCCAGCAATTGTTCCTGCGGCGCCGGCAAATCCATCTTCGTTCGATCGCCGCCCGCAAATCCATCCGCATCCACCTTCATCTCTTCGCCTTCAATCCGCGGCGAAAGCCCAAGCACCATAATCACCAAATCCGCTGCTCGTGCCGCCTCCACGGCCGTGCCCGCTTCCCCATCCGGCAAACTCCAGACTAGTCGCGCTTCCGAACTCCGCATGTCCTGGAAATATTCAATCCTGATCGCATACGGATGATCTTTCTCGAGATGAACCTTTTTCATCAGCGTCGAAGCCGGATGATGAATATTCCAGTCTTCCGCCATCAAATTGCCGTCGAGCCATAGCCGCCAGCCATCCTGCCCTGTGAAACCAACCAGATAGTCGCCTGCCTCTGGCGGCACCAGCATCCCCGTCCACCGCACCGAATAATGATTCGGGAATTGCGCGGAAAGTCCCCCGTCGCCCCAAGCAAAATCGACGGCCGCATCCGTGCGATACATCGCCCGAGATCCTTCGAGTTTCATGTTTGTAAAATACTCGCCCTTCAATCCATGCTCGCTGCAGGCCGCATCCACGCAAAGTGCCGAACTCGGAATCGAACGTGTCACCGGCCTGACCAAGCCGGTCCCCTGCACGTAGGTAACTTTCGATTGCGCAAATCGCTCACGAATCCCGGCCAACACCGTAATCGGCTTTGCAGGCGTCCCGTTGTAATTTCCCTCCAGCGCGTCCAGGTCATCCGCGTTCGGCCCGATCACCGCGATTGTCGCCGGAGCCTTTTTAAGCGGCAAGATCCCATCCTTATTCTTCAGCAGCACAATCGCCTCGCGCGCCATGCGCAGCGCCAGCTCGCCGTGAGCCACCGTATCGTTCTCTGCCGCAGTAATTTTCGAATAGGGCACGTTTGCAGCCGGATCGAACATCCCCAGCCGGAACCGCGCCGTAAACAGCCGCCGCAGCGCGGTGTCTACCACCGCCTCGGTCATCAGCCCCTGGCGCACCGCATTCACAATCGCCGTTCGCTCCGTACTCATGTTGTTGCGGTAGTCGCCGCAAATCACGTCCAAGCCCGCATTGAACACCGCGGCGACGCCTTCTTCCGGCGTCGCTGTGAATTTGTGCCAGCGAAAAACGTCCGTCACGGCACCGCAATCGGAAACCACATAGCCCTGAAATCCCCAATCCTTCCGCAAATGTTCCTCGAGCAAAAAAGCATTCGCGCAGGCAGGCGGCCCGTTCAAAGAGTTGTAGGCGCACATTACCGATTCAGCCTTGCCTTCCATCACGGTCGCGCGAAACGCAGGCAGATACGTGTCCTCTATATCGTGCCGCGAAGCGGGCACGTCCGCCGTGTGCCGGGTCGATTCCGGCCCGCTGTGCACGGCAAAATGCTTCGGTGTCGCCACCGTCTTGAAATAATTGGGATCGTTCCCCTGAAGGCCCGTCACAAACGCAACGCCCATCCGCGCCGTCAAATAGGGATCTTCACCGTACGTTTCTTGGCCGCGCCCCCACCGCGGATCGCGAAAAATATTGATATTTGGCGACCACACGGTCAGCCCTCGATACCAATCCGCCCCGCCATCCGCGTGCAGCGTTGCGTAGTATTTCGCGCGAAATTCCGTGCTGATCGTATCGCCCACTTGATGCATCAGCGGTTCGTCAAACGTCGCCGCCATCCCGATCGCCTGCGGAAAAACCGTTGCCACGCCGGCGCGCGCCACGCCGTGCAGCCCTTCGTTCCACCAGTTGTATTCCGGAACGCGCAGCCGCAAAATCGCCGGCGCTGTGTGCCCCAGTTGCCCGGCCTTTTCTTCCAGCGTCATGCGCGAAATCAAATCGTTCACGCGCTGTTCAACCGGCAAGTTCGGATTCAGATAGGGCGCATCGGCAGGCGCTTGCTGCGCAAGGAGCGGCGCGAGCCACGCCCCGCATAGGAATGCAATCACAGGCAGCACTGGTTTGGATTTCATTCTGGTCCGCCGCTTTAGAAATTTGTAAATCGTGCAAGAAAAGCTAGCCGATTCACGGGCACACTATCACCGGCGCGATGTGATGTAAACCCTTGAAAACACTGCCGATTTGCGGCGCTGGAAAGGAATCAGCGATTTGCAGGGGCCAATTTGATGGTCGACGTAATGCCCTGGCCTTCCGTAATTGTGTAAATTGCGTCGGCGGAGACACTTTTTAATGTTTCGAGAATTCCGTTTGGCCACCGAATTTCGACTTTTTCCATCGCCGCCTCGCCGCCCAGCCCAAAGTGCAGCCGCAAATCATTCGTTGAAAGATAACTTGATCCCGCTTTTACCTCTTCCATCTGCGAACGCAAAGCCGTTGTCACCGTAATTCGCGCGCCGACCGCTCCCCGATTGCTCTTTGTTCCGACCAGTTTGAACAGCACGCGATGATTCGAATTCTTCGTTTCATTGATAAATACCGACGGCGGCGCTCCCACATTGAAAATCACCATATCCACGTTGCCATCATTGTTCAGGTCGCCGAACGCCACTCCCCTGCGCGAATACATAGGCCCGTCGTTCAATCCCGCCGGCCCCGCTATTTCCTCGAAGGTCCGGTCGCCTTTGTTGTAGTAGAGCAACAAAGGCTCGCGGTATCGGACATTGTCCGGAAGCGTATCCACTCCCGGATAGATGTGTCCGCTGGCGATAAGAATGTCCGGCAAGCCACTATTGTCGAAATCCACAAAGCCGGTGCCCCAGGAAACATAGGGCAAGGAACTCTGCGCAATCTTCGCCGCATACCCCACGTGAGTGAAACCCATCTCTCCCTGATTCAGGTATAACCCTTTCGGCTGGTCGGCGTAGTCGGTGATCACAAAATCCAGTTTGCCGTCGCGGTCGAAGTCGCCCATGTCCACTCCCATATTCCCGACTTCCCGCCCCTCGGGACTTAGCGAAATTCCGGCGAGCATTCCCACTTCCTCGAACGTCCCGTCCTTTCGGTTATGGTAGAGAAAATTCGGACCAGAGTCGTTCGCTACCAGCAGCGAAGGCCATCCTGAATTGTCGTAGTCTCCCCACACCACACCCAAGCCGAATCGCGCAGACCGGTCATCCACTCCGGCTTTTTTGGACACTTCTTCAAATGTGTTGTCTCCGCGATTATGAAAGAGCAAATCGCTTTCTCCGTCTATCGTCCAGGGATTTTCGACGGGCAAACCCTTGTGGAAAAAATCTTTCGAAGGGTGTTCCGCGGTTGGCAAGTTGTTGATATCCGTATGCACGTACCGCGAGACGAACAGATCAAGGTGTCCATCCCGGTCATAGTCCGCCCAGGCGGCTCCGGAGCTGAATCCGCTCCCCCGCACCCCGGCTTTTTCCGTTACGTCCTCAAATTTGCAGTTCCCCAGATTGTGGTAGAGCACATTGCCGTTGTAGCCCGTCACGTAGATATCCGGCAGCCCGTCATTGTCGTAGTCCGCTACGGCAATTCCCATCCCCCAGCCTTTTCTCGTCAAGCCTGCCTGTTCAGTAATGTCCGTAAACTTCAGATTTCCGTCTTGGTGGTAGAGCGTGACCATCGGCACGCCGCCCTTTCGCGCTTGCTCCACCGTTGAATCGTTCACCACAAGAATGTCCAGCTTCCCGTCGTTATCACAATCAAACAACGCTACTCCTCCGGGAATTGTCTCCACAACGTACTGCTGCTTCATCGAACTGAACGGCACTTTCCTCACCCCGGCTTCCTTGCTGATTTCCCGGAAATGAATTTTGGAAGTTTGTGAAAATGCCAGAGCCGGCAGGAAAGTTAACAACAATAGGATGGCGCGGGTTCGCATGGTTCCCAGTTTTCGAAGTAACGGCAGTTTAGGGGAAAGCGTCTTTTTGAGGAAGCGCCAAGAGTCTCTGGCCGGATCGCAACGCGTGGGCTAGAATTCTGCTCGGGAGCACTGTTTGCCACTCGATCCCGCGCCCCGCTTCTACCCGCAACGCCGTTTTCTCGTGCGCTGCGTCGCTCCCTCGTGCTTTCTCGCTCTGTTTTTTTCATTCCTCGCGGCCCGTGCCTGCGCACAAACCGCCGAGTTAACCGCCATCAACGTTTTGATCGAGCAAGAAAAACTGCCGGAGGCCGCAGAGCGGTTGGGCGCTTATCTCAAAGCGCATCCGCGTTCTGCCAGGGCCTCCTATCTGCTCGGAACCGTCGCCCTTCAGCTCGGAAATCCTTCCTTGGCGGAAGAGTCTCTCAAGACAGCGATCGCGTTTGATCCAAGTTTGCTCGAAGCGCGTCTCGGTCTGGGCGATGCACTTCTTTCTCTGGCAAAACCGGAAGCGGCACTCGCTGCATACCAGCGCGCAGCCAAACTTGCTCCCCTTGACCAGCGTCCGAATCTTTCCATCGCCAGGCTCTATATCGCTTCAGGTGAATTTCAGAAATCGCTCGATGCCATCGAGCAGATACCGGTCAACAAACGGACTCCCGGTCTTTTACCCGCCCTCGCGGCCGCCTATCTTGGCCTAAATCAGCCGGACAAAGCCGGCATCGAAATTCAGTCGATGCTGCAGATCGCATCCAAACACCCCGACCTTGTCCCTGAACTAGCCGAATTCTTTCTTGCCCGTCACGATTTCAAAAGCGCGCAACAACTGCTTACCCTCGCCAAGGGAAAACAACCCACGACAGACCGCTTCCTGGTCGATCTCGCGCAAGCCCAAGCCGGCCTCGGAGAACTCGACGCCGCGCAGACCAGTCTAGAATCCATCCTCGAACGCAAACCCGATTCCGTAAACGCTCTCATTGCCGCCGGCAAAGTCGCCGCCCTGCAAACCAACTGGCAGGCCTCCGGCGAAGCCTTCGCCAGAGCAAATCTCCTGTCTCCGAATCGTCCCGAAGTCCTTTTCGGTCTTGTTCGCGCGCAATTGCAAACCGATCAGCCAGAAGCCGCTCTTGCCACTGCGCTAGCGCTGCAAAAACTCTCTCCCGGCGATCTGCGCGTGACCTACCAACTTACACTCGCCTACTTCGGCCTGAAAAAATACGAGCAAGCCAAGAAATCCGCGCAGCAGGTACTCGCCGCTCATCCGGAAGATCGCGAAATGAATCTCGTGTTAACAGACATCGCGCTAAACTACGACCACGATCTTTCCGCCGCTCGCGAGCACGCCAACTCTGTGTTAGGACAATCTCCAAATGACCCTTCCGCTTTCTATTACCTTGGCATGATCCAGAAACTCGATGGCGACGTAAAAGGCGCAATCCAGTACCTTACCAGGAGCGTTTCCCTCAATTCGGGTAACGCCGATGCTGCAAGGCTCCCTCGGCGCCCTCTGCCTGCAGGCGGGAGATCTCTTGCACGCAGTTCCGGCGCTCGAACAAGCCGTTCAACTCGCTCCAGACGTCTCACCCAATCATTACCAACTCGCTCTGGCCTACTCGCGGGCAGGCGCGCCAGACAAAGCCAAAGTTGAACTCGAAAAGTATCAGCAGATGAAAGCGAAGGAAGCCAAGGACGCAAAGGACTACAAGGGGCCGTCTACCAGCGAAATTCCATCCATGGGCATTGGCTCAAAGCCGTAAGCGCGCCATCGTTTTCGCAACGATTTCTTCAGCTCGAATGTTGAACTCTGCTCGTTCCATGCTTTGCATCGACGACGGCCAGCGCCGGCCCAGTCGATGCCCGCCTTACTAATTCCGGTTCGATCGCAATTTCCGACACGTACTCGCCGCGCCCTTCAATCTGGTTGACCACCGCCTCCGCGGCAATCTGTCCCATTCGAATCAGTGGCTGTCGCACCGTGGACAGCGCCGGATTCGCAAACGCCGCCGCCGGAATATCGTCGAACCCAATTACCGAAATATCCTGCGGCACGCGCAATTCCGCTTCGCGAAACGCCCAAATCGCACCAATCGCCGAAATGTCGTTGTACGCGAAAAGGGCTGTAAAAGGCTGCTTCCGTGCGAGCAGTTCTTTGCCTACCGGGTACCCCAGCGTAGGCGTCGAATCCGTCCCCTCGATCTGCACAATCAGTTCGGGCCGAATCTCTATTCCGAGTTCCTGCGCCACTTCGCAAATCGCCGCCCATCTTGTCGCCGAATCCGAACTGAAGGTTTGCCCCTTCAAGAATGCGATCTTCTCATGTCCCAGCTCTTTCAAATGTTCGAGCGCCAGCCGCGCCGCCTTCTTGTGGTCCAAAATAATGTTCGTCACGCCCGCCACGGATTGATGTCCTGCCACTGCCACCGTCGGTACCGAGGGAACCTCCCTGATCGACGTGTCCACGGTAATCAGCCCTTCTACTCCGCGCGACAGCAGCAATTGTGAATAGCTCGCCATCAATTTCGGATCGTGCCGGTGCACCACCGTCAGGAAAAAATAGTTTCGCGGTTGCAGATACTGTTCAATTCCGTTGATCACCTGCGAGCCGTAATCGTCTCCAATTTCAGACGCAATCACTCCGATCGTGTACGTCCGGTTCAGCCGCAGGGTCCGGGCAAAAAAATTCGGACGGTAATTTAGCTCCCGCGCCGCATCCAGAATTCGCTTTTTCGTGTGCTCGGGAATGGATCGCGCGGCCGCCGAATCGTTCAGCGCCGCGGACACCGTCCCGGGTGTCAGCCCCAGATGGTCTGCGATCGTTTTCAACGTCACTCGCTGCGATGGCTTCCGGTTTTGTGGCGTTGTTGTCATTCCTTCTCTCCACCAAAGGCTTTCAAGCCTTCCGCGCTATCCTGATCGCTATTCCTAAAACGTTTAACCTCTAAAATCGCCTCGCCGTTAACGTTAACGCCAACGGTCTCCACGCAAAGCAAGGCTCGCCGCCACACTTGCACAACCCGAATTTAGTAATTTACACCATTTATCATAACGAAGGCCCTTGCGCCACCTTTTCCCTGCAACTCGCTTAAAACAAAGGAAGCTAGAAATGGGGTGCGCGACAGGAAGCAGACTCGCTCGATTCCGTTTTTCATAGCCCGCGGCCGCGTAGAATAACATTATTTTCCTGAGGAAAATCAATGTTTCCGCTTGACAAGCGGTAGCGATGCAGTGATATATAGCTTTATAGTAGAAAACAACTAGTGCACAGGTATATGGGGTTGTCCTGTTTCGGGTCTGAAAATTCATTGGGTGGTGCCGCAAATCGGTTCTGCACGCTTTCTGTAGGCCTGCGGGATCCGGCTAGCGTCACCGGGGTGAAATATATTTCGAGGTGGGATTTAATGAACAGTAAATATTTTAGTATCAGTTCGGCGAAGGTTTGGGCAGGCGTCGCGGCGGCGATCTTGATCGCGTTATCGCTCATGCTCACTCCGTCCGCCTCTTTTGCACAGAGTTATGCAGGTTCGGTCCGCGGAACGGTTACCGATCCTTCCGGCGCTGCCGTTGTCGGAGCCAAGGTTACGCTTCAGGACGTTGGCACCAACGCCGTTTTGGAAGCGGTAACCACCGACTTGGGCGCTTATTCCTTCCCGGTCGTCAATGTCGGCAGCTATCAGCTCAGAATCAAGGCCACGGGCTTTAAGGAGTTTGTTGCCAAGAGCGTCGAAGTTCACGTCTCTACTCCGACCGAACTCAATGCCAAGCTCGAAATCGGCGCTTCCACGGATACCGTCACGGTCGAAGCCAATGACGTTCAGGTTCAGACCACGACTGCGGAAGTCGGCGCCGTCATCGACGGCACTCAGGTGCGCGAACTGCCTCTGAACGGCCGCAACTTCATGGCCTTGACTCAGCTCCAGCCGGGCGTTTCCGCGAACAACCAATTCGACTCCAAGGATAAAGGTCTGCTCGGCGGTTCCGACTTTTCCGTCAACGGCAACCCGAGCACCAACAACCTGTTCTTGATTGACGGCGTAAACAACAACGACGTCGGCTCGAACCGCACCATCCTTATTTATCCTTCCGTCGACGCGGTCGCCGAATTCAAGATGATCACCAACTCCTATGGCCCGGAATATGGCCAGGCCTCGGGCGCGATCATCAGCATTACCACGCGCTCCGGTGAAAACCAGTTTCATGGCGGGCTGTTCTACGAAGGGCGCAATGACGCACTGGACGCCGCTACATTTGCTTCCAATTCGCAAAACGCCGGAAAGCCGCCGCTTCGCCGCAATGACTGGGGTTATTACGTTGCCGGTCCCATCAAGAAAGACAAACTCTTTTTCTGGTGGAACCAGGAATGGAATCGCGAAATTCGCGGCGTCACTCGTTAGCACCTGCGTCCCGACCGCGGCGGAACGCTCTGGAGATTTCAGTGCTGACGCTGCGGCAGCTGCTCTAGGCCAGCCCACGACATGCGGAGCCCCCGCTGCCGAGTATTCCAGCAGGTGTTTCAAAAACCTGGCTGTGTTCTAGGTACCGAGGCACCGTGCTTCCAGATTGCCAATCCGGATGCGGTTGGCCAGCTCATTGCTGCATACTACCCGGCCGCCAATCGTCCCAACGTTGTCAACGGAAACAATTTCGTCGAAAACCAGGGCTCTCAAGTGCCGTGGCGTGAAGAAAATGTTCGTATCGATTACGACTTGACCAAGAAGAATCGCCTCACCTTCCGTTACACGCAGGACTCTTGGAGTTTCCCCGCTCCCAATAACGCTTTTGGCTGGGGCGACACAAACTTTGCCACCTATCAGGGCGGCTGGGACCAGCCATCGAAGAGCATCATGGGCAAGCTCTCCACACAAATCAGCAGCAGCTTGATCAATGACTTCCAGTTCGGCTACTCACACAACGCCATCATCACCACCCCAGGTGGTACGAATCCGACGCTTGGCAGCCAATTTGATGCCGCCATGCCTTCGGTTTGGCCAGCGTCGGGTAAAACCTTGGGCGGCATCCCGACAATCTGGAGCGGTCTCCAGCAGTACGGAAACTTTAATTCGATGTGGGCCATCGTGGGCTATGACAACCACATGGACCTTTACACCTTCCAGGACAACATAACCAAGATCCGGGGCAATCACATTTGGAAGTTTGGCGCTCTCGTCAGCCACAACGCCAAGGTCGAAAATCAGTTTGGCGGCAGCGATCGCGCGACGTTTGGTATCGGTGGCGACTGGGGCGAAACGATTCCGACTCACAACGCCTTGGCCAACGTTTTGCTCCCAGGCAGCGGAACACCGCTCGCCTATAACTCGGCCACCTGCGTTGCTACTCCCAATGCGGCAGGTTGCCCACAGCAATTTACCGGCGTTGCAGAAACCAACGTCAACCCAGTTGACCAGGGCCGTTGGCACGACATCGAATTCTATGCCGGCGACACATGGAAAATGACTCGCCGCGTCACCCTAAACTATGGTCTCCGCTGGTCTTTACTGCGCGAACCTTATGACGCAAACAACGAGATGGCATCGTTCGACCTCAATGCTTACAACCCGACGGCAATCCGGCAGACGCCTGCAACGGTGTCGTTCTCGTGCCCGGCACCAACTTCTGCTCGGCCGCCGCTTCCAGCGTAGGCTTGCCCCTTAGCGCCGGAACGCCTGGCGTCAATCGGGCCTTGGTCGAAAACAACTGGCACAACATTGCTCCGCGCATCGGCGTCGCTTGGGACGTCTTCGGAACAGGCAAGACTGCACTCCGCGTCGGCGTTGGCCAGTTCTTCCAGCGCGAGCGCGTAAGCCCGCAAGTCGGACTTTCCAACACTGCTCCTTTCGCCATCGGCGCGACCGTCAATCGTCCGCTGGACACCGCTGTTTCGCTCGCTGGCGCTTCCACTTCTCCGAGCGGCGGAAGATCGCCCCGCGGCATCGCTCCCAATGCTTGGCAGTGGAACGTGTCCATCGAACAGCAAGTCGCGCGCAATACGGCCATTCAGATCGGCTATGTTGGCAACGCGGGCGTCCATCAGACTTCCACCTACGACATCAACCAGGTACCGGAAAGCAACTTCGCTGTTGGGCTCATTCCTGAACGGTGCAGCTTCCGGATCCACGCCCAGCATCAACGCCTTGCGCCCAGCAGGCAACTTCGGAGCCATCAACTACTTCAGCCGCGACGGGCATTCCACCTATCACGCACTTCAGGCGATGTTCCGTTCCAAGCTGAGCAACTTCTCCACATTCCAGGCTGCCTACACCTGGTCGCACACCATTGCTGACATCGAAGAAGATGCGGCAAACGGCGGAGCCAGCCAGGGCAGCTTCACGGACATTCAGAACCTTGGCCTCGATCGTGGCAATGCCACCATCAACCGGCCGCATATCTTCGTTCTGAACGAAGTCTTCTTCCTTCCCAAGCTAGACAAGAAGAATGCCTTCGTGAAGAACATCACTCGGCGGATGGGAATTCAACACCATCTTCACTGCCGAAAGTGGCAACTCCATCACCGTCTACCAGACGAGCGCAGGCCAGGCGACCGCTTTGCTGGATCCGGCAGCACCGAAACCCAACTGCACCTTCAACGGCGTTTCGTTCCCTTGTGGCACGTTGCAAACTCTCTCGGGCACGGGCTTTGGAAATAACCAACGTCCGAACATCAACCCGGGCACTTCCTGTAACTCGGGCGTATCCGGCAACCAGATCTTCAACCCGAACGCGTTTACTCTCATTGGCTACCAGATCGGAACCGTTGGCAATGCTCCTCGCGGCGCTTGCCAGGGTCCGCACTTCGTCAACGGAGACTTGGAGTTCTCGAAGAACTGGCAGTTCAAGGAGAGGTTCCGCCTGCGCTTCAGCATGGACTTCTTCAATGCCTTCAACCACCCGAACTTTGATGCAACGTGGATTCAAGGCACGGGCGGGAACAACGGCTCGGGCGTCTTGCAGCAACAGCGGCGGTGTATACTGCGGCCCGGCAAATGCGTCCGGTCTGTATCAGACCTTGCAGCCCGACCAATAACATCATCAGCGCGTACGGCAACGTTCGACCACCAGATCGGCGGCGCAAACCCAGGCTTTGGTTCCACCATCCAGACCAAGCCTGCTCGCGAAGTTCAGTACGGTTTGAAGCTCACCTTCTAACCGTTCACGCGTTCAAGGCAACCTTCCGGCGGGGCTGCAAAAAAGCCCCGCCGCTTTTTTTTGCGCTTGCACCCGTTCCCAGCTTTTTTGGAAGCAATACTTCCAAATCTGGATCAAAAAAAGGACTTAAGTTCTTTTAGAATGAACGCTTAAGCAAAACGGCGGAAGGGAGTGGGGTGCTATTCTGGGTGCGCATTTTGCAGACTTCGCCCGGCAAGGAAACGCAATTTGTCGCAAATCGCTCTCTGACTTCTCCATGACCCGCTCTTCCTTTTTCCGGGCTGGCTTCCTCCTCGGGCTCGCCGCGCTCCTGACTTCTCCCGCTGGCTGTTCCGCTGTGTTCCCTTGCGCAAACCCCTTCTTCCCCGCCTCAAGTGGACGAGCTGCAAGCGCGCATCAAAGCCGCCGCCGCAGCCCGCGAGTCGGGCGACCCGCAGTCTGTCGCCAGCGCCAACTCCAAAGTCCTCTCTCTTGCCTATCGTCGCCTGGCAAATATTCGCTCCACGCAAACGGCCTTTTCCCAGGCTTCGGAACTTTATCGACGTTCGCTCCTTTGGGAAGACGCCGCGGAAACTCATGTCGGCCTTGCCATCTGCGCCCTCTACGAAAATCGGCCCGATGACTCGCTCACTGAAGCCGCCAAGGCGCTGCTCCTTGATCCCAACAGCGCTCGCGGCTGGAATATTCAGGGCAAGGCGTGGATGAAAAAACGGAACTACGCCAAAGCAGTCGAGTCGCTGAGAATTCCGTGCAGATTCATCCTGAATTTGAATCCGCTTATGCGCTCGGCGTGGCTCTGCTTTCCCTTGGCGACGCGGATAGCAGGAAAAAAGCCGCAGCGGTTTTTGACACTATGGTCGCTTCTCTCGGCGACTCTGGATCGTTACATGTTCTGTTTGGCCGCGCCTATCGCGACGCGGAAATGCAGGACGATTCCATCCGCGAACTTCGCAAAGCCGTCGCACTCGATACCAAGACCCCTCACGCGCACTATTTTCTCGGTCTTTCCCTCCTCTGGAAAAACGAATGGGCGGACACGCCGGAAATTCTCAATGAATTCGAGACCGAACTGCGGAACTTTCCGAACGATTTTCTCGCAAACCATTTTCTCGGCTACCTCTACTCCAACGACCGCCGCTACGACGAAGCCAATCGCTATTTGCATAAAGCCATTGCGATCGACCCATCCTGGCCTGAACCGTGGCTCTTCCTTGGCCTGAATGAATACGCCCGGGGCAATATGACGCTCGCGGAAAAATATCTGCGCAAAAGCATCGAGCTGACTGCCCAGGACGAATCGCGCGGCAACTATCAGGTTCGCAGGGCTTACATCACCCTTGGCCGGATCCTCAGCTCATCCGGACGGGCCGCGGAAGCAGCTCCTTTTCTCGACCGGGCGCGCGAACTTCAGCAGAAATCGCTCGCAGAAGCGCAACAAGCCGTAGCCACAAAAGCTTCCGAGGAAGGGTCCGTATCTCCCGCCGCAGTGGTCGCGCTTCTCGATAAGCAAGGAAGACCAGCCAATGGTTGCTTCCACGGGACCGGTCGATCCCTACGCCCCCGCGAGCGCCGAAACTCTTGCCCGCTCCGGTCTTTCAGAAGAAAAAGCAAAAGCGGCGGCAGCGGAAGAAAAGCAACTCCGCCGGATACTTGCCTTCAGCTATAGCGACCTCGCAATCTCTGAAGCGATCCGCGCAGATTACCCGTCTGCGCTTACGCACTTTCAGGATGCGGAGCGGTGGGATCCCGAAACGCCGGGCATTTTGCGCAACCTCGGCGTCGCCGCTTTTCGCGTTCAGAACTATCCCGAATGCGTTCGTGCACTTGCGCCGGCCGTCGCCGCAAGCCCTTCCGACAACGCCGCGCGCGCGATGCTTGGCTCGGCCTACTATGCGATGGACAACTACCGCGATGCGGCAAAAACAATTTCGCCGCTCGGCGACCGCGCCGTTCATGACACGGCTCTCGGCTATGCCTGGGCCGCCTCGCTTTCCCGCCTGGGAGAACTTGTACCAGCCACAAAAATCCTTGAGGAGTACGAAAAAGCCGACCTTCCCGTGGACAACATCATGCTAGTCGGCCAGTTGTGGCTCGACATGTCCGACTACGAACACGCGGTCGCGGCTTTTCATCGCGCGCTCGAAAAGGATCCCTCGCTTGCCCGGGCGCACTACTTTGCCGGCATCGCCCAGCTGCACTGGGGCCCACGAAGATCAGGCCATCGCCGAATTTAACGCCGCTCTGAACCTTGTTCCCGACGAACCCGACGCGAAAATCGGCCTGGGCTATGTCCTGATGCAACAAGCAAAATCAGCGGAAGCCATCGAACTGTTTCGCTCTGTGATTGCCACGCATCCGGAAAACGGCAACGCGCACTATCAATTGGGGAAGCTTTTGCTGGAAGCAGGAAACACACACGAAGCCGTGCAACATCTTGAAGCTGCAGCCCGCGCCATGCCCCAGCGCGACTATGTCCACTATCAGCTTCAAGCGGCCTATCGAAAAGATTCGCGCATTGCGGAAGCGGACCGGGAACTGCAGGTTTATAAAGAGCTGAAAGCAAAAAACCGCGCTGCGACCGTGCCAATGCCGCTGGAGCGCCCGTGAAAAGTCAGAACTATCGCCATTTGTCAGTGCTTCCAGGTGGAATTCTTGAAGATGTTCCGAGATAACGAAAGCTTTGCGTCTCCTCTCGCTGTTTTTTCTTTCTGCGCAGGTTGCCTTGGGGCAAGAGGCGCACCCGGCGCCACCGCCTCCTCCGCCCGGAGCGAGAACGGTAAAATGCGCGAACCGGCCGATTCCGCAGTTCACGGACATTACGGAGAAGGCGGGGATTAAGTTCAGCCACTTTTCTTCGCCGGACAGCAAATACGTAGTGGAGTCGATGAGCGGCGGAGTGATTTTGATCGACTATGACCGCGACGGCTATCCGGACATTTATTTTACGAACGCGCCGACCGTGGCGATGGCCATCAAGGGAGAGACGGCACGCGGGGCGCTCTATCACAACAATCACGACGGGACGTTCACAGACGTTACGGAAAAGGCGGGGCTCGCCAGACCGTGCTTTGCGATGGGCGGAGCGGTGGGCGACTACAACAACGACGGCTGGCCCGATCTTTACCTGACTTGTCTTGGCGGGAATAAATTGTTCAAGAACAACGGTGACGGGACGTTTACAGATGTGACGAAACAGGCGGGAGTGGAAGATGGGCGCTGGTCGACGGGAGCGGCGTTTGGGGATTACGACGGCGACGGAAATCTGGATTTGATGGTGACGAACTACGTCGACTTCCATTTGAACGATTTGCCGGGATTCGGCTCGGCACCGAACTGCAAATACCGGGGAATTGACGTGCAGTGCGGGCCACGCGGGTTGAAAGGCGCGGGCGACGCGCTCTATCACAACAACGGCGACGGAACGTTTACAGATGTATCGAAGCAAGCGGGAGTGAACGACCCGAATGGATATTACGGAATGTCCGTGATTTTCTCGGATTTCAACAATGTGGGCCGGCCGGATATTTATGTGGCGAACGATTCGACGCCGAAGTTTCTTTACAAGAATTTAGGCAACGGGAAGTTTCAGGAAATTGGTTTGGAATCGGGAACCGCGGTGAGCGAAGACGGTTCCGAGCAGGCTTCGATGGGGATTGCGGTTGGCGATTATCTGCACACGGGAAGGCAGTCGCTTTTTGTGACGAATTTTTCGGACGAGTACAGCGATCTTTACCGGAACGATGGCGACTGGAATTTCAACGACGTGTCGTACAAATCCGGGGTGGCGCTGCCTTCGCTGGCTTACGTGAAATGGGGAACGGTTTTTTTTGACGCCGACAATGACGGTTGGCTCGATTTGATTGTTGTGGGAGGGCACGTTTATCCGCAGGTGGACACGCTGCCTTCGGGGGCGCGGTACAAAGAGCCGAAAATCCTGCAGCTCAATCAGAAGGACGGAACGTTTTGCGATGCGAGCGAGCAGGCGGGGCCCGAGTTTCAGATTCCGCGCGTTTCCCGGGGCGTGGCGGCAGGGCGATTTGTTCAACAACGGCAACGTGGATCTTGGTGATTGAAGATTTGGCCGGCGAGCCGATGATTCTGAAAAACAATGGCGTCCCGGGAAAGCATTGGGTAAGTTTTGAATTGCAGGGAACGAAGAGCAACCGGCTGGCGATCGGCGCACGAGTAAAGATCGTGGCGGGCGGAATGACGCAGACGGAAGAAATTCACAGCGGCGGAAGTTATCTTTCCCAGAACGATTTGCGAGTGCATTTTGGATTGAATACGGCGACGAAGATTGAAAGCGTGGAAATCCGCTGGCCGAGCGGAAAGATCGAACAGCTGAAAAACCTGGAAGCAGACAAGTATTATGCGGTTCTGGAAGGGCAAGGAATTGTTCCCGCAGAAAAGATTCGTCCTGCCCCGGCAGGCTCAAAGTAGGCTGCCCGGATGGGTGACGGAAGCAAGTCAGGGTTGCTGCTGTTGTTGACTTTGAGATTTGCGGGAAAGGCCGGGCGTCAATTTACGGATGAGGAATTCCTGAAAGATGTTGGCGCCGGCGCTTTCCCCGATATGGATAAGAGCGGTTTCGATCGTGAGCATGGCGCCATTGCGGTCGCTAGCCGGGTAGTAGAGATTGGAAATTCCTCCCGTAGCAAAACTTCCAATAATGTTGGAATAGTTGGGCTGCCAGCGCCTGTTGTCTCCGCGGGTGATGACAGAACTGGCGATCGCGTGAGCCAGTCGGGAGCGCGTCGTGCCGGTCCCTTGGTAAAAATAGCGCGGGTCTTGTCTGAACACCGCCGGAAGAACGGCGCCGGTCAGAAATGTGCTAATGGCAACATCGGCGTAGTTTGCACCAAAGCGCTTTGCGTAGCCCTGGGCGCCCTGGCCGTAGCCACTCAAGCCGTCACTCGCCTGCTGGAGTCCTGCGACGAAGGCGACGCCGGCGATGGTGAGCGGATCCACAGTGGATTTCCACGCAAGGCTCATTTTTTGTCTCGTATTCATCGGGGCGGGGTCTTTTTCATAGCTGACATAGAAATTCGGAATTATGCCGAAGATGCGCTGCTTTTCCTGCTCTTTAATTTCGGCCTCGGCGATCTCGACTTCGGAAACTGAGACATGGATTTCGGTCTTCTCCGTGGCCAGCTCCAGCTGGGTCTGCGGAAGGACAAGCTTCTCGCCTGGAATCAGCGTTCCCGAGAGCTTTTTTGTGGCGAAACCATTTTCCATGATGGTGATTTCAAATGGGCCAGGGTCGACGTTCCCGAAAGAATACTGACCGCCATCGTCGGTTTGCTGCTCTTGAAGGCTGGATTGATCTGGATGAGTGAGTCTAACCGCGGCCGCGGAGACGAACGTGCCGGTTTGGTCTATGACGCGGCCGGAGATGCTGCCGGGAGCTGGCGGAGTTGCGCTTTGGCTCTCCGACGGAGCTTCCTGTGATTGCGCAGACAAGGACAAGGCCGGCAAAGGATGGCGGAAGTCACGAGCGCGATACCCCAGGAGAGGCGGGCGAAGGTTTTGGCGAAGGGGGGCATGTTTCAAGAGTCGCGGCGGCGAGTGATTAGACTTCGTGCGAGCCTTTCTGGTTTCTGATGAGGAGCTGCCCGGCGAAGCGGCAGCAACTCCTTCTAAAACTATACCGTTAGATGCATCCCGATGGGAGCCGCCCGACTCACAATTTGAGGGGTTGTGAAGAACAAGTTACGGAATGACAGGGCCGGGGGCTTGCCCTGCGAAAATAGCTAGAAGCAAGGGTCTCTTAAAGAGTCGCCCCGGGCTGGCTCGGGTCGAGCGGTTTGTCACTGCACGGTAAAACGCACGGGCTGGACAGAAGCGCGCGCCAGGGGATTGTAATAGTCGTAGAGGACGGATTCGGCGGACTGGGCGTTCATGGGGAAACGCGGGGTCAGCGCGAAAGAGAATGTGGTGCCGCCTGCGGGGGGCCAGAGATAGAGAACGACACGATCCGGCTGGACTTCATAGCTCTGGACGGCCCAATCGGAGTTGACGGCGTTTTCAAGAGAAGCGCGGTCGACATCGGCGCCGGGAGGGAGGCCGACTTCGGCGAGCATCATGCCGTAGCCGCGGAAGCCGACGCGCTCGGCGTGAACAGTGCACTCTATTTTGTCGCCAGTGGGGATGGCAGTGCGATCGAATTTTACGGAGTAACGGATGGATTCAGAATCACCAGTGGGGACGAGATTTCTGGTGACGGATGGATCGCTCCAAGGGAGATAGTAGGTTGCATTGAGATAGGCGCTGGCCTGGTGGAACGAGCCGCCGCGGATTTCGACCTTGTGCGCGCCCGCGCCGAGGTAGGCGGTGAGGTCTACGCGTTGCGGAGCGAGTTGCCAGGCATCCTTTGCAGGCGGCAGTTCGGGGCCGGGCCTGTCGTCAACCAGGATCGCGGCGGGAGAGTTTTGCGCCGATGAGTCGGCTGGGTCGGCCGAGAGCTGGCGCACGAGGCACTGGAGAACGTTGACGGTCGATTGCGTCGAATACCAGACGTGATAGCGGTCTTTCTTTTTGAGAAGGAAATGCGTGCCGAGACTCAAAGCGCGGTCAAGCGAGGGTTCGGCGTTGCCTTGCTGCTTTGCGATCGCGAGCGCTTCAAGGACAAGAGCCGTGGTCTCAAGACGGCCCGCGAGGCCCCAGCCGTAGAACAGAGTGTTTTGCTGGAGGTTCCAGAAGATGGTTCCCTCTTCTGTGTGCTCGTTGGCGAGGAGCGCGGCGATTTCCAAGGAAACGTCCTGCTTGAGGGAGGCTTTGGCCAGGGCGAGCAAAGCGATGCGATAGGGATCGCTGGATGCTGTGATTGATTTGGAAAGATATTCAATTCCTTTTGCGACGAGAGCTCGCTCGCTTTCGATTTCCTTTTTGTCCGCGCGGTCCGCGCGAAGAAGATCGCGCGAAAGAATCTGAACAACGTAGGTCGTGTAGTAAGTCAAAGACCACTCGGCTGACTGGCCCTTCGAATCTTTTTGCAACCAGGTTCCATTTGGCGAAGCTTGCTCGAGGAGCCAGCGGCGCGTGCCGGAAATGATCGTTTGATCCACGTCGATGAATTCGGAAGCTTCTGTGAGGAAGCGCAAGGCGTAGGCGGTGAGCGGAATGTACGGTTCGCCTTTGCCCCAGTAGGAAAAGCCCCCTGCGGAATCGCGATAACCGAGGAGCTTTGCGTAAGCGAGAACGAGGTAATGCCTGGCGCGAACGTCGAGAGGAGAGGCGGGGAATTTCTGCGATTTTTGGAGTTGGAGCCAGAGCAAACTCGGATAAGCGGAGGAGATGGTTTGTTCGGCGCAGCCGTAAGGGCGTTCCATGATGCCTTCGATGGCGTCAGAGACATGTGCTAGAAGATTTGGATAGATGACGAGCTCGGCTTCGATGGAGCCGGGGAGCGAGTTTGCGGGCAGATCGACGGAGAGCGTGGTTGAGCCAGAAAAAATTGTGCTGGCTTGGGCGAGGCGTTCCTGGCCATCGGGGTGGACTCGCAGTTTTCGTTCGATTGCGTCGCCTTCGTTTCTCGAGGAGCGGTTGAAGGCAGTGACGCGCTGCCTGGCGTCTTTGAAGGGAAGCATGGCGCGGAAGGAAAAGGATTTTTGCGAATAGTCCCCGGCCGGGACGTCGAGCTGCGCGTTGCTTGGAGAGAGACTTTGCGCCCAGGGCTCGGGGGACCAGTCGAGCGAGACGGACTGCGGCTTATCGAGATAGTTGCGCACGGTGACGGGCATGCGGATTTCGTCACCGACGGTGAGCACTTTGGGCGGATCGAGTTCGGCGAAGAAGGGTTGGAAAGCGCGGAGATCGGTGGAAGCTGTGGCGATGCGGCCGTCGAGGGTTGAGGCAATGACGGAAACCTTCCAGGTGGTGATGCTGTCCGCCAGCGGGAATTTTACGGTGGCGTGGCCAGCGCGGTCGGTGAGGACTTCCGGGCGCCAGAGGAGAGTTTCCGGAAAATTCTCACGGAGACGGGGAGTGGCGAGGGGGATGTTGATTTGGCCTTTTGCGGCGCCGGACTTGGTGGTGAGGCCGAGAAGATCGATTCGCGCGCCGCTTACCGTGGCTAGAGTCTGGAGCTGTAGGGCGGCGGCTTCAACTGAGACAGTTTCTGTGGCGGATCCCAGGCTGAGGGTAACTTCCAAATTTGTGGCATTGCTCGAGAAGACCGGGACACCGGTGATGGTGTAAGCCTTGAAGCCGTTGCTTTCAACGAGAAGGCGGTACATTCCAGCCGGCATATTGCCTACAAGACAGATTCCTTGATCGTTTGTGGTTCCCGAATAGACCAGGCCGGAAGATTGATTGGTGAGGGTGACCTTCGCGCCTTGAATCGAAGCGCCCGAAGGATCTTTTACTTCGACGCGAATTGCTCCGGAGTTGCCGCTGTAAAACTGCGGGGTTTTTTCAGGTTTGGTTTCAGACAAGACGGGACCGCCTGCTTGTTCGTGGAACGGGGAGATGAAGCGAGCGAGCGTGAAGTCGTCGGCGTTATTAGGGATGCCGTCTGGGCCGTCACTGAGAATGATGATTCCTTTGAAAGTACTGGTGACGGCAGCGGAAGTGCTCGAGACGTTTTGGCCGTAGGCGTGGACCGTGATTTTGTCGGAATACTTGTATTCAAGAGAACCTTTGACGCGATAGGGATGGCCCCACGGGTCGCAGAGCTTGTCCCAATTGACGCCGAACTTTTGCAGGGCCTGGCTGAATTCCTGTTCGTTTTCCGGAAAGCGGGCGGACGTTTTTGCGTTTTCAAGAAGAGCACTGTCGATTTTTTTTGCGATTTCTGAAAAGTAGGGTGAATTGATTCTGGTGACGACCAGATCATCTCGGCCATAGTCGTCGCGAGAGTTTTCCGTATGGAATCTCTTGTCGGGGCCTGCGCTCGTGACTTCGATCAGGATGTAGTCGCGATCGACGCTAAATTCGAAGTGATAGGGAGTGCCCCAGGGATCTACGAAGGAAGAGAGCGGCGTGTGCTCCTCGTCGCAGGCGAGTTTTAGAGTGGTTTCGTCGCGAATGAAACTGCGAGTGCGCGTCTGGAAAGATTCCACGATTTTGCGGATGCGGTCTTCGTCGTGTTCGAAGAAGTGACGCCGTACAGAGAAAGCCGTGAAGTCGTCGGCGGTGCCGGGAGTTTTGTCCGGACCGCTGCTGCGAAATTCGAGGACTTCGTTGAGCCACTCGTAAGTGCGGCGCACGTGATAGGGATTGCCCCAGGGGTCGGTGAGATTCCGCGGGTGAAAGCCCCTCCTTTCTAGGGCATTGGCGTAGGTTGCATCGTCGGCTGGATAGTGGCCGGTTTCCGAGAAAAAGTCCTCCAGCACCGTCAGAACGGGCCTGATCGTGGAGCCGATTTGCGAGCTGAAAATAGTGCTGAAGTCGCGCTCGGAGTCTGAGGATTCAAGACGCATAGGAGCCCAAGCCTGGCTGGCGACGAGAGCCTGGGCCGCGAGTTCAAGGTCGGCGGGGACTGGAGAGCCGGGAGCGCGATTCAGCAGATCTTTTTCGTGGACGCCGCCGAGGTTGTTGTCTTCCTCGAGCGAATTTTGAAAGCCGAGAGTTGGGTTGATACGTTCGTAGCCTCCGGTACTGAGGCTGGCTTCGGTGCGGGCGAGTTCTTCGACGGCTTGATCGTAAACAAGGAGGCCCAAGGCGCCTTCGGCGAGCTCGCCCTGGGTGCCGCGGACTTGCATGCTGACGGCGGCGGATTCGCCCGGGCGAAAGGATTTTTTGACCGGGATGACATCGAGTTTGAGGGTCGATGGTTCCGGAAAAAGGACGATGGCGGCGGCGACTTGCCTGTAGGAAGAATAGGAGCCGGGAGAAATGACATCGGGCGGATAAACGACCAGCGTGATTTTGCCGATGTACTGGTCGTCCGTGGGGAAAGTGACTTGGGCCGAGCCGTGAGAAAGATTGATCTCTTGGGTGGCGAGTATGGTTTGCGTGTTGCTGCGAACGACGTCAACTCTCGCGCGGGACTTGGGGCCAGAAGATTCAATTTTGGCGACGATCGTGTCGCGAGGGTTGAGAATGACTTTTGCTGGAGTGATGCGGAAGGTCTGTTCTTTGTCGAAGGAATAGGATTCGAGGTGTTTTGCGGTGCGGCCATCGGGGGATTTGGCTTCGACGACGGCGTAGATGCGTTGCTGGTCGTCGGAGTCTTTTTTGAGCGGCGACGGGAAGAGCACGCGCGCGATGCCGTATTTGCTGGAACGGGCGGTCGCGGACGAAAAAGGGCGACCCGCGGCTTTCGCTGGATCTGTCGGATCTTGCGCGAAAAGTTGAATGTTCAAGTCCGCGGGAGTTGGCGTGCCGTCGGCGAAGGCGCTTGAGATGTAGAACTCGGGCTGAAGGCCGGAGGCAAGAGAGCCGGAAGCGTTCAAGACGTAGATATGGATCGGTTCGCGCGAGATGCGAACATCGAAATGGCGTTCCTCTGTACGGCCGGAAGAGGAATCGGTGAGATAGGCGGCGAAGCGGAGATCTTCGTAACGTTTCCAGTCGTTTTCCTTGAGTCCCGCGTGATCTTTTTCCAGGTTGAGTGAGACTTGGAATTGATTTTTTTGGCCAAGGTCACCTTCGCCGGCCAGATCTTCCTCTGTATCCCACTTTTGATCACGGTAATTCCAGGAGCGGGAACTTTCTCTCAGAACGCGAACGTGACCCCGCAAGACGGGTTTTCCAAACAGGTAGTCTGCCGAGACGGTGAGGTCCGCATTTTGGCCGGGGAGATAAAAAGGATGGTCGGTGTGGACGTTGACAGTGAAGGTGGGAAGTTCGTAGCGCGAAATGCGAACGCTCTGGCTGATTTGCATGTCACGACTGTTTTCATCGGTCGAAGATTCGACCGTGACCCGGTAGAAACCGAGTTTTTGCGATGAAGGGATAGACCAGTCTGCGGAGGCGATGCCAAAACGGGACGTGGATGCTTCTTGCGAAAAGACGATGGTGTCATCGGCGTCGCGGACAACAAAGTGCAAGCCCTGTTTGGCCCAGGCGCGGCGTTGATCGTCGATCAAAAGGGCGCGCAGATGAAGCGTTTGCTCGGGTTGATACAAGGGTTTGTCCGTGGAAAGGAGGATTGCTGCGCGCCGCCAAAACTGGATGGGAGAGGTCAACGAGTTCTTGAAAAAGCCCAGCGAACCCCTGATTTCGAGGTCGATCTCCTTGTCGTCGGGCGCAGCGGCAATCTCCGGGAGGCGAAATTTCAGGGTTGCTTCGCCGCGCGAATTGGTCCGAGTGCTGGACTTTAGCCCCTTCGGTGCTTCGGTTTCGTCGTCGTCACCGAGGATGCCCGTAAGGAGTACGCCCGGAACAGGTTCGTTTGTGTCGGGGCGCGTGGCGCGGACGCGTGCGAGGTAAGTTCTGCCAAGACCGATGGCGTCGAGGCCGGCGAAACGAAGCTCGAACAGGTTCGGGATCAGATTGTAAGGAGAGAGAATGCCGGAAACGTCCGGGGTCTTATCGCCGTCCAGGCGAACTTCATAGAGAAGTCGAGAACTGGCGACATCTTCCAATTCGTTTCGCGGGAACCATTTGAGAGGAACTTCCACCCGAAGAGGCGACGAAGAGAGCTGAAAAGGACTCGAAGCTTCAGCGAGCGAGACGCCGTTTGGCGCAACGATTTTCGCAAAGAGCGTTGCAAGCCGCCGCGTGCCTGAGGAGAGAGAAAGCTCGATGGAAAAGGTGGAAGACTTTTCCTGCAGCGTGAGAAGAGCGGACTTCTCGTTTGCGGAAACGAGTTGAGGAGAAAAACTCTGCGAATTCCGCGCTTGTGCCGGAAACGCAACCGCGCAAAGACACAAACAGAAAACCACTCGGTTAGGCGTATTTCGCATCGCCCCACCCCCTGAGCCGAATGCGTGCGAACTTCAGTTGTGGAATTAGTTGCAAGGATGCGGAGAAAGGTTGTCAGGGAATTTGTAGTTTGAGTTATATGCCTCTTGGAATATGGACAGGCCGGGTCGCAGGTTGATTTCCAGGCAACAGCGCGGGTAAAGCAAAACATCAGAAAACACCAAAGACGGGAACCGAAGTTCGCGCCTCGGTGTCCATGAAAGGTGGGCAGTTCCCGCCCCCCAGAAAAAAACTGCAAGAAGAGAAAGTGGTTCCGTTCTAAAGCCAGGCGCCTTGATAGAGGCGCGGAAAACCGAGTAGTCCAGAGCCAGCCGTTTGAGGAGAAGCAAATGCAATCCAGCCTCCGGAAGAATATCCCAGGAAGAATTGTTGCCAGTTCGGTGCTGGCTTTGTTCGTTTTGATCGTGATGGGACTGATGCAAACGTTTGCTGGGACGGAGAAGACGGGCGCGTCGGCGATTTATTCGCGCGGGGTGTTGCGAGTGGTGATTCCGTATCGTGCAGCACAGGCCGGAGCTGGACGTCTGAGCGTGGAGGTACTGGACCCGGAAGATCACGTCATCGGGCGGATGGAGAAGGCAACGGACGTTGTAAAGGGAGCCGCGCAGTTAAGCGCCGAGGTGAAGCCGGACAAGCCTTTGGCCGTCGATGACCTCGTTTGGCATCGGGTGAGATACCGCTTTCAGTACGACGACGCGAAAGTGGAAAAACTCGAAGGCGTGGAATCGATTTCTAGCATCTTGCGGCTTCCGGTGCTGCGGATCCTGGGACAGCAGAGCTATCTGGCGGGAAGCAAAGCGGCCGTGCGCGTGATTGTAAGCGATTCAAACGGCGAAGTCATTGCCGGGCGCGCTTCGGTGCGAATCGATCTGGAAACGCAGGGGAAAGCGGCGCGGACGCTTTTCACTGGACATTTGAACCACCGGGACACGACGGAAGCGCAGTTCCAATTTCCCGAAGGACTTGCGGGAAATTTCAATTTGCACTACACGGTGGATACTCACTGGGGACAACTGAATACACACAAGGGATCCGGCTCGAAGACAAAGTTGGGATTTTGCTCACCCTGGACAAGTCGATGTACCAGCCCGGGCAGATGATTCACGTTCGCGCGCTGGCGCTCGACCGAGCCGACCAGCAGGCAGTGGGCAACCGCGGACTGGTGTTTGAGATTGAGGATTCGCACGGGAACAAGGTTTTCAAGAAAACTACAAAGACGGATGAATTTGGAATTGGTTCGGCGGAGTTTGCACTGGCGAGCGAAGTGAATCTCGGTACGTATCACTTGCGGGCGATCTTGGGAGATGCCGCGACGAATAGGGCGAACACGGCGGAGATCGCGCTGACGGTGGACAAGTACGTTTTGCCGAAATTCAAAGTGGATTTGAATTTTGAGGCGGCCGAAGGCGGCAAGAAACATGGGTATCGGCCCGGAGAGATAGTGAGAGGAACGGTGCAGGCGAATTATTTTTTCGGGAAGGCGCTGGATGGGGCGGAAGTGTCCGTGAAGGCGACGGGGATGGATGTAACGACATTTCAGGCGGCATCCGTCGAAGGGAAAACGGACCGTGACGGCGCGTATCACTTTAGCCTGCCGCTTCCCGCCTATTTGGCTGGGCGGCCGCTCGACAAAGGCGCGGCGAAACTCTTGATTGAAGCGATGGTGAAAGATACGGCGGGACATTCCGAAAGCAGGGGCGAGCCGGTGACTGTGAGTGAATCTGCATTTTTGCTGACGGCGATTCCGGAGAGCGGAACGCTGATTCCTGGGCTGGAGAACCAGGTCTTCTTGCTGGCGTCGTATCCCGATGGTTCGCCGGTGGAAGCGAGTCTGAAAGTACGGACAAAATCGGGCCAAGAGCAGAGCGTGAAGACGGATGCAGGCGGCATCGCGGTGCTTACGCTGAAAAAATCTGACAAAGACGAGGTGCTGCAGATTGAGGGGACGAACAAGGATGGCGAAACGCTTTCCGCGGCGCTTCCTCTGCAGGTGCGTGGAGGAGACGAGCAAGTGCTGCTTCGAGCCGAGAAGGCGGTTTACCGGGCGGGAGATCCGATCCGGTTGCGGGTTTTGACAACGAGGAAGCGCGGCACAGTCTATGTGGATGTAGTGAAACAAGGGCAGACGATTCTGACGCGCGATTTGGATATTGCCGGGGGTGAGGCCGAACTGACGCTTGCGGCAGGCGCGGAACTAGCCGGAACTGTGGACGTGAACGCGTATCTGTTCGGGCAAAATGCGCAGCCAGTTTCAGATCACCGGCTTTTGTTTGTCCAGCCTGCGGATGAATTGAAAGTGGAGACTGTGACGGACCGGCCGGTTTACAAACCCGGCGACGATTCCAAGATCCGTTTTCACGTGACCGACAAGCATGGGCAGGGGGTGCGCGCGGCTTTGGGTGTGCAGATTGTGGACGAAGCCGTTTTTGCGCTGGCGGAGAAAAAGCCGGGATTCGCCAAGGTGTTTTTCTATCTCGAACAGGAAGTGATGAAGCCGAGATACGAGATTCATTCGGTGGGATTGCCGGACATCATTGGAGAGGAATCAAACGAGAAAGAAGCGCAAAAAGATGTTGCCGCTCGCGCACTTTTCTCCGCGACAGAAATTGTGAGGCAAAACAAATTTGAAGGAGAAGCCGGGCGGCAGATTCCGCAGACGAAATTCTACGAGTATTTGAACCGGTACAATGCACAATTTCTGGAGAACGCGAACAAGATTGCGGCAGAACTGCGGCACGAAATCGCAACGACCCGAACGAGAATGATTTGGAGAAAGTGTTCCAGAAACTGGCAGATTCGGGAAAACCGGAGTTTCGCGATGCTTGGGGAACGAAATTCAAAGTGGAGCGTGCGAGCTGGGACCCGAACAAAACGCTGTATGTGATTCACGGGGCGGGACTCGACAAGACTTTTAACACGGGCGACGACCAAAGTACGTATCTGTATTTCCGGCGGAGCAAAGTGGTTACGACCGCGGCCGATGGAGATACGAGGCTACACGCGAGCGTCGAGCACAATCGCGGACCGAACAATGACCGGGCGGAGATTTCCGGGATGGCGATCGATCCGTCAGGCGCAGTGATTCCTGATGCGCTCATCACGATTACAAATATGTCTACCGGCACTCGCGCATGGTGAAGACAAATCAGCAAGGCGAGTTTCAAGCAAGCGGGCTGAAGCCGGCGATTTACAAGGTGACCGTCACCAGTCCCGGCTTCCGCCAGGCGGAAGGTTCGTTCGAGTTAAAAGCGCGGGATCTGGCTGAATTTACAGCTCGTCTGCAAATCGGCTTTGCGATGGAAGCTGTAGAGGTTACAGGACAGTCGGTGGTTGTGCTGAGCACGGACATGTCCTCGGTCGGGGCGGGGCGAGGCGTTGGCGGGGCTGGCTGGCGGAATGATGGGCGGAGTTGCCGGCGGGGTAGCAGGCGAGGCCAATGGGCGGGCGTGGGCTTTCCCGGCGCCTGCTGCGAAAGCAATGACGAGGCTCAAGGATCTGCCAATCAACGGGCGAGAGGTCATTCGGCTGGAAATGATTGCCCCCAGAGTGAGCGAACCGGAAACGGAAAACGTGCATGTGCGCTCGTATTTTCCGGAGACGCTTTATATCAACCCGGAGATTATTACTGACAAGAATGGAAACGCGGAGATTTCAGTTCCGCTGGCGGACAACATCACGACGTGGCGGATGGCCATGATGGCTTCGACGCAGCGAGGCACGCTGGGCACGGCGACGTCGAGTCTGAAAGTATTTCAGGATTTCTTCGTGGATCTGGATTTGCCGGTGACGCTGACGCAAGGCGACCAGGTGTCGATTCCGGTGGCGATTTACAACTACTCGGATGGAAAGGGCGACGTGCGGTTGCAGTTGAAGGAGGACGACTGGTTTTCGCTGGTGGAAGATCCGGGGAAGAAATCGGTGGACGTGGATCGCGCAACACGTCGGCGGATCGCAATTTACGCTGCAAGCGAAGCGGATCGGGAAGTTCAAGCTGACGCTTTCTGCGCGCATTGCAAGGGGGCGCGAAGCGCGCTGACATCGTGGTGCGGGAGATCGAAGTGGTTCCCAACGGCCGCGAGCAGAGCCTGGTTTTCAACGGGCGGCTGGAGATCAGCGGTGAGCCACGAGGTGAAGTTTCCGGCGAATTCGATTGCGGAGCCAGCAAGGTCTTTGTGCGGCTCTACCCCGGACCGATGAGCCAGGTGATCGAGGGCATGGACTCGATTCTGCGCATGCCGGGCGGGTGTTTTGAGCAGACTTCGTCGAGCACGTATCCGAACGTGCTGGCGCTGGATTACATGAAGCGGACGAAAAAACTGACGCCGGAGGTGCATGCGAAGGCGGAGGGATACATTGCGAATGGGTATCAGCGACTGCTGACGTTTGAAGTGCCGGGCGGCGGGTTTTCGTGGTTTGGCAATGCGCCGGCGAACAAGATTCTGACCTCGTACGGACTGATGGAGTTCTACGACATGTCGAAAGTGTACGACGTGGATCCGCGCATGATCCAGCGGACACAGCAGTGGCTGGCCTCGCAGCAGCAGCCGGATGGAAGCTGGAAGCCCGATACGCAGTTCATCAACGAGGGAGCGACCAATCGCTACAACAAAGACGTGCTGCGGATTACGGCGTACATTGCGTGGGCGCTGGGGAATACGGGCTATCAAGGCCCGGCGGTGGAGAAGGCGAGCGAGTACATACAGAAACATCTGTCGGATCAAATCGGATCCTTACACGCTGGCGGTGCTGGCGAATTTCGCGGTGGACTACGGCAAGGACCGAGAGTTCACCGGGCAAGCGATGCGGATGCTGCTGGATGCGCGCACCGAGAAGGACGAACAGGTGTGGTGGAGCGCGGAGGAGACGGGCGTGTATGCGACGGGGACCAGCGCGAGCGTGGAGACGACGGGGCTTGCCGTGCAGGCGCTGCTGAAGTGGGGGCAGGCCGCGGGCGTGGCACGCAAAGCGCTGACTTACATCGCTGCGAAGAAGGATGCGAGCGGGGCGTGGGGGAGCACGCAAGCGACGATCATGGCGCTGCGCGCGCTGCTGCTGGCGAGCGAAAAGGGGGCAGCGGACGTGCGCGGAAACGTGGAAATCGTGCTGAACGGAAAAGCCGCCGAGAAACTTGTGCTGACTCCAGAAAACAACGATCTGCTGCATCAATTTGTGTTTCAGGAAATAGACGGCAGCGGGGCGAATAGCGTGGAGATTCGCTTCGACGGCAAAGGGACGCTGGGCTACCAGGTGGCGGGGCAATATTTTATTCCGTGGGATGAAAAAGGTGAGAAGGAGCCGCTTTCGATTTCGGTGAACTACGATCGCACGAGACTGGCGCAGGACGATATTGCGACTGCGACCGCGACGGTGCGGAATAATTTGCCGAAGTCCGCCAACATGGTGATGGTGGACCTGGGAATTCCGCCGGGATTCGATTTGTTGAGTGAAGATCTGCAGGATTATCAGGAAAAGTCGGCCGGAATGAAGAGCGGGCGGCTGGAGAAATTCAGCCAGACGGCGACGCAGGCGATTTTGTACTTCAATTCGTTCGCGGCGGGAGAGACCGTGCAGGTGAAATTCCGGCTTCGGGCGAAGTACCCGATCCGCGCGCGGACCTTCCAGTCGCGCGTTTACGAGTACTACGATCCGGAAGTGAAGTCCGTGGCTCGGCCGATTGCGCTTGAAGTGAAGAAGCGCTAGTTCGGAGCGTTGGCAGCCGACTAGCCCGCCTGCCAACGTCGTCATAGACCCCGGCTCCCCGACACAGCCGCCAGGTTGATGATCCTTGAAGCTTCAGGCCGAGGCGGATTCGCCCGACCTGAGGTAATAGTGAATCGCGGGTGTGAAAACGAGAGAGAGAACCATGGAACTCAGGAGGCCGCCGATTACCGCAATAGCCAGGGGCTGGAGCATTTGGGAACCGGCTCCGATGGCTAGTGCGAGAGGGAACATCCCCGCGACCGTCGCCAGGGCGGTCATGGCAATTGGACGAAGCCGGCGACGTCCGGCCTGAATCATCGAGTCTTCAAGGGAAAAGCCCAGATCGCGAAACCGGTGTTCGGCGTCGAGAAGCAGAATGCCGTTTTTGGCCACAATGCCGATGACCATGATCATGCCCATGAATGAAGCCACGTTGAACGTGGTTCGCGTGACCAGAAGGGCGAAGAAAGAGCCAAAGGTTGACAGCAGCGCCGAAGCGAGAATGGCAACGGGGGCCGAAAAGGTGCGGAACTCAAAAAGCAGCACGGCAAAGAGCAGAAGGAGGGCCAGTAGCAGGACCATAAGAAGATCCTGAAAAGATTTCTGCTGCTCTTCATATTGCCCTCCATACTCCACGCGGATGGAAGACGGAAGATGCAGATCGTTCACGGTTTTCCGGACTCTGGCGATCCCCGTTCCGAGATCGGTGCCTTCCAGGCGCGCGGTAACTTGAATTAGCCGCTGCAGGTTTTCGCGGCGAATCTCCGTTTCGCCCGGATCATTCACAACGGCCGCAAGCGAACCGAGCGTTGCCGTCTTTCCGGTTGCGCTGACAAGGAGTGTGTTTGTCATTCGATCGAGAGTTGCGCGATTCGCTTCGGGAAAGCGAACGCGAATGGTATAGGCGCGGTCGTTCAAGATGACCGGCGTCGTTGCCGGTTCGCCCGCCAGAATTGCAGCGGCGTCAACGGCGACTTCTTCGGGCGTGAACCCGGCGCGCGCCGCTGCCGTGGGATTGATTTGAAAGGTGACTGCGGGGCCGCTGACGGCGTCCTCGACTCCGTTGAGGACGTCCACAACGCCGGGTACTTTTCCGATCGCTTCCGCAACTAGCGGTCCCGTCTCGTTGAGCAGACGCCCGTCTTGGGAATACAGGCGAATCACCACGGGCTCGGGCTGATTGCTCAAATCGCCGATCATGTCCTGCAAAATCTGTACGAACTCGACTTTGGTCGCGGGTTCGGACGATTCGATCTGGGCGCGGAGGTCTGCAGTGATTTCGTCCACCGAGCGGCTGCGCTTTGCTCTTAGTTTCACGGTGAAGTCGCCGCGATTTGCTTCCGTGACGGCGGCAAGTCCGAGCTGCAGGCCGGTTCTTCGGGAAGTGTTTTCGACTTCCTTGGTGTCCTTCAGAATCTCTTCGATGCGCAAGAGGATGCGGTTTGATTCAAGCAGAGAGCTTCCTGGTGGCGTGTAGTAATCGATGATGAAGCCGCCTTCATCCATTTCCGGAAGAAGGTCGCTTCCGAGAAAGCGGTAACTGACACCGGAAAACAGGATGATGCACAAGACCGCAACGGCGAGCAAAACCGGCCGCTTCACGATCGACTGCATCACGCTTCCATAGAACAAGACAATCCTGCCGAAAAATCCGCTGAGCTGCGCTTCTTCAACAGCCAGCAAGGCCGCAGCGTCCGGCCCCCGGCCTCTTTGTCCGGAGTACTCGTTTTTTTCCTGCGCACCAGATACAGGCTAAGAGTCGGGGTCCACGTGACGGCGAGAAAAAGAGAGGTGAGCAAAGAAACGGTCATCGTGAGGGCCAAGGCACGAAAAAATGCGCCGTTGACCCCGGTCATGGCAACGAGCGGCAGGAACACAACAATCGGCGTGATGGTCGAACCGATGAGCGGAACCGTCAGCTCTTTCAGCGCGCTGCTGACCGCCCCAAACCTGTTCTGGCCCGCGTCGCGGTGCAGGACGATGTTTTCGAGCACGACGATGGCGTCATCAATTACGAGACCAACTGCCGCGGCGAGCCCGCCAAGCGTCATTAGGTTGAAACTCTGGCCGGCCACCTTCAGCACGATAAACGTAACGAGAAGAGTGACGGGAATCACGAGGCCGGCGACCAGAGAAGTGCCCCAGTCGCGGAGAAAAAGGACGAGAACGATGGAGGACAACAGGATCCCGATCAAGACCGCATCCCGTACGCTGGAGATGGAATCTTGAACGATCAGGGACTGGTCGTAAAACGGTTCGAGCTTTACGCCCTTGGGAAGAGTGGGTGCGAGCTGCTGCATGAGGTCGTGGACCTTGTTTGCTACTTGCAGCGTGTTGCTGTCTGGCTGGCGGCTGACATTCAGCAGGACGGCGGGCTTACCGTTGGCGGTAACGATGGTGTAGACGGGGGCAACCGATGCGGCGACGGAGGCGAGGTCGCCGATGCGGATTGGCACACCCGAAGGAGAAGTTTTCACGACGATCCGGCCGAGCTCTTCTGCCGAACGCACCTGCCCGCTTACCAGTCCCAGCACGAGATGGTGGTCGCTTTCTATGAGGCCGGGTGAATCAATCAGGTTGGTACGGCGAATCGCTTCGAGGATGTCTCCGACCGTCACGCCCGCAGCGGGAAGGCGCGCCGGGTCCGGCGTCACCTGAAATTCGGGCACGCGCCCGCCTTGTACGACCACGGTCGCAACGCCCTCCAGCCGGTTCATGCGGGGCTTGAGGTCGTAGGTCGCCACCTCCCACAGTCGCTCCTGAGGAACCGTGTCGGAAGTAAGGCTGTACCCGAGGATGGGAAAGGCTGCGAACGTCAGACGGTGAGTTTCGATTTTGGCCGTGGGAGGAAGTTCCGATTGCAGGCGGGCTACGACAGCGTCCACGCGTTGCAAGGTAAGCACCATATCCGACTTCCAGTCGAAGAAAAGATCAACTTCGGCCGAGCCACGGCTGGTTATTGAGCGGACGTTTTCAAGTCCTGGAACACTATTGACCGCTTCTTCGATGGGTTTTGTGATCGTCACCAGCATCTGGTCGATCGGAGCCACGCCGTTATCCACGCCGATAACGATCCGGGGAAAGTCCGTGCTTGGAAAAACGGAAACGGGAATCGCAAACGCGAGGTAGGCACCGATCAGGGCGAGCGCGATTGTGAAAAAGACGATGGGGCGCGAAAGCCGCTCAAACCACGGCGCAGGATTCCTTTCTGCGTTCAAAGAAGACCGGGGGTTCACGCCGGCTACTCCTTGTCTTTTTCCGGCTGGCCGCCTGGTGGGGTCTTGCTTTCTTTTTCCTCTGCCCCCGGTTTTCTGATTTCAATCGCCGTGCCTTCGGCTAGCGCATACCCTCCGGAAACGATCACCGGATCGCCGGCGGAGATTCCAGAGGCGATTTGCGTCAGTTCGGCGTTTTTCACGCCAAGTTGAACAACTTTCTGATGAGCTTTGTTGTCGGCTCCGGCTACGAGGACGTAATAGGTGCCGTCCGCGTTTTTGTAGACCGCTGGCGATGGAACGCCGATGGCATCTTTTACGGTTTTTGCCTTGATCTCAATGTTGATGGTCATTCCTGGCTTTACCGCCGGACTCGGTTTACGCGTTTCGACCCAGACTTCAATCGTTGTGCTGCCGGGATCGAGAGCAGGGCTGATCAGGCTTACGCGGCCATCAATGAGTTGCCCGTCGCTCAATTTTAATTGTGCCGCGTCGCCCACTGTCAATTGCGCCGCTTCGGTCTGCGGAATGTGGGCCTTGGCAACGAGACTGGAAATGTCCATAACCGTCAGGATCGGTTGGTTCGCCGTAGCCAGATCGCCAACGTAGAGAGGGCGCTCGGTGACTACGCCGTCGATGGGGCTCCGGATCTCGGAATAGCTCAGCTGGGCGGAGGCGGCGCGATAGTGCCCTTCGGCGGACTCCTTTGTTCCTTTGGCGGCTCTCAGCAGCTGCTCTTTTCCCATGCGCTCAAGATCGGCGAGCTGCTTCTGCGCTTGTTCATTCTGGCTTCGCGCCTGCGCCAGGGCAACTTCCGCGTTATCCAGGTCGCGCCGCGGAATCGCTCCTTGCTGAAAGAGATCTTTGCGGCTGTCGAACACTCTTTGCGCGGCTGCAAAGGCAAACTTCGCGGCCGCGGCATCGAGTTCGGCTTTCTGAATTTGCTGAGGGAGCCCGGCATTGACCGTGATCGCGTAATTGGCATCCGCCTGATCGAAATCACCCTTGCTGGCCTCGGCCTGAGCGGCCAGATCTTTGTTTTCCAGAATCGCGAGCAATTCGCCTTTTTTCACATGGCTACCGCGCTGCACCTTGAACTCCGCGATGGTGGAAGTAATTTTTGGCGAGACAGTAGCCTGTTTCAGAGGGAATACGACTGCTTCCGCCGAAACGTACTGCGACACCGATTGTTTCTAGGGCGGTTGTGTCTCTACGCTCACCACGGGTTCTTTTTCTTTTTCCGCGGGACTGCAACCGGAGAGCGCAAAAATTCCAAGCAGCAGCGCACAGGAGAAAGGCTTCATGGCTTCGTAAGGTCTCCCGTCAGCGTTTGAAGGCTTGCCAGTGCTACGCGGTAACGCGCGGCGCCGTCTTGATAAGCGGCGTCGGTGGCCGTTGCAGTATTCTGCGCGTCCACAACTTCGAGCACAGTGGATTCTCCGTTTTTGTAGCGCAAGGTAATCAAGCGCAAGCTTTCCGCGCCGAGTTCGGAAGAACGCTCGAGGCTGGCTAGTTCGTCGGCTGCGGTTTGAGCTTCCGCGTAGAGTGACTTCAGGTTTGCGAGCAGCTTCCTCTGCGTTAAAGATAGTTCGCGCTTTGCCTGGTCGCGTTGCAGCTGTGCTTGTCTGGTTTTGCTTTGCGTTGCGCCCCAGTTCCAGACCGGAATGTTGAGCGTAGCCACATAGGAAGATCCGAGATTTGAAATGCCGTCTGTCCGCGTTGCAAAGTGGGTGGCGTCGATCCCGTAAAAGTAATCGAAGCCAAACGAAGGAAGATATCCCGCGCGGGCTGCCAGGACTCCGTCGTCCGCAGCGTGGACAGTTTCAAGAGCCGCTTTGATATCTGGATTGTCGCGCGCCGCGTGCGCCGCGACTTCCGCGGCCGAGGGCAGCTCGGCCGGAGCATGCAGGTCGTCGGCTAATTCGTAGTTTTCGTTAAAGTCCGGAAAAATCAAGACGGCCAGATCAAGTCGGGCATTCAGCAACGCAAGATTCGCTTCCTGCAGCTGGCGCTTGTGGTCGTTCGCCTGGAGTTCAGCTTTGATCACATCGGAATGCGCAACTTCACCGCCGCGCTCAAGGCCGCTGGTCAGTTTGAAGAATCTCTCGCCTTCTTCCGCGGCTTTCCGTGAGGCTTCTGCTTTGCCTTTAGCCGCTGCCACCGCGTAGTAATTCTGAACAACAGTGACGACGAGGCCCCGTGAAGCAATTTCGGCACGGGCTTTTGCTGCGGAAGCATTTGCCGCGGCCCTGCGCGCTTCCGCGATTCCAGCCAAGTCCAGAACCTCGTGAACATCTCCCATGCTCAGGTATTCGTGAATGGCGTTGCTTGCGATGAATTTCGCTTGATCGGGAACGCCATTTCCCTGCGTATAGATGGCCGCATTGTTGTAATTCACGCTCGGCAACAACGCGGCAACAGCCTGTTTTTTGTCTTCATGCGCAAGGCCGGCGCCGGTCACCGCTGCCTGGTAGATGACGCTGTTCTGGCGCGCGCGTTCGAGCGCCTCGGCAAGAGTCAAACGCAGTGGCGCGGCCGGCGATGACGATTGTTGTTGTGCCAGGGCTGTCCCGGCGAAAAGAGCCAGGAAAAACAACCACCCGCAAAGATGGCGGAGACGAGTTTGCCTTCCATGCATATGTTTCTCCGCGGCGACATAAGCCGCCAGGGGAAAATGCTAGCGAGGGCTACCTAAACGGAGGATTAACCGGGAAGGCGTCTTTTCGGTAGAAGTGCTGTGAAAATACTGCCTTCTGCAGTCGATTGCGTAAGCTCAAGCGTCCCTCCATGAGCGCTGGCAATCCACGAGCCGATGGAGAGACCAAGGCCCGCACCGCCGCCGTCGCTCTCGCTGCGAGAACGAGCCTTGTCGGCGCGGAAAAACCGCTCAAAGATGCGGGGCTGGAGTTCAGGCGGGATTCCGGGACCTGAATCCTGGACACGCAGATGATAACAATCGCTGTGCTCCCTGCAGCCCACGGCTACCCGGCCGCCCGCGGGAGTGTACTTGATGGCGTTGTCGAGCAGATTGAACAGCATGCGGCGCAGCAGGGCTTCGTCGGCGCGAATCGGGGCTTCTCCGGAAGATTCAAAAGATACGGAGATTTGCTTGGCCGCTGCCAGAGTCCGCACGTTTTTAGTGCATTCCGACGCAAGTTCATCGAGATAAAAGTCAGTGCAAGAAAGCGGGTATTGGCCTGCGTCAGCGCGTGCCAGCGTAAAAAGATCCTCGACGACGCGCTTTAACCGTTTCGATTCGTCGGCCAGGATTCTAAGCGTTTCCCGATATTCCTGTTCGTCGCGTTCTTTCTTTGCAAGGGCCACTTCCGTTTCGCCGCAGAGAATCGCGACGGGCGTCCGCAGTTCATGCGAGGCGTCGGCGACGAAGCGCCTTTGCCTGTCGAAAGAAGCGCCAAGCCTGTCGAGCAGTTCGTTGAAAGACCGCGCGAGATGGCCAAGCTCGTCGTCCGGATTTCTTACACTCAGGCGCGCCTCCAGGTTTTCGGCACCTATGCGACTTGCTTGCGCGCTCATGGCTACGACCGGAGAAAGGCTGCTCCGCGCGAGAAGATAACCGCCCACGCCCGCAAGAAGAATCGTCAGAGGGAATGACAGTGGCGAACGTGCCGGCCAGTGTTTCCAGGAAGTCGTTTTCGCGGCGCATCGATTGCAGAACAATGATCGTCGCTGCCTGCTGTTCAAAGGAAAAATGGCGAACGTAACTGCGGTACCTGTGCCCGGCAAATCCTTCGGAATGAAATGTCTGCGGCGCGGCGAGAAGCGCTCGAAGAGAAGAGAGCAGCGCTTGTTTTCTCGCTTCAGTGTTGTGCCTTTCGTCGGAGAAATTATCGGACATTCCTATTAAATTGCCTTGCGGGTCGAACACGACGAAGGTCACGTCGGGGAAACGATGCTCGGAAATTGCGGCGGCGACCCCGTCATCCAAGCTGTCGGGTTTTGTGGCATAGCCCATCTCCGCGTTGACAGTGCTGAGAAATGTGTCTGCGAGCACTGCGGCTTGCACATCCGCGCGCTTCACTACGTTTTGCTCGATAACCAGATATGTTACAGATGCGAGCGCGACCAGAATCAGGGCCATGGCGGCCGTATACCAGACGGTGAGGCGAATGCGCACGGAACTAAACATCGGCGCGCTTCCGCCCATCGGGATGTCTTGCTTCGCCGCCTTCTTGAGACAGCACGTAGCCAGCGCCCCGGCGCGTATGCAATAGAGGCTTCAAGCCTTTCCCGTCGATCTTCCTCCGTAATCGATTCACATACACTTCAATCAAATTCGAGAAGGGATCGAACTCCTCATCCCAAACGTGTTCGGCGATTTCCGCCCGGCCAACGACGCGGCCGGCATTGCGCGCCAGGAATTCCACAAGCGCATATTCTTTTGCGGTCATGGCAATGGCCTTGCCGCCGCGAAAGACGGCTTGACTTGCCGTGTTTACCACGAGATCGGCAACGGACAAAGTGGAAGACTGAAGGGCTTTGGGCCGCCGAAGCAGGGCGCGAAGGCGCGCAAGGAGTTCGCGAAACTCGAAAGGCTTGGTGAGATAGTCATCTGCTCCGCAGTCCAGGCCCTCGATCCGGTCTTCGACCGCATCCCTTGCGGTAAGCATGAGAATAGGCACGCGATAACCCTTGCTTCGCAGCTCCCGGCACACGGCGAATCCGTCAGGAGCGGGAATCATTACATCGAGCACGACAAGATCGTACGTGTTGATCGCGGTTTGGTAGAGCGCTTCTTCTCCGTTCACAGCAACATCCACGGCATACGCTTGCTCGCGGAGTCCCTTTGCCACGAAGTGCGCGATTCGTGAATCATCTTCTACCAGCAGTACACGCATGCCGAAATCATAAGCCTTTAGCCGACCCTGTGCGCAACCCGCACCGACCGGTTTCTTCCATGCAGACCGAGATCTGAATTTATGCTCCGTTTATCTTCCAGCGAGTACACCTGAACTCGTTCGAGCAGTTCTTGAGAGGAGTCTTTCCGCCATGAAGAGAAAATATGCCATTGTCGCGTTGTTGGCGCTCGTAATTGCAGCGATCGGGGTTGCGCAATCCGGCGCCGGAAAATACAAAGTCACGAAAACTATCAGCGTTGCCGGCGACGAGGGATGGGATTACGTAACGGTCGACAGCGCCGCCCGCCGCGTCTATGTCTCGCATGGTTCGCACGTCGTGGTGCTCGATGCCGACACGGACACCGTGGTCGGCGACATTCCCGATACGCAGGGTGTGCACGGCATCGCCATTTCCCCCGACACCGGGCGTGGATTCACAAGCAACGGTAGCGCGAATACCGTCACCATCTTTGATCTCAAATCCCTGAAGACGCTGGGCACAGTAAAAGCTGGCGCAAATCCCGACGCAATTATTTACGACCCGGCAACAAAGCGCGTCTTCACGATGAACGGACGCAGCCAGGATACAACCGCAATCAACGCAGAGGATGGCACCGTGGCGGGAACGCTGGCGCTCGGCGGAAAACCGGAATTTGCGGTGGCCGATGGCAAGGGCACGATTTACGTCAACATCGAGGACAAATCAGAACTCGTTCACTTCGATTCGAAAACGTTGACCGTGCTCCACCGCTGGCCGATGGCTCCCTGCCAGGAACCATCCGGGCTTGCCGCCAACTGGAAATCAGGTCGTCTTTTCGCGGGCTGCGACAACAAGTTGATGACCGTATTTAATACTGAGAATGGCAAGGTTGTTGCGACGCTGCCAATCGGCGAAGGCGTTGACGCAAACGCATTCGATCCGGAGACCAATCTGGCATTTGCTTCCACAGGGGACGGCAATCTGACGGTTGTTCATGAAGACGCTGCCGACAAGTATTCCGTCGTCGCGAACGTACCAACGAAAAAGTCCGCGCGCACCATGGGCCTAGACACAAAATCGCACAAGATTTTTCTTCCTGCAGCGGACTTTGATCCTCCGGCACCGGGAGAACGTCGCGGCAAAATGAAAGCGGGATCGTTTGTCCTTGTAGTTGTTTCGCGCGACTAGAAGCGGTTAGACAGCCAGGTTAATTCCGCCGCGGCCGGCTAGCGGCAAATCAACGGTTTGTGCGTGTCCTGGGGGCAGCACAATTGTCGCGACATTCAGCGAGCCCTCCTTTAGAGTATGGGCGACTCGAGTGGCCCGAGCATTTACGCTCGGGCCGCTCGAAAACAGGTGTCGGCCGGTCAGGGAGAACGAGAATGCTTTTTTCGCTCGCGAGAAGCTCAAGTCGTGGTCCCCGCTTGTCCAGCATTGCCGCCTTTGTTTTCGGTCTCGCTGCCATGACGGCCGGTGCGATCGCGCCTTTTGCGAGCGCACAGAAAGTTGCATTGTCCATCGATGCTTCCAGGGCCGGCGCGAAGATCGACCGCAATATCTTCGGCCAATTTGCCGAGCACCTGGGACACGGCATCTATGAGGGCATTTGGGTCGGTCCAGACTCCAAAATCCCAAATACCCGCGGCATTCGCAACGATGTCGTTGCTGCCCTGAAGGCGATCCGAGTCCCCAACGTGCGCTGGCCGGGTGGCTGTTTTGCCGACGAATACCACTGGCGCAAAGGCATCGGCCCGGCCGATCAGCGGGTTGTGTCTCTCAATCCCAATTGGGGCGGCGTGACCGAACCGAACAGTTTCGGAACCCACGAGTTCATGGATTTCCTGGACCAGATCGGGAGCGAGGCGTACGTCTCGGTCAACGTCGGTTCCGGGACTCCGCAGGAAGCCTCCGAATGGCTGGAATACTTGACCACCGCCCAGGCGACGACTTTAGCCAAAGAGCGCGCCGCCAACGGCCATCCCGCTCCCTACAAAGTCGCTTTTCTTGGTATCGGCAACGAAAGCTGGGACTGCGGCGGCAACATGACGCCGGACTATTACCTGGACCAGCTCAAGATCTACAGCCGCTTTGTCAGAAATTTCAATCCTGCACAGCAGGAAAAGCAGCAAATGCTGAAGATTGCCGTTGGCCCAGGTGGCAGCGAACCCCGGTGGACAGAATGGACCGAAGCCATGATGAAGGCCTACGAGCATCACTCGTGGAGCTGGGAATTGAATGGCCTTTCCCTGCATTCCTATACTGTTGTGCGATGGCCGCCCGCGTTTAAATCCGTGGGATTCGGAGAAGACGAGTACTGCCAGATCCTCAAGTCCACTCTCGAAATGGAAGACTTGATTGGCAAACACTCCGCCATCATGGATAAGTACGATCCGGAAAAGAAGGTCGCACTGGTTGTGGATGAATGGGGCGGCTGGTATGCGCCTTTGCCCGGCAGCAATCCGGGTTTCCTCGTGCAGCAGAACAGCATGCGGGACGCAGTTCTGGCTGCGCTGAACCTGAACATCTTTGCGCGTCACGCGGACCGGGTGCGCATGGCCAACATCGCCCAAATGATCAATGTGCTGCAAGCGATGATTATCACCGACAAAGAAAAAATGGCGCTGACGCCGACTTACTACGTCTACAAAATGTATTTGCCATTCCAGGATGCGACGTTTGTCCCAGTGGCTTTTGAAGCCGGCACTTATACGCACGGCAAAATCAGCTTGCCGCGCGTTGACGCTATCGCGGCTAAGGACAAAGACGGGAAGTTGTGGCTGGAGCTAACGAATGTCGACCCCAACGAACCTGTCGAAATAGAAGTCAACCTTACTGGTATCCGGGCCAAGTCTGCGGCGGGACGGACGCTGACGGCCCCCGCGCGTGGATAGCGTTAACACCTTTGACGCTCCCCAGACGGTTGTGCCCAAGCCCGTGGCTGCGAAGGTTCAAGGCGACAAGCTTGTGCTAAAACTCGAACCCAAATCGGTGACGGTAGTTTCTGTGGAGCAATGAGACTTCTGCAATTCATGCCTGTAAGGAAGTCATTCAGGACGCGCGTTCCCATTTTAATTGGCCCTCACACTGCCAGAAAGTTCCAGCCGACCAGTCTGCAGCAAATCGAGTACAGGAAAGGCAACGAAAAGATTCAGACCCCGGGACGCTCAGGACAGTGCGAGTAGATTGTTCCGGAGACGGTCGCGGTCGCCATCGAGCAGGAGACGCTCAACCGCGAGGCGCGTCCTGTTCCAGACGGGAACGGCGCGTGCAAGCAATCTCCGCCCCTTTAGCGTCAACGTGATCAGGCGGGCGCGACGGTCGGCCGGATCCACTTTGACCCTAAGCAGAGCACGGCGCTGCAAGGGCTTGAGAGCCGCCGTCAAGGTCGTGCGATCCATCGCGAGCAGCGAGGCTACTGCTTCCATCCCGGGCGGTTTCGGACGGTTCAGAGATATCAGGAGCGAGAATTGCCCATTCGTCAGCTCCAGGGGGCGGAACGCTTCATCGAAGCGCCTTGCCAGTGCCCTTGCCGCTCGCTGCACATGAAGGCACAGGCAAGAATCGCGGACGAAATGGGTGGTCTCAAGAGAAGGGTTCGTGACCATTGACATGGATCAATTATATTGATATCAACGTATATTGCAAAGCGGCTCGAAGGAAAAAAACGTGACGGGCCGCAGTTTTCAAAGAAGAATTCCGCTCAGGAGAACACCATGCAGCGAAAGATTACGGGAACAATAGCAGCAGGTTGCTTGGCGCTGGTCGCTGGAGCGGGGCCGCAAGCACAAGCCCAGGTCGCTAAAGCGGCGTATCCGAGCATGGCCCCGCTTGAGCAATACCTTATTGCGGACAGGAATGAGGAGATCACGCTGGCACGGAGCGCTGCCCCGGACTCCATCTCCCGCGATGCCGAGGTCATGGTCCTCGGACGGAATGGTTACGAAACCGCGGTGAAAGGCAAGAACGGTTTCGTGTGCATGGTGTGGCGATCATGGGCCGCCGGAATCGACGATCCTGAATTTTGGAATGCCAGGCTGCGGGCGCCAGTCTGCTTGAATCCACCCGCGGCGCGATTCCAAGTCCCACTTACGGTCAAGAAAACCGAGCTGGTATTGGCCGGGCGGAACAAAAATCAGATTTTCGAGACAATCAGCGGTGCTTTAGATAAAAAGGAATTGCCGGCGCCGGAATCCGGCGCAATGTGCTACATGATGTCCAAGCAAGGATACTTGAGCGACCGTGGCGGGCACTGGCATCCGCACCTGATGTTTTTTCTTCCGCTGACGGAGCCCGCAAGCTGGGGCACAGGCTTGCCGGACTCTCCGGTGGTCGTAGCATTTACTGACACTCCGGAGCGACATACCGTCTTTCTGATTCCCGTCGCCAAGTGGTCGGACGGCACGGCCGACGAGCACTGATGTCTCTATCGCTTCCTTTTCGTCCGCGCGAAATTTTTCTTCGGACTAACCAGCCTCTGGATCGATAAGCAGCAATCAGTCGTCGTGAGCGACCCCGAGCGCACTATTGTGGACGGTTTGCGCCACCCGCAGTACGTCGGCGGAGTCACCGAAGTCGCACGAGCGGTCTTTCTTCGCCGCAAAGATTTGGACGTCAAGCGCCTAGTCGACTATGCCCTTAGGCTCAACGTCGGTGCCGTGATCCGAGGCTCGGCTTCCTGCTCGAAACATGCAGTCTCGAAACACCGGAAAGCGTTCGCGCGCTTCAGTCGCGCCTCACGCCTACCTACGAACCGCTCGACAATAGTTTGCCGCCTGAAGGGCCGTATCAGGCGCGCTGGCGGGTCCGCGTCAACGTTTCGCCCGAGGAGCTTCGCGCCGTCGCGCACACCTGAATGATTCCGCAACGCAATCTCTCGCTCCTATCGAACCGCCTATTCCGCGAGCAGGGCGGCCGACGGATTCCGGAAGCCGTCTTGCAACGGGACTATTGCCTCGCGTGGTTTCTCGCAACACTCGCCACGCATCCGCTCCGCGAAAACCTCGCCTTTAAGGGCGGCACCGCACTGAGACGCTGCCACTTTGCTAACTACCGTTTCTCGGAGGATCATCGATTTTACGCTGCTTCAAGCCATGGAATTTCCGGCCATCCGGACGAACCTTGAAGAAGTCTTCGCTGCGCTTCGCGCCGCGTCAGGTGACTAACGCTAGCCTCTGCCCGGGCAACTCGGAAGTAATGCAGTATCAAGTCTGCGGCGACGGAATAGCTGCCGAAGGTTTCGTTGCCTTCCTAAGTTGCAAGCGTAGTAGTTTCGCCGCCGCTCATCCCCGCGCAAGCCTTCGCACGATTGACAAGCAATTCACGTTCGCGCCCATTCTGTGCCAATGACGCGGCCCGCTCAAATTCCATTCGCGCCTCTTCCAGGCGCCCCAGTTGCCGCAGGAACTCCGCGCGCACGCTCGGCAGCAGGTGATAGTTCTTCAGCGAAGGTTCTTCCATCAGCTTATTCACGATTTCGAGCCCGGCCGCCGGACCGGACGCCATCGCCACGGCTACAGCGCGGTTCAACTCCACCACAGGGGATGGCGTAATCCGACCCAGCTCTTCATACAGAGCCACGATGCGATTCCAATCCGTCTGTTCCGCAGTGATGGCCCGTGCATGGCAAGCCGCAATCGACGCCTGCAGCGCATAAGGCCCGCGCAGTCCGCCTAGTTTTTCCGCGCGCTGGAGGGCCGCCAGGCCACGATGAATCAGCAACTGGTCCCACAATGCCCGGTTCTGCTCCAGCAGCAGGATCGGCTCTCCCGACTTTCCTACGCGCGCTTTGGACCGCGAAGCTTGAATTTCCATCAGCGCCACCAGGCCGTGCACCTCGGGTTCCTCCATCGCTAGTTCCACCAGGATGCGCCCCAGCCGCAGCGCTTCCTCACACAGCGCTGGCCGCATCCAATCTTCGCCAGCCGTCGCCGAGTAGCCTTCATTAAAAATCAGGTAAATCACCTTCAGCACCGAACTGAGCCGCGCCGCCAGTTCCGTGCCGCGCGGCACTTCAAACGGAATCTGTCTTTCCGACAACGTCCGCTTGGCGCGCACAATTCTTTGCGCTACCGTCGGCTCCGGCACCAGGAAGCTCCGCGCGATTTCTTCCGTCGTTAAGCCCCCTAGCAACCGCAGCGTCAGCGCCACGCGGCCTTCTGTCGGCAGCACGGGGTGGCACGAAATGAACATCAGCCTCAGGAGGTCGTCGCCAATGTTGTCATCCAGCGTGGTTTCAAAATCCGGCACGGCCGTCTCCTGCTGGGACTTCAACTCCCGGCCAAGTTCGTCGTGTTTGCGTTCGAGCCGCCGCGTCCGCCGGAACAAGTCGATGGCGCGATTCTTGGCCGCTGCCATCAGCCACGCGCCTGGATTGTCCGGGATTCCCGATTCGGGCCACTGTTCGAGCGCGGCTACCAGCGCGTCCTGCGCCAATTCTTCGGCCAGCCCCACGTCCCGCACCATGCGCGTGAGCCCCGCGATGATGCGAGCCGCTTCCATCTTCCACACTGCCTCGATAGTGTGATGGGCGCTTGTGCTCTTCACGGCTCCCCATCACACCATCTTCATTTCCCCCGCGCAAGTCGCGCGGGTCGCCGCCATCCTTGCAGCGGCTCGTCGTCGCTTGCTCTTACGGCTTAGGAAAATCGCCGGGCTCGAACATCGGCCGGACTTCCGTTTCGCCTTCCCATCCCGGCCAATGCTGCCGGTGCAGCTCCATGAATTTGCTGGCGCTCTCTACCGCTTCTTCTTTCGTTTTGAACTGAAACTGAGCGTAGCCGCCGACCACTTCCTTGGCTTCGCTAAATGGCCCGTCAATCACCGTCACTTTTCCTTTCTCCAAACGCACTCGCGCACCCTGCGCGCTGGGCAGCAATCCGCCGCTGCCCAGCATGATGCCGGACTTCATTCCATCTTCCGCGAGCTTCCCGATCGCTTCCATCAACTCTTTTGGCGGGAAGCCCCACTTCTCTGCGGACTTCACAATCATCATGTAACGCATCGTGCTTCTCCTTCAGTTTTGATTTCTGGAGCCTGGCTGCGCCAGCTCCATCTTGCCTCTATTGATGCGTCGAACGAAGGGCCTGGAAATCGACAACCGCCAAACAAAACTTCCGTCTAGGACGTTTCCACAGTTTCCGGATTTACGGCCTCTTCGCCTGTCGCTGCATCTCCGTACTTAGCGAGATTTCTTTTTGGATGTCCTTGGGAAAATCCTCGAACTCCTGCACTTGCCGGACCTCAATCACTTCATTGTCCGAGCCGGGACAACGCTTGGCCCACTCCACGGCCTCTTCTCTTGGACTTCACCTCGATCATCCAGTACCCACCGATGACTTCTTTGGCCTCGGTAAACGGCCCGTCGGTTACCCGCGGTTTTCCGCCCGCGAAGGAAACGCGCACTCCCATTGACGGCGGGTGCAGCCCATCGAGCGCCAGCAGCACGCCCGCCATTTGTAGCGACTTGTTGTACTTCATCATTGCGGCCACTTTGTCCGCGTCCGGCATTGCCCCCGGCATTGCACTTTCATAACCCTTCGGAATCATGATCATCATGAATCTCATCGTGTGCTCCTTAAATTCGCCTCGAAACCGGTTACTGCCTGGCTCCTCCGATTAGGTCTGCGCAGTAAGCCCGGCTCTAATTTGACGTCGAATGAGGGCTTTCGAACTCGACAGGGACTGTATCGTCGGCTGAAAGATCTTTGTTAGTCCCAGGCAAGGACCGTGGCCGCCCCTTGCCTGGTTAGATTGCTCCACCCAGGATGAGAACCACGTAAGGCAACAAAAGCGCAAGTTGGAACAGACAGTAGCGGATTCCGTGGCCCGCCGCTCCCGCCGTGTGCAAAGTTGAAAGTGCCACCGCAGCCAGTGCTCTCACCACCTCCCCGCCGGTTCCACAGCGCAGGCCCGCCAGTTGCGTCGTCCCCCAATCCGCACTTGCAATCAGCAGCACCATCCCGAACACCGCCACCGCGCCCCACCCTTTCGCCTTAACACTAGCAAGATGCGCCCGTTGCCGTCCCATATCCGCCTCTCATGCCTTGTACACTGTCTCTACTTACTCGTCGAACGGGCGGGCGCGATTTCGACATCTCTGCATTCTTTTTCCGAGGCTTAGAGTCGACTTTGTGGAAGATGCGCGCGCGCACTACTCTCTCGGGAGTTTTAAAAATCAAACTGAAAATGCGTCACCAATTCGTCACCAAAGCCAGCCCGTTTAAGGCTGTATTCGAAGTCAGAACCGGAAAAGCCAAGCAGGCAAGAGTCTAGGTTTCTGACTGCGTAACTTGACTTGGGTGGACGTCCCGAGGTCTTGCGTCTCCCCGGGATCTACGTACTCGTTCTGATCGACCTGCTCCGGGATGCAAGGTTCTTGCTACTCTAAATCCTCTCGAATCGAAATTTTTCTTCCTAAGCTAGTTTGTCCGCCCGGGACCGCGGAGCGCGCGTCCCGCGTTTACGCCCGTGAGGGCACCGTGTTCGAATTCAATCTGCCCGTTCACGAGAACTGTATCGATCCCTTCTGATAGCTTTGTTGACTCCGTGTATGTTGCTCGATCGATGATTGCGGCCGGGTCGAATATGGTGATGTCCGCAAAATAGCCGACCTCGATCTGTCCACGGCCGACCAGGCGCTCGCGCTGCGCCGGCATAGAGGTGATCTTGCGAACCGCTTCAGTGAGGGGCATCAGCTTCTGGTCGCGTACGTAATGGCCGAGGAATCGAGGCATGGAACCAAAAGCCCGAGGATGACTCTGGGGCTCGTACAAGGGCCCATCGAGCGGCGACTCGCTGGCGTCAAGTCCAATCGAGGTCCAGGGCTGTTTGAGGCCGTAGACCAAATCTTGTTCGCTGGCCATGAAGTAGAGCGCGCCGGTTTGCGCATTGTCTTTCAGAATAAAGTCGAAAAGAGCTTCGAGTTCTTCTTTGTTCTCTGCTTTGGCCATCTCTGCGACTGTCTTGCCGTCGTACTTTTTCAGATCAGTGTTCGCCACGCCGGCAATCAAGATTCCGGCGCCTCCACCGCAATCAAAAAAGAGGTTTTCCCAGTCGGTGTGATCTGCCGCCATTTCACTCTTGATACGAGTCCGCACATTCGAGTCTTTAAGACGCTCGAGCAACTTCGCAACACCGCCGTCGGCTACCCAGGGAGGCAGTGAGGAAGCAAGCGCCGTGCCGCCTGCTATATAAGGATACTGATTGGCGCGGATATCCAAGCCGGAGTCTCTGGCCGCCTGAATTTTCTCGACGATCTGCACCATGGAGCCCCATCGAGGCTTGCCGCTAACTTTCAGATGGAAGATCTCCACGGGAAGGCCGGCTTCCCGGCCAATTCGAATCGCTTCGTCGACAGCGGCCATTTCCGAAGCGCCTTCGCTTCGCATATGGGTGGCGTAAAGACCGCCGTAGCGCGCTGCAATTTTCGCTAGCTCGATGAGTTCCTCTGTCTTCGCATAGTGACCAGGCGGGTAGATCAAAGCCGTCGAAATCCCGAAAGCGCCTTCCTTCATCGCCTGTTCGACAAGGGCTTTCATCTGGTCGAGCTCCGCGGGTGTCGGCGCACGATCATCATCGCCGATGACCGCCTCACGAACCTGGGCCGCACCGACGTAGGTGCCCAGGTTTAGAGGAGTGCCCTGCTTTTCCAGTCGACGAAAATAGCCGTCGAGGGTTGTCCAGTCCACCTTGAGTTTGTAATGGTCAAGCACCGGCTTCATCGGAGAGATTGTTTTTTCGTTCTGTGGAGCGATCGAACCGCCCTCACCAGTAATTTCCGTTGTGATTCCTTGTGACAATTTGCTGAGGGCACGGTTATCGATCAAAAGCGCCATCTCGGATTGGCCCAGCGTATCGATAAATCCGGGAGCGACGATTTTCCCCGCAGCATCAATTGTCCTTTTGCCTTCTGCATTGGAGAGTCTGCCGATCGCCACGATTCGATCGCCGCGTATGCCTAAATCGGCGTAGTACCACGGATTGCCGGTGCCATCGACAACCTTCCCGTTCTTGATGAGAATGTCGAAGGACTCGGGCGCCGATGGCTGCTGCGCGAAGGAAAGTGAACAGCCACCAAGCGCGAGAAGGAACGTGAAGACAATCATCTTGCATACAAAGATTCGGTAAGGAAATTTCACGAGACACCTTCTCGGGCTCGGACTAGGCTGTCAAAATGGCAGCCTGACTCTTTGTAGAAAAAATTTGTGACCTTACCGTGAGAGCTTCTACACGGTCACGACGGACCTCGTAGCCAATCCCGGGACCTGCCGGGACCCGGATTGTGCCGTTTGGACTAACTTTCACTTCAGGCTCGATGATATCTTCATCCCAATAGCGATTGCTTGCCGAGACGTCGCCCGGGAGAGCAAATCCTGGCAAGGTAGAAGCCGCGATGTTGTGTGCACGCCCAATTCCTGACTCGAGCATGCCTCCACACCACACCGGTATGCCACGTTCTTTGCAGGTCCTTTGCAGCAGCCGTGCTTCGGTGTGCCCGCCTACGCGGCCAACTTTGATATTGATGATCCGGCAAGCATTCAGTTCGATAGCCGCCAACGCATGTCTGGTGTTGTGAATGCACTCATCAAGACAAATCGGCGATTTGATCAGCGACTGCAGCTTTTTATGAGCATAGATGTCGTCCCAATCCAGGGGCTGCTCCATCATGAGCAGATCAAAATCGTCGAACCCAGCAAGGTGTTCTGCATCTTCGAGCCGGTAGGCGGAATTGGCATCCACAGAGAGTAGGATTTTGGGGAACTCGCTGCGAACCGCCTTTACAAAATCGTAGTCTTTTCCCGGTTTGATCTTCAGTTTTATCCGCCGGTATCCGTTGCGGAGTTCCTGTTCAACCCTTGCGACCAGGGATTGCGGGCTCTCGCGAATGCCTAGCGAAACACCGCAGTCAATTTCCTGCTTCCCGCCTCCGAGAAGACGTGAGAGGGGAAGTCCGGCGAGCTTGGCTTCCGCATCCCAAAGAGCGTTTTCGACGCCGCTTTTGGCCATTTCGTGTCCGCGGATATGGCCGCAGAGCCGGGGAAAGTCGGAAGCGCTGGCGAAGGATCTGCCGGGCAGCAAAGGTCCAACAAAATTCGAAATGATATGCCATGCCGTATCGGTGGTCTCAGCGTTGTATCCCGGTGTTTCGCTGGCGGTGACCTCGCCCCACCCGCTGACGCCGTCAGCCAAAACTTCCACCAGCAGAATTCTGCGGTTTTGTACCGTTCCAAAACTGGTTTCAAACGGTGACTTCAACCGCATATGAATTTCGCGGACTACTATGGATTCGATCTGCATACATTTCCCGGGAGAACCGCTCGTCCACTAGAAGTGGACGTTGAAGTTTATGAGCTTCCAGGTGATCAGGAACCACACCAGGCCAACGCAAGCCACCGCCAGGGCGAGGTCGTGCAGCTTTGCCCAAATCCACTTGTTTGAGGTGCGCCAGCTGCGAAAGGCATTTAGCACAACGAGAATCGTGCCGAGAGAACAGAGGACACCCACGATTCCGAAAATGATGACCCAGTGCGGAAGTGCGTTAAGGGCGGTGATGCTGTCGGTCGCCGAAATAACCGCAACCCAACCGAAGAACAGAACCAGAAAGAGAAGGCAGACCAGACGCACGTACAAGCGTCGGCGGCGCTCCGGCCGATCAAGGGCCAAGGGACGCGAGTAATGTTTGCGGATCAAAGCGCCGACCGGCCAGAGCAGAACCGTCAAGACAATCACGGACAAGCCGAAGAACAGGATCACCAGATTGAAGTACTTGTTTTCGACAAGGCCCGTCTGCTGAAAAATGAAGACCGGTATCTCCACCTGAAACTGCCAGCGTCCGCCAGAATCTTTCCTGAATGCAAGCTCGTCCTGGCCGTGGACTTCGCGATAGTGAAACGGTTCGATCTCCTCGAATTTGCGCAACGCCCCGCTGGGCGCCTTTAACGCATCGAGGCTGATGGTTCCGTCCTCATTTGGAACGACTTTCATCTGCCCGAACAGCGTAAACAACTTCAGGAACGAAGACTCGAATCTGCGGCTCGACTTGTATAGCCCGGCAATGCTGGCCGCATCCGCCTTGGCGTTTTCGATCTTTTGCGGGCCTGGAGGAGTGTAGGGAAAATAGCGGTCGAGAAACTTGTCGAACAGAATGCCACGCCCGCTCACTTCTCCTTTGCCGGCGCTGTTATAAGAGACGAACAGGCCAACGTTTTCGGCGAGGACCAGATGCAGGTCGCTGTGAAAAAGCTCCGTATCTCCGCCGTGGCCGATGATTCGCTTCCCGTTCCGCGACTCCTCGTAGAATCCGAGGGCCATGCCGTTCAAACGGTCGTCAGAGCCAAAGGTGCGAGTGTGCATGAGCTTTGCTGTTTCAGGGCGAAGGATCTGCTTGTCTGCGAATTTGCCATCCTGGAGGTGCGCTATCATGAAATTCGCCATATCTTTTGCCGTGGTGGCAACGCTGCCCGCTGGAAACGCTTCTACAAACTCAAAAGGCTGTGGTTTTTCCGAGGCCTTGCGATAACCGAGTGACATGAGGGATTTGAGATCGTCGGGAAGCGGCTGAACGAACGTTGTCCGCTTCATCTCCAGGGGCGCGTAGATATTTTCCGCGACGTACTGTTCAAACGGCTTGCCAGATACGCGCTGCACGATATAGCCGGCAAGGGCGGTCGCATAGTTGGAATATGCAGGCACAACAAACGGAGGGAAAATCCGCTGTGGCAAGTGGTGCTTCAGGTACTGATCGAGCGGTGTGAGATGCTGCGCATCGGCAACGAACAGGTCCCGCGCCGTTTCCTCCAGGCCCGATGTGTGAGTCATGATGTCGCGCAGCGTGATTGGTTTACCGTTAGCCGGCGGAATCGTGAAATCAATGTAGCCGTTCACATCCTTGTCGAGATCCAGTTTTCCTTGTTCGACGAGCTGCATGACCGAAGTCCATGTGAAAAGCTTGGAGATCGAGCCTGGACGAAATAACGTGGCGTCGGGCGAGACCGGTTGCCGCTTCTCCATGTCCGAGTAGCCATATCCTTTTGCAAAAAGCAGCTTGCCGTCCTTGACGACGGCGATCACGGCTCCAGCGATGTTCTCGCGTTCAAGTTGCGCGGGCATCAAGCCGTCGAGGAAGGCCTCCAGATCGGTCGCCGTCAATGCATGCCCCGAAGCGGAAGGAGCAGGTGGCTCCGCTTTCTTCGACTCCTTTGTCTGCGAAAACAAGCCGGCACAGAGCAGCAGGGTCAACGTGGCCGTGATGGACATCCGCCAGACACAAGCCAGCAAACGAGCGGCGGACCTCGGATCGACTCCGATTCTATGCATTGAGATTCTCCTCACACATTCAAAGTAACAATCACCAAAGTCAGGTTAAAAAGAAAGTTTCAAAGCAAATTGCAAGACACGGGGATTCACTATGGTCGAAGATATTTGCCCGAACGTCGGACCACCAAATGCGACGTCCGGATCGTTGAACTGGGGGTGGTTGAACGCGTTAAAGAATTCGGTGCGGAACTCAAGGCCAAGGTCTTCCTTGTGCAAAGAGAACCTGAATTTTTTAAGCAGCGCAATGTCCCAGTTGTTTTGACCCGGGCCCGTAAAGATGCCGACACCGGAGTTGCCGAAACCGAGCGCGGTCGGATCATCGGCGCTAAACACCGCAGGAATCGTAAAACAGGATGCATTGATGTAGTCGGAAAGGTGCGAGCTGACACCACCTGAAGCAACGTAGTGTCCGGGCTTGCAAGTCCCGGAAAGGCTGGCCCGATCGTTGTTGGTGCCGAACACACTCGTGCCGTTTGTAAAGCCGACCGTGAGATGGCGTCCTGACTGGACAGTCGTTACCCCGGCGACGGACCAGCCGCCCAGTGCCTGCCGAGAGAAAGCATTGTCTTTAAATGGTGTGGGAAAGTCGTAGGTAAAGTTTACGATGAAGCGGTGATCACGGATGAATTGGTCCGGGCCGTAGCGCTGGGAGGACCGGTTCTGGTCGCCGATCGATACGCCGCCGTTCGGACCGGTGCTGGTAGTGGCGTCTGTGGCGAGATCTTTAGCGAAAGTATAAGAAGCCTGAAACTGGAGGCCGCGACTGAGTTGCTTCGAGAGGCTGACGAGGAGGGCGTTGTACCAGGAAGCCCCGCTCGATTCGATCTGCTGCATGTTCGCCGAATTCCAGCCCTCGAACGGAACCCGCAGCGGAATATTCAGCACAGTGTTGGTGGTCTCGCCGCGGATTGGAGCGGTGGGGCTGGCAAGATCCGCCTGATTGATCGAACGCTGACGAATGAGATGAAGGCCGCGCGCTCCGGAATAGCCTACTTCCAGAACCAGACCACGCGAGAGTTCGGTTTGCAGACCGAGACTATATTGCTGCGTAAGCGGGGGCCGGAAATGCGGGTCAAAGACGGTAATGGTGTTGCTCGTGTCAGGGGCATAGGGAACGAAGGCGGGAAAGGTCGGAACATTTAGGTCAAAGGGGACCTGATTGCTCGCGGCCGCATTTCCTGGACCGACCAGCTGGCGAATTTGTGCAAAGGGCGGAGCTGTAAGCAATTGGATAAACGGCTGGCCGGTATAGCGCGAGTGATAGACTCCGTAGCCGCCTCGCAACACAGCTCGATCACCATGAGGGAGCCGCCAGGCAAAACCAAGGCGCGGGTTCCAAGTGTTTTGACCGTCGCCGTTCATGCCGAACTCGTTGTCCAGTTTTGTTACGCCGTCCGGTATAGCGCCGCCAGAATAGTTGGAGGGGACGGTAGTGCCGGCCAGAGTGCCACCTGGAGGCGGATTCCTCTCGGCGAGAGAAGAATCGAAAGAGGAATTTCGCCCCTTGCTATCGGCGAGGTCCCCAAGCCGGTCATATCGAAACCCGAGATTGAGGGTCAGGCGCGAAGTGAGCTTGATGTCATCCTGGACGTAGGTGCTGCCTTCCCAGACGCGGTAAGCGCGGTCGAAGACTCCCGGAAGATCGATGGAACCAAAAATGTTGCTGATTACACCCGTGCCGCTGTCGGGACCATTCAAGCCGAGCAGAAAATCAGCCCAGCTCAAGTAGATTTCCCCGCCGACGTAGTGAAAGCCCACGTTGTTGAGCTGTTCGCGAGCGATGCCACCGCCAAACCGGAACGAATGTCTCCCGTGGGTCCAGGACAGTGAGTCCTGGAAATTGTAGTTATTTTGAGCGATTTGAACGGTCTGGCCGTTTCCGCCAAGGGTAAGACCTGTAGCCGCAGGAAAATCAATTGCAATTTGGGGGATCGTGTCGTCGAAAGCGGGAACGGTTGCCCCAATATCCGAGTAGCTGAACACCTTTGACTGGTCAAAAATGGCAAACGTTCGATGAAAACCGAGTGTGGCCTGGTTCACCAGCGTAGGGCTGAAGACGTAACTGTGTGTGAGAGTGAAATTGCGGAAGTTGTTTTTGACACCAACCGGAAAATTTGGAGCCGAACCACCGCCAAAGTTGGCTTGCGGGATGGAATAAACGGTGTCGCTATTTGCGAAGAAGAAGCGGGCGGCCAGCTTGCTCTTTTCGTTGATCTGCCAGTCTCCGTTGGTCATGAACTGGTCTTCGGTGTAAGGGCACGGGGTACTGAATGCAGAGAAGCCTTGACTGTCGAAAGAAAGCGAGGAATCGACCGACTGCGGCGTGGGAATGATGTATTGGCCGTTGGCAGCCTTCAGCTGGAGGAGGGAAAGAGCGACCGGGCTGATATTCGACCCGTCCGCAGCGATTGCAGGACCAACTCCACCAAAGGCGTCTTGAAACACGCCCCGCTGACCTGAGAAAAGAGCCCCGAGCGCAGCGGCAGAACGGTCATCAGTGAAGGCTGGAGTATTTATGGAACTGGCGCAATTCACGTCGATGCCATTGCGCTGGCGAGTGCCCTGGTAAGAAGTGAAGAAAAACAATTTATCTTTGCGCACGGGACCGCCAAAATCGAAACCGAATTGATTCTGTTTCAGGACTGGCCTGGGTTGTCCGGTCTTGTTTCTGAAGAAGGTGTTTGCGTTCAAGTCGTCGTTGCGAAGAAATTCCCAGAGTGCTCCATGAAAGTTATTGCCGCCGCCTTTCGTGACGAGCTCAACGTTCGCGCCAGCGTTGCGACCGTAAGAAGCATCATACTGGCCGGTTTGCACTTTGAATTCCTGGATGGTGTCGGGATTTGGAATCGCCACACCGCCACTGAACGTGCCGCTGCTTTGCAAGTCGTTGACAGCCGCCCCATTCATTTGCACGTTGTTGTCGTTCCAGGAACCGCCGTTCGAAACGATCGGAGCGCCGCCATTTCCCATTGCGCCGCGCCCTAATGCCCCAGCGTCCGTCACATCGGAGGCGACGCCCGGATTAAGTGAGATGATTTGCGTGTAGTTGCGTGTCACCAGGGGGAGTGTTTGGACTTGCTCACCGGTAGTTACACGGCCCAGCGTGCTTGATTCGGTCTGCAGCTGCTGCTCGTAAGCCTCGACCACTATGCGTTCGGAAACCTGACCGACCTCGAGGTGTAGATATAGAGCCGCTGTTTCAGCGACAGAGACCTTGATGTTCGGGATGCTTAGAGTCTTGAAGCCATCCTTCGATACGTCAACCCGATACAACTGCGGCAGGAGCGTCGAGATCAGAAACCCCCCGCGATCGTCCGTGACCACGGAGCGGGCCTCACCGGTCGACTGACTGGTAACGACAACCTTGGCGCCGGCGACCGTTCCGCCCCCAGAGTCCACTACCGACCCGGAAAGCGCTCCGGTTCCAGCAGTTTGGGCGCCGGCCAGCTGGACGAAGGTCAGCAACGCGATTGTTTTCAGAACCAGCAAGGGCCAGCGGGTAATGAACTCTAGATAGAAGTGCATTTTCCTGTTCATGTTTTCCCCCTGAAGACGTGTTCGAACCCGATCCACTTCGACGTCACTTACGTAATCCGGCGAAATCCCTGTCGGCGTTGTACCAGCGCCGGTCTGCGCGATCTTCTTCTTCGCTGCGCCGCAGCAATTCGAGCGCGCGCCCAGTCTGAGTGTGCGCGCAGGCCGTCAGGATCGCCCCCAGCAAGGAAAATGGTGCGACATAAGAACCCACAAACGAAGGGCTGGCTATGGAGGCAAAGCAGGCTTCATCACAAGTCTGCGCAAGCGGCGAAGTCTCTGTGTCCGTAATTCCGAAGGTGGGAACACCAAGATTTTTCGCTCGCTGCGCGGCTTCGACGGTGTCGCGCAGACATTGGCCAAAACTGATGGCGATAAGCAGATCCCGTCCTGTCAGTGTTCGCACCCTCCGTTGTACGCTGCCGGTACTCCCTACGGGGGCTTCGGCCGCAAATCCAAGGGTCATCAGGCCGTAAGCGAGATACCACGACAGGGAAGCAGCCAGATCGATCCCGACCACAAGAATGCGGCTAGCCTTTTTTACTCGCCGCGAAAGAGCGATGATGCGTTCTGAATCCGTCTGGGATTGCAGGGACTCGAGATTGCGTAGATCGAGTTCGATATTGTGGCGGATGCGATCGGCGACGGTTCGCTTTTCCTGCGAAGCCGCTTTTAGGACGCTATAGGGTGTTATGCGTGTAACGAAGTGTGAGCGCAGGTCGGCAAGAAATTCCGCAAATTTCCGGTAACCCAAAACCTGTATGGTGCGCACAATCGTCGCGGCGTCGACTTCACAACGCTTGGCCAGCTCGCGCGAGGAAAGGTAGTAGGTGTCCTCGGGTTTTTCCAGAATCATTCGCAGCAGCTTCCGGCGGCTTGGATTCAGGCTTGCTTGGGCGCTGGCGAAGCGCTTTTCCAGTGCGGTCTGTCGATCGGAACTGCCTCCGCGATCGGATGCTTGAACCGAAGTCTTGTTGAATTGATTCACAATTCCCCGCGCAGCGCGTGCAAGCCGCAATAGCCAGTGCCCTTAAATGGAGTCTACGCAAATACAACGATTGTTGCATCGTGTCAAGAAGATTCAATATGTGTTGCACGCGGGCGAGGAAGTTCGATAGTATTCCGGCTGCCCGCACCCGAGCAAAACGGAAATTCGTGTGCCGGGCAATCAAGCCTTACCTTCGGGGAGAACAAACCAAATGCGCATTGCCGGAATCGCTCTTGTGGCTCTCGTCTTCGCTGTCCCCGCTCGAAGCCAGCAGCAGGCGACAACGCAACCGAGTTTCAGTTACCAGGAGGCGATGGTTCCCGTGCGCGACGGCGTGCGCCTGCAAACTGTAATCCTGACCCCGGCAAACCCTACAAAGCCTCTGCCCATCCTTTTCCGGCGCACCCCTTATGGAGTTCCGGACAAGGCGCCCGAGCAGATGCCTTCTTCCTGGAAGGAACTCGCCCAGGACGGCTACATCTTCGTGATCCAGAATTTGCGCGGACGATTTAAATCGGAAGGCTATTTTAAGCTCTCGTCCCAGGTGGACCTGACGGATCCCAAAGCAACGAACGAAACTACCGACGCGTACGATTCCATTGAGTGGCTGATCAAGAATGTTCCGGGCAACAACGGCAAGGTGGGAATGTACGGCGTTTCCTACGACGGGTTAACCACCGCCCTCGCGCTTCTGCATCCTCATCCCGCGTTGAAAGCCATCAGTGAACAAGCTTCGCCCGTGGACCAATGGATGAATGATGATTTCCATCGTTACGGCGCACTGCGTGAGAGTTATGCGTTCGAGTACGCGGTGATGGAACAGTCAGACAAGAATAAGAACACGCATTTTGAGTTCGAGAAATACGACACTTTCGACTGGTACCTGGCGCTGGGCCCCCTGTCGAATATTAACGGGAAGTATCTTCAGGGCAAAATTCCTGCGTGGAACGAAATGGTCGAGCACCCCGACTATGACGCGTACTGGAAGAACGAAGCGTGGGTCAGTCAACTGCACTCATCCACGGTTCCCAACCTTAACGTGGCTGGTTTCTGGGATCAGGAAGATCCCTGGGGCCCGTGGCAGATTTTCCGCCAGGCCGAAGCAGGGGATCCCGACCACACGAACTTTATCGTCGCCGGACCCTGGTTCCACGGCCAGTGGCAAACGCCTAAAGGCGACTCCATCGGAATCATTCCATTCGGAGGGCACGAAACTTCGCGCGAGTTTCGCGAAAATATCGAGGCTCCTTTTTTTCGTTACTACCTTCACGGCTCTGGAGACAAGCCGGCTTGGCAAGCAAGTACATTTCAGAGCGGAACCAATACCTGGCGTACCTATCCGGCTTGGCCACCCAAGGAGGCAAAACTCACGAAGCTGTATTTCCACTCCGACGGCACGTTGTCGTTTTCGCCGCCGGACAAAGCTGAGTTGAATGCAGGCTACCGCGAGTACGTTTCCGATCCCGCCAGTCCGGTGGCCTACAGGCAGCAGCCAATTTCGCCGACCTATCCCGGTGGCGACTGGAGAACCTGGGAAGTTGCTGATCAGCGCTTTGCAGAACATCGTTCCGATGTACTGACGTACGTGAGTTCGCCGCTCGATCGTGACCTAATCGTGACCGGTTCGCTCTCGGCCGAACTGTTTGCCTCCACTTCCGGAACCGACGCCGATTTCATTGTGAAGTTGATCGACGTTTATCCTGAAAATGCCGTAAAGCCGGATTGGAATCCGGAAGATGGACCGAAGCCCGGTCAATATGCGCAATCTTTGAATGGATATGAGCTGCCGGTGGCGATGGAAGTTCGCCGCGGACGCTATTTACAAAGCTTCGAACAGCCTCACGCGCTGGTGCCGAATCAACCGCAAAAATGGGATGTTTCCTTGCGCGACCACGATTACGTTTTCCTTCAAGGGCACCGAATCATGGTTCAAGTGCAGTCGACCTGGTTTCCTGTGATTGACCGCAACCCGCAAAAATTCGTCCCCAGTATTTACAAGGCACAGCCAAGCGACTTCCAGCCTGCCACGCAGCGGATCTATTCCAATCCCGGGATGCCTTCGCACGTGAATCTGCCAGTCATGCCGTAGACGGCAGATTGGCCGCTGCAATCGTAAAAGAACAAGAAAAACCGGGGGAGGCATCGATGGCAACGCAAAAAGATTCTTGGCGAAAAATCTGGACGTATCTGGTGCTCGTCTTCGGCTTCAGTTCGGTCTTCTACTTTCTTGTGTTGAAGGCGCACTCGCTCGGCGCGGCCGGCGGTCTCTATGTGCTGGGCATCATGTGGTGCCCGGCGCTTGCGGGAATGGTGACGATTAAACTCAATGGCGGGAACCTCAGCGAACTCGGCTGGAAGTGGCCGGCCAGGGGCTGCGCGGCAAAAAGCTGGTTGATCCCGCTGCTCTATGCGTCTATTGCTTACGTTTTTGTTTGGATTACGGGGCTTGGTGGATTCCCGAATCATGACTTTATGGCGCGACTCGTTCCGCGTATGGGCCTGCCTCTGTCGCCTTTGGGCGCTACCGCTCTTTACATCCTGCTCGGCGGTACGTTCGGGGCAGCTAGAGGCTTGGCCAGCGCTGCCGGAGAAGAAATCGGCTGGCGGGGTTTTCTCGTACCGGAATTGTCGATAAAACTCGGCTTCACCGGCACGGCGCTCCTCAGCGGCGCGGTGTGGTCTTGCTGGCACTATCCTCTGTTGATCTGGGGCGACTATAACAGCGGCACGCCCACTTGGTATGGTCTCAGCTGTTTCACTGTCCTGGTCATTTCGATCTCATTTGTTTTCGCCTGGATGCGACTAAAATCCGGAAGCCTGTGGACCGGCGCATTGCTCCACGCAAGTCACAACCTTTACATCCAGGGTTTTTTCACCCCGCTTACCCGCGACACTGGTAAGACCGCTTGGTTCATCGACGAGTTCGGTGCTGTCTTGCCAATCGTGACGATCGGTTTTGCAATTTATTTCTGGACCAAACGAAGCGAACTCCCGCTTGTCGACCAGCATTGACGGAGCCCGCAGATTGATTACCTCCCACAACGGCGAATGCAGTTCGCTTTTTGGCGTGAAAATGTGAACGCCGCGCTCTGCTTCTTTCGCCCGCTCTAATAAAGGTAGGTGCATCTACACACCATCGTGTCTGCATGCGCCTGGCAGAGCACGCTTGCGCTTGCCGGCTGCGAGGCTGAGATAAGAGGACTCAGCACCCGACGGCCCGTAGGGGCCATCACTTACTGGCCGACACGACTGATCGATGTTTCTGGCCTAGCCCGGACTCGTAAAGCTTGCAGACTGACGGAAGCATCTTGCGGAGTCAACAATATAAACTGACCGCAGACGCACAGAGCGCGATTGGGTGCCGCGGCGCCGGGTGTCATTGGCGTTTCAACCGGCGGTCCGGAATGGACGTTGCGCTTCTGTATGGAGACCACAGTAACGAGCTGCCGGCGATTGCGGGCGCCCGTCTTGAGAAAAATGTTGGCGACGTGAAACTTCACGGTTCGTTCGGAAATGCCAAGCTCTCCGGCAATGGAGCGAGTGGAGAACTGACGCAAAGCCAAATGGGCCACTTGAACTTCGCGCGCCGTAAGGACTTTGTTGAGCTGGTCATCGGCTTCCAACAACAAATTGGTCTCTCTCGCATATTTCTGCAGGACTACAGCCGGAATGCACAACTGGCCACGCAAGACTTTTCGGACGGCGTTCCGCAGCTTGCTTGCCCACCCTTGGCGCAGACAAACGATGCCTTCGACACCTGCAAAGAACAGGCCGAGCATGTACTCCTGCTGCGCCTGCTCCGGGGCAATCAGGCAAACGAATTTGCTGCTGGGGTGCTTGCGGCGCAGCAACTGGCAAAGGGGGCCGGGTTGCGGCCCGGGACAGCATAAGTCCAACAGGAAAATGGACTTCTCGGAAGGCTTTGCCGCGTCCTTGGAGGAAGTGCGAACGGAAATCTGACGGCGAAGCAACGGATCCTGGACAAGGGCTTCGAGGACGAAGTTCGAGAAAACGGCGTGAGAAGAAATAACTTGGATGGCAAATCGCATGGGACGTTTTTGAGCAGCCTGCAGCGAGCTCGGAACTCACGCTTGCGACATCCCACGCACTTCCGTAGAGGCACTCTATTTACGTAGTGACGAATGCCCCGCGAGCGTTACATGATTCCATATAGAAGCCGGCTGCAAACTGTGTGACACCCAGGCCCAAACGGCCTGGAACATGGCCAACGCCGTGGATAATACCTCCGTGCGGAATTCTTTTCAAAGGATTCATCAAAAAGAACGATATTGGCCGATGAGTCTCTTCGCCTTTTAGACGCTGTACCTTGAGTTTGGCAAAGCGACTGAAAACCTGTCCGTGGAATGTGAATTTGCGGTCAGTTGAATTTACGGAACACCCGTCATAGCGTTCGCGAAATAAGGTGTCGGTAAAGTGCGTGTGACGGAGTACACACCGTCGCGGGCAAATAGGTGCGATAGGGCCATTTTCCGGGAAGCTCTCTCCTGAGTACAACCCTTCCGTCCTGTAAAGACCGATTGCCATTTCCTGCACAAAAGGAGGCAGAGACGTCGATGCCCGTCACTCCCACTTATCCCGGCGTATATATACAAGAACTATCCAGCGGCGTACACACGATTACCGGCGTAGCTACTTCCATTACAGCGTTTCTTGGGAGAGCAAGCCGTGGCCCGGTTGATGAAGCAACGACCATTACCAGTCAAGCGGATTTCGAGAGAACCTTTGGCTCGCTGGACCGCAATTATCCGATGACATACGCAGTGAAGGATTTCTTCCAGAACGGGGGAAGCCAAGGTGTATCGTGCGGTTGTTCAAAGCGCCGCGGACGGGGCGAAGACCATCGCGAAGATGACAGCCAACGGGTTGCCTTTGCAAGCGGGGAGCGAAGGCACTTGGGGCAATGCGCTTGAAGGTCCACATTGACCTGAAGGTTATCTCACGACGTGGCGAAGCGATACGGTTTGGCGAAAACGGATCTATTCAACATACTGTACAGGACGGCAACACCGGCGTCACGGAAACGTATCTAAATCTGACGGTGAAACCGAGCCCGAACAAAGTCGATCAAGTGTTGAAGAACTACTCGAATCTGATGGTTATTCAGGAAGGGGCGACGGTGGAGTGGCGTGCCAACCCGCACGGCCCTGATCCAGCTCCGGGGAAGACGATTTGGACAGACACGAATTCTTAACGGCTGTGGCAACGGGAGACGCAGCAGTAGATAGCTCGCTCCTCACGACTGCTGAGGATTTCGTCAGGCGATCAAGCTACGAAGACGAAGATGTACGCATTGGAGAACACCGATCTCTTCAATCTGTTGTGCATTCCCGAAGATTCTCTGGGGGCCGACCCCGTAAACGGACTGTATAGCGCTCCAATGGATTATTGCGTGACGCGCCGCGCAATGCTGCTAGTCGATCCCGGCAAAGACGTTCACCACTCCTGCCAATGTGGCAAGCAGTCAACTCAGCGCTTTCATTACGGCGAATAGCCTGTAAGGGGACGGTGCGCGAAATGCGGTCGCTTTATTATCCCCGCATCGAGAGTTTGATCCGAATCTCAACGGGCAACCCGACAGTTTGTGCCATGCGGAATGATCGCGGCGTATATGGCGCGGACGGATACGCAACGCGGAGTCTGGAAGGCACCGGCGGGAATTGATGTTCTCTGAGCGGGTCTTCTGGACTATCTCTGCTGATGACCGATGCGGAAAACGGGCTCTGAATCCACTGGGCGTGAATTGCCTGCGCAATTTCCCCATTATGGCTCGGTCGTTTGGGGCGCGCGCACAATGCGCGGCGCAGATGTGGCCGCCGACGAATACAAATATGTGCCGGTTCGCCGCACGGCGCTGTACATCGAAGAGAGCTTGTATCGAGGCACGAAGTGGGTAGTGTTTGAGCCGAATGACGAACCGCTCTGGGCCCAGATTCGCCTGAATGTCGGCGCGTTTATGCACGACCTTTTCCGCAAAGGAGCGTTTCAGGGCCAGACACCGCAGGAAGCCTATTTCGTCAAATGTGACAAGGAAACCACGACGCAAAACGACATCAACCTGGGCATCGTGAACATCCTGGTTGGCTTTGCACCGCTGAAACCGGCCGAATTCGTCGATCATCACAGCTCCAACAAATCGCTGGACAGAATTGACAGCCTGAGGAGGAGGAACGATGGCCGCAATTCACTGTCAACGCACAGCGGTTTCGACCCTTACAAGAATTTCAAGTTCCGAGTGAAATGGGACGGGCGTTACGTCGCCGGTGTAGCAAAGTGGGCGGGCTGAAACGCACTACGGAAGTCGTGAAGCATCGCGAAGGCGGCGACCCCAGCAGCGTCGCAAATCGCCGGGGCGGACCGAGTACGATGCGATCACGCTTGAGCGCGGCGTGACGCACGACACGGAGTTCGAGAAGTGGGCGAACAAAGTCTGGAATTTGGGCGCGGGTCTGGGCGCAGAAGTCTCGCTCAAGGATTTTCGCAAAGACGTCATTCTCGACCTCTACAACGAAGCCGGACAGCTCGCCATCTCCTACAAAATCTATCGCTGCTGGGTTTCCGAATACCAGGCACTGCCGGACCTGGACGCAAATGCGAACGCAGTGGCGATCCAGCACATCAAGCTGGAAAACGAAGGTTGGGAACGCGATACGAGCGTTACGGAACCGACCGAACCAACTTTCACCGTTCCGGCGCAATAAAAAGGCGCTAAAAACCAGAGGCCTCCATGCGTCCGCTTTCGGTCCAGGAAATGATACGTGTCTGGGAAAGAGGAAATTCGCGCTCTCCCATTGATCAGGCACTGTTGTTGCTCGACTCGGAGGGCACCGAAGATTCACTTTCCCAATTGGCGAAACTGGATGTGGCCGAACGGGACCGGCGCTTGCTGCAATTGCGGGAAAAAACATTTGGCTCGCATTTGTCCTGTTCGGTGGACTGCCCCTGGTGTTCCGAGGATTTGCAGTTCGAAATGGAAACGCGGCAGATTCTTCAGCCTCCGCTGCCAGAGCAGGCGGCGACGTTCCAAGGAAGCACGGATGATCTGACAGTTGCCTTTCGCTTGCCCAATAGCGAAGACCTGATAGAAGGCATGAAAGCGGGGTCCGTGGAAGAAGGCCGGGGCCGAATCCTGGGGCGATGCCTCCTAAGCGCGCGCAGGCTCGGGGCCGAAGTGGGCTTCGACCAGTTTTCTTCAGGCGATATAGAAAAACTCTGCATCCTGATGGGCGATGCCGATCCACAGGCGGAAACCCGATTCAGCGTTCAGTGCCTGTCTTGCGGCAAAACCTGGCAAGTAACGTTCGACGTTGCCTCGTTTTTTTGGAAGGAAATTTCCGTCCGGGCGCGGCGGGCGCTCAGCGAGGTACACATTCTCGCCTCGGCTTATGGATGGAACGAAGTGGAAATACTCGGCATGAGCTCGACCCGCCGTGAATTTTATTTGCAAATGGTGAACTCGTGAACGATTTCGTCTCGCGTTTGATCGCGCGAAGTTCCGGGGGGAAATCTTCCGTTCGCCCGACCATCGCTCCGGCTTTTGCGCCAGAGGTAGGCAAACCGCGGCGCAGCCCCGCCGGCGAAATACTGCAAAATCTTCCTGAACACCCGCCGGCAATAGCTCCCCTGCCTTTCGAAACGCTTCGGCAGAAAGAAACTCAGAATCGCGTGCAGCCGCCTACGAATCTGCAATCGCCAAAAACAGATTCCCAGGCGCTCCAACAACTCGCCACGCTGAGGGATCATGCGCAGCGAATTGAATCTCGCGAAGGAAGGGAAGCACTGCAGGTTCGTGAGCAAAACCAAACGCTTTTCGAAACAGATGTTGTGTCGCCAATATCGTCGCTTGCAATGCGTCCGGAGATTCACGACCGAGAGTTTGTCGGGCTGCCAACACCTTCCCTTGTCGAACCGCAAAGTCCTTCCCTTATCGCCGTGGCTCGAGAGGTCAAGTCCGCACGGGAGAACGAGCCCTCCGAACCAATTGTGCCGGCTACTCCACTGCAACCACCCGTGTTTGCGGCGCGTCCGACCCCTGAACGGAATACAGATCTTGCGGCCGATAACTCGAAGAAGAAGAAGGCGAGTGAGCCAGTCGTCCAGGTAACGATCGGAAAAATCGAGGTTCGCGCTTCTATCGCTTCGCCGAAGCCTACAGAAAAGAAAGCGCCGAGCGGTGCGATGAGCCTTGAGGAATACCAGCGGGTACGCAATCGAAGGAGCGCGGGATGAGCAATGCGAGCGTCGTCGCCGCCGTTACCGGAGCGCTCGTCAATATCCTGACGAACCGCTTTAGCTCCGACCCGTCCCTGTCCGGAGTGAATGTCACCTCCTTGCCCATTGATAAGGCGCGAAGCGGTACGAATACCAACAGCAATCAACTCAATTTGTATCTTTACCAGACTCTGCCAAATGCGAATTGGAGAAATCTAAATCCTCCCGGTGTCTCACGTCCCGGAGAGAATGGAACCCCGCCGCTTGCGCTGAATCTCTACTACGTGTTTACGGCTTTTGGAGTAGATAACAGCGAAATCCTGAGCCAACGAATCCTGGCAACGGCAATGAGCGTACTGCATGACCGCCCTCTCCTTGATACTTCGGATTTGAAAAGCGGCCTTCCGGGAATCGACCCGGGCGACCAAATAGAAAGAATAAGGTTCACGCCGCAGCCGCTTTCGCTCGAAGAAATCTCCAAATTGTGGACGGCTCTGCAAACTCAATACCGCTTGTCCACGACGTATTTGGCAACGGTAGCTTTGATTGACAGCCAGCAACCCGCGAAAAGTCCTCTTCCAGTCCTGGCTCGCGGGAAGGGCGATTTGGGTGTCTATTCAGTGCCGTCTCCTTCGCCCGAGCTCTTTGACATTGTGCCCGCAGGGTCCTTGCCCAGTGTTCAGCTGGGAACGAGTGTGATGCTCGAAGGAGAAAATTTAACGGGCGGGGGGATCATGGCCCGGTTTTCCAATTCGCTTCTTGCTGGGCCTATCGAAATTGCACCCTCACCGGGAAGTTCCGATTCGGCCCTAAGCGTTCCTTTTCCAAATGTCGCGGCGGCAATGGCCGCATGGGTTGCTGGCATTTACACAGTATCCCTGGTGGTGCGGAGGCCCCCACTTCCGACTTGGATTACCAACGAAATCGCATTTGGGTTGGCGCCAGCGATCACGCTGAAGACGACGACAGCTTCACCGGGAACGGTAAATCTTACGGTGACTTGCGCGCCGCGCATTGATTCGAGGCAACGCGTGCTTCTGCTTTTTGGAGAGCAACAGATCGCGCCACAGACGATGACTAATCCGGCGGATACCAGCAAACCTACCTCTCTGACCTTTCAAGTGCCAGGGGTCATTGCTGCAACGACGCCCTACCCGGTTCGCCTTCGTGTGGACGGCGTGGACAGCATGCCCTTTGTGGCGACAGGTTCGCCGCCCAAATTCAGTTTTGATTCAAACCAGAGTGTGAAAGTGACATGAGCGAAACCGAGAAGTGGCAGGACGAAAACGCAAGGTACCTTTCTGAAGCGATTGCGCAGTTGCGACAGACGTTGGAGCGGTATGCACAACGCCATCAGCACACGGGCAGCTCGCCAATTATTCCTGAGGTTGTCCCTCCTACGTTTTGGCAAAGGTTGATGGGCAAAACGTCCAGCAGCACGCCCACAGTGCGGGCGCTGCTCACGCCTTCCGGATCGGAAACGGAGAAAACAGCCGCAAGCACGCCGCCGGTCGGGGGCACAGGCACAGAAGAGGCAAAGATGAGTCCTGCCCTGCAGATGTTGAGCCGGCGTTTCGGCATGACGAGATTTGAAGAGCATTTGCTGTTGCTCTGTTGCGCCGTCGAACTCGATCCGGGAATCTCTTCACTATGTGCTCGCGCTCAGGACGACGCGGCTCGCATCTATCCGACCTTTGCGCTTGGATTTTCTATTTTAGAAAATCCGGAATGGGAAGCGCTCTCTCCGGAACGGCCTCTCAGATATTGGCGCTTGCTGGAAATCAATCAGCCGGGTTCCCAGGCTTTGACGACTAGCGCACTACGGGCCGACGAACGGATCGTAAATTTTGTAAAAGGCTTGAACCATCTCGACGACCGGCTTGCGCCGCTGCTCAATCCGCTTGATGTTGCGGGCGCGGCAACTTCTTTATCCGATTCGCAGCGAACGGAAGTGGACCGGATTCTGAAACAACTGAGGCAACCCCACAACGCAACTTCCGTCATCCATTTGACGGGCGAAGACACCTTCAGCAAACAGACGGTGGCTAGCGCAGTGGCTGCGCAATTCGGCCTGAGAGCGTTTCGTATTTCTGCGGGCCAACTGCCTGCACACGCGGGCGAATTGGAAACGCTTGCTCGCTTGTGGTTTCGTGAAAGCCTCCTGCTTCCCGTTGCCTTGTATTTGGATGCCTCCGATTTCGCCGCTGCCGATCCGCTCTCGACGCAAATCTCACGTTTTCTGTCCAAAACGGACGGGGTCATCTTTTTGGATGCAAAGAGTTCAGGGTCCGGCTTGGCTCGTCGTGTCTACTCCGCTTCGATAGAAAAGCCGAGCTACGCCGAGCAGCGAAAGGCATGGGAAGCGGCCTTGGGAGAGAAAGTGAAAGGAATTGGGGCAACACTCGCGGAGCAATTTCACCTCAACCTCGATTCCATTCGAAAGATTTCTCAAGAAGTCCTGCAAGACGCACCGGGAGAAGCTGAAGATCTGAAGAAAGAGAGCTTGGGATGCCTGCGTACGCTTTACGAAGCCTGCGGTGGAGAGCCTTGCGCAATCGATCGATCCGCGAGCAACCTGGAACGATATCGTGCTGCCGGAAAATGAAATGTCCCTGCTCCGGCAGATCGCAGCCCAGGTCGGCCACCGCGATACCGTCTACCAGCAATGGGGATTCCGCGATCAGATGAATCGCGGTTTTGGCATTTCCGCGCTTATTCGCGGGCGAAAGCGGCACGGGAAAAACCATGGCGGCGGAAGTCCTCGCCAACGATTTGCGCCTTCACTTGTGCCGCATCGATCTTTCTGCAGTCGTCAGCAAATACATCGGGGAAACGGAAAAGAACCTGCGCAAGTTGTTCGATTCTGCCGAAGACGGCGGGGCGATTCTTTTCTTTGATGAGGCCGACGCGCTGTTCGGCAAGCGCAGCGAAGTCAAGGATAGCCACGATCGTTACGCCAACATCGAGGTGAACTACCTGCTGCAAAGGATGGAAAGTTACCGCGGCCTTGCTATTTTGGCAACGAACATGAAAAGCGCGCTGGACTCGGCCTTTCTCCGCAGGCTGCGCTTCATTGTCCAGTTTGCATTTCCGGCTCCCACCCAGCGCGAAACGATCTGGCGCAAGGTTTTTCCCGACGCGGCACCGGTCGAAGGGCTCGATTTCGCGCGCCTTGCAAAGCTTCCTTTAACAGGCGGGAGCATCCGATCGATCGCTGTGAACGCTGCATTTTTGGCCGCCAGCGAAGGGGCTTCCGTTGGCATGCGGCACGTGCTGGATTGCGCGCGAAAGGAATTTCAGAAGATGGAGCGGCCTGTGAACGAAGCGGACTTCCGTTTGCCCGCACCCGTTCCGGCGGCAATGAAGGCGACCGCATGACACTGCGAATTCACATCGATCGTCTCGTGCTCGAGGGTTTCGACTATTCGCCCCGCGAAGTCGCCGCCCTGGAATCAGCTCTGGGAAGGGAACTCTCCCACCGTTTGAACGCAATCGGTGTTTCACGAGAACTGCTTGGTGGCGGAAGTATGGACGCAATCAAAGTGGCCAACATTTCCTTGCCGCAGAAACCTTCGCCGGGCCAGTCAGGACGCGCCATTGCACGCGCGGTGCACGGAGGAATTGCCAAGTGAGCCGGGGACTAATGTCTGTGTGCGCCAACGGAACGGGAACGACGTTCGCTTCCCATCACTTCACTCCCGTCGCGAATAAAGTTTTGCGCCGTAAATGCGGCTGTGGACAGCACACAGGTGGTGGCGAATGCACTGCGTGCAAAAAGAAGAGGTCTGGCATTCCGCAAAACGATTGGGGAAACGGCTTGGACCAGAGAACCAACAATCGTGCTCAAGATTCGAACCAGCGAGGTTTCGCGGAAATGCGGGTTTCCGCGGAGTCGAATGAAACGAGAAGCGGTCAACAGTTGAGCCCGATTGGCACGAAACAGTCCACGGAGGAAAAACGCGGGCCCAAATATTCCGAGCATGGCGTGCTCATTACCGTTCAGGGAAGCGGAACGTGCCAAAACGGCGGCGCAGAATCGGTTTGTGATCCCACGAACGGCTCTTACAAGATCATTAGAAACTCCAATACTTGCTGCACGTCGGACTGTTCCCGGCTGCACGAACAGGTTCACGTAAGTGACGTCACCAGGTGGGGCTGTTGCAAAGCGTTATCCGTTGCCTACAACAGGCCGGGCGCAGACAAGAACGCAGCCGTCCAGAAGTACAACAACTGGATGAACTTGGCGAGGTCCCTTACGGAATGCCATGCATATACGGGCGATGTTGAATGCGCGAAGTCGCTGGCAAGACAGAAGAACTGCACTGGGGCCGGGAGAAATTCCGATTGCTGCAAGGACATAGAGGATTATCGGGTCAGATACCAAGCGATGGCAAATAACGAATGTGCTGCAGCGCCAGGGGATGCTCCGGCGTGCCCTGCGTTCTGAGATCAAGCGGGGAAGAGAATCGGATCGAGAAAGGCAGAAATTGACGAAAGCACTCGTGGCATCGACGACAAAAGTAAGCCTAAAGGCGTTTGCTGCGCTTCGATCTGCGCCAAGCGGAGGAGTGTTACAACGCAAGTGTGATTGCGGACAGCACACTGGCAGTGGTGAGTGTGAAGAATGCAAGAAAAAGAAAGACAAGAGCAGCGGCGATCCGCTGCTGCAGCGCTCCCCGCTGAATCGCAGTTCCATGAATGCGGTTCCCTCCATCGTTCACGACGTGCTGCGTTCTCCCGGCCAGCCGCTTGATGCAGCGACACGCGCATTTTTTGAGCCGCGTTTTGGACATGATTTCTCACGTGTGCGCGTACACGCCAATCCTATGGCGGCGGAATCTGCAAGCGCCGTCAGCGCTTCGGCCTACGCCTACGGTAACCATATTGTCTTTGGAAAAAACCAGTTCTCTCCCGGCACTGCACAAGGGCGCTCCGTGCTTGCGCACGAACTGGTGCACGTTGCACAAGCTGGAAGCGCAGCGCCTGCCAACGCTCCACAACGCGTCAGCTCGCCGAGCGATGCTTCCGAATCCGAGGCGGAAACTATTGCCGGGCGCGTGAACACGTCGCCGCCGCCGGAGCCGCTGCGGAATCCGGCTGGCCCAGCGGAACGCGTCAATGGAACGCTCTCGCGCCTTGCGGGGTCATCCACAACACATTGCGTTCCAAACAAGAAGGGCGTTCCGGCAGATCCTCTCAATACTCTCACTGCGGCCGATGCTCACGCGAAAGGCCTTACCGAAGCTACGGCCATTCTTTTTGGCGTAGCGGCTGCCGGCGCGATCATGGGGGTCACTTCAGGAACGGTGAATCAGGTTTACCAGGATCGGTTTGGATTGCCCCCCAAAAAGGGAACCGGATTTCTGAACCGCCTCACCGGCAAAGTGGCCAAGACGCAAAATGACGCGAGGCAGGAAGAATTGCAGGGAATCTCCGACCGTTTTGACAGTATCGACAAGAACTTCGGGAAAATCCTTACCTATCGCTGTATCAACAGCCCCGTTAGCTTGGATGGCTGCGACACACATTGCAAAGGCAGAGATGCGTCTGCATGCGAAGGCGTCTCTACGTTTTTCTTGTGCCCCAGTTTTTGGAAGCTAACTGAGACGGGAATGGCAACCCTTCTAATTCACGAGAGTTTCCACATGCTTTTTGGTCATCCGGGGCATGGAGGCAAAGGTGCGGGGAAGAATTTGCGCCACGCAGAATGCTACGCCTCATCTGTATCCGACATCTTCAACCTGGCGCACGGTGGACCAGCGTGTCCGTCACCGCCGGAATAGAAAGACCGGGAGAAAGACGCGTCGTTAGAAAAACAATTTGGACGGTACAGAGACATTTGAACTGTTTGGAAGAAATCGAATGAACCAGGCTACACAAACAACGAAGACAGCCACCCTCGCTCCCACTGTCGCTGCGTCTCGGCTACCCGTGCTGCGCCGAAAGTGCTCCTGCGGTCAGCATACCTCGAGCGGCGAATGCGAGGAGTGTAAAAAGAAAAAGGAATCCACGGAGTCGGGGGATCCCTTGCTCAGACGATCCGCATTCAACCGAAACCCGATCGGTGAAGTGCCGAACGCCGTGCACAACGCCATTCGCTATCAAGGCCAGCCGCTCGATCCTTCGACTCGGACTCGCTTGGAATCCGGTTTCCACTGTGATCTAAGCCGCGTGCGCGTGCACTCCGACGAATCCGCGGCCCGTGCGGCAAATGACATAAATGCTCGCGCGTTCACTCTCGGTCAGAACATTTGGTTTGGACGAAGTGAGTTTTCTCCGCAATCACAAAGTGGGTTTCATCTTCTTGCTCACGAAGTGGCACATACGGTCCAACAGGGAACGCAGACCCCCATTGTTCAACGAAGCCTTGCCGTTGGCGCTGTGGATGATCCAGCAGAAGCTGCGGCAGACCGCGCGGCGGACGCGGTCGCAGGCTCTGGTCCTATTCCCCAACTGTCTGGAAGCGAGTCGGTTATCCGGAGGCAACCCAAATTCCCGCTTGTGGAAGATTTGGGTCCGGACGAGAAGCGAGTCTCGCTGGACGATCACACTCGCTATCAAGTCGAACCCCAGGCAGAACCCGTGCGGCATACAAAGGGTGAAAAAGCGCCGCCTAAGGTGGGCGTAGATGCGGATTTCGCAAAAGCCTGGATACAAGTCGAGTGGTGCCAGGACGCCGTCCGCGGGCATGCAGAACTTGGCGTGGACATCACAAAGCAGTTGGAGGATCTGATGCCGAAATTGCTAAAAGCGGTGGCCAGCAACTCGGGTCAGGACGCCACGAATTTGTTGAAAAATTCCACGGTAACCCTTACCTCAAGTTGATCGTCGCGCAATCTGGAAATTGGCAATTCAACTTCAAAGCACAGGTTGACGTCGGGCAAGGCGGCGTTACATCTGGCGGAGGCTCCCTCAGCGTCAACACTTCTTGGGGGGACATTAGCCTGCGTGTGGACGTTACGCAGACTCCTGGGGGAACCTCAACAAGCGGCTCTTTGGTGTTCACCATTCCGCTGGGAAAAACCACGCCGACGTTCACTTGCAAGGACAAAGTAACGGAATGGTGGGAGAAGGTTTATTTCTACACTTGCACAAAGAAACCGAACCCGATAAACCAAAATCGGACGTGCCGGCAAAACTTGATCCTTTGGTGCTTCCCGTTTATTTCTGTTATTCGACCGCGGAACTCAACGACGACATATGCGCGAAAGTTCCCGCTGATCCTCGCCAGAAAGAGCTATGAAAAACTGGGCCGAGACTTCAAGCGGACAAATGCTGAGACAAAGTCGGCCCTAAGGTCTCTCTTCGACAAGGGCTATTCGGTGTCCAAGGTAGTTGGTTTCACCTCGATTGAAGGCCCCATAAAGCCTGGGCCCGGTTTTGAAGGGAATCAAGCTCTCTCAGATGACCGGGCCAAAGCCGGCCTCGAATTTGCAATTGGCCCTGGTCGGGAAAAAGGTGTCGAACTGGTCGGCGCTGGTCCCGAGGCAAGCAAGGAACCCGACTATCCGCAGCACCGCCGTGCGGAAATTCACCTTGTTCCTCCTACAAATGTCTCCGCTGGTCAGTCGGATACAAAGAAGCCGGACTTGTTCAAGAGATTTGACTTCAGTTGCCCGCCCAATGTCCAGGACCTTGCTTTTCCACCGGATAAGGAAACGAAGAAATGAACTGTCAAATTGTCAAGGGAGATGAGCGACAGAGACCGTGAGACAAGCGAGAGACGACTGGCCTCTTTGGACGCCTGCAATTTCGGCCGTAAGCGACGTTCGAGCAAAAACACGCGGCCACGGGCACGCTTCTCGAACGATGCCTTCTTCAAGGTTTCAAAGCGCAAGCGCGGGGACTTTGAAGCGTTCAGCGATTAACTCAAATCCCGTTCCGGCGATACCTCAACGGTGCTCGAAACGCTTCGCTCTCCCGGGCAGCCGCTGGACTCGGCCACTCGCGCGTTCATGGAACCGCGCTTTGGCCAAGACTTCTCGCACGTCCGCGTGCATGCCGATTCCAAAGCCGCCGAATCTGCCCGTGGCGTAAGCGCCAACGCATACGCTGTCGGAAGCCACATCGTTTTTGGCGCTGGAAAATTCTCTCCTCATTTGAATGAGGGTAAGCAACTTCATTTTTCGCGCCACGAGCTCACTCACACGATTCAAGGCGGATCCAAATCACCGGCGGAAGTTGACTCGGTTGCACCACACGATTCAGCTGAGCGGGAGGCCGACCGAGTAGCACACTCAGCGCTTCGACAAGAGATAGAGCGGGAGGAATCGCTCACCATGGGCGGGAAACTGTTTTGCGCCGCCAGCCAATTTATCCGCAAGACGTCGACAAAACTCTTAATCCCGAAAACTCCGCCCTTGGCTGGCCCTTACCCTACACCCAAGGCGCCGCCGCCACCGGCTCCTCCATGGTGTCTTCCCTAATTCCGGCAAGAGAGTTGTAAGAAGTTGATACCTTGGATGAGCCTGGGACTTTGGCAAGGCAGCAGATCAAGAAGCAGGGGGAAACGCAGAAGGAAATAAAGTCGGATCCGAAAAAGGCCAAAGCGTTGGGTAAGGCAAGGCCGGCGACAAACCTCAAAACGTTTGCCGATAAGGAAGATCCAAAGATTCTAACCAAAATCTCCCAATTACGTGTTCTGCCTGAAATGGAAGGCGCAGCAGGGGGCCAGGCAAGCGATTGCAATGGCAATGGTCCGCAGGCAGGAGTGCCCGCATGCATCGAAGTGCCGGACAAACTCGAACGTCGAACGATTCAACAACACCAAGGAACCGAAAATTAACGAGTTCTCGCGCATGGAATGGAAGACCATGGCGTTGTCTACCCTCGTGCACGAATCCGAACACGTCGCATTTAGCCAGGCTCCGCCGGTTGGTGCGGGAAGAACCACCAACGCACAGTCGGTTTTCCAGTTCTCCTCGGATGTTTTCCTTTTTGAACTAGACGAGATGAATTCTCTGTTTGCGGAGTACCCCGTGCAATATCGCGGAATTATGGCCGACACAAAGAAGGACACAGGGCAGAAAACCGCTGACGTTAGAACTTGGATCAAGGACTACGCAATCGGAAACGGCGACGAAGACCTGCGCGGCATGTTGAAAAAGCTTCGTTGCATCTCTCCATGCGCCGATGTGAATAAAGCCGTCAAACAGATTTTCGGTAAGCAATCCGGAGGCTGGACAAAAGAAGAAAGAGATTTGTTTGTGGGCGTTGTTTCCGATCCGAAGCAAGGTTTGGATTGGCCGAAGTGAAGAAGAGCTAGAAGGCGAGAATCACAATGTCGAGTTTTCCAGGATCACCGAGACTTGTAAAAGGCGGGCTGGTATTGATGGACCCGGACACTTCTGCGGTGATCCGCGTCATCGTTTTGCAATACAACCCGGATACATTGACGCGCACGCTGCAAGTGCAGGGAGTCGGCGGGCAAGGAGATCGCAGCGAAGCGTTACGCTTGAAAGGCCCGGCAGTAGAAACAATAAAAGTCGACGCAGAAATTGATGCCACCGATCAGCTCGAACAGTCGGACCAGAATCCCAATACCGTCCAGTTCGGAATCCTTCCCCAACTGGCGGCCCTCGAAACGATCGTTTATCCATCTGTCGCGCAGATTCAATCCAACCAAAGCCTCGCGCAAGCCGGCACGCTCGAAATCATCCCCATGGAGACGCCTCTTGTCCTTTTTGTTTGGACACGCAATCGTGTACTTCCCGTTCGCATCACCGACTTCAGCATCACGGAAGAGGCATTTGATCCTGCGCTGAATCCCATTCGCGCAAAAGTTAGCCTCGGTTTGCGCGTGCTCAGCATCGACGATCTCCCTTCCGACCACAAAGGCACCGGCCTCTTCATGGCTTACCTGCAACAAAAGGAATCTTTGCGATCTAAGAGTCCCGCGGGCTCG